>NZ_QGDV01000001.1 GCF_003149025.1 Rathayibacter iranicus NCPPB 2253 = VKM Ac-1602
AGATCATACGAACGACAGGGGGCACACGATCATGCCGAGCCCAGCAGGCCACCCACCAGAACCACTTCCCAGCGGGCATGAACAAAGTAACGGGGGCGAGAACCACATCTTGGAGAAGGGGGATGCCGTGCTATACCGGTCGGCGAGCCTGATCTCGACCGCGAGCACCGTTCCCGTGGCGGTCATCGAGATTGAGCTCGGGAAGGGATCAGGCGGTCGAATAGCTCCCCAGCTGCTCAACGATTCCTCTTTCGTCCCCCGGACTGTCAGGGCCGTTCGATTGCTCTCTGTACTCGTCAACGAGATCCTCGCTGGTCTCGACGAGTCGGGCCGGCGTATGAGCCGACGGTTCGTCGTCGCCGTCGAGGCTCTCGCCGCCGATCTTCTCGAGGACACCGATCACGATCTGCCCGCACGGATCAGCCCGTCTGATCGGCGTCTCGTCGTCGATGCTCGGCGGATGATCCGGTGCGAGCTGGACGACAGGGGACTCTCGATCGCGACTCTCGCGACTGCAATATCTGTCACGGAGCGGCGTCTGCAAATGGCATTCGCCGCTATCGGCAGCACACCCACGCGGGACATTAGGATGCGGAGGGCTGACGCCGCGGAGGATCTCCTCCGAACCTACTCGCATGTGTCGAGGGCCGACAGGGAGCGGATCGCTCGCCAGGTCGGTCTGCCGAATGCACGCGCGCTCCGTGACCTGTTGGTGGCCTTCGATCGGCCGGTCCCGGGCAGCTGACCCGCGTGACGCCGGGCACATGGCTGGTCCTGTCCTGGGGTCTGGTCTCCCGTTGTACGCCCACGCGCGCGCCTGCCGCGTGCGCGCCGCTGGTCGCGATTCCGGCCGGCTTCGGAACTGACCGAACTGCGGATCCTACGAGCGAATGCGAAGAATATGCGGCGCTCATCGCCATAGCCTTGGTGACAGTGCTTCCTTTGGCGTGCTCACATCGACTCGATCGACAGTTATCGTCGATTGGAGTGGACGCGAGCCTGTCATTGAATCTCACCGAAGCGCGCTTGCAGCACAATAACGGAATCGAGGCACGATGAAGATGAAGAAAAGACGGATATCGGTAGGAGCCTTGCCTGAGTTCGTCATGAGTTCGGCTGCGCTCGTGCTCGGCATCGTCGCGATGTCACCGTCGGCGATGGCGGCGGAGTTGTCGTCTCCTCGTGCGCCATCGACGTCTGTCCAAGCTGTCCCGCAACTCGATCAGGCGACGAGTGATGCTGTGGTCGACTCGCTCGCCGATTCTCCTCTTCCGCGAGAGACGCATACCGAAGGAGGGAAAACTGTTACGAGTTACAATTTGGGTGGTGGGATCACCATCACCACGGTGGTCCCTGTGTTCTCTACCACGTCGCCAGTTGGCGCAGTTTCTTTTCTCAGTGGAGGGTGGGACGTGACCGGACCTTACTTGGATTTGAATAGAGTAGACCAAGGTGTAGTGGCATCGGGCGGCGCTGGGGGATTGGCTGTGGGGTTGTGCGCGATTCCGGGCGTGGGAGTCCCTCTCTGCGCGAGTGCCACGGCGGTCCTTGCAGCAGCAGCGGCTTACATCGCAAGTAATGGCTTGTGTGGCGACGAGATGCGCATCCACCTTCAGCAGCTCGGATACCCGGAATGCGTGTCGTCATGAAGCCGCCGCTGCAAATAAGGCAGGGGGTGACTGCGGGTGTTGTTGTCGCCGCGGTGACGATCACTGTCATGTCCATCACGAAGGGATTCTCTCTGTGGGAGACGCTCGGCGTTGCGACCGGATGCTGTGTGATCATCTCCGCTCTTTATCTGCTGATGAGTGCCGTCAATCGTCGGCGGAGGAGCGGCGGAGAGTGACCTCCTCGGGCATCGTGCGCCTCGTTCGATCCGAGACCTGTTACAGGGCTGAGGCCGTCGGCGGCCCGCCCTCAGCCCCAGCTGGCGTCTGGCAGCAGCGCCGGGCAGTCGCCGCCGGGTGTCGTGGCGAGTTCGAAGTGCCAGATCTCGTTCGCGTAGATCTGGCAGAGCCCGTAGTCGGCACCGTGTTGCGTCAGCCAGCTGTCCGCGTCGGTGTGGCCGATGTCGATGGCGTCGCCCGAAACGTGCTGAGACGTGGTGACGGATGCGACCAGACGGCTCGCCGCCTCCTCGCTGCCCTGGGTGCGGACGGCGTCATCGAACAAAGCCCGTTGGTAGCGCTCGCTGCGCCAGCCACTCGTGACCACGAAGGAGACGTCATCGGCCTGCGCGTCGGTCGCGGCGGCCTGCATCGCCGTGCGGAGAGCAGGGCGGAGTCGCGCGATCGCGGGAAGGTCGTCGTCGAACGGAGAGATCGGTGCGGCGTCGTCGACGAATCCGTCCTCCACGCCAGGCTCACCGACAGGGACGAGCGCAGCCAGCGGTGAATTGTTCCGCTGCGTCGTCGCGGCGACTGACACTGCTCCAATCACGGCGACGAGGAGCACGACCACCAGGCCGATCACGGCGGCGAGAGTGCGGCGGCGTCGGGCGAGGGACGCGGTGGTAGCAAACGTCGAGTACATGCTCTGAGCACACCAGGGTGGCTGTTGCAGGAGCGTCGGCCGATTTCGCGACGCTCACCATATCTCCGGTGCCGCCGATCAGGGCCGCGCCTGGTGCGCGTCAGCCGCGCGGCCCGCGGGCCAGGAGCGCGTGCAGCAGCGGCAGCACCGAGACGCCCATCAGCAGCGCGCCGAACCCGCCGTCTTCCGACCGCACGACGGCTCCCGCGACCAGCAGACCCGCGAAGAGCACGGCCGAGACGACGCGGCGGATCGTGCCCTCAATCCGTGTCAGGCGGCGCTCGATTGTCGGCACCGTAACGGCGAGCGTGCCGTCCTCGAGCCGGTCGGTCAGCTCGTCCAGCTTGCGCGGCAGGCGCCAGAGCAGGCCGAGCGTGTCGACCGCCTGTCGGCCGACGTCCTGGACGACGGAGCCTCGCTCCTCCTGGATCAGCTGTTGCGCGTAGGGCTCGACCGAATCCCAGAGGTTGAAGGCCGGGTCGAGCGCGCTGCACACGCCCGAAGTCAGCGACATGGCGCGGATCACGAGCAGGAAATTCTCGGGCAGCTGGAACGGGAGCGAGCGCACGACGTCGCCGAACTGCACGGCGAAGTCGCGGAACTCGCGCGGATCCACCTCCCGCAGCTCCGCGAAGCCCATCCCGCCGAACCGCGCGAAGAGCTGCGTCATCGCCCGTTCTAGCTCGCGAGAGTCGGCGGAGGGGAGCAAGACGCCGACCGCACGAGCCGCGTCGACGAGCCCCTTGCCATCGCGGGAGGCCGCGGCAATGAGCATCCGGCGCAGGCCCGCCCTCGTGCTCGGCGGCACCTCGCCCATCATCCCGAAGTCGATGAAAGTGAGCCGCCACGGCAGTTCGGCACCGGGCGTCGGAGTGACGAACACGTTGCCGGGGTGTGGATCGGCGTGGAAGTAGCCGTTCGTGAACAGCTGATCGAACATCACGGCGGCGAAGACCGGAGCAACGTCGCGCGGGTCGATGCCGGCCGCCCACAGCGCATCGTGGTCGGTGATCTTGATCGCCGTGACGTCCTCGAGCGTGAGGACCTTGCCTGTCGAGCGCTCCCACACCACGTCGGGAACCGCGACCCGGGCGTCGTCCGCGAAGACGGTGGCGAAGCGGACGGAGTTGGCCGCCTCCTGGAGGTAGTCGATTTCCTCGAGGCTCGTCACCGCGAATTCCTCGACCAGCGCGGGCGCATCGACGCGGTCGGAGACGAGTCGCACGTGGCTGAGCCAGCCGCCAACCCGGCGCAGTGCGGCGAGATCGACCTCGACGACCGCGTCGATCCCGGGTCGCTGGACCTTGATGATCGCGGTCGCGTGCCCGGTGTCGGCGGCGTCCGCTGGCGAAAGGAGCGCGCGGTGCGCCTGGCCGAGTGAGGCGGCGGCGACCGGTGACTCCTCCACGCCGGCGTAGGCGCGCTCGAGCGGCATCCCGAGTTCGGCTTCGGCCAGCGAGCGGATGCGCGGGAACGGCACGGGCGGTACCTCGTCTTGCAGTCCCTCGAGTTCGCGGGTGATCTCGGGCGGGAGGACGTCGAGGCGCGACGACATGAACTGGCCGACTTTGATCATCAGACCGCCTAGCTCGACCGCCAGCACGTGGAAGCTGCGGGCGAACCGTTTCATCCGGCCCGGTCGCGTACGCAGGGCGATGCGGGAGAGGCCGATGCGCGGCAGGAGCAGGTCGAAGAGCCAGGTCACCGCGAGATGCCATGCGGCGAAGCGGAGAATCCGGCGGTAGCGCCGCCGGTCCTCCCGTGCCCGGCCGCCCGCAGCGTCCGGGCTGACCGAGGTCACCCGGCTCAGTCCTGCGCGAGGATCGCGTAGAGGCGGCGACGCACGTCCTCGAGTTCGGCCACGGCCTTGCGGATCTGTTCGGGGGAGCCCGAGCGTCCGACCTGCGCCGCGGCCTGGGCGAGTTCGATGCCTGCCTTGGGCAGCGCCCCGAAGTCGACGTGGTCGGAGTCGTTCCAGGGCACCGAGGTACCCGACTCGGCGACCTGCGCGCGGCCGGCTTCGGTCAACGAGTAGGTCTTGCGGCCGTTCTGCTCGTCGGCCGAGATCAGGCCCTCGTCGGCCAGCAGTTGCAGCGTCGGATACACGGAGCCGGGGCTCGGCTTCCAGTCGCCGCCGCTGCGCTCCTCGATCTCGCGGATGATCTGGTAGCCGTGCATCGGCTGCTCGGCGAGGAGCGCGAGCACTGCCGCGCGCACGTCGCCGCGGCCGACGCGGGAGCCGACGCGCTTCTCCAGGCGGGAGCGGGCCTGCTCCATCGCGCGCCAGATGCTCTCAATGGGGTTGGCGGTGCCGAACGCACCGGTGGACGAACCGTTCATGATGACCTCCTGTTTCTCCCGAACGATACTCAGCGATATGGGCGCCGACTGTGAACGACTGCTCTTCCTCGATGGCGGCCAGATCAACGGTCGCCCCGCTGCTGATGCGGACCCAGGTGCGACGCACTCCCCGTCGATCATCCCTCGTGCGCCACTTTTTGGACGGACTCTGCCATAAGCAGAGCCCTGTCAGGTGACCGAGTACTGTGACGACCCGCACTCACCTTGAGGAGATTTTTTATGAGTAGTGGTTCGCAACCTGTTGTCGGCACAGCCGACCCGAGAGATACACGGATGGCCCCTCGAGACCGGTGGCGGCTGACCGTCCTCATGGGCGTGACGTTCATGCTTGCGGTCGACTTCTCGGTACTGAACGTCGCACTTCCTGACATCGGCGTTGATCTTCGGATCCCGCTGAACGATCTTCAGTGGGTCGTTACTGCATTTACCCTGCCCGCCGCAGGCCTCGGCCTGTTCTTCGGGCGTCTCGGCGATCTCGCCGGACGCAGAGGCGTGCTCCTCGCGGCGATGCTGCTCCTTGCTGCCGGTTCCGTCCTTGGAGCGGTTGCGACAGAAGCATGGGTCCTCATTGTCGCTCGTGTCCTCCAGGGTCTCGCGACGGCCGCCGCGGCTCCGACTGCCCTCGCTCTTCTCACCACGACTTTCAAGGAAGGCCCCGTGCGCGACCGCGCTCTGGGTCTCAACGGCGCACTCCTCTCTGCTGGTTTCGCGACCGGGGCGCTACTCGGTGGTGCGCTCACCTCGTCCCTCTCGTGGAGGGCCGCGTTCTGGATCAATGTGCCGGTCGCTGTTTTCGTCCTCGTGTTCGCTCCGTTCCTTTTCCCAGAATCGCGTCCGGCGGTCAAGACGAGGCTCGACTTTGCAGGAGCACTCTCGATCACTCTCAGCCTGTCCTGTTTCGTGCTCGGGGTGTCCAGTGCTGCGATCGGCGGGTTCGGTGATCCAGGTGCTCTGATGCTCTTCGCTGCCGCGCTCATTCTCGTTGTCCTGTTTGCGCTCATTGAGCTGCGCGGCTCTCACCCCCTTGTCCCTCTTGCCGTTCTCAAGCGCAAGAACGTGCGGTGGGGGAACCTCGGTGGGCTGACAACGTTCGGGATGATGTCGTCGTTCACCTATCTGACGACACTGTTCCTGCAACTCGTTCTCGGCCTCGATCCCGTGATAACGGGTGCTGTTATCGCAATCATCGGCATCGTCGCGGTCGTCGGTGCGCTCTTCGTACCACGATTGATCGGCGCCGTCGGCCAGGTTCGGGTCTTGGTCGGAGGACTCGTCGTTCAGGGCGCGGGAACGGTCATCGTTGCCCTCGCAGGCGATCATTCAGGGTCGATCCTCATTATTTGCCTCGGTCTGGCTGTGGCCACGCTGGGTCATATCGCGAGCATCATCGCTTATACCGTCACGGCCACCTCGGGTCTTCCCGACGGTGAGCAAGGACTCGCGACGGGTTTGACGTCGACCAGTCAGCAGGTCGCACTCGCGCTGGGAACACCCGTGCTTGCGGCGGCGGTCACCGTCATCGCCTCGGCAGAGGGGCTGGGCTCGGCGGCGACCTCGGGGACCGCTCTCAGCGGCGCGATGCTTCTCAACGCGGCCGTCTGCATCGCGATCGCTGTCCTCGTGCTCATCGGCTTCCTTCGGACCGGGAAGTCGCAGGCGTGAAGACCGGAGGTCTCCGCGATCGCCGTCGCACTCAATGGGTGTCCGCGGCGCACTCCTTGTCGACCCGAGGAGTGAGGGCGATCTGGCGTGAGATGGGATTCGTCGCCGTGTGGGGCAGGTCCGGCGCAGACGCCGAACCGCGCTCGATGGCCTTAGCCTTGGCAGGGCTTCTGCCCGTTGCCACAAGTGGTCGGCTCTCCCTCGCGCGGCTGGCCACGGGAGCACCGGTGGTCAGGGGTACGAGCGCCCTCACTGTCAGCTTCAGTCGCGCCCCGGGCATGTGGGCCTTCGCACTTGGGCGTCAGCCGATCGGCGTGGACATCGAACGAGAGCGACAACGTCCGATGGAGTCAGCGACTCACGGTGGCGTTTTCTGTAGCAGAGGGGAAATTGCCGCCGTCGAGGCTTTACCTCCGCACGTGCGCGGTACCGCACTTCTCAGTATCTGGGCGCTGAAAGAAGCGGCTGCAAAGGCCCGCGGACACGGACTATCTTCTGATTTCCCGACGTGGACGGCATGGCCCACAGAACGGGCCACCATCCCTCGAATCGACCGCTCATTTGCGCGGGACCTCACGCCATCTACCGTCGTCGCCGTCGCTGTCGGCACAGAAGAGTAGCTATTCAAGATGAAAGGACGACATGCCATGTCACACATCGATCAGAACGACTTCCCGCGCCGCCGCATAGGATTGGGGTGCATGGGTCTGAGCTGGGCGTATGAGGACAGAACTCTTCAGCGTTCTCATAAGATAAATTTCTTACGCGAAGCCGTTAACCTCGGCGTCTCATTCTTCGATACGTCGGACCAATACGGCCCATTCACGAACGAGACCTTGATTGGAGATGCGCTGAGCCCATACCGAGACCAGGTGCGAATCGCCACAAAAGGTGGTCTCGTCGTCACTGAGAAAGGTGAGACGCGACGGAACGGTTCGCCGAAGCATCTTGTCGACGCGTTCCATTCCAGCCTCACTCGGCTTCGCACGTCGTACATCGACCTGTATCAACTTCACAGAGTCGACCCGGACGTTTCACTCGAACACAGTTGGGAAGCGCTTGCTGGGCTGGCGGCGGACGGGCAGGCCCTCTCGCTGGGCCTCTCGGAAGTAGGCGTCGATGAGATCGAGCGGGCCGCACGTATTCATCCAGTCTCCTCGGTTCAGTCCGAACTGTCCCTGTGGAGTCGCGGAGCCCTGGACGAAGTGGTTCCCTACTGCAAGGAAAAGGGGATCGAGTTTATCGCCTTCTCCCCGCTCGGACGAGGTTATTTGACCGGTGCAGTCGTGTCGCCGGAAGACCTGGCGAACCACGATTGGAGAAGGAACCACCCCCGATTCCAAAAAAGCTCAATGGATGCTAACGCCGGCATCGTCGAGACCATTCGCGCCTGCGCAGAATCTCTTGGGTACACAGCAGCACAGGTCGCTCTGGCGTGGGTACTCGCTCAAGGAGACCACATAACGATCATCCCCGGAAGCCAGCGCAAAGCGCATTTGGAGGAGAATCTTCTTGCAGAAGAGGTCGATCTCGGGGACCAGTGGAGCGGAGTACTCAACGCTCTTCCTCCGGCATCGGGAGCACGGAATTGACTCTGGCACAAGAGACAACACTGTCTGGGAGAGATCCCTCCGATCGTAGCGTCTCCGCACAATTCGCCCATCGACACACCATCGGTGAGATATTCCTCGTCGGCCAGGTCGTCAAGCAGGGCGATCTCTTTATCTCAACCGGTCAGGTTCCTCGAAGCAATCTCTATTTCAATGACCATCTGGGCCGCGAATCAGGTGCCGATCCGCTGGTGCTGATCGAGATGGTTCGCCAGACCGCGTCCTGCATCGCTCATGAATACTTCAGCGTGCCGCTCAATTACAAATTTGTGCTCAATCGGCTCGATTTTGACATCAATGAAATAAGTGCCGATCAGCTAGGAGAGAGACGAACCGTCACCTTGGTGTCGCGCCCGTCTATCGAACGTCATCGACGTGGCATCCCCCTCGCCGTGAGCATGGATGTCGATCTCGTCCACAACGGGATGACCATTGGCCGAGTTTCTTACGATACCACCTTCCTCTCACCTTCTGTGTATTCCGCCCTGAGAGAGAGTTCTGTGATCCGCGGGGGCGTGAGCGAGCCCGCTGTGGAACCTACTGCAGTGAATCAGATCCTTGCGCGGTCGGTCGGACGCCTCAACCCCGTGAACATCGTCATCAGTGACCCGACGATCACCGGTGCCGACACCCTCGAGTGTGTGGTCGAGCCGCACTTTTCCAACCCGAGCATGTTCGAGCACGGACAGGACCACGTGCCGGGAATGGTCATTCTCGAGGCTGCGCGCCAGGCTGCGGCGCTCCAAGTAGGAGTATCGCCGCGCCTGCTGTCGGGGACCCTCGTCTTCCACCGGTTCATCGAGACCGACGTGGTGGTCAGGCTGCGTTCGCTGCTCTCTCGCAACGACGAAGACCGCCGTTTTTTTCACGGTGATGTTCGCGACTCTGACGGGGAGATTCTCACGGAATACAGGATAGCGGTGCGAGAAGAAGGGGAGGCCTGCTAGTGGCGAGCACAGTCCCTCCGATGACTATTGCGGCGCTGGCCACGTATCTACCCACGTCGGTAGAACTCGCCGAAGATGCGGAGGCGAGGGGAGTGCTTCCGAGCAAGAATCGGAGCGCCTGTGGCGTCTCTCAGGTACCGGTTGAGCACGACCTGAGTGCGCCGGACATGGCTATTCGGGCGTGCACTGATGCCCTCACCGGAGCGAGAGTCCGTCCGGAAGATGTCTCGGCAATTTTCTACGCGTCAACCTTCTTCCAGGGGGCGAGCTTTTGGTCGCCGGCCCACTACATCGCACAGAGTATTGGCGCGACGAATGCAATACCTATCGGTATTTCCGCTATGTGTAATGGTAGTGGCACCGCTCTTGATCTTACGCAGCGATATCTTGCAACATCAGCTCCAGATGCAATGGTCATTGTCTGCACCGCTGACCGCTTTCCTGACGCGTCCTTCGATCGATGGGGCGGGGACTACGGCGTCATATATGGGGATGGTGCAACAGCTGGCCTCTTTGGTGGTCCGGCACGCCGACGTCCGTTCATGCGGGTTCTGGCGTCGCAGACAATTGCACTGTCAGAATTAGAAAGCATGCACCGACCGGCGGATGGGTTGTACGGCTCGGTGAGCGACGAGCCTGTGCCACATCTCGTTCGGCCACACAAGCGGGCGTTCCTTGCTCGTCATGGAAAGGAATCACTCTCACAACATTTCGCTTCCGCTCTTCGGTCGCTTATTCCGAAGATTCACGCTCAGATCGACCTGCCCGTCGGCGACCCGGCGGTCTCGCAAGTTTATGTACCGCGGGTTGGGGCCGACACAATAGATAGTGCTTATCGTCCTGTGCTAGAGGAAGAGTTCGGTCTCTCCATACGTCATCTGGCCGCTCAGACCGGCCACCTAGGAGCGGGCGACACGATCGCCAACCTTTCGGAGTCCGAAAAGGACGATGACAACGATTCGGTGAGGCTCTTTTTGAGTGTCGGCGCCGGGTTTACTCTGACGCTTATCGCAGCGGAGTCTGTCCAGTGAGGGCGGCGCGACGGCAAGTGGTCGTCGTCGGGGCTGGTCCGGTGGGGTTGGCGATATCGATCGATCTCGCATTGCGTGGTGTGGAGGTCACGGTGCTCGACCGACGAGAAGGTGGTGGTGTGCAGAGCAAAGCTACCACGATCTGGCCGCGGCAGCTCGAATTGCTTGATCGACTGGGCGTCGCGGGTGCGATCCTGGAAGCAGGCCATCGATTATCGCGCATCACTCTGAACACCTCCCGCCGCTCTTTTGCGGCGTTCGATTTCGGTCGGATCGATACAACGTCATATCCATTCGGGATCGGTCTTGCTCAACCCATTACTGAGCGGATTCTGGAGAGTCGAGCCGTCGAGGTCGGCGTGCAGGTTCTCAGGCAGGTCGAGGTCGTCGATGTCAGTCAGGACGTACACGGTGTCTCGCTCCGATGTCTCCACAAGGGAAACGTCGTGAGAGAGATGACCGCCGACTGGGTCGTGGCCGCTGATGGCGCTCATAGTCATATTCGGGATCGCAGTGGCATACGTCTGATGAGGTCTGGCGGCGCGATCCGATTCGCAATCACGGATGTCCCCATAGACGCCAGCCTGAACGAAGCTGATGTTGCCTACTACTACGGGCGCGACGGCGCCCTCGCGCTCGTCCCTTTCGGCGCCTCACGGTTCAGAATTGCTGTGGGCGTTCCTCCCGAGACTCGGATCGCGCCGGGAAGAGAGGATTTCGTTCGTCTCCTTCGTGCGAGGGCAGGCGTCCGGACCGATCTGCGCGATTTTGCTCACTCTTCGGTATTTGACGTGCGTTGTGGGCATGCCGAGCACTTCCGGAAGCGACGCGTGTTTCTTGCTGGTGATGCGGCCCACACGGTGAGTCCCGCTGGCGGACAAGGAATGAACACGGGCTTGCAGGATGCCGCGAATCTCGCATGGAAGCTCGCTGAAGTGATCTCCGGATCGGCGCCGGACGGCTTACTGGACAGTTACGAACGAGAGCGAATGCACGATTATCGGGAGAGCGCGCGGCGAAGCACCTACTTGACGCAACTCGGGCTTGTTGACCGGCGCGTCCGGCGAACGTCTCTCCGAGTCTTATACTCGGTCGGCTCTCGAATACCGTGCGTCGCCGACCGCATGGCTGCTGGATTCGGGCAACTGGATACGTCCTACCCGACATCTGCACGCGGCTCGCTTTCTGGTCGAAGATTTCCGACGCGGTTCCCCCTGGCCGATGACGGTTCGCCGACGCCATACGTCGTGGATCCGCTACGAGGTGGTGTGGTTGATTGGCGAGGTCGGTTCAGCCGGTCTGTGAACCCGCCGCAGGAGGACGCAAGTGTTCTGTACGGAAGTGTCCTGTACGGAGGCGATGTATCACTCGGAGTTCGTCGCCGTCTCGGCGCGCTTCCTCGATTGTTAACTGTTCGCCCCGACGGCCACGTCGAGCGTATCACCACTCGGAGGACGAGAGATAATTCATGTATGCACTCCTGACCGGAATCGGACAAGCGCTTCCTGAGAATATCGTGACTAACGACGATCTAGCACGGACGTTCGATACGTCTGATGAGTGGATTGTTCAGCGCACTGGTATTTCTCGACGTCGCCACAGTAGGACGGAGTCGACAAGCGACCTGGCCGTGCGAGCTGGGCGGGCGGCGCTTCACAAGGCTGATCGCGATCGTGTCGACATGATCATTCTCGCGACGACGACTCCAGACTATCCGTGCCCAGGCACGGCTCCTGCTGTAGCGACAGGGCTGGGAATGACGGGCGTCCCCGCGTTCGACATTTCAGCGGTCTGTAGCGGTTTTGTGTATGCGCTTTCCGTCGGCTCCTCGCTCGTCGAGACAGGGAGGTTTGCGTCTGTCCTTATCATTGGAGCGGAAACTTTTAGTACGATTCTTGATCCTACGGATCGCACGACAGCTGCAATCTTTGGAGACGGAGCGGGGGCGGTAGTCCTCGAGCGGACTCATGAGTTGCAACCGGGGGTCGTCGGGAAGAGCATCCTGGGAAGCGACGGCGGCAAGGCGGACCTGATTCGGATTCCCGGCGGCGGTTCGGCAGCAGCACTATCGGGTGTGCCTGCGAGTCCGTTCTTTCACATGCAAGGAACGGCCGTCTTTTTGGATGCCGTCACTCGAATGGAAGAGGCGGTGCGCGCCGTGGTGTCTGCGCAAGGCTGGGCTTTGGGAGATCTTGACGCTCTCGTTCCGCACCAGGCGAATGCTCGAATTACTGCGGCGTTGGCCAAGAAACTTGGGCTCGACTCAGCGGTTGCGGTGACGAATATTGCTGAGGTCGGAAATACGTCCGCTGCCTCTATACCTCTCGTCCTGGCGCAGGCTGAGCGTGAGGAGCGATTGCGAGCGGGTGACCGTATGGTTCTCGCTGCCTATGGTGGAGGAACTACCTGGGGTGCCGTCGCGCTGACCTGGCCACAATTATCCACATAAAAACAAGAAAGTACAAATAATGACCGATGTGCTACTAGCTCTCAAACGAATCATTTCAACCTATTCCGATCTGCCTAGTGAACGAGTGGGCGAAGCCTCGACATTGGCGGAGTTGGATGTGGATTCTATTTTCGCCGTGGAGCTCATTCTCGAGATTGAGCAACTCTTCGGCGTGCGTCTATCGCTGGATGAGATCGTTGCCGACGAAACGCTGGGGATGCTGGCCGATCGAATCATCAATCACTCATGAGTGAAGTTCGAGCAAATTGGTCGCAGCGTAAGGCGGCGTTCTTTGACGTCGATGAGACCATCGTTTCTGTAAAAAGCATGCGCGAATTTCTGAACTACTTTCATGATATGCGGGGCGACGTTCCTGTGTGGGATGAGTTCGTTGGTTCTCTGCCGCTCAACGCGCCGAGAGAGTTGGTTAATGCGTCGTATTACTCTCTGTGGAAGGGTCTGTCTCGTCGGCAGGTGCGATTCGCGGGCCAGGAGTGGTTCACGACGGCCTCCCGGGGTGAGGGATTTTACATCGAGCCCGTTGTGGCGGAGATCGACGAACTTCGATCCAAAGGATTCGAGATCGTGCTGGTTTCGGGTTCATTCGATGTGGTGCTTGATCCTCTAGCGAAGGAACTTCGAGCTGACCATGTTCTCTGTTCAGAGATGACATTCGTCGGTGATACGTACTCGGGTTCCGTAGCGCGAGCAATGATTGGTCCGGCGAAGTCGGACGCCATCCTCGCGTACTGTGCTGAACGCCGAATAGACCCGGCCGAGTGCATTGCCTTCGGCGATCATCCGACCGATCTGGCGATGCTCGAGAGTGTGGGGACAGGCGTATGGGTGCGTGAAGGCGGGCGCAAAGAGTTTCATCGAAGTTCGGCGAGGATTGGGTGAGTACCGAATTCGTATCACAGAGTTTCGGAGCGGGGTTCGACACGAACGCATACGTGCTCTTTGCGTCGGAGAGTCGCGACGCGGTGATCGTGGATCCAGGCAAAGGCAGCCGAGAGTGGTGTACGGCGATGAGCCGCGGCTTGGGGCTAACTGTGCACGCCGTGTTGCTGACACACGGTCACATGGATCACTCGTGGGATGCGCAACCGATCGCCGACCTGATGGAGGTGCCGGTGTTCGTCGGCGAAAAGGACCAGCAGATGCTGGTGGAGCCGGAGGCTGGTCTTCCTGCCGATTTCCCGCCAAGCGTGCTTCGCGGATACCCCCGGGTGATGCCGAGCGTTGTGCGCGACGCGATGAGTTCGCGCGTGACAGCAGGTGAGCTTCGCGTGGAGTCCGTTGCTGCGCCTGGTCATACTGCTGGCTCGCAGGTGTTCTTATTCGGCGAGGGAAGCGAACTGATGTGCACTGGCGACGCGTATCTCGGGTCGGCGCCTGCGCGGGCGATTCAGCCGACAGGAGACTCCCGCGCACTGGCGCGGTCGATCCGGCTCGTGCGCCGCTTGGTCGACCACGCGGACGTCGTGCTTCCTGGTCACGGGCCGGCGACGTGGCTCCGTGGGACACCTCGGCCAGAAAGCCCGCTCCTGACGGGGTGACGGCCGAGCGTCAGGTGCTGTCCATCGACGGCCCGCGGGTCAGAGTGCTGCGAGCAAGGTTTCGCACGCCTGCTCGCAGCGGCGGCAGGTCACAGCGCAGATCCGGCAGTGCTCGTGCATGCTCGCGTGCTGCTCGCACTGTCGGGCACAGGCGCGGCACGCGAGCAGGCACGCCTCGACCAGCGCGCGAACGGCGGCCGAGCCGGGGGCGCCGCGGCGCGAGAGCACTGCCCCGGTCACTCCGCAGACATCCGCGCAGTCGAGGTCGGTGCGGATGCATGCCACCAGGTGAGCCACCGATTCTTCGCTGAGGCAGGAGTCGGCGCACGCCGTGCAGACTTGCGCGCACTCGAAACACACGTCGATGCAGGCGGTGAGGATGTCCGGATCGACGCCGGTCCGCTCCTCCGGGTGCGTCCTGATTATGTCGCTGGTGCTGGTCATCGCCCGTTCCTCTCGTCGTGGTTTCCGGTGGTCGATCCGGCCAGGGCGACGCTACCGAGCCTCCGCTACCGCCGGGAGGTCTGGCGACGAGTGCGGTCGAGTGGTACTCCGGGTACTCCGCGGCATCTCGGAGGTCAGCCGACCGGGTGGAGCAGCACCCGCGTGCCCGTCGTCTGGCCTGCCTCGATCCGCGAGAGGACTGTGGCCGCCTCTGCGAGGGGCGCCGTGCCCTCGATGGAGCAGATTGGAGCGCAGGACTCTGTTACCCGCCGTGGCGCAACCTCACGCTTTCGTGAGCAGATGGTCGATCGCGCGCTGGAGTAACTGCCGCAGTTGTACCTGTTCGGAGGGAGTGAACTGGCCGGCGAGTTCCTCCTCGACGGCCTTCGCCGCCGCATCCGCCTCGGTCACGAGACTCGTTCCTGCTGCCGTGATCCGAGTGATGAGCACGCGGCGGTGCAGGGGTGACGTTTCGCGGCGAATGAGTCGCTTCGACTCGAGATTGCCGATGATCGTCGCCATCGTCTGCGGAGCGACCATCGCCGACCGAGCGAGCTGGGCGGCGGACTGATCCGGTGTGAGGTGCACGGCGAGGAGTGTGGCGTACTGCGGCACCGTCAATCCGAAAGGCCGCAGGGCACGACTCTTCGCGGCTACGAGGACCTGTTCAGCGGCCTTGATGGAGGAGCCGAGTCGATCGGAGACGGACTGTGCGCTCGTCGCCTGAGAGGGAGGTGGCATGGAGGCTCCTTGGGTGAGTGACCGACTCCCGCACTGTACTGCCGTGGTCTGTGCCGTGCTGCCGTGATCCAACGTGCTGCTTCGCGTGATCCGACGTGCTGTACTGCCGTCGTCTGGCCGTCGGCGTCCCAGAGCGCGCCCGCGTCTGCGCCCACCCCGAGAGGGGGACGCCCGGCCCTTCTCGCCACGGGCGTTCGGCGCGGACGCTACGGTCGTCGCAGTAACGCGCCAGGACCGGCGTTGCGACGGGGTGAAGGGAACGCGGGGACGGTCGAGCGCCCAGCCGCACGACGACACGGCCGTCGCTGTGACGTGGCGGTGAGCGGATGATCCGCCCGCCTGCCTTGCCCTCCCGACCTCTCCGAGAAGGACGCCGTAGTGACGATCACGACCGAGACGATCGAGCCGGACATCACCATTTTAAACGTCGGGGATCGGCTCACCGCCTCCTCCGCGCAGGAGCTGCGTGCCGCCGTTCGCCGCGCGGTCGACGCGGGCAGCCCGCGTATCGTCGTCGAGCTGAGCGAGGTGCGGGTCATGGATTCGTCGGGCCTCGGCGCCCTGGTCAGTGCGCTGAAGATCGCGCGCCAGGCCGGCGGGGACCTGCGGATCGCGTCGCCCAGCCGGCAGGTTGCGATGGCTCTCACGCTCTCGAACCTCGACCGACTGCTCGTCGGCTTCGACTGTGCTGCGGCCGCCTACCGCGAGTGAGCGCATCCTGGATGCGGTGCCGCCTTCGAAGCAGTCAGTGGATGGTGTGCGCGATGATGACCGCCGCCGCACGAGCCAGATCCTCGGCGACGCCGCCCAGGCTCGGCGACGCCTCCAGAACCTGGGCGCTCACCTCGTCGTAGCGTTCGTCGACCTGTGCGAGCAGGAGTGTGCCGGAGTCGGTGAGGCGCAGGAGCACGCTGCGGCGGTCGTGCGGATTGGCGACGCGGTCGACGTATCCGGCGGTCGCGAGACGGTCGAGCAGGGCGGTGACGGCTCCAGTGGAGAGCGAGAGTTCGAGGCCGAGCCACTTCGGTGTGAGGTCGGGGGATTCGCCGAGGACCTCGAGCGCGGTGAGTTCGGAGATGCCGACGCCGACGGCGGTCGCCGTGCTCGCGCGTAGATGCTGCTGGGCGTTCTCGAGCAGGCGGAGGGCGTGCCGCAACTGCACAGCGGGCGCGTCGTCGTCTCTTTCGTGCCGGGTGGGCTTCTCGGGGGTCATCGGGCCTTCTCGGGGTTAGCGGTTCCGTCATCGTACGGGCCGCCGGTGCGTCCTCGGAGCGGGCAGCAAAACCACGACTGGCGTGTAGCTTTGTTATCAAGTAACTTGTCTATCAATCGAGTTCCTGCCCACCCGGAGTGCGCAGCAGTTCACCGTCACGTCCCATCAGGAGCCCAGCCATGTCGAACCACGTCTCCCCAAAGCGTAAGCGCGTCCGCTTCGCTGCCCTTCCTCTCGCCACCAGCATCTCAGCAGCCGCTCTCCTCGCCGTCTCGATGTCTGGAACGCTGTCCGGCTTCGTCGCGGGACTCTCCAACGCGGGCAATGCCGCCGCGTCCGGTTCGCTGGTGATGGAGGAGAAGACGACCGGTTCCAACCCGGTCACCTGCGTCAGCACCGACGGCGGCTCGCTCAGCACCAATACCGCTACCTGCTCGACGATCAACGAGTTCGGCGGATCGACCACGATGGTTCCCGGGCAGACGGTCTCCACCGCTGTCACCCTCAAGAATGTCGGCACCGCCGCCGCCCGCACGTTCACGTTGGCTCCTGGCGCGGTCTGCGAGCAGAGCGCCAACGTTGCGTCTGTCGGCTCGGGCGCAGCGACCGACTTCTGCGACAAGGTGAAGGTGTCGATCTCGTCCGGATCGTCCACCGTCTTCGCCGGTACCGCCGCGAGCCTCGCCGGGTCGGCCGTCAAGAAACTGAACACCACGCCGGTCGCCCCCGGCACGAGCACGCCGTTCACGATCGACGTGACTCTCGATCAATCGGCGACCAACGCCTATCAGGGTCTGTCCGCCTCGGTTCCGCTCACCTGGACCTTCACGAGCTGATCCTCTTCTCCGCTCGGAACGGCCCTACTCGCACCGCGCGGGAGCAGCTGGAGACAATGACCCTCATCACCGTCGCCCCCCGGCTGGAGGAGCTACAGGACGAGACGCGCAGCCGCCATCGCGTCCCCCTCGGCACCGTCCTCCGCTGGGGGGCGACCGCTCTGCTGATCGCGCTGGCGAGCGCGGCGCTGCTCTTCCACCTTTCGGGAGGCCGCTGGTTCGTCGTCGAGACGCCCTCGATGGGAGCCGCGGCGCCCGTCGGTTCACTAGTCCTCACAGAGCCGACCGCGATCGAAGACGTCCGGGTCGGCGACGTCGTGAGCTTTCAGCCCGCCGGGGTGCCAGACGCGACCTACACTCACCGGGTCGTCGCCGTGAATGACGACGGCACGCTCAGCACTCGGGGCGATGTCAACCGCTCGGCCGACCCGTGGGCCACGGGTTCCGACCAGCTCGTCGGAGTCGTCACCGCGACCTTCCCGGTCGTCGGCTGGTTCCTGCGGGCCCTGCCGATGCTGCTCGTCGGCTCGCTCGTCATCTGGCTGCCGACCCGCGGCCTCACCCCCTCCACGCAGCGGGCCGCGACTCGGATCCTCGGACTCTCGCTCGTCGTCTCCTTCACCGTCTTCGTGCTGCGACCGCTGGTGGGGATCGTCGTCCTCGAGGCAGCGGTGGACGGGATGACGACGACTGCGACGCTCGTCTCGACCGGGGTCCTCCCGATCCAAGTCAGCGCCGAGGGCGCCGATCCTGTCGACCTGACCTCAGGAGAGGTCGGACGGATGCAGATTCCGACGCACGACAGCGGAGGTGACGCAGACACGTACGCCCTCTCCTCCGCGCTGCACCTGCCGTTCTGGGGGTGGGTCGTCTACGTGCTCGTCTGTGCGCTGCCGGTGCTGTACACGCTGGTCGTGGGGCTGCCCGCGGAGCCGGAGTGCACCGAAGTGCACCGGTGGAACGAAGGGTCGGACGGAACTCCGGGCGTGTCGCCCGGTGGCGGACTGCCTGCTGGTGGCCTGCCCGTGGACGGCCTGCTCGTGATTGCGCGCGTCGACGGCCCGGCCGGTGCGAAATCGCTCGAGACGGAGAGGGAGGCGTGAGCGGGCATCGCCACCGCAGCGTCCCCGTCGGCGCGACGCTCGCCGTCGCCGTGCTGGCGAGCGTCCTGGTCGCCGTTCCGGCCACCTCGGGCGCTTTCACCGCCTCGATGCGGAACCCGAACAATACGGTGGGCAGCGCAGCCTTCTTCACGTGTGAATCCGCCGCCGCGGACGACGACGCGCGTGCCCTCTTCTCGTACACGCTCGCGCAGCCCAGCGGCGCGACGGACGCTCCGGACACCGCCTCGGGCGCTGAGCCCGGCACCTATCGGTCGACCGGCGAGGCACAGTCCCCCATGGTCAGCTCGGACGCGACGCCGCGGGCCTGCCCACGCGACCCCGGCGGCGCGTGGATCCTGAACGGCACGGATCAGTACCTGAGCACGCCGCGGTCGATGATGGGGCCGAGCGTCAGCACGGAGATCTGGTTTGCGACCACGGTGGCCGGCGGCACGCTCGTCAGCTTCAGCACTGGAGCGACAGCGCCCGAAGACCAGTACGCCCGGCACACCTCCATCGGCGCCGACGGTCACCTGGTATTCGGTGTTGATGACGGCGAAGCCGTGACGATAACGAGCCCGCAGGCCGTCGATGACGGCGACTGGCATCACGTCGTCTCGACGCTGTCTCCGACGTCGGGCCTCGCGCTCTGGCTCGACGGTGTGCTCGTCGCGTCGAATACCGACCCCCGCACGTCCGAGGCCTTCGTCGGCACCTGGACGATTGGCTATGACGTTCTCGGCGGCGTCTGGCCCAACGTGGGCGCGGCGCACTTCTCCGGCAGCCTCCGCTTCGCGACGATCTACTCGACACTCCTGACGCCGACGCAGATCCGGAGTCACTACGTGGCGGGCCGCTGACGGTCGGGGACTCGGCGTTCGCAACCGAGGTTCAGAGCCCTGATTCCGTGTCTTTAGGCGCGATTGCGCATTCTCAGCCTCGGTAACGAACACCTCGCCGACGTGAAGGGGCGTCCCGGCGCGGGATGCCCCTTCACGACCGCTCGATTCGGGGTTCGGCGGTGGTCAGAATCCGGCACTGTCGCCGGCCGACCGCGACAGCCCGACGAGCGCGCTGGCTCCTCAGCCGATAAGTTCGGCGGTGGCGTAGCCGAAGGTGATGCCGCCCGAGTCGGCCTCCTCGACACCCGCGTAGGCGAATCCGAACGGGTTGTCGCCGCCCACGATGGCGTTGTAGACGCCAGTGAACTGGAAGCGGCCGGTCGCCTGATTGACCGTCGTGTAGCGGCCCGCGTCGCGGCGGAGGTCGACGCGTCCCGGGCTAGGGTCGGAGAAGTTGATGAACACCCTGGTGGGCAGAGACCCGCGGGAAACCGTAATGAGCCCGGTCAGGGGAGTGAACTTGACGCGGTCGTTGGCTCGCGTACCGCGGTACTGATTGGGGTCGAAGACGATTGTTCCGGTGGCCGTCGCCGATGCTGCGGCGGCGGCTGGAGTGGCGAGTGCGACGCCGACGGCCGGGACGCTCCATACGGCACCGGCGAGGATGGTGCGTCGGCGCAGGGTGCGCAGGGGTTCGGTCGGAGTGGAGTCGGTCTGCGTGGACTCTGCGATCTTGTCGTTCATGGAAAATCCTCTTGTCGTGCGGGAGGGATCGGTCGATCCGCTGAAGTAATCCGGGCTCTTCCAGTGTGGAAGTCTCGACCCACAAATTGGGCGCACGAGGCCGTGCCAGCCTCCCCCGTCAGGGGGGTCAGTATGTGCGGCGAGCAGGACCTATAAGGATCGGCGAAGGACGCTCGATCTGTACCGAGGTGAAGAACGTGCCGGTCAGGCTGTCGAGTTGCCACGCTCGACGGCGGCCGTCATTCCACGTCGACAGTGGTACCACCCGCGAGTGTCCAAAAGTTGTCGCACTTGGCGCCGAGTGCGACAACTTTTGGACTTTCGAGGCTCGGGAGAGGCGCGGCGATCACGCGAGCTCCAGCGTCACGGTCGCGAACGAGTGCGGTGGGAGCGTCACGCGCAGGCCCGTCGCGGTGGTCTCGATACCGTCCAGGGTCACCGGGCTCACCTCGTCGGCGGCGCCCGGGCGGTTATGGGCATCGGGCCGGTCGGCGGTGAGGAGGTGGCCGGTCGCTGCGGCGATGCTCCCGCCGCGGACGTCGAGGGCAATCTCGAGCGGTGCGTCCAGGTCGACGTTGGTCAGCGAGACGAGCACGCGCCCGTCCTTCGTCGAGGCCGAGGCGGAGGAGACAGGAATCTCGCGACCGCCGACCGCGTGGGTGGGACCTGCGACCGTGGTCGGTAGCACGGTCGCGTCGTGGTGCCCCTTGTTCATCTCGAACACGTGATAAGTCGGGGTGCGGACCATTTCGCCGCCATCCGGGTCGGTCAGCAGCATCGCCTGGAGTACGTTCACCGTCTGCGCGATGTTCGCCATCCTCAGCCGGTCAGCGAAGCCGTGGAAGACGTCGAAGTGCCAGGCCGCGACCATCGCGTCGCGAATGGTGTTCTGCTGGAACAGGAACCCCGGGTGCGTGCCCGGCTCCACATCCCACCAGGTGCCCCACTCGTCCAGCACCATCCCGTACTTCTTCTCGGGGTCGTGCACGTCCATCACCGCGGCGTGTGAGCGCAGCAACTCCTCAATCCCCTGGGCGGCGACGATCGTGCTCCAGTAGGCGTCCGCGTCGAAGTCGGTGGCGCTGCCCTTCGCATTCCAGGAGCCGCCGATCGTGTAGTAGTGCACCGAGACCGACTCCCAGGGCACGGAGGAGAACGGGTGCCCCTCCATCTCGGGGATCACTTCCATCAGCGTCTGCGTCCAGTGCGTGTCGGCGCCGTCGGCTCCGGCCGCCACACGGTAGAGCGGAGTGTCGTTGCCGCTCTGCACAAAGGTTCCGAACTGCCGCGCGAGGTCGGCGTAGGCGCCGGCCCGCATGTTGCCGCCGCAGCCCCACGTCTCGTTGCCCAGGCCCCAGAAGCGGACTGTCCACGGTTCCTCCCGGCCGTGGGAGCGGCGGAGGTCGGCCATCGGCGACTGTCCGGCACCGGTGAGGTACTCGGCCCAGTCGGCCATTTCCTGCACTGTCCCCGAGCCGATGTTGCCCGAAATGTAGGCGTCGGCGCCCAAGAGTTCGCAGAGGGCCATGAATTCGTGGGTGCCGAAGGAGTTGTCCTCCGCGACTCCGCCCCACTGTGTGTTGATGAGGCCGGGGCGCTGCTCGCGCGGCCCGATGCCGTTGGTCCAGTGGTAGCGGTCGGCGAAGCAGCCGCCGGGCCAGCGGAGGTTAGGGATGTCGAGGGCGCGCAGGGCTTCCACCACGTCGAGGCGGATCCCGCCCTCGTGAGGGATGGGTGAGTCCTCGCCGACCCAGAAGCCGTCGTAGATACACCGGCCGAGATGCTCGGCGAAGTGGCCGTAGAGGTGGCGGCTGATGGTGGCGCCGGGGCGGTCGAGGTCGACGGTAATGGTGCTGTGCACGGAGGACTCCAGTGTTCTCGGGGGTGGTCGGGTTGTCGGACGGCCCCGTCGGGACCGTCTCGCCATCGAGCGACACACCGGTCGCGACGGGCCGCGGTGACCATCCGCAGCGTGGCGGTGCACCCGGAGACCGGGCAGGCCCGCCTCGCCGACGCTGTATTCGGGGGAGTATCGACGGCTCGTCGGCCACGTCAGATCCCCCGTCAATCGACATGGATCACCCGGGGTGAATTCATATCTCTCTTCCTATCGTCCCTCGTGACCTGAGTACAGTGAGAGATCTCGATCAGCGACGAATGCCGACCCTTCCCACGCTGTCGGGGACCCGCCTTGAACGCTGGTTATTCGACTCCCGCCGCCTCAACCGCGCCTCTCTCGTCTCGCTCGACGACGATGCGCTGCTGCGCAACTTCGGGCGCAGCCCCGAGGACGACGTCGAGCCGCAGGACCTGCGGCGCGGTTCAGTGGCCTGTGCGCAGTCTCTCAGGCGCCGCGGGTGGTCGGATGACCGTTCCTTCCGTCGGGGTGCTCCTGATATGTTGCGTGGAACTTCAAATCAGCCGTCCGGGCGTCCCCAAGGGCTCATCCGCGGCGTCGACCCGAGTGAGGACACGCAATGACGCGACCGATCACCCTGTTCACCGGCCAGTGGGCCGACCTTGAGTTCGAGGAGGTGGCGCGTCTCGCGGGGGAGTGGGGTTACGACGGCCTCGAGATCGCCTGCTGGGGCGACCACATCGACGTAGCGCGCTGGGACGACACGGAGTACGTGCAGAGCCGGAAGGACATTCTGGCCGCTCATGGCCTCCAGGTGTTCGCGATCTCGAACCACCTCACCGGCCAGGCGGTCTGTGACGACCCGATCGACGCGCGGCACCGCGACATCCTGAGCGACCGGGTCTGGGGCGACGGCGATCCCGAGGGCGTCCGTCAGCGCGCCGCCCAGGACCTCAAGGACACCGCCCGCTTCGCCGCCGCGCTCGGCGTAACGCAGGTCAACGGCTTTTCCGGCTCGTCGATCTGGAAGGGCGTCGCGATGTTCCCGCCCGCCTCCGACGAGTGGGTCGCCGCCGGCTACCAGGACTTCGCCGACCGCTGGAATCCGATCCTGGACGTCTTCGAGGAGGTCGGCGTGCGCTTCGCCCTTGAGGTGCATCCGAGCGAGATCGCCTACGACTATTGGACCGCCAAGCGCACTCTCGAGGCGATCGGCCATCGCGCATCGTTCGGCTTCAACTTCGACCCGTCGCACTTCGTCTGGCAGCAGCTTGACAGCGTCGCCTTCGTGCTCGACTTCGCCGACCACATCTTCCACGTGCACGTGAAGGAGTCGGTGACGAACCTCGATGGCCGCAACGGCGTCCTCGGCTCACACCTGCCCTGGGCGAACCCGCGCCGCGGCTGGACCTTCGTCTCGACCGGCCACGGCGCGGTTCCGTGGGAGCCGGTCTTCCGCGCGCTCAATGCGATCGGCTACACCGGCCCGACCAGCGTCGAGTGGGAGGACGCGGGCATGGACCGCCTGGACGGGGCGCCCGAAGCGCTGGCCTTCGTGCGGAAGCTGAACGCGATCACGCCGCCGGCCGACGCCTTCGACGCGGCGTTTTCGAGCGCGCGCGACTGACGGCGCTGCGCCTGCGCGGCAGGCAGCTTGCACAACGAAGACTGAGAGGATCCCGGCCCGCGGGCGCCTTTCGGGGCTCCCAATCTTCGTTGTGCAGGCGAACCTGTCTGCAACCGAGGCCGGGACATCCGATCCGGCGCCGTACAGGGCGGATCCGCGCTTCCTACCTCGGTCGCGGACGTCGCTTCCTGAACCGGCTGCACGGGCCCTGCGCACCGGGCGCGCCATAATATGGCGTCTACGACATAGGGAGGCGCGGTGATCGGCACACTCCTTCGAGCTGCTCGCACGAGTCGGGGGCTGACTCAGAAGCAGCTCGCCACACGCTCGCGGCTCGACCAGGCCGGAGTCTCCCGTGCTGAGAGCGGCCGGGACGCCGCGTACAGCACCGTCGAGAGGCTGCTGGCGGGTGCCGGGCATCGGCTCTACTCCGCGCCGACGCACCGTGACGATGCGGCGGAAGCCGCTGTCGGCATCCGCGACAACCTCGCCGCCGGCGATCAGAGGCGGGCGCTCCGCGTCCTCCTGCAACTCAACGACGACCTGGTGGCCGAGCGCGGTCTCGTCCGCGGTGTGCTGGGCCTCGCTCAGCCGGAATCCACGAGGAGCGCGGTGTGGGACGCGGCGCTCGCCGGGCTCGTGGCCTGGCGCCTCGCCGAAGAGCGGGTCCCGCTGCCCGTCTGGGTGGACGACCCCGGACGGCACCTGAAGGAGCCTCGCACGCTCGAGGTCGATCCCGCCGATCCGATCCCGACCGAGTCCGATGTGCCGGAGGAGTTGCTTCGGCGCGGCGTCCTCGTCTGGCGAGACACGTTCGCGAGCGTCTGACGATGGCGACGGCACTCGACAGGAGCGATCTGTTGGCGGGACTCCGCGACCTCGTCGCCCTCCTGCACGAGGCGCGAGAGGAAGCAGGCATCCGCCTTGTGGGTGGAGCGGCGCTCGCCCTGCGCCACTTCGACCGCGCAACGACGCAGGACCTCGACTCGCTCCACCTCCGCCCGGGCCGCGACACGGACGACATCCGGCAGCTGCTGAGTCTGTGCGAGGTCGCGACACTCGACGCCGCCGAGGAGCTGTACGAGGAGTTCTACCCGGGTGATGCGCTGCCCGAGCGAGCTGTCGGGATGGTGGAGCGGATTCTGGCGGCTGGGCTCCCTACGAAGGCGCCATCACCCGGGCCACTCGACCTCGGACCACCGCGGAGCCGTCCGCACAGCGAAGGATGAGCGCTCGGGATCGGGGCTTGGAGCGCCGGTGACGACTCTCAGCCTCCGTTGTGCAGGTCGCGCCAGCCTGCCGCGACCGCAAGAGTGTTCGTAACCGAGGCGGAGAGCGCGGATTCGGGGCTTATGCGGCGCGATCGGCGCTCTCAACCTCGATTGCGTACGCAACGGTCGCGACCCGGTGGCCTGCGCCACGGGTCATTGGTCACTATCGGCGACCATCTGCTGGAGCGCCTGCAGGTGGCCTTTCGTCGCCCCCCGTCCCTCGGGTGTCAGCGCCACCCAGGATCGGGGCCGCGGTACTCCGGTCTCTCGGGTCATCGACACGTAGCCGGCCTCGACCAAAATCTTGACCTGCCGACTCAGTGCCGACTCGCTCATGCCGAGCGCCTCCCGCATGACCGAGAAGGCGACCTCATCGTTGGGAAAAAGAAAGGCGCAAATGCGTATTCGCTGTTCGGGGTGGATGACCGAATCGAAGCGCACGCGCGTCATCGCGCTGACGGGTCGACAGCCAGAGCCGATCTTCGCGAGCGTCCGACCTGCCAGGTGCACAATGCGGTCACGATACCCAGCGCCACTGCCGCCACAAGCACGTAGGTCGTCTCGCCTGTCGTCTTCAGAAGAAAAAGCGAGGCTGCGCACAGCGCGGCCGACACGAGGACGAAAGCGACCGTCACCATGCGCGTGCCGGGGGCGAAATAGCTCTTGACGGGCGATGCTCCCGTGCTTCGCCGGGCAAGCTGCTCCAGCGCGAGGGGCGCGATGATTCCTCCTAAGACGACGCCGGTAATGGTCAGCCACGGCACGGCGAACGATGCCAACGCCACTGCAAGAGACAGCCCCAGGCCGATGGGGTACCACGCGGGCCGAATCCCAGCCTGGGCGCCTTGTCGGGCTGCTTCTAAGGCTTCGCGGAGAGCTTCTTTACTTACGTGCGGACCGTGGTCGTTCATGACTCCTCCTCGTTGCGTATCTCCGACATCATTTCACACTTGCGCAGTATGCAAGTGTGAAATGGCGCATGCGGCCCACGACGCGGTGCGACTCCCTGCGAGACGTGCTCGGGGCCAGCAAGGATGGCTGGAGCATCTCACTTAGCGAGCGGCACGCAGGGACTGTGTGTCCGTAGCGCGTGCGAAGACCGGCGCAGACTGCAACTCGCGTCGGCAGGACACGGCCTGGAGCGGATCCCGGAATTGGCTCAGGGGGAGACGGTGCGGGCGAACGACCGCAGCCGTCATCCCCGATCGCACCCGTCCACATCTGGCAGTCCTCAGGCGCTGGGCCCTTCACGACACGGCACCAGAGCCGCTCGGCCGTCACAGCGACAGCCCGCGGCGGTGTGCATCCTTCTCAACCAGGGAACGGCGGATTACTCGAGTCTAGGTGTCGAAGCGGGCCTGCAGGCCCTGAAGCTGGGTGTCGATCGTGGCGTCCGAGTAGACGCTGGCGTTGCGGATCCTATCGACGGGGACGAGGCCGCCCGGTGCAGCGCACGTGGCGAGCCTGCCGAGTGGGCCCGCAAGATCCTCGTCAGCAGCTTGGTCGACTCAAGGAGTGAAGGAGTCAGGGAGGGCTCGCTGCTGGCTCGCGCGATGAGCGACGTCATCCACGATGTACCGGTGGCGAGGGAGGAGTTGCTCGACGGGGTACGTGCGACTAAGGAGCGCTGCACCCTCCTCGGCAGTCGTGTACCCGGCCACGTTGTAGAGAGTCGCGGCGTCGGAGAGATCCCGCTCGCCCCGCGCTGCATGGAGTTTCATTGCAAGGAGGTACTGGGGTGACGCGACTTGGACGAGGAGGGACTCGGAGTCGAAGACTGTTCGTGCATCCTCGTCCTGTCCGGGGAGGAATCCCTTTGCGGCGTCGTTAATCCAGTCCGCTTCAAGACCGTGAAGCTCGCCGAGTTCTGCGGCGATCTCACGGACCGCCGAAGTCGGGGCGAACGCGGCATCGACGTCGCGCGTCACCCGCTTCCCGTCGTACTCGAGTGCCATCGCGGCGCCACCAACGACGAACAGTTGCGCCTGCTGGCCGCGATCTTCCAGGCGGTCAGAGAGTTCTTGGAAGAGCGCACGGAGCTGAGCCGCGTCGAGCGGCCCGTCTCCAATCATGCTCGAGCCAAAGAGCGTCCTGTGATCAGAATTCCACGCTCACGGAAAGCTCGGGGGCTGTCCCGCTCGGCCTCTTCGCGGAAGATGCTGGGCACATCGGGGTACCACGATGCGACGCGACGTGCCGGATCGAGAGTCCACGCCGGCGGCTCCCAGCGGTCACGCTCGGCCAAATGGTCAGCCAGAGCCGCGAAAGCCGCGTCGAGTTCGCGGGCGCCTGTGGGGGAAGGTGTGTCCGAAAAGACCACCGACCCGAGAACGGGGCCTCCGCGCTTGAACGTCGACGTGTAGTCATCGAGGGTCTGCAGGATCCCGAATCTCCAACCGACGTCCAGCGGCTCGCCCTCGGCAATGAGCTGCGCTGCATGACGGGCGTTGCCGGCCGCGCTGTGCACGATGCGCAGAGTGGGAACTTCGTTGCGCGGAGCGGGCTGATCGTCTGGAAGCTCAAGCAGGGCGGCGACCGACAGCACCTGACCTCTAAATTTCATTTCGACCCCTCCTCAGATTTAGCCTAGACCGGTCCGCGGTGGAGCGCAGGGAATTGTTCTTCCCCGAGCACCCGCACCCGATCGGGGAAAGCGAGGTCCGGCCAGACTCCGAGCAGAAGACCACGGTTCAGGCGCGACCTGATCGCGCGCGCTGCCCTCGGAGAGGACCGCCTGGTACGCCTTCACCACACCACCCGGTGAATCGATATCCATGGTGGGCTCCGGCCCCAGTAGAGGTGGTGAGAGAGTTCCAGAACACCGCCCGCGGGGCACACCAGCTCGTCGAGGGACCCTGGAGCGTCGTAGGGCTTCACGGTGTGGAAGAACACCGTCGCCGACCGACTCCTACAGCCCCTGTGCCAGCCGGTAGTACGCCGCGTTCGAGCGGATGTCCGCCTCGAACCCGCGGAGGGTGGTCGACTCGTCGATGACCAACAGCTCGACGCCGGCGATGCGGGCGAAGTCCTCCCACGCCTCCAGGCCGATCTGCGTGGTCATCACTGTGTGGTGCGCGGCGCCGGCGGTGATCCAGGCGGCGGCGCTGGTGCCGAAGTCCGGCGCGGGTTTCCACACGGCGCGGCCGACGGGCAGGTGCGGGAGCGTCTGAGGCGGCTCGACGGTCTCGACCGCGTTCGCGACCAGGCGGAAGCGCTCGCGGACGTCGCTGAGGGCTACGACCACGGCGGGGCCCGCGTCGGCAGTGAAGACCAGCCGCACCGGGTCCTCGCGGCCGCCGATCCCCAGCGGGTGGATCTCGAGCGAGGCGCGCTGGGACGAGAGTGACGGCGAGACCTCGAGCATGTGCGCGCCGAGGATGAGCTCTTCGCCGGGCGTCATGTCGTAGGTGTAGTCCTCCATCAGGCTGGTACCGCCGGGCAGGCCGGCGCCCATGACGGCGGCGATGCGGATGAGCACCGCCGTCTTCCAGTCGCCCTCTCCGCCGAAGCCGTAGCCGTCGGCCATCAGACGCTGCACGGCGAGGCCGGGGAGCTGACGCAGCCCGCCGAGGTCCTCGAAACTGTCGGTGAACGCTTCAAAGCCGCCCTCCTCCAGGAACGAGCGCAGGCCGATCTCGACCGCGGCGCCGTAGCGGAGCGACTCGTGGCGCTCGCCGCCGGGAAGCAACCCCGGCACCACGTCGTAGCTCTCGACATACTCGGCGACGAGCGCGTCGATATCGGCGGCGGACGCGGCGTCCACGCGCTCGACCAGCTCGTTCACGCCCCAGGTATTCACGCTCACGCCGAGGCGGATCTCAGCCTCCGTCTTGTCGCCCTCGGTGACGGCGACGTTGCGCATGTTGTCACCAAAACGGGCCACCTTCATGCTCTGCGAGGCCGACCAGCCGGCCGCCGCGCGCGACCAGATGCCGATCGACTCGGTGACGCGGGCGTCGCTCGCATGGCCGACGACGGTCTTCCGGGGCACGCTCATCCGGCTGAGGATGTAGCCGTGTTCGCGGTCGCCGTGCGCGGCCTGGTTGAGGTTCATGAAGTCGAAGTCGATGTCCTGCCACGGCAGGGCGACGTTCGCCTGGGTGTGGAAGTGCAGCAGCGGCTTGGCGAGCGCGTCGAAGCCGTGGATCCACATCTTCGAGGGGCTGAACGTGTGCATCCAGGTGATGACGCCCACCACGGAGTCGTCGGAGTTGGCCTCGATCATGGTGCGGCGGATCGCGTCGGAACTCTTCAGCACCGGCTTCCACTCAATCGTGACCGGGATCGAGTTCGACTCGTTCAGCTGCGCGACGACGGCCTGCGACTGCTCAGCGACCTGGCGGAGGGTGTCCTCGCCATAGAGGTCCTGGCTGCCGGTGAGGAACCAGACGGTGCGGGTGGCGAGGTCGGGGATGATGCTGCGGCTCATGCGATAGCTCCGGTGGGGTTTTGTCCGTAGACGTTCTGGTAGCGGTCGAACAGGGCGTCGATCGACTCCTGCGGGATCGGGACGAGTTCGCCGCCCTGCCGCGCGAGGTGCACGGTGCGCGCGACGTCCTCGGCCATCACGGCCGCCTTCACGGCGTCCTTCGCGTCTTTGCCGATGGTGAAGACTCCGTGGTTCTGCATCAGGACCGCGCGAGAGCGGTGCCCGGCGAGCGTTGAGACGATGCCGCGGCCAATGGAGTCGTCGCCGATGATCGCGAACGGGCCGACCGGGATGTCGCCGCCGAACTCGTCCGCCATCGCCGTGATGACGCAGGGGATCGGCTCGGCGCGGGCCGCCCAGGCGGTCGCATAGGTGGAGTGGGTGTGCACGACTCCGCCGACCTCGGGCATCTCGCGGTACACATAGGCGTGCGCCGCGGTGTCGCTCGAGGGGCTGCGGTCGCTGCCGGGGGTGCCGGGGACGACGGTCCCGTCGAGGTCGCAGAGGATCATGGTCGAGGGCGCGAGGTCGTCGTACGAGACGCCGCTGGGCTTGATCACGAACAGGTCGGCGCCGGGCACGCGGCCCGAGATGTTGCCGCCGGTCCAGATCACCAGGCCGTAGCGGACGAGCTCGGCGTGCAGGCGTGCGACGTCCTCGCGGACGCGGGCGATCGCCTCCTCGACGGCGGGAATCTGGCTGGTCATGCGGTGGCTCCCTGGGTGTCGGTGAGGGTGTCGGTGAGGGTCTCGACGGCGGTCTGCTCGACGGCGAGGCCGGCGCGGTAGCGCTCGAGGTAGGCGGAGAAGCCGGCGACGTCGTCGGCGTCGGGCGCGACGGTCTCGAAGCCGGCGTCACCGAAGACGTGAGCGGTCAAGTATTCGTCCAGCGCGACTGCGTTCTGCGGGCGGGAGGCGGTGAGGCGGTAGGCGGCCAGCACGGCCATGCCCCACGGGCCGCCCTCGGACGCGGTCGCGGCGACCGACACGGGCGCGTCGAGTGCGCCCGCGAGGAAGCGCTGCGCGACTCCTGCGGTGCGGAACATGCCGCCGTGTGCGAACATCGCGTCGATCCGGACGCCCTCGCCGGCCAGGACGCGCATGCCCAGCGCGAGCGTGCCGAACACGCCGTAGAGCTGCGCGCGCATGAAATTGGCGAGAGTGAGGCGGGAGTCGGGGGTACGCACGACGAGCGGGCGGCCCTCGACCAACCCGGCGATGGGCTCGCCCGCGAGGTGGTTGTAGGCGAGCAGTCCGCCCGCGTCGGCCTCGCCTTCGAGCGCTTCGGCGAAGAGGGTGCCGTAGACGGCGTCACTCTCGGCGGGACCGCCCGAGGCGGCGGCGAACCGCGAGAACAGACCGACCCAGGCGGCCAGCTCGCTGGCTCCGTTGTTGCAGTGCACCATCGCGACGAGGTCGCCGGCGGGCGTGGCGACCAGGTCGAGTTCGTGGTGCACGCTCCCCAGCGGCCCCTCGAGCACGACCATCGCGAAGATGCTGGTTCCCGCGCTGACGTTGCCGGTGCGCGGGGCGACGGAGTTGGTGGCGACCATGCCGGTGCCAGCGTCGCCCTCGGGCGGGCAGAGCGGGGCGCCTGGCTGGAGGGATCCGGTCGGGTCGAGCAGCAGCGCGCCCTCGGCGGTGAGCGAGCCGGCGTCGGCGCCGGCGGGAAGTACGGTCGGCAGCAGTTCGCGCAGCGGCTTCACGGCGCCGGCGGCGCGCTCGTCGTAGCGGTCGATGACGCGCTGGTCGTAGTCGCGGGTCGTCGGATCGGTCGGAACCATCCCGGAGGCGTCGCCGACTCCGAGGACCTTCTCGCCGGTGAGGCGCCAGTGCACGTAGCCGGCGAGGGTGGTGAGGAAGTCGATCCGCTCGACGTGCGGCTCGGAGTCGAGGACCGCCTGGTGCAGGTGCGCGAGCGACCAGCGCAGCGGGATGTTCACGCCGAAGAGCTCGGTGAGTTCGGCCGAGGCGGGGCCGGTGCTGGTGTTGCGCCAGGTGCGGAAGGGGACGAGCGGTAATCCGTCGGCCTCGAAGGGGAGGTAGCCGTGCATCATTGCCGAGACGCCGAGCGCTCCGACCGAGGTGAGTGGCACGCCGTGCCGCTTCTGCGCGTCCGCGACGAGGTCGGCGTAGGCGGCCTGGAGGCCGGCGTGGACGGCGTCGAGGGAGTAGGTCCAGCGGCGGTCGACGAACTGGTTCTCCCACTCGTGGCTGCCGACGGCCAGAACGACGGAGGGGTCTGCCGCGTCGACCAGGCACGCCTTGATCCGGGTGGAGCCGAGTTCGATGCCGAGGGCGGTGGCGCCACTCCTGATCGCGTCGGCTGGCCTGCGCTGGTCCATCATGCTCCTCGCTCAAGCCATGTGACCGTTCACAAAGCCCGATCCAGCGTAAGCGAAGGACCCACCATCGGCAACCGGCCTCATCCCGCGACTGGCGGTCGATCGGTCACGGGCGGCCCGTTTGACCGGTGCGGCGGAGGGATGTCGTCAGCTGCGCGGTGTCCGCGTGGATGCGCGCGTCACCAGCACAGGGGGCACCGGGCTGTCGACCGCGGCCGTCTCGCCGCGGAGTTCCGCCAGCACGACGCCGATCGTGCGGCGGCCGACCTCGGCGAAGTCCTGCCGGATCGTGGTGAGCGGCGGGTGATAGTGCGCGGCTTCCGGCACATCGTCGAATCCCACCACGCTCAGGTCCTCGGGCACGCGCAGGCCCCGGTCGGCGCACGCGTGGAGGAGCCCGAGCGCCATCTGGTCGTTCCCGGCGAACACCGCGGTCAGGTCGGGCACCGCGTCCAGGAGCCGCAGTCCGACGCGGTAGCCGGACTCGGCGCTCCAGTCGCCCTCGACCACGGCCGCCGGTGCGAGGCCGGCCGCGCTCATCCCCGTCTTGAAGCCGTCGATCCGAGCCTGCGCCTCCACCCAGTGCTGAGGACCCGCGAGGTGCGCAATGCGCGAGTGGCCAAGGCCGACAAGGTGCTCGGTGGCGAGCCGGGCGCCTGCGGCCTGATCGACGAGGAGCAGGGCATCGGCTCCCCGGCCCGTCGCGCCGAGCGTCACCGAGGGGACGCCGATGGCGAGGTTCTTGATCGCCGCCAGCGCACGCTCCTGCGGGGCGAGGATGATGATCGCCTCGACCGACTCCCTTTGCAGGTGTGCGAGGCCGCCGGCAAGCGACTCCGCGTCCGGCGCCGCGTTGACCACGGGCACGCGATAGCCCGCATCGCGTGCCGCCTGCTCGATTGCGGCCATCGCGGTAGCGGTCCCATAGAAGCTGTGGCTCTCGGCAGCGAGAATCCCGATCAGTCCGGAGCGGCTCGTCGCGAGCGCGCGGGCGGCTGGGCTGGGCCGAAAGCCAAGGTCCTCGATCGCCGCGAGCACGCGCTCCCTCGTGTGGGCCCGCAACTGCTGGCTGTCGTTCAGCACCCGCGAGACTGTCTGATACGACACTCCGGCCCGCTCCGCGACGTCACGGATCGTCGGGGCGCGGTCGGTCATGTGGTCACCGTAGCGGCGTCCCGGCCCGGTCCGCCTCCAGGGCCTCGTCACACGCGACCAGTGAAACTACTCCTCACCAGCTCAAACACGACTGTGACGAGGCCCTAGGCGTGGACGGAGTCGTGGGGTCACCGACCGCTCCCAGTGCTGCACCCGGCGAAGAACGCTTTGCGGAGGTGGCTCGCTGTGCATAGTGTTCACTAACAAAGTCCGATATCGGAGACCCGATAGGACGTATAGGGATAATCCCCGGTGGGTACCTACGAGATCTCTCACAAATTTTTCATCTTGCGCAAACGTTCTTCCACGAGAGAAAGTCAAAGTAAAACCTGATGTTCGGAAACGCAAACCTTCTCCTTACGGTAGTCATTCTCGTCGTTGTTTTTGCTGTCGTCATCGGCGCCGTGTGCTATGTCGCAAAACTGCTGATGAATCGACGCCTGTCGAAGAGGAAGACCCGAGACAATCTGAGTGAATAATCAGTTGAGGTATCGCCGAGGTTTGTGGCAGCGTAAGCCTCAGAAGGTAATCGGTTGACCGTCCGGAGGAGATAATTATGCACCGTGCAGCCTTAGTGAGACGAGCGCGCCGTGGTCTTGTAGAACTGACAGCTTTCACCTGCGTCACCTTTGGGTCGGTCGCAGCCGCCGACGAAGCTCCCATCGACCAGCTAACTGCCGCGCAAGTCGCCACCGTCAGGGTGAGTATGGCGGATGTCGGCATACCCGCAGACTCACAGAATGATCTGCTCGCGACCCTGAGCAGGGGGCATACGATTGAATCCCAGATCAGTTCATCCATCCCGGTTTCGACGTTCCAGGAACAGCGTGCTGGATTCACCCGGTACGTCAGCGTTTTCAGCGATGGCTCGCGACGATGGACTGAACGGCAGAACCCGACACCGAAGGCTGAGTTCTCAACACAGGCTATCGACCCGCAGAGCAGCGAATGCAGCTTCAGTGAGGGATGGTACAACAACTGTAAGATCGAAATCAATGATGTCGTCAGCAATGCCTCCTTCCGCATCGACTATACGACGGATAAGGTCCGAGATTACCGGGGGGCTGGTTGCAACAATTCGCTAGGGAGTTGCTCCGTCTCTGGAGGAATTAACCGCGAGACCGCCGGGCCGGATGGACCCGCCTGGGCCGAAATGCATTTCGAAGCGTCCGTTGGGCCGATCGCGAACGTCGCGAACGGCGCATTTGGCATTCGCGTACAGGACTCGTCCGAATCACTTTACGGTTCCTGAACCCAGGGCCTCGTCACGGTTGTGGTGAGGTTGTCGTAGGTGAGGTTGCTGATCGGGGTTTTTATGGATTGACACGCCGAGCGTGAGGGGTGTCGGGGCAGGCGTGGCGTTCGCGGTAAGGACGAAAGTTCTCACGCTCACGATCCGCGCGAAACGACCACGCCTGACATGCCTCTTTTCCTGTCATGTCCGTGTCCGCGGAGCCGAATTGTGAGGGTTGTGTCCGCCCTCGGTTGCTGGAACTACTCATGACGGTCCCTGATCCGCGGCAGCGCCGCGCTGTCCGGCATTGCGTGGACTCGCTTCTTGCGGTCGGGATCGCGGGGTCGCGATCGTTCGCGAACGATCGGAGAATGGGTCCAGGACGCGGCCGGTGACACTCTCGAGATACTTAGCATCGCGGCGGGACGCCGACCGTCCGAGCCCTCGATTTGGCCGCGCAGATCCGAGGACACTGGGGCATCGAGAACTGGCTGCACTGGGTTCGCGACGTCACTGACGACGAGGACCACTCCGAGATCCGCACCGGCCAGGCGCCCCGCGTCATGGCCACGATCAGATCGCCCGCCATCGGGCTCCTCCGCCTCGCCGGCCACACCGATATCCCTCACGCCCACCGATACCATGCCAGAGCTCCCGAACGCCCAGCGAAACTACTCCTCACCAGCTCAAACACGACTGTGAGCAGGCCCTGGGTCAGGGCCTGCTCAGCGGGATGACCTGCTGACTTAGAGTTCGATCCAGGATGTTCCCACCCGGTCGAACGTGAGCCACGTCTTTTCGGGGGCGGTCCGATTCCTGCCGCCGTGCAGCACGAGGATATCGGAGTGGACGAGGTCGACATGCTGGCCCCACCCCACGACGAGCCGAAGTTGCTGACCGGCATAGGCGTCGAGGAAGTCTTCGTAGACACCAGTCATCAGGGTGCCAGCGCTTCGTCCGAAGACGGAGGGCGGGTTGCCCTGCGATCCGGTCAGCTGCGCGGCGAGGTCGACGAAGATCGAATCGACTTCGAGCCTGTCGTTCAAACGTTTTTCGACTGAGGCCTCGTACCGGGTCGGTGTGGGCGCCTGTCCATAGACCGGCCGGTATCCGGTGAGCATGTTGCGCCGGGTGCGGTCGCCACCAGCGAGGGTGACCAGCACGCCGGGCACGCGCTGCCCGTCCGCCGCGGGTGGTGGGTAGAAGATGATCGGTCTCGAGACGCTGGCACTGCTGCCCCGGAACCGGAAGAGATCGTTGCGCAGGCCCTCCGCCGCAGTGATCGTGGAGGCGCGGCCGTTGCCGAACTTGTCGTTGACGGAGGCGGCGAGTGCGAAGCGACCCCCGTCGATGATGACGTTGTCGCCCATGTCGATCGAGGGCGCCTCGTCGCCGACATTCGCGCATCCGGAGAAGTCACAGGCGGTGAACGACGAGTTCGCCCCGCGGAACCACCGCGCTCCAGCGCCATCGGGAGTGGTGAAGTGGCAGCCGGCGAACGACACTGCCGTGTGCGTACGCCAGGCGGAGTCCGCTGCGAAGACGTTCTTCTGCGGTGTCGAGTCGTCTCCGTAGTAGGAACGTTCCTCGACCGAGACGAAGGGAGGCTGCTGCACCTTGAAGACGTTGGAATTCGGATTGGACTTGTTGTTGTAGTACGAGCCGACGAACGTGCTCCCGTGGAAGCCGATCTCGAGGACGGATCCTCTGCCGCCGGTTCCATCGACGCCGCCGAGGACGACCGGCGACGTGCGGGACGGCGCCGACTGTTCGAACTTGCAGGCAAAGAAGTCGATATGGCGGGCCTCGCCATCGATGAGCAGGAGCAACGGGCAGAACTCAATGTGGATGCCGGTCAGACGCAGGGCGTTGGGATTGTCGGCCCGCGCGGCCTCAGCCGAGCCGGTGATGGTGAGCCCGTACCTCTTCGCGGAGACTTCGTCGCTGTCGCGTCCGCACCAGAGGATCTGCACGTTCGAGAACGCGCAATCCATCGTCCCGACGAGGGACATACCGCCGAGGGTGAGCAGGCTGATCCAGACGCGATCCATCGTGAACTGCTGGCAGTGCTCGATGAGGATCCCGAGACGCTGAATCGAATTAAGGTTCGCGCTGGGGCTGGTGTACGCCTGGATACGCAGGCCGATGATGGAGACCTTTTTGAGGAGATTCTGCGCCCGCCCGCCCTCTCGGGAACCCACCCGAATGACCGGTTCGGGAACAGGGGCCGGCCCAGAGACGGATTGGTAGGTCTCTCCCGCTGACTTCTTCACGACGAAGACGACGCCCTCGGCCTGGATGGTGACGTTCAAGAACCACGATGCGGATCCAGAACGATCTGCCTCGCGTTCTGAGGCGCTCCCGATATCGCTCCAGACGACGGAGAGGTCCCAGTGGTCGATGTAGTAGACGCCCGGTGGGATTCGCACAATCTGGCCGCCGCGGCTCTCCTCGCGCTGTCGGCGCAGAACCTCCTGCCACGTTTCGGCGAAGGCCTTGTTGTTCGTAGCGAAGTTGGCGTCTTCGTAGCCGCGAGCACCGAGGACATGGATCACGCCGGGGTCGATCGGATCCTCCCGCCACGACCCTCCGCCGCTCGTCTCTGCGGAGGCCGAGGGGGCAGCTGCGAAGACCGCCGCGGCGCTGAGACCGCCGGCGGCGAGGACGTTCCGCCGGCTGCTGACGTGAGGTTCATGGGGAAGCATTGCGCCAGCGTAGGGACGCCTTTCGCTGCCCGAGCGCTCGATCTCATCTTCAAATGGGGAATGACGCGCGCCGAGGATGAGGTGGCGCACCGGAGCCCCCAGCGAGACCGGAGGGGCCGGGGTGTCACGGATCCTGCCACCGTCCACCGTCAGGCCGGGACTCCTGCTACCGTTTGCTGGCTCCCGCGCAAGAAACGGGCGCTCCCCGCTTACCCTTCACGAAAGCCGTCATGCCGCTGCGTCGCACCCGCTCCCTCGTCCTCCCCGCCGCCGTCGCGGCCGCCGCGCTCCTGCTCAGCGGCTGCACCGCCGAGTCGCCCAGCTCCTCGAGCACGCCGGTCGACGGGGGCACCCTGACCTACGCATCCGGTGACGCTGAACCCACCTGCCTCGACCCGCACGTCGGCGGCAATTATCCGCAGGCGTTGCTCGCCACGCAGGTACTGGAGTCGCTGGTGTCGCGCAACGCGGAGGGCACCATCACGCCGTGGCTGGCTCAGTCGTGGACCGTCTCGGACGACGCTCTCAGCTACGACTTCACCCTCCGCGAGGGTCTGACTTTCACCGATGGCACGCCGCTGGACGCCGAGGCCGTAGCCGCGAACATCGCGCACCTCCAGGACCCGGCGACCAAGTCGTCCACCGGCTACCTCGCCGTCGCAAAGGTCGCCTCCGTCACCGCCGTCTCGCCCACTGTTGCCCGCTTCACCCTCAGTGCTCCCGATAGTGCGCTGCTCGAGTCGCTCGCCCAGCCGTGGACGGCGATCGAATCGCCCGCCGGCATTGCCCGCGGCGAGGCAGTGAACTGCGAGGCACCGGTCGGCACCGGCCCCTTCACCGTCTCGGAGTGGGTCAAGCAGGACCACGTGACCCTGACCCGCAATGAGGCCTACGACGCGTCGGCCGGACCCACCGGTGACGGACATGCGGGCCCCGCACACCTCGCGAGCATCACCTGGCGCTTCATCCCCGACTCCGCCACCCGCTACTCCGCACTACAGGCGGGCGAGGTCGACGTGATCGACAACGCTCAGCCCGACACGCTCAAAGCCGCGGCCGGCACGTCCGACCTGGTTGAACTCGACGCGCCGCGCCCCGGCTCGGTCAACCGCCTCGAACTCAACTCGGGCCAGGCGCCGTTCACCGATGAGTCCGTGCGGGAGGCGTTTATTCGCGGAGTCGGCGTGAACGATGCGATCGACTCGCTGTTCTTCGGTACCGCCGCGCGGTCCTACTCTCCGCTGTCGAGCCGCGAGGCAACCGCCTACTCCGACGCTGCCCGCTTCAAGGACGCTGGCTCCGACTCCGAGGTCACCGCCGCCGAGACACTGCTCGACGCGGCCGGCTGGGTCGACTCGAACGGTGACGGTATCCGCGAGAAGGACGGGAAGCCCCTGACCCTGCGTTTCCCTGTCAGCACCAACCAGTCGATCCCCGCAGAGCAGTCGTTATTCGAGCAGGTCCAGGCCTCGGCGAAGGTGCTCGGGTTCGACGTGCAGATCAGTCTTCTCGACCTTTCGAGCTGGTACACCGCGCTCGGCTCGAACGAGTACGAGTTGGTGAGCGCGCCGTACACGAAGGTCGGGCCCGACGTGCTGCGGATCCTGTACTCGTCGTCGGGGATCACTCCCGCGCCGAGCGGCTACTTCGCCAACCACGCGCAGGTCGACGATCCGGCCCTCGACGCCCTGCTCGACCAGGCGGATGCGACGACCGACGAAGCGGCCCGCGCCGACCTCTACCAGCAGGCCCAGCGGATCGTCCTCGAGGGCTACTGGATCCTGCCGCTCTACGACCAGCAGAACCACTACCTCCACCGCTCGTCCGTGCAGGGCCTCGTGGCGCTCGACACGGTGTCGACGCCCTGGTTCGCGAACGCCTGGGCCTGACCCTGCGGCGAGGTCTGGTGAGGTCGGCGCGGCGCGTTACCCGATCAGCACGGCCCCTCATGCTGATCGGGGCAGCCGTCGGCACCACAGTAGAGAGGAGATGTGTCCATGATCCGTCGCACGCTCCTCCGCCTCGGCGGCGCGCTGGTCGTGCTCTGGGCTGTCGCGACCGCCGTCTTCTTCCTCATCCGACTCGTCCCCGGCGATCCCGCGCAGGCGATACTCGGCGGTCCCGGCTCGCAGGCGTCTCCTGAGGCGCTCGCCGCAGTCCGGGAGCAGTACGGCCTCGACCGGCCGCTCCTCGTCCAGTACCTCGTGCAACTCGGTCGGCTCGCCCGCGGCGATCTCGGCATGTCTTATTCCCTCCGCACTCCCGTCGCGCAACTGCTCGGCGAGCAGCTGCCGGGGACTCTCCTCCTCGCCGCCCTCGCCCTGAGCGTCGCCTGGCTCCTCGCGCTTGCCACCGCCCTGTGGTCGACGCGGGGTGGTCGCCTCGCTGCCGCGATCGGGTCCGGCCTCGAACTCACGGCCGCCGCCCTGCCGCACTTCTGGCTCGCGACCGTGCTGATCGCCGTCTTCGCGACGGCGCTGCGCTGGCTGCCCCCGGTCAGCACCAACGCCCCGGCCGGGCTGGTGCTGCCGACGCTCACTCTCGCGATACCGCTCGCGGGGTTCCTCGGGCAGGTGATGCGTCGCTCCCTCCTCGACGCCCTGGAATCGCCGTTCGTGCTCGCCGCCCGGGCGCGGGGCGAGGGGGAACTCGGGATCCGTCTGCGCCACGCCCTGCGGCACGCCGTGTTGCCGGGCGTCTCGCTCTCGGGCTGGGCGTTCGGCTACCTGATCGGCGGGGCGGTCGTGGTCGAGACGATCTTCGCTCGCCCGGGCCTCGGCCGCACCCTGCTCGCCGCGGTGACCGTGCGCGATGTGCCCGTGGTGACCGGAGTGGTTCTGGTGACGGCGCTTGCGTACATCGTCATCACGCTCGCCACTGACGTCCTGACCCGCGTGATCGACCCGCGGCTTGCCCGGCGGGAGGCGGTCGCGTGAGCGAACTCGAGCTGCGCGCTGCCCGTCCGCTGCGTCGGGGTGCCGCGCGAGTCCGCGCCGCCGAGGTCCTGGCGCTGGTCTTCGTCGCCCTCCTTCTGTTCGCCGCCGTCGCGCCCGGACTGCTGGCCCCCGCCGATCCGCTCGCTGTCGCCCCCCGCGACGCCTTCGCACCGCCGTCCGCCGCCCACCTCCTCGGCACCGACGAGTCCGGCCGCGACGTGCTGAGTCGGCTGATCTCGGGTGCCGGTGCCTCCCTCCTCATCGGCGTGAGCGCCACGGCCATCGGGCTCGTGCTGGGCGCTCTGCTCGGCGTGATCGCGGCGTTCGGCGGTCGTGCCGTCGACGCCGTGATCGGCCGTGTCCTCGAAGTGCTGTTCGCCTTCCCTGCCCTGCTGCTTGCGCTGCTCGTGATTGTCGTCACGGGTCCCGGAGTCGTCCCCGCGACGATCGCGGTCGGTCTCTCGACCGCGCCGGGGTACGCCCGCATCCTGCGCACGCAGCTCCTCGGCATCCGCGACTCCGGATACGTCGAAGCGGCACGCGTGCTCGGGCACCCGCCGGCCCGCATCCTGCTGCGCCACGTGCTGCCGAACACTTTCGGGCCGCTCGCCGTGCTGGCGACGCTCGGCATCGGCCAGGCGATCGTGTGGGCGTCGGCGCTCAGCTATCTCGGCCTCGGTGCCGAGCCGCCCGCTCCGGAGTGGGGTGCGATGCTCTCGGCGGGTCGTACCTATCTCGCGAGCGCCTGGTGGCTGACGGTGTTCCCAGGCCTGGCAATCGTGCTGACCACGATCGCGACGACGGTGCTCGGCGGGCGACTGCGGGGTGCGCGGTGAGCACGGCCGTCATTGAGGGCCTGCGGATCGCGTTCGACGGGGTCGAGGTGGTGCACGGAGTCTCGTTCCGCATCGAGCCGGGGGAGTGCGTGGCGATCGTCGGCGAGTCGGGGTCGGGCAAGAGCGTCACCGCCCGAGCACTGCTGGGGTTGAGCGGAGGAGCGGTGACCGGCAGTGTGCGGGTGGGCGGCACCGAGGTGATCGGTGCCGGCGAGCGCGCCCTGCGTCGCCTGCGCGGAGGCGACGTCGGCTTCGTCCCCCAGGACGCCCTGCTCTCGCTCGATCCACTCCGGCCCATCGGTCGCGAGATCGGCGACGTGTTTCGCCTACATGGCCAGCTACCTGCGAGCGAGCGCGCCCGGCGCACGGCGGAGGCGCTTTCGAGCGTCGGCATGCCCGACCCGGTCGAGCGGATGCGCGAGCGCTCCGGCGACCTGTCCGGCGGACTCCGCCAGCGCGCCCTGCTCGCCGCGGCCGTCGCCCTCGATCCGCCGCTGCTGGTCGCCGACGAGCCGACCACCGCGCTCGATGTGACCGTGCAGGCGCGCGTGCTCGAACTGTTCGCCGAGCAGAAGGCCCGGGGCCGCGCCCTGCTGCTGGTCTCGCACGACCTCGCCGTGGTCGCGGGGCTCGCCGACCGCATCCTCGTGCTGGCCGACGGTCGCGTGATGGAGGAGGGGCCCGCGGCCGAGGTGCTGCGCGCGCCCCGCAGCGCCGAGGCTCGCGCGCTGGTGGCCGCCGTCCCGGCCGGTCGGCCGCGCGGATCGCGGCTGACGGACTCCTGTGCCCCGGTGCTCCCGCCCGAGGCGGCCGGCGAGGTGGTGGTCGCCGCCCGCGGCCTCGTCGCCCGCTTCCCGCTGCCCGGTGGAGGCGTCAGGACCGCGGTGAACGGTGTCGATCTGGAGCTGCGGCGCGGCGAAACCGTGGGCCTCGTCGGTGAGTCCGGATCAGGCAAAAGCACGGTGGCTCGGCTTCTTCTGGCGCTGCGGCGACCCGACGCTGGGGCCGTCGAGCTCTTCGGCGAGCCGTGGTCATCGGCGACGGAGCGCGCGCGCCGCTCTAGCCGCTTCCGCATCGGAGCCGTCTACCAGGACAGCCTCTCGTCGTTCGACCCGCGCTGGAGCGTCGGCCGCCTCCTCCGCGACGCGGGCGCCGACTCGGTGCCGTCGCTGCTCACGAGCGTCGGGCTCGATCCTGCGCTGGAGCGACGCTCGCCGCGCACCCTCTCGGGCGGCCAGCGTCAGCGAGTCTCCATCGCCCGGGCGCTCGCCACCCGCCCCGACGTGCTGATCTGCGACGAGCCGGTGTCGGCCCTCGATGTGTCGGTGCAGGCGCAGATCCTCGATCTGCTCGATGACCTCCAGCGTCGCCACGGCCTCGCGCTGCTGCTGATCTCGCACGATCTCGGAGTGATCGCGCACATGAGCGACCGCATTGCGGTGATGCGGGAGGGCCGCGTGGTCGAGTCGGGGCCGGCCGCGTCGCTCCTCGCCGCTCCGCAGGAGGAGTACACGCGGAGCCTGCTTGCGGCGGCCCCGCGGCTCGCGCGCTGAGCGCTCTGACGCTGACACTTGAATCCGCCGGACCACAACCATGCGCCGCACCCGCGGCGTACGGTTGTCGGCGTGATGCGTCCCACGATTCAGACACTCGGCCAACTTCGCGCTTCCGGGCACGTGCAGAAGAACCTCCGCACCGAGATCCGCGACAACCTGCTCGACGCTCTACGCGAGGGCCGCGACCCCTGGCCAGGCCTGCACGGATTCACCGAGACCGTCATCCCGCAGGTCGAGCGTGCGGTGCTCGCCGGCCATGACATCGTGCTGCTGGGAGAACGCGGCCAAGGTAAGACCCGCCTCCTGCGCACCCTCGTCGGCCTGCTCGATGAGTGGACACCCGTCATCGACGGCTCCGAGCTGGGCGAGCACCCGTACGAGCCGATCACGACCGCGAGTCGGCGCCGCGCGACCGAACTCGGCGACGACCTGCCCGTCTCGTGGAAGGCGCGCGAGGAGCGCTATGTCGAGAAGCTGGCCACCCCCGACACCAGCGTCGCCGACCTCATCGGCGACGTCGATCCGATGAAGGTGGCAGAGGGCCGCAGCCTCGGTGACCCCGAGACCATCCACTTCGGCCTCATCCCGCGCAGCCACCGCGGCATCGTCGCGATCAACGAACTCCCCGACCTCGCCGAGCGCATCCAGGTAGCGATGCTCAACGTGATGGAAGAGCGCGACATCCAGATCCGCGGCTACGTCCTCCGCCTCCCGCTTGACGTGCTCGTCGTCGCGAGCGCCAACCCCGAGGACTACACCAACCGCGGCCGGATCATCACCCCGCTGAAGGATCGCTTCGGCGCCGAAATCCGTACCCACTACCCGACGGCGCTGGTCGATGAGATCGCCGTGATCCGGCAGGAGGCGGACCTCGTCGCGACCGTGCCCGACGCGCTGATCGAGATCCTCGCCCGCTTCACAAGGGCCCTGCGCGAGTCGAGTTCCGTCGACCAGCGCAGCGGAGTGAGCGCCCGCTTCGCCATCGCCGGCGCCGAGACCATCGCCGCGGCCGCCCTGCACCGCGCCACCCGCCGCGGTGAGAAGGAGGCGGTCGCCCGCCCCATCGACCTCGAGACCGCGGTCGACGTGCTCGGCGGCAAAATCGAATTCGAGTCGGGTGAGGAGGGGCGCGAGGACGAGATCCTCGATCACCTCCTCCGCCAGGCCACCGCCGAGACCGTGCGCGCGCACCTGCGCGGCGTCGATCTCGGCCCGCTGGTCGAGGCGGTCGAGAACGGCGCGATGGTCACCACCGGCGAGCAGGTGACGGCGCGCGAGTTCCTGGCCGGACTGCCCCTGCTGGGCGAGGCGCGAGTGTACGACGAGGTCGCCGAGCGCCTGGGCGCCGTGGGGGAGGGGCGCCGGGCCGGAGCCGTCGAGCTCGCCCTTGAGGGCCTCTACCTGTCGCGCAAGCTGAGCAAGGAGACCGGCGGGGGCGAGGCCGTCTATGGCTGATGCTCCGCGCGGCAACCGGCGGCTCAAGCGCGACGCGCGCTACGCGAAGTACGACGGTGGACCCGATCCGCTCGCCCCTCCGGTCGACCTCGCCGAGGCCCTTGCTGCCATCGGCGAAGACGTCATGGGCGGCACCTCGCCCGAGCGCGCCCTGCGCGAATTTCTCCGCCGCGGCAGCCGCGACCGTGAGGGACTTGACGACCTGGCCGCCCGAGTGGCCGAGCGTCGCCGGGAACTGACGCAGAAGAACAACCTCGACGGCACTCTCCGCGAGATTCGCGCGTTGCTCGATCGGGCCGTGCTCGCCGAGCGCAAGCAGCTCGCCCGCGACGCGCAGTTGGACGACAGCGACCGCGCGTTCGCAGAGATCCAGCTCGACAGTCTCCCGCCGTCGCCAGCCGCGGCCGTCTCGGAGCTCCGCGACTACCGCTGGCAGAGCCCCGAAGCGCGCGCCGACTTCGAGCGGATCCGTGAGCTCTTGGGCCGCGAACTCCTCGATCAGCGCTTCGAGGGGATGAAGCAGGCGCTCGAGAACGCGAGCGACGAGGACCGTGCCGCGATCGACGCGATGCTCCACGATCTCAATGAGCTGCTCGAGGCACACTCCCGAGGCGAGGAGACTGTCGAGCAGTTCACCGCCTTCATGGCGCAGCACGGCCAGTACTTCCCCGAAAACCCCGAGTCGGTCGAGGAGCTGATCGACGCCCTCGCCGCCCGCGCGGCCGCGGCCCAGCGGATGCGCAATTCGATGACCGCCGAGCAGCGCGCCGAACTCGACGCCCTCGCCCAGCAGGCTTTCGGCACCCCCGAGCTGATGCGCTCCCTCGGCCGTCTCGACGAGACCCTGCGCGGGCTTCGCCCCGGCGAGAACTGGGGCGGCTCCGAGCGGATGGACGGCGAGCAGGGCCTCGGCCTCGGCGACGGGACCGGCGTGTTCCAGGAACTGGCCGACCTCGACGTGCTCGCCGACCAGCTCGCCCAGTCCGAACGGTCCCCCCTTGATGACCTCGATCTCGACCTGCTCGCGAAGCGCCTCGGCGAGGATGCCGCGGTCGACGCGCAGACCCTGAAGCGCCTCGAGCGCGCGCTGCGCGACTCCGGAACCCTGCGCCGCGGCTCCGACGGACGCCTTGCGCTCAGCCCCAAGGCGATGCGGCAGCTCGGCAAGGCTCTACTGCGGGACATCGCCGAGACCGTCTCCGGTCGCCAGGGTGCCCGCGACATTCGGCGTGCGGGCGCGGCCGGCGAGCGTTCGGGAGCGACGCGCGCCTGGGAGTTCGGCGACACCGAAGCCTGGGACATCCCTCGTACCGTGACCAACGCCCTCACCCGCACGGCAGGCGAGGGTCGCTCGGTCGGCTCCGGCGTGCGTATCGAGATCGGCGACGTCGAGGTGCAGGAGACGGAGGCTCGCACGCAGGCCTGCGTCGCTCTGCTCGTCGACACTTCGTTTTCGATGGCGATGGACGGCCGCTGGGTTCCGATGAAGCGCACGGCTCTCGCTCTGCACACCCTGATCAGCAGCAGGTTCCGCCACGACGCGTTGCAGCTCGTCGCGTTCGGCCGACGCGCCGAGGTGATGGACGTCGAGCAGCTGGTGGGCCTCGACGCGGAGTGGGACAAGGGCACGAACCTGCACCACGCACTCCTGCTGGCGAACCGGCACTTCCGCAAGCACCCGAACGCCCAGCCCGTGCTCCTGATCGTCACCGATGGCGAACCGACCGCGCACCTCGAGCCCGACGGCGGCGTCTTCTTCGACTATCCGCCCGACCCGGTGACCATCGCCGTCTCGGTCCGCGAACTCGACGCCTCCACCCGCCTCGGTGCGCACACGACGTTCTTCCGGCTGGGAGAGGACCCAGGGCTCGCCCGCTTCATCGACTCGCTCGCCAGCCGGGTCGGCGGCTCCGTGGTGAATCCGGAAGCGGATGACCTGGGTGCCGCCGTGGTGTCGTCGTACCTCGGCGCCCGCGAGGCTGGGCCGGGGGCTGTCGGCGACGAGCTATTCGGGCGCGGCTGGAGCTTCTGAGCGGGGACTGCCGTTCCAAACGAAGGAAGGATTCGCTCGAAGGCTCTCAGACCCCGCGTGTTCGCGGTGCGCCGATCGTGTTCATCCTTCGTAGGGAACATCCCCGTCTAAAACAGCGGCCAAGGAACCGCCGGCATGTCTCCGCGGGGACCCGGGAACCGCCCAAAGGAGCCGAGCCGCTCGCAGCGTTTCGCGAACGCGGCGACTTCGTCCTCGGTCAGCAGTTCCGAGAGGGTGGCGCCGAGCGATCCGTCGACCTGCCGCCGCAGCAACGCCAGCGCCGTCAGCTCCTCCTCGAGCAGCGGCTCGCCGATCCAGCCCCACAGCACCGTTCGCAGCTTGTGCTCGGCGTGAAACGTCAGCCCGTGGTCGACTCCGTAGCGGTGCCCGTCCGGCAGAGCCAGCACGTGCCCACCCTTGCGGTCGGCATTGTTCACGACCACGTCGAAGACGGCCATCCTCCGCAGTGCCGTCGAGTCCTCGTGCACGAGCGAGATCTCGCGGTTGTCCTCATCGCTGCCGTCGAAGACGTGCCGCCACCCCTCGGGCATCGCGCCGGCCGGCACCACGTCCACCGCACCCTGCTCCGGATCGATGTCCTGCCAGAGCTGCACCATCCCCGGCCCGAGCGGTCCGTCGCGGAGCCAGGTGTGCGGCACGACGTTCCAGCCCAGTGCTTCCGACACGAGGTACGCCGCGACCTCGCGCCCGGCGAGGACGCCGTCGGGGAAGTCCCAGAGCGGCTTCTCACCCGACACCGGTTTGTACACAACCGATGCGTCGCCGAGCCGCGCGAGGAACGTCGCGTTGGAGGCGACGGTGATCCGGCCGGCCAGCTCCAGTTCGCCGTCCAGCCCTCCGGCGGTGCTCATAGGAGGGGGCAGGCGTGCCCGTCGGAGTCCATCGGCTCGCCGCAGCGCGGGCACAGCGGACGTCCGGCCCCGACGACCTCGAGCGTGCGCTTGGCGAAGGCGCGCGCCGTGCCGACGGGGATTTTGACCTGCAGCATCTCGGTGGGTTCCCGTTCGTCGACGGCGTCCTCGTCCGCCTCGGTCAGCGGGTACGCCTCGATCACGATCTGAGCGGTCGACGGATCCCAGCCGAGGCTGAGCCCGCCGACCCGGAACTCCGGCTCCACCGGCTGATCGAGCGGATCGTTGTCGACGAGTTCGGGAGGAGTGCCCGCGGGAACGCTCACCGGGTTGCCCTGGGCGGTCATCAGCTGATCGAGGATCTCGTCGACCTTCTCGGCGAGCAGGGCCGACTGCTGCTTCTCGAGCCCGACGCTGACCACGCGGGGGCCCGCCTTGGCCTGGAGGTAAAAGGAACGCGAGCCGGGAGCGCCGATGGTTCCGACGACGATGCGGTCGGGCCAGTCGAATTCATGGACTATCGGGGGCATGTTTCGAGTCTACGAGCGGTCGCGGATCGGTGGCGTGAGATCGCCGCTGCCGCTACGCCGGAGCGACGTCATAGCGGTATCGGAGGTTCTGAAAGATGACGTCGATCGGCAAGTAGCCCATGATCCCCGCGATCCGACCCCGCCCTCCGACGAGGATGATGCCGTAGAGCGTGCCGCCCGTGCTCGCGACGGGACCTCCCGAGTCTCCGTCGATGACGTTGTAGCCGTTGGAGGTCCTGGCCGCCATCTCATCCGGCGCCCACCCGAAGGCCGGCACGTCCTCCTCGAGTTCAAAGGAGCAGTTGGTGAAGCTCACCGCACCACTGGTGCAGAAGCGCTCGCCGAAAGCCGGGACGCCGGTCCCCAGAATGGGGATGGCCTCGGGAAGGCCGCCGTTGCTGAGGACGATCCGCCCGACCGCTCTCGGGGTCGGGTTGCTGATGGTGCAGTGATGGAGCTGGGAGGAGCCGCTACAGAGGGGCCGGGAGATCATCGACGGGGGCACCGTCACGATCTCGACATCGTGCGTTGCCGAACGCCAGGTCACCGTGCCGACGACCTGACCACCGACGGTGACTTCGACGCCCAGGCCGGCGCAGTGCTTTGCCAGAACGACGTAGCGGGTCGCACGCGCCACCGGTGTCAGGAGCGACATCATGCTGCTGGAGCGGAGGACGGCGCCCGCGGTACAGCGGTGGGCTCCCTCCACTCCGAGGGAGGTTCCCGCCACGATCGGAATCTGGTCGCGGAGGGATTGCGCAGTCGCGGCGGGCGCTGCTGGACCGAGGAGTGTGAGAAGTGCGACGGCGCAGATTCCGCCGAGCCTCGCGAGAGAGCGACGCGCGGAGCGGATTGTGGTCACTCGTGCCTTCCTGGAGGTAGTCGGGGACATGGCGCGTCGAACGGGCGAGACCGCCGGAGACCGGCCTTTCTCGAGGTATTGGCTTGACATTCGGTAGCTGCCAGGCGCGAACGTTCGGCGGTTCTGCTAAGCCGGTGCGAGTTCGTAGTCGTATCCGAGGTCGTGGAAAATGGTGGACATCGGGATATAGCCGAAGACGCCCGCGTGGTCATCTTCTCCTCCGGAGATGATGATGCCGTAGAGTCTGCCGCTGATGTTCGCCACCGGCCCACCCGAATCCCCGGGCTGGAGGGAAAAGCCGGTGGTCGTATGCGCGGCTAGTTCACCCGGTGAGAGCCAGGAGGACTTGACAGAGGCAATTTCGAATGTGCAGTTGACAAAGCTCACGGCGCCGCTGGTGCAAAAGTGTTCGCCGACTCCGGCGATGCCGAAACCGGGAACCGGAACGGCTTGCTGGGTCGAGCCGCGGTTCAGGATGATCCGGCCGACGGCCCGCGGAGTGGCGGGCGGGATAGAGCAGTGGTGGAGCTGAGACGCGCCGCTGCAGACTGGCCGCTGCACAGTAGAGGGCGGGATCTTCACGAGTGCGAGGTCGTAGTCCGAGGAGACCCAGGTGATGGTGCCGGCCACGGCGTCACCGACCTTGACGGTCTCGCCTACTGTGCCGCAATGTCCCGCCATCACGACGTAGCGGGTCGCGTTCGCGATGGGCCAGGCGCGGGAGAGCAGACCTGTGGCCCGGAGCACGGCGCCCGCCGTGCAGAACCGTGCGCCCTCCACCTCGAGCGCCGTGCCCGCGACGATCGGAATCTGGTCGCGGAGGGATTGCGCCGTCGCTGCTGGCCCGGCCGGACCGAAGGTCACGACGGTGGCGAGTCCACAGATGGCGACGAAGAGCGCGGCCGTGCGGCGCGCTGCGGAGGGAGATCTCATATCTGGTCTTTCTTGCGTCTGAGGGAAATAAAGGGATGAGGTGAAAGCCGCAGGAGGACTCGGTCGACGTGGTGCGCGCCACAGATTGTGGCACCGAAAGCGCCGGTGTGGCGCACGGTAGAGGGAAACGGCGCTGTCATCATGGCGGCGCGAGGTCGTAGCTGTATCTTAAATCTTGAAGGATGAGCGGAATCGGCAAATAGCCCATGATGCCTGTAGAGGTTCGCAGTCCCCAGCGCAGAAGGATGCCGTACAGTCGGCCATTGGTGCTTGGCGCAGGGCCGGGCGAGTTCAGAACCCGGTGGAAAGCCCTGAGGCAGAGTTTCCGTGATTTCGAATCCACAGTTGACCGGTGCCACCGCTAGGCCGGCGCGAGTTCGTAGGAATAGCCGAGGTCCTGAAAGACGACATATATCGGCAGGTATCCCATCATCCCCGGATGCGCTGGCTCCCCTCTGAAGAGGATGATCCCGTAGAGCCTGCCGCCGATGCTCGCCACGGGCCCTCCCGAGTCTCCGAAGATGACGTTGCGGCCGTTGAAGGTCCGGGTGGCCGCTGCACTTGGATTCCAGTCGCTGCGAGGAACGTCGACGATACGGAAGCCGCAGTTCACGAAGCTCACCGAGCCGCTGGTGCACAAGCGTTCGCCGACGGCCGGGACTCCGGTACCGGGAATCGTCACGGCTCGTTGCGCCGATCCATCATTGAGGATGATCCTGCCGACGGCTTTCGGAGTGGCCGAAGGAATGACGCAGTGATGCAGCTGGGATGCTCCGCCGCAGAGCGGTCGCTGGGCCGTTGAGGGCGGAATCGTCGCGATCGCGAGGTCGTAATTCGGCGACGCCCAGGTCACCGAACCGACGACCTCGCCACCCACTCTGATCGGATTCCCCAGGTCGGTGCAATGCCTGGCGAGAACGATGTACCTGGTCGCCCGTGAGATAGGCGTTGCGCGTGAAATCCAGCTTCTCGAGCGCAGCACCGCCCCCGCGGTGCACCGACGAGCGCCCGTGAGTTCGAGTGCGGTCCCGGCCATTATCGGAATCTCGCTGCGAAGGGATCGGGCATTCGCAGCAGGAATGGCTGGACCGAGCAGCGCAACAATACAGATTCCGGCGACGAGCGCTGCTGTGCCGCGTGCTGACAAAGTGACGCGCATCGGGGTTCCTTGTGGCTGTGAGCGACAGCCTTGTGTCGGTGGAGTAGCTCGTCGTCCCGGAATCTCGTACGATTCACGAGCGGGAGTGAGTGACTCTAGCGCGGCAGGGGTAAGGGCGACTGTCGGAGGCATGAATGTTGATTCAGTGAAAGAGTCGCGGCTCTCTTTGCGATGAGAGTATCGCCATCCGCGCCACCGCTAGGCCGGCGCCAGACCGTAGATGTAGCCGAGTTCCTGGAGGACGAGAGGAATGGGCAGATACGCCAGGGTACCCCGGTACTCGTTTATTGCCGCCGAGATGATGATGCCGTAGAGCCTGCCGCTATAGCTCGCGACGGGCCCGCCGGAGTCGCCGGGGATGGGCATGAGGCCGTCGTAGGTGCCGGCCGCTACTGTGCCAGGCGGCCATGATATCGGCGGAATAGGAACGGAGGAGAATCCGCAGAGGACAAAACTCATGGCGCCGCTCGTGCAAAAGAACTCGCCGACGGCCGGGACGCCAAAACCGGGAACCGGAACGGTGGCCGGAAGCGGCCCGCTGTGCAGGACTATCCTGCCGACTGCTCGGGGAGTAGCGTCGGGAAGGGTGCAGTGGTGCAGTTGGGATGCTCCGCTACAGACCGGTCGTTGGACCTGGGAAGGCGGGATCGTCGCTATCGCGAGGTCATAGGTGGCCGATCTCCAGGTCACCGAGCCGACGACCTGACCGCCGACCACGACGGCACTCCCGATGCCCGCGCAGTGCTTGGCCAGGACGACATAGCGGGTTGCGCGACCAATCGGGGTTGCACGCGACAACCAGGTTCTGGGCTCAAGCACAGCGCCCGCGGTGCACCAGCCATAACCGCGCAGTTGGAGCGCTGTTCCGGCGACAACGGGGATCTGATCGCGAAGGGATTGAGCGTTCGCCGAAGGGAGAGCCGGACAGAGAGTCGCGAGAGCGGTTATGCCGCAGATACCGGCGAGAATAGCCGTGGCGCGGCGCGGTGAACGCGAAACTGTCATGAATGCCCTTTGGCTTGTTCTCTTCTGTCACGGAGAGTGACGAGACATTGTGAGGCCTGGGTTCCGAGGGCAGCGTGATTGTCGCGTGAGTGTTGGCTCAGACGGGGGCTCGCCCCTCATCGTTTCTCCCGCAGGGACGGGGTAGGCACGTTGTGGCGCCCTCATTCGGGGGGAAGAGGCCGCCCTGTGTCGTCTCGGCGTCGCGTCCCTCGTCTACGCGACCGGCCAACTCTGCCGCTACGCCGGTGCGAGGTCATAGGTGTAGCCGAGATCCTGGAAAATGAGATCGATCGGTAGATACCCCATCAGGCCCGCCTTCGGGCCATAACCTTCGAGGAGGATAATTCCGTAGATTTTGCCGTCGGTGCTTGCCACGGGACCTCCCGAGTCTCCACCGACGATGGAGCGCGTCGTGCGACTTCGGGCGCACGCGGGGAGCATGTCTCGCGCGCTGGGTGGGACGTAGACCGTTTCGAAGCTGCAGTTGACAAAGCTGATGGCCCCGCTGGTGCAAAAGCGCTCACCGTTCGCCGGGAGTCCTTTGCCGCGGACCGGAACGACTTGCTCGCGGCCGGCGCTGTCGAGGAGGATGATCCGGCCGACTGCTTTCGGGATGGCGGGCGGAATGGTGCAGTGGTGGAGTTGCGATGCTCCCGTGCAGACGGGCCTCTGCACCGTCGATGGGGGGATTTTCACTATCTCGAGGTCGTATCTCGATGACACCCAGGTGACTGTGCCGACGACAGTGCCCCTGACGGAGATGTCGCTTCCCAGGCGGGCGCAGTGCTTGGCCAGTGCGATATAACGGGTCGCTTGACCGACGGGTGAGGCTAGTGACAGCCAGCTCCTCGATTTGAGCACCACGCCAGCGGTGCACCATCGGTCTTCCGGCACTTCTAGGACGGTCCCGCCGACGATCGGAATCTGTTCGCGGAGCGACTGCGCCTGCGCGGCCGGTGCAGCGGGCCCGAGGGCCACGAGAGCCACACTGCCGCAGACGCTTGCGAGAAGGGCCACGACGGTGCGACGAAGTGAACGGAGTCTAGTCATAGACGTCTCTTTCTGATGATCAATCGTCACCGTACAGGTGCATGAAGTGGTTGCTCTAGCGCCCAGGGCGTCACCCGGCGTCACTCGGGGAATGGCAGCGTCGGCGACTTAGGCGCGGCAGTTCTGCACACTCCTGACTCCATTACTAGGCCGACGCGATGTCATAGGAATAGCCGAGGTCTTGGAAGATTCTCTCTATCGGCAGGTACCCCACCAGGCCTGTGTTCGCACCGGTCCCTTGAACGATGATGATGCCGTAGAGCGTGCCGTTGATACTCGCTACCGGACCTCCCGAATCTCCCGGGACGACGCCGCGGCCGCTGAGGCTGCGGGCCGTGACTTGGCCGACGACCCGCGTATTCGGGGGATTGTCGACAATTCGGAAGCGACAGTCTGTCCAGCTGAAGGCGCCGCTGGTGCAGAAATGTTCATCTGCTGCCGGAATTCCTGTGCCGGTCACGGGAACGGCTTGCGGCACCACTCCACGATTGAGGACGATCCTGCCGACTGCTCTCGGCGTGAAGGAGGGAATGGTGCAGTGGTGCAGCTGGGACGCTCCGCTACAGACAGGCCGTTGCACCGCTGACGGAGGTACAGTCGCTATTTCGACGTCGTACGTCGTCGATTCCCAGGTGACTGTGCCGACCTCGGCGTCGCCGACCCTGATCGCCTCTCCCATGTCGGCGCAGTGCTTCGCCATGACGACGTAGCGGGTCGCGCGCGCAAATGGTGCGACGAGTGATGTCCAGCTTCTCGATTCGAGCACTGCGCCAGCGGTGCACCATCGTGCTCCCGGCAGCTCGATGGCGGTGCCGGCGACGATCGGAATCTGGTTGCGCAGTGAGGATTGTGCATTCGCGGCCGGAACAGCGGGGCCGAGAGCCGCAAGGACGCAGACGATGGCGACGAACACGATGCCGCCGTGTAGTGAACGAATGAGCTTCATTGAAAGGTGTCCTTCTCGTCATCGTTAAATCGGAGTATGTGTCGGCGGCGCAGGACCTACGCCGGCGCAATGTCGTACGAGTATCCGAGATCCTGGAAAATGGTCTCTATTGGCAAGTAGGCAATCATGTCCGGGTATCGGGGATACCCGCCTCGGTTGATGATGCCGTACAGCGTTCCGCCAACGCTCATGACGGGGCCTCCCGAGTCTCCGATCATGACATTACGACCATTATGGGTCCGGCCGGCCAATTGACCGGCTCCCCATCCGACAGGCGGAACTCCGGCGGGTCGGAAGCCGCAGTTGACGAAGCTCACGGAACCGCTGGTGCAGAAGCGCTCTTCGGGGGAGGGGCTGCCGATACCCGAGATCGGAACCGCCTGTGGCTGAGAGAAATTGGTGACGATGATCCTGCCGACTGCTCTCGGCGTGGCAGGGGGAATAGTGCAGTGGTGCAGTTGCGACGCTCCGCCGCACACCGGACGTTGGACGGTCGACGGTGGAATCGTGGCGAGCGCGACGTCATAGGTCGGCGATACCCAGGTCACCGTGCCGACACTCTGGCCGTCGACCTCGATTTCATCGTCCACGGAGGCACAGTGCTTGGCTAGCACGACATAACGGGTTGCTTGCCTGAACGGCGTCGCGAGCGACATCCACGTTCGAGATCTGAGTACAGCACCTGCGGTGCACTGACCAGCGCCCGGCAGCTCGAGTGCCGAACCAGCCACGATCGGAATCTGGTCGCGGAGACTCTGAGCATTCGCCGCGGGGGCAGAAGGAGGGAGGGCTGCGCCACTCGCGCAGCTGCACATCACAGCGAGAAGTGCCACTGCGCGGCGAATGGATCGGGTCATTGTCTTCAAGAAATCCCTACTATGTGTCATCGGTCGCCTGCTCCGCCATTACGCCGGTGCGAGATCGTAGCCGTAGCCGAGGTCTTGCGCGATAAGGTCTATCGGGAGATATCCCATTGTGCCCGCGTGCTCGTCATGTCCTTGAAAAAGGATGATGCCGTAGATTGTGCCGTTGATGCTCGCTACCGGACCTCCCGAATCTCCGGGAGCGACAGTGCGGCCGTTGTCGCTCCGCGCAGTCGCGGGTACGAATCCCCTCGCTGCCGGCGGAACATCCATAGTGCGGTAACTGCAGTTGACGAAGCTGACGGCGCCGCTGGTGCAAAAGCGTTCGCCGACCGCCGGTATTCCCGCGCCATGGACAGGAACCGGTTGTTCGCGCCCTCCGCTGCCGAGAACGATCCGGCCGAGCGCTTTCGGTGTCGCTGCGGGAATGGTGCAGTGGTGCAGCTGAGACGCCCCGATACAGGCGGGCCTCTGCACGGTCGACGGGGGCACCGTCAGTATCTCGAGGTCATCGACCGGTGACACCCAGGTGATTGTGCCGACGACAGTACCGCCGACCTTGATGGCATTCCCGAGCGAGCCGCAGTGCTGAGCCAGTGCGATATAGCGAGTGGCGCGAGCAATAGGTGAGGCCCGTGAGATCCAGCTACGCGATTCGAGCACGACACCCGCGCTGCACCATCGGGCTCCCGGCAGTTCCAGGGCGGTGCCGGAGACAATCGGAATCTGGTCGCGAAGAGTCTGTGCGTGCACGGCCGGTACAGCGGGACCGAGAGTCACGAGAGCGACCATGCCGCAGACGCCCGCGAGGAGTGCCGTACTGCGTCGCAGTGGTCGGAGGGACTGCATGGGACGCCTTTCTGTTGAGTGCTGGTCGGTCGTTCGATGAAGAGCTACAGTCCTCAGCGGGCGCGAGGCTGTACTCATAACCGAGGTCTTGAAAGATGGTCTCTATCGGCAGGTAGCCCATCATGTCCGGATAAACGGGATAGCCGCCCAAGGCGATCATTCCGTAGAGCGTGCCACCGATACTCATGACGGGACCTCCCGAATCTCCGAAAATGACGTTTCGACCATTGGTGGCTCGCGCGGCCAGTTCACCGGCTCCCCAGCCGACGGGCGGAACGCCGGTGGGAAGATAGCCACAGTTGACGAAGCTCACGGCGCCGCTGGTGCAGAAGAATTCTTCGGGGGAGGGGCTTCCGGTACCCGAGATCGGAACCGCCTCTGGTCGCGCGAAGTTGGTGATGATGATCCTGCCGACTGCTCTCGGTGTGGCGGCGGGAATGGTGCAATGGTGCAGTTGTGACGCTCCGGCGCATCGAGGACGTTGCACCATCGACGGAGGAATCGTGGCGAGTGCGACGTCGTAGGTCGGCGAGGCCCAGGTCACCGTGCCGACGACCTCCCCGCCGACTCTGATTTCCCTTCCGACGCCGGTACAGTGCTTGGCCAGCACGGCACAGCGAGTCGCTTGTCTCAACGGCGTCACGAGTGACATCCACGTCCTGGACTTGAGGACCGCACCCACGGTGCGATGGCGAGCGCCGACCGGCCCCAGTGCCGTACCAGCCACGATCGGGATCTGAATTACGAAGGCTTTGGGCGCGTGCTGCGGGAGTGGCCGGACCAAGGAGCGCAAGAGCCGCACTGCAGAGAATAGCGAGAAGCGCCACTGCGCGACTCACGGAACGCGTGAACGTCATGACTGCCTTTCTGAGGTGTGTTCGTCCGCCACGGGATAGCTGTCGCCCGTGGGCGGCAGCGCTTATCCCACCTGCGCGGTCCCTAGGCTGGCGCGATGGCGTAAGCGTTGTCGAGGTCCTGGAAGATGGCGTGTATCGACAGATAGGCCAAAAGATCCCGGTGGAGGGGGTACCCGGCTTGAATGACGATTCCGTAGAGCGTGCCGCCAATGCTCATGACTGGAGCTCCCGAGTCTCCCGGCGCGACGTTTCGGCCGTTGGTCGATCGGGCCGCCAGCTGGCCGGCTTCCCACCCCGTTGGCGGAACGCCTGCGGGGTGGAATCCGCAGTTGACGTTGGTTATGGAGCCGCTGGTGCAGAAGCGCTCGCCGGGCGTGGGACTTCCGATACCCGAGATCGGCACCGACCGCGGCCCCGAGGGGCTGTCGATGATGATCCTGCCGACTGCTCTCGGTGTGGCGGCGGGAATGGTGCAGTGGTGCAGCTGAGAGGCGCCGGAGCACACCGGACGTTGCGCGGTCGACGGTCGAATGGTGACGAGAGCGAAGTCGTAGGTCGGCGATTCCCAGGTCACCGTGCCGACGTTCCGGCCCCAGAGTTCCACTTCTGCTCCTACCCAGACGCAGTGCTTCGCCATGACGGCGTAGCGGGTCGCTTGTCTGTATGGCGTCGCGAATGACATCCAGTTTCTGGACTTGAGCACAGCGCCGACCGCACACTGACGGCCGCCTTGTAGCTCCAATCCCGTGCCTGCCACAATGGGAATCTGATCGCGAAGATCGACGGCGTTCGCCGCCGTAGTGGTCGTCCAGAGGGACGTGAGCGTCGCCATCACGCAGAGGGCGGCGAGAAGTGCCACTCGGCGGCGTAAAGAACGGGTCACGGTCATGGTTCTCTTTCTCGGGTTTCGTGAACTGCGCAGCAGAGGGCGTGTCTGTCGCGGGTCCTGTGCGCGGTTGATTAATGCGTGACGCTATCGCCTCCGAGAGGAAGGAACCGTGTTCGTGGCATGAGTATCGACTCAGTGCGCATTCGCTTGCTGAGGGAGGCGGCGAGAAGGCGGCAATAATCCGCGGGAAAAGCGGCGAGAACCTGCGAAGCGTGCGGCGACTACTCCCCGCTGATGGGTGAACAGATCCCTGTCCATTGGCCGGGTAAAATTTCGCGCCGCCATTCTTTGACGTATCAGGCGGGATCTCTGATACGAGCGGGCAACGATGCACCCTCGTGCGAGGGCGACGTGGTCGTGCTGAGACTGCCCCCTCTGCGGTGTGCCCCTTCCGCACGAGCAGACCTTCCGCGCCCTAGTCGTGCCCGGCGCCTCCGCCGACCGTCGCCTCGGTCGAGGCGACCCTCAGCCATCCCAGATCGCCCGCTTCCGTGTTCATCGCCACGACCTCGGGCCGTCCCTGGCCGTAACGGATGATCGACACCGACGCGGGCCCGATGCTCAACCGCTGGAACAGGTCGAGGTGCATCCCGAGCGCGTCGGCAAGGATCGCCTTGATCGGGTCCCCGTGGCTGACCGCCGCCCACACCGCGTCGGCGCCGTGCTCCTTGGCCACCGCCGCGTCATGACGTCGGATCGACGCGACAGCCCGCGCCTGCATCGCGAGCAGTCCCTCACCGCCCGGGAAGACAGCGGCTGAGGGCTGGCTTTGCACGGTCGCCCATAGCGGCTCCTTCGCCAGATCGCGGAGCGAGCGGCCCTGCCACTGCCCGTAGTCGCACTCGGTGATGCCCCTGTCGATCACGGTCGCCGGCGATCCGCTCTGCCGCTCGAGAACGAACCGCGACGTCTGTCGGCATCGCTCGAGAGGGCTCGACACGACTGTGGCGAGCTGAACAGCCGTCAGCCGCTCTCCTGTGCGCGCCGCCTGAGTGCGGCCCACATCGTCGAGCCGCACTCCGGCGGCGCGGCCGGCAAGGATCCCCGCGGTATTCGCTGTGGTACGCCCATGCCGGACGAGGAGAAGCGTGGGCATGAGCCCAGCGTAGACGCGCCCCCCTCTTTCTTTGCCGTACTGAGATGCCCGAGATGGTCGGCGCTCACGGCGTGTCGAGCGCAGTCTCGGGCAACTCAGTTCGGGGGACGTCGTGGAGGAGACTCCGTCGTGTGACGGATGTGCGCGGACGGCGGTGCGTCTACTGTGGCCGGGCGGCTGCGCACCGCGGCCCGGAAAGGGACACACATGGACGTGACGACACCCGCCGACGCCCCGGAACCCACCCCGGCTTGGGCGGCCCCGGAGGCGACCGGCCGCCACGGCGAGATCGCCCTCCGCATCCGCGGCCTGCGTAAGCGCTTCGGTGAGAAGGAAGCGGTCAAGGACATCGACCTCGACGTCCCCGCCGGCTCCTTCTTCGGACTCGTCGGCCCCAACGGCGCAGGCAAGACGACGACCCTCTCGATGGCTACAGCGCTCCTTCGCCCCGACAACGGCATCGTCACAATCCACGACGTCGACGTCTGGAAGGACACCCTCGCGGCCAAGCGACTGATCGGCGTCCTCGCCGACGGCGTGAAGCTGTTCGACCGCCTCACCGGGCTCCAGCTCGTCACCTACTACGGCTTGCTCTGCGGGCTCGAGCGGTCGACCGTGATCGAGCGGACGAACGACCTGCTCGCGCTGCTCGGTCTTGACTCCGCGGACCGCACGCTCGTGGTCGACTACTCCGCGGGCATGACCAAGAAGATTGCGCTCGCCTGCGCCCTCGTGCGCGCCCCGCGCCTCCTCGTGCTAGACGAGCCGTTCGAGTCCGTTGATCCGGTGTCAGCCGCGAACATCCGCGACATCCTGACCGGCTTCGTCGCCTCGGGTGGCACCGTGATCGTCTCCTCCCACTCGATGGACCTGGTCGAGCGGATGTGTGACCGCGTCGCCGTCATCGCCGAGGGCCGCGTCCTCGCCTCGGGCACCCTCGAGGAGGTCCGCGCCGGCTCCAGCCTCGAGGAGCGCTTCGTCGAACTGGTCGGCGGCCGCACTCACCAGGAGGGACCGGCATGGTTGCGCATCTCCTGAGGTTGCGGCTGCTCCTCCTCCGCAACTCGCTGACGCGCAACGTCTGGCAGCTGATCGGCGTCATCGTCGGCGGCCTGTACGCGATCGGCGTGCTCGGCCTGGTCTTCACGGGGCTGGTCGCGCTCGGAGCGACAGACCCTGCGTTCGCGAACGTCGCGGTGATCCTCGGCGGATCGGCGCTGATCCTCGGCTGGGTGCTCGGGCCGATCTTCGTGTCCGGCTCCGACCAGAGCCTCGACCTGCCCACTCTCGCAACCTTCCCGATTCCGCTGCGCACCCTCATGCTCGGGCTCGCCGCGGCCGGACTCGCGGGCATCCCCGGACTGGTGACCTCGCTCGGCGCGCTCGCGTCGGCGGCGGCCTGGTGGAGCAACCCGGTCGGCATCCTCCCCGCCGTCGTCTCGGCGGTGATCGGGGTCGCGATCTGCGTGGTCGCCTCCCGCCTGATCGGCGCGCTGACCACGGGGTTGGGCTCGAGCCGCCGCTACCGCGAAGTGATCGGCGGAGTCGTGCTCGTCGTCGTCATCCTCCTCGGCCCCCTCATCGTCGGGCTCACGAACGTGATCCGCGGCGGCCTCGATGTGCTTCCCGTCATCGCGACGGCTCTCGGCTGGTCGCCGCTCGGCGCGATCTGGGCCGTGCCCGGCTCCGTCGTTGCGGGCGACGGGGTCGCGGCGGTCGCGCGCCTGCTGATCGGGCTCGCGACCCTCGCCGCGCTGGTGTGGGCATGGGCGCGAGCGCTGCGTCACGCACTCGCCGAGCCGGCCGCGACCGGCGCGCACTCCGCCTCCGGATCCGCGGGCCTTGGCCTGTTCGCTCGGTTCCCCGGCACTCCGACCGGCGCGGTCGCCGCCCGCGCGCTCGGCTACTGGTGGCGCGACCCCCGATACAGCCGCGGGCTGCTCGTCGTGCCCGCGGTCGTCGTGCTCGCGGTCTTCTACTCCGTGATCGGCGGCGGCGGGAGCACGCTTGTCGTCCTGTCGAGCCTGCTCATCGGGCTAATCTTCGGCGTCACCCTGTGCGCCGACGTGTCCTACGACGGCACCGCGTGGGCGGCGCACGTCAGTTCAGGAGTGACGGGGTCGGCCGATCGCGCCGGTCGCGTCATCGCCGCCGCCCTCATCGGCATCCCGGCGGTGCTCGTCGTGGCCGTCGGCACGTGCCTGTACGCCGGGCGTCCGGAGGCGGTGCCCGGCGTGCTCGGGATGTCGCTCGCGCTGGTGCTGAGCGGGTTTGGCGTCTCGAGCGTCGCGTCCTCGCTGGTCGTCTACCCCGTGCCGGCGCCGGGGGACAGCCCGCTGAAGACGCCGCCCGGGTCGGGAGTGATCTCGAGTGTCGTGATGTTCGGCAGCATGGCCGCTACCGGCCTGCTTGCGGCGCCGTCGATCGTGCTAGGAGCGATCTCGCTGATCGGCGGCGACGTGGTGTCGGGCGTGGTGTCGCTAGCGGTGGCGCTGGTGCTGGGCTCGGCGCTCGCCGCGGTCGGCATCCGCGTCGGCGGGCGAATCGTGGACCGCCGCGCCCCCGAGCTGTTCGCCGCCCTCGTGACGGTGGGCTGAGCGCGGCCGCCCGCCGCCCCCGCCCCGCCCTCCGCCGCTCCGCCCCCTCGGGCCCCCGCCCCACTATCCAAAAGTTGTCGCACTCGACGCCGAGTGCGACAACTTTTGGCCTCTCGCGCCAGCCCCGCGCCCGCGCGAGGTCCGACCCGTCGGCACGCTCGCCACTGTCCAAAAGTTGTCGCACTCGACCCCCGAGTGCGACAACTTTTGGCTTTTCGCGTAAGCGACTCGCGCGTTCAGCTCCGGCAGGATGGGAGCATGCGCAGCATCGAAGTGCTCCTCGATTCGGAGTCGGAGGCGCGCGTCCGCGGGCAGTGGCAGGCACTCGAGGCGGCAGGCATCCCGAGCCTCGCCCTGCACACCTCGGAGAGCAACCGCCCACATCTCACCCTCGTCGCGGGCCCCGAACTCGTCGCTCCCGACCCGGGCGCGCTCGCCCCGCTGCCCGACTCCGTCGACCTGGTCGCCATCCTCCTCTTCCCGCACGCTGGCCGCTTCGTGCTTGCCTGGGGCGTCATCCGCTCGCCGGCCCTCGAGGCGCTGCACGCCCGCACCGCGCGTCTGGTCCCGGGAGGCATCGAGACGTCACTTCCGGAGTCATGGACGCCGCACATCAGCCTCTCGCGCCGCCTCCGCGCCGAGCACCTCGGCCAGGCCGTACCGCTGCTCGGCGAGCCGTTCACGGTCGGCCTCGCGGGCATCCGCTTCTGGGACGGCAACACCAGAACCGTCACCGACCTCTGACCCCCGCTCCCACCCCGGGGAGGCGCCACTCGGCTCGCCACACCTCGCTCGGCTCGCCCAACCCGGCCATTCCAGCGAGCCTGACGTCGTCCTGGCCTGCCGCACCCCGTCGCCACCCGACCCGCACGCCCCTCCACAACCCGCCCCTCGGGGCCTCTCTCCACAGAACCCCGCGCACCCGGGGCGGCGTCGGAGGCGGCCGGTAGAGTTCCCCGCGTGACAGACCCCACCGCAACCGTCTTTGCCGCTTCCACCACGCCCGCCGCCCAGGCGGAGCCCCGTGGCGACGCGAGCGCGGCTCAGGCAATCCTCGAGAAGGTCTTCGGCTATGCATCCTTCCGCGGTGAGCAGCAGGCCATCGTCGAGCAGGTCATTCACGGAGGTGACGCCGTCGTCCTCATGCCCACCGGTGGCGGCAAGTCCCTCTGCTATCAGATCCCGGCGATCGTGCGCCCGGGTACCGGCGTGGTCGTCTCTCCGCTTATCGCCCTCATGCAAGACCAGGTCGACGCCCTGCGCGCCAACGGCGTGCGCGCCGAATTCCTCAACTCCACGCAGGACGCGGGCGAGCGTAACCGCGTCGAGCGCGCCTACCTCGCTGGCGAACTCGACCTGCTTTATGTCGCCCCCGAGCGCCTCGGCAACGAGGGTACGAAGCAGTTCCTCGCCCGCGGACGCATCGCTCTCTTCGCCATTGACGAAGCGCACTGCGTCAGCCAGTGGGGCCACGACTTCCGCCCCGACTACCTCGCTCTGGGCGAACTCGCCGAGCGCTGGCCCGACGTCCCCCGCATCGCCCTCACCGCGACCGCCACCGAGGCCACCCACCGCGAGATCACCACCCGGTTGCACCTGGGCGCGGCCCGCCACTTCGTCTCGAGCTTCGACCGCCCCAACATCCAGTACCGAATTGTCAACAAGGTGGAGCCGCGTAAGCAGCTGATCGACTTCCTCCGCCGCGAGCACGCGCACGACGCGGGAATCGTTTATGCACTCTCGCGCAAGAGTGTGGAGGCGACAGCCGAGGCACTGCGCACGGCCGGTTTCGATGCGGTCGCGTACCACGCAGGTCTCGACTCCCGCGTCCGGGCCGCCGCCCAGTCGCGGTTCCTCCGCGAGGAGGGCGTGATCGTCTGCGCCACCATCGCCTTCGGCATGGGGATCGACAAGCCAGATGTCCGCTTCGTCGCGCACATCGATTTGCCCAAATCCGTCGAGGGCTACTACCAGGAGACGGGTCGCGCCGGTCGCGACGGCCTGCCCTCCACCGCCTGGCTCGCCTACGGCCTGCAGGACGTCGTTCAGCAGCGTCGCATGATTGACGAGTCGCCCGGCGATCTCGCGCATCGTCGGCGGATGTCCGCGCACCTCGACGCCATGCTCGCCCTCTCCGAGACGGTGCAGTGCCGCCGGGTCAACCTGCTCGCCTACTTCGGCCAGCAGAGCACCGCCTGCGGCAACTGCGACACCTGCCTTGAGCCGCCAGCCTCGTGGGACGGTACGGTCGCGGCGCAGAAGTTCCTGTCGACAGTGGTGCGACTCAAGCGCGAGCGCAACCAGCAGTTCGGCGCAGGCCACATCATCGACATCGTGCGAGGCAAGACCACGCCGCGCACCACCCAGTACAAGCACGATGCCCTCGCCACCTGGGGCATCGGCGCCGACCTCAGCGACACCCAGTGGCGCGGAGTCGCCCGTCAGCTCCTCGCGCAGGGGCTGCTCGGAGTGAACGACGACGGCTTCGGCACGCTGGTAATCACTCCCGCCTCCGCCTCGGTGCTCAGTGGTGAGCGCACGGTCGAGCTGCGGCAGGAGCCCGAGAAACCGACGAGGTCAAGCGGAGCCACGCGCTCCGGCCGGTCCGCCGTCGCCGAGCTTTCCGGAGAGGCGCAGCCCCTCTTCGAGCGCCTTCGGGAGTGGCGCGCCGCTCAGGCACGGGCACAGTCTGTCCCCGCGTACATCGTGTTCAACGACGCGACCCTCCGCGAGATCGCAACGACCGAACCGGCCACGATGGACGCGCTCAGCATCATCGGCGGCGTCGGCCAGAAGAAGCTGCTCACCTACGGTGACGCGGTCCTCGCGGTCGTCGCCGGGCAGACTCCAGAGATCGTCGCACCGGAGCCGAGCGAGGAGGCGCCCGCTCCTCGTCGCAGTCCGCCCGCCCGCGGCGGCGGTTCCCGCTCCGGAGGCGCCACGCCCTCGTTCGGCCGTGAGCCCGCTCGCCCGCCGGTCTCGTCCGCCGAGCCGCCCGAGGACGACTGGGTCCCGCCGGACGAACCCGACTGGGAGCCCGGCTGGGACAGTTACTGACCCGGAGCGCAGGCGGAGGTGTCACTCGGTTCAGATGAAGCAGCAACCGCGCCCAGCCGCCGGCTCGCTCAGCCTCCGAAGCGAGCGACGGTTCCGGTCGTCGCCGTCACCGTTCCGACGACATCCGTGCCAGCCACTCGAACCAGCTGGACGAGGCCAGCAAGCCGATGAGGGGAATCACGGCCGCAAGTGTGCGCCGTCTCAATCGAAGGACCGACACCACGACCGTCGCGAAGATGATCAGCCAAAACCCGCCGAGGGCGAGAGCGGTGCCCGGAGCGAAGAACGCCTTCGTGCACGGCTCCGCCCAGCAGAGCGACGACCAGATGCCGAGCATCAGACCGGCGAGTGAACGCAGTAGTGACCAGACGACGAGACCGAGCAGCAGGAGCACTGTTGCGATGAGGTCGGCGGCGAAAAGCTCAGGGTCATCGACGCGCCGAGCATCGTCCGGTTTCGTCAGCATCACCTGCGCCCCACTCCTAACCCGATCACGGTGACCGCGATCACTCCAACCGCTCCGATCACGGGCACCCACGCGGCACCCCGGTGCCGAGCGAGGCGGACAACCGCCACCCCCGAGCTGAGGAAGAACGGCACCCAGACGGCTGCCGCCACGACGAACCGCACTGTCCTGACAAAGGAGTCGGAGCAGGATCCGGTACAGGCGGCGCCCAGCGCGGCGGCGACGAGCGCCATCATCGAGACCGCGGCGGTGAGAACGAAGCCGACAGGCAGGAGAATCAGCGTCACCACGAGATCAGCGGTCGATCCCGGACGCGGAACACGGTCCTTCTGCACCACTGCCGAACAGTCGCTGTCATCGTCACTCATGGTGCAGCACGCTAGCCAGACGGACGCGGGACACCCTCTCGGGCGCGTCACCGTACCAGCACGAACGTGACGATGCAGCCCTCAACGAGGAGCGCGGTGACAGGAACCCACCAGGCGTTCCTCCCCGCGACGAGTCGCGCTGCCGAGACCGCGACCGAGACGAAGAAGACGACCTGCAGAGAGAACGAGAGGAAGGAGGGAGGCTCGCGCGTCAGCCGCAGGGGCTCACTCGCGTCGCTCAGAAACCGAAACCAGTTCGGCGGCATGATCACCGGTGTCGCGAGGAGCGCTCCGAAGCAGACGAGGGGCAGGAGCGCCAGGGTCAGCACGACATCCCAGCGGCGGTCGTTGCGCGCATATCCCCGGCCACCGACGTCGATCCGGTCACCGCCGTCAGTCACGGGTGAAGAACAGGTAGGGGACGAGGGCGCAGAGGAAGGAGGCGACGACACCCGCCGGCACGACCCAGAAGGCGGTTTTCTCCCGAACGAGCCGCGTGATGGCGAGCAGGACTGTCGCTGCGTAGACGACCCAGTCTGCGTTCGCGAGGACGGTGTAGAACGAGCGGAGGCCGTCGTGAGTAAGCGGCCCCCAGCCTCGCCCCGGGTAGTTGGCGGCCAGCGAGCTGAGGGCGCACACCACCCCCATCGCGTAGAAGGACACAGCGATCAGAATGATGGTCGCAACGAAATCGATGGGACGAGGTGGCTGCGGCCAGGTGAAGCCCCGGTCGCCAACCTGTAACCGACCACTGCTCATCTCTCGAGCGTACCGTTGTCGGCTCCTCTCGCTCATCCTGGCGCGAGATGCCACCCCTCTCTCCCGATCACCGAAATGCGACGAACGCATACCAGCCCCACGTCAGCGGGCTCCTCCCTGTGCCTGGCCGGTTCCGACAACGCGTCGACGCCTTCGCCCTGCGCCCTTTGTGCCCCCGCCACGGAACGTTTCCGACCTCGCGCCGCGCGGCCTACCGTGCTCAGACCGCCTCCGCTGCCGCGCCCGCCGGCGCACGATGCGCCGGGAGCGGTCCCCACCAAAGACGGTCGAAGGGACACGAACACCATGGTCAGTACCGCTCCCCACCCTCGCTCCGCCGCCGATGCCGCAGACCGCGCCGCTACCGGCCGCTCCCGGCTCCGCCGCTCCCGCACCGGCTCTATCTCGCCGACGCCGCCGATCGATTCGCTCGGCTCCGAGGTCGACGCCCGCCTCGATGCCGACGGCGCCCCTTCCGTTGACGTGGCCGCCCTCGGCGAGACGCTGCTCGGAGCGTGGCGCGAACAGCGTCTCGCCACCCGCGCGCTGACGGCCCGCGCCGACCTGCATCGCCTCGACGGTCTCCCGATGAACGAGCACCGCGCCCGCGTCTCGGAGCAGATGCGCATCCTCGCCGCGGAGGGCGGCGTGCACCGCGCATTCCCGCGCGACCTCGGCGGAGACGCCGATCACGGAGGCAACATCGCCGGCTTCGAGGAACTGGTCACCGCCGACCCCTCGCTCCAGATCAAGTCCGGCGTGCAGTGGGGACTCTTCGGCGCCGCGGTTCTGCACCTGGGCACTCGCCCGCACCACGAGAAGTGGCTGCCCGGCATCATGAGCCTCGAGATCCCGGGTGCTTTCGCGATGACCGAGACGGGGCACGGCTCCGACGTCGCTTCCCTCGCCACGACTGCCACGTACGAGGACGGCGAGTTCATCCTGAGGACCCCGTTCCGTGCGGCGTGGAAGGACTATCTCGGCAACGCGGCGATCGATGGGCGCGCGGCGGTCGTGTTCGCGCAGCTCATCACCCGCGGCGTGAACCACGGCGTCCACGCCTTCTTCGTGCCGATTCGCGACGAGCATGGCCGGTTCCTCCCCGGAGTCGGCGGCGAAGACGATGGCCTCAAGGGCGGGCTGAACGGGATCGACAACGGTCGACTCCACTTCGACGGCGTCCGCGTCCCGCGTGAGAACCTGCTCAACCGCTACGGCGACGTCGCCGCAGACGGCACCTACTCCTCGCCGATCGCGAGTCCGGGTCGCCGCTTCTTCACCATGCTCGGCACGCTCGTGCAGGGCCGCGTCTCGCTCGATGGCGCCTCGGTCGCCGCCGCCAAGATCGCACTCACCGTTGCCGTCACCTACGGCGACCAACGCCGCCAATTCACGGGCGGGGGAGAGCGCGAGGAGGTTCTGCTCGACTACCAACGTCACCAGCGCCGCCTCTTGCCGCGCCTGGCCACCACGTACGCTGCCGGCTTCGCGCACGAGAAGCTGCTGCGCGCCTTCGACGAAGTGTTCTCGGGCGTGAACGACACGGAGCAGTCGCGGCAGGATCTCGAAACCCTGGCTGCCGGTCTCAAGGCTCTCTCGACCTGGCATGCGCTCGATACGCTTCAGGAGGCGCGCGAGGCCTGCGGAGGCGCGGGATTCCTTGCCGAGAACCGTCTCACCCAGCTGCGCGCCGACCTCGATGTCTACGCGACGTTCGAGGGTGACAACACCGTGCTGCTTCAGCTCGTCGCAAAGCGTCTGCTCACCGATGTCGGCCGCCGTTTCAAGGACGCGCAGCCGACCGATCTGGCGCGCTACGCTGCCTCCCATGTTGCGGAGGCGACCGTCGACACCTCCGGATTGCGGCGTCTCGCCCAGGTCGTCGCCGACCGCGGATCGACGGCCCGCTCCGTCGGACAGCTACGGGAGGACCAGCGCGAGCTGTTGACCGGCCGTGTCGAGAGCATGGTCTCGAGCATCGCGTCGCGCCTGCGCCCGGCGTCGAAACTCTCTGCCGACGAGGCCGCCCGCCTGTTCAACGCGAATCAGAACGAGCTGATCGAAGCCGCCCGCGCGCACGCGGAACTGCTCCAGTGGGAGGCGTTTACGCAGGCGCTCGACGGGATCGAGGATGCGGGCACCCGCACAGTCCTCACGTGGCTCCGCGACCTCTTCGGGCTCGGCCTGATCGAGAAGCACCTCGACTGGTACCTCATCCACGGCCGACTTTCTTCGCAGCGTGCGCTCGCTGTCACCTCCTATATCGACCGCTTGCTTGCCCGCATCCGCCCGCACGCCGCCGACCTCGTCGCCGCGTTCGGCTACGCCCCCGAGCACGTCCGTGCCGCCATCGCGACCGGCGCCGAGGCGACGCGTCAGCAGGAGGCGCACGCCTGGTCCGCCGCTGCCCGCGCCGCCGGCACCCTCCCCACCCCCGAGAAGCGCCGCTAAAACCGCCCGCGAGATGCCTCTTCGGTACGCGACATGCCGGTGGAGGTGTACTGAAGAAGCATCTCGCGGGCGGGGAGGGGGAGGGGCGTTAGTCACTCCGTCCGCGCCGTCGAATCGCGGAGCACGAATGTGTTGCGCAAATGCAGATGCCGCTTCGGCGACCATCGACGGGAAGGCTGCCTCGGCGGAGCTGAGCGCTCCGTACGTGGCGCGCTCGTGCTGCTGGCTCCCGATGAGCGGTACGGACGACGTCGCGCGCTCCGGGAAGCTCGCCCGTCTCGCTTTCCGAACGCGACGGATTCCTCCGGATGCCTGTAGGCCCCGGAGCGCCCGAATCCCGGATAGCCCTTTGAGACGCAGCTGTCGGGCCACGCGCGTTCGTCGAGACGTCATCACCTCATCAATCGCCTCCCACTCCCTCAAAACTGCGAACAACTCATCATTCAATCTACGATCGAGGTGTGGAGCAGCGTGATGATGGTCTGAGCGAGGCCTACCTCAAGTCGGAGGCGGTCGCTCGAGATCTCATCGTCTGCCGACGAGCCTTCGACATGCGTGTCGGTTTCTTCCTTGCGTACTACCGCTCCTTCGCGGTGCCACGCATCGCCGATCACCTGTCGGCGAGTGGCGAAATCGGGCGCTCACCCCGCAAGCGGTCCTACGACACTGCGCTTATCACTCTCGAGATCGTCGTGAATGGCCTCAGCTCGCCGCGTGGTCAGAAGGCCCTCGACCTCCTCGTACGCGCTCACGAGCGCGTGCAGGCCCTGCCAGACGACTTCCACTACGTGCTTCAGTCCTTCGTCGTCGTTCCGACCCGATGGATCGATTCCCACGGCGGTTCTTCGCTCTCTAGGTCGGAACGGGACTCTCTTGCCGAGACCTTCGCGGAGATCGGTCGGCGGATGGGCATCGCCCAGCCAGCAAGCACCTACGACGCCGCAGAGCGCTTCTACACCGCCTACGAGGCAGAGAACGTCGCCCCTAGCAACTCCTCCAGATCACTGATGCGAGCGACACTCGCCGTGCTCGTGGACCGTTTCCCCGCGCCGCTGCGTCCGCTCGGGTCTCGAATCCTCGCGGCGCTGATCGACGATGACGCCGTCGCTCGCGCACTCCATCTCCCTGCGGTGCACCCTCTCTTCGCGAAGGCGGTCTACGCATCCATGTCTCTCGTGCGCGCTCGGCGCCGGCGACACCCAAGGCCCGGCTTCATCCCGGGAGTATCCGGTTCTTCGGTCTACCCCCGCGGTTACGGGCTGCAGGATCTCGGTCCGGAATGGCTTCAAAACAGGTAGGGCGCGATACGTGCTCGGAAGGGCGGGGCACGCGTCTCGACAACCGCGGCCACCTCACGTCGTGCGGAGCGCAGACCCCCCCCGCACACGTGGATAGGGGAGGTTCCCCGTGGTGTGGTCGCTGGTGAACGCGATGACCGCGCCGCCGGTGGCACCAATCTGCCGCGCGAATGCGGCGATGAGCAAGAGGGCGGCGCGGGCGTTGACGGCGAAGTGCTGGTCGAGGCTTTCGGCGGTGGTGTCGAGGATCCCTGATTCGACATCGTGCGCGTGGCTGAGAACGAGAGCGGTGATCGGCCCGTGGATGCGGGAGACTTCCGCGATCAGCTTCGCGGGGCCGTCGGCGGTGGATAGGTCGCAGGGGACGTCGCCGGCGTGTAGATCGCTGGTCACGACGGTCCAGCCGTCAGCAGCCAGGCGAGGCACGATGCCGGCGGCAATGCTGTTCGTGCGAGCAGCGCCGGTCACGAGAGCGAGAGGCATGCCCCGAAGAGTAGCTCTGGCGCAGGCGCCGTCTCGGGACAGGCGCCGACGTCAGGAGACGACGACGAGATGGGTGATTCGTGTATCTTCCGGGCACCACTCTTGTGTCAGGTCGGACTCCGTGATTCTCCGCGAGGAGGTGACGATGTGACCGGATCTCGCTCTAGTTGGGCGGATTCCGGCCCGTGTTCTCACGTCCGGCTGGGCTGCACCTCAGGCGGGCAGATGCGCGCGAGAGACGGCTGGCTCGCGATCTCGAACCTCGTCTGGCTCCCTGGGGACAGCGGGTGTCCTGATTCGCGCGGATGATCAGTCCATGTGGGAGACGACGTCGCGGACGTTCGAAGTGAAGCCGCCATAGCGGTCGGCGCGCACCCGAAACATGACGCCGACATCGTGCGTCGCCGCCAGGTGCTCACCGCCGGCGCCGTCGACATAGCCCCGACCACCGCCAACTACTCGCTTGTGAGCGCGGTGTCAGTCTGGTCGCGGCGAATGTGAAGAGCATCAGCGACGACCCAATAGAGTTGCCCGCGTGCACATCATGTTTGTCGACGAGAGCGGTACCGCTCCGGCCCCCGTGCAAGCGCCTAGCAACGCGATCTTCGTGCTGGCCGGCGTCATCATTCCGGAGGACGTGTGGTCCAAGATCCGTGCCGACCTTGAGCTGGGGAAGTCGCGCCACAACGTCGTCGGCGAGATCAAATGGCGATACTTTGCTCCGTCTCGTGCCGGGTCACGGCCTCACGCCCTCAGCCATTTGGATGCCGTCGCGAAGGAGGAGCTTCGCTCTCACTTGCTTGCTGCAATAACGAAGTACAACTCGGTGAAGGTCATTGCCGTGGTGGTCGACACCGTTCGTGCGTATGAGCAGATCCACATTAGGGATGCCGATGACCTTTACCACGACGCATTCAAGAAACTCAGCGAGCGCTTCCAGTACTTCTTGCAAGACCTTGAGTGATTAGCAGGAGTGCGTGTCAACGGCATGATCGTCGCCGACAATCGAAATAACGACCAGGATGACCGCCTCAAGGAGTTTCACCAGAATTTGCTCGCCGGCGGCAAGAATACGGCTAACTACAGTAATTTAATCGAGGGACTGTTCATTGCGGCCTCACACCACAGCCCCGGTACACAGTTCGCAGACCTGGTCGCCGGAGCCGTCTTCCGATCAGAGGCCCGCGACGACAAGCGCTTTGCTTCCCAACTTGAATCGGCCTTCCGCCGCTCCCCAACGGGGAGTATCGACGGATACGGGCTCGTCCGGGTTCCGCACCGCTGAAAAAAGACGCCGTGATGAGTGTTCACTCAAACCTGCAAGTATCGACGCAGTCACGGCGTAGCTTCACTATAGACCATCGGTGCTTCCACCACCTCCTTCACGACCCGTCACGCGAATGCGCCTGCGGGCGCGGTGACGGTCGGCGTCTCGGCGACGATCGACGGGAGGGCTGTCTCGGAGCAGGCAGTGCCCTCGGGAAGCTCGTCTTGTCGCTGTCTCCGCGTGTGCGGTGGGTGGTCGACGCCGTGTCGAAGGTGACCCTCTCCGTCCCTGTGGACGCTCTCGAACCGGTCGATGATCGCCTGGTCGACGTTGGTCTGCTCGGTGACCTCGCACGCGCATGTCAGCTGCGCCGTCGCCTGGAATTCTGCTACACGAAACAGGATGGGCAGACGGTTGTGCGCCGCGCCGACCCTCGCTCTCTGGTGAACACTGTTCGGCGTTGGTATCTCGTCGCGTTCGATATCGACGCCGGCGAGTGGCGCACCTACCGCGTGGACCGTGTCTCCGAGGTGCAGGTGATGGACTTCCCTGCGCGGTCGCACGAGTTCCCGGGTCGGAATGTCGAGGAGTGGGTGACGGGGCAGCTCGCTGCCGGGTGGCAGCAGGTCACGGCAACGGTCCGAGTGCACGCGCCGAGAGAGGCGGTGAGTCGGTGGGTGGCGCCGGCCTGGGGAGTCGTGGAGGAGGAGTCACCCGGGGTCACGATTGTCCGAGCGGGAGCGGACACGTACGAGTCGATAGCCCGCTGGCTTCTGCTTGTGCAGTCGGATATTGATGTCATCGAGCCGGACGAGTTGCGGGTTGCGTTCCGCCGGGTCGCGAGACAGGCCGATCGAGCGGGCCGTGAGTAAGGGAGGCGGGCCGGCCCTTCCTGAGGGGTCGGCCCGTTGCACTCACCGGAGGGGGCGGAGCGGGCGGAGGGGGCGGAGGGGGCGGAAGAACTCTGTCAGGTCCTGGATGAGCAGTGTCGGCTCTTCGAGAGCTGCGAAGTGCCCACCCCTGTCCGCAACGTCGGTCCAGCGGGTGATGGTGTTCTCTCGTTCGGCGTACCGGCGGATGCCGACGTCATGGGCGAACATGATCACGCCGGTGGGTACGCCGGAGGGCTCCTTGACAGCTCCCCATGCGGAGTGTTGTGCGTAACCGATGTAGGCGGCGGTGGCGGCGGTCGCCGTGAACCAGTACAACGACACGTTGGTGAGGAGGCGGTCGAGTGAGACGACTGTCTCGGGCAGCGCCTCGGAGGGGACCGTCCACTTGTGGAACTTGTCGAAGATCCACGCGAGCTGGCCCGCCGGTGAATCGGTGAGGCCCGCCGCGAGTGTCTGGGGTCTCGTGGACTGGATCGAGATGTAGCCGTATTCCTCCTGCATAAAGGTCTGTACCCGCCCCAGACGATCCAGTTCCAGCGGCGTCAACGTGGCCAGGTCGGCTTCGGTCGGGGCCCGCAACGGCGTCCCGAGCGTGCCGTTGACGTGCACGCCGACCACGGCCTCAGGTGCCGACCGGGCGATCTCAGGCGAGACTGCCGCCCCGATGTCCCCACCCTGGACGCCGTACCGGTCGTAGCCCAGACGCTCCATCAGCGCGGCCCACGTCCGTCCGATCCTGGCGGCATCCCAGTCGCCTTCCGCGACCGGGCTCGAGAACCCGAATCCGGGGAGCGAAGGAATCACCAGATCGAACGCGTCCGCCGGGTGTCGACCGTGCGATCCCGGGTCGGTGAGCGGCCCGATGAGGTCCACGAACTCCACGAAGGATCCCGGCCAGCCGTGAGTGAGCAGTAGGGGAAGCGCCCCTGCCACGGTCGACCGAATGTGGAGGAAGTGGATCGTCTGACCCTCGATGACGGTCGTGAACTGCGGGATTTCGTTCAGCTCTGCCTGCGCAGCAACCCAGTCGTACTCCTCCGCCCAGTACTCGGTCATCCGACGTAGGTACCCGACCGGGACTCCGGTGCGCCAGTCGTCACCCGGCAGCGGGGGCGAGAAGCGGGTCGCGCGGAGCCGGCTCCTGAGGTCCTCGATCGAGTTCATCGGTATCTCGATCCGAAACGGATGGATCTGGTCGCTCATGAAGTCGTCCTTCGCTCGGGTGCTAATCGTCTGATCGATCGAGTCACTGCGGCGACAGTACGGAGCAATGAGGACACATCCTGTCCTTCGCAAGCGGACCGTCTCGTGAACGCGCGAAAGGACTGCGCTCAGGAAACTCAGGAGGATGGCGTGCGGTCACGTCTGGTCCCGGGGCCTCAACGGAGACCGGACCGGGGTGCGACGCCTCGTGTCCGTTCTCGGGCGTTACGGTCGAGCGATGAAGCAGCATCGAACGTCGCGGCCCGTCCCCACAGTGTCGTCGGAGGAGTGGTCCGACCTGCGGGATCGCATCCGCCGGACCCGCTGGTCGCCCGAGTGGCCGGTCGAGGGCTGGTCGGCAGGAACGGACCGAGCCGAGTTGCGGCGGTTGGCCCGCCGTTGGTCCGAGGAGTTCGATTGGCCGACGCAGGAGCGGCGGATGCGCGAGCTGCCCTGGTCGCAGGCCGACTTCGATGGGACACCTCTGTCCTACCTCCGCTTCGAAGCCGAGACAGAGGGCAGGCTTCCGGTGGTGCTGACCAACGGCTGGCCCAGCTCCGCTCTGGAACTGGTTCCGCTCGCCGAGCGCCTCGCCTTCCCATCGCGGTTCGGCGGCGATCCAGCCGACGCGGCCACCGTCGTCGTCCCCGCGCTGCCGGGCTTCCCGTTCTCGCCGCAGCGGCCGCGGCTGGACGAGCAAACCCACGACCTCTGGCATCGGCTGATGACGGAGGAGTTGGGCATCGCTCGCTACGTCGCCCACGGAGGCGACCTGGGCGCGGGCATCACCTCGCGGCTGGCCGAGAATCACCCCGCGGCGGTCGCCGGCATCCACCTGCTCGCCGTCGCTTCACCACAGCACGTGGAGGACGACTCCCTCTCCGCGGAAGAGCGCTCCTATCTCGACGAGGTACGGGAATGGTCCGACATCGAGGGCGCCTACGAGCATCAGCAGCAGACCCGGCCGCTCACCCTGGCTCCGGCACTGTCGGACTCTCCGGTCGGTCTGCTCGCCTGGATCCTCGAGAAGCACCGCGCCTGGAGCGATTGCGGAGGAGACCTCTCGATCCGCTTCGACGACGACTACCTGCTCACCCTCGCGTCGCTGTACTGGTTCACCGACTCGATCTCGACATCCCTCCGCCCGTACTGGGAGTACGCGACCGGACGGACTGCTCGGGTCGGACGCGTCTCGGTGCCGACCGCGATCTCGATCTTCCCCGCAGACCTGACGCACCCGCCGCGCAGTTGGGCGGAACGCACGTATGACGTCATTCGCTACACGCGCATGCCTCGCGGCGGCCATTTCGCCCCACACGAGGAGCCGGAGCTGCTCGCCGCCGACATCCGGACCCTCACGAGGCTGGTTCAGTAGCGTCACTGGTTACGGCACCGCTCGCGCCCTTCTCATCCGCCGTTAGCCGGAAGGCGAGGTGTCCCGCAAGAGAATCGTTCATCGCGACACCGCGAGGGCGCGTCGCTCGGCGCGGAATCGCGGGCATCGTGGTGTCTTAGATGGCCCGCCGGATGAAATGCCCGCTGAGGGCACCTCTATTGACACACTTCTCGTATAGCTGTGGGGCCCGCCGCAGGTGTGCTGCGTGCCCCATTCCCTTAAGTCAGTTCGCGAATGAGAAAACGAGTTCTGCTACTGATCGCCTGAATCTTCTATTTCCATCGTTTTGCATAACCACACCTCTCCGCTATCTTATAGATTGGTGCGCAGAATTACGTCTTCTCGAGTGCCCGCTTCGTCGGCTGGGTTTCCTTTTAGGCGGTAGAAGTCCATGGAGCCTAAAGGCGCCCGCGTCACACGCATCCTCGTCCGCCCATCCCCAATCAACGACGCGCGTGAATGTCGATGGGTCATCACCTGAACTTGCGGAGTAGATCTCGACTGCATCGCCGGTCACGAAGTAATCCGGTATGGGGTCTGGATCGAACGAAGTTTAAGGCCGCTCGATCGTGTACCGGGCGGACGCGCGTGCTACAGCCTCGGTCGGTGTCGCGCTCGCGCTGCCGCGAGGGGAGAAGTGGTGACGCATCACCACGAGAGGGCGTCTGACCACTGATCTACCGACTGCGAGGTATCGCGGCGGCGACACCCCGCCCGTACGGGTGCGTTCCTCGGGACGCCCGCGTCAGCAATGCGCGGGCAGTCCCAAGCTCCTGAGAAGCACCACATTCGGTTGACCGCCCCTGGATGAGGTCGCTAAACCGGATTCAACATTCACAACTTGGAGGAGTGACCGGACATGAGCGATCAGCGGGACCGGACTTCAGTAACGAGGAAATTCACGCCGTGGGGGTCTATGGGAATCTCATTCGTGGGGGTGACAGTCGGAAGTGTCGTCTCGGCGGCGGTGGGTGCACGCGATCCGTGGAACGTTGTGATCACTGCCGTGGCTGTTGCGGTTACTTTCCTGGTCGGCTGGGTGGTATTGAACCTCCTTCACCGTCAGCGCTCCCCGAAATTATCAGGAAAGGAAATCGATCATGATGAAATTTTGCACGAAGGTCGCGGCGACGGTGGTCGTGGCGGTAGCGCTGACCGCCGGCCCCGTCATGGCGGCATCTGCTGCGGATGCGTCTTTCGCGCACGACGCGCCCGCCGGAAGGGTGGTGCTGACGATGACGGGTGGCTCCGCTTCGACAGTGACGTTCGACGTGGGAGGGGGAGCGCGGCCGGTGAAATTAGCGGGCGGCGGCGTCGGTGTTACGGATGGAACGATCACCTCCGATGCGTTGCCGACGAGCATCCCTGTCGGAAAGGGGCGCACAGCGGCTGGTATCTGGTCTGTCGATGACACAAACACGGTGACATTCCGCTTCACCGTCAACGCCAGCGGGGAAACGGTCCGCCTCAACAGCGACTGGGCCTCGGATGAGTGGGGCCACTGCGTGTCCAGTCGTGGTGTTGCCGGTGCAGCCGGGGGAGGCTTCCTCGGCGCCATCACCTGCTAACTGCGAGGAAGGAAGGGAGCATGCCGCCGTGCCCCCTTCTTTACAGTCGCCATTATTAGAATCGGTGCGAGCCGAGTGGCGGCACATGCACCCCCGAGGCCGAGGCGGGACCGGAGGTGCTAATGGCCACAGTGCGCCTCCGATTGCCACCGACGGACAGTTCTCTACGTCTCCGGGAGTAATCACTTCGTTCAGTGGCGGTCCCGAGCGTCTGATGAGGGTCCAATGCGACGGTCGGGCTGACGCGCCTGCCAACGGCTGGGCGTAAGTGGCTCTCGTTGGGCGGAAGATTTCCCAATCCGATCCCAGAGAAGCGGTGGTGGCAAAACTAGGGCCCGTACTGCCCCTCGGCCGGCGGCAGATGCACGAGGTTGGAGCTGCATTGAGGGCGCGATTGGTGTTCGGGGTCTCCTCGTTGCCCTGACGATGCCCTCAGCGGCCGGCCGCTCAGTGACAGCGGCGTTCGTAGCATCGGCTTGTTCCCAACCGAACAGTAGGACGTATGCTCGAAAGGCTCGTTCAAGCCCTGTCCTCTGGGGCGAGACGGTCAGAGTGTGGTGCTGCACCAGGTGCGCACGATGGCCTCGAAGCGCTCCGGGTCGGAGTTCCACTCAAGGGCGTGGCCGGCAGGATCCATGACAGCCAGGGTCGCCTTGTCGTGGGCCTCGCTGAACGTGCGCGTATCCCTAATCGGCGTGGTGCGGTCGCCTTCGGAGTGGATCACGAGTGCGGGGACCGGGAGCGAGGTTCCTTCTCCGGTCCAGTCGAGAGCGCCGAAATCGAGGGAGATCGGTGACCCGAGCATCCGACTGAAGACCGAGTTGCTCAATGCCGCGATGGCAGCTGCGGCCACGATGCGGGGAATGCCGACGTTCATGGCGCTGTAAAGCACGCTGTTGCGCCAGCTGAGGACGGGGGAGATGAGAATCAGGCCGGCGATGCTTGAACGGTGCGCCGAGTCCGTGGCAAGGCGCAGGGCCATGGAGGCGCCGCTGGACCAGCCGACGATCACGATCCGCTGTGCTCCCTGCGCGACCGCGAAAGTGATCGCCGCCTCGATATCAGGCCATTCTGTCTGCCCGAGCGTGAACGCTCCAAGAGGCGCTGGTGGGCCTTCTCCGTCGCCGCGGAAGGACGGGACGAGTGACGTGTACCCGGTGTTTCTGAGGGTGTGCACCGAGCGGAAGGTCGCATCTCTGCCCGACAGGATGCCGTGGATGTGGATAGCCCACGTGTGTGCAGCATCGCTCTCGCCGGGAAAGAGCCAGGCTGGTGCCTCGCCTAACTCGGTGCGAACGACGACCTCGCGGGCGCGGTCATCGACGTCTCGCGCGGTCGCGAACACGTTGCCAATGGGGCGGCTCAGAGAGCCGGCAGCGGGCGAGGACGCGTCGACATCGAGGGTGAGGGCGCGTTCGATGCCCTCCGCTCCGGCCCGGACGATCGGACCGAGCACGGCGTGACGGGCCTCGTCGTCGTAGAGCAGCCCGAGAGTGCCGTCCTGCTTCGATATGGGCGTGACGCCGAGGACGATGCGGTCGGGCGCAGGTACGGCGAGGATCGGCGTCGGTCGACTGCGCTGGGGAGAGACAACGCGGCGTCCCACGGTGGCGACGAGCGCTGCGCCGGCTGCGCCGAACACAACAGCCGGGATTGCGACCCAGAGGAAGCCCACGTCCCTACGCCGCCTTCCGGAATCCGCTGCCGATGACCCGAGGAGTGAAGGCGTAGTCGTGGGCGATGAGCGAGCGCACTCGGGCGGTCGCGTGGCGGTCAGCGTCGGTGAATGCGACGTCCCCGCGAACTTCCGCGTTGGTGGTTATAACGAGAACGTGCTGAGCGTGTGCGATCAGCCGTCGGTCACTGAGGTAAGTGGTGATTCCCGGGCGCTGGATCAGCTTGTATCGGGCTGCGACTCGTGAGGCACGAATGACGACGAGTCGGTGTCCGATAGGCAAAACGATGGCTATCCATCCGATCCCCGACATGACGATGAGTAAACCAAGGAAGAACGGAATCTCGGAGGCATTCCAAGCGGAGTAACGGAAGGTGTCTCCGCCGTATCCGAAGTGAGACGCCGTGAGGAATCCGATTTCGATGAGGCATCCCGCTGTGGTGACGGCGGAGCCGATAATGAACACCAGTTGCATTCCGCGCCAGTTCAGCCGTGCATTGAGGATCGAGGAGACGGCGAGCCATACAAGGGTTGTCATGTAGGCCGAGCCGTAAAGCCAGACGGCGGTTTGGTCGAGGCGGTCAATGATGAAATCGACGCTGGTCTCTCCTCGGTCCCGGATGAGTAGGAACGGGACGATGTACGAGCCGAACATGACCGTGAGTTCCCACCGGCTGGCGATGCGGCCTTGCCCGCCGGCATGGAGACCGAGCGCTTCGCGGAAAAACCAGAACGCCGAAGTGGCCGCGAGGTCGCGAACGAGAGTGATGACGTTGGAGCCGCCCAACAGGGCGTCGTAGCTGTAGAACGAGATCGGGAAGCCGTAGGTGGTGAGCGAGACGGTACCGCTGACCGTGGCCCAGAACGCGGGCCGGGCGGCAGGCTTTGCGGCAGCGCGGGGTGCGCGGACAAGCACCAGCGCGATGAGGAGGGCGAGGCAAACCTGCTCGATCATCCGAAGTACGTTTCCTCGCTTGTTCGATTGAGCGTCTGGATGCGGCGGACCATTGCAAAAGCTATTTGCTCGATAGCGGTTTCCGCCTTGGCTTCTGAACTGTCCGGGTCGTCGGTCGGCGCGCAGAGGTGCGCGGCACCGTGCCTGCGGTCCGGGTGGATCAGGCGCGGGATTTGCTCGCTGAACCAGGCGTCGGGGGCGTAGGCGAAGAGGATGTGTGCCAGCTCGTGGCATGCGTTCTGGCTTTGGTAGTGCAGCTCGTCGCTCTCTCGGCAAACGATGGTGCCGAACTCGGCTGTGTCGATCCATAGGCCAGTGACGGTCTTCAAAGCAGTGCTGGCGGAGGCGATCAGGTAAACGGGCTTGCCGTAGACCTTCTCGACGGACGATTGGAGATCATCCCAAGTCGCGGCGGCCGGGAAGCCCAGCTTGGCCACGAACTGGTCGGCGGCCTGAACGACCGATCCGCTCCGGGTTTGACCGTTGCGGCGAAGCATCCTCCATCGGCCGCGTCCTTGTTCCGCCGAGTCTGACGGCATTGATGGACTCCATTCACGTCTGGCCGGGAGAAACGCATCTACCGTAGACGGCATTCCGGCCAGGAGCGCAGCTGCGCCACCCGACAGGACAGGTGAGGCGCGCTATCGGCGCAGCTCTGTGACGATTTCTGACACGACGGCGGCGATGCCGCGCAGCTCAGCGGGCTGGATCGTGCCGAGTGACCGGGCCGCAACGCGCTCGATACGGAGGTTGAGCATCGCACTGTCAAATTCGAGTCGCGCCTCCACTGCCTCAACCAGCTCCGGGTCGTCACGAAGGAAGTAGACGGGGTCGACATCGAGTGCTTGTGCCACGGCGAAGAGCACATCGACGCGCGGCGCAGAGGGGAGCCGCCCGGCAATGAGCAGGCCCCACTCTTGACGATCAATCGAGGCCTCACTCTGGAGGAGGGCCTCGGGGACCTTGGTGTGGGAGGTCGTGACGTCGAGGCCTCGTGAACTGAACACGAGTGAGAGACGACGAGCCACCTCGTCGGGATGCAGAGAACTGAACTCCTCGGCGGGAATGGAATTGCCGTCCGGAACGTAGTTGCCCATCTCCTTGAAGACCACTCGACCGCGAAGCTGCTTCACGAGGGCGTCCAAATCAGCATTTGTGGCGTGCACAAGAGCAAGAAGAACAGGGACGGGCATGTCCCGTTCGCCCTTGATGTAACGAAGCACGGTCCGATAAGGGAGGCCAGCTCTTTCAGCCGCGGCCTTCACGGTGGAACCGGTGTTCAAGATAGCGCTCTTGACGGCCTCGCCGATCACGGCGTTGACGTTCGTCAATTCCACGTCCACATGACGATTCTAGGTCGGCGTCGGTCACCTGCCACCAGCGTAGACATCCAGTGTCCCGTATGGGCACTCGTTGAGTGTCCATACGGGCATTACCTGGTTGGATTACCGGTGTCACAACGAGGGGAACCGGCCACATGAAACACACGAGGCAGCGCACCGGCGTCCAGCTCTCCGGTGCTCTCCCCGGCGTGGAAATGCCTCTACTCACGTCGGCGGTGCCTCTGTCAATCGCGGAGCAGTCGATGCTCACGTCCTGGCGGGACCCGCCCGCTTGGGACCCGCAATCTGAGTATGAGTTCGAGCGTTCCGGCTATGGCTGGCTTCTCATCGCGGTCGGCGGCCGCGGCATCCGCGTATGTGTTGAGCCGACTTCGAAGCCGCTGCCCACCGATCCCGTGACGATGGACGTTTGGCTATGAAGGCCCTCGTCGCCATAGGTGCAAGCTGCCTGACAATCGGCTTCGCCGGAGCCGCGATCATCGCGGCGATCCGCGCCCGCCGCCAGAACGCGATAGACAGCGAATGGTCCCTGTTCGCCCGCTGCTGGGCGGGCGTGGCCGGTGCCGCAGGATTTGTCGCGTGGGTTCAGTGGGAACGGATACTCGAGTGACCTGCCTACGTCCGCGGTTACCTTCGATGTCGTTGAGGACCGCTGCCGGTGATGTTGTCGGGTGGCCGTATGGCGTCCCGAATGGACGGATCACCTCGGATGCGCCGTCGACGACTGTCTCGATCGGGAAGGGATGGATACTGAGTGGCACGTGGTCGGTCGATGATGCCGACGCGATGACCTTTCACTTCACCGCTCATGATGGTGGCCAACCCCACTCCGAGGATGGGGAGCGGCCCGGCTCCTTGATCGGGCGCCTCGCCTACCAGTAGGCGTCGGAGGGAGTCGTGCTGGGGCGCTCCGTCCGAGTCTTCCTGGAGTGATCCGCGTTCTGGTCGGAACGCCGCGACTGTAGCGCTCGCCACGGCAGGGCTGCCGTGCGGAGGCGTCACTGCCCGCCGCGGTGGTCGCGCGGCGGAGTATCGCGACTCCCCCCATCCGAGGGCTGACCGGGTCAAATGGCCCGGTCCGCTCGTTGCGGTCAGTAGGGTGCGGCCTATGCGAACTCTGTATCCCGAGATCGAACCGTACGACTCCGGCATGCTCGATGTCGGTGATGGCCATCAGCTCTACTGGGAGGCGTCGGGCAATCCCGAGGGTAAGCCCGTCGTCTTCCTGCACGGCGGGCCAGGGGGCGGAACGACACCCGCCCATCGCCGACTGTTCGACCCCGAGAAGTACCGCATCGTGCTCTTCGACCAGCGGATGTGCGGCCGCTCCACTCCGCACGCCAGCGAACCTGACGCCGATCTCGCTACCAACACGACGTGGTATCTCGTCGCCGACATCGAGCGACTCCGCGAGCACCTCGGCGTCGAGTCCTGGCTCGTCTTCGGCGGCTCCTGGGGCTCGACCCTCGCGCTGGCCTATAGCGAGACGCATCCGGAGCGGGTCACCGAGATCATCCTGCGCGGCGTCTTCACCCTTCGCCGCGCCGAACTCGAGTGGTTTTACGAGGGCGGCGCCGCCGCGATCTACCCGGACCTGTGGGAGCAGTTCACCGCCGTCATCCCGGCGACCGAGCGCGGCAGCCTGATCGAGTCCTACTATCGCCTCTTGCACGACCCGAACCCCGCCGTGCATGGCCCAGCGGGCGTCGCCTGGACCACGTGGGAGGCCTCGACGATCACGCTCCTGCAGAAGCCGGAGCTGGTCTCGACCTGGTCCGACCCCGACTTCGCGCTGGCCTTCGCGCGGATCGAGAACCACTTCTTCGTCCACAAAGGCTGGTTCGAGGAGGGTCAGCTGATCCGTGATGCAGGCGTCCTACGCCACATTCCCGCCGTGATCGTCCAGGGTCGTTACGACATGTGTACCCCCGCGTTCACGGCGTGGGACCTGCACGTCGCCTGGCCCGAAGCCGACTTCCGGATGATCCCGGATGCTGGGCACGCGTTCGACGAGCCGGGCATCCTCGACGCGCTGATCGAGGCAACCGACCATTTCGCGCCCTGAGCGGTTCGTCCGGCGCCTGCCGCAGCATGTGAAGGAGCGGCGGACATAGCCTGAGCAGATGCGTGTCGACGATTCCTCCGCGATGGAGGGCTGGCCCACGGGCCGTCTGCTCTCGACCGCGTCCCGGATGGTCGAGCACGCCCGCCACGGCGCCCTTGCCGAGATCGGGCTGACGCATGCCGGCCTGATCGTCCTGCACCTCCTTCACGCGGGGCCGGTCGCGCAGAAACAGCTGGCTGCGGCCGCTCATGTCGAGGTGCAGACCATGTCGCGCACTCTCGAGCGTCTCGAGCGCGAAGGCCACGTCACACGCACCACCGACCCCGCTGATCGCCGCCGTCAGCTCGTGTCGCTGACTTCGGCGGGACGTGCCGCCTGGCGTCGCGCTCACCGGCTCGAGGTGGATCTGTTCCCGGGTTCCCGCGAGGACGGGCCGCTTCGGGAGGCGCTACTCGAGATCATCCGCTCGGCGCGCGTCGCGCGCTGGGGCTAGCCGCAAGCCTGCGCGCGGTCGACGCGCCGCGCGCTATTTTCGACGGCATGACCTTCAACGACGACTCCCAGCTCAGCGGCGGCAAGGTCCGTCGCCGTGGCCGAACGACCGGGATCGCGGTCGGCGGAGGCGCGGTTGGCATCGTGGTCCTCGCTCTGCTCTCGCAGCTGCTCGGCGTCGATCTCTCAACCCTCGGCGGCCTCGTGGGCGACTCTTCTCCGCAGCAGATCACGAGCACGGCCGTCGCTTGCGACAGCGGCGCCGACGCGAACTCCGACGTCGACTGTCGCCTCGAAGGTGCCGCGGAGTCGCTCGACCGCTACTGGGGAACCGCGACGCAGACCCTCGGAGTCGCCTACCGAACTCCCGCGGGCGTCGACCTCTTCGACGGCCAAACCACCACGGGCTGCGGAGGCGCGACCGCAGCGGTCGGTCCGTTCTACTGCCCGCCGGACCAGACCATCTACCTCGACACCGCATTCTTCGACGAGCTGCGCACCCGCTTCGACACCTCGGGCGGATCGCTCGCGCAGATGTACATCCTGGCTCATGAGTGGGGGCACCACATCCAGAACCTGACCGGAGCGATGGAGTCGGCTGACCGCTTCGGCACGGGTCCCGAGTCGGATTCGGTGCGGCTCGAACTGCAGGCGGACTGCTACGCGGGGGCCTGGGTCGGCGACGCTTCCACTGTGCCGGACGAGACGGGCACGCCCTACCTCCGCCCGGTGACGGCGCAGGAGTACCAGGATGCCCTGGGTGCTGCGGCCTCGGTCGGCGACGACCGCATCCAGGAGCAGGCGACCGGCACGGTCGATCCGGAGGGGTGGACGCACGGCTCAGCGGAGCAGCGTCAGCGCTGGTTCCAGGCGGGCTTCGAGGGCGACGCGACGCGCTGCGACACTTTCTCCGCCGCCCAACTCTGACCCTGGGACCCTCCGCCGCTCTGCGGACCCCCTCCGTACGATCTGCAGGAACGTATGCGATGTGCAGGGCTTCAGCCGAGAAGAGCGCTCTCCGCCATATGGGACAAGCGGATGGAGGTGGAACCCCTGCACATCGCACAGGTTCCTGCACATCGCACAGGTTCCTGCACATCGCACGGACTCCTGCACTTCGTACGGATCCCCGCGAGCCCTCACGACACCGAGTCGGCCGGCTCCTCCATGTACCACTCCGTGAACGAGCGCGCTCGCCCGTCCGCCGCGAAGCGGATCACCCACAGGTTCAGATACGTGCGGTCGCCCGGATACACCGTGCGGGCCTGAACGACCGCCGTCTCCTCCGTCAGCGCGACCAGCCCCCACGCGAACGTCGGATCGCCCGGCTCGTCCTCGGCGAGCCACCACGCCACGATGGCATCGCGCGGAGTGATCGCGTCGCGGTAGGGCGCCTCGAAGTACTCGGCGTCCTCGGTGAATAGCGCTGCGATATCGTCTGCGTCGTCGGTGGCCCAGGCCTTCTCGTAGGCGGCGATCCAGCTCTCGATGTCGATCATCCCTCCATCCTCGTCCTGACCGACGCGCGCGGGAAGGTGAGGAGCTGCGGACTCCGACAGACGCTCCCTCACCCGCTCGCCGGACCTGACGTCGTGCGGCCGCGTGTACGGAGCGGTTCAGCCCGCGAAGGCGCCGCGGTAGGCGCGGGCGGGATGCGTCGCGGGCAGCTCGTCCGTGCCGAAGAGCTTGCGGCGCAACGTCCCCTCCGTATATTCCGTCTGCGCGAGACCCCGCTCCTGCAGCACCGGCATCACCCGGTCGACGAACTCCTCGTAGCTGCCGGGCAGGACCCAGTTGACGACGTTGATCCCGTCGATGCCCGCGTCCCGCCACTCGGCGAGGTGGTCGGCGATCTGTTCGGGAGTGCCGACGACACGGCCCCGCAACTTCGCCGAGAGGCGCGCCAGGTCGCGGACGGTCGGCTCCCGGTCCGGCGACGCATCGCGGATCCACTGCAGGTGGCTCTGCCCGGCGTACGTCGTGATCGCAGAGAGTGGCAGGTCCGGGTTGAGTTTGTCACCGGTCGTTGGATCGAAGCCGAGGTTCGAGTGCACCAGGAAGGCGTCGGAGGAGAGGTACTCGTCGATCTCGCGCTCGGCCCGGCGCGCCTCCTCCTCCGTGTCGCCGATGATGAAGGAGAGCCCGAGGGAGAAGGCGGGAGCGCCGTGCTCGCGCCCCGCCTCGGTGGCCAGGCGGCGGGTGTCCTCGATCAGCTCGCGCGTCTTCCCGGGTGACCCCGAGAACACGAACTGCGCCTCCGCGTTGCGCGCCGCGAAGCGTCGGCCGGCGGGGGAGGAGCCGGCCTGGAACAGGACCGGGGTGCGCTGCGGCGACGGCGCGCTCAGGTGCGGCCCCTGCACGCGGTAGCGCTTCCCCACGTGGTCGATGCGGTGGATGCGCGCGGGATCGGCGAAGGATCCGCTCTTGTCGCGCAGCAGTGCTCCGTCGTCCCACGATCCCTCCCAGAGCTTGTAGACCACGTCGAGGTACTCCTGCGCCCACGCGTAGCGCTCGTCATGCTCCTCAAGGCGGTCGTAGCCGAAGTTGCGGGCGGCGCCGTCGAGAGCGCTGGTGACGATGTTCCAGCCGATGCGCCCCTTCGAGAGGTGATCGAGCGTCGAGACCTTCCGGGCGAAGTCGAACGGATGCGACTGGAGCACCGAACTCGTGAACGCGAAGCCCAGGTGCTCGGTGCTGACCGCGAGCGCCGAGAGCAGCACCGACGGATCGTTGCTCGGCAGCTGGAGTCCCTCCCGCGCGTTGACCTCCCAGTCGCCATCCGCCGGCCCGTACAGACCTGCGACATCCGCGAAGAACATGGCGTCAAACCGGCCGCGCTCGAGCGTTCGAGCGAGGTCGATCCACAGCTGCGCGTCGTCGAATTCGTGCTGACGCGCGTCGGGGTGTCGCCACAGCCCGTGCTGGATGTGCGAGGCGGTGTTCATGACGAAGGCGAAGAAGCGCAGCGGGCGGGGCTCGGTACTCACGCCTCCAGCGTAGGGCGGGCACTCCCACCCGTCTCGGACGTGGGCGCGCGTAGGGTGTCCGACTGTGGACTCCAGCCCCTCCAACCCTTCCAACCCCGTGACCGCCGTTCCGCCCCTGACGGACGACGTCGCGCAGGCCCTGGACGCCACCACCGTTGCCGAGATCCGGGCCCTTCGGGACGACTTCGCGCGGTTCATGCTCCAGTACAAGTTCGGCATGGACGAGATCGTCACCAAGGTGTCGATCCTGCAGGAGGAGTTCCGCGAGCTGCAGGAGTACAACCCGATCGAGCATGTGACGAGCCGCCTGAAGTCGGCCGACAGCCTCATCAGGAAGATCGAGCGCAAGGGCTGCGCGACCACGTTCGACGGGATCGCCGGCGCGATTACCGATATCGCGGGCGTCCGGATCACCTGCAGCTTCGTCTCGGACGTCTACCGGGTCTTCGACCTGCTCACGTCGCAGTCCGACGTCACCGTGCTCGAGGTGAAGGACTACATCGCCCGGCCGAAGGAGAACGGCTATAAGAGTCTGCACGCGATCGTCGAGGTGCCAGTGTTCCTCTCGGGCGGATCGGTGGACGTCCGCGTCGAGGTGCAATTCCGCACCATTGCGATGGACTTCTGGGCGAGCCTGGAGCACAAGATCTACTACAAGTACGAGTGCCAGGTGCCGCAGGAGCTACTCGACGGCCTCGCCGATGCGGCCCGTACCGCGGCCATGCTCGACGCCGACATGGAGCGGCTGCACCGCCAGGTGCGCGGCGCGCTTCCTGGGGCGCGCACGTACGACGTGTGATGCGGGCGTCTCCTGTCGCGACATCGGCGGCAGGAGCACCGCGGAGCCGTGCATCGTCGCGTGCGACACGATCGCGTCCCGAGCCGCTCTGTGACCATTGCGAGCCGTCCGTCGACGCCAGGACGCACGCGCGATGCTCCAGCGTGTGGGCGATCCGCGGATTCAGCATGGCGGCCTAGCGCGTGCCGCTCGTCAGCCAGAGTCGGAAGACGCCGACGGGCACGAAGAAACCCCCGCCATGTAGAAGCTAGGCGAGGGTTTCCGTGGCTCCGACGGGCGTCGATCCCGTGACCTCACGATTTTCAGTCGTGCGCTCTACCAACTGAGCTACAGAGCCATTGCGACGCAACGTCGCCGGAGAGGTGATCTCCTGAAAAAGGCCCTTCCTCTCGGAAGGGCCCTTCTGCGACCCTGACGGGACTTGAACCCGCGACCTCCGCCGTGACAGGGCGGCACGCTAACCAGCTGCGCTACAGGGCCTCGTTGCGAAGACAAGCATACTGCCTTCAAGGCTGTTCGATTTTCACGCTCTGACTCTCACGAACCAGTGCACTTGCCGATAGACCCGTCCGTGACCCCAACGGGATTCGAACCCGTGCTGCCGCCGTGAAAGGGCGGTGTCCTAGGCCACTAAACGATGGGGCCGGGAGGTGGATGAAACGACGCGTGACCGATCATCCCATGGCTACCGACACAGAAGCATAGATGACTCGGCGGCGGATGCAAAATCGAACGATTTCCGGGGCGCGTGCACCTCATCCGGGGTTGACCCCGGTCTAGGAGATTGGCAGGGGCGCGGTTATGGTGGGGCGGAATCGCTCTTCACCTGCGCGTCGGCGCCGCACCGCCGTGGGAGGAGGCTCCACCAATCCCTGAGGTCCTATGCCCTACTCCCTGCGCAGCCCGCGTCCCGCCCGCCCCTCGGGTGTCACCCGGCTCGGGCGACTCCGCAGTGGGGTGCTGAGGCGACTCCGTAGCGCGGCACTCGCGTCCGCCGCCCTCGCCCTCGTCAGTGGACTGCTGGTCGCGACTCCGGCTCAGGCGATCGACTACCCGACGTGGGCGGACGTCGAGGCGGCCAAGGGCAACACCGCGTCGGCAGCGGCACAGGTCGACCGGATCACGTCCCTGATTGGCGACTTGCAGCGCGAGGTCGCTGCGGCCCAGCAGCTCGCCCAGCAGCGGGGCGACGAGCACTTCGCCGCGCAACAGGCTTTCGACCTTGCCTCCGACCGCTCAAGAGAGCTGGACGACAAGGCGAGCGCGAGCGCGCAGAAGGCGGACACGGCTTCTCAGCAGGCGGGCTTGCTCGCCGCTCAGCTCTACCGGAGCACCGGCACCGACCTGTCGGTCAACATGTTCCTTGACCAACAGTCCGGCCAGGCCGACCAGCTGCTCTCGAAGATCGGCAACATGACCAAGCTCGTGGAGCGTTCCTCCGCGATCTATGAGCAGGCCAGTGCGGCGCGCAATACCGCCTCCTCCCTCGCCGATCAGGCGGTGGTTGCGCAGACCGAGCGCGAGCGGCTCCGCGTCGCTGCCGAACAGAAGCTCGCCGAGGCGACCGCGGCTCAGGCGGCGTCGGAGTCGGCGCTCGCCGAGCAGCAGCAGCAGAGCGTCGTCCTCGAGCAGCAGCTCGCCGCACTGCGCGACACCGAGTCAAAGACAGTGGCCGAGTACGAGGCCGGAGTCGCGGCCCGCGAGGCGGAACGCCTGCGCAAGCTCGCGGAGGAAGAGGCGTCCCGTCAGGCCGCTGCCGAGGCCGAACGTCAGGCGGCGGCTGCGGCGGCGAGTTCCGGCGGCGGTTACAGCGCCTCGTTCGGCGGCAGCTCCTCTGCGGTCAGCGACTCCGGCTGGGTCCGTCCCGCGGCGGGTCGCATTTCCGGAACCTACGGAGCCCGCGACAGCATCTCCACTGGCGGAGGCTCGTCGGGTTCGTTCCACCGCGGCACCGACATCGCGGGTGGCTGTGGCATCCCCATCTTCGCGGCCCACAGCGGCACGGTGACCTATGCGGGTCCGAACGGCACCTACGGAAACTGGGTGCTGATTGACCACGGCAGTGGCATCAGCACCGGCTATGCGCACATCATGCCCGGCGGTATCTTCGTCAGCGTCGGCGACAGCGTCCAGGCGGGAACACAGATCGCCGCCGTCGGCACGACCGGCGCTTCAACCGGTTGCCACCTGCACTTCGAGACCCGCGTCAACGGTTCGGCCGTCGACGCCCAACCGTTCATGGCCACACGAGGAGTCACCCTTGGTTGACGCACAGACGACCGTCCGCAATTTCACTCCAGCTCCTCGGGAGCGCGCCTGGAAAGGCCGTCTCCCTCTCACGATCTCGGCCGCCTTCGCGGTGAGCGCGGTGACGGCATCGCTCGGCATCGCCCCCGCTCTCGCGGAGGACGCCAAGTACCCCTCGTGGGATGACGTGCAGAACGCAAAGAAGGACGAGGCGACCAAGCAGTCCGAGATCGACTCGATCACCGGGCTCATTGCCAGCCTGCAGGCCAGTGTCGACGAGAAGTCGATCACCGCGATGAAGAAAGCGGAGGCCTGGCGCCAGGCCAAGGAGGCTCTCGACGCCGCCGCGCAGGCCGTCTCCGGTCTGGAAGAGAAGGCAACCGCCGCCTCCGCGAAGGCCCAGACCTCGAAGATGCGTGCAGGTCTGCTTGCGGCGCACCTCTCGCGTGCGGCCGGTGGTGACCTCTCCGCGAGCCTCGTGGCCAAGGGCCAGGACGCCGGCGACCTGCTCTATCAGCTCGGCGCAATGTCGCAGCTGTCGGCGCAATCGCAGAAGGTCTACGCCGACGCTCTCGCTGACAAGCAGAACGCGGAGTCACTCGGTCAGCAGGCCGACGTGGCCGTGACGGAGCACGAGAGACTCTCGAAGGAGGCGGACGAGGCGCGTATCGAGGCTGATGCCGCGGCGGAATCCGCTCGCTCGGCCCTCGCCTCGCAGGAGCAGAAGTCCGAGCAGCTGATTGCCCAGCTGGCACTGCTCAAGGACTCGACCGTCGAGGTCGAGACGGCGTTCCTCGCCGGTGAGGAGAAGCGCAAGGCCGACGAGGCCGCTGCCGCGCAGGCGCAGGCCGAGGCTCGTGCCCAGGCCGAGGCGCAAGCTCAGGCCGCGGCGCAAGCCGAGGCGCGGGCTCAGGCTGACGCCAAGGCGCAGGCTGAGGCGCAGGCGCAGGCCGAGGCTGCTCGCTCTGCCGTACCGCCGCAGCAGGGAGCGTCGTCGTCCACGTCCTCCCAGTCGGTGCAGACCGCTCCCTCCCTCCCGCAGCCGGCTGCGCCGAAGCCCGCCGCCCCTCTCCCACAGCCCGCGGCGCCGCAGCCCGCTCCGCCGCAGCCCGCGCCGGCACCCGCCGCAGCCCAGCCCACGCCGATCCAGGCCCCAGCGCCCCTCCCGCAGGCGGTCTCCGCTCCCGTCCAGCAGCCGCAGAGCAGCGCGGTCGAGACAGCCATCTCGTACGGGATGGCGCAGCTCGGCGAGGAGTACGTGCTCGGCGGTATGGGTCCCGACCAGTGGGACTGCTCCGGTCTGACCAAGGCGTCGTACGCCTCCGCGGGCCTATACGTCGGGACGCACTCCGCGACGAACCAGTACAACACCATGGCCGGGGCGGGCAAGCTCGTCCCGTACAGCCAGCGACAGCGCGGCGACCTGGTCTTCTGGGGCGGTGGCGGCGACTACTACCACGTGGCCATTTACCTCGGGAACAATCAGATCCTCGAGGCCGCCGACTACGGCAAACCTGTGCGCATCTGGAACACCTGGGGTTCCCCGGCCACAATGGTCGCTCGCCCGAGCGCCTGAGGCCTTACAGCACAGACCTGAGGCCTCACAGCACAGAGACGACACGAACCCCCTCCCGTTGTGTCACGGGAGGGGGTTCGCTCGTCGTCGGGCGAGAGGTCAGTGCCCCTCTTCGGCCAGCTTCTTGATGCCGTCCTGGACGATCTGCTCGGCCTCGGCGGCGTCGCCCCACTCTTCGACCTTGACCCACTTGCCGGGTTCGAGATCCTTATAGCGCTCGAAGAAGTGCTTGATCTCGTTCTTCGTCTGTTCGGGAACGTCGCCGATGTCCTGGATGTGCTGCCACCGCGGGTCCTTCGCGGGGACCACGATCACCTTGGCGTCGGACCCGGCCTCGTCGCTCATGTTGAGCACGCCAACCGGGCGGACAGAGACTCCCACGCCCGGGAAGACGGGGTACTCGAGCAGCACCAGCGCATCGACGGGGTCGCCGTCGAGGCCGAGTGTGTTCTCGAAGTAGCCGTAGTCCGTCGGGTAGACGAAGGAGGTGAAGAGCACGCGGTCGAGGTACACGCGACCGGTCTCGTGGTCGACCTCGTACTTGTTGCGGCTCCCTTTGGGGATCTCGACGACGACGTCGTATGCGGCCATGCTCTCTCCTTGAGTCGGTGGCGCCGGAACGGCGCATCGGCAGTGGTGGCGCCCCGATGCGCTCGTGCACGTGCGCGCGTTCGCAGGCCGGATCGCTGGCCTAACGTTACTTGATGTGCCCGATCGCCCCCGCCTGACCCCCGCCGTCGCCGACCTTCGGCGGGCGGTGCGGGCGAGCCTCGATGAGCTTGATCCCGGAGCGCTGGTGCTGGTCGCGCTGAGCGGGGGAGCGGATTCGCTCGCGCTCGCGGCGGCCGTTGCGTTCGAGGTGCCGCGAGGTGGCCGGAGGGCCGGCGCGGTGGTGGTCGACCACGGGCTGCAGGAGGGCTCGGCCGAGGTCGCGCGGCGGGCGGGGGAGCAGGCGCACACGCTCGGGCTCGCTCCGGTGCTGGTCGAGGTGGTGAGTGTGGCTACGGAGGGCGGCCCGGAGGCGGCGGCCCGCACCGCGCGGTACCGCGCCTTCGACGACGCCCTGGCGGCCACGGGCGCGGTCGCGATTCTCCTGGGGCACACCCTCGACGACCAGGCCGAGACGGTGCTGCTCGGACTGGCGCGCGGAGCCGGTGCCGCTTCGCTGCACGGGATGGTGCCGGTCAGCGGGCCGTTACGGCGACCTCTCCTGGGCCTGCGCCGCGAGCAGACCCGCCGCGCCTGCGCCGACCAGGGCCTGAGCGTCTGGGACGACCCGCACAACGACGACGCCCGCTACTCTCGCGTGCGGGTGCGTCGGCGCGTGCTGCCGGTGCTGGAGGACGAGCTCGGCCCGGGCGTGGCGCAGGCCTTGGCGCGCACGGCCGAGCAGCTGCGCGAGGACGGCGACGCGCTGGATGCGCTCGCGCTCGACTGGGCACTGGAGCTGGTTGGGCAGGACGAGGCGGGCCACGTCACCATCGACGTGCGCGGGCTCGCGGCCGATCCGCCGGCGCTGCGCCAGCGCATCATCCGCCTGGTGATGGCGAACGAGTTCGGAGTCGCGCTCTCGCGCGCGCAGACGTTGGCCGTCGCCGCGCTGGTCACCGACTGGCACGGCCAAAAGGGCATCGACCTCCCGGGCGTCGTCGCCACCCGCTCCGGCACAGCCCTCGTGTTCGCCCCGGCGCACTGACCCCCGCGCTGGCCCTCCCAACCGTCGCGAGATGCCTCTTGGGTACGCGACACGCCGGCAAAGGCGTACTCAAGAGGCATTTCGCGCGGGCGATCCAAAGGCGGACCAGCCGTAGAGTTGCCGGGTGGAAGCAGCCGATATCGCCGACGACATCACCGAGGTCCTCTACACCGAGGCCGAGATCCACGAGCGGATTCGCGGCCTGGCCCGCGCAATCGAACGCGACTACGCGGGCGAGAACCTCCTCATCGTCGGCGTCCTCCGAGGTGCCGTCATGGTGATGGCGGACCTGGCGCGCGAACTCAAGCTCGACATCGTGATGGACTGGATGGCCGTCTCCTCGTACGGGAGCGGGACGAAGTCCTCGGGTGTCGTCCGTATCCTCAAGGACCTCGACTCCGACATCACGAACCGCAAGGTCCTGATCGTCGAAGACATCATCGACTCAGGCCTCACCCTCTCGTGGTTGCAGGGCAATCTGCGCAGTCGAGGCGCCGATTCCGTCGAGATCTGCGCCCTCTTCCGTAAGCCCCTCGCGGCCAAGGTCGAGGTCGACGTCGCCTACGTGGGCTTTGATATTCCGAACGAGTTCGTGATCGGTTACGGACTCGACTACGCCGAGCGCTACCGGAACCTGCGCGATGTCGCCGTCCTCGCCCCGCACGTCTACGAGTAGCCTCGCGGACACCGCGCAGCAAAGTCTCGAGCGGCTCTTCGCGGTGCCGCTGCTCGGCTACCACATGAGCTACCCGACGTCGCTGCGGGCGGACCTCGAGTTCAACTACTGGTGGCTGGCGCACGCGATCGACGCGGCCGTCGACGCCTTCGAGCGCACGGGCGACACGGCGCACCTTGAGCGGGCTAGGCGGATCCACCGCGCGATTCGCCTGCGAAACGGCGGGCGCCTGGTCAACGACTACTTCGACGACATGATGTGGCTCGGCGGTGCCCTCGCCCGGCTCGGCGAGGCCTCGGGCGATCCGCGGTGGCTCGACCGCGCCGATCGGCTGTGGCGCTTCGCGGTGGAGAAGGGCTGGAACCTCCGTCATGGGGCGAGCCTCGCCTGGCGCCGTCGGCAGCTGCACTACAAGAACGCGCCGGCGAACGGCCCCTTCGCGATCCTCGGTGCGCGGCTGGAGCTCCTCCGCCCCGATGGTCGCGAGGAGCTCTCGCGAGCCGCCTTCGACTGGATGCACGTCCGGCTGCGCGACGACGACACCGGTTTCGTGGCCGACGGCATCGGCCGCGAGGGTGGGACGACTCGCGACGAGTGGGCCTTCAGCTACAACCACGGGGTCTACCTCGGGTCCGCTCTTGCGCTGCACCGGCTGCGGCCCGATCCGCGCCTCATCGAGCACGCATCCCGGACGGCAGAGGATCTCCTCGACCGGCTCGCTCCCGACGGCGTCTTCGTCGAGCAGGGCACGGGCGACGGCGCGCTTTTCGGCGGCATCGCCTACCGGCACCTCGTTGACCTCGCCACGACCCACGGAGTCGCGCCGGCGCTCGCCGAGCGTGTGCGCGGCTTCGTCACGGGCAGTGTCGCCGTTTTGCAGCGCTCAAGTGAGCGTCGCGGAGTGCTGCTTGCCGGCCCGCGCTGGGACGCGCCACCATCAGGGCCCGCCAGTCTCTCGGCCCAAATTGGCGCCGTTCTGGCGATCGAGGCCGCCGCGGCGCTGGAGCGGTCGCCGTTCACCGCAGACTGACCGGGTGAAGGCACTCGAAAAGCGAACCCTGGCCGTCGTGATCAACCCGAGCAAGTTCAACGACGTCGTTGCGGCGGAGGACCTGGTCGCGACGATTGCCCGCCGGCATGGCTGGAACGAGCCGCTCTGGTTCACGACCAGTCCCTGCGACTCCGGTGCGGCCGCAGCCCGAGCCGCGCGGGCGGCCGAGCCCGACCTGGTCTGCTCGATGGGCGGTGATGGCACTGTGCGCGCGGTGGCGACGGCCCTCCGCGGCACCGGAATCCCTTATGGGCTGCTGCCGAGCGGGACGGGGAACCTGCTTGCCCGCAACCTCGGGATCCCGCTCGGGTCGCTCCCTGAGGCCGTCGAGATCGCCCTGCTCGGGCAGGATCGGGCGATCGACATGGGCACCGCGACGTTCGACGACGGCGAGGAGCGGGTGTTCATGGTGATGGGCGGCGTGGGCCTTGACGCCGAAATCATGCAGAAGACGGACGAGGAGTTGAAGAAGCGGGTCGGCTGGGGCGCCTACTTCGCAGCGGGGGCACCGGCGATGTTCAAGGCGGGCTTCGAGGCGACGCTGACGATCGACGGGGCGGTAGAGCCTCCGCAGCGCTGCTTCATGCTGCTGGCCTGCAATTGCAGCTCTGTTGTCGCCAACATCGAACTCGCGGCCGGCGCGGTGCTCGATGACGGCGATCTGGAGCTGGTGCTCCTGCGCCGCCGCTTCGGCCTGGCCCTCGATGTGGCAACCGGCAACCGCAACGGACTCGCGTCGCTGCGGCAGTGGCCCGGCCGCGAGTTCACCTTCGAACTGGACCAGCCCGTTCTTGCGGAGCTGGATGGCGATCTACTCGGCCGTACCAGGTCGGGGCGCTTCGGGGTGGACCCGGGTGCGCTGCTGGTGCGCCTCCCTGTGCCGACGCCGCGCAGCCCTGGGCTCACTCCGCGCGATTCCGTCAGTGTCGCCACGTCCGAGATCGCGACGTTGATTCCGCGGCCGCCCACCTCCTGAGCGCTTGCGCACTTTCTTTTACGGCTGTAAGTTATTTGACGGACGTAAAGAAGGTGCTCTCGGGCGCCGGAGAAGAGGAGACTCGTGACCGACCCGAGACCCATCCGCTCGCGCGAGCTGCTGCTTTCCGCGATCACGACGGCGCTGGACCGTCCGGGTGACGAACAGCCGTCAATCACGGAACTCTGCGCGGAGGCGGGCGTGAGTCGGCCCACGTTCTACCAGCACTTCGGCGATGTCCCCTCGCTGATCGAGGTCGCCGCGGTCGAACGGATGCACGCGCTTTTCGGCGCTGTCGCACCTGTCGCACCGAGGGCTGACTGGGAGGGCGCCGTCCCGCGCGTCGTCCGCGGGCTACTCGAGGGTCTACTCGTGCACGCTGACTTCTTTCGCCGGGTGCTCAGCGGAGGTACGGCCCGCGCGGTGCAGGAGTCGGTTGTCGCGTTCCTCGCGCAACGGCTTCTCACCTTCTCTCCGCTCGCCGAGCGCGCGCCGGGCGGAGGAGACCACGCCCGGGTCGAGCGCTTCGCCGTCTTCCTCGCAGCCGGTACGACCTGGCTCGTCGTCGGCTGGCTCCTCGACGGCGAGGCACGCCGCCCACTCGCCGAGGCCTCCGCCGACATCGCGGAACTTCTCGTCACCGGAGTCGCGTCGCAGCGGCTCGCCGCCCTGCACGCCACGAAGTAGAAGGACCATGACCGCCACACCGCTGGGCCGCATCCTGCGCGCCGTACACCCGCGCCTCGCCGTCGTCTTCGCCGCGATCGCGCTCATCCCACTGATCTACGCGGGTCTGCTGACTTCGGCGAACTTTGATCCGACCCACCACCTCGACACCGTGCCCGCCGCGATCGTCAACGAGGACGCTGGCGCGACCGCCTCCGACGGCTCGGCCCTTGCCCTCGGCAACGACCTGGCCGACGAGCTGACCGCCAGCACCTCCGAATCGAACTTCGCCTGGACCGCCGTTGGTGCTGACGAGGCGGCGCGCGAGCTGGCCTCGGGTGAGGTGTACGCCGTGCTGACGGTTCCCGTGGGGTTCTCTGCGGATGTCGCTTCGGTTGGCGGCGATGACCCGTCCGCTGCCGCGCAAGCGATGCTCTCGGTCAAGACAAACGATGGTGCCAACCTCATCATCGGCACTATCGCGTCCACTATCGGCCGCACGGTCACGCAGACGCTCGACAAGCAGGTCGGCGAGACGTACTTGCAGAACGTCTACGTCGGCTTCACCAGTGTGCACTCGAGCCTGGAGCAGGCGGCAGGCGGGGCAGGGCAGCTCGCGGACGGCGCCGACCGGGCTGCGGCGGGGTCCTCACAGCTCGTCGTCGGCCTCTCGCAGCTTCAGGACGGCACAGCGCAGCTCGCGACAGGTGCCACCGCTCTTCGCTCCGGTGCTGCCTCGGCGTCGGACGGAGCGGCGACCCTGTCCTCGGGGCTCCGGCGGATCGCCGACGGGACGGGCCAGCTGCCGCAGCAGGTGAGAGCCCTCGACTCCGGCGCCCGCACGGTCGCGTCCGGCGCGCAGCAGCTCGACAGCGGTGCGGCCGGCCTTGCCTCGGGAGCCGCGGACCTCGCGTCCGGAACCGCGGGACTGAAGGACGGCGCCGTCTCGGCGGCGACGGGAGCGCAGACCCTCGCGACCGGTGCCGGCTCGGTGGCGGACGGCGCGCAGGCGGCACTCGGTGCGGCGCAGCAGCTCGCGGCCGGCGCGGGAATGCTCGCCGTAGGCACCCCGGCTCTCGCGACCGGTGCCGCGGGAATCGACTCCGGCCTGGCCTCGCTCCTCGCCCGCTACGATTCGCTCACGGATGCGCAGCGCATCGCCGAACTGACCGCGCTCAAGCAGGGCGCCGCTGCCGTCGCCGGTGGAGCGTCCAAGCTCGATGCGGGGGCGCAGGCCCTCAGCGGCGGATCGACGGCCCTCGTCGATGACGGGAGGTCCGGTCTGACGGTCCTCGCCGCGGGCGCCTCGTCGGTCTCAGGCGGAGCTGCCGACGTCGCGACCGGCGCGTCCGCGCTGGCGACGGGCGCCGCCGCCGCCGACGCTGGCACGCAGACGCTGTCGGCCGGCGCGCAAACGCTCGCCGGTGGCGCGGCGTCGCTGGACGGCGGTGCGGCGCAGCTCGCGGGCGGACTGGACACGTTCGCGAACGCGGTCGGCCCGCTCAGCGCCGGCATCGCCGATGCAGCCTCCGGCGCGGCGACCCTTTCTTCCGGGACGGCCGACGTCGCGACCGGCGCATCCGCGCTCGCCGACGGCGCCGCCTCCGCCGCCTCGGGAACCGCCGTCGCGGCCGACGGATCGCGTGACCTCACGAGCGGCATCGACTCCCTCGCCTCCGGATCGCGGGCCCTCGGCACGAAGCTGACCGACGGCGCGGCCGGCGTGCCCAGCTACACCGACGAGCAAGCGCGGGCGCTTAGCGCGGTCGCCGCGGCTCCGGTTGGCCTCGATGCGGAACGGCTGAACGGCGTGCCCTCGTACGGCTACGGGCTTGCTCCCTACTTCTTGGCCCTGGCGCTCTGGGTAGGGGCCCTCGCCTTCTACCTCATGAGCGCGCCGCTCAGCACCCGCCTCCTCGCCGAGCGCCGACCCGCCTGGGTCATCGCGCTACGGAGCTATCTGCCGGGCGCGCTGATGGCTCTCGCCCAGGGTGTGCTTGCCGCGCTGGTCCTCCGCTTCGGGGTGGGAGTCGAGGCCTCGAACCTGCCCGGGCTGATCGGGATCGCGGTCCTGACGAGCCTGACTTTCGTAGCCATCAACCAGGCGCTGATCGCACTGCTCGATGCGCCGGGCCGATTCCTGGCGCTACTGCTGATCGTGCTGCAGTTGTCCTCTGCCGGAGGAACGTACCCGGTCGAGACCGCGCCGGCCTTCTTCCAGGTGATCCACGGGGTGCTGCCGTTGACGTGGACAGTGGAGGCGTTCCGGTCGCTGATCGCGGGCGGGAGTATTGGGGTGGCGCACGCGGTGCTGGTGCTGCTGCTGTGGCTGGTCGGGGCGCTCGGGGTGACCGTGCTGGCGGCGGCGCGCCGCCGTCGCGGGCGCGCCCCGGCGCCGCTGCTCGAGGCGGCGTAACGCGCGTGCGCGTGCGCGTGCTCCGCGAATGTCCAAAAGTTGTCGCACTCGACGCCGAACGCGACAACTTTTGGACAGTGGGGGTGGTGCGGGGACTGCAGGTCCTGGAGGGACGCGTGCGCCACAGCGGATGCGCGTTCGGCCCACGGCGAACGCGTGGGTGCCGTCCAGAGTGCGGGAGGTAGCCTGTCACTCACATTTCCTCGTCAGAAAGGTGCCGGGTGTCGCACCCGCAACAAGCATGAACGTCAAGCGCATCTTCCGAGGTCCGATCCTTTACGTCGTCCTGGCGATCGTCGCGGTGTGGATCGGCTCCTCGCTGATCACGATGTCTGGCTTCCGCCCGGTCACGACGCAGCAGGGTCTCGACCTCCTGAAGGGCGGCAAGGTCGACTCCGCCAAGATCGTCGATGGCGAACAGCGCGTCGACCTCACGCTCAAGCAGGCCGACGGGGACAACGGGACGCAGGTGCAGTTCTATTACGTCACGCCGCGTGGATCCGAGGTCGTCAACGCGGTGTCCGCGGCGGAACTCGGTAGCACCGGCTACAACGACGAGGTCCCGCAGACCAATTGGTTCCTCTCGGCACTCGGATTCCTGCTCCCCATCCTCCTGATCGGCGCGTTCTTCTGGCTGATGCTCTCGGGCATGCAGGGCGGCGGCAACCGCGTCATGCAGTTCGGCAAGTCGAAGGCGAAGCTGGTCTCGAAGGAGTCGCCGAAGGTCACGTTCGGCGACGTCGCCGGTGCCGACGAGGCGATCGAGGAGTTGCACGAGATCAAGGAATTCCTCAAGGAGCCGGCCAAGTTCCAAGCGGTCGGTGCCCGCATCCCCAAGGGCGTTCTGCTGTACGGCCCTCCCGGCACCGGCAAGACCCTGCTCGCCCGCGCCGTCGCGGGTGAGGCGGGCGTCCCCTTCTACTCCATCTCTGGATCCGACTTCGTCGAGATGTTTGTCGGCGTCGGCGCGAGCCGCGTTCGCGACCTCTTCCAGCAGGCCAAGGAGAACTCGCCGGCCATTATCTTCGTCGACGAGATCGACGCCGTGGGTCGCCACCGCGGCGCAGGCATGGGCGGCGGGCACGATGAGCGCGAGCAGACTCTCAACCAGCTCCTGGTCGAGATGGACGGCTTCGACGTCAAGACGAACGTCATCCTGATCGCAGCGACGAACCGCCCCGACATTCTCGACCCGGCGCTGCTGCGCCCCGGGCGCTTCGACCGCCAAATCGGCGTCGACGCCCCTGACATGCTCGGTCGCAAGCGAATCCTCGAGGTCCACGGGCGCGGCAAGCCCCTGGCGAGCGGAGTCGACCTCGAGGTCGTCGCGCGCAAGACTCCGGGCTTCACCGGGGCCGACCTCGCCAATGTGCTCAACGAGGCCGCACTGCTGACCGCGCGCTCGAACGCGCAGCTAATCGACAACCGGGCGCTCGATGAGGCCATCGACCGCGTCATCGCGGGCCCGCAGCGCCGCACGCGCGTCATGCGTGACAAGGAAAAGTTGATCACTGCCTACCACGAGGGTGGGCACGCCCTGGCGGCAGCAGCGATGCGCCACACCGACCCGGTGACCAAGGTGACGATCCTCCCGCGCGGTCGCGCCCTCGGCTACACGATGGTGCTCCCCCTGGAGGACAAGTACTCGACCACACGTAATGAGCTGCTCGACCAGCTCGCCTACGCGATGGGCGGCCGTGTCGCCGAGGAGATCGTCTTCCACGACCCGACAACCGGAGCGTCGAATGACATCGAGAAGGCGACCGCCATCGCCCGCAAGATGGTCACCGAGTATGGGATGTCCTCGAACGTCGGAGCAGTCAAGCTCGGCCAGTCCTCGGGCGAGATGTTCCTCGGCCGCGATATGGGCCACCAGCGTGACTACTCCGAGCAGATCGCCGAAACGGTCGACGCCGAGACCCGGCAACTGATCGAGCAGGCCCACGACGAGGCGTGGCAGGTCATCAATGCCAACCGCGACATCCTCGACCGTCTCGCAATGGAGCTTCTCGAGAAGGAGACGCTCGACCACGATCAGCTGGCCGAAATCTTTAAGGACGTGCGCCGCATCGACGAGCGTCCGCAGTGGCTCTCGAGCGACAAGCGTCCCCTGTCCGACCTGCCGCCCATCGCGGTGCCGGTTGCGAAGGCGCCGATCGACTCCGGCGCGACCGACGGAGGCGTCTCCTCCGCAGGAGCCGAGGAAGTCACCCCGAAGCGCCCGCCGCTGATCAACCCGCGCCCCGCGACGGCGTAGCGCGCGCGTGCCCGTCGACAAGGCGCGCATCGAGGCGGCCGTCACCGAGATCCTTGCGGCCATCGGGGAGAACCCTGGCCGTGAGGGTCTGGTAGCGACGCCCCGCCGGGTTGCCGCGGCATACGAGGAGTTCTTCACCGACTTCGACACCGATGCCGCTGCCCAGCTGACCGAGACGTTCGCGGTCGTGGAGGACGGCCAGGAGGCGCCGCTCCAGCAGACAATCATCGTGCGTGATCTCGTTTTCCGCTCCGTGTGCGAGCACCATTTGCTGCCGTTCGTGGGCGTGGTGCACATCGCCTACCGGCCGCAGGAGCGGGTCGTCGGGCTCGGACGGCTGCCGCGCGTGGTCGACACGGTCGCCTCGCGACCGCAGATCCAGGAGCGGCTCACCGAGCAGATTGCCGATGCGCTCGATGATGGCCTCGCCCCGGAGGGCGTGCTGGTGGTCGTCGACGCCGAGCACGGCTGCGTTCGGATGCGCGGACCCCGGCAAGCCGCCAGTTCGACGGTGACGGTCGCGGCTCGGGGCAGCCTCGCCGAGACGGCCGCCCGCGCCGAGATCATCGCGCTGATCGGCGCCGCACGGGGGCGATGACATGGCCTTCTCCGTCGTGGACCTCGCTCCGGGCGACCGCAGCGCGCTTGTCGGGATCCTCAATGTCACTCCGGACTCGTTCAGCGACGGTGGCCGGTGGGTTTCGGTCGATGACGCCGTCCGCCATGGTCTCGCGATGACCCGCGCGTCCGGCGAGGGGCCGGCTTCCTTCGGCGCCGATCTGGTCGACGTCGGCGGCGAGAGCACCCGCCCCGGTGCCGCCCGCGTCGACCCCGCCGCCGAGCAGACGCGAGTGCTGCCCGTCGTGCGCGCGCTCGCGGCGGAGGGCGTCCGGGTCAGCATCGACACGATGAGCGCGGAGACCGCCGGCGCCGCCCTGGACGCGGGTGCCGTCGTCGTCAACGATGTCTCGGGTGGGCTCGCGGACCCGGCCATGCTGCCGCTGATCGCCGAGCGCGGAGCGGTCTATATCGCGATGCACTGGCGCGGGCACAGTGCGGGCATGAACGCCCTCGCCGAGTACGGCGACGTCGTGGTGGAGGTGCGCGACGAGCTCGAGCGCCGCGTCGATGCCGCTCGCGCAGCCGGGATCCGTGACGACCGCCTCGTGCTCGATCCGGGCCTCGGCTTTGCCAAGAATGGCGGGCACGACTGGGCGCTGCTGGCCCGGCTCGGCGCGATTCGCTCGCTCGGATTCCCAGTGCTCGTTGGGCACTCGCGCAAGCGCTTCCTCGCCCCATTCGCGCTCGCCGGCGCCCCGGCCACCGAGCGCGACGACGTGACGGCGATGCTGAGCCTCGTCGCAGCCGAGCGGGGCGCCTGGGGCGTGCGGGTGCATGACGTCCGCTCGAGCGCCCGGGCTCTCGCGCTCGCCGCCCGACTCCAGGAGGAGACCCCGTGACCGCGCTCGATCCCGCCACCCTCGCACTGCGCGACTCCATTACCCTCACCGGCCTCCGTGTGCGCGCGCATCACGGAGTCTTCGATTTCGAGCGGGAGAACGGGCAGGACTTCGTGATTGATGCGACGGTCTGGCTCGACACGTCCGCCGCGGCCGGCGGAGACACTCTGGCCGAGACAGTGCATTACGGCGAGCTCGCGATCGCGCTGGCCGACGCCGTCACTCGCGATCCGGTCGACCTGATCGAGACGCTGGCGGAGCGCCTCGCCGGGGTGGCCCTCGGCTTCGACGCGGCAGACATCGTCCGCATTACCGTGCACAAGCCCGATGCGCCGATCCCGCTGCCCTTCGAGGACGTCTCCGTGCAGATCACCAGGACCCGCTCGTGAGGCCGCGGCAGGAGCGGATCCGTCCGGTGCGGCACGTGGTGCTGGCGCTGGGGAGCAACCTCGGCGATCGCCTCGCGCATCTCGAGGACGCGCTGCGCTCCCTCGCGACGACGCCGGGGCTGCGGATCGAGGCGGTGTCGAAGGTGGTCGAGTCGCCGGCGTGGACGCCCGAGGGCATCGACGAGGCGGCTGGCGACTACCTCAATGCGGTGGTCACGGGATCGACGACGCTGGAGCCCGAGGACTTGCTCGCGGCGACGATGGCGATCGAGGTGGCGGGTGGGCGGATCCGCGGCACTGGCGAGGAACGCTGGGGTGACCGCACTCTCGACATCGACCTGATCGCGATCGGAGGTGTGCTCCGCGACGACGCGCACCTCACCGTGCCGCACCCGCGGGCGGCCGAACGTGCCTTCGTGCTCGAGCCCTGGCTCGACGTCGAGCCGAATGCGGTACTGCCGGGAGCCGGGCCGGTGGCGGAGTTGCGCGCGCGGGCAGTGGATCGCGTGGCCGACCACGTCGCTGCGCTGACCTGGCCGGCGCTGACTCGGCCGGCCCATCCCTCTGTAGACCCCGAGAGCAGGACCCCGTGAGGCGCACCCGCATCAGCACTCTGCTCGGCCTTGCCCTGGCCGGAGCCGTGGCCGGCTTCCTCTTTGACCTCGCCATCGCCGCCGCGGGACACCCTGTGCTCATCCCTCCGCTGACCGTCCCGCTCACTCTCGTCGTGGTGGCGGCCCTCGTGCTCGGCTTCGCGATCCCGATCCACCGGGCGACCACGGGCACGCTGCACCGTCCGATCGACCCGTTCCGTGCGATGCGCGTCGTGCTGCTCGCGAAGGCGTCCAGCCACGTCGGCGCGCTGCTGCTCGGAGCCTCGGGCGGCATCCTCGTCTACCTCCTGAGCCGGGCGATCCCTTCGCTAGGCTCCGTGTGGCAGGACGTCGCGACCATCGTGGGCGCGATCGTTGTGCTGGTGGCCGGTTTGATCGCCGAGCACCTCTGCACCATCCCGCCGAGCGACGACGACGACAGCGCCGTCGGCGAGGTGAACCACGCCTAACGCCGACGCCCGCTCACAGGCGGGCAGGGAGGACGACGCCATGCCCGCTGAGTCCGAGGATGCGGTGTTGCCGACCCGTCGCGACGCGATCGGGCGCAGCCGGGACCGCCTCGAGGTCGCGGGGGAGTGGCGGCGCGTCTCGCCGAAGTACATCGCGGTCGAGGTCGTTTCGGCCGTGGTGTCCAGCGTGCTGCTGCTCGCTGCGCCCGTCGTGCTGCTGCTGATCGGCGTCTCGTGGGCGTGGATCCTGGTGCTCGCGGCCGCGGCCCTCGCGGTGACTCTCCTGATCGTGGCGCCTCGCCGGGCGCACGCCTACGGCTACCTCTTACGGCAGGACGACCTGCTCTTTCGTCGCGGCATCATGTTCCAGCGTTTCGTATCGGTGCCGTACGGCCGGATGCAGCTCATCGACGTCAATCGCGGGCCGCTCGCCCGGGCGCTCGGCCTCGCCGACCTCCGCTTCGTCACCGCCGCCGCGGCGACCGGCGTCAGCATCCCCGGTCTGGCCGAGAGCGATGCGGAGGAGCTACGCGACCGCCTCGTCGCGCTCGCCGAGTCGCGCCGGGCGGGTCTGTGACCGAGTTGCGCGCCGTCGAGACGGACCTCGCCGATGGTGACTGGCACCGCCTCCATCCCGCCACGCCCGTCCTTAAGGGTGGAATCGGCCTGCTGGTCGTGCTCGGAATCATCGTCACCAATCTCCGCGAGCGCCTGGTCGAACTCTTCCTGCCCGGCCCCGAGGGTCTCGCGAGTGGCGACCCGGTCGACGTGCTCGTACGCCGCGGTCTCGTTGGCTGGGCGCTGCTCGCGGTGGCGGTCGGCCTCGCGGTGGCCGTCTTCGCGTTCTGGTTGTCCTGGCGGATGCACACCTTCCGCATCACAGACGAGGTCGTCGAGGTGCGCTCGGGCGTGCTCTTTCGCACCAACCGGAGGGCACGACTCGATCGTATCCAGGGCATCGCGGTGCAGCGTCCGCTCGTCGCGCGACTCTTCGGCGCGGCGAAGCTCGAGGTGAGCGTCGCTGGGCAAGACGCGAATGTGCAGCTCTCGTACCTCGGCTCGCGGCTGGTCGACGCTCTGCGCCGCGACATCCTGCGCCTGGCGTCAGGGGTGCGCGAGCGGGAGGCGGCGGTTGGGGGCGAGGGTCAGCCCGGCGGGTTCCTCGCGCGGCGACTCGAGGAGTTCGGCGAGCCGGTGAACGACGCGCCGCCCGAGTCGGTCGTGTCGATCCCGCCGGGCAGGCTGCTCGGGTCGCTGGTATTCAGCGGATTCACGCTGTTCCTCGCCGTCGCGGTCCTCGCCGTCGTGTTCGTCGCCGCCTACGGCTCGCCGATCGTGCTCGTCGCGATCCTGCCTGGCCTCATCGGCTCGGGCAGTTATTACCTCCGCCAGTTCGTGCGCTCCCTCCGCTACTCCATCGCCGCGACCCCCGACGGCGTGCGCGTCGGCTACGGCGTGCTCTCGACCAGCAGCGACACACTGCCACCCGGGCGGATCCACGCGGTCGAGATCTCGCAGCCACTTCTCTGGCGGCCCTTCGGCTGGTGGCGGGTCAGGATCGACCGTGCCGGCCACGCCGCATCCCGCGGGGCGAACGGCGAGCCGAACACGACGATCCTCCCCGTCGGCGATCTCGCGGCGGTGGAGCGCGTGCTCGGCCTGCTGCTGCCCGGCACCAGCGAGGGAGCGGAGTCGACCCCGGTCGGCGACGCGCTGCGGCACCGCGACGCCGAAGGATTCACGCGGGCGCCCCGGTCAGCGGTGTGGCTCCGGCCGTTCTCGTTCCACAGAACGGGCTACCGGCTGACGGACGATGTCGCGATCCTGCGCAGCGGGGCGGTGTGGCGGCGGGTCGCGGTGGTGCCGCTCGCTCGCATGCAGAGCATCGGTGTCCAACAGGGGCCGCTCCAGCGCCTGCTCGGGCTGGCTTCGGCACACGTGCACACGGTTGCCGGCCCCGTCACTCCCACCGTGCCGGTGATGAGCGCTGCCGACGGAACGGCCCTCTTCGAGCGGCTTGCGAGTGCGGGCGTTCGGGCGGCGGCGCGGGATGCCAGTCATCTGTGGGGCCGGCGGGCGCAGCCCAGCCTGCCGATCGCGGCGACAGCGCAGGCCGCAACGACCTGGCCCGCTCCGAAGGGGGACCCGTATGCCTGACAGTCGCCGCGATGGACGCCTCGGTGTCGGCCTCATCGGAGCCGGCCGTGTCGGTCCGGTGCTCGGTGCGGCGCTCGCCGGTGCCGGCCACGCCGTGATCGGGGTCGCGACCACGAGCGAGGACGGGCGGGAGCGCGCCGACGCGCTGCTCCCGGGGGTGCCGATACTCCCGATCCCGGACCTCGTGGAGCGCAGCGAGCTGGTGATCGTCGCTGTCCCCGGGAGCGAGATCGCGGCGCTCGTCTCGGGCCTCGCAGCGACCGGCGCGTGGCAGCCTGGACAGCTCGTGGTGCACACGGCGCCCGAGCACGGCTATGGCGTGCTGGCTTCCGCTCTCGCGTCGGGAGTCATCCCGCTCGCCGTGCATCCCGCGATGGCGTTCACCGGTACGAGCCTGGACCTCGCCCGGCTCGCCGAGACCTACTTCGCGGTGTCGGCGCCCGGCCCGGTGTTGCCGATTGCGCAGGCGCTTGTCGTCGAGATGGGCGGAGAGCCGGTCACCGTGGCAGAGACGGATCGCGCCGCGTACGCCGAGGCAGTCTCGACCGCGACCACGTTCTCGACGGCCATCGTCGACCAAGCCGCCGGCCTGCTGGCGGGCATCGGTATCGAGAAACCGGGCTTTTTCCTCTCGAGTCTGGTCCGCTCCTCGGTCGACGACGCCCTGCGCCGCGCGTCCGGTTGACGCTGGTGTCTCACACCGCGGTGTTCGTGCACGGCTCACTCGAGGAGGAGGACGTTCGGCAGATCGGGGTCGAGTTCGCGGCAGAGAGCGGAGAGCGCACCGGCGGTCCCGAGCAGGAGACCGCGGACAGTCGTGATTCCCCTCGGAAGACCGCTCCGGGCGGCGGAGCGACCGATCCTGTCGAGGGTGCGCTCGGCGAAGGACGCGACATCGACGCAGCCGGGGGCGTGCTTGTCGAATGCCCGGAGGGCTAGCAGGTTCCCCAGCGCGCCATGGCAGAGCGAATCGTCTGCGGGCAGTCTGTCGTCGGTCGTCTGATTTGCTCCGATGACGGCGCGTTCGAGGAGATCGGGCGCGTCGAGCAGTGCAGCCGACGCTGCGCGAGCCATCGCGATGCCGGCTGTGCCGTGGCACCAGTGGGCCGGGAACAGGCGGCCCTGCTCGAGGGATTCCGTGCGGGCGTCCAACCAGCGTCCTCTCCGCGGATCGAAGAGCGTGTCGTCGAATCGGAGAGCTGCGAGCGCTGCCTCGCCGATCTCTCTGTCGTCCAGTGCGTCCGCTGCCCTCGCGAGTGCCCAGCCGATTCCTGTGGAGCCGTGCGAGAAGCCGCCGAGACGCACCCGTGCCGTTCCGCTCTCCCACGCGAGCGCGCCGTCGCCGGCATCGACGGCGTTCTCGAGCAGGTGTTCCGCCAGAGTCCGCACAGCAGTCCGACCCTCTTCCGTCTCGGATTCCGGGAGGGACGTCAGGACGGCGAGAGCTCCTGCGCTGCCCGCCATCACGTCGAAGAAGGTGTCGGATCGTGCTCCTTCAGTCACTTGACGGATCGCAGCCAGCCTGGTCGTCCGGTACCGATCAGTGCCGAGCAGACTGTCCTGTCGGGCGAGCGAGTAGAGCAGGCCGGAGGCACCACTGAAAGCGCCGATCGGGAGGGAGACGCGTGCTGCGCTCCAGTCGTCGAGAATGGCGGCGATGGCGTGCGACGCGCGTCCGGCGAGGTCATCGAGGCCGAGGTGCGGGAAGACGCGGTGCGCGCACGCCGCAGAGAAAGCGATGCCGGCGAGTCCGTCGTAGAGTGTCGGGCCCACCGGCCGGTACTCCAGCCCGGTGCTGTCCGTGCTGCTGCACACGCTGATCCACGTCACGTCGTCATCCCCCAGAATCGCGGTGTTTGCGAGGAGGCCCGCCTGCGCCCTCGCAAGCTCTCTGACAGTGCTGCGCGCACGGGGCGTGACCGCCTGCACCTCGTCGTCCTCGTGCTCCCCCGGTGAGGCCGCGAGGATCGATTCTCGGATGAGGGCGATCGACCGCTCGATGCTCGCCTCATCGAGCGCAGTGAGGCGCGCGATGACGTCATCGCGGAGCGTCCGCGTGAAGTAGTCGGAGAGCGCCCGACCGTGGTCCGCGGTGAGAGCGCGCGAGTCGAGCGACGTGGTGAAGAGCGGCACATCTCGTCGCCGGAGCGACCGCTCCTCTGCGTCGATGAGTTCTGCTTCGTCGGGATGGTCGGCGAGCCTGGTCCAGAGGCTACGGAGAAGGTGGTCCCTGTCGATGCCGGTGCGCAGACGGCCCGGCTGGCGCATCTCCGTCAGCAGCAGCGAGTAGGAGCGCGTGGCGCGCAGGATGTGTCGCGCGGTCATCGAGGGTGCAGTCGAGAGGAGGTCGATGATGGCGGCTCGGCGCTGGATCACCGCTCGAACGGTCTCAGCGAATCCTGCCGCGATCACCTCCCTCCCAGCGCGCACCAGCGCAAGCGTCATCCCCGGCGGCTGGTTCTGGGAGGTGCCGACCGGCGTGTCCACTGCGCTGATGCGCATGTCGTCAGTGCAGGCACCGACCACCTGGTGAATCACGGCGGTCCTGCCCTCGGAGCCGAGTCCGCCCGTGGCGACGCTGACGTCGATGCTGGAACTTTCCCCCGTCGTGAGTCGCACGGGCAGGATGCCTGTCCCCAGGACCGAGCTGTTGAGTTCGTCGATGGCGCGGGCGCTCGCCGTCATCGCGCTCGTGCGGTGGCTTCTGTTCTGGATCAGAGTCTCGAGGTCGACGGGTACCGGGCCCGCTGCGGTCGCGATGACGTTCTCGAGATGCATGTCCGAGGCTCCGAGGACCCAGGTGACCGCCAGCAGACCGCCGAGTTTGCGCAGATGCGTCCGAGGATCGTCGGCAGTGGCGTCCGGACGTTCCACGTACTCGACCCATCCGTATCCGTCCCTAACGAGGGAGCGGGGCGAGTACAGGGAAACATCGGGCTGAAGCACCTCGGCAAGCACGGCGTTCACCTCCTCGTAGAGCGTGAAGACGCGGCAGTCCCGCGGCTTGTAGACGAGTCGATGGCCGCTGGCGAACCGCAGAATCGCGACGGACTGTCCGTCGTCGTGAGCGTCGCCGGCGAAGTGGACCGCCTCGAGCGCGTCGGTCCCGCGCGGCAGCAGATCGGCGTCCCGCAGTGCCCGTGTATCACTGCTCAGACGGGTGAGGATGCGCTCGACGTGGTCGCCCCAGGAGCTGATCGCGGCGACCAGATCCCGAGCGAGGACCGGGTAACGGGAGAAGAACACCCGCCGGAAGTAGGGAAGAGACAGCGCCGTGTTCAGTCGCGCGTAGGCTCCGGACACGTCGTCGTGCGCGAGTTCGGCGAGCAGGCAGCGCAGGGCCAGCGTGGCCAGGATCTCGGCGAGGCCGGTAAGGAGATCGGTTCGCGCGGCAGGTGCGAGATCGGGGTGCCGATCGAACCGGCCCTGCTGAGCATGCAGGATCGGGGCGAGCAAGCCGTCGAACGGCAGCTCGGCGAGGCGGGTGCCCTCGACGATCAGCGGCCCGAACGGGGTCGGAGGGGTGTCCACGGGGGTGATCAGCCAGTCCTCGACCGAGTCGATCCACTCTGCACTCCGCTCGCGGGGCGACCAACGTCCCCCCGTGAGGAGCGCGGTGAGTCCTTCGCGGTCAAGGCACTGAACGCTGAGATAGCTGTCGAGGGTCGTGTCGGGAGCGAGCGCCCGATCCGACCAGGCGCGCACGATCGAGGAGTCACCCGCATCCGGGGAACCGCCGTCGGGTCGGCGTTCACGCAGAGCGGCGGCCTGGAGGAGGCAGGCCCGCAGGACGGCGATCTCCGGCTCGGCCCGCGCGGAAGAGGCCGGTGAGGAGTCATCCTGATGGGAGTCGGCCTGCGAGGCGTCCGCCTCCGGGGAGACGAGAGAATCTTCGTGACGGAGCATGGTCGGGCCTTCGGGTTGATCGCAGAGGTGAGGATCGCGGGCGGCCCGGGAACGAGTCCCGGGCCGCCCGCCGTGTGGATGACGTCAGCGACAGGCGCAGATGATCGTGCCGCACTCGATCGTGAGTGTGCACATCCAGCCGCTGCTGCCCATGTACGGGCTGACGACGCGTTCGAACGCCTCGTCGATCTGTGCCTGCACCGACGGGCTGGTTCCGTCCGCAGCACGAGCCGCCATGTCCCAGTTCGGGCTCACGACGGTGGCCTCTTTATCGAGAATCTCGGGCATAATCTCTTCCTTTCCTTCGTTTCTTGCTTTACTTTCCGCTCGGCGTCGCCGAGGGGGCACTGGGGTGCACCCAGCGACGATGGAGCGCCGCGGGGTGCACGGGACGACCGGAGTTCGAGACCGCGCGACATCGCGAGAATCACGGAGAATCGATCGAGCAGCGACGGGAAAGATGTCCGATCTCCGCAGAGATGTCCTCGTCAGTGACGTGATCGTCGGAGGCATCTTGGTTTCGGGTGTGCCGCGACTGTAGAACTTCGCGGAGGTGAGCCGGAACTATCCGATGGTCGGATCTCTGGCGACGGAGTGATCCGGTCGGTGTTCGCGCCTCCCCCGACCGACGGAGACGGAACACGAGCGATCCCCGCCAGCGGGCGCCACTTCGCGTCTCCTCCTCGGCGCCCGGCTTATCTTCGGGTGGTGCGGGACACGAGGAATGAGTGGTGGGCAGGCGACATGATCGTTGCTTCTGTCGCGGTCCTGGTGTGTGCCGCGACGGGTCTGCTCGGTGAGCCGGAGTGGCGATGGTCGGTACTCATGGCCGCGTTGCTGATCGTGCGTCGGACCCGCCCGGTCGTCTTCGCCGTGCTGGCCGCAGCGGTGTCGGTGGCCCACCTCCTCCTCGATGGCGGGCTGCTCCTGCCGGGGGACGCGGTCCTGCTCGTCGCCGTCTTCTCCGTCGCCGCACACGCATCGGAGCAGGCGCGCAGCATCGGTCTACTCCTGGGGATCGGCTACGCCGTGTCTCTGGGTGGCTGGGCCATTGTCGGGTCGTCGTCGAGCCTCGGGGCGGCCAGCCTGATCGTCGGGCTGGTCGCAATCAGCATCGTGGTCGCCTGGGCGCTCGGGATTCTCGAGAGGCGCAGGGTCGAGGTGGTGCGCGACGCTCGTCGTCGGCGCGAGCTCTCCGAGCGCGATGTCGCGATCCGGGGCTGGTCAGCCGCATACGAGGAACGCGAGCGCATCAGCGCCGAGATGCACGATGTGCTCGCGCACACGCTGACAAGCATTGTGGTGCAGGCCGAGAGCGGCAGGGCGAACACATCGGATCCGCAGGCCGCCGACGCGTTCGAGACGATCTCCGTAACGAGCCGTTCGGCCCTCCGGGAGATCCGCGGGCTGCTCTCCGCCGAGATCGTGTCGGCGGCGCTGCCGACGCTCGGGATCGATGACCTCGGGGAGCTGGTCGAGGGCTTCGCGAGATCGGGGATGAGCGTCACTCTCCAGGTCACCGGAGCGTCGCAGCCGCTGACCCCGGAGCTGTCCCTGTCTGTCTACCGAGTGGTCCAGGAATCCCTCACCAATGCTTTGCGGCACGGCAGCGGCGACCAGGCGTGGGTCGGGGTGGCCTGGGCGGAGGAGACTCTCACCGTCGTCACGACGAATCCGATCGCCTCGGCTCCGGCCGCGCCACTTCGCGAACAACGGGGGATCGCTGGGATGCGTCGTCGCTGCGCGCTCTACGGTGGCAGCGTCTGCTACTCGCACGGTGACGTCTTCGTGCTGACGGCGTGCTGGCCGCTGCGAGCAGGCGCTGATGGAGCCTCCGCGTGACGGCGGCGAGAGCCCGCATCACGGTGATGGTGGTGGACGATCATGCTCTGGTCCGCGACGGCTTGATCCGCATCGTCAACGCGCAGCCCGACATGGAGACGGTGAGCCACGCGGTCGACGGTGCGATGGCCATCGAACGTGTGCGCGACCTTCGACCGGACATGGTGATGATGGACGTCCGGATGCCCGTCTTGGACGGGATCGAAGCGACGCGGGTCATCACCTCCGAGCGGATCAGCCCCAGAACTCGGATCCTCGGACTCACCACCCACGACAGCGACGTCTACGCCATCCGCATGCTTCAGGCGGGAGCCGTCGGTTTCATCCTCAAGGACAGCACCGCCGAGCAGCTCGTCGATGCGATCCGGGCCGCTCACAGCGGCACCTTCACGACGTCGGCGAGCACCGCGGTGCGGCTAGTGAATCGAATGGCCGCGGGAGAGGGGGGAGGGTCACCACCGGACGATTCGGCTCTCGCCGCGCTGACTAAGCGCGAGCGGATGGTGTTCGAGCAGGTTGTGTCGGGCAGGTCGAATCCTGAGATCGCGCGGGATCTCTGCGTCGCCGAGGTCACCGTCAAGACGCATGTCGGACACATCCTGGCGAAGCTGCACGTGCGCGACCGCGTTCAGCTGGTCATCTGGGCACATCGACGAGGGCTCGGCGCTGCCGAGCTGACCCTCGACACCGGCACCTCCGGCTGACGCGGATCGCCGGTCGCTGCCGCCCATCTCCCACCATCAGAGGAGAAGAGCCGTCGCATCTCCCCCCGCAGCATGATTCGTAGTGGTCCTTGCGCCGCGACGATGGAAGCCACATCAATCTGGGATGCCGCGGCGCCGGGAGAGGGCCGATCACGGCGGGACAGGGCCGATCAAGGACAGGAGTGCATCATGAGCACAGTCATCGCCACGTACGGGCTGACGAAGCGCTTCAAGCGCCACACGGCCGTGGACGAGCTGAATCTCGTCGTGCCATCGGGTGTGGTCTATGGCTTCTTGGGGCCCAACGGTTCCGGTAAGTCCACGACGATGAAGATGCTGCTCGGACTCACCCAGCCGACGTCCGGTTCCATCGAGTTGTTCGGACAGCCCCTCAGCCGCACTGGGCGGGGCCAGGTGCTGGCCTCGATCGGCTCGATGATCGAGGCGCCTCCCGGATACGGGCACCTGACGGGGTGGGAGAACATGCTGATCGTGCGGGACATGCTCGGCCTCGCCGACGCGCAGATCGAGCGCGCTCTGAGCACGGTGCGGCTGATCGAGCACAAGGACAAGCTCGTGCGCAACTACTCCCTCGGCATGAAGCAGCGCCTCGGCATCGCCATGGCTCTCGCTCGCGATCCCGTCCTCCTCGTCCTGGATGAGCCGACTAACGGTCTGGATCCAGCCGGCATCGAAGAGATCCGCACACTCCTGCTCCACCTGGCCGGCCAGGGGATCACGGTCATGGTCTCGAGCCACCTCCTTGATGAGATCGACAAAATGGCCTCGGTCCTCGGCATCCTCGCCGGAGGGAGGCTGATCTTCCAGGGCAGCCGCGACCAGCTTTTCGCGCATTCCGTACCCGACCTCGTCCTCGACACCCCTGCGCCGGAAAAAGTTCTCCGGCTGGTCCCCGACGCGGTGGCGGCAGGGGAGCGGATCCGGGTCAGCGGATACGGGAAGGACGAGACCGCTGCGCTCGTCAAGCGCCTCGTCGATGCCGACGTCCCGATCCATGAGGTCCGTCGCGTCCAGCAGAGTCTCGAGGACGTCTTCATGGATCTGACCGGCCGGGGTGGTCTCCTGTGACGCGGCCAGGGCCACGACGGCTGGCGACCTCCGTGGCACTGGAATTCCGCAAGATGCGGCGTCTGCGGACGATTCCTCTCCTGATCGGTCTCGTCGGTGCTGTTGCTGGCCTCAGCTCCGCCTCCCTGTTCTCGGGCGGCGCTCGGGCAACCTTCGATGATCCGGACGCGTCACCCTGGGCGGCACTGCTGCTCAGCTACACCATGATCGTGGCGATGACCGCACCGATCCTCGCCGCCGTGCTTGCCAGCAGACAGACCGACATCGAGCACTCAGGGGCCGGCTGGAATCTCGCCGCCACTGCCGGTTTCAGTCGTCCGAGCCTCTGTCGCGCCAAACTCTGCGCTCTGGCCCTCCTGCTGGTGCCTGCCGTTGCCTGTCAGACCCTTCTGGTGATCGGCATCGGCGTCCTCGTCGGGATCACCGCGCCGCTGGATCCCCTGCCCTGGATCGTGTACACCGGGCTCGTTTCTCTGCTCGACGTCACGTTCTGCGCGCTGCACATTTGGCTCGCCGCACGCGTGGAAAACCAGCTCGTCAGCGTGGGCGTCGGGATGCTCGGCGCGTTCCTCGCGGCATTCTCCCTGCTCAGTCCTGCGTCCGTTAGCCGCGTCATTCCCTGGGGGTACTACGCCGTTATCTCGCAGGCCGGGCAGTCCGGCGACGCCGTGGTCTACATCCAGGCGCCCTACGAATGGATCGCCGGGTTCCTGATCCTTGCCGCTGCCGCCTTCTCGGTGGGAGTTCACCGTCTCGATCGCATCGGAGGATAATCTCGTGTTCCGCGCTGAACTCACGAAACTCAAGCGATCCAGCACCTGGATCGTCGCCCTGATCCTGCCGATCCTCGCGGTCGTCACGGGCACGATCAACCTCGAAACCAACACTGAAGTGCTCGATTCGGGGTGGGAGTCGTTCACCTCTCAGGTCGTGCTCTTCTACGGACTGATCTTCTATTCACTGGGGATCAGCCTGCTCACGGCCACGGTCTGGCGCGTCGAGCACCGCGGCACGAACTGGAATCTCTTGCTGACCTCCACCGCCGGAGCGTCGCGGCTCTCGCTGGCGAAAATCGCCGTGGTCCTCCTGCCCACCGCCCTCATGCAGGCGGTCCTCGTCGCAGGTACCGCGATCTCCGGAACCGTCGTCCTCCATCTGGCGGGGCCTTTCCCGTGGGAGTTCGCCGTCGTGGGGCTCGTCGCCGTCGTCGCGGCTCTTCCTCTCATCGCCGCGCAATCACTCCTGTCGATGCTGCTGCGATCCTTCGCGGCGCCTGTCGCCCTGTGCCTTGTCGGCTGCGTCGTCGGGGTCGCCGCGCTCACGTCCACGGTGCTGCGGCCCCTCGGCTACGTCCTGCCGCAGGCCCTCACCACGCGGGCGCTGAATCTCGGTTCCACCGCGTTTGTCGGCTCCGGGGGACTCACCGTCGATGATGTCGTGCCGCTCGTTGTGACCGCGATCGCCCTCGCGGCGGCGCTGACGTGGTTCACGGTCGTCGCGCTTCGCATCGTCAAGCTTCGCTGAGAGGAGGGAGCGGCGCTCGCCGAGACACCGCGCTCTGCCGAGACGCCCCGCCGATCAGTGCATCACCTCGCGTCGCCGGGCTCCAACGTGCACGGCGAGGAGGAGCCCGGCCAGGCAACAGAGGACGAGGCCGGTGGCGCTCGCCGCCAGCACGACATACCCGGTGGCCGCGACCACGAGTCCAGCGGCGATGCTCGCCGCTCCGCCGCCCACGTTGAGCAGGAGATCCGTCGCGCTCTGAGCGGCCGCGCGATCCGCGGGACCGAGGTCGAGGGTGACCAGCGTCGAGCCGGCGACTGTTCCCAGCGACCACGCCGCGCCCAGCAGGGCGAGACCGATCCCGAACAGCAAGGGCCCGCTCGTCGCTGCGACAGCGAGTATCCCCGCGGCCACGGCCGTCAGAGCGAGGCCGGCCGCTCCGCTACGCAGGGCACCCCAGCGCCGCACGAGCAGCCCGAAGAGAGGACTGAATCCGTACATCGCGGCGAGATGCCCGCTCAGCACGATGCCGACGATCACCGTGGTCTGCTCATCCGTCCCGTGCTCGCCGCCCCCGTGCTGACCCGCGTGGTGCAGGTGCACCGGAGCCAGCGCCATGAGCGCGATCATCACGGCGTGGGAGGCCACCGAGATCGCGACTCCCGCGCGGGCTCGAGGATGCGCACGGAGCACAGTGACCGCGTTCGCGCGCACGACAACAGGACGCGTCAGCGCCGCGGTGGTCGTCGGTAGGCCGATGCGAACGCACGCTGCGGCAGCTCCGTAGAGCACAGCGGGAAGGACGAAGGACGCCGCGCCGGCGGTGACCGCGGCGAGATTCGGACCGACCAGCGAGCCGACCGTCGATGCCCACAGGACCAGCGCGATCATGGTGGCCGTCCTCTCCGGGGCGGGAGTGAACTCGGCTGCGGCGAAGCGCGCGGCCAGCCCGGCGACGGTCCCGCCGCCGATGAGGACGGTGCCGAGGACGAGCAGCCACCACAACCCCAGCCCGATCGCCGCTGCGCCGACCAGCGCGCCGGCCGCCGCACAGCTGTACGCGAGCGAGAGAGCCGCGCGGCGACCGAAGCGTTCGGAGAGGCGCGCGAGGGGGACGGTGAGCGCACTCGCTCCTACAACCATCGCCGTCTGGGTCGCTCCGGCCACCTGCTCGGTTCCCGATAGCGCCACCGCCGCAACGCTCGCCGTCGTGAGCACCAGCCCCGCCGCGGTGGAGGCCAGCACCTGCGCCGCGAGAAGCGCGCGCAGTGCGGGGCCGAGTGGCGGCGACGTCTGGACGCGAGTGGGGCTCATTGAGGGGCACGGTATCAGGATCGCTCGCGGGCCGCCGTTGCAGTGTCTCAGCGGAGGAGGGGTGGAGGCGGCGGCATCGTCAGGCCCGCCGGTAGCATCGACAGGTGATCAGCACCGTCCCGCGTATTAGCGACCTCCGCGAGTGGCTGCACAAGGAGCGGCGGGCCGGGAAAAGCGTCGCACTCGTCGCGACGATGGGGGCGCTGCACGCCGGACACCTGGCGCTCGTTGCCCGGGCGCGCGAGCTCGCCGACGTCGTCGTGGTCTCGGTCTTCGTGAATCCGCTGCAATTCGGGCCGAGCGAAGACCTCGACCGTTACCCGCGCGACCTCGCTGGCGACACCGCACTGCTCAACGCGGCGGGGGTCGACGTCGTCTTCGCGCCAGACGTCGCCGAGATGTATCCCGACGGCCCCACGGCCACCCGGGTCGTGACGGGCGAGGTCGGCGGCCTCTACGAGGGTCGCTCACGGCCGGGACACTTCGACGGGATGCTCACCGTCGTCGCGAAGCTGCTGAACATCGTGCAGCCCGACGTCACGGTCTTCGGGCAGAAGGACGCGCAGCAGCTGTTCCTCGTGCGTCGCATGGTCCTCGACCTCGACCTCCCCGTTGCCGTCGAGGGCGTCGACATCGTGCGGGAGGAGGATGGGCTCGCCCGCTCCAGCCGCAACCGCTACCTCGACGACGAGCAGCGCCGAGCGGGACTCGCACTCCCGCGACTCCTCGTCGCTGCCGCAGCAGCGGCCGACCGCGGCGCCGACGCGGCCATCGACGCGGCGCGCGCCGTCGCGCGGGATGAACCGCTCGTTAGGCTGGACTACCTCGCCGTGGTGAATCCCGCGACGCTCCTCCCGGTCGACGCCGACCACCGCGGTCCGGCCCTCGTGCTCGTCGCCGCGCGTGTCGGCAGCACCCGCCTCCTCGACAACGGCCCGATCCTGCTCGCCTGATCTCGGCCGCCCGCCTCCTACCGAAAGCACCGCGCCATGGCCGATACTCCCGACGCCCCCGTGCCCCCGACCGAGCCGACCGCGCGCACCGCCGCCGAGCAGCACGCGCTCGAGCAGGAGGCCTCCGAACAGAAGGCCGTCCGCCTCGTCAAGCGTGAGCGCCTGCTCGAGCTCGCCGGCGACGACCTCGGCGCGGGTGCCTACCCCGTCGCCGTCGCAGTCACCGACACCATCGCGGCCGTCCGCGCGCGGCACGAGGGCATCGAGTTGGACGTGAGGACGGGAGAGCGTGTCGGTCTCGCTGGCCGCGTCGTGTTCCAGCGCAACACCGGCAAGCTCTGCTTCGCGACCCTCCAGTCGGGTGACGGCGAGCGCATCCAGGCGATGGTGTCACTCGGCGACGTCGGTGAGGAGTCGCTGGCGGCGTGGAAGGAGTTGATCGACCTGGGCGACCACCTCTTCGTTGCCGGCGAGGTCATCTCGAGCAAGCGCGGCGAGCTGAGCGTCTGGGTCTCGGAGTGGGCCATCGCCGCGAAGGCGCTCCTCCCACTGCCGAACCTGCACAGCGAACTCGGCGACGAGACCCGGATGCGTCAGCGCTACCTCGATCTGATCGTGCGGCGTCAGGCCCGCGAGACCGTGGTCACCCGGGCGAGAGTCAACGCCTCCCTGCGCAGCACTTTCGCGGCGCACGAGTTCCTCGAGGTCGAGACGCCGATGCTCCAGGTGATGCATGGCGGTGCCTCCGCCCGCCCCTTCGCCACGCACTCCAACGCGTTCGACACCGAGCTGTATCTCCGCATCGCGCCCGAGCTCTATCTCAAGCGCGCGGTCGTCGGAGGCATCGACCGGGTCTTCGAGATCAACCGTAACTTCCGCAACGAGGGCGCCGACTCCACGCACTCGCCCGAGTTCGCGATGCTCGAGGCGTACCAGGCTTACGGCGACTACACCTCGATCGCCGACCTCACTCAGGAGCTGATCCAGAATGCGGCACAGGCCGTCGCCGGCTCACACGTCGTCACCTGGGCCGACGGCACCGAGTTCGATCTCGGCGGCGAGTGGGACCGCATCTCGATGTACGAGAGCCTGTCCGTCGCGGCGGGCATCGCGATCACTCCCGAGACTCCGCTGATCGAACTCGAGACACTCGCCGCGCGCGAGGGCGTCGACGTGCACGTGCCCACTCGCGGCAAGTACATCGAAGAACTGTGGGAGCACTTCGTGAAGGGCGGCCTCACGCGCCCGACTTTCGTCATGGACTTCCCTGTCGATACCTCGCCTCTCGTGCGCGCCCACCGGAGCATCCCGGGTGTCGTTGAGAAGTGGGACCTCTACGTCCGCGGCTTCGAGCTGGCGACCGGCTACTCCGAGCTGGTCGACCCGGTCGTGCAGCGCGAGCGCTTTGTGGAGCAAGCGCGCCAGGCCGCGGCGGGCGACGACGAGGCGATGCGCCTTGACGAGGACTTCCTCCGCGCGCTCGAGCACGGCATGCCGCCGACGGGCGGGATGGGGATGGGGATCGACCGCTTGCTGATGGCGATCACCGGCCTCGGCATCCGCGAGACGATCCTGTTCCCGCTGGTGAAGTAGGTCGTGAGGCGTCGGCGTCCGCTGGGTCGAAAGACAGAGGAGTCGGCGCCTCGGTTTTTCCGAGCGCGCGAGTTACCGGTCCCCCTGGTCCCAGGTGAAGAGCCGAGCGGCGAGCAGTGCCGCCGTCATCCCGGCTGCCGCCATCATGAGCCAGAGCCACGGGACCGGGAGGAATGGTGTGGTCCCCGCAATATCGGCGCCGACCGCCTGCATGAACCACGTGCTCGGGAAGGCGTACGTGATGGAGCGGACGACATCCGGGAAGACGTCGAGCGGTATGACGCTGCCTGACGTCAGGATCAGGACGACCGGCAGGAACCCCGTGATCTGAGCCATGAGGTCCGGATTCGACGACCGACTCGCCAGCAGGTAGGCGAATGCGAAAAGCATCGCGAGCCCCAGGACGAGCGTGACAAACAGTCTGACAATGGAGAACGATTCGACGTATCCCTGCGTCCAGGCGACTCCGACGATCACGAGGGCTTCTGCCATCCCGAGAGCGAATCGGACGGGGCTCTGCGCGAGAATGAACGACATTCGGCGCACGGGCGTCGTCCCGAGCAGACGTAACGTCCCGCGCTGACGCAGCGCAACGAGGGGCACCGACGTGCCCACGAACGCGATCGCCATGAACCCCATCGCCAGGACTGCCGCGAGGTTGACCCGAAGGACGTCGGTCTCAGGCGACCCGGAGGCATCGGTGACGGCGATCTGCGACGTCGGAACGCCGACCGAATGCACCGCGGCGACGAGTTCTTTCCATGCCGGCTTTTTCTTCGAGGGGAGGACGATGTGACCCTGACCATCCTCGATAGCGATCATGGCTGTGACCTCGTCGGACGCGTCGACGGACCGGACCTCGATACCTCGGTCGTGCAGCGCCGTCACCACTGAAGCCGCCTGTGGCCCCGCAGCCACCGACACAATCGGGGCTGGACGTCCGCCATTGACGACGAAGTCGATCCCCATCATGAGGAGCAGGAAGAAGAAAAACATGAACGTCAACCCGACGATCGTCTTGACGTTCCGCAGCAATTCGCGCGTACTCAGCACAGTGAGCTGCTTCAATTCTGTCCGTCGGCTCCGCCGCACGGTGGTGATCGCCTGTGTCATGGTTGCCGGCCTTTCGTCGCGTCCTGCTGCTCGCTTCGTCGCCGGTCATCGGGAAGCTCCGCGAGTTCGAGAAAGATGTCCTCGAGGCTGCCCTGTCGCACAGTCAGTTCGCGCGCATGGAGGGACCGATCGAAGGTAATGCGGCGGATAAGTTCATCCGGGTCATCGGTACGGAGGCGCACGCGGACGCCGCCGAGTACCTTCTCCGATTCGAACGGCACCCCATGGAGCGTCTCGGCGATCTGCTCGTCGGTCGTCGTCGGCGCGGTGGTGAAGGCGACGTCGCTTGTGCCTGCACGCTGACGAATCAGCTCATCCGGGCTGTCCAGCGCCACGAGGCGGCCTCCCACGATGATGGCGACGCGGTCGCAGACGGAGGTCGCCTCGTCCATGTGGTGAGTGGAGAGCACGACCGTCGTCCCTCGGTCCCGGAGACCGTGGATCACCCGCCAGAGGGCTTGCCGGGCCGCGGGGTCCAGCCCGGCGGAGGGCTCGTCCAGGATGAGCACCTCGGGATCCGCGACCAGCGCGACACCGAGGAGAAGCCGTCGGGCCTGACCGCCGGAGAGCTTCTTGGCGCGCTTGTCTGCGTGGTCGGTCAGGTCGATCTCGGCGAGGATGTCCTCGATGGGACGTGGGGCTTCGTGGAAAGAGGCAAACAGTTCGAGCGTCTCCCGGACGGTCACGGTATCGAAGAGGCTTGCCGACTGCGGCTGCACGGCGACTCGCCGAGTGATCTCGTCCCGGTCGCGAGCGGGGTCGAAGCCGAGGACTCGGACGGTCCCCGCAGACGGGCGTTGCAGTCCCACGATGCACTCGATCGTCGTCGTCTTCCCGGCGCCGTTCGGTCCGAGGAAGCCGAGAACCTCGCCTCGCTGAACATCCAGGCTCACGTCTGTCACGGCAGGGAAATCACCGAACGATTTCGAGAACGACCGCAGTTCGATGACCGTCTCCGGCAGGACCTCACGGTCGGCCCGTGCCTCGCGCATCTCCTCGTGCATATCACTCCCCGTGATGTGTCGTCGTGACCGAACGATGCCTTCCGACCGCCACCGATGCGCGGCTGCTGAGTGGATTGCGTGGTCCGGAGTGGTCGGACGAGGCGGCCGCGCCGGAACCGCGAGCCTCACCGGCAAGCAAAGCCGATATATACTCGCATGGTCAACTGTGTGGCGCGTGATTATCGGACTCGGCATCCGCGAGACGGCCATCCGAGACAACGGCCTGTTCTGGTCCGCCTCGTTCCGCTCGCAGAGCGCCATCGACCGACCGGAGCCGGTCGGCCCTCAGCAGGGGGGCGAGCGCACTCGACCCCCAAACCTGCACGCCCCGCATCGGCCACCCCGCTGCGGTCCTCTTTACAGGAGGCATCCGCGACTCGGACCTCAGCTTGGGACTCGTCGGGTCGAGCGCACGCCGAGATCGACCCGACTGGAGCTTCTTCGACGCTATTCGTCGATCTTCTTCATATGGATTTCAAGCGGCCATGAAGAGGAGGTGGGTCGGACTCGTACGGTTCCCTGTCGACGGTGATCGTGATTGACCTCATGTTCGTCGGGCATGAAGTTGTCGCCTCAACGGTTTTCCCAGTGGCGCCAAAGCTGAAATGACCGCGGCAAGCGATTTCCCCCTTTTTATTTCGGTTCCCCCGGGTTGGTGTTCGTCGTCTGTAGATGTAATAGTAGTGTGATGATCGAGCGTCAGACGGAACACTCCGAAGAAATGGAAAGAATTAATTCACCCCACTATCGAGTAAATTTTTGGTCTCGACAGTCGGAGGAATTCGGCTGGAATCTTGATGCTTATCTTCTCGATGATGCTCTCAGTATCAACGAGGTGCTGACCTGGGCTGTATTGAGAGCAGACGGAAGAAGTTATGAGGTATTTGCCGTTATTACCGTGGGGTCAACCGACGAAACTATGTTAGTGAGGCTCGTCGGAACCAACCCCAATCGCTCAGTGTAAATTTCGCGTTAGATATTAGTCAATTTATGTCGAAAGCGCGGTCGTGCCATGCAATCGGGGACATGGTAGGTGCCGTGATCCACAGGTCGACGTCATCTCCTCCAGCCAAGTCGATTGGGGGTCCCCCTGTGGAGCGGCGCGCGTTAGGCTCCTCGCCGTGCTCATCGACCTGGAATCCGGCGATCCGCGGTGGGCTGTCGCCCTCCCCGTCCTCCGTGAACTGCGCCCGCATCTCACCGACGAACTGCTCGATCTGGTACTGCGGGAAGGTGCTCCCCAAGGCTTACACTTCACCGCGCTGTTCCAGAGTGACCGTTGTGTGGCTGTCGCCGGCTGGCGGGTCGTGGTCACCACGAGCGCGATCCGGAAGCTCTACATCGACGACCTCTCCACTGCTGCCGCCGAACGTTCGCGCGGCCACGGCGCGACCCTCCTGGCCGCCCTGGCGGAGCGAGGTCGAGAACTGGGCTGCATGGCGATCGAACTCGACTCCGGGGTTCAACGCTATGACGCACACCGCTTCTACCTCCGTGAGCGAATGGACATCACCTCTCATCACTTCGCGCGACGGCTCGACTAGCGATAGTGACCGGTTCGGCACCTTCTAGCGGGCTCCTGTCGACTACTCCGTCTGACCTGCCGCGAGCATGTTCCACTTATGACATAATCGGCGGCCCTCGCGTCGGCAGTGCGGGTGACCTCGAACACGTGAGGGTGAGAACGCTCACACGAGGGTGTCAGTGTTTGGTCCTCGGTGGGGCCGACAATGCGCAGTGGTAAACAAAATCTGTGCCCAGATAGGTGAGTCAAGAGACGAGAGACTGGAAGCGGCCGATGGTGAAGAAGCGTGTGTGGAAAAAGTGACGTGTGCGGGAGTGCGAGCCATGAGGGCGTCGGTTACGCAGGCGGTTCCTGCTATGGCCGCCAAATTCCCAGTGAGCACTTCGTCGGTTAAGGTCGCCGCGAGCGGCGTCGGTGGGGCATTGAGTGGAATGGCAGTGTGCCCCGCCACCTTCTGTTGACGGGGTGTGCATGCATGGAGACTATGGATTTCACCTCATGGAGGACGATCCGCTGGTTCCTGCTCATCCAGGGCGCACTGGCGGTACTGTTCTTCTTTCTCGGCGCGCCGATCGGGGGGTGGCTGTGCTTGGTTATTCCCCCATTCGTCACCGCGCTCACTTTGATCACTCGCGCTAAGCAGAGGCAAGAAAGGCCGCGCGACGAAGAGAGTCATCAGGGCTCGTAGAGAGATCTCGTGCGGCTATCACGATCACCCGTTGCGCTTGAACCGGCGCGAATCAACGTCAACGGTCGCAGCTCCTGGCCGAGCGCGTGGCGCGCCTTCACCGGACTTGGCATGCGCGAGATGATCTGTTCTCGGCTGGTCAAGTAGGGTCGCAGTCGGCGGAGGCGACTCCGCAGACATCACGGCACAGACACAACACCGCAACCACACCAGCGGCCTCCCGGCCGGACGGGGGAAGACATGCCCAGGGCATCCGGCATCGTCGCGACAGCAGCGGCCGTCGTGCTGACGATCGCCCAGTTCGGCGTCGGCGCTGTCGTCGCCACCTCGGTGGTCACCTCCTCCGGGCCCGTCCGCACCGCGCTCGCCGACCGTCGGGCGGCGGAGGCGTTCACTCCGGACGCCACGGTCGCGGGTTTCGCCGAGCGCACCGCCATGTCGCAGCGAGGCCGCGCCCTCTATTACGCATCGCACCCGTCTGTCGAGCCGACTGCCGGCTTCAACGCTCGCTGCGGCTACGGCGCCTCAGACGAGATCGTCCTCGGGTGTTACACCGGCACTGACATCTTCATTTCGGACGTCTCGAATCCCGACCTCGACGGCGTGCGTGACGTCACGGCAGCGCACGAGATGTTGCACGCCGCGTGGGCTCGCCTCCCTCGCGACGAGCAGGCCGAGCTCGGTGCCCAACTCGAGGCGGTGTACGCGGCGCTCCCGCAGGACGGTGCGGTGGCGAAGCGGCTCGAGCTGTACCGCACCGGCGGGCTCGGTGAGCGGGTCAACGAGCTGCACTCGATCCTGGGCACCGAGGTCGCCGATCTCCCACCGGCCCTGGAGGCGCATTACGCCACGTTCTTTACCGACCGTTCCGTCGTCGTCGAGTTAAACGCGCGCTACGAGGCCGTGTTCTCTGATCTAGAGAAGCGGATCGATGATCTGGTCTCCCGCATGGAGTCGATGTACACGGACCTCACCGCCCGGGTCGATGCGAACAACGCCGAGTACGACGCGCTCAACTCCGAAATCGACAGTTTCAACGCCCGGGCCGACAGTGGTGCCTTCTCGTCGTCGGCGGAGTTCGAGGCCGAGCGTGCGGACCTGCTCGCGCGAGGGCAAGCGATCGATGCCACCCGCGCCGCCATTGACACGGACATCGCTGTGTACGACGGCCTCCGGTCCGAACTCGAGGGGCTGAACTCCGATGCGGCGGCCCTGAACAAATCGGTCAAGAGCACGTAGAAAGGGGAGTCATTCCGGCCGCTGAGCGAACGGGCTCCCCCCTTCAGGGCGCGCTCCGGCAGGCCACGGGTAGGATCACCAGCATGGATTGGGAGCTGTGGAACCAGGGGCTGTGGGCCCTCGTTCCGACGATCACCGTCGGACTCATCTTCTGGTTCGTGATGCGAGCGCTGATCCGCTCGGACCGCAATGAACGCCGTGCGTACGACCGCATCGAGGCCCGCGAGCGCGTCCGCCGCGGCCTGCCGCCTCGCGACGCCTCCTGACCACCGCCGGCCCGCGGCCCGTCGGCGCGTTCGGTGACCAGCTCTGCACGACGAACGAGGAGGCGCGGTGCCCGCACCGGACTCAACGGTGATCCTCCCGATCGCCGCGATCGTCGTCGAACTCGTCGTGCGGGTGATCGCCGTCATCGTCGTTCCACGCAACCGTCGACCAACGACGGGCCTCGCCTGGCTGATGGCAATCTTCCTGATCCCCTACGTCGGCATCCTGCTCTTCCTCTTCATCGGGAGCAACCGCCTCCCGCGCAAGCGCCGCCGGAAGCAGCAGGAGATCAACCGTTTCATCCTGGATTCGACCGAGGGGATCGACCGAGTAGCCCAGGAGCATCCGTGGCCGCAGTGGCTCGAATCAGTCGTCACCCTCAACCGCAACCTCGGCGCGATGCCGCTCGTCGGTGGAAACGACGCGCGCCTCCAGGGCAATTACGAGCAGACAATCGAGGCGATGGCCCGCGAGATCGACCGCGCTAGACGCTACGTGCACTGCGAGTTCTACATTCTTGCCGCCGACTCGACAACGGCGCCTTTCTTCGACGCCCTCGACCGTGCGGTCGCACGGGGAGTGCGGGTGCGGATCCTGCTCGACCACATCGCGTCCATCCGTGTCCCGGGCTACTTCAGCGGGACGTACCGCCGCCTCCGCGCACTCGAGGAGGCCGGGGCAAGCTGGTCGTACATGCTGCCTGTGCGCCCCTGGCGGGGGCAGTATCAGCGTCCGGATCTGCGCAATCACCGCAAGCTACTGATCGTCGATGGCACGGTGGCCTTCATGGGCTCGCAGAACGTCGTCGACTCGAGCTACAACAAGCGCGGCAACATCCGCCGGGGTCTGCACTGGCACGACTTGATGGTGCGTCTCGAAGGTCCGGTGGTGCAGGGCATCAACGCGATCTTCATCACCGACTGGTATAGCGAGACCGATGAGCTGATGCTGCGCGAGTCGGAGCCGATGGAGGCGTTGCAGCAGCGCGACACCATCGACTGCCAGGTCGTCCCGAGCGGGCCGGGCTTCGAGGGCGAGAACAACCTGCGGCTGTTCCTCACCCTGCTCTATTCGGCGCAGAAGTCGATCATTATCACGAGCCCGTACTTCGTCCCGGACGAGGCGATGCTCTACGCGATCACGACGGCGACGAGGCGCGGCGTGCACGTGGAACTCTTCGTCTCCGAGATCGGGGACCAGGCAGTCGTCTACCACGCTCAGCGCTCCTACTACGAGACGCTGCTCACCGCGGGCGTGCAAATTTGGATGTACCGCACGCCGACCATCCTGCACGCCAAGCACTTCACCATTGACGACGATGTTGCTGTCATCGGCTCCAGCAACATGGACATGCGATCGTTCACATTGAACCTCGAGGTCTCGCTCATGGTGCGCGGTTCTGAATTCGTCGAAGACCTGCGTCAGGTGCAGCAGGAGTATCGCGAGCACTCACGGGAACTGACTCTGCGGGAGTGGCACCAGCAGCCCCTCCGCTCGACACTGCTCGACAATCTCGCGCGACTCACCTCAGCGCTGCAGTGACGACCGTGCCAGATCCCCCATCAGGGGGAGTGCGAGTATAACTCAGTTACCCTAGACTCGGGGCTCGGTGCCTAATTGCTCCGCGTCATGAAATGGAGTCCTCACGGTGGTCCCTCGAACGACCCTCCTTAACCCGGTATCCGTCCCGATGAGTCCCGGGCTCCGCTCCGTCCGCCTTCGCGGAATGGATGGTCTCGCCGCTGTTCGTCGCACGGTCGACATCCGAGTCGAGAAGCCACTCGATTTTCGGATGGACCTTCTTGTCGGTGCGGTCGACCGGGTGCGTGTTCTGCACGTCGTCAGCACGGCATTCGCTGTGCGCTGGCCGGACGCGGGCTTGAGCACCGCCTCCTCCGCCTTTCTGCTGCCAATGGAGGGGACTCTTGGGCTCGAGACGGAGGCGGGATTCACGACGGTGACCGACGGCGGGTTGGCGCTCTCGGCGGAGGAGCGGATCATGATCCAGACGTCGCGGCCCGCCCGCTTCCTCACTCTCTGCATCGACGCGGTCGAGGGCGATCGGATGCACCGACTCGACGGCGCGAACCGACTTCCTCCCTCCCCGGTCACTACCACCGCCCGGACCGTGCTCCGAGCGTTCCTAGCCGACCTCGATGTCGAGCACCCTGTGCAGTCCGAGTACCTCCAGGGAACCGTGCTGCGCCTCGGGCGACTGCTCAGCGCGGTCCGGGAGGAGGACAGCGTCAGCCTGGGCGTGCACGACATGGTCGAGGCGGCCGTGCAGGTGATCTTGGCCGACTACGCTGACCCGCACCTCGATCCTGCAACGGTCGCCTTCCGCTGCCAGGTCAGCCTCCGCTCGTTGCAGCGGGCTATGGCTCAGGAGCGGCAGACCACCCTGCGCGACTTCATCGTGTCCATCCGCACCAAGAATGCGCTGCGCTTGGTCGCCGCCGCCAGTGACGAGGTGCCCCTCGCCGATATCGCGAGCAGCACTGGCTTTACGTCGCCCGACCGGCTCCGTCGAGCCATCGCCGCCGAGACGGGGCTCTCCCCGACGGAGTATCGGCGCAGGCGGCAGCTCGGCGGGCGCGAGGCGGTGTCCGCGGGGTAGGCGAACGCCGTAGCCTGTGGCTCCGGCGCGCGTCGCGCAAGGCCCTGGTCGTGCTCGGCGCCCGCGCGTACCGTCGGACCGTCCTCAGCACCACCCGGTTCCGTCTGATCGGCGCCGGGTTCGAGAAGGGAACGGACATGACGGCATCCGGCACGACGCGCATCCTCATCCTCGGCGGTGGCTACGTCGGCCTCTACACAGCCTGGGGACTTGAGAAGCGGCGGGGGGAGGCGCCGATCGACGTCACCGTGGTCGAGCCGAACCCCTACATGACCTACCAGCCGCTGCTTCCGGAGGTCGCGGGTGGCCACGTGCAGCCCCGGCATGTCACGGTCCCGCTCGTCTCGGCGCTCAAGCGCACCCGCGTCATCCGTGGTGCGATCACCGGGGTAAGTCTGGCCGAGCGCAGCGCGTCCGTCGCGGCGATAGACGGCTCGACGCGCACGCTCGAATTCGATCAGGTTGTCTTTGCTCTTGGCGCCGTGACCCGCACCTTTCCTACGCCCGGTCTTTCCGAGCATGGCATCGGCTTCAAGACTGTAGAGGAGGCGGCGCACCTGCGCGACCGCGTCATCGAGAACATCGCGAAGGCGGCGCTCACGACCGACCCAGTGGAGCGCCGCCGCCTGCTCACCTTCGTCTTCATCGGTGGCGGCTACACCGGAGTCGAGGCGTTGAGCGAATTGCTCGACCTCAGCCGTCGCACTCTCGCCGCTCAGCCCTCGCTTTCGATGGGCGACGTCACGTGGCACCTCGTCGAAGCGCTCGATCGCGTTGCTCCGGAGGTTGGCCCCGAGCTTTCGGAGTGGACGCTCAACCACCTCCGCTCGCGCGGCGTGCACATTCATCTGAAGACGACGATGCCCTCGTGCGAGGGCGGTGTCGTCGAACTCTCCTCCGGCGAGCGCATTCCCGCGGCGACCATCGTCTGGACCGCGGGCGTCAAGCCGAACCCGATCCTGGACGCGACCGACGCGCCGCGCGGGCCGAGGGGGCACGTGATGGCGGATGCGCGCCTGCGCGTCGTCCGCGAGGATGGCGAGCCTGTCGGCGGAGCCTGGGCTGCCGGCGACGGGGCTCAGGTGCCGGATCTCACGGCCGACAAGCAGCCCGCCTATTACCCGCCGAATGCCCAAAATGCCGTTCGGCAGGCCAAGCTCCTCGCGCGCAACATCATCGCCGACCTCACCGGCGGCACCATGGAGGAGTACCGCCACGCCTCCGTCGGCACGGTCGCCGAGTATGGGATCGGCAAGGGCGCAGGCCTGATTAAGGGCGTTCGGTTGCGGGGCTTCCCGGCCTGGCTCGCGCATCGCGCCTATCACGGCGTCGCGATGCCAACCCTCGACCGGAAGTGGCGGATCATCACGGGTTGGCTCGCCGACGCGGTCGCTCCGCGCGACCTCTCGCCGATGAGCGCGCTGCAGGACCCGCGCCGCGCCTTCCGCGAGACCGCCGACGCGACCGACCGTGCTGCCGCCGCTGCGGCGGGCAAGGCGCCCGACCCGTCCTGACGTACCCCGCACCCACTGTCCAAAAGTTGTCGCACTCGAGCTCGAGTGCGACAACTTTTGGACTCTCGCGCTCGTTGCTCCCGCTTAGGGGACGCTGCAGGCCGGCTCTGTGGCGCCCTGGGCCGACGGCGTCGAGACGGCCGGTCCGTTCACCCCGGCGTCCGGCTCGGGCACGCTGATCCGTGTCGCTTCGGAGTCATCTCCTCCGCCGATCGCCGCAAGAACCGTTCGGTGTATGAGTTCCGTGTCCGGCCGCTCCGGCAGCGTCAACGGTTCGCCGAGCTCGACGCGGACGAAGGGATGGGTGCGTGCCGAGTTCGCGAGCCGGGCCAGAGCGGGAAGGGCGCTGGTCGGGAGGCTCGTCGCGACGTTCTCGGATCCGGAGCGCGCGAGGGCGGTGAAGCGGGTGAGGATGGTCAGCGGATCGACCTGGCGAAAGAGGGCGGCTTGGAGACAAGCCTGGCGTTCGGAGCGGTCGGCGTCGGATGTGTTCACTCGGGAGCGGGCGTACCACAGCGCCTGGGAGCCGTCGAGGTGCTGCAGACCGGTAGGGATCGGCGGCCCATACTCGACCGGCCGTCCGCTACCGTCGTCGGGCACTCCCGCCTGGAGCACCGGCCTGGTGTTCACGACCGAGACCCCGCCCAGCGCATCGACGAGGTCGATGAATCCGGTCATCCGGATCGAGACCGTGGCCGAGATAGGCAGACCTGCGTACCCCTCTACTGCATCGCGCATGGCGGCGGCGCCGGGATCCGGGTCGCCCGGGTACAGCTCAGGATGAGTCGCTCCGTACTGATAGAGATGGTTCACTCCGCAACCGGCCATACACCGGGTGCCCTCCGGCAGTGCGCGGGCCAGAGCGGAGCCCTCGGGATAGAGATAGTTCGACGCCGTCCGCGGGATGCCGAAGAGGACGCTCCGACCGGTGACGGCATCGACGCTGACGAGGGTCAGCGAGTCGGGCAAGAGCACCTGGTCGCGGTTCGGATCGGCGTCGAGCCCCATCACCAGAATGTTGTAGCGCCCATCGACGGGCGTGATGCCGCGGCCGGAGGCGAAGACCGAGGTGAGCAGATCGTGCTGCGCGACGGCGGCGGTTACCCACCACGTCGTCGCGCCCAGGGGCAGAGCCGCCGCGACCACGGTGACAAGGGCGAGCGCCGCTCGAGCCCGCCGTCGCGGACGCACGAGGAACGCCGCAGTGACAGGGCCCGAGAGCCAAAAGAGACCGAGACCCGCACCGAGCGTGCCTGCGACGGCGACAGCCATCGGATCGGTGGCGAGTCGCACGAGGAGGGACGGATCGGACGCGATCATCCCACACAGGACGAGTATCCCGACGCTCGCGGTCGCGGCGACTCCCAGACGCACAGCAGCGGCTCGACGCGCACCGAGGAGGCGGTGTCCGAGCCCCGGGATGAGCAGCGATCCGGCGACTGCGGCGAGGACCTTTCTCGTGCTCACCGGATCAGATATGGGGACGGGCGGGCGAGGAGATCTGCTCCCCGACCCGCCCGTCCCGTCACTCATGTTCCGAGATCTCAGGCGCTCGCGCGGCGACGATGCGCCACGATGAGCCCGCCCGCTCCGGCGAGGAGGAGAGCGGAGGCGGCGAGGGCAAATCCGCCTGCCTCGACTCCGGTCTCGGCGAGGTGCGGCGAGGCTGCGGTCGGTTTCGAGCCGGTGTCTGTGGCGGAAACCGTGGCGACGGGAGTTTCGGTCGGTGTGTCGGTCGGGGTCGCCTTCGCGGCAGCACCGCCGTCGAGCGTCGCGCTGGTCAAGATGCGCCCGTAGGAGTCCATCAGGGCGACCCTGTGCGGATCAGTCGTCCACTCGGCGCCGATGGTCTGGGTGACGGCGGCGTTGGCGATCGTCGGAGTGCCGAGCGTCGTCCGGTCGGAGTAGATGACGACACTGGTCGACAGCCCGTCCAGGTCGTTGTCCCCTTCCCAGGAGACGTTCGAGAACGTGAGATCGAAGGGCTGGCCCAGCGCGTAGCTCGAGGGTGCGACGGTCGCAGTGGTGAACGGAATGATGTAGGGCTCGTAGCTGCTCTCCGCGGGCGCGACGACCGTGGGCACGGCGCCCTGGATGACAGCGGTACCAGCGATCGGATCGACGTCGTACGTGACTTCTTCGCCGCGGTAGATTGCCGCGGTCGCCTCTGGCTGGGGCGGCAATTCGAAGTCCGGAACGACTGCGCTCGGGCTAAAGAAGTACAGGTTGACGGGGCCGGCGAAGTTGACGATCCGGGCCGAGCCCTCTGCATCGAGCGACGCCTTCTCCAGCGTGAGCCTTCCGCCCTTGCCGGAGAGCGAGCTGGGCAACTGTGATTGGACGAAGACGTCGTAGCCCGCGTAGGCCGGGCCGGCATCGACGGTGATGCCGCCACCGTTGTAGCCGAGGGCCTCCTCGCCACTTGTCGTCTCGGAGGTGGGGGCGGCCGAGGCAGGGGCCGCTGTGGCAAGGACGAGGCCGAGGGTCGCTGCGGCGAGAGCTGCGGTGACGAACGGATGGGAGCGTGCTGTCATGTGGTGCTTCTTTCGGAAGTGTCGAGGCCCCCTCACGGCGAGTGGTGCTCGGATATTTTGGCGCAGATTTTCTTCGCCATGCGTCCGTGACGTTTTCTGCGAGTCCTCCTTCGTCGAGAAGATCGCGTCCATCGCATGCCTCCCGCAGATCGGGCGTCAATGTGGTATGGACGACCGGCGCCGATTCAGCGGGAGTTGCTGCGGGAGCTGACGCCGTCTCCGCTTGCGCCATTGAGGGTCGCGAGCGCGAGGACCCGGCCGGAGGAATCCATCACGAAGCGCGGCCACCTTGACGGAGTCGATCCAGTTACGGCAAAGCTGGCGCACAACGTCGGATCCTGACCGGGCGTAGCGCCAGGTCTCGAGATCCCGCAGTCTCGGAGCCGACGGCTCGTCCTCGACCTGCCCCACGTCGAGGAGGTCCGATCGCGGCCGACCATGGCCTTTCCGCGCGATCGCGTGCCGATCACTGGTCGGTTCGTGACGGCCCGAACTCTGGCGCGCCCTGCCTACCCCTGTCGGGGGATACCGCATCCCACTCCTTCTCCTCAGCCGCCCTCACGCCCAGGGCGAACAGGCCTCCGCAGCGGGCTCAACGCTGGCTACAGTCGACGTATCGGAGCCCACCCCTGCGGGTTCTGTAGGGAGTGACAGCATGTTCGAGAGATTCACCGATCGCGCGCGGCGCGTCGTCGTCCTGGCCCAGGAAGAGGCCAAGATGCTCAATCACAACTACATCGGCACGGAGCACATCCTGCTCGGGCTGATCCATGAGGGCGAGGGAGTTGCCGCCAAGGCGCTCGAATCCCTCGGCATTTCGCTCGACGCAGTGCGCGAGCAGGTGCAGGACATCATCGGCCAGGGGCAGCAGCAGCCGACCGGCCACATCCCCTTCACGCCTCGAGCGAAGAAGGTCCTCGAGCTGTCCCTGCGCGAAGCGCTGCAGCTCGGTCACAACTACATCGGGACCGAGCACATCCTGCTCGGCCTCATCCGCGAGGGCGAGGGTGTCGCGGCCCAGGTGCTGGTCAAGCTCGGCGCCGACCTGAACCGCGTGCGTCAGCAGGTCATCCAGCTGCTCTCCGGCTACCAGGGCAAGGAGCAGGTCGCCGTGGGCGGTGAGCAGCAGCAGCCTCAGGGAGGTTCGCAGATCCTCGACCAGTTCGGACGCAACCTCACACAGGCGGCGCGCGACAACAAGCTCGACCCGGTCATCGGGCGCGAGAAGGAGATCGAGCGGGTCATGCAGATCCTCTCCCGCCGCTCCAAGAACAACCCTGTCCTGATCGGTGAGCCCGGCGTCGGCAAGACCGCCGTTGTCGAAGGACTCGCACAGGCGATCGTGCGCGGAGACGTGCCCGAGACGCTCAAGGATAAGCAGCTCTACACGCTTGACCTCGGCTCGCTCATCGCCGGCTCCCGCTATCGCGGAGATTTCGAGGAGCGCCTGAAGAAGGTCACGAAGGAGATCCGCACCCGCGGCGACATCATCACCTTCATCGACGAGATCCACACCCTCGTCGGCGCAGGGGCCGCAGAAGGTGCGATCGACGCCGCGTCGATCCTCAAGCCGCTGCTTGCCCGCGGCGAGCTGCAGACCATTGGCGCGACCACGCTCGATGAGTACCGCAAGCACTTCGAAAAGGACGCCGCTCTTGAGCGCCGCTTCCAGCCGATCCAGGTCGCGGAGCCGTCGCTGCCCCACACGATCAACATCCTTAAGGGACTGCGCGACCGCTACGAGGCGCACCACAAGGTGTCCATCACCGACGGCGCGATCGTCTCGGCGGCCAACCTGGCCGACCGTTATATCAGCGACCGTTTCCTGCCGGACAAGGCGATCGACCTGATCGATGAGGCTGGCGCACGCCTGCGTCTCTCGATCCTTTCGGCGCCGCCGGAGCTACGCGACTTCGACGATCGCATCGCCGTCGTCCGCGCGGCCAAGGAGGCCGCAATCGAAGATCAGGACTTCGAGAAGGCCGCTTCACTCCGCGATGAGGAGAAGCAGCTGCTCGGTGAGCGCCTGCGCCTCGAAAAGCAGTGGAAGTCCGGCGATGTCAAGGCCACCGGGGTGGTCGATGAAGGTCTGATCGCCGAAGTCCTCGCCCAGGCGACGGGCATCCCGGTCTTCAAACTGACCGAAGAGGAGTCTTCGCGGCTCGTCTTCATGGAGAAGGCTCTGCACCAGCGGGTTATCGGTCAGGAGGAGGCTATCGCGGCCCTCTCGCGGACCATCCGCCGCACTCGTGCCGGCCTTAAGGACCCCAAACGCCCCTCCGGGTCGTTCATCTTCGCTGGCCCGACTGGTGTCGGAAAGACCGAGCTCGCCAAGGCTCTCGCCGAGTTCCTCTTCGACGACGAAAACGCGATGATCTCGCTTGATATGTCGGAGTACGGGGAGAAGCACACGGTCTCGCGGCTGTTCGGCGCCCCTCCCGGGTTCGTCGGCTTCGAGGAGGGTGGCCAGCTCACCGAGAAGGTGCGGCGCAAGCCGTTCAGCGTGGTCCTTTTTGATGAGATCGAGAAGGCGCACCCGGACATCTTCAATTCGCTCTTGCAGATCCTGGAGGAAGGTCGACTGACCGACGGCCAGGGCCGTGTCGTCGACTTCAAGAACACCGTCATCATCATGACCACCAACCTCGGTGCTCGTGACATCGCCGGCGGTCCCGTCGGGTTCCAGATCGAGGGCGACACTGCGACCGGCTACGACCGCATGCGCGGCAAGGTCAACGAGGAGCTGAAGAAGCACTTCAAGCCTGAATTCCTCAACCGCGTGGACGATGTCATCGTCTTCCCGCAGCTGTCGAAGCCCGAGCTGCTGCAGATTGTCGACCTGTTCATTAAGCGCCTGAGCGATCGTTTGCTCGACCGTGACATGACTGTCGAGTTGACGCAGTCGGCCAAGGAGCGGCTGATCGAGGTCGGGTTCGACCCGGCTCTCGGCGCTCGCCCTCTTCGTCGCGCGATCCAGCGCGAGATCGAGGACCAGCTGTCCGAGCGGATCCTGCACGGGGAACTCGGCGCAGGCGACCACGTTCATGTGGACTTTGTGGACAACGGCTTCGTGTTCACCACAACGCCGCGGCTGATCTCGATCAGTGCCGGTGCGTCTTCCGGAGCGGCCACCGCCGGCCCGGCGACGCCCGACCTGATGGCGTAGCGGTTCCGACCGATTCGTGCCCGTCCCTCCTCAGCGGGGCGGGCACGTCGTCGTTTCCCGGTCAGTTGTGGTGGAGGCACCGACTGTGCGGCGAGACAACCGACTGTGCGGCGAGACACCAGTCGGGGCGGCGCCTCGCGGTGGGGCCGGCGCCTTGCGGCCCTAGGCTGGACGGGTGGCTGATTGGAAGTACCCAGTGCGCCGGGCGCGCACGAGCGATGTCCCGTTCATCCAGCAGCTGAGTGAGCCGCTTGTGAACGAGCGCGTCCTCCTCGGCAAGGACCGCGTCGTGCTCTACGGCGCCGTTCAGGAGTTCCGGATCGCGGAGGACGGTGACGGCACCGCCATCGGCTGCGGCGCGCTGCACGTGATGTGGGACGACATCGCGGAGGTGCGCACACTCGCGGTCGCGAAGGACTGGCTTGGCAGGGGCGTCGGCCATCACATCCTGGAGCGCCTCGAGAATGACGCCCGTGAACTCGGCCTCACGCGGCTGTTTTGCCTCACCTTCGAGGTCGACTTTTTCGCTCGGCACGGCTTCGAGCCGATCGGCGAAAAGGTTGTCGATCCTGAGGTGTACGCCGAGCTGCTGCGCTCGCCCGACGAGGGCGTCGCCGAGTTCCTCGACCTCGCCCGGGTCAAGCCGAACACTCTCGGCAATACCCGCATGCTCAAGACGCTCTGACAGCTCATTCGTCGTAGCCTGTCCCGGTGACTCCGCCGCCCCGCCGCTTACCCTCTCGGGTCTACCGGCGACGCCGGGCCGCGGTCCTGCTCGCGCTGGTCGTGATCGTCGCCGGCCTCGCGATCGTCCTCTCGCTGCAGCCCTGGGCAGGCGCCCCCGATGCGCAGCCGAGCCCCACTCCGACGACCTCGCTGCCCACGCTGTACCCCTCGACCTCCCCCGAAGCGACGCCCGGTGCGGCCCCCGCGTGCACGGCCGACTCCGTCGCCGTGACGGCCGTCACTGACGCATCGAGTTACGCGCCCGGTGCAGAACCGCAGCTTTCACTCTCGTTGACCAACACGTCCAGCGCCGACTGCCTGATCGACGCTGGCACGAGCAAGCAGGTCTTTACCATCACCAGCGGGTCGGAGCAGATCTGGACCTCGACCGACTGCCAGACCGGCGCCACCGACCTCCCGATGCTGCTCCAGGCCGGCCGCTCGGTGACGGGCAGCGCGCTGACCTGGGACCGCACTCGCTCCTCCGCGGAGACGTGCTCGGGCGGGCGCGAAGCGGTCGGGGCGGGAGGTGCCGCCTACAATCTGTCGGTGTCGGTCGCGGGGATTCCCTCGGCCTCGCCGACCCAATTCCTGCTTCAGTAGTCCGCTCCGGGGGACGTTCCTCGCGGGGAACGTGCGCGGCATACAGAGGCATGTCGGGGCGCCTCGGCAGGGTTTTGCTCGGGCCGGCCGACCGTTGTGGCCGAATATGACTCGCCGGCGCAGGCTCTCCGCGGCCCTGCTCGGGACGCCGGCGAAAGCGTCCGCCGTAGCCCTCCTCGGCGCCGCTGTCCGCGGGCTGGTGAGGATCGAGGAGACGGGGGGCGACCGGAAGCCGGACGACGCAGTGCGGGTCTTCGATCCGTCGTCGATTTTGGTGAGCGGTGGTGGTGGTGGTGGAGCATAGGCGGGGCGGGTTGCCGATCACCCTGCGGGGACGCGCTCAGGTCGGACGCTTTCGGCCCGGATGCGCTCGGGCACGGGAACGAGCGCGTGGGTGATGGCACTCGAGAGCGTGAAGGCGCTCGAGTCGAGGTGGGAGGGGTGGCCGAGCCGTGTCGCCTCGCCGGCGCGCTGCTTCGCGCCCGAGGCTGGGCGGATGTCGCCGGAGAGGCTGATCTCGCCGAAGGCCGCGATCCCCGGGCGCAGCGGTGTATAGGCGTGAGCGGAGGCGATGGCGACCGCGATGGCGAGGTCGGCCGCCGGCTCCATCAGCTTGACCCCGCCCACCGTTGAGACATACACGTCGCAGCGGCGTAGCGGGAGGCCCGCCTGCCGTTCGAGGACCGCCAGGATCATTGCTACGCGGGAGGGATCGACGCCGTTCGTCACTCGACGAGGATGTTCGCCGTCGTTCGCGATCACCAGTGCCTGGATCTCAACGGGCAGCGCGCGACGCCCCTCCATCGCGACAGTGACGCAGATCCCGGGCGTCGGGAAACGGGTTCGGCTGAGGAAGAGGCCGCTCGGGTCGGGAATTTCGGCGATGCCCTCGGCGGTCATCTCGAAGCAACCGACCTCGTCCGTTGGGCCGAAGCGGTTCTTGAGCGAGCGTACGAAACGAAGGGCAGTCTGACGGTCGCCCTCGAAATGACAGACAACGTCGACCAAGTGCTCGAGCAGGCGTGGGCCGGCGATCGAACCGTCCTTCGTCACGTGTCCCACGAGCACGAGGGGGAGCGCCCGCTCTTTGCAGACCCTGATGAGAGTCGCCGCCACTTCGCGCACCTGGCTCGGGCCGCCCGGGAGGCCGTCAATGGTGCTGCTCGCGACGGTCTGCACCGAGTCGACGATGAGGAGGTCCGGTCGGACATCGTCGATATGGCCGAGAACGGTGCCGAGGTCGGTCTCGGCCGCAAGGAAGAGGCTTTCGTGCATGGCACCCGTGCGCTCGGCCCGCATCCGCACCTGCGCGGCCGACTCCTCCGCACTGACGTAGAGAACCCGCTGGCCCTTGGCCGCAGCCCGGCTCGCCACCTCGAGCAGGAGTGTCGACTTGCCCACCCCCGGCTCTCCGGAGAGCAGGACGACCGCGCCGGCGACGATGCCTCCTCCAAGAACCCGGTCGAGTTCGCCTACGCCGGTGGGACGGTGGGCGGCTGACGTCGTCTCGATCTGCGTGATCGGCCGAGCGACCCGACCGGCGGCGGGAGCGACGGCCGTCACCGCGCGCACGAGGCTGGTGCGCTCAGTGCTCTCGACTACGGAGCCCCACTGCTGGCACTCGCCGCAGCGGCCGACCCACTTCGCGGTCGTCCAGCCACATTCTGAGCAGCGGTATGCGGCGGTGCGTGTCTTCGAGGAGGCCATGAGGTCCTTTCGGGGCGGGGAAGCAGACGAGCGCGACGCTACGGGGGACCCCCGACAATGTCGTTTCGTCGGGCGTCGCGTCGACGGCCGTCGTTGCGTCGGCTACGGCTGCGTCGGACGCCGCTTTATCGAACGTGTATTCGACACTACCTTCGACCACCGACGCGGGAGCCGGGCCACGCCACTCCTGGGGACACACCGGCAGAAAACGCGCTGTGGAGGACGCTCTCGCTCCAGCGCTGCCCAGCCAGCGTCGGAGGTCTGCGCGAGACTGAGGGCATGCCCTCGACAGTGCACGTTCTCAAGTCAGGCCGCCCGCTCGGAGTCACCTGGTCGGGCCCCGACGGCGCGGAGCGGGTTCTCGTGCTGGCGCACCCGGCGCCCGGGTCGTCCGATTTCGATCCCGACCCCGTCGCGACCGCAGGCCACGGAGTTCGCCTGCTCTCCTTCGACCGTCCGGGCTACGGCGCCTCCGGGCTCCTGACCGACCTCGACGTGGCCGGCGCGGGTGCCGGTGCAAGCCCCGAGCAGGCCGCCGCCGACATCGCCGAGTACCTCGCGGCCGCAGGTATCGCCTCCGTCTGTGCGGCAGGCTGGTCGGCAGGCGGGCGTGTCGCTTTGGCTCTTTCCGCCAACTACCCCGGGCTGGTCCAGCGCGTCGCCGTGATCGCGACGCCCGCGCCCGACGACGCGGTCCCCTGGGTTGGTGATGAGAACCGCGCAGTGTTCGAGGCCCTCGCCGCTCTCCCGCTCGCCGAGGCCGTCCGTTCGCTCAGCGCCTCCCTTGATGCGGCCATCGGCATTGCCCCTGGCCCCGACGCGCTACTTGGGATGCTCGGCGCCGCCGAGGCGGACACCTCGGTTCTCGAAGCCCCCGGCGTCCGCAAGCGCCTCGACCGCATGCTCGAGCGCGCAGTCGCTCAGGGCACGCTCGGGGTGGCGGCTGACCTCATCGGATACGGCGTGCAGGAGTGGGGCTTCGCGGTCGAGGATGTGGTGTCGCCGACGCTGCTGCTCTACGGCGCGGAGGACGCGGTCGTCGGCCGCCGTCACGCCGAGTGGTACGCCGGGCGCTTGCCCGACTCGCGCCTCGATTTCGTCCCAGATCGAGGCCATCTGCTCGCACTATCGGAGTGGGAGCGCGTGCTTACGTTCCTCCTTTCGGCCTGATCACCGCTGATCGGCGTGGACGGTCCGATTGGCGTGGATTCCGGCCGTCGCCTACACTCGTCCTCGGTACCGTGTCCGAGCGGCCGAAGGAGCATGTCTCGAAAACATGTGTGGGCTTGCGTCCACCGTGGGTTCAAATCCCACCGGTACCGCCACTGTGAGGCCCTCTACTTTCCCGGAATGACGCGGAAGTAGGGGGCCTCAGCTCTTGAGCGCTTGGGTGGTATTCCACGCCGACATCTGTCGCATTGCGAGGGTGATTGAGTGCCGCTGCGATGGTTCACCGGTCGTCGTTGGCCAGGTCCGAAGATATTGAGTTTCTCCTTGGTGAGCACCGGTCGCGCTAGTCGGGAGTTCTCTTTCGCTCGGGGAGCGATCCGCAGTCTTCGTGAACGACATTGGCGAACGAGATGTGCTCTGCCTCGTGATGTGCTCTGCCTCGTCAGGAGTTCGATGCAGACGTGAGTCCCGGTGCTCGGGTTGGGTACCAGTGCATCCATGACGACCGCGGGGCTCTGTCGAACCTCCGCTCATCCTGCGTACGACCCACGCTTCCACCAAAGCAGGGGCCTTCACGGTTACGGAGCCGCGTCACTCCGCGCCTGTCTCGTCGAGCCTCTCAGCCCTCGCGGAGTAGCCACGACTGCGCTGCTCGAAGTGCCCGACGCAGGCGCTCGACCGCATGGTCCACGTGCGTGCAGCAGACGTCGGAAAAGGAGCCCATGCCGCCCCAGAGCTGCAGTGCCTCGGCGGCGGCACGGCGAAGGTCGCGGCGGGTAGTCACCTCAGCGAACAGCTGGTCGAGCCAGATGGCGGCATTCGACCTCGCGCGGTCGTCCTGCACCCAAGCCAACTCGCGGAACTCATCGATCGCCGCAGCGATCTCGGCCATGACCGCTGTCGTCGTCCGCTCCATGCGGAAAGTCTAGAAGCTGTTCCGGTGCGGCGTGCACTAATCGACGTTGCGCCCTTCGGAGAGCGGCCCGCATTACGGCACCGACCGTCGTTGTCTAGCGACGCCCGGTTGGCGATCAGCGTCGGTGCGACTCCGACTCCGGTGCGGCGATCACGAGGGGAGTCAATGCTCCGGATCGGCGTGGTCTGGTGGGGCGCTCGGCCAACCCGGCAGATGGCGCACGGTGCGCTCATCACGCGGACGGAAGCGGGGAGTGCGCTGGTGGATCACGCTTTCCCGAGTTCTGCGGGCGTGCCTGATTCAGTGCGGGAGGAGGCTTTCCATTCTCTGCGCGCGGTGCTCGCGATCGTTGATGCCGTCGAACGTCGATGATGTCGGTGGCGCTCACTACCGTGGACCCATGAGCCTGACCTCCAGCTTTACCGTGCCGACTAGGCCACCGGTCCTGCAGCTGGTGAAGACGGCGGTGGCCACTGCCGTCACCTGGATGCTCGCAGCGCTGATCTTCCCCGGGACGTTGCCGGTCTTCGGGGCTATCGCGGCGTTGTTGGTTGTCGCGCCGAGCATCAACCAGTCGTTCTCGAAGGCACTCGAGCGCTCCGTCGGTGTGATCATCGGCGTCATCGTCGGTTCGGTGATTGGCACCCTGCTCGGTGGCGACAGCATCATCGTGCTTGTCGCGATCGTTGCCGCGATCGTCGTGGGCTGGGTGGTGCGGCTCACCCCGGCGTCCGCTGTACAGATCCCGATCAGCGCGATGCTGGTGCTTTCGGTTGGCGCAGTGACTCCGAACTACGCGCTCGACCGCATTCTCGAGACGCTCGTGGGCGCGGCTGTCGGAGTCGTGGTCAACGTTTTGATCGTGCCCCCGGTCGCGCTCGCTCCGGCCGAGCGGGCGGTCGGCGACCTGACCGCGCAGCTCTCGGCAAGCCTCGACGACCTGGCCGACGCGCTGCAGGAGCCGGTGCCCGCTCGCCGCCTCGACGAATTGCTGATCACCGCACGACTCTTGCAAACCATGCAGCACAAGGCGGAGGAGGCCATCGCGACAGGCGAGGAATCGTTGCGACTGAATCCTCGACGCTCTGCGCACCGCGATCGGCTGCTCGCCCTTGATTCGGTCATGCCGCGGCTCGGACGCATCGTGACCCGAGTGCGCGGGATGACCCGCACCGTGCACGATCTCTATGACGAGGACTTGGTCGGCGAGCCGACGATCTCGGCCATCGCTGTGCAACTGCACCGGGCCGCTCATGATCTCCGGCTGCTCGTGCAGTCCGCGGTCGACCTCCCGGAGCCGGAGGCGATCACCGACGAGCTGCCCGCCCTCACGGCCCCACTGGTGATTGCGACGCCGCATCCACAGCACTGGATCCTGCTGGGTGCACTGGCAGAAGATCTCCGCCGCATCCGCGAGGAGATTGTGGGCAGGGAGCCCTGAGCGTGGTGTGCCCGGTCAGTGCTCGTGTCCGTCGCGGTCGACCAGCTCGCTGTGGTCGGGTGCCTCGTCGTGCAGTGCCGACGGGTCACTCGCTTCCGCATGCTGCGTCTTGCCCTCGGCGATGAGCGAGTCGTCATCGACGAGGATGCCCGCGAGCTCGGTGATGCGGCCGCGGAGAGCGCCAAGCGGATCTCCGATAGCCGCATCTTCCTCCGAGTGGTCGACTTCGGAATCGGGGTAACGCCGCAGAACCGCCTCCCCGTGATCTGGCTGCGGAGCGCGGGCGTGCTCGACGCAGAGTCGCGCCACCTCCTCGGCGTGAGCGTGCATCACCGAATGCGAGGCTCCCGGGATCTCCCAGGCACGCGCGTGCGGGATGGCCACGGCGATCTCCTCGGCCCACTCCCGCGGCACGAGGCGGTCGAATTCGCCGCGGATGACGAGCGTCGAGGCGCGGATCTGCGGCACAGTGTCCTCGATCCGGTACTGCATCATCTCGGGCAGCACACGCGAGAACCAGCGCGGACCGCAGAGCAGGTAGGCGCCGGCCGCGAGCAGGGCCACTTGCAGCGGCTCCCTGACGCTGGATTGCGCGAAGCGCAGGGCGGCGGTCGGGATGCTGCGCTCGTGCCGGTTCATTACTGGGCCGAGTAAGACGATGGTGCTGAGCTCTGGCCGTCGCGCCGCAAGTTCGGCGACGACCTGTGTGCCCATCGAATGGCCGAGGACCACGGGATCCTCGAGCCCGAGCTTGTCGATCACCGCTCCGACCAGGTCGGCGTAGTCGCCGATGTCCATCCGGCGTGAGTCGACTGGGTGCGGCACTCCGCCAAAGCCCGGCAAATCGAGGGCGTGCACAGGTCCGAACTCGTTGAGTGCGGGTGCCAGCCGCTCGAAGTAGGTGGCTGCGACACCGATGCCAGGGACGAGGACGAAGGTCCGCTCGCCGTCGCGCCCTACGGTGCTAACCCGGGCCCAAACATCGCCGTCGTGCACACGCTGGACCGAGACATCGGTGCTGCGGTAGCGGCGGCGGGGGTCTCGACGTCGGGAGAGTGTCGTCGCGACGACGTCCCGGAGTGCGCGGCGCAGAGTTGAGGCGAGGGTAGGGAGGAGGTCGCTCGGACGGAGCACAAGTGCCTCCTTCAGTCGGGGATGGATCGCTGCGAGCCTAGGCGGTCACCGCCGGGCTCAGATCAGCATGTCTTCCGATCTGTGGAGGATCAGCCGTGCCGGCCCGATGTGGAGGGAGCCACCGGTCAGCGGTGTCGTACGCACTCCACCGTGTCGTCGCATCGCGCGGAAGGCGCCGGGGGCGAGGGAGACGTCCATCCACGCGCAGGGATTGGCCGGCCGGCCGCCCTGGAACTCGATCCGCTCGTCTCCCTGTTCGACAGCGAACGTGCGTCCCGTGAGGGCGTCGATGTCGGCGCCGCGGACCACGATGTTGCGCCGGGCGTCCGAGGGGTCAAAGGGTCCGGTGCCAAGTTCGGCGGCGATGCGCTCAAGGGTCTCGACGGCGAAGAAGGTGATCGCCGCCGTGCGGTGGGCGCGTTGCGCAAAGTAACGGTCGCCGACAATGCCGAGGCCAGCGCGGATCCGGATCTGCTCGGGCTGCTCGTTACCCTCGGAGGGAATCGGCCCGTCGGAAGGGCGGCCCTCGAAGCGGTGCAGCGGTGAGACGACGAACTGCACGAGCTCAATCGCGGCAGCCTCCATGAGTGCCACGCTACCGGCGCTTCAGTGCCGCGAGACGTCCACGTGAGTGGCGAGATAGTGCGTCAGGAGCGGCGCCTCACCGTCTGGGTATGCGCTCAGCGCTGCCCTCCGTGATTCGCGGAGGGGGTCCGCGGCATGTATAGTCGTACCTCGTTGCGTGCGCCTCCGGGCGACGCGATGCACTGCGCCCGTAGCTCAACGGATAGAGCATCTGACTACGGATCAGAAGGTTGGGGGTTCGAATCCCTCCGGGCGCACTCTGGTTGAGACAGAGCAGAACGGCCCGCTTCGGTGGGCCGTTCTCGTTTCTCCTAGTGATCGTCTGGGTTTTCCGGTTCGTCCGTGAATCATCGGCTTCCTGGTCGGTCCGGCTTGATGCCCGCTTCCCACGACTAGAAGTTCGTCGGGTTCGATGTGGTCTTCTACCGTGGTGAGCGCGACTCTGCGCAGCCCTCCCCCGAAGGATGACATGACGAATCCGGTCGAGACGGTTGCGCGCACCTCGTGCGCTGCTTTTCCGGTGTTCTGGGTGTCCCTCCGCCCATCACCTTGACTCGGATCACACCGTTTTTACCTGATCGCCCGGCACTTCTCGGAAGGAAACCTGGAGACGTTTTTCTGGGATCAGGCCTACGGTGGCACTCTGCTCTCGTGGACTGCCGGCGCCATGATGCTCGTACTCGGCGGGAGCGTCGAGGTTCTTCTCATGGCCGAAATCCTGTGGGGCTCTCGCTGCAGCCTGGCTTTTCCCCGGGCTTCCCGCCTCTGAAAGAGTTGTCATCGGAGAGATAATGGTGTACTTCTTCGCCGAGCCATTCGACGTCTACGCCCAGTCAGGGGAGCTCGTCTAGACCGCTGCCAGCAAGAGGTCGGGCGCGATCTGGGTGTCGGACAGGAGGTGGGTCCGCGCGGTAGACGTCGGAACGCGCATTTCCCTGGGTCCAGCCGTTCAGGAGTTCGAGTAGAGCCTTGACCGCGTCGAGATCGGGGAACGATCGATGTGCTGAGTGCCGTTACGCAACTTGTAGCGGGCGATGAGACCTCGTACGCGTCGTTCGTGAACTGGCTCCCTGCCTCGAACCGCTCGGGCGTCGCTCCCGAGGCATGGTCGCTCACCGAGTAGGGCGGTTCCAGGCCTTCGACGCTCGCGAACCTCATTTGCCCCGAACGAGGGGGGAATTCGCTGCATTGCGGGCCGCTCCATCCCTCCCCAGGTGTTATCTCGCGCCGTTCTCCCCAGAAGTGCTACCTCTCGCCGCGGCAGGACCCCGGCCGTCAATAGCCTCCTCCCGTGGGGGCTGAACGATCGCCACCGGCGCAGTGCGTTCGGGCGGCAGAAGAGAGGACATCGGATGAATCGAACGGAACAGTCGGGGCGGGACGAGCGTCGACGGTCTCGGGCGTGGACGGCACGCGCTCTCGTCGGAACGACGATGGGCTGTGTGCTCGTCGGCGGCCTACTCGGAGGAGGGCTGGCTCCATCTCCGGCGATGGCGGCCGACGCTCCGCACACGACAATCGAGAACACGCTGCTTCACGGCGGCGCCACGAATGCGGGAGTGACGACGATTTCGGCGTACGTGCGCACAGGTGAAACGCTCCGTGTCGATCTGCATCCGCTGAAGGGCGGCTCCGGCGCGGGAGAGGGGGAGAGCGGCGGCGGGACGGCGAAGGTGACCGCCCCTGACGGCGCGGTCCTCGATCAGCAGGTCTTTCCACGGGGCGCACCACCGACCACGACCGCCGGCGGAACTTTCACTGCGTCCGAGTCAGGCGTCTACCTGATCGAGGTAGCGGACGACGACGTGACCGCTCCGGTCAACCTCGTCTGGAACGTCGGCGTCGAGGACGACCGTGGTTCCGCGCTTGCGGGCAGAGTGTGGTCCACCTCGTACGGCATCCAGTCGGGGGCTCGCGAGTCCTACTCCACTCCCGAAGAGCGGCGGTCCTCCTTCTCCCTGCATGCGGTGACAGAGACGGGCGCACGCTACGAACTCGGTCTGCGTGGATACGACGGAGTCGCCTCGACTCTGCAGGCCACCAACAAGGGGAACGTGCGAGTCGGTTCCTCCGATCCTTCGTATCTCTCGGTGCCCATGCCACAGTCCTCCGAGGCAGGAGGAATCGGAGCGCAATATGTGCAGGCGTCCGGCCGCTCGGGGATTGATGGTCTTCAGACCTACAAGCTCTTCCTCGATCCACCGTCGGCAGACCTGCCGGAGTCGATTGCCCCGGAATACCGCGCTCCGACCATCGACGGGCTGGCCTACAAGCGCTCGTCGACGGGCTCGAACGCAGGGACCGTGACGGGGAGCCTCGGCACCCAACCGGGAACAATCGTCATCGACATAGACGCGGACGGCGACGGAGCATATGACGGCGACCGGGATGTCCACCTCACCCGGATCGCGGGGAGCACGGGGCCATTCTCAGTGGACTGGGACGGTCTCGACGGGAAGGGCGGAACAGTCGACAGTGCGGCTCGCGACGTCACCTTCCGTGCTGCTGTTGGTCGCACGAACGAGTTCCACTTCACTCGCGTGGACGCTGAGTCCTCCAGTGGCGGCGTGTCGATCCAACGATCGACGGGAGGGGACGGGAGCAGGTCGACGATTCACTGGGACGATTCTCTCTTCGCTCAGTCGGGTTCGGAACGCTACTCGAGCACCACGGCGGAAACCTCCGGTGAGGCGGGTAGCGACTCGACCGCAGGGATCCACCGCTGGGAGGGGGATGACTCGGGCAAGGGTCGCGCGCCCAACGAGAACGACTCGGTGCACGGTTCCTACGGAGACCTACGGGCGATCGACGACTGGTCCTTCGGATCCGACAGCGCGGTCGCCGTCACCGGCCTCGACCCGCTCGTTCCGCACGTGACGATCGCGAAAACGTCGTCTGTTGACTCCGCCACTCCGCTCGTGCCCGGTGCACGGGTTCCATACCGGGTTGTGCTCACCTCGGACGGCTCCGGAGATTACCCCGACGCGTCCGTGATCGACTACCTCGACGAGGGAGTGCTGGACGACGCCGACCTCGACCCGGCTTCGATCCGCACCTCCCGCGGTTCGGCGGCGGTAGACCAGTCGACGGGTCGCATCGCCTGGTCCGCCGGGACGCTCCCGGTCGGGGCGACCGCGGAATTCGCGTTCGATGTGATTGTGAACGGGGCGGGCGATGATGCGCTGACGAACACGGCCTGCCTTGCCGGAGCTCGGTTCGTACCCTCCGAGTCGAGCACCGGGACCGACGCGAACCCTTGCGCCACCGTCTCGCACACCGTCCGTAGTGGCGGGCTACTGCTGCGCAAGACCGCCTCTCAGGAGAGCGCGGAGCACGGTGGCACCGCCGGCTTTGACATCGTCGTGGCGAACACGGGATCGATCGACGCTGTCGATGTCGGGATCACCGATGTGCCGACGCTTGACCGACTCCTGGAGCCGACCATCGACGACGGCGTAGGAGGTACGCAGCCTGCCACGGAGCCCGTCACCGGTCTGACGATTCCTGCTGGTGGGCAGCTCTCGCTGCACGTGAGCGGGAGGATCGCCGACGGGTTCGACGCGATGTCTGTGCCGAACCGCGTCGCGATCACGCAGCAGCCAGAGGGCTTCGACCCGCCGACGATTGAGAGTGCCTGCGCCGACGACGCCGGATTCTCCTGCGCGGAAATTACCGTGCCCGCCGTGCCCGGACGCCTTTCGATCGACAAGACCGCCATCGATGAGACCGTCGACCACGGCGAGCGGGCCGGCTTCCACATCGTGATTGCCAACGAGGGAGCGCGCCCCGCCGAGGGCGTCACCCTGACGGACGTCCCTGAACTGGAGCACCTCAGTGAGGTGACAATGTCGCAGGACGGCGGTCCCGCGTCCTCCGACCTCTCCGTTGAGAATCTGTCCCTGGCGCCCGGAACGTCGACCACCTTCACGGTGACCGGCCGGGTCGCCGACGGAGTGGACGCATGGACCATTCCGAATCGCGCGCGTCTCGAAGGCGTACCCGACGACTTCGAGCCGACGTCGGTTGCTCACCCCTGCGCTGACGACGCCTCCGCCAGCTGCGCGCGGGTCGCGGTGCCTCCGATCGGAGTCGTGCCGACAGTGCTCGCTTCGACGGCGGCGCTGGCCTCAACAGGGGTGCCGGTCGGACCCCTCGTCGGCAGTGCAGCAACGCTCCTCCTCGCCGGCGGAGCACTGATGGCGATGCGCCGTCGTTCGCGCTCGACCCACGTCAACTAACCACTCCACCTCGGCCCCGGGTCGCCCTCCGCGACCCGGGGCCCTCACCGGCTCTTCGAAAGGCACCACCGCATGACCCACGACGACTTCCCGTTCCGCATCACCGAGCGCTTCCCGTTGCCTGATGGGCGAAGCGGCATCACCGCGTGGTCGGCGCTGGACCCGGAGCAGCTTGAGCAGCAGTTGCGGACACGGTCCGGCCACGCTCATCCCGAACGGGAACCCATGCGACGTCTGCATCGCTCTCGACCGCGCACCGTCCTCGTCGAGGAACGGGTAGACGGCGTGCTCCGGCCCATCGACCCGCACCTTCTCGCGCGGACTGATCCGCGCTGGCGGACCGCGCTCTTGCGCTCTCGTCGGCCGGACTGGCTCCGCCGAATCATCGGCCCCAAAGACGTCCCGACCACTCAAGCGCCGGCGAACGTCTCCCGCTGGGTCGAGCCGTCCCTGCCTGGCGGAGAAACCTGGCCGATCGGAGGAAGGAATGAGCGCATATGACGAGCCGAGCCCGATCCTCGAAAGCGGGCGTTCGGAGTTATCCCTTGGCCGGGCTCAGACGGCCGCTTCCAGCTTCGCGTTCACTGTGAGCGGTGGCTCGATATCCGCGGCCATTGACTCGTCATCGACGCCTTCGCCGTTCGCGGGCTCGGTCGACCGTGCGGCGCCAAGAAGACCGGAGCGCTCGAGGCCAGCGAGGAGGACGGCGAAGGCCTCCTCGAGGGCGGTGGTGTCGCGCAGGAGGACGCACTCCCCGCCAGCGGGGTCGAGGCGGACCGTCCGGTAGGTCAAGCGGTGCATACCCTCGACGAGGGTGATGCTGCCAAGGACGGCGCGGCTTCGGTGGGCGCGGGCGATCCAGCGGTTGGCGTGGGTGCGGAGCAGAATCATGACCGGGACCGTCCTCGGTGACGTGGTGCTGAGCAGAAGTGTCTCTTGCGATGTGTGGATCCTCTCGAAGCTCTCTGCGGGATAGGCGGCGATTTCCTGTGCGATAGTGCAGAGTCGAGCGGGGATAGTGGCCGAGAGTGCGCGAGGCATGCAGCGCTTGCCAGAATTCCAAAGGATCGCCGGTGTCGCGGACGAGCACCCCCATTGCCCGGCTCGCCCGGCCTGCGTCGCTCCGAGCCGGAGTTACGCACCCTCATGCCAACCCGCCACCCGTCGTCGCCCGCGCGCGCGAGGCGCACCTCGACATCGACCAGAGAAGCGAAGATCGCGCGCCTCCCGAGCATGACCGCGACGACCGCCAGCCCTGCGATGACCAGTCCGCCGAGTACGCGGACGACTCCGACGAAGATCTCCATAAGTGCCAGTCAAGTAGGCGTTGCTCCCTGTCTCTCCGCCTCGCCTCTCGGCAGGGACGCTTCTGGCGTCAGTCGCCCACAGGGGACAGGAGGCGGACGGCGGGACGGTCCGGCGCAGCCCAGTTCAGCGCGGCCAGTTCATCCGGAGTGAGCCAGAGAAGACGGTCGTGATCGCTGCTTGCCGTGGGACGCTCGTAGAGGAGAGTCGCGTGGTAACAGTGCAGACGGATAGTGAGGGCGCTGGTGGCGGTGTCATCGACGGTCAGCAGCTTCCCGACCGCTATGTGAATTCCTAGTTCCTCGCGAATTTCGCGCGATACTGCGGCTTGGGGTGTTTCCTCCGCCTCGATCTTGCCGCCGGGGAATTCCCACAGCCCACCGGATATCTTGTCGGCGCGCCGTCTGCAAGCGAGAATGTGGCCGTCGTCGGTGATGATCGCGGCCGCGACGCTAAGAATGCGCATGCCCCCTATCTTGGCGAATCGTGTGTCGGCGAGATTCAGCGGTGGCACAGACCGACAGAACGCGGGATGACCTCCTGTCAACCTCGATTCCGTAGGTGTCGCGGCGACGCTGACTCGGTGCGGACGGCACCGCCGGGCGTCGGCCGCGTCATTTCAACGGATCGTTCCCCCAGTTCATCAGCGAGTAGCGCCACTTCGTCTCCGTGACATCGCCCGAGGGACGCTGCGTCGAGTGCCGGTGCACGTATCCCGTGACCTTCCTCATGTGGGCGTAATCGTCGTCGTCGAGGTCGGAATGAGCGGTGCCGAGGATATCGATAATGCGACGCCCGCTCTCGTGGCCGACCGACTCGCCATCGCCCTCGGGCTTGTGGCCGACCTCCTGCGACTCGTCGGTGCTGAGCCAATGCTCGAGTTCTTTCGACGTCATGTTGACGGCGTCGTGAAACTCATCACGGATCGTTTGCTTGTCGTCGTCGGTGATCTCGCCGGTCGTCATTGCGGATGCCCCTCTACCTCGTACCTGTGAGACCAGCGCAGCGTGCCGGAGGGTGAGACGTCAAGCCCCGTGCGCTCTTCCGGGGCGCGCGTACCGTCGAAAGGGTTCGTCCTGTCCCGAGCCGCTCGGGCTCCCACCAGAGAAGAGGCCCTCAATGCCCTCACGCAATACGCTCGTTCGCAGCCTGCACGACCTCGGAGCCGCCGCCTGGTTCGGCGGATCCCTGATGGGCGCCGTCGGCCTGAACGGCGCCGCGTCTACCTCCGCCGACCCCGCTGAGCGCCTCCGCCTCGCCTCGGACGGTTGGGCGCGCTGGACCCCGGTGCAGCTCGCCGCGATCGCCGCCCACGGCGTTGGCGGCATCGGGCTGATCCTCGCCAACAAGACCCGTCTGGCCAACCAGCAGGAGAGCCGCACAAACACGGCCGTGAAGACGGTCGTTACCGGGCTTGCCGGTGCCGCATCGGTCATCGCTGCGATCGCCGGCGCGACCCAGGCGAAGCACGCGGACGAGGGCGCTCCTGGGGTCACCGAGGCCTCGCCGGACACATCGCCTGAGCTGACTACCGCGCTTCGTGTGCAGAAGGTCACGCAGTGGGCGATTCCGGTGCTGACGTCCGTCATCATCATCCTCGGCGCCCAGCAGGGCGAGCAGCAGCGTCCGGTGAAGGGCCTGTTCGAGACAACCGCGCGGATGTTCCGCCACTAAAGACGCCGCAACGTCGGCTGAGAGTGCTCGTTATCTACCACTGTGGATGAGCGTGATTCTCAGCCGACGTTGTGCCGCGCGGTGACGAAGGTCGACAGGCGACCGCTCCTGGACTGTCGCGATCAGGTGGTGAAGTTCCAAAAGTAGGAAGAATGTCTGGGAGTTCTCCTCCATTCCGCCTGTTCTCGTGCTCGGGCGAGCATCCATCCTGAGTTGAGAACGCACAAGTGCAGCCACCTACCAGACACCGGAAAGATCGCGCCAGCTGGTAACAAAGCCGGCTAGTGACGCAGCTGGGCACGAGATCGAGTCGTCGGAGCGGCACTCTGTGCAAACGTCGAGTTCGCTCGCCTTAAGCGGGGCCGCGCCCGGCTGCCTCGGCAAGCGGGTCCCGCGCAGCACGCGGCGCGCGGGACCCGGGCCGTCACTTCGAGGTCGGACCGTAGAAGGAGCTGATCTCGTCAAGCTCCATCTCGGCGGTGGTCTGGATGAGCGTGAGCAGCTCGGGGTCCAGGCCAGGGGAGAACTCCTCGAAGCGCTCCGGCGCGATCACCGAGGGGACGCCCTCGGGTGCCTGTTCCTTCGACTCCAGATCTGTCCCGTCCTGCGAGGGCGAGGCGCCGCGGAAGATCTTGCCCGCCTCCGACGCGCCTTCAAGGTCGAACGTGTACTGCTTGCTCTGGAGGCCGAGGTCGACGAGCTTCTTTACCTCGGGGAACTTTTCGGCGTTGGTCTTCGGGATGGGGAGAGTCTTTCTCCAGTCAATGCCGAGTGTCTCGAGCGCCTTCGCGTAGCCGTTCTCGTGCGCCTGGTCGCGCACGATCAAATAGGCGATGGTCGAGCGTGCCGTCTTATTGTCCGTCATTTCATAAATGCGGCACTTCTGCAGGCGCCCGGTCGACTCGAGCATGAGGTTGTACAGCAGGTCGAGTACGAGGTTGCCCGAGTTGTAGACGTAGCTGCCGCTCCATGGGTTTCCCGCAGCGTCCACAGGCAGCGCACCCTGGGCGCCCACGAGATAGTGGTGGATGTTGCTCGTGTCAAGGGCGATGTTCAGCGGAGTCGCGCCGCCGGCACCCGGTGTGTCGAGCGGATCCGTGGGCTTGCCCTGGTAGCGCGGCGATCCGTCCAGCAGGCGCGAGATAGTCGTGCCGATCAGCTCAACGTGGCTGATCTCCTCTGTACCGATGCCCTGGATGAGGTCGCGATACGGCTTCGCGTCCGCGCCGCGGAAGTTCATGGCCTGGAAGAGGTACTGCATCATGGTGCGCATCTCGCCGAACTGGCCGCCGAGCCCCTCCTGGAGCGCGTTTGCGGCGGCCGGATCTGGCTCGTCCTGCTCGATGTTGTTGATCAGCCGTTGTACGTGGAAGAACATGATTGCCTCCGGGAATCGTCGAACGTTTCCCTCAGCCTGGGTCGAGCTTGCGCTTCACGGAGCCCCCTTGCCAGGAACATGCGGCTGTGCAACCCGGCCTACCGCGCCGCGAACGCCTCCCGATACAACCGGGTCAGTTCGGGCGAGCTGGGTCCGCTCAGGCCGCAGGTCAGGATCGTGTCGCCGTCGGCTGCAAGCAGGTAGTCGACGCCGTTCTCGAACGTGATCGGGGCGCCGTCGATGGCCGACTCGGCGGCCTGGGTCACCGTGACCGAGTCGCCGACCTCTCCGGCGTAGCGATCGAGGACGTGCAACGTGACGACCGCTGCGTCGATGCCGCTGACCTCGGCGCGGAAAGCGACCTGCGCCGGGGCGAGGGCCGCCTCCGTGACCGGCGAGCACACCGCTCCCGGGCCGCCGGTGGCGTACAGCCGGAATGATGACGTCGATCCGCCGCCGACGCCGAGCGCGAAGGGGAGCAGGAGGGACGCGGCGGCGCCGGCGCTGAGCACCCCCACTCCTGCGATGAGCCACGGCGAGCGGCGGCGGGACGTCGCGGGAGGTCGCTCGGTGCCGGGTCCTCCGGCGGCCGCGGCGATGTGAGCGGCGAGTTCCACCGGCGCGAGCGGAGGCAGGGAGCCGGCGGGATCGACGCGCCGAAGCAGCGTGCGTGGATCGTCCCCGCCACCCGACGCGGAGAGGGAGAGTTCGGTGAACTCGCGGCGCGCGCGATCAAGGCGCAGCGCGACGGCGTCTGCCGGCTCGGCCTGGACGACTCCGATACCGGGGACAGTGAGCCCCTCCCACGACCACAGCCGGAGTAGTTCGGCGTCACTCTCGCGGACCCGCGCCAGCGCGAGGCGTACTGCCGCTTCCACGTCGGAGTGCTCGTCGGCGTGTTGCAGCGGCGGCTCGGCGACGTCGATTCGCTGGGCGAGGAAAACCTGCCGACGCTGGAGCCGCTGCGCGGACTGGAGGTGCAGTCGGGCGACGCCGAGCGCCCAGGCGACGGGATCGACGTCGGTCAGGTCGTCTGCGCGCTGGTGCAGTACCTCGAGAGTCGCGGCGAGCACACCGTCGGCCTGCGACTCGTCGGTGCGCCGCCAGAGGTAGCGACGGACAGGATCGGCGACCGTGGCGACGAGAGCAGCGAATCGCTCGGGGCCGACAAGGGGAGCTGACATGCCTCCGCTGCTCCCTTCTCCGGCTATCGGGTGGACTGCCCGCCACGCGCAGGTGGTCGCTAGCCTAAGCGTCAACCCCCGCCTCCCTTTCCCCCGCCGAGGAGCCCCATGCCCATCTGGACTTTGCACGGAGACGGCCGCACCGTCGAGCCTGGCGCTGTCGTCGCCCCCAGCGAACGGCTCGGTTGGCCGGCGACGGTGGCGATCGGCATCCAGCACGTCATCGCGATGTTCGGCGCCACGTTCCTGGTGCCGGTGCTCACCGGCTTCCCGGTCTCCACGACGCTGCTGTTCTCGGGAGTCGGCACGCTCCTGTTCCTCCTCATCACGCGCAACCGGCTTCCCAGCTATCTCGGCTCGAGTTTCGCGTTTATCGCACCGGTCACGGCCGCGACCACCGTGGGCGGCACGGGGTCGGCGCTCGCCGGAGTCGTGGCCGTCGGTCTCCTGCTCGCCGCGGTCGGTGTCGTGGTGCAGGTGGTCGGCCTCGGCTGGATCGACCGCCTGATGCCGCCGGTGGTCGCCGGTGCGATCGTGGCGCTGATCGGCTTCAACCTGGCTCCGACCGCCTACATGAGTTTCAAGGAGGCGCCCGTCACGGGCACGATCACTCTCGCCGCGATCATCCTGTCGAGCGTGTTCTTCCGCGGTTTCCTCGGCCGCGTCTCGATCTTCCTCGGCGTGGTAATCGGCTACGTGGCCGCGCTTCTGTTCGACGAAATCGACTATTCTTCGGTCGCCGCGGCCGACTGGTTGGGGCTGCCGCCCTTCACGTTCCCCGACTTCGCGTCCGGATCGACGTGGTCGGGCATCGCGATGTTCCTCCCTGTCGTGCTTGTGCTGGTCGCCGAGAACGTCGGGCACGTCCGCGGTGTCGCGTCGATGACCGACGCCTCCGCCAACGCGAGCACTGGCCGCGCCCTGATCGCCGATGGTGTGGCGACCACCATCTCCGGTGCGTTCGGCGGTTCCGGCACCACGACCTACGGCGAGAACATCGGAGTCATGGCCGCGACCCGCGTCTACTCCACCGCCGTCTACTGGGTCGCCGGAGTGACGGCGGTCCTGCTCAGCCTCTCGCCCAAGGTCGGCGCGGTCTTCAACTCCATCCCCGCGGGAGTGCTCGGTGGCACGACCACCGCCCTGTATGGCCTGATCGGCATCATCGGCATCAAAATCTGGATCGACAACAGCGTCGACTTCACCCGTCCGGTCAACCAGTACACGGCTGCGGTCTCGCTGGTGATCGCGATCGCCGGCTTCTCGTTCACGTCCGGGGGCTTCCAGCTCGGCGGCATTGTGCTCGGTGCGGGCGCCGCCCTGGTGATCTACCACCTCGGCAACGCGATCGCCCGGTGGCGGCGCACGGGGGCGGATGACGGCGGGCCACTCCCCGCCATCGGCCAGCTGGGCGGCGACCCCCAGGACGGCTGACGCGCGGCGCTTCGGCGCGCAGGAGGTGGCACGTTTACCACGTTCGGGGGAGTCCGCAACCCGGTGCGCTCCCAGGCGACTCCCGCCTAGCGTCGAGTATGACGACCGCAGCAGCGGACCGCCGCACACCGAGTGAGACAGCAAGGAGCACCACCGTGCCGCAGATCATCGAGACCGTCGACGTCAACGTCCCCGTCTCCGTCGCCTACAACCAGTGGACCCAGTTCGAGGAGTTCCCGCGCTTTCTTGACGAGGTCGAGTCGATCCAGCAGGTCACCGACACTCTTACCGTCTGGAAGGTGAAGGTCGGACCCGTCGAGCGGGAGTTCGAGGCCAACATCACCGAGCAGCACCCCGACGAGCGCGTCGCGTGGAACAGCACCGGCGGCGAGACCGATCACGCGGGTGTTGTCACCTTCCACAAGCTCTCGGACGCCGAGACCCGGGTCACCGTGCAGTTGGACTGGGAGCCGAAGGGCTTCCTCGAGACGGTTGGCTCGCTCGTGGGCGCCGGCGGCCACGCTGTGAAGAAGGATCTGAAGAACTTCAAGGAGTACATCGAGAAGCAGGGCTCGCCGGACGGCGCCTGGCGCGGCGACGTCGAGGCCTGAGCCGTGTCAGACAGTAGCACCCCGACTGACGCCGATGGCGAGAAGAAGGACGGCGGCGTCGGTACCGACGGCACCATCCCCGCCTCCACGGACGGCCTCGCCGTCGGCGTCTCCGGCGACTCCCACTTCAACCCCGAAGAGGACACCCCCGCCGACTCCGACAGCTGACTCCCCGCCCTCCCGCGAGATGCCACTTGAGTACGCGACACGCCGAGGAACGTGTAAGCAAGTGGCATCTCGCACGTCCGTGCCGAGAGGGCTGAGAAGCGAGGGGACGGGTCAGCGCCAGGCGCGGGCGTACTGCGGGGGCACGGGGAGCGGGGCGCCGAGTTCGTGGGCGATGCGCATCGGCGCATGAGGGTCGCGGAGGAGTTCCCTTGCCAGCAGCACGACGTCAGCATCGCCAACCGCGACGATTCCCTCCGCCTGCTCAGCGGTAGTGATCAGTCCCACGGCGCCGACCGGCGCGCCTGTCGCCCTCCGCAGATCCCGGGCGAACGGAACCTGGTAGAGCGGGGCGACCGGGATGTCGGTGCCGCTGACGAGTCCGCCGGTGGACACGTCGAACAGATCGACGCCGTCGTCCCGTGCCCACTCCGACACGCGGATAGTCTCCTCCAGCGTCCAGCCGCCCTCGGCCCAGTCGGTGGCCGAGAAGCGCACCAGCAACACCAACTCGCCGATCTCAGCACGGACGGCCCGGACGACCTCGAGCAGCAGCCGGGCGCGGTTCTCGAGCGAGCCGCCGTACGAGTCGTCGCGCCGGTTCGCCAGCGGTGAGAGGAACTGGTGCAGCAAGTAGCCGTGTGCTGCGTGCAGTTCAATCACGTCGAAGCCGGCCTCGACGGCGCGGCGAGCGGAAGCACGGAAAGCCTCGACGAGGCCCGGCAACTCCTCGGCGCCCAGCTCGCGCGGCTCCGCATAGCCGTCGAAGGCGACAGCCGATGGTGCGACCGTTTCCCAGCCGCCCTCGTCGTGTGGGACCGAGCCACGCCCGCTCCACTCGCGGTAGGTCGAGGCCTTCCGCCCGGCGTGCGCGAGCTGGATGCCCGCGAGTGCGCCTCGCCCGTGCACGAAGTCGACAATTGGCGCCCATGCGTCGCGCTGCACGTCGTTCCACAGCCCGGTGTCCCAGGGACTGATCCGCCCAGTCGGCTCGACGGCGGTCGCCTCCGCGATCACCACTCCGACCCCGCCGCGCGCGAGTCCGCCGAGGTGCACGAGGTGCCACGGAGTCGGCACGCCGTCCTGCGCCTCCACCGAGTATTGGCACATGGGTGCGGCCCAGAGCCGATTGCGCGCGGTCCTCGACCGCAGCGTCAGCGCTTGGAATAGTGCAGTCTCGTTCACGTCTCTCCATCCACGTCTCGTCGTCCCCTCCTCTCCCCGTGCGCGAGATGCCTCTTGGGTACGCGGCACGCCGAAGGAGGCGTACCGAAGGACATCTCGCGGTGGGGGGTAGGGGCACAGGCTGCAACCGACGGCAGGGGGTGGGTATGCCGGATCAGCGCGGCCAGAGCGAGCCGGGCGTGTCCTGCCAGGCACTGCTCGGGGGAGCGAGCGACTCCAGCTCTTCGAACAGCGCGTCCGGAATCTCGAGCGCGTCGTCGGCGACGAACGCGTCGTAGTGCTCTGCGGAGGTGGCGCCCACCACCGTGGTCGTCACGCGCCGGTCGCGGGTCGAGAACTGGAGCGCCGCGGCGGCCAGGGGTACGCCCGCGCGCTCGCACGCCGCCCCCATCGCCGCGACAGCGTCGATGGGGGCGGTCGGCGCCGGCTGGTATGCGTAGGAGGCGACCGGCTCGGGCCACCGGGCGAGCGCCCCTCCGCCGTACACTGCCGCATTCACCACGATGACGCCGTGCGCGACGGAGACGTCGATCAGCTCCTCGGCCGAGCGGTCGACCAGCGTGAAGCGGTTGTGCGTGATGACCGCGTCGAAGAGCCCGGTCTCGACGTAGTGGCGCAGCATGGGCGCCGGCCCGCCAGAGATGCCGATCGACAGGGCGACACCCGCGTCCTTCATCGCCACGAGCGCGCGAACGGGGCCGTCCTCGGCGAACGCCGTGTCGTAGGAAATGCGCTCCGGATCGTGCAGGTAGAGCAGGGGGAGGACATCCATCCCGAGGCGCTCGCGGCTCTCGTCGAGGCTGCGCCGCATCCGCTCGGCCGAGTAGCTGCCGGTGCTGGGATCGCGGTCGAGCTTGGTGACCACGGTGATCCCCTCGGGCACGCCGCCCCGGGCGAGCAGCGCCTCGCCGATAAGACGCTCGCTGTGGCCCTGGGCGTACTCGTTGGAGGTGTCGATCACCGAGACGGGGCGCGAGACAGCCTCGGAGTCGAGCACGCGGTCAAGCGCCGGCACCCGGTCGAGGTCGGCTACCCGCTCGGGTCGCCAGGACGTGCCCAGCGTGAGGCGGGTCACCCGCGCGCCAGAGGGTCCGAACGGCCGAAGTGCGGGGGTCTGCGGAGTCATCCGTCCAGCCTGGCAGTGGGGGAGTGGTCGCCGCACCCTGTCTCAGGATGAACTCTCGGTGCACGCTGCGTGCTCGCGGCCGGGGGACCGGTGGGAATGCAGCACGCCGCCAGGCGTTGGGACAGGGCATGCCCTCCTCCACGCCCCTTCACCCGTCCAGCACCCAGAGCGCCCTCGTCGTCGGTGCGACGGGCATCGGAGGCTCAGCCCTCGTCGACCTCCTGACCGAATGCGAGTGGCCGGTGATCGCCCTGTCGCGGCGGCCGGTCGCCGCACGTCCGGGCGTCACTCCGTTGGCCGCCGACCTCCGCTCGGCCGATGACCTCGCGCGCGTCCTCTCCGACCAGCGACCCACCCACGTCTTCTTCACCGCGTGGTCGCGGCAGGCGAGCGAGGAGGAGAACATCGCCGTGAATGGCGGGATGGTCCGAGACCTCCTCGCCGCCCTCGCGCACGCTCCCCTTGAACACGTCGCCCTCGTGACGGGTCTGAAGCACTACCTCGGCCCCTTCGAGGCGTACGGTCAGGGCGCCATGCCTGACACTCCGTTCCATGAGGAGGAGGAGCGCCTTGATGCGCCGAACTTCTACTACGCGCAGGAGGACGAACTTTTCGCCGCAGCGGAGCGGGCCGGTTTCACCTGGTCAGTGCATCGCTCGCACACGGTAATCGGCCACGCCGTGGGGAACGCCATGAACATGGGGCTCACCCTGGCGGTCGCTGCGTCGATCCACCGGGCCCAGGGCACTCCCTTTGTGTTCCCCGGCTCGCTGACGCAGTGGAATGGGCTGACCGATATGACGGACTCGACGATCCTGGCTGAGCAGATGCTGTGGGCGGCGACATCCGAGGCGGGCCGTGATGAGGCGTTCAACGTAGTCAACGGTGACGTGTTCCGCTGGCGCTGGATGTGGGCCCGGATCGCCGAGTACTTCGGAGTCGAGCCCGTCGGACCCGGCGAGGAGCCGCAGCCGCTCGAGCGGCAGATGGCGGAGTCGGGCGCCACGTGGCAGCGCCTCGTGCGAGAGCACGGCCTGATCGAGCCCGACCTCGAGCGCGTCGCCTCGTGGTGGCACACGGACGCCGACCTCGGGCGGATGATCGAGGTCGTCACCGACATCGGCAAGTCGCGCGTCGCCGGCTTCAGCACCTACCACCGCACCGTCGACTCGTTCACGGCGCTGTTCGACCGCTACCGCGCGGAGCGATTGATCCCGTAGGGGTCATACCTTTCCGGGAAAGGAGGCGCTCCGTCGTCCCTGTCACGCGCGCTCCGTGCCGTCGCCAGGTGTGCATCCAACCCATCGTGGGCGCGCCGTCAGCGGCGAGGTTACTCAGTCGACCGATCGCGAGGAGTCGAGCTCTCGAATTCGGTTGACAGCCCTGCGCAAGCTGTCGCTCCTCCCCACGGCGAGAGCGGGCCGCCACACCGTCGATGCGAAGTCGTTGATCCGCGAGACGAAGAGGGGGCCGATTGCGCCGCCGGACGCGGTGACATCCCGTCGGATCGCTGCAGATCGTGAATCGGCACACAGTGCGAGCAGTGTCCTTGTGGCATGAGGAAGGGCCTCGGGATCGACGGGCACACGTGCACGTGACACGGCGAAGTACGAGGAGAACGCCTCAGCGTCCGCGAGAAGCCATGCCTCGGACATCGTGTGTGCGACACGGAGAGAAAATGACGCGTTCCACCGTGAGATCTGTGCCCCCAGCTCCGCCCGCAGTGACACTGGGCACCGTGAGTCGGAGTCGCGAAAGACTACCCAGGGTGTCTGCGCCGACGCGTTGTTGTATTTGGGGATGAGGGGATCGAGACGCGTCTTCCCTCCCGCGACACGGACCTTATTCACGGACTTCCCCGCCTCCCGTGCGACGGCCGAAGCCATCTCTCGATCTGATTCACCCTCCACAGCGATATTGATCACTTCCGCTTCTTTCCTTGGGCGGTGATCAGGCCTGTGAGATCCTGCGGCGCGATCAATCCATCGACGATGTCAGACATCGGAAGCTCAGCGTCCAGCTCTCCCGAGACTTCGGTGATTTCCGATATCAGGTGCGCGACCGTGCCGTCTTCGGTGACTCTCAGCACGAGCACCTCCTCAGCCCGGATTCCCTCGTCATCGAGCAGCTCTGGGGCGTGTGTCGAAAGGACCACCTGGAGATTTCGATCTCTCTGGGTGGCAGCGAGAACGGTTGGCAGCGTGCGGACGATCGCGGAGTTGAGGGACAGTTCCGGTTCTTCGAGCAGCAGGACTCCGCCGTTTGATGGAGCACTAATCAAAGTCCAGAGCAACCCGATCAGTCGGAGCGTCCCGTCGGAGAAGTCGGCCTCGCTCTGACGCGCGGGCGTCTCCCGCCAATTCTTATAACCGGCGATGAGGTGCGGTCGCCCCGCCGAGTCAACCTCCAACTTGAGGGATTGGAACTCGGGCACTGCGGATTGCAAAGCTGTTTCCATCCGACGGAGCCACGCGTTCTTCGTCGCCGTGGGCACGGCATTCATCTGTGCAATGAAGTCGGCCCCATATGGATCACCGGCAAGGGCCCCTATCCGCGCGGGATCACGGATGATCTGAGGTACGAGATGAAAGTACTGCGTCTTGGCGAAGTAATCGGCGAGCACCCGGAACTGCTGATTCGCAGCTATCTGCTCTAGGTGCGTCTGTGTGAGACGAACGCTGTCTGTCGCGTCCTCGCGATCGGGACGTTGCAGAAGAACTATCCCGTTCTTCTCTACTCGCTCTTGATCGACAATCGGGCGGTTCAGCCCGCCCTTCTCGCCGCGGATCGACAAGACGTATCGCCATTCGTCCTCGCCATCGCTCAGCCGGAGGTCGATAATGAGCCGACCGCCCTGGTTGTTTCGCGCGAAGAGGCTACGAACTTTGCTGATGCCGCCGCGGCGTTCTATCGCCGACGTCAAGCCTCCACCTGCCCCAGCGATGTCGCCGAGGAACCGAAAGAGGTCGAGTAGATTGGACTTGCCTGACGCATTGGGCCCGACGACGAAGAGGCGATTGTCAAGCGGAAAGTCCAAGGTCTTGAAATTCCGCCAATTGCTCGCCGTCACGTGAGTGATCCGCACGGTGAACTCCTCCTCGGATCGATAAGTGCTCCTCAGCCTACGGGCACTCCTCTGGCGAAGCGGTTGCTGAACTGATCAAGGCCGCGCCCACGTCCGTCGACCTGTTCGGCGGTCGGTCAAAGCGTCTCTGTTCAGCTGGAGGACGCGTCGGCGTCGCGGGCCTGCTCGGCAGCGTCCGTCGTCTCTGTGTCGATGGCCTGGTCGCTCTTTGCAGTAGCCCCCGCTGTCGCGGGCGGAACTGGTACGTGCGCTTCGGGTGACATCTGGTGCCGGACGAAGCGAAGGGTGAAGCTGCGGCGGCCGATGCCGTCGATCCGCTCGGCGAGGACGCGGACACCGAGCACGGCCACAATCCGCCACTGCGCAGTCTCGTTGCCGACAATGGCGCAGAACTTGTCCCCGGGCCGTAGAGGTGTGCTGTCGGCGGTAGGTGAGGGGCTGGTCGCGTCGCGGCTCATGAGGTCGACTCCTGTGAAAGGCGGACCTCGGGATGACGCGTGCCGTACGCCACGCAGCCGGACGCCGGACGCCGGACGCACAGGAGGGGGGCCTGTGCGTCCGGCGACCGGTTATGGGTGCGACAGAAGGATCGAGCCCGCCGAACCGATCCTGTGCCGCATTGGAAGTGTAGGGGGGTGTTTCTGACAGTGGCGCGTAGTGTCAACCACTTGCGCAGCACCTGCCAGACCTTTCAGCAGTGGCGAGAACGGCACGACCCGCGTCCCTGCGGGGGGAAGCGGGTCGTGGAGAGTGTCGGAGGCCGATCGGGTACGCGCTCCGGCGCGAGAAGTCAGGCCGCGGGCTCCGCCCGGCGCAGGGGTACGGCGGCGTTGTTCACCGGCTCGGGGACGATACGAAGACCGGCGCCGCTGTTGGCGCGTTCCATCAGTGCCTCGACCCATTCAGGATTGATCGTGGGCTGACGGCTGCCCTTGAACTCGAACTGGATCGGGATGGTCGGGTGCATCCACACGCCGCGGCGGCCCGTTCCAGCCTGCGGACTGGCATCGAGGGTGAGCAGGAATCGCTCGTCGCGTCGGAACTTGTTGATGATCACGATCTGGAGGTGAGCGAGGGCGCGATCTTCGACCTCGATGGCGGCGGGAGGGGTGCCGTACAGGATGTTGCCCATGGTTGTCTCCGATCTAGCGAGCGAATGGCTGACAAAAATCAGCGTATATCGCTAGATAACCTTCCTACTAGTTGAGCTAGCTATAAACATCCAAGAGTGCGTTTTCTGTCCAGCCGCTCGACCAGGAACTGCTTGCAGATCGTCGGCAGAGCGGATCTCCGGCGTGCGAAGCCGAATTCGCAGGCCCTGGGGCCGAGGGAGCCGCGTCTCAGGCGCGACGCTGCTCCAAGACATCGTTCGCGTCGTACTCGCCGGCCGGCAGCTCAGTGGAGCGGTCGACCGATCGGATCGCCGCCGGGCGTTCGACGATGTCGCGCATGGTTTGCAGGAAACGAATGACGGTGTCGGCCTCGGAGGGATTCAGCGTCTCGGCTGCCTCAAGCATCCGCTGGTGCGTCTCGTCGAGAGTCTCACGGACCTCGCGGTGGGACGTGGCGGTCGCAACAATACGGATAGCCCGCCGGTCGCTCGGGTGCGGCTCCCGCACCACATGACCGCTCTTGACGAGCCGATCTATGAGGACAGTGGTCGACGCAGACGAGATGCCGAGGTAGGCAGCCAGGTCCTTCGCGCTCACGGGCACACCCTTTTGCTGGCGCCGCATCAGGAACTGGACGGCGAGGAGATCGTTCTCGCCCATTCCCATCGACCCCCGCGTCCGCCGACGCATGGCTGCTTCCGCTGTGCGGAACGCTCGCATCGCGGCGAGCACCTCGACTGCTCCCGGCTCGGTCGTCTCGCCCGAGTACCAAAAGGCTTCGGTGCGCTTCAGCGTGACCTCGTCCATCTGAATAGTCTAGGCAGGCGAGTATTAAGAAGGTCTAGTTAATCCCGCCTCGGACAAGACCCTTGCAGCACCTGCCGGAGATCCACTATTGCCGCGGGTTTCGTTGGCGCCGTCTCAGTGCTTTCGCTCACCGGCTGGCGTGATCCGCGAACGACGAGCCGGATGCTCCTCTCGGCGCTCGGGCAATGGGTACTCGCCGGCGCCCTCAGGGTGAGCGAACGAGCCGCGTCTCGGCATCGATCAGGATCTCGGCCGCGCGGCGGGCGTGCAGCGCGGCTTCCGGGCTCCCGGAGATGGCCGCCGTCGTCTGGGCGCCCTCGGCCAGGATGGCGAGCTGTGCGGCGAGCTCGGAGCCTCCTCCCGCTTCTTTTGCTAGGCGGGCGAGAAATGTTTGAAAGGAGTCCTTGTGCTCGCGGGCAAGCAGGGCGACTCCGGGATTCGACGAGCCGAGTTCGCCAAAAGCGTTGATAAAGCCGCAGCCGCGGAAGGAGTCCTCTGAGAACCAATCGAAGAGAAAGTCGTAGATGGCGAGCAGCTTGCCACGCGGACCTGTGGCCGCCGCAACCCGGGCGCTGACGCCGATCGTCCACTGCTCGTGACGGCCGTGCAGCACGGCGACAATGACGGACTCTTTGCTGGGGAACTCCGAGTAGAGGCGCTTGAGCGAGACGCCGGCCGCAGTCCGCAGCTCGTCCATGCCGACAGACTGGATGCCACGCTCGTAGTAGAGGCGGTCGGCGGCCGCAAGGATCGCCTCGCGGGGCGGGTGCTCGACGAGCGCTGTCATGGACATTCCCCCATGGTAAGCGCTGCGGGAACGTGCGTTCTCGGTGTGGAGCCGTCTGATGTGCAGGGGATCTGAGCCTGGCTCTCGGCGCATCGACAGTCGCGATGCCGCGGGCACCCCGGTGAATCGGACGGGGTCCCTGCGGATCGGACACTGCGGCGCTCCCGGCTGCTAGCGTCGCGCTCGGGCGCGCAGTGGCGCCGGGAAAGGGAGGCGGGGCACATGGTCGTCGCGATGCAGGCCACCGGGTTCGAGCGCGCCGCCCAGGTCGGCGAGCTGCTGATGCGAGGCGGAGGCTTCGGAGCCGATCCCGGCACGGCTCCGCGCAACGCGGCTCGACTCGAACTCGCGGCGCGCGACAAGGTGGTGCTGCTGCTCTGACCGCGACGACTGACCTTTACGCCAATGGACCCTTCGACTCCGTGGGTGCCGCGAACCTGCTCCGCAACCATGCTCTCCCGGGCGTGGAGCGAGTGTCGGAGGACGGCCGGCGGCTGGAGCGCCTGCTGACGATCGACGGCGTCGCCCACCCCGTGGCGGTCGAGCTGACGGCGACAGGGGTGCGACTCGAGGCTGCGCCAGCGGTGCTGATTCCGGCCGCGGCCGCTCTGCGCGCGTGGTTCGACCTCGACTCCGACGTCGTCGCGAGTGGCCGTGTGCTGTCGCACGAGCCGCTGCTCGCCCGCTCGATAATGGCGCGACCTGGCCTGCGAGCGACCCAGTATCCGGAGGCTTTCGAAGCGGCCGTGATGGCGGTCCTCGGCCAACAGGTGTCGGTCGCCGCGGCCCGCACCTTCGGCGGGCGCATGGTGGCGGCGTTCGGAGTCGCAGGGGAGCGAGGGCTGGTGACCTTCCCGAGTCCGCAGGCTCTGCTCGTCCCGGCGTTCGATGAGCTGCGGGCGGCGATCGGAATCACGAACGCCCGTGCGCGGACCGTGTGCGCCGTGGCCGAAGCATTCCTCGCCGGTCTCGCGCTCGACCGGGCCGGCGACCTGCCCGAGCAGCGTCGTCTCCTGCTTGCGATTCCCGGCATCGGTCCCTGGACTGCTGATTACCTCGCGCTGCGGCTGCTCGGCGACCCGGATGCGTTTCCTGCGGGCGACCTGGTGCTGCGGAGGGCGCTCGGACGGGTGAGCGCGGCCGAGGCGGAGGCGGCCTCGCAAGCCTGGCGGCCACATCGCGCGCTCGCAGCCTTCCACCTCTGGGCGAGCACGGGGGCGGTGTAGTGGAGGACCGACCCCGCGCTTCTGATAGCTACTTCTCGCTGTAGCTAGTGCAAGCTCGCTGTATATTCAACAACCGCGTAAATCAAGGTGACTAATCCAGCCCCCGCAACGACCAACACGGAGGATCGCCAAGTGTAAAACGATCGTGTGGCAAAAAGGGATGCGAACAAGAGAATTGATACGCTCATAAATATACCACTGCCGTCTACCCAGTAGTGGACCGGAGCAAAATTGTCGAATAAGAATCCGACCGCGAAAGTCAAGGCCGAGCAAAAGACGGACGCTCGCGCGAAGGGTTTCCACGGTAGCTCCGCGTCGTGCTCTGGCCGATCCTCGGAGAGGACACGACGCGGAACCGTGAGCAGAGCGGGTAGCGCTACGACCACGAATACCGACGACACTACCGCGGCAAAAACCTCAGCGCTGACCAACATTCCTCCCAGGGAGACTGGCGCGTTGCCAATGAGTCCAGAAACGAGGCAGGCTGCAAGCCATCGAAGACGCACTCTGCTCACAATAAAACCTCCCTACGCGATCTTAGCCAGAAACAGTCTCGTCGATATTCTCCGAAGGGCAAACGCCCGGAAGGAGGCAGAGGAAATTGGTGCCTGTGCCTTGGTAGAGTGTCTTCCAAGACTCACTTCCGTCACTATTCGAGAACCGCGCGTAAGCCTCGTGAGATGGAACTGGCTGACGGGAACCCTGAATTGACACAGAGCCACTTCGATAGATTTTTACCCAGGTCAAAGAGTACCGGATAGCACCAGCGAGACAGAAAGGGTCTCCAACTTCGTGAGAAACACCGAACGTCACGAGATCGCCGGAGCGCGTCGGATTTTGAAACACCATGCCCGCATCCGAAGCTGTGCGAGTCTCGATAACGTCACCTTTGGAGTTCAACTTCCGCGTCGGCCCTACACTCTTCACATAGGCGAGATCGTATGGCTCAGTATTATCCCAATTTACATTGAAGAACATTTGTGTCCGGTAGGATGACGTTTCATATGGAGCCCCTGCGCCCGGGCCAATGAAGTCGCGGTTATCTCCCTTGAACGACTCGCCGTCCCCAAGCCCGCATCCGACCTTTGCTTCAAAATTGCTCACCGTGGCGTCCGGGATGAATGTTTTATAATCGTATGCTGTCGTGCTCGGCTGGTATCTGAGCGGATAAACTATCTGATCGCTGTGATTGGTGTCGGCGCTAAGTGCACTGACGGTCATTGCTCGGCTCGCAACGTTCCCCTGAGCGTCCGCTTTCCCTTCGAGGACATAGTCGTAAGAATCCCCAGGCTTCAACCCGGTATCTGTGAAGCGACCGTTCGACGAAGTTCCGCGAATGTCTCCGTCTCGGAGAACGCTGTACTCTCCGCCTGGCGGCGTGTCCCAGTCGAAGCTAGCAGAGTCCGAGGTAATTGCTGACGCAAACTCTGGCGCCGCTTCCAATGGCGTATGACGATCAACTGCATCGCCAAAATTACCTGATGTGAAAACATTGCCATTGATGGTCGTGACTTCGGGCTTCGGAATTGACGCCGTATTATTGCTAGCATTGCTAGCATCCATGGATGGCGCATACTGCACCGTGACAAGTGCATCCTGATCATTTACATGGACAATCTGAATGGTCTCCCCCTCGTCCGATTTACCCACGACCGTCTCTTTAGCTAAACTGGATGCATCGGCGACGCTAGCTCCTGTGGCTTCGAGTTCGACTACTAAACTAGCGTCTTTTGTCTCGCTCGCAAAAGCAAGCGACGGAATGTACGCCCCTGAGATGCATAGCGGTAATGTAATTGCCGTAACCACCCGTAGTCGATTTATGCGCTTCATGTAGAACCTTCCGTAATTTATTCGATAGTGACCGCATTAGCTGTCGGAAATTCTGGAGTCATCAGTGGCACAACTTCGCAGTCGTCTGCGTGTTGATCCCGCACGGTGCATGTCCTTGTATCTCAACGAGCCTGAAGGATTATCGGTGCGGGTAGGTAGCATCATTCGCGGCGGCTACTACCTAAAGGCCACCGCGACGGTCTCCCTGTCGAGGTCCAGCTTCGGGCGCGCCGACGAGGACGGCGGGTATAGCTCCTATCGTCCGTGGGTCGCCCTTTCCAGCACCTCTGACCCTAATGCTCGGCTCGGCGTGCAGGCTAATGTGGCGCGGGATGTGAATTTACATAGCCCCCCTGCGGGTCTCGGGAAGGCGGACAGAGTAGCTAGTCAGCCGTCAACAGGAACCTTCGCACGCTGTCCTACGCAGGGGAGTAGGCAGGAGCGCTGAGGCATTCACTACGAAGATCCCATACTCGCGAGCGCGTGACCGCTCGAACTCGTATACGTCTACATATTCCTTGTCCATAACGCGCCAAGCTGTCGCGATATCGAGGTTGCGGCATCGAGATCGGCGAGAGTGATCCATGGCTCGCCGCGGCTATCACTTCATCACCCTTACGGGAGGGAAAGGTCAGCTTGGCACTCTCGATCATCGAGACTCGGCACCGCAAAGAGCTACGAAAAATCAGGTGTCGGACGAGGGGAACGGCGCCCATGTCGTCCGCGCAATCGCTTACCGCGACGGCCCCTTGCCCGGGTCGTCAGCCCGACTAGGTCAGGTACTCGACATCGTCATACAGGATCGGCGCATCCTCCGCCTCCGGATCCTCGATCGGCACGTCCTCGTGCTCGAGAATAACGGCCACTCCGGGAGAGACCAGCACGCAGACCTCGCGCTCACCGGCGGCCGTGAAGCTCACCATGTCGCCGCGGTTACGCACCGCCTCGACAAGGCTTTTCTCCAGCGCCTTCGTGTCGAGCGAGGCGGCTAAGAGAAAGCGGCGACCGTCGATGCTCAGGGTGGTGCGTCGCACCATCGCTCCAGACCCAGGAGTAGTGCCACGCCCGCCGTGTTCCGCGGTGACCGCCTTGACCCGCAGTGCTGAGGAGTGCATCCGGATCACGGCATTCATGCGGACTCCGGCCGGGACTCGTGGTGACGATGGCCCTGGGAGCGGCGGTCCTCTTTCATTTCGGACTCGAGCAAATGCCGTCGCCCGCCGGCAAGGGTCTCGCGGGCGGCGCGCTCGTTCTCGCGGAAGGAGCTGTAATAGGAGTCGTCGTAGTCCTCCACGATCTGGAACGTCCAGCGCCCCTCGATGACGTTGCGCCCAACAAGCTCCGAGTCGAGCCGCTCGGCGATCTCGTGGTGTCCGGCCGCGCGGAAGGCCTCCACGGCCTCGCCTAGCGCAAGATCGGCCGCTCCGGTGAGCCGGTGGAAGCCGTAGAGCAGACCTCGGGCGTGCTCGACCGTTTCCAGCGCCTCCGAGAGCTTTCCGAGCGCCGCCACCGTGGCATCATCGAGACCCTCCGGGCGCAGGTGCGCGGAGTCCGGGTGGTCGTGTGAGCTGCTCATCTCAGGGAGCTTAGGCCGACCTAAAACCCCTGTGACCCCCTTGCGCCGCCGCCGGGAACGGTTCGTGCCGGAGGCGCAAGGGGCGTCAGCCGGACCTCGCGAAGCGTTCCGGCCTCGGCCACCGCGGTCAGAAACGTGCAGACCGGCTGGCGTCGTCGATCCGTCGGCGAGCCGGGATTCAGCAGGCGCAGGCCACCCGGGGAGACGGTGTCCCAGGGAATGTGGCTGTGCCCGAACACCAGGACGTCGGCGCCCGGGAAGTTCGCGTCGGCGCGAGCCTCCCGGCCTGTCGCCGGCCCGGTCTCGTGCACGACTCGAACGTCGAGGCCGGCGATGCTTGCTTGCGCGACCTCGGGCAGCCGCGCTCGCAGAGCCTCCGGATCGTTATTGCCCCAGACCGCCAGGAGCCTCGCCGCGTGGTGTTCCAGCATGTCCAGCGTCGCTTCGTCGACCCAGTCGCCCGCGTGCACGACGAGGTCGGCCTCCTCGACGGCCCGCCACACGTCGTCGGGCAGGGCCTTCGCCCGCTTGGGTAGATGGGTGTCGGCGAGCAGCAGGAGGCGAACCGGCCCGTCGAGCCGAGGCGGAGCGCCGTCGGGCCCGGGGCGGAGCAACGGCATCAGCGGGCGGGGCCGGGAGTTGGCTCCACGCGGGGATCGGCACCCGGGTCGGTCGTGGTTGCCCAGGCGCGGAGGCGGGCGTCGAGTGCGTCGAGGTCCGCCACGAACCACAGATGGTTGCCGCGGTTGGACTCGACCACGAAGGCCTGTAGCGCGCTCGACGCGGATACGGATCCGCTCACGTCACCGAGGATCACGAGGCGCTTGCCGTAGTTGACGAACTTCTGCACGAACTCGCCTGCGATGCCGGAGCGGAGGCGGAAGAACTCGGGATCGAGTCGGCCGACCGGCACGACGATCGTCTCAGCCTCGCCGCCGTAGGTCTCGCCGATGAGCGTGAGCGCGTCCTCACCAGTGGACAGCGCCGCTCCTTCCTCATCGGTGAGTACGACGGGGACGCCCTGGCGGGTCTCGGTTCTCATCGCCCCAGCCAATCACGTCGGTGCTGGCGCGACGAGGGGCGCCGGGATGTTTCAGGCGTTGGGCGGAACTCCGGTACCGGCACCGCGTTGGCGGGTACGAGGTGACCGGGGTGCGGGAGTGGCAGCAACAGTCTCGGGGGTCATGATGGTGAAGCCATTGTCCCGGATGAGTTCGAGGTCAGCGGCGGCGGCTTGCCCTTCCGCCGTGAGGTAGTCCCCGAGGAAGATCGAGTTCGCGAGGTGGAGCGCGAGAGGCTGCAGGCTTCGCAGGTGAAGTTCTCGTCCGCCGGCGAGACGGATCTCGGCATCGGGGTGGATCAGCCGAGCCAGCGCGATGATGCGGATGCACTGCGCCGGAGTGAGCGTCCAGCGGTCCGCCATCGGGGTGCCGTCGAAGGGCACCAGGAAGTTGATCGGAATCGACTCGGCCTCCAGCTCCCGGAGGGCCATGAGCGCCTCCACGATCTGTTCGTCGGACTCACCCATCCCCACGATGAGGCCGCTGCAGGGGGAGAGGCCCGCTCGATGCGCCTTCGCGATGGTCTCGACACGGTCCGCGTAGGTGTGGGTGCGAACGATGTCATCGTGGAACGACTCGGCAGTGTTGATGTTGTGGTTGTAGGCATGGACTCCGGCGGCAGCGAGCCGGTCGGCTTGGCCGTTCTTAAGGAGACCGAGACAGGCGCACACTTCGATATCCGGATGTAGATGCTTGAGCTGTGACGTGATCTGGCAGACGCGCTCGATGTCTCGGTGCAGCGGCCCGCGGCCACTCGCGACCAGGCAGACCCGAACTGCACCGCCGGCGATCCCCGCGGACGCCTGGGCAACCGCGTCATCGGGAGTTAGCCAGGAATACGTCACAATCGCAGCGGTCGATCCGAGGGCCTGCGAACAGTAGCCGCAATCCTCCTGGCACAGTCCCGACTTCAGATTGACGAGGTAGTTGAGTTTGATCCGATCACCGAAGTATTCGCGGCGGAGCCTGCTCACCGCGGTGACGAGCGCGAGCAGATCGGAGTCGGGGGCTCGAAGAATGCGCAGAGCGTCGGCAGAGGCGAGGGCGGTGCCGCCAAGGACGTCCTCCACGAGTTCCTCGAATGCGTTCACCGGCTAGCACGCTCGCTCGTGACTGGCTTCATCGCCGCGGGGGCGGGAGGGCCTTGGTGTCCGACAACCTGACCGATCATGCTTCCCCTCACCAACGCCCCTCAGCACGACGTGTTCTCAACGCTAGCAACGCTCCCCACGAAGGACGCCCCCTCTCCAGCCGCGGCTCTCCCCCTTCGCGGGGGAACCCCGAACCGTCACCGATGTCTGGAGACTTCACAGCCGAGGGAGCCCTGAGCAGCGGGTTCCCTCAACGGTCGGAGGTTCCCCCGATGTCGAGCGGCACCCGCGTGTGGTCTGTGCCCCACCGGGTGAGGGCGAGGACTGGCTCGCGCAGGGCGAGCCCGTGATCGGTCAGTGCGTAGGCGCGGGTGTTGTGCCGGAGGGGCAGGCGGGAGAGGACGCCGGCCGCCTCGAGTTCGCGCAGGCGGGTCGTGAGGATATTGGTCGGCGCACCGAGGTCGCGCTGCAAGTCTCCGTAGCGCTGCGGACCGTCGAGCAGCCGCTCGACGATGAGCAGCGCCCACCGCGCTCCGATCACGTCGAGCGCTGCGGCGAGGACGCTCACGCCGTTGGATCTGCGTCCGGCTTCATCCAGAACGGGGAGTAGTGGTAGCCGTCGGGGTCATCGAACTGGCGCTGGTACATGAACGGATAGTCGTCGGTGTCGCCGATCCGCCCGCCCGCTGCCTCGGCGCGCTCGGTGAGTTCGTCGACTGCCTCGCGGCTGTCGAGGTCGAAGGACACGGTCACCTTCGAGGGCGTGTCGGGTCCGCCGATCAGCTCGTCGGTGGCACCGACGCTCGCGTACATCTCGCGGCTGCCGAGCATGACGTACTGCTCGGGCGTGATCGCGAAGCAGGACACATGGTGGTCGGACATCTCGGCATTGAGAATCCAGCCGAGGGCGGTATAAAAGGCGGTCGAGCGCTCGACGCTCTCGACCGGGCAGGTGATGAAAAGGCTCATCTGCCGACACTTGCGAAAAGCAAGCGCAACGTCAAGAGCCTCACCGCGGCGGAGCCGTCACCGGAACGATCGCAGGCGCAAGCTGTTCAGCACCACGAAGACGCTCGAGAAGGCCATAGCGGCTCCAGCGACAAGCGGGCCGAGCAGCCCGGCCATCGCCAAGGGAATCGCGGCGACGTTGTACGCGAAGGCCCAGAAGAGGTTGCCGCGGATGATGCCGAGGGTGCGGCGCCCGAGGCGGAGGGCGTCGGGCACGCGACCGAGGTCGTCGCCGACGAGAGTGATGTCGCTGGCCTCGATCGCGGCGTCGGAGCCGGCGCCCATCGCGATGCCGACATCGGCTGCCGCGAGCGCCGCGGCGTCGTTGACACCGTCCCCGACGAATGCGACCCGGCGGCCCTCGGCGCGCAACCGCGAAATGACGGCCAGTTTTTCCTCCGGCAGCACCTCGGCGATCACCTCGTCGATCCCCACGGCGGAGGCAACGGCCCGCGCGGCACCGGGATTGTCGCCCGTGAGCACCAGCACCCGCAGTCCGCGCGCGCGAAGCGTCTGCACGGTGTGGGGGGCTTCCGACCGTGGTTCGTCGCGCAGCACCGCGAAGCCACGCAGCGCGCCATCCCAGCCGACGCCGACGACGGTGCCTCCCTCTGCGGTGGCTCGCTCGGCTCGCTCGGCGAGATCCCCCGGCGCGAAGCCCCACTGCTCCTCTAGCCAGCGCAGCCGGCCGGCGACGACCAGCCGGCCCTGCACCCGGGCGCGCACGCCGAAGCCGGCGCTCGCGCGGAACCCGGTCGCTTCAGGGACGTCCAGATCTGCGGCTCCGGCCACGATCGCGGCGGCAAGCGGATGCTCGGACCCGCGCTCGAGCGCGGCGAGCATCCGTAGGCTCTCGTCATCGCTCGACTCGACCACTTGGAAGGCGCCGGTGGTGAGAGTGCCGGTCTTATCGAACACGACCGTGTCGATGCCGCGGCTGGCTTCAAGCACCTCTGGCCCGCGCAAGAGGATCCCGAGCTGCGAGCCGCGGCCGGTGCCCACGAGCACGGCGGTGGGAGTGGCCAGGCCCAGCGCGCACGGGCAGGCGACGATCAGAACCGCGACGGCCGGCGAGACGGCAGCGGCGAGCCCGGCGCCGGCGATCAGCCAGCCGACGAGGGTCGCGAGTGCGAGCACCACCACGACCGGAACGAACACGGACGAGACGCGGTCGGCGAGCCGCTGCACGCGCGCCTTGCCCGCCTGCGCGTCCGAGACGAGTCGACCCATCCGGGCGAGCGTGGTCTCGGAGCCGACGCGATCGACGCGGACGCTCAGCAGCCCGTGCGCGTTGAGGACGCCGCCGGTGACAAAGGAGCCGGGCCCCACCTCGACGGGTACGCTCTCGCCGGTCAGCATGCTCGCGTCCACGGCGCTGGAACCTTCGAGTACGGTGCCGTCGGCGGCCACGGTCTCGCCGGGGCGCACGAGGAGGCGGTCGCCAACGGCCAGCGCGGACGCGGGGATTCGCTCCTCCTGCCCGTCGGCGCTCACCCGCACGGCGTCCTTCGCACCGAGGCGGAGCAGCGCCCGCAGCGCAGCGCCGGCGTCACGCTTGGAGCGCGCCTCCAGGTACCGGCCGGCGAGCACCAGCACGGGCACGGCGGCAGCGACCTCGAGGTAGATCTCGTCGTGTCCGGAGCTGCTGCCGAGCAGCTGGAAGGGCATGCTCATCCCGGGCCGGCCTGCGTCGCCAAAGAAGAGCGCCCACACCGACCAGAGGAACGCGGCGCTGACCCCGAGGCTAATCAGGGTGTCCATCGTGGTGGAGCCGTGCCGCAGCGCCCGCGAGGCGGTGCGGTGGAAGGGTAGCGCGCCCCACACAGCGACCGGCGACGCGAGTGCGAGGCACAGCCACTGCCAGTTCGCGAACTGCAGCGGGGGGATCATCGAGAGCACGACGACCGGCACGGCCAGCAGCGTCGAGACGCGAAGTCGGGTGCGCAGCGAGCGGCGCTCGATATCGTCGCGGGTGGCGCTGTCAGCCGGGGCGGCGGTGATCGGAGCGGAGGGGAGCGTCGCGCTGTAGCCCGCGGCCTCGACGGCGGCGATCGCGTCGGCGGGACTCGTACCCTCGGGGAGGGTCAGCGTTGCCCGCTCGAGCGCGAGGTTCACGGTGGCGTGCACGCCGGGCAGCGCGTCCAGGCGCCGTTCCACACGAGCGACGCAGGAGGCGCAGGTCATCCCTCCGATGGCGAGTTCGAGCGGAGTGCCGGCCGTCTCGGCCACCTCAGCTCAGGGGCGCGAGCCGGTAGCCCGCGTCGGCGACGGCGGCGGCGATCTCCTCGCGGCCGAGTGGACGGGAGGAGCTGACGGTAACGGTCGAGACTCCGTCCGGGACGAGTGCGATATCGACGCCGGAGACATCGGGATAGGCGGCCAGTTCTTGCGTGATGCTGCGGACGCAGTGCTCGCAGGTCATACCGGCAACGCCGACGCTCTGCACGGAAGCACCGGATGTCGTGGAGTGCCCGTGGCTTTCGTGGCCCCCGCAGGCTCCACCGCCTCCGCAGGCGCAGCCGCCCTGTGTGCCGCTTGCGGTCAGGCCGAGGTCGATTCTGGTGCTCATGAAGTCCTCCTGCATCGTGCGACCGGGCGGCTCGAATACCCCCCGGGGGTACCTCCATGGTAAGCCGATCACGACTTCCCGGCAAGGTGGAAGAGCGCAGGGGTGAGAATCGTCCGGGCGGGAGGAACCGCCGCACGAGCAGAGGAGGAGAGGTATGGACCCCGCATCGACGCCGCACTGGGGTGCTCCTTCGAGCCGCACGCCACCATCCGTCCCTCTCCCCGCGCGCGTCCGGTTCGAGCCGACCGCCCTGGTCGGCTCTACGCTGCGGGTCGGCGCGCTCCCGGCCAGCCTCCGCGCCCGCATGCGGCAGGCGGCTCCGGAGCGGCAGCGCCGCCTCCTCGCGCTCGCCGACGTGACCGAGGGCTTCGCCGTGCTGCATACCCGCGAGTTCACGCGGGCACTGCGCCGGATCGCTGCTCCGGCCGCCGCGGCCCCCGGCGACGCCGCCTCCGTGCTGGCAGTTGGCCGTGACGGCGTGGAACTTGCTGCCGAGCGCGCCGACGCACTCCGCATCGCCGAGTGGGAGGGGATCGTTTCGGTCGGAGTGGGGACGACGCCCGCGGGCGCGCATCGGGTTCGTGCCCTCGTCCTTGCGGTGCTCGCTCCGGGGAGGGCGCCCGCCGGGTCTGCCGCCGCCCGTGCGGTGGCGGAGGCGCTCGCCGCTCGCCGCCGCCCGCGCACGGTCCTGATCCCGCTTGTCGTCGCCTCGCCGGCCCCGCTGGGTTGGCGCGTCGCGGATGATCGCACGTTCCTCCTCGCGCTTGACCGGTTGCGGCAGGCGCAGGAGGAGCACAGGTGATCCGGGGGCGCTTCCGGTTCGCCGTTGCCGCTCTCGCCACGCTGGGCCTCGGCCTCGCGCTGCGTTTCGTGCTGACGGGGCTGCTCGCCGACATCACCGGGGGAGTGGCCTACGTCGTGCTGGTAGCGCTGCTGGTCGCGGTGCTGCTGCCGCGGATCCCGGCAGTGACGGCCGCGGGGATCGCGCTGGCCTGGTCGATCGCGATGGAGCAGTTGCAGGCGATCGGAGTCGCCTCGCGGCTCGTCGAACTCTGGGCGCCGCTCGCCCTCGTCGTCGGCACTACGTTCTCCTGGCTCGACATCGCGGCCTACGTCCTCGGCGCCGTCGTCGCGGCCGCCGCCGTGACCGCGGTCGCTCCCCGCGAGGTTCCGGAGTGATCCGGGTGCCGAGACGTCCCGCTCTCGCGAAGACACCGCCCGCCGCGGGCAGCGCCGCCGCGATCGTAGGGTTGCTCCATGGATGAGTTGGCCTCCCTCGGCGCGGAAGCACTCGCAGGCGCGCGGAGCGGAAGCCCCGAGGCGCTCGGACTCCCGTCCGCCATCCGCAGGCACGACTACCGCCGCGACCGGCGCATCCCCGAACCTGTCGACCGCTTCGCGACGGGAGAGGAGTATCCCGAGTACCGGGTCGACCTCGAGCGGATTCGGTTCTCGCCCTACTTCGCCCGCCTCTCCGCGGTCACCCAGGTGATCTCTCCCTCTGGAGTCGGCCAAGTCGTGCACAACCGGCTCACCCACTCGATCAAGGTGACCGCGGTAGCCCGCGCCATCGCGATGCAGCTGACCACGACTGATCCAGCACAGCGCGAGCTTGTCGAGCGGCTCGGCGGCTGCGACCCGGTCGTCGTGCAGGCCGCCGCGAGCGCGCACGACCTCGGCCACCCTCCGTTCGGTCACCTCGGCGAGCAGGCGCTCGACCGGCTCGCCCGCGACCGGCTCGGCCTCGTCGAGGGCTTCGAAGGCAATGCGCAGTCGTTCCGGATCCTCTCTGAGCTCGATGTCTGCGAGACGGTGGAGGCGGGACTCAACCTCACGGCCGCGTCCCGCGCCGCCGTCCTCAAGTACCCGTGGGGGCGGACCGTCTGCCGACCGGCCATCGACTCCGCCGACCCGACAGAGCTGCCGCGCGGCTCCACCGCCAGTCGGTGGGAGACCGCACCGCCGAAATTCTCGGCGTACACGCTCGACCTCGACGACATGCTCGACGCGCGCTCTGGCTTCGCGGTGATCGCTCCCTGGCAGCAGACCCTCGAGTGCTCGGTGATGGATGTCGCCGACGACATCGCCTACTCGCTACACGACCTGGACGACTTCTATCGCGCGGGCGTGCTGCAGCAGGCGGCGGTCGCGGTCGAGTTCCGGGCGTTTCTGCGCGAGCAGAACGCGCTGGCTGCGCTCGACGCGGCGGAACTGTGGGCACGGGCGCCCGGGCACTCCCTCGAGATGTTGCGGCGGAGGATGGTCGCGCGGGACCCGTGGATCGCGAGCGACGAGCACTTCCGCGCCTCCGTCGAGCGGGTCTCGACCGAGCTGGTGGAGGGGCTGCTGGCGGTCCCGTTCGACGGCTCGACCCGGACCGAGCGAGCGATCGAGGCGTTCGTTTCCTCCTGGATCGGCCGATTGCAGCGCTCGGTGGTGGTGCTCGCCGAGCCGAACGTCCGCTCGGGCCACCTCTCGCTCCTCCCCGACGCGTGGCACGACGTGACGGTGCTCAAGTTCGTGCACACGCGCTTCGTCATCGACCGGCCAGACTTTGCCACCTACCAGCGCGGTCAGTCGCAGGTGCTCGAGACGCTGGTCACTCACCTCGACGCCTGGCTCGCGGATCCGCGCGATGGCTCACGCGCGCCGCAGAAGCTGCTCGATCTGATCGAGCTCGCGACCGACGGCTACTTCCGGCTGCGCGCCGACCACCCGGACTGGCTGCCGACCGCCGACCGCGGGCGACCGACGTCCGATCCGGCGGTGCTGCATCGGCTCGGGCGGGGCCGCGGGGTCGTCGACTACGTCGCGACGCTCACCGACGAGCAGGCGATGGCACTCGCCGCCCGGCTCCGCGGTGACCGCGAGCCGTGGGCGATGGGTACGTAGCCGCCGGTTCAGCCCTTGTCACGAGCCCAACATGGCCTCCGATTGGGGGTGCCCGCGCCGGTGGGTTGACACCGCGCCCGCCGTGTGTCGCACCCTCTACTGACGCGCAATCACGGGCCAGGAGGGCTTCCGCCGTCGCCGAGTTCGCACGCTGGAGTCGCCCAGCAGCCATCCAGGAAGCGTTACCTGAACGACAGCGTAAAATCACGGAGGCACATGCCAGGATCGACAACTCGACAGGGAGTTCCGTTGGACGGAAACGCAACGACCACGCACCGCAACGTCGCATTGCTCTCCGTCGCGACCACGATGGCTCCGCGAGTGACGACGTCGGCCGAGATCGATGCGCGACTGGCCCCGGCACTCAAGCGCCTCCGACTCCCCACCGGCCTTCTTCAGCGGGTCGCCGGCGTACACGAGCGCCGCAACTGGGGAACGGAGCAGGGCTTTGACGGTGCCGCGATCGATGCCGGCAAGCGGGCCCTGGCCGAGGCGGGCATCCGCCCCGACCAGATCGGGCTGATCATCAATACGTCGGTCACCCGCAAGCACCTCGAGCCGTCGGTCGCCGTGCGCCTGCATCACGGTCTCGGCTTGCCGTCATCGGCCGTCAACTTCGACATCGCCAACGCCTGCCTGGGTTTCGTCAACGGCATAACCCTCGCCGCGCAGCTCATCGACTCCGGACAGATCCGCTACGCGATGATCATTGATGGCGAGGACGCCGACGAGATTCAGGCCAACACCATTGACCGTCTGAGCCGCGATGGCGTCAAGCGCAAGGACTTCATGAGCGAGTTCGCGAGCCTCACCCTCGGCTCGGGCGCCGCCGCCGCGATCCTCGGCCCGGCCGACGAGCACCCCAAGGGGCACCGCATCCTCGGCGGAATCACTCGCGCGGCCACGCAATTCAACGAGCTCTGCGTCGGCAGCGTCGACGGTATGTTCACCGATGCGAAGGCCCTCCTCAAAGGTGGGATGGAACTCGTCGTCTCCGCCTGGAAAGAGGCCACGCGCGACTGGAACTGGGGTGGGATGGACCGCTACATCATGCATCAGGTGTCGGATGTGCACACCAACGCCCTGGTAAAGGCGGTCGGTCTCGATCGCAGCCGCGTCCCCACGACGTACCCGACGCTCGGCAACGTTGGACCCGCGTCGATCCCGATCACCCTCGCGCACGAGGCCGAGACCCTACAGCCCGGCAACCGCGTGCTGCTCATGGGAGTGGGCTCGGGGATCAATACCGCAATGCTCGAGATCGCCTGGTGACCGCGCTTCACCCGGCCGCGCGGATCCGCGGCGCGCTCGGTGCGACCGATGTTGCCCGGCTACCCCCTGCCGGGCTCGACGGGCTCGACCCGGCCTGGTCCCGCCTCGTCGATGCGCCGGACGCGCAGGGGGTGACGCGCCGCTGGCACCTGCTGGACACAGGTAACGAGCTCGGCGTCCGGCCGGTCGGCACGATCCTCTGCGTGCACGGCAACCCGACCTGGTCGTACCTCTGGCGCCGCCTCGCCGCGGCCACGCTCGAGTCCGCTCGCCGGGGCGGTCCCGCGTGGCGCGTGGTCGCGGTCGACCAGCTCGAGATGGGCTTCTCCGAGCGCACGGGTGCACTGCATCCGCTCGCCGACCGCGTACAGGAACTCTCGAACCTGACGTCTGTGCTCGGGCTCGACGATGTCGTCACCCTCGGCCACGACTGGGGCGGAGTCGTGTCGCTGGGCTGGGCCGTGGATCATCCGGAGCAGCTGCGCGGGACGATGCTCCTGAATACCGCGGTCCACCGGAGCGCCGACGCGCCGATCCCCGCGCCGCTGCGGCTCGCGCTCGCCTCGGGCGTCTTGGGCGCGTCCACCGTCGGCACTCCGGCGTTCCTCGAGACGACGCTCGCGCTCGGGCATCCGGCACTGCCGGCGTCCGTCAAAGAGGGGTACCGAAGCCCCTATCGCTCGGCCTCGCGCCGAGGGGGAGTGGGTGGGTTCGTCGCTGATATCCCGGTCGACTCCGCACACCCGAGCGACCCAGAACTCCAGCGCATCGCCGACGGAGTCTGTGCTCTCGCCACTCCCGCCCTGATGCTCTGGGGTCCGCTCGATCCGATCTTCTCTGACCGCTACCTCGATGACCTGGTCGACCGCCTGCCGCACGCTCAAGTGCACCGCTTCGAGGGCGCGGGCCACCTGCTTGCCGAGGACGTCGACTACGCCTCGGCAGTGCTCACCTGGCTCGGCGACCTCGCTGCGGGTGACGACCCTTTCGGCGGTGATCCCGCTCCGGATGTCCGCCGGCCAACAGCGTCCGTCGAGCCGCTGTGGGCGCACCTCGACCGCAACGCAGCGGACGACTCGCTCGCCCTGGTCGAGATGGCGCCTCCCGGAGGTGGCGGGCCGCGCTCGATCTCGTGGCGCCTGCTCTCACAACGAGTCCGCGAGCTGGCCGCGGGGCTCCGGGCCTCCGGTGTCGGTCCTGGCGACCGAGTCTCACTGCTCGTGCCGCCCGGCGCCGATCTCACCGCTGCGCTCTATGCGTGCCTGCGCATCGGAGCCGTCGTGGTCGTCGCCGACGCGGGCCTGGGTCTGCGCGGCCTGACCCGCGCGGTCCGCGGCGCCTGGCCCGACCTCGTGGTGGGCGCCCTGCCGGGGCTGAGCGTCGCACGCGCGTTGCGCTGGCCCGGTGCACGTGTGTCGACGCAGACTCTGCCGCGTGCCTCTGCCGCCGCCCTGGGCGTCGACGCGTCGCTCAGCCAGCTGATCGAGATCGGCCGCGCCGAGCTGGCCGCGGATCCGGAGGCGCTGGGCGAGCCGCCTGCCGCCGACTTGGTCGCCGCGATCCTCTTCACCTCCGGATCGACGGGGCCGGCCAAAGGAGTCGTGTACACGCACCGCCAGCTCGCCGGTGTCCGCGATGCGCTCGCTCGCCAGTACGGAGTGGGCCCGGGCACGGGGCTCGTCGCCGGCTTCGCACCGTTCGCGCTGCTCGGGCCCGCGCTCGGCACGCGCTCCGCGACTCCCGACATGGACGTGACTGCGCCGCGCACCCTGACTGCCGCGGCCGTCGCCGCGGCTGCCGCCCGGGTCGACGCCACCGTGCTGTTTCTCTCTCCCGCCGCCCTCGCCAATGTGGTTGCCACCGCCGACGCGCTCGACGCCGACGATCGGCGTGCGCTCGCGGGCGTCCGCACGTTCCTCTCCGCCGGCGCCCCGGTCTCGGCGGGGCTACTCGGCGAGGCGCAGGCGCTGATGCCGAACGCCTCCGCCCGCACCCCCTACGGCATGACGGAAGCGCTGCTGCTCACCGATACCTCGCTCGAGGGCATCCGCGCCGCCGCGTCCGACGAGGACCCGCGCGGAGGGGTCTGCGTCGGCCCCCCCGCCGCGGGAGTGCGGCTGCGGATCGCCCCGCTCGACTCCGCCGGCCACCCGCTTGACGAACCCGTCGAGATGACCGGGCTCACCGGTGAGATCGTGGTCTCGGCCGGCCACGTCGAGGACCACTATGAGCGGCTCTGGCTGACCGACCGCTCCGCTCGGATCGGCGCTGCCGCGGGCGAGCGCTGGCACCGCACCGGCGACGTCGGCCGGATCGACGCTGATGGCCGACTCTGGGTCGAAGGCCGGCTGCCGCACGTGATCGTCACGGCGGAGGGAGTGGTCACCCCGGTCGGTCCCGAGCAGCGGATCGAGGCGGGGGTCGCTGCCGTCGCCCGCGCCGCCGTCGTGGGGGTCGGTCCGCGCGGCGTCTCGCAACTCGTCGCCGTGGTCGAGCTGCGCTCGGGCGCTCGCCGCGTGGCGTTGGCCGACGCCGGTCTCGCCGCCGCCGTGCGCGCCGCCGTGGGCGCCCGGGTCGCCGCTGTGCTCGTCGTCCCCGCGCTGCCGACCGACATCCGGCACAACTCGAAGATCGACCGGGCCGCACTCGCTCGCTGGGCCGAGGGCGTCCTGGCCGGCGGGCGGATGGCCGCGCCGTGAAGGTTCTGGTGACCGGGGCGAGCGGGCTGCTCGGCGGAGCGGTCGCGGCCGGACTCGTCGCGCAGGGTCACGACGTGCGCACCTTCCAGCGCCGAGCCTCCGGGGTGGTGGGCGTCGAGGAGGCGCGCGGCTCGCTGACCGACCCGCGCGCGGTGGAGGAGGCGGTCGCCGACTCCGAGGCCGTCGTGCACCTCGCCGCCAAGGTCTCGCTGGCGGGTGACCCCGGCGACTTCGACCGCGTCAACATCGACGGGACGCGTCGGCTCCTCGCCGCGGCATCCCGTGCCGGGGTGCGCCGTTTCGTGCAGATTTCGTCCCCCTCGGTCGCGCACGCCGGATCCTCGATCACCGGCGACGACGCCGAGCCCGCGGATCCCGAGCACGCCCGCGGCGACTATGCGCGCACGAAGGCGCGGGCCGAGTTGCTGGCCCTCGCGGCCGACGCGCCGGATTTCGCGGTCGTCGCCGTCCGTCCGCACCTGGTTTGGGGACCGGGGGACACGCAGCTCGTCGCCCGCATCGTCGAGCGCGCTCGCGCCGGCCGACTGCCGTTGCTCGGCCACGGCCAGGCGTTGATCGACTCGACCTACATCGACAACGCCGCCTCTGCGATCATCGCCGCTCTTGGGCGCGCCGAGGAGGTGCACGGCCGCTCCTACGTCGTCACCAACGGCGAGCCGCGGCCCGTCGCCGAACTACTCGCCGGAATCTGCCGCGCATCCGGAGTCGAGCCGCCGCGCTGGTCGGTGCCCGCATCCGTCGCCCGCGTCGCCGGCTCGCTCGTCGAGCGGATCTGGGCCGTCCGCCCCGGCACCGACGAGCCGCCGATGACCCGTTTCCTCGCCGAGCAGCTCTCGACCGCACACTGGTTCGACCAGCGCCGCACCCGCGCCGACCTGCACTGGACCCCCGCCGTCCCCCTCGACGAGGGCCTCCGCCGCCTCCCCGCCCCCATCTCGCCGCCCCACATCTCGCGAAATGTCGCGAGATCGGGTGACACGGACGAGACACCGGTCCGTTCCGGCACATCTCGTCCGTCTGGTGCGATCTCGCGGCGGCCAACGCTCGCGCGCACGCTCGGCGAGCGGATCGGGCGTGCCTCCGTGCATCGAGCGTGCGCCGCGACCCGCTGACGCCGTTCCGGGACACCTCGCGACATTTCGCGGGGGAAGAGGGGCACGGATCAGTCGGCGAGGATGAGGTACAGCGCGCGACGGGTCTCGTCGAGCTTCGCGGAGGCGGCGGCACGCTGCGCCTCGCTCGCCCCGCGGAACTGCTGCACGACGCCCATCAGCTTGCCGATGTTCTCCATGAACGCGCGGTCGGCGTCGCTCGCGCCAGGAGTGGCCTCCCAGGCCGCGGCGAGTTCATCGGCATACTCGCGCACATAGGTGCCGCCCGCATCCGTGAGCTGGTACTCGGTGCCGCGACCCTCGCCGACGGCCGTGATAAGGCCCTCGTCGACGAGCTGCTGGAGGGTGGGGTAAACGGAGCCGGGGCTGGGGCGCCACGACCCGTTCGTCTTCTCGGCGATGGCCTTGATGAGGCCGTAGCCGTTCGAGGAGGCCTCGGCCAGGAGGGAGAGGAGCGCCGCGCGGACATCACCGCGTCGTGCACGCCCTCCGCCGCGGCCGAAAGGACCACCGAAGCCGGGCCCGAAGCCGGGCCCGAAGCCGGGCCCGAAGCCGCGACCGTGGCCGCCGGGTCCGCGTCGCTGCCCGGCGTGCTCGTGACGGGTGGAGTGGTCGCCGTCGCGGGGGTCGCGGCGGTCGTCGGTGAAAAAGGTTCTGGGGTTCATGGATGCACTGCTCTCTGTCGTGGAGGATCCGTGTCGATCGGATCCGGTCGCCCGTCTCGAGCGAGTGCCCGTGATCTGTCGGCGATGTAGTAACGATATATCGCCGCAGTATCGCGAGTCAACTCTTCTCGCGCTCGCTAGCCTGGGAACCTCTCCTCCGGAAGGCCACTCCCATGCCGCTGTCCGATTCCGACCTCGAGGCCGTCCTCGACGCGACCCTGCTCACCGGCGCCGTCCTCACCGACCGCGCGAGCAACCTCGGCAACCTCCGCCGCCTCGCCGCCCGCGAGCCCGCGCACCTCTACGGCGTCGACGTTGCCGAGCACTGGACGCTCGAGAGCCTGCTCGCCCTGATGGGCGAGCGCGTCGGGATCAGCACCGACCCCTCGTTCGAGAGCGGCCAGGACCGCATCGACGCTCGGCTCACCGTCGAGCGCCTTGCCCGCTACCGCGACCGCTTCTCCTCCGCCGTGCGCCAGGGCGCGCTACTCCTGTTCGCCACGGCTCACCCGGCCACGCTGATGGACGTCTACCGCCGGTTCGCCTCGGCTGCGACGGCTGCGGGTGCCCGTGTGCTCGACGTCAATGCGCTGCCCTTCGCCTCGCCGGATGGCATCCGCGTGCCACTCGCCGACAAACACCAGGCGCTGTGGTGCACGGGCGGCGTGACCTGCGCCTACCGCGGCGGGAGTCTGCTGCACACTCACTCTCCCGAGCCGATGGACGCGCTGCTCGTTCGCCTCGACGAGCTCGGCATCCGCCCGGACCTGGTCATCGCCGATCATGGATGGGCGGGTGCGGCCGGTCGCCGAGGGTTCCCCGTCCTCGCAATCGCCGACTGCAACGACCCGGCGGTTTTCGTGGCGGAGGCGCAAGGCTCGATCGAGGTGGTCGTCCCCCTCGATGACGGGCTCGCCGTGCACCTCTACGATCCGGTGATCGACTATGTCGTGGCCGGAGTCTCGGAGCCCGCCCGCACTTCCGGCTCGTAGGATCACAGGTGGCTCGTCGCGATCCCACGGATCCGACGAGCCGACCGCGTTCCCGAGTCCCCGATTCGCCACCACTGCAGACGGAGCATCCGTGACCCAGCCCCAGGACGGCCTCCTTCCGCGCTTCGCCGTCGGCGTCGACATCGGCGGAACCTCGATCAAGGCCTCCCTGGTCGACGTCACCACCGGTGAGCGCGCGGCTCACCGCCTCGCAGTGGCGAATCCGCTCGGCAAGGAGCCGGAGGACTTTGCGACCGCCATCGCGCGCATCGTCCGCGATGTCTCACCGATCGCGGGCACGCCCGTTGGCGTCGGCTTCCCGGGCATCGTGCGCGGAGGGATCATCCGCCAGACCACGCACGTCTCGCAGCGCTGGGTCGGCCTCGATGCTCAGGCCCTCCTCTCGGAGGCGACCGGGGTCGACGTCGTGGTCGTCAACGACGCGGACGCGGCCGCTGTCGCCGAGCGCGAGTTCGGCGCGATGCGCGGCCGCGAGGGTCTGCTCCTCCTGACCACTCTCGGGACGGGAATCGGCACGGCGCTGGTGCACGAGGGCGTCGTCATCCCCAACTCCGAACTCGGCCATGTCCATATCGACGGCCCCGACTTCGAGCCGCGCGTCGGCTTCTCTGCGGTGCGCCGAGAGGGGATCACGCTCGAGGAGTGGGCGGCCCGCCTCAGCGTTTACTACCGCCACCTCGAGATGTTGCTCTCGCCCCAACTCTTCGTGATCGGAGGCGCGGCCGCACACGTTTTCGACGAGTTCGCCGGCTTCCTCGACATCGGTACCGACATCGTGCCCGCCCGCTTCGGCAACGACGCGGGCTTCACCGGCGCCGCAATGGTCGCGGTCTCCCCGGACCGCCTCGCCCCCTGGTACCGCTCCACGCGTGGCGCCTGCCTCGACCCCAACGCCCCCGCTATAGCCGACTGACCCCCCCTCCGTCTCCCGCCACCGTGGGAACCCCCGACCGTCGAGACCGCCCGTACTACCGGGCTCCCCCGAGCGTTCGGGGTTCCCTCGGCACAGGCCGCGCACGGTCAGCGCGCCAGCAACCGCCGGTAGATGCCGTCGAGGCGAGCTGCCGCCGCGCCCCAGGAGTGGAGCGACGCCCATTCCACGCCGCCGCGGCCGAGCCGGGTCAGCTCCCCGCCGTCATCCAGCAGCGCACGCATCGCCTCCGCCCACACGTCAGGGTCGTCGGAGTCGAGCAGCACCCCGCTCATGTCGTCGCGCACCGCATCCACCAGACCGGTCGTCCGCCGCGCCAGCACAGGCGTCCCGCTCGCTGCCGCCTCCAGCGCGATCAACCCGAATGTCTCGGCCGCCGACGGCACCAGCGCCAGCCGAGCATTCCGGAGCCGCCGAGCCACCAGCTCCCGGCCGGCCGGCCCGTCGATCAGTACCCGGTCGCCGAGCGGAGCCGCCGCGGCACGCACCGCGTCGAGGTACGCCTCCCGTCCCGGAGCCGCCCCACCCACCAGCCGCAGCACGGGCCGCGAGGACGGCGCCATGGCCGCGAGCGCCCTGACGGCGAGAAGCTGCCCCTTCAGCGGCTGAACCCGGCCGACCAGCACGATGCCAGCACGCGCGCCACCTCCCGGCCGAAACCGTGCCGCCACGCCGGGCGGCACGACGACCACGCGCGACGGATCCGCGCCGTAGCGCCCCACGACGTCGTCCCGTTCGGAGACGCCCGCCACCACGATCGTGTCGGCTGCGGCGAGTACCGAGCGTTCCGCGTCGATCCGTCTCTGCGGCTCCGGCACGTCCCCAGGCGCGATTCGCGCGTTCTTGGCGAGCGAACTCGAGTGCATCGAGTGCACGTGTGGCAGGCCGGTGAGCATCCCGGCGAGGCCTGAGACCCAGTAGTGCGAGTGCACCACGTCAGCTCCTGCCGCCGCCCGTGCGAACTGCGCTGCCGCGGACGCCAGCGCGTACTTATCTCCCGTCGCCACCGGCACGCCGACCACCCGCACGCCCGGAGCCAGCAGGCGTACGTCGTCGCCGCGGGTCAGCACCTCGATCTCCCAGCCGAGTGCCGCCAGCTCGGGCAGTACCGCCGCCAGGTACACGTTCATCCCGCCCGCGTCACCCATCGACGGCTGCTCGAGCGGGGAGGTGTGCGCCGAGACGACGGACAGGCGAGGCATCCCTCCATCGTAGGCAGGCCTCCGAGTCGTCCGCGGATCCCGTCGCACGGCTCGCGGAGTCTTCGAGATCGGGTTGAATAGACGGATGCGCTCGTTTTGAGCGCGGAAAGCATGAGGTTCATGGCCCGCCAGAGTCCCCCCGGGAAGGTGCTGCCGTTGGCCGCACCCGGGTCAGCGACCGCCGGGCACGAGCCCTTCTCCGATCAGGACATCCGCTCGCTCGTCGGCTCGGCCGCCTTCGCCAGGGGCGTCGCCTACGCCGCAGAGGGCCGCGTGCGCGAACTTCAGTGGTTCGGCGGGCGTACTCGTCTCTTCGGCCAGGTCCGCGGATCCGAGCGCTCGCCCTACGCGGTGAGCGTGCAGCTCCGCGACGAGGGTGAGCACTGGAGCCTGCTCGGCGGGGCCTGCAGCTGCCCGGTGAGCCACGAGTGCAAGCATGTCGCTGCCGTCCTCCTCGAGGCCCTGCGTCGCGAGCGCGAGGGCGGAACGGCCGGCCCTGTCTCCGGAGAGGCAGCCGACGCGGTTCCGGAGTGGCGCAGCGTGCTCGCCCCGCTCCTCGCGGGCGCGGAGCGCTCGCACACCGGCATCCCGCTCGGCCTACAGTTCGAGTTGCTTCCCGGCGAGCCCGTGCGCCGTCCGCCGGGCCGCTACAACTCCTACCGACCACCGCCCGAGCCGCGCCCACGCCTGGGCGTTCGACCGGTGCGGATGGGGGACCGCGACCGCTGGGTGCGCACTGGCGCCAGTTGGCGCGACCTCGGCTACCTGCATTACAGCCACGACTACGACGAGCGCCAGATCGACCTGATCCGCGAGATGCAGGCGCTGCTCTCGGGTCACAGCGCCTCGAGCTACTACTCGCCCGATACCTGGCTCTACCTCGACCAGTGCCGGAGTGAGGCCATCTGGGCGGCGCTGCACGGCGCTGTGCGCTCGGGTATCGGCCTGGTGATGGGCGATCGCGACCAGACCGCCCTAAAGATCCTCGACACCACCGCCACCGCCTCGATCGACGTTACCCGGACCGCCGCAGGCCTAGAGCTGCGCTCACTGGTCGCGATCGGCGACCACCCGGCTCCGGAGGAGTTCGGTTTCATCGGCGATCCCGCCGTCGGCCTTTACACCTGGGAGGGCGGCGACGAGTTCCGCGCTCGTCCCGTCACGCTCATCCCGTTCGCTGCCCCGCTGCTGTCGTCGGCGCGCACGTTCCTGTGGAGCCGTGAGGCCATTCGCATCCCGGCGGAGGAGGAGGCGGCGTTCCTCACTGAGCATTACCAGCGCTTGCACCGCCTGTTCGACATCGTCTCGCTCGATGGCTCCTTCGAGGCGCCGCCGGTCCCGCAGCCGCGTTTGGGCCTCACACTCGAGCACACCGAGGGCGCAGGTTTGCGTGGCTCGTGGTGGTGGCGCTACGGAGTCGAGGGAGCGCGCGGCGCCGACGCCGAGCGCCTGCCGCTGCGGATCGGCGAGGACGCGGGCTACCGCGACCCTGAGGCCGAGCAGCGCGTCCTCGATTCCCTTGTCGGAGCCGGCCTCGACCCGGAGTCGACCCCGGCGCTTGTCTCGCCGTCGAGCCGTCGCCTGCGCCCGACCTTCGACCTGCGCGGAATGCCGACTGTCGACTTCCTGACCGGCGAGTTCGAGCGCCTCCGCGAGCTCGGAACGGTCGAGATCGAGGAAGTCGGCGAGCGGGTCGACTACCGGGAGGCGCTCACTGCGCCGGTTGTCGCCGTGCAGACCGTCGCTCAGCCCGATAGTCGCGACTGGTTCAACCTCGAGATCTCGGTCACCGTCAATGATGAGGCGGTGCCCCTGGCCGAAATCTTCCTTGCACTCGCCCGGGGCGACGAGTACATGGTGTTGCCCAGCGGCGTCTACTTCGCTCTCGACGATGAGCGCTTCGGCCGCCTCCGCGAGCTGATTGCCGAGGCGCGCGAACTCTCCGACGATCCGAGCGAGACCCTTCGGATCAGCCGGTTCCAATCCTCCCTCTGGGATGAACTGGTCGAACTCGGCGTCGTGGAGGCGCAGGCTGCGGCGTGGCGTCGCTCCATTGAAGGCCTCTCCGGATTCACTGCCACGGGTGCCCTGGAGTCGCGCGCGCTCCCCGAGGGCTTCGAGGTCGAGCTACGGCCCTACCAGCAGCTCGGCTACGACTGGCTCTCGTTCCTCTACGACAACCAGCTCGGCGGCGTCCTCGCCGACGACATGGGCCTGGGTAAGACTGTGCAGTCGCTCGCGCTCGTCACTCGAGTGATGCAGGAGCAGCGCGCCGCGGCCCAGGAGGCGGGCACGTCGCCGCGTCCGTTCCTCGTCGTGGCGCCAACCAGTGTCGTGCCCAACTGGGTCGGCGAGGCCAAGCGTTTCGCTCCTGGTCTGCGGGTGGTCGGTATCGATGAGACGTCGAAAAAGAAGCGGAGGGCGCTCACGAGCGTCATCGGTGAAGCCGAGTTAGTCATCACGTCCTACGCCCTGTTTCGCCTCGATTACGAGTCGTACTCGAGCATCCAGTGGTCGGGACTCCTGCTCGACGAGGCCCAGTTCGTGAAGAACCGGCAGTCGGCGACGCATCAGCTCGCCCGCCGGCTCGACGTGCCCTTCAAGCTCGCCATCACGGGCACTCCGATGGAGAACAACGTGATGGAGCTGTGGTCGCTCCTCTCGATCGTCGCGCCGGGCCTGTTCCCCTCGCCCGCGGGCTTCGCCGAGTTCTACCAAAAGCCGATCGAGCGCGAGGCCGACACCGAGAAGCTCGCGCAGCTGCGGCGACGCATCCGCCCCCTGATGCTGCGGCGCACCAAAGAACTCGTCGCCAAGGAGTTGCCGCCTAAGCAGGAGCAGACCCTTGAGGTCGAGCTCGGCCCCAAGCAGCGCAAGGTGTATGACACCTACCTGGCGCGGGAGCGGCAGCGTGTGTTGGGCCTGATCGGTGACTTCGAAAAGAACCGTTTCGCCATCTTCCGCGCCCTCACCGTCCTGCGCCAGGTCGCGCTCGACGCCGCGCTAGTCGATGAGGCGCACGAGAGCGTTCCTTCGACCAAGCTCGATTTGCTCGACGAACTGCTCGATGACGCTCTCGGCGAGGGACACCGCGTGCTGGTGTTCAGCCAGTTCACCCGCTTCCTCGGCCGTGTGCGCTCCCGGCTCGACGCCGCGGGGATCGACTACGCCTATCTCGACGGCGCGACGAAGAAGCGCGACGAAGTGATCGAGCGGTTCCGGTCCGGCGAGGCCGGCGTCTTCCTCATTTCGCTGAAGGCGGGCGGCTTCGGTCTCAACCTCACCGAGGCCGATTACTGCATCCTGCTCGATCCGTGGTGGAATCCGGCGACGGAGTCGCAGGCCGTCGACCGTGCGCACCGTATCGGCCAGACCCGCTCGGTGATGGTCTACCGACTCGTCGCGAAGGACACGATCGAGGAGAAGGTCATGGCCCTCAAGGAGGCGAAGGCCGCGCTTTTCGCCGCCGTCATGTCCGATGACGGTGCGGCCGCCACCGGCGGGATCACCGCGGAGGACGTTCGCGAGCTGCTGGGCTGAGCTATTCCCGTACCTGCTCGAGCAGGGTCGCGACGGCCGCGCGGGTGTCGGCGGAGAGGCGTCCGAGCCGGTGCGCCGCGCGGATCGACGGGGATCGGTACGGATGTGCGAGTCTCCGTGCCGCGGTGCAGGGCAGCGCGAACTCTGCCACCACTCTCGCGTCGATGCCGTCGAGGCCACCGTCATCGCGTCGGAAGAGCAACTCACGCCCCTCGCGGGCGAGAGTCTCGGGCAGATCGGCCTCGCCGAGGGGAAGGCGCAGCACCGCCAGCAGTCCGGCAGCGAGCATTCGACGCGGCAGCGGACGTCCGAGGCGCGACGCCGCGTGCACAGTGAAGAAGTCGGCCTGCCGCTCCAGGATGCCGGTGATCGTCTCGGCGAGCCGCTCCATCTCGGGGTGCAGCGAAAGCCGAGCGAGCCTGCGGTAGGCGTGGACGGCGACACGCGCATCCACTGCCAGCGCGAGCGCGATCGGGCCCGCCAGCGCGGCGTAGGCACGCTCGGGCAGCGGATGCGCACCCGCCGGAGGCTCGGGCGGGTGGATATCGATGCCGCGGATCTGCGGTGAGGCCGCCAGCACGTCACCGAGCGCGTCAGCGATTCGCAGCCGTTCGGCTGCCCAGATGCTCGCGAAGGCGCGTATCTGCTCAGTGGGATGGGCGCGCACAACGGGCAGCACGCGGGCGACGGCGGCATGTTCGATCGCGCGGAGGAACGCGGTGGCGACGATCGCCTCCCGGTCCAGCGGCGCGTCCTCAAACTCTTTCAGGGAGAAGTACGTGCTGAGGCCGCGCTGCGCGTTGCGACGGTGGTCGTCGAGATCGAACGGTTCCACCATGCCCACGTCTGCTCCTCTACTGAGTCGTCTTGTCCATCCTGGGCCCCACCGGCGACAGGCGGAAGAGAACGCGCCATGCCTGCGACACTGTGCTGGACGGCCGCTCCTGGTCGGAGACGCGTTCGCTAGCCTCGACGCATGAGCGTGGTCGCACCTCCTCCCCGAGCCCTGGTGAGCGGAGTCGCGGGGGGCCTCCTCCTGATGGCGGTGTTCACGATGTGGTGGGCGAGCGACACCTTTACTGGATGGCCGGTGCCGGCCGCGATGGTGGTCACCGTGTTCTGCGCCTGTGCTGCAGTGCTCTTCGTGGTGCAGGCCTTTCGCCTGCTGATCGCGCGCTCTCGGATGTCCCCGGAGCGGACCGATTCCGACCGTGCTACAAAGCCGAACGGTGCGCTCTTTGGCGCGGTCTTCGCGGCGGAGGGAGTGCTCATCGGAGTCGCGGTCGGCATCCTCGGTGCGCACGGGCTCAACCGGTTCCTCGTCCCAGGGATCGCGGTGATCGTCGGGCTGCACTTCTTCCCGATGGCGCGTATCTTCGGCCGCACTCTCGATCTCTGGCTCGCGACTTGGACGACGCTCGTCGGCGCGGTCGGCGTCGTGGTCGTGCTGTTCGACGGTTCCACCTGGCCGGTCGTCTGGTCGTGGGTGGGCGCGGGTGCGGCGGCGGCGACATTCGCCTACGGCGCCTCCATGTCGTGCTTCGCGCAGCGCCTCCTCGCGAGCACCTAAGCCGGTCTCCGCATTCAGCGTCGTTGCAACCACGCCGAACAGAGCGTCGGAGTCGGGCGCCGACACTTCGCCTATGACAACGGAGTCGATGGAGGTCCGCAAGACGCGGTACGCCGAGCAGGCACCGCAGGTGCCAGGATCCACGGCCAATGCCATCGCTGGCGTAGAGGGGCCACCACGACACGATCGCCTGCCACTACCACGAACCTCTCGGCGTGGGCGGACTCATCCCCTAAAACCTCCCGGTCTTGATGGCGGTGTGGAAGCTGCCTCCGCGGCAAGAACCCCACCGTGTTCGTCGCCGACCTGGCTGCCAAGCGCAATAGCGACCGCCAGCTTGCCGCACATCCGGGGTAAAGCGACCGGTGCCCAGAACGGCGGTGGAGAGGGCGGTCCTGTCCAAGAGATTCCAAAGCCGGAGTGTGTCCTTCGGGATCCACACCGATCGGCCGTGCCTGACCAAGGAACAGCCGCTCTTCACGATGCCCCGATTGCAGCCAGCAAAATAATCCAGCCGGTCGCGACGGCGAGTCCGGTTAGGAGAACCGTCGTGAGGCGCAATCGTGTCGGCCAGGCAAGCAGAGACAATCCCGCGCCTCCGAGACCTCATCCGGGGAGGAGGAGTGCTATGGCACGTACAAAGGCAACGGCGTCCGTTACCCCGCACAGCAGCCGGTCGGCAGCGATCGTCGGAGTCCAGGCCGACGAGTCGAAGAAACGATCACGACAGCGCAGGTCGTCACCGTCAGCGAGTGAAGAACCGTGCGAGAGCGTCATCCCACGCTGACGCCGGACAGTGGCTCCACAGGAGGAGTGCGTCGCGGATCATCCACACGCCCCAGGCGAAGGTGAGGAGGAGACCGAGGGTCACGACAACCGTCGAAAACGTGCTTGACAGCTCTTGTTACGACGAACTCCTCGTCAGCAGAGACTTTAGGGAAGTAGATCGCCGTCGATGTCAGCGATGTCGCTCACATTCTTCGGCGCCTTCCCGGTGCTCACCTGTAGCGGAATGACCGCGCCGCGCAGCGCCGTCTTCGTCGCGCTCGGCGTCGTAGAGACGACGGAGCCTTCGGCGATCGTCGCAGAGTCGACGGGTTCGGTCATACCCCCTACGAAGCCCGCTGCGGTCAAAGCAGCCGACGCCTCCGCCACCGTCTTGCCAGAAATGTCCGGGACCTTCGCGAGAGTTGCGCCGCGCGACGAGCCGGCGAGCATCGAAGCGGGCGGGTCGATGAAATTGTCGCCGCCGTACTTCTGGTCGAGCGCGGTCATGATCGGCTTCCAGATGGCGTGCCGGGCATTCGATGCCTTGATCGTCCCCTGGTCGCCGGTGAGGTTGGTGAAGCGCAGATTCTGCTTTGTGTCGTCGCTGAACCCTTTAATACTGCCCACCCAGACGGCGAGCGACGCGGCCCTGCTCGCGCCCGCTGTCCAGACATCGGCGGCCTCGTCGGTCGTTCCGGTCTTGCCGATGTGCTCGATGCCGTCGCGCGGATTGGATTGGGTTGCGGTACCGGAGGTCATTACCCGCTGCATCGCGTACTGCATCCCGCGCGCGACCTCCGCCGAGACGGACGCTCTGCAATTGGAGGGTGGGACCGGCACCGCTGAACCCTGGCTGTCGGTAATCCGATCGATGACCACGGCATCGCAGGTCGTTCCGTCGTTCGCAATACCCGCGTAGGCGCTCGCCATCGTGAGCGGGGCGATCTCGTTGGTGCCGAGGACGGCGGCGGGGCCGCTGCTGAGTTCCTTGCCGTTGGCGCCATGCACTCCAAATGCCTGAGCGGTCGTTCTGATGTCGCACAGGTCGAGCTGATTGGCCATGCCCATGAAGCCTGTATTGATCGAGTTAGTCGTCGACTCGAGCGCGGTCATTGAGCGCGCGTCCTCCGACGGGTCGTCGTTTCGCGGCGCAAAACGCTGACCGTCGTAGTATCCGCCGCTCTTGAGGTTGCACTTCTTGGCGTAACTGCCAAACCCCGACGTCGGCGACGGGAACGACTCGTTGATCGTCCGTCCCGCCTGCAGCCACTGCGCCAAAGTGAAGACCTTGTAGGTTGAGCCCGTCTGCACGCCGGAGCCGCCGCCCATGTCCAGGTCGACGTTGAGGTTGATCGCGCTGTAACCCGGATTCGCGGCGAGGAACTCTTGGTCCTGGCTGTACTTGGTGTTTTGGACCATCGAGAGCACGCGACCAGTTTTAGCCTCGACCGAGGCGGCGGTCGCGCCGACCTCGAAGCGCGGGTCGACGGGCGGAATGTACGCGTTGAGCGCAGCTTGCGAGGCCTGCTGAATGTCGAGGTCGAGAGTGGTCACGATGTCGAAGCCGCCCTGTCGAACGCGCGCAAAACGCTCATCGGTCGTCGCGCCGAATGCCTCGTCATTGCCGAGGACGTTGAGTACGTAGTCGCAGAAGTAGGCGGCGTTACCGGCGGTCGTGCAGCCCGTCGAAGGCTCGGTGATGTTCGGCGTGATGGGCTCGGCGACCGCCGCATCGTGTGTGGCCTGGTCGATGCGGCCGTACTTCAGTTCTTCCCCGAGGATGTAATTGCGGCGATCCCTCGTCTGTTCGTACCCGTTCGCCGCACCGTTCACGCTGTCGTCGGGGAGGTCGAAGCGGAACTTCTGCGGGTTGTTCACGATCCCCACGAGAGCTGCGGCCTGCGAGGTCGAGAGCTGGCTCGCGGGGATGCCGTAGTAGTAGTTCGCGGCGGCCTCAATGCCATAGACAGTTCCGCCGAACAGCGCAATGTTGAGGTAACCGAGCAGGATGTCGTCTTTCGACGCTTCCTTTTCGAGTCCGATCGACAGGCGCATCTCCTTGAGCTTGCGCTCGGGGGTGGGCTCGGTTGCTTCGGCGTAGGCCTTCTCGCGCTCGGCAGCGTCGGCAATCGACTCGGCTTTCTGTACCAGCACGTTCTTGACGTACTGCTGCGTGATCGAGGATCCGCCCTGGAGGTCCTTACCCATCAGCGTGACGGCGAGTGCGCGCAGCGTGCCCTGCAGATCAATCCCACCGTGTTTGTAGAACCGGGGATCCTCACCGGCGACGGCGGCATCCTTGGCCGATTGCGCGACGTCATCCCAGCCCACTTCGACGCGGTTCTGGTTGTAGACGGAGGCGAGGAGGGTCGTACCGTTGCTCGCGTAAATGTTGGTGCGCTGCATGAGCTGGCCGACGTCGAGGTAGCCGGGCAGATTCTGGAACATGCCGATTGTGTTGCTCGTCGCCAGGCCCGTCAGCGCAAGCGCTGGCGTCACTCCCACCGTGACGAGAACGCCTGCCACGGCGCTCATCCCGATGAACCCCATGATCGCCCGCAGTGACATCCCGAGCGGCCGGACAGAGCGTCGGGATGCTGTGGGGAGTGCCATGAAGCGGTCGTCCTTTCGACGCGGCGCAGGCCGCGGAGATGCAGAGGGGAAGGTGGCGAGAGCCTCGCGAGCAGTCGCGCGATCCCCCGAGTTCATGGTACGGGACGCGCCCGTCCGCGCGGCGTCCTCCTTCCGGACGAGATGCGCGTTGGCGGGGGATGGGTGCGACTGGGCGCGGACCGCGCGAATGAGGCGCCTGAGTCGCCGAAAAACACCGCCCGGCACGGCGCGGAGCGGGTCACGGATGCGCATCCGTTCTGCCGTCCGGGCGGCGCATCCGTATCGTGGAGGCAGCGTCTCCTGCGCGGGACGCGGCAGCACCTACTCCACCCGCCGCTCCGGACTCCCGGGCGGACGTTCCCGGCAGAAAGCGCACACCATGGCACGCATTTATGACGATGTGACCCAGCTCGTCGGCAGGACCCCGCTCGTCCGCATCAATCGGCTTGAGGGCGCCGATCAAGCGTCCGTCCTAGCGAAGCTAGAGTTCTACAATCCCGCGAACAGCGTGAAGGACCGCATCGGCGTCGCGATCATCGACGCGGCCGAAGCATCGGGCGAACTTCCGCCAGGCGGGACCATCGTCGAGGGGACCAGCGGGAACACGGGGATCGCGCTGGCCATGGTGGGCGCCGCCCGCGGCTACAGGGTGGTATTGACGATGCCCGAGACGATGTCCGTGGAGCGCCGCGTCCTCCTCCGGGCGTATGGCGCCGAGATCGTGCTGACCCCGGGTGGAGAAGGTATGCGTGGCGCGGTCGAAAAGGCGCGCTCCATCGTCGATGAGACTCCCGGCGCGATCCTCGCCCGCCAGTTCGAAAACGCCGCCAACCCGGAGGCACACCGCCGCAGCACCGCCGAGGAGGTGTGGGACGACACCGACGGCGAGGTCGATGTCTTCGTCGCCGGCATCGGTACGGGAGGCACCATCACCGGAGTCGGCCAGGTTCTCAAGGAGCGCAAACCGGGAGTGCAGATCATCGGGGTCGAGCCGATCGACTCGCCACTGCTCACCCAGGGCACCGCGGGCCCCCACAAGATTCAGGGCATCGGCGCGAACTTCGTGCCCGCGATCCTCGACCGCGACGTGTACGACGAAATTATCGACGTCACCCTCGACGATTCCGTCCGCGTCGCCCGCGACCTCGCTGCGAGAGAGGGGATCCTCGGCGGTATCTCCTCCGGTTCGATCATGTGGGCCGCGCTCGAGGTCGCGAAGCGCCCCGAGAACGCTGGCAAGACCATCGTCGCCATCGTCTGCGACTTCGGCGAGCGCTACATCTCGACCGTCCTCTACGAGGACCTCCGCAGCTGAATCTCGCGAAATTTCGCGAAATGTCCCGCCGCGGTCGAGATCGGCTGCCGAGGCGCCGCATCTCGTCCGAAACTCCCGATCTCGGCGTCCTCGCCCGGCTCCGTGAGGACGTCCGTACCGCACGCCGCCGCGACCCCGCCGCCCGCAGCGCGATCGAGGTCGTGCTCGGCTATCCGGGCGTGCACGCCGTCTGGGCGCACCGAGTTGCGCATGCGTGGTGGCGACGCGGCCTCCGCCTGCCCGCCCGGCTGCTGAGCCAGGCGGCGCGAGTGGCGACGGGCGTCGAAATCCACCCCGGGGCGACGATCGGCCGGCGGCTCTTCATCGATCACGGCATGGGTGTTGTCATTGGCGAGACTGCACGGATTGGCGATGACTGCCTGCTCTACCACGGCGTCACGCTGGGCGGGAAGTCGGGTCGGCGGGAGCGGAGGCATCCTGCTCTCGGTGACCGCGTCGTCGTCGGAGCGGGGGCGGTCGTGCTCGGGCCGATCGTGCTCGGGTCGGATGTGAGCGTGGGAGCGAACGCCGTGGTCGTCAGGGATGCGCCGGACAAAGCGGTCCTCGTGGGCATTCCGGCTCGGAATCTGCGGGTGCACGGTCACGCCGACGACGCCCTGGCCGACTCCGCGATTCCGGCTGACCCTGCTGCGCCGGACGACTCCGCAGATCGCCCTTAGTCGTTTCCCCGCGGCGTGATGTCGCGTGGCGCGCTCTTGATCTGCGCGAAGGCGTCGAGAGCGTGAGCGCGCGTTTCTTTCAGATCCAGGATCGGCGCCGGGTACTCGGTGGAACTCTGGATCAGAGTCTCCGCGAGCGTCCACGGCTCGTGCACCGCCGACCCCTCGACGTCCGCGAGTTCCGGGACGTTCAGCCGGATGTACTCGCCGCGCGGATCGAACTTCTGTGACTGCGTGACCGGGTTGAAGACGCGGAAGAACGGCGAGGCATCAGCGCCGGAGCCGGCGACCCACTGCCAGTTCGCCGCGTTGCTCGCCGGGTCGGCGTCAACGAGAGTGTCCCAGAACCACTCCTCGCCCACGCGCCAGTCGACGAGCAGGTTCTTAATCAGGAACGAGGCGGTGACCATCCGCACCCGGTTGTGCATGTAGCCAGTGCGCCAGAGTTCGCGCATGCCCGCGTCGACCAGCGGATACCCGGTACGGCCCTGATGCCAGGCATCGACGGCCGCCTCGCCAGGGTGCCCCCAGGGGAAGGAGTCGAAGCGGGTGTCGAAATTCGCGGTGGCGAGTGCGGGCCAGTGGAAGAGGAGGTGGTAGCAGAATTCGCGCCAGAGCACTTCCGAGACAAAGCGCTCGCTGCCTTCGCCGCGGTGCAGCCCCTTCGCGTGCGCGTCCTCCAGTGCGTGCCACACCTGGAAGGGGCTGACCTCGCCCCAGCGCAGATGAGCGGAGAGGTTCGAGGTCGCGTCCTGCGCTGGCCGATCCCGTCCGTCGGCGTACTCGTCCAGTTGCTCCGCTAAGAACGCCCGCAACCGGGCCGCGCCGGCTTTCTCGCCCGGCTCCCAGCGCTCGCGCAGGCCGCCGGCCCAGTCCGGCCGGGTTGGCAGTAGCTCCCAGTCGGCGAGGGAGTCGGAGGTGATGCCGTCCGGGTACCCGTCGAGCGAGCGGGGGCAAGCGAGCGGTGCGCGGGGAGTCGGCTTGGCGCGGCAGGCGCGCGCGAATGGTGTGTACACCGAGTACGGTCCGCCCGCTCCTGTCTGCACCGTCCACGGCTCGAAGAGGAGCGATCCCTGGTGGCTCTCGGCTTCGCGGCCCTGGTCGCGCAGTGCCTCCTTGATCGCCGCGTCGATGGTGCGTTCGGCCAGGCCGTAGCGGCGGTTCCAGTGCACCGCTCCGGCGTCGATGTCGTCGGCGAGCTGCAGGATGACGGCCTCGGCGGGCCCGCGGCGTAGGATGAGCGGTGCTCCTAGCGCAGCGAGATCGGCTGCGAGAGCCGTGAGACTGCCGTGCAGCCACCAGCGGGAGGCGCCGCCTAATGGACGGATCCCCGTCGATTCCTCGTCCAACACGTAGCAGAGCACTACTGACCCACCGCGGTCGATCGCGGCGCGCAGGGCGGGATTGTCAGCCAGGCGCAGATCGTCGCGGAGCCAGACGAGAGTGGGGGAGGAGTCGCTCATAGTGCTCTCATGATCCGCGCGTCCGTCGGCCTGGCGAAGAGGTGGTCGGGCGGGCCGGCCCGTGCTAGCGGAGCAGTGCGTCAGGAGGAGGCGATCCCATGGCGCAGCTTGTCGCAGAGTGCGGTCAGCTGCCGCAGTTCATCCTCGTTGAGCGCTCCGCCGACTTGCTGCGAGATCGTGTCCATATGGGTGAGGGCGACGCGGCGAAAGAGCGCATAGCCGGCGTCCGTGATGGCGATGAGCGTGCCGCGGGCGTCGGAGGGGTCCTCGCTCTTCTCGACGTAGCCCCGCGCGACAAGGCGGTCGATCAGGCGGCTGACGCTCGGTTGCGTCAGGAGGACGTGCTTGTTGAGGTCTCGCAGGCGAGCTCGGCGCTCCGGTTGCCGGGTGAGATTGAAAAGGACATCGTACTCATTGAGCGAGATCTCCCTCGACGGGAACTCTGCGCTGAGTGCACGCATCACGTGCACCTGGGCTCGGAAGAGCGACTCCCACGCGGCCACGGCCTCTCTTGACCCCACAAAACCTCCCTGTCGTACTCAGGGATCGGCTCCCTGGCGTCCAGACGCCGTACAGCCTACGCCGGGGTCCTGGGGAGAAGTCTGCCGAAAATGACAGAAGGCCGGCCGCTGAGGCGAGCGGCCGGCCTTCGTTCCCTTGCACCAAGAGTGTCCTGCATTCATTTCTCGCGCTTCGCCGCCACAGCAAACGACTGACGCACCTGAACTATATAACGACACGGTAACGGCGCAACCGCCTCTTTGCTGTGACCTTCCTGAGCCTCCGCACGCCCGACCTGCCGCGACGACACAAGGTCCGGCCGGCTCCGGCCCCCGAAAAAACACGGTCGTCGCAGCCACCCCCGTCCTCGCCTCACTACACGTCAGCCGCCCTCTCTCGAGGCGAATGCAACTCACAACAGGTCAGGAGATGGCGCCGAGGCGTAGCGGATGGTGACGTCGGCATGGCGGTCGAAGCGGTAGCCGACTCCGCGGACGGTGCGCACGATCTCCTCGTAACGGCCGAGCTTGGCGCGGAGGCGACGGATGTGCACGTCGATGGTGCGTTCGTTCGGAGCGTCGTCGTCGGTAGCGCCCCAGAGGGAAGCGATGAGTTCGGCGCGCTCGATGGTGCGGCCCTCGCGGAGGACGAGGTACTGCAAGAGTTCGAACTCTTTGTAGGTGAGCGCAGTCGTCTCCTCGTCGAGGACGACCCGCTTGCGGGAAATGTCGATGGTGACACCACCGGGCGCGCGATCGAGGTCCGGTTCCGCTTCTGCACGGCGCTTCGCGACTGCGGCCGGGTCCTGGAGGGCGAGCCGCACGACGTCGACGTCGCGGCCACCGGCTCCCTGTGGGGCGAGCGCGACGGACGCCCACGTCTCGGCGTCAGGGACGAGCTGCGCGGTGACGCGCTTGAGTTCTTCGACGAGTCGGCCGAGGTCGACGCCGGCGGCGCGAGCCTTGGCCTCGTCGATGCCTACGTAGAGTGCGAAGCCGCGTGCCTCGGTGCTGTGGGTCACGGCGCGCAGGCGAGGTGTGGTCGGTGTGGTGCCGCGCACCGGCTGGAGGTGCGAAGCGGTCGTGGTGGCGATACGGGCGTGGAGGAGGGTCATGACGAATCCTTGGCTGGGCGGATCCGGGACGAGTGTCCGAGGGAGCGGATCCGGGTGTGCGCAATCGAGCCGGCTCGCGATGAGCGGTTCCGGCAGGGACGGATGCTGGGCATCCAGGGGATCGCTCACGCCTGCAACACCCGGTTGATCGAAGAGATCGGCCCGATCAGGAAGATCGGAGGATGGAGGCTGTGCGCAGATCCGGCGAGGTCAGTTCCTCATGCACACATTCGACAGCACATGACGGGGCCACCGGCCATCATCATTCCGGCATTCCCAAGGGCCTCGAAGGAGGTTAGGGCGTGCAGGGCGTCAGTCATGTCCGCCAGTAAAGCGGAGGCGGGGGATGCGCGTCAAGGTTGTTCCGGCGCGGCGTCGCTCCCCTGTTGATTCCTGTCGTGGCTGGAGGGCAGTGCGGGTCATTGCGCGGGCGCTGCACTGTTCCTTCGTCGCCGGGGGCGCAGCGTGCTGTCGCGCCGATGCTGGAGGAGTTTTCGGAGGCTCCGGTGTCGAAGTCGGCACGGAGGACGGGGCCGCCTTCCCCGTAGACCGTAAGCCAGGGCGTGGAGTCTGCACTGCGGAACGTGCGCCAGAGGTGCGCGCGGAGGGGCCTCGGACGGCCTTAGCCCGCGAGCCCGTAGAGGCGGTCGCCGGCGTCACCGAGTCCGGGGACGATGTAGCCGAGCTCGTTGAGCCTCTCATCGAGAGAGCCAAGGACGATCGTCACGTCGCGGTCTCCGAACGCCTTTTCCACGGCGGCGACGCCCTCGGGCGCGGCGAGGAGGCAGACGGCGGTGACGTCGACGGCTCCGCGATCAAAGAGGAATTTGATCGCCGCGATCAGTGAGCCCCCGGTGGCGAGCATCGGGTCGAGGATGAAGCATTGGCGGTTCGAGAGGTCGTCAGGGAGGCGCTCGGCGTACGTCGTCGGCTCGAGAGTCTCCTCGTTGCGCGCCATACCAAGGAAGCCAACCTCCGCGGTCGGGATGAGCTTGACCATGCCTTCGAGCATCCCGAGGCCAGCGCGCAGAATCGGTACGACGAGCGGTTGCGGATCGCTGAGAGCGAGCCCGGTGGTGTGCGTGACGGGGGTCTCGATCGTGACGGTGCGAGTGCGAACCCCGCGGGTCGCCTCATAGGCGAGCAGGGTCATCAGCTCCTCGGCGAGCTGCCGAAAGGTGGGGGAGGGAGTGCGCTTGTCGCGCAGCACGGTGAGCTTGTGCGTAATCAGCGGATGGTCGGCTACGTGGACGCGCATAAGCTCAATCTACTCGCTGGCCGACCCGCGGCCGCCGCTGCCGGGAGGGGACACGATGCGCGAGAGCGACCTCCCCTCCCCGCACGGTTCCAGCGAGTGGATGGGACTGGCCCTCAACGAGGCGCGGCGTGCGGCCCAGTGGGGCGACGTCCCGGTCGGTGCCGTCGTCATCGACTCTGACGGCGCGGTGCTCGCGCGTGGTCGCAACGAGCGCGAGCTCCGCGCCGATCCGACGGCGCACGCGGAGGTGGTGGCACTGCGCGCCGCTGCTGCCACGAGAGGCGACTGGCACCTCGAGGGCTGCACCCTCGTCGTCACTCTTGAGCCCTGCGTCCTCTGCGCGGGGGCGATCCTCGCGGCGCGGATCGAGCGCGTCGTGTTCGGTGCGTGGGACGAGAAGGCGGGAGCCGCGGGTTCGGTGCACGATCTCCTCCGTGACCGCCGGCACAACCACGTCGTCGAGGTGTACCCGGGGGTTCGCGCCGAGGAGAGCTCGCGACTCCTACTCTCCTTCTTCGCGGCGCGGCGGTGACCGGCGCGGTCAGCGCGTTCGGTCAGCGCTGAGCGGTCAGCCACTCTGCCAGGGCGAGCCGCGTCGCCGCGTGCATCCGCTCGAACCGGCCGGCCGCGACGTCGGCTTCGAGCCGGGAGGAGTCATAGCCCGCGGCTCCCGCGTACTCGGCGTCGCCCTCGAGCCAGTGCGCCGCCATCGTGCCGGTCAGTTCTGGATGGAACTGCACGCCGAGCAGCCAGCCGCCGATCGCGAACGCCTCCACCCCGCCCGACGGCGATGACGCCAGCAGCGCAGAGCCCGCGGGCAGGTCGAAGGTGTCGCCGTGCCACTCCATCACGTCGACTCCCGCGAGGTGCCGGAGGGACGAGCTTTCGCCCTCTTCGGTGAGTGAGACGGAGCGGAAGCCCACCTCGCGCGTCGCTCCCGGCCGAACGGTCTCACCCAGCGCGGCAGCGATCAGCTGCGCACCGAAGCACACGCCAAGCGTCGGACGGCGGTGGTGGATCCGGTCCTGTAACAGGGCGACTTCGGGACTGATGAAGGGGTGCCGGGTGGTCTCGTAGACACCGGCGCTGGAGCCGAGGGTGACGATGAGGTCGGGCGCGAGGATGTCGATCGCGTCAAGGTCCGTGCCTGCTACCGCGTCGACCGTGAACCCCTGTTCGTGCAGCATGGGCTCGAGCGCGCCCAGCCCAGCGCCGCGCTCGTTGACGATCGCCACTGCACGTCGCATGTCAGGTGCTCGCAGGGGGGAAGGCGGAGGGAGGGCCGGGTGCAGCGGCGACTGGCACGGGGAATCCTGGGGCATCGACGTCCACTTCGCTGGCGAGCAGCGGGCGAAGGGAGCCGGCCGAGGGAGCGGCGATACTCGCGGTGCCGCCTCCGAATGCACTCACAGGGTCTCCTCGGGCTCGCCGGTCGATGGTCGGGCCATCCTACGAGGCGGCACCCGCGCCGCGGCTCCTTCGGTCGGCTTCCGGTTCGTAGGATGAGCGGATGACTGATGCGCCCGTGCTGCTTCCGACCATCGCCGTTCTCGGTCTCGGCTCGATGGGAGGCGCGATCCTGACGGGGCTGCTCGCACCGGGCGTCCACGTCGAGGGTGGTGTCCGGGTGACGAATCGCGATCCTGCGAAGGCCGCGGCCTGGGAGGGACACCGTCTGGTGACCGCCTCCGCCACCGCCGACGATCCGGAGGCGAACCGGCGTGCGGTCGACGGCGCCGCGGTCGTCCTCGTGGCGGTCAAGCCGCACATGGTCGTCGACCTGCTCGAGGAGATCGCACCGGCGCTCGCTCCCGGGACCGTCGTCGTGAGCGTTGCGGCCGGAGTGACAATCGAGACGTTCGAGCGGCACCTACCCGAGTCGGTCGCTGTGCTGCGCTCGATGCCGAACACTCCGGCGGTTGTCGGCCGCGCGGTCACGGGCCTCAGCGCGGGCACCCGGTCAAGCGGGGACGACTTAGCGCTCGTCCGCCGGTTATTCGAAACGGTCGGCGAGGTGGTCGAGGTGCCAGAGTCGCAGCTCGACGCGCTCTCGACCATCTCAGGCTCGGGGCCCGCCTATGTGTTCCTGGTGATCGAGGAGTTGATCGCCGCCGCCGTAGCGAAGGGCTTCACTCCGGAGCAGGCGTCGACCATGGTGGTAGGCACTGTTCGCGGCGCCGCCGAATTGCTCGTCCACTCCGGCGAGGAGCCCGCTGAGTTGCGCCGCCGCGTCACGAGCCCAAACGGCACCACGGAGCGCGCGATCGCCGTCTTGCAGGAGGCGGACCTCGCCGCTCTCTTCACCCGGGCGACCGACGCGGCCCTCGCCCGCGCGCGCGAACTCGCCGCCTCCTGACCGCTCCTCGCGCAGCGTGGCAGGGGCGGGGGTTAGGAGCCGAGGGCTGCAAAGCGCTCGATGTCGCTGGGGGTGCCGCTGACGACGATGAGGTCGTGGTTCGAGACGACGGTCTGCTCGGTCGCGTAGGTGAACGGTTTGCCGGGGCTCTTGACGCCGACGACGGTGACGCGGTGCTTGCGGCGCACGCCCGACTCCGTGAGGGTGAGGCCGCGGATCGGCTTCGGCGGGTACATCTTGGCGAGCACGAAGTCGTCGTCGAATTCGATGAAGTCGAGCATGCGGCCCGAGACTAAGTGCGCTACCCGCTCGCCCGCCTCCGCCTCGGGATAGATGACGTGGTTCGCGCCGATCCGTTCGAGGATCTTGCCGTGCGAGCGCGAGATCGCCTTTGCCCAGATCTGCGGGATCTTGAGGTCGACGAGATTCGCCGTGATTAGCACGGAGGCCTCGATCGAGGAGCCGACCGCGACGACGGCGACCTGGAAATCCTGCGCGCCGATCTGAGCGAGGGCGTCGAGGGAGCGTGCGTCGGCCTGCACCGCGTGGGTGACCCGCTCCGACCACTTCTGCACGAGCCCGGCGTCGGCGTCGATGGCCAGGACCTCGCGGTCGAGGCGGTCGAGCTGGCCGGCCGTCGCTGCTCCGAAGCGCCCGAGGCCGATCACCAGCACCGGGGCGTCATACCTGATGCGGTCAACCAACGATGGGCCTCTCTTCTGGTCGTCTGAACAACTGCCTCCGCTGGCTCGCGGCGAGCGCGGCGGCGAGAGTCACGGTACCAACGCGTCCCATGAACATCGTCAGCGCCAGCACGTACACGCCGGAGGTGGGGAGCTCGGCTGTGAGTCCTGTCGAGAGGCCCGAGGTGGCGAAGGCCGAGATCACATCGAAGAGGACATGGTCGAGCGAGGCCTTCGTGATGTGCAGGATCAGCACCGATGACACTGCGACGGTCGTCGCTCCCCACAGCACCACCGAGACCGCCAGGCGCAGCACGTCGTTCGGGATGCGGCGGCCGAACGCCTCCATATCGTTGTTCCCGCGCGCCTCGGCAAAGGCGGCGAGGAACAGAATCGCCAACGTCGTCACCTTGATGCCGCCCGCGGTCGACGCCGAGCCGCCGCCGATGAACATCAGCATGTCGGTGACAAGGAGGCTGGAGCCATTCAGGTCCGGTACCGAGATGGTCGAGAAGCCGCCGGAGCGGGTCATCGTCGAGAGGAAGAAAGATTGGAAGACGGTGTCGCCGGCGTCGAGGGTGCCGAAGGTTGTCGGGTTGTCGAATTCGAGCACGATGTAGAGGACGGCGCCGGTGACGAGGAGGACCACCGAGGTGACCAGCGTGAGCTTGACGTGCACCGACCACTTACGTGGGCGCCTCCAGCCGCGGGAGAACGCATAGATGACGGGGAAGCCGATCGAGCCGAGGAAGACCCCGATCATCAAGATGCCGAGGAACCAGTAGTCGTCCTCGAATGGCGTCAGGCCCGCGGCATTGGGCGAGAAGCCCGTGTTGGTGAACGCCATCGCCGAATAGTAAAAGGAGTGCCAGGCGGCCTCGCCGATCGGGATGCCGTCGATGAGCATCCGCGGGAAGAGGAGGAGCGCGACGATGATCTCGATCGCGGCGGCACTGATCGCGACGGTGGCGAGCAGGCCGCCGATCTCGCCGAGGCGCACGGCCTGGCCCTCGGCGACGGGCCCGGAGTGGATTCGCAGCGGGTTCGAGTCGCTGGCGACCATGAGTTTCGCGCGCAGGCCGAGGCGGCGCGAGATCGCGAGACCCATGATCGAGGCGAGTGTGAGCACGCCGAGGGCGCCGATATTCACGCCGATGAAGATGATGGAGTGGCCGAACGCCGACCAGTGTGTCGCCATGTCGACGGTGGCGAGGCCGGTAACGCAGATGACCGACATCGCGGTGAAGAAGGCGTCGTGCAGTGGAGTGACGGTGCCCTCGGTGCTCGAGATCGGCAGGGAGAACAGGAGTGTGAAGACGAGCACGAGTGCCGAGAAGATCAGGATGGCGAAGCGCGAGGGCGAGCGACCGGCGAAGTCGTCGATGAGGTCGCGGGCTCGCTCGAGGCCCGACCACGGCGACAGGGGCGAGACGCCCACGGGGCTGCGGAACTGCTGCCGAACCACCACGGCGGATCCTCCACTCGATCGCGGCCATGCTATCGGCTCGGGGCCGCGAGGCCGGAGGGCTGGCTAGCCTGGGCCCATGGCTGACATTTTCGCGGTGATCGCGGACGGCACGCGGCGCGACATCCTCTCCCTCCTGCTGGAGCGGCGCAGAACGGGCGAGGGCATAAGTGTCTCGCGGATCGTCGCGCGCCTCGAGCTCAGTCAGCCGACCGTGTCCAAGCATCTGAAAGTGCTGCGGGAAGCGGGGCTGGTGACGGTGCGCGAGAGTGGCCAGCGCCGCTTCTACGCCCTCGAGTACGGTCCGCTGGAGGAGGTCGAGGATTGGCTGCTGCCTTTCCTTGCCGAGGAGGAGGCCGGGAACGGCGCCCTCCTCGATGCTCCGACGGCGGCACGGGCGGAGTCGCTCGGGCGCGCGCTCGCTGAGCGCACTCACCAGGTCAGCACGGTGGTGCAGGACATCCAGCGCGGTGTCAGCGAGGGCGCGACGAAGGTGGCGGAGGCGCTGCGCATCCGCAAGTGACCCCGGCACGCCCCGAGTCTTGTGCGGTCGCGGGTCGTGTAAGCTCGCGGGAGCCAGTTTTTCGTAAGCGGCCGTCCGTCGGGCGGTCGACCCCCTGAACGTTGTGAGGTCTTCGTGGGTTCTGTCATCAAGAAGCGTCGCAAGCGTATGGCGAAGAAGAAGCACCGCAAGCTGCTTCGCAAGACTCGTCACCAGCGTCGCAACAAGAAGTAGGCTCGCGCCTCTTCCCACTCGAGCGTCCGCCTTCTCAGGGTCGGGCGCTCGTCTGCGTTCCGGGCCTTTCGCGCTCCGACGCGAGGTGGCGCAGCTGGAGCGCACCCCTGATCCGTGCCCCTACACTGACCGAATGGTGGGTGTGGAGCTGACGCTGGTGGGCAAGCCGGGCTGTCATCTCTGCGATGAGGCGCGCGCCGTAGTAGAGCAGGTGCTCGCCGGCCTCGCGAGTGAGCCGGCAGCACCGGCCGTTACCCTCAGCGAGGTCTCGATTCTCGAGGATTCCGAGCTGCACGAGCGCTTCGTCGAGGAGATTCCGGTGGTCCTTGTGGACGGCCGTGTCCACACCTACTGGCGCGTTGATCCCGACCGCCTTCGCCGAGCACTCCTGGAGCGCGCATGACCGTCCGCCACGTCGTCTCGTGGAAATTGAACGCCGCCGATCCGGTACAGCGGGCCGAGCATGTCGAGCAGATTTCGGAGGCGCTGCGCGGCCTGCTCCCGATCATCCCCGAGATCGAGTCGATGACGATCGGGCAGAACGTGCTGTTCCCGAAGGATAACTTCGACATGGTCCTGATCGCGGAGTACGCCGACGCCGAGGGATTGAAGGCGTATATCGAGCATCCGGAGCATCGCCGCGTCGCCGGCTTCATTCGCCCGCTTGTGCGGGAGCGGGCCTGCGTCGACTTCGAGGTCTGAACTGCTGACCCCGAACTGCTGACCCCAGAGCCTTCATGGGTGAGCTGCTGACCCCAGAGCCTTCATGGGTCAGAGTTGGCCTGGGAGCCTTCCAGGGTCTGTCCCTCTGATAGGGGACACTTGGGAGATCAGGGGAGTGGCTGTGCCGCTTTAGGCTCTCCTGGGGGGAGCGCGTTCTCCTGCGCGCGGACGCAGATCGCCGGCCGCGGGGGAAGGAAGAGTCATGTCGTCATCGCGTCGCCCGGTTGTGCCCGTCACCGTTCTGGCGGCACTCGTCGTCGGTTTGTCTCTCCCGAGCGCGGCGGTGGCGGCGTCGACGATCACGACCGCGGTCGAGCAGCCGGGCTCGACCGAGGCGCCGAGCGTGCCAGGTAGCCCCGCCGAGCCGGGCGATGGTGGTTCGGAGCCGGTGCCGGATGTCCCCGAGGAGCCGAGCGTCCCCGGTCCCGAGGAGCCGACCGTACCGGAAAAGCCCGCCCCCGTGGATCCGGCGCCCGAGCAGCCGTCGCAACCCGAGCAGCCCAGTCAGCCTCAGCAGCCCAGCGCGCCAGAGTCCGCCGATCAGGCTCCCGAGAGCGGGCAACCCGGCGGGTCCTCGTCGTCTGGCGGCGGCTCGGGCACCGGAGGTACGTCCGGCAGTTCCGGCGCCGGCTCCTCCGGCGGCACGGCCACCACGGATGCCGGCGTGACGGCGCCCCGGGTCTCGGCACCCGGCCGCACCACGCTCTCCACCTCGGCTGGAACGGACGTACAGGAATCCGGCATCGCCTCACGGCCTGCGTCCGGGACCGCGACCGCTTCGGTCTTCCTTCTGCGGCAGACCGACGTAGGTCCCGGCTCGTTGACCGTCGAGTTCGCCCGCTTCTACGGCGTCGGCGTCTCCTATGCGGGCTTTGGCAGAGCTGAGACCGCGACAGCGACGCTTCGCAACCCCGACGGCGGGAAGGCGCCGCTGACGCTGCAGCCGAAGGCGGGTACGACCGGTGAAGGCACTGCCTCCGTGCCGACCGCAATGATCACGAAGGCGGGCCCGTACACCGTCGAATTCTCAGGCGACCGCGGATCGGCGGCGAAGGTCGGTTTCCGGCTGGCGGCGTCTTCGGGAGTCGGCCTCTTCCTCGAGCCGCGGGAATTCGACGGCAGCACGACCGAGCCGCCTCGCGGTGCTGTCTGGGGCTTCGATGCGGAGGAGACGGTCGCTGTCGGCGCTTTTAGGACCACCGGCGACCGCGCCGAACTGGCCGCCGGCAACGTCGCAGTGCGATCGGACGCCATCGGCTGGGCCGAGTTGGCGCTGGGTGAAGCGATCGTCGCGGAGCCGGACGCCTCCGTGTATTGCATCGTCGCCTTCGGGCGGGACTCGCACCACACGGCGGCGGTCACCGTGGCGTACCGCGAAGGAGAGAAGTCCGCCCCGATCTGGGAGGCACCACAGGTCTGCGGCACCGCGATCAGCGCGGCACGCTCCGAGTTCATCACCACGGCCGCCGAGTCAGGCCCTGCGGGGATTACGCCGACCACTGCTCTGATGATCGGCGGAGGCGCTGTCGTCGCCTCTCTCTTGGCCTGCGCCGTGATCTTGGTCGTTCTGCGGCGCCGCCGCGAGAACACTGACCTGTTCATCGGCGGTCCGCTTCCGCGGCACGAGTGAGCCCTTGTGCGCGCGAAGGAACCCCAGATCGTCGGGGGAGCCAGCCCACATGGGCGGTCTCGACGGTCCGGGGTTCTCTCGGTGGCGGGCGGCCTACGGCAGGAGGCGCGTGGGGCCGCGGAAGAGGTACGTGACTTCACGCAGGTTGGCCTGGTTGAGCATCAGCATGATGACGCGCGAGAGACCCATCCCGAAGCCGCCGTGCGGCGGGACGCCGTAGCGGAAGAAGTTGAGGTAGAACTCAAGCTCCTCGGGGTCGAGCCCCTTCTCGCGCGCCTGCTCGATCAGGACGTCGACGCGGTGCTCGCGCTGCGCTCCGGTCGAAATCTCGACACCGTTGTAGATGAGGTCGTAGCTGTTGGTAATCGTTCCGTCGCCCTCGCGGCGCATGTGGTAAAACGGCCGGATGCTCGATGCGTAGTCGGTGAGGAACACGAAATCGTGGCCGAACTCCTCCTGAACGTAGGCCGCAATGCGCCGCTCGCCCTCGGGGTCCATATCGTCGTCGGCGCGGGGCACCTCATAGCCGCGCTCCGCGACGATGCGCTTCGCCTCGGCAAGCGGGATGCGCGGGAACGGCGTGCTCGGCACCGTCAGGTCGATGTCGAAGAGGGCCTTGACCTCGGCGCCGTGCTTCTCGACGACGGCAGTGAGCCCGGCGACCATCAGCTGCTCGTGCAGCTCCATGACGTCCTCGTGCGACTCGATCCAGGAGACTTCGGCGTCAACGCTGGTGAACTCGGTCGCGTGCCGGGAGGTAAAGCTCGGGTCGGCGCGGAAGGCCGGTCCGACCTCGAACACCTTGCCGAAGCCGGCGGGCTGTGCCATCTGCTTGAAGAACTGCGGGCTCTGCGCGAGGTAGGCCTTGGTGTCGAAGTACTCGACCTCGAAAAGCTCGGCGCGCGACTCCGAGGCGCTCGCCATGAGCTTGGGAGTATGAATCTCGATGAAGTCGTGCTCGATCCAGTAGGTGCGCAGTGCGTGCTCGAACGTGGTCTGCACACGCGCGACGAGGTTCTGCTCGGGGCGGCGCAGGTCGAGGAAGCGCCAGTCCATCCGCTTGTCGATGCCGGAGTCGGGCGCGATCGGAGCCTCGGCGATGGATGCGGTGACAACCTCGAGGGTCTCGAGCTTGACCTCGATGCCACCGAGCTTCACCCGTTCGTCGTGCTTGAGCGAGCCGGTGACCGTGATGAAGGAGCCCTGCGCGAGGCCCGAGATCGCCTCCGTGATCGCCAGGCGCTCGGCCGAAAAACCATCGCCCTCGACGGCCTCCCGCACCGCCGGGTTCACCAGCTGCACGGCGCCAAACTCGTCGCGGAGGACGACGAACTGCACCTTCTTCTGGTCGCGTACGGTCTCGACCCAGCCGGACACGCGGACGGGCCCATCCTCGAGCGAAGCGAGCTTCTTGACTGTGGTTCGGGGGAGGCGGGTCTCGTCGGTCACGAAAGGGGAGTCTACTCGGGGCGCCCCGAGCGTTCTCGTCTGGCCGCAGGGGCGGCGGGTGCTGCACTCGAGGAGCGCACGACGAGCGTCGGCGCAAGCATCCGGGAGAGCGGTTCGGCGTCGGGTGTGCCCGCGCGGCGGCGAAGGGCGTCGAGCACGAGAACGGCCACCTCTTCGAGAGGCTGGTGCAGGCTGCTGATCGGCGGGCGGGCGATGCGGGCGATTCCGGAGTCGTCGTAGCCGACGACAGCCACATCGACGCCGGGGGTCAGACCGGCGTCCGTCAGCGCCTGGCAGGCGCCGAACGCGAGCGAATCCGAGGCGCACGAGAGGGCGCTTGGACGATCATCCCGGCGCAGGAGCTCAGCGGCGGCGGCGTGTCCGGCGTCGATCGAGTCCTCTGCGGCGTGCACGCGCAGGACAGGATCTAGACCCGAGCGCCGCACCGCCCGCGACCACCCCTCCGCACGAACATCACCGCCCGCACCGTCTGGCTGCCAGCCGACGAACCCGATGCGCCGATGCCCGCGGTCCACGAGGTGCTCGACGCCCAATCGCATCCCCTCGGCGCCGTCAATGTCGGTCCAGTCGTGACCCACCCGCTCGCGACCCCACGGTGCGCCGAAGACCGCGACCGGTATCCCGAGCTCGACCAGCTGATCGGCGCGGTAGTCGTTGAGCCTCGTCTCCGTGAGCACGACCCCGTCGGCCGCTCGCCGGTTCCACACGTCCGCGAGGGCCGCCACGTCGCCAGCGGCGTCGTCACCGCGATCCACCAGGAGGATACGGATCCCGCGCTGCCCTGCTGCTCGGACAAGAGCCTGCAGGAACGGATACTCCACGGCCCCGGGGTCGTGTTCGGAGCGGCCGATGGAGACGGCGATCGCGCGCGTGTCCCGCGAGGTCAACGACCGCGCCGCCTCGTTCGGTGCGTAGCCCAGGCGGGCAATTGCCTCGAGGACCCGGGAGCGCGTCGCGGGTGCTACCCGCTCGCCAGCATTGACCACGTTGGAGACCGTCTGGCGCGAGACGCCCGCGGCGGCGGCGACCTCACGGATGGTCGGACGGTTCTGTTCCCGTCGACTGCTCCTCGTCCCAGGCATCCGGGGCTCACCACTCCGTCCGGCAGAGGGGCTGCGGCTCCCGGTCAGGACGATCTCCTCTGGCTCGTGACACCCTAGCCTCCCGGCGGTGCGACTGATCTAGGAGAGGGTACCTCAGCCTTTGACCGCTCCTCGGGTGACTCCTTCCATGACCCAGCGCTGAGCGAAGACGTAGACGAGGATCGCCGGGGCCATCGCCATCAGGTACGAGGCGAACGGGACCGAGTAGTCGTCGGTGAACTGCGACTGGTAGATGCTCTGCAGGACGGGGAGGGTTTGCAATGCCGGGTCGGAGATAATCAGCGACGGCATCATGAAGTCGTTCCAGGAGGCGAGGAACGCGAAGATCCCGACCGTTGCGCTCATCGGGGCCAGGAGCGGGAAGACGAGTCGCCAGAACGTCTGCCAGGTCGAGGCTCCGTCGATCCGGGCGCTCTCCTCGAGTTCGGGCGGGATCGAGCGCAGGAACGCCGTGAACAGCAGCGTGCTGAAGCTCAGTTGGAACATCGTTGCCAGGATCATCACGCCGACGGGGTTGTCGAGTCCGAGTATCCCGGTGAGCCTGATCTGCGGCAGGGCGACGACGGGGAACGGGATGAACATCGCACCGAGGAGGTAGAAGAAAGACCAGCGGAAAAGCCGGCGATCCCAGTTTCGGGCGATCGCGTAGGAGGCGAACGACGAGAGCAGGATTGTCGCCGTCACCACGACGGCGGTGGTCACGGCGGACACGGCCAGCCCGCGGGGAAAGCCGACGAGGCTCCAGGCCTGTACGAACGCGTCCAGGCTCACCGGATCGGGCAGGGCGAAGGCCTGCCGGGGGTCGGTGGCCTGCTCCTTGGTCTTCAGGCTGATGGCGATCGTTGCGTACAGCGGGATCAGGACGGAGAGGCTGCACAGGGCGAGAAGGACCGTGGTGGTCCAGTCAAATCGCCGCCGCGAGTGGAGACGGCGGGGAGCGGAGGTGGCGGGAGACGACATCAGAGCACGGTCCTTCCCCGCGTGAGCGAGAGTTGCAAGAGGGAGACGAGAACGGTGAAGGCCAAAAAGATTGTCGCGTTCGCCATTTGATAGGCGTAGTCGCCGCTCGTGAACCCCGTGATGACGGTCATCGCGATGCTGCGGGTCGAGGTGCCCGGCCCGCCGTTGGTGAGGCCGACGATGATGTCGTAGGAGTTGAGGAAATTCTTGAAGCCGAGGATCACGTTGATGGCGACGTAGCTCGACATCAGCGGGAGCGTGATGCGCAGGAGCCGCTGACCGCGTCGCGCGCCGTCGAGTGCCGCGGCTTCGTACACGTCGCCAGGAACAGCGAGCAGACCGGCGATGTAGACGAGCATGATTCCGGGGACGGCCTGCCAGGCCGTGACGATCACCAGCGCGATCCAGGCCAGGTCCGGGTTCGTCAGCACGGTCGTCGCGAGCGGTTCGATCCCGAGAGCCGACGCGATGGCGGGGACGGAGTAGGAAAAGAGGAAGTTGAAAACGTAGGCGATGATGATGCCCGAGATCACCATCGGCATGACGAAGACGGCCCGCAGGGTGGAGGTCGCCGCGATCCGCGAGGTCATGCCGAGCGCGAGGAGGAAGGCGATCACGTTCACCAGGAGCACGGTGACCACGGCGAAGCCGATGGTGAAGGCGTAGCTTTGCAGGATCGCCGGATCGGAGAACGCCGCCTCGTAGTTCGTGATCCCGATGAACTGCCAATCGCCGAAGCCGAGGGAGTCGGTGAAGCTGAAGAAAATCCCCGTGACCGCGGGAACGGTCACGGCCAGCGTGAACAGGATGAGCGCGGGCAGCAGCAGCAGGTAGTGGATCCGCTCCGCTGGGCGCCGACTCCGGCGCACGGGGGCCGGGGGAAGGCTGGTCGATGCGGTCATGACGTCAGGACCTCTCTTGTCGTGCCGGTCGCTGGCGTCGGGCCAATCGGGCCCAGTCCGCATCGACCGTGCGCATCACCGTCGCGGGATCGGCGCCCAGGACGACCGACTGCAGGTAGTTCTCGAAGGGGATGGTGCGGGGTACCTGCTGCGAGGCGCCCTGATAGATGCGCCCGCTCTGGTAATAGGGCGCCATCTCGATGATCCGCGCGTCGGTCGGCGGCGCCGCCTCGACGGTGGTGCCGAAGCCGAGCTGGGACGCGTTGTAGCGGTCGAGCAGCTGCTGCTCGAAAAGGAAGGACAGGAACTGGCGGGCGGCCTGTTGGTGCGGCGAGACCTCGGGAATCCACGCGGCGAGGTCGAGATTCACGCGGACGCGCAGATCGGCGGGATTCTCCGTCACCGGGAGAGGGAAGGTCCCAAGCTCCACGTCGCGATCGATCACCGAGATCGGACCGAAGGCCCACGGGCCCTGGAGGTACATCGCCGCCTCACCCCGAGCCATCGCCGCATTGCCGTCGGCGTAGATGCGCCCGGCAGCATCGTCATTGACGAAGGTGCGGGTCAGCTCGAGCATCTTCTCGAGGACCGGCGTCATGGTGCTCTCGAAGGAGACGGCCGAGGACCTCTCGACCGCAGAGCCCTCCGCCTTCACCGCGTTGAAGAACGAATTCGTGTCGACGAGTCCGCCGGAGGTGACGTCGAACCAGCCTTGCCCGATGGTCCACGGGTCCTTGAAGGTGCCGAAGAAGGGCGTGATTCCTGCCGACGCGAACACCTCGCAGACATGGAGGAGCTCGGAGTGGGTCTGCGGCACCGCCAGCCCGTGCTCGGCGAAGAGACGTCGGTTGTAGATCACCGCCCCCGCCATTACTGAGAAGGGGAGCACGCTGGTTCGGCCCGGGTAGGTGGCGTACTGGTCGACGAGCGCCTGCACCTCGGGGCGGATGCGACCCGCCTCGGGAAGGTCCGACAGGTCGGAGAGGGCGCCGCGTTCCAGGAAGCGCGCGACCTCCATGTTGTAGCTGTGCAGCGCGATGTCGGGCGGGTTCCCTCGGACGAAGCCCGCCTGCAGCGACGACGTGTTGTCCATGGTCACGATCACGTCGCTCTGCGAGGCATTGAAGGTGGCGACCGCTTCGCGGAAGAACGGGAACGCCTCGGCTTTGCTGATGAAGAAGCGGACCGGTTCGCGTCCGCCGCTGGCCGCGCAGCCGGAAAGCAGCGTCACAGTGGCCGCTCCTGCGAGAGCTCCGCGCAGGAGCTGACGTCGGTGTAGGTGTGGAGACATTCGTTGTCCCTCTCGTCGGTCGCCGACTCCTTCGCTGGAGTGGCGTGAATGGAGTATGGAAGACGAATGGACCGGTCAAAAAAAGTGGCGCGAAATGGTAGACAGTGCCGTGGCCGCTATGTTTGGACCGGTCAACCTTTGTCAGGAGAGCGTATGTCGCACCCGCACCGTCCTGGAGAGCAGCCGCTCTCCGCCGACCTCGTCACCGTCCTTGCCGCTCCGTGCGTCGGACTGTCCGACGCCGCAGGGGTGATTGATCCCACCGGCGCCTCCGGGCTGTACGACGGCGATCTTCGCCTTCTCTCGTCCTGGCGGCTCGTCTGCGACGGCGGTGAGGTGGCCCCAGCGGGTACGGCGCTCGTGGAGGCGTCGTCGGCCGTGTTCCAGTGCGTCGTCAGGGGAGTCGGGGATCCCGAGCCGCACGCCACTGTTGGCACCACGCTCGTGCGCACCGCACATCGCGACGGGTTCGTCGACCGCGTCCTCGTCAGCAACGGTGGCCGCACCCGGGTACGTCCGACGATTGCGGTGCATCTCGGCTCCGACCTGGCGAGCCTCGCCCTGGTCCGCTCGGGGCAGCGCATCCCCGAGCTCCTGTCCGTACCACGCGGCGACCGGGAGCTGACGTGGTCGAAGAAGGGCGCCGGTGCCGTCGTCGAGGCCTCACCGGCGCCCGCCGTGCTCGTTCCCGGCCGGATGGCGTGGACGCTCGATCTTCCTCCCGGCGCCTCTGAAGAGCTGACGCTCCGGGTACGCTCGAGCGCCCAGCCTGCCGCACCGCGCGACGAACCGGCCCGATTTCCGCTGGCTATCAGCTACTCCGACTCGCTTTGGCAGCGCCACATCGAGCGGAGCATTTCGGACCTCGACGCATTGCGGATGTCTGTCGACGGGGACGAGGTGCTCGCGGCGGGAGCGCCGTGGTACCTCGCCCTGTTCGGACGCGACTCGATCTGGGCCGCGCGACTGTGCCTACCGTTCGACCCCGATCTGGCCCTGTCGACGTTGCGCGTCCTGGCACGGCACCAGGGGCGCATTGAGGACGCGCGAACCGGTGAGTTGCCCGGGAAGATCCTGCACGAGCGACGGGAGGTGGATGGCGATGGCCGAGCGTCCATCTCGTTCGCGAGTTCGGACGCGACGCCGCTCTGGATCCTGCTTCTGGTCGAAGCGCTGGACGCGGGTGTGCCTCGCGCTGCGCTGAGCGATCTGCTCCCCGCTCTGACCAGGGCGACCGAGTGGCTGGCCCACCGAATCGAGCGCGACCGCTTTCTTTTCTACGACGAGATCCCGGGCATCGGCGCGGTGCACCAGGCCTGGAAGGACTCCACTGACAGCGTTTTTGACAGCGACGGACGCGACCTCGCCTTCCCCGTTGCACTGGTCGAGCTCCAGGGCTACGCTCACGCGGCCCTGGCGGCCGCCGCGCGCCTCTACCGCGTTTTCGCGCTTGACGGCGCGGGACGTCTGGACCATCTCGCCGCCGACCTGCGGGCCGACTTCGACGCCGACTTCTGGGTTCAGCACGCCCGCTGGGGCCGGATCCCCGCGCTGGCACTGAACGCGGACGGCCGGTGCGCCGACGTCCTCGCCTCGAACATCGGTCACCTGCTCGGCACCGGCGTGCTCGACTCCGACGGGGAGCGGCGGGTCGTCGACCTGCTGATGTCGACCGATCTCGCCACTCCGCTCGGCCTGCGCACGCTCGCCGCCTCGGAAGTGCGCTACAGCCCGTTCTCGTATCACAACGGCTCGGTCTGGCCGCACGACGTGGGGATCATCGTCCGGGGACTTCTGGGCAGCGGGTTCCGCGCGGAGGCGGTCGAACTCGCCAGCCGGATCGTCGAGACGTCGCGGCACTTCGACGGACGCCTCCCGGAGGTGTGGGGCGGCGACACACTCGGCAGATCCGATCGGCCGGTGAACTACCCCACGGCGTGCCGGCCGCAGGCCTGGTCCGCGGCGACCGCCCTCGCCTGCCTGGCCGCGGTTGCGAGCCCGTACGTCGATCCGGTCGAGGGCACGTGGCAGGTGCGTCCGATCGCGGCGTTCGCGGGAGGGGGCGTGGTCATCGCGAGGACGTGAGCGGGCTGAGCGGGTGCCGTCGCGGGGCAAGCGTTGGCCTCGTGACGCACCAAGAAGCGCGGTTCCACGAACACGGGGCCGATAAAAGTGCCCCCCGGAAAGGGGGCGAGCGGCGTCCCGGCCGTCTTCTTCGCGGCGAGCTAGCATCTCGATGCGCCTGCTGAAGCGCAAAAGGACTCAGGGGGCGCTATGACCGGACCCGGATTCGTGGTAATCGACTTCGAGACCACGGGTGTGCGTCCGGAGCGGGGAGATCGCATCATCGAGGTGGCCGTGGTTCATCTCGATGCGGAGGGGCGATTCGAGGCCGCGTTCGAGACTCTGCTCAATCCGGACCGCGATCTCGGCGCGCAGGCAATCCACGGGATTTCGGCGCGCGAGATCCTCGACGCGCCGTCGTTCGCGGCAATTGCCGCCGATTTGCTCGCACATCTCGACGGGCGGGTAGTCGTCGCGCACAATGCGAGCTTCGAGCGCCGGTTTCTGGCGGCGGAGCTGACCCGGCTCGGCGTTCAGACAACGCTGACGAGCGAAATGGTGCTGTGCACGATGCAGCTCGCGCGCGAGTTCCTGCCCGGCGGCGGACGGTCGCTCGCAAGTTGCTGCGAGATGTTCGACATCCCGCTGGAGAATGCCCACCGTGCGGTCATTGATGCCAAGGCGACTGGGCGCCTCCTCGCCGAATACATTGCCGTCTCTGGGGGTCGTGATCGCTGGGATGCCCATCTGAAAGAGGCTCTCGCCTACGGCTGGCCGCCCGTCCCCCGCAGGCGCACGCTTTGGATGCCTCGTCCGGACTCTGTTCCGGCCCCCGCGTCTTTCCTTGATCGCGTTGTGCAGCGAATGCCTGACCATTCTGGCCCGGCTGAGCACACCGAATACCTCGCCCTTCTTGACCGCTGCCTACTCGACCGCGTCCTGTCGGCGCACGAAGAGCAGGAGCTCGTCAGCACGGCCGACGCACTCGGAATCGGACGGGCGGTCGTCCGGGTTCTCCATGACCGCTACTTCGATGACCTGACCGCCATCGCGTGGTCGGATGGTGTACTCGCCGACGATGAGCTCATGGATCTCGCGATGGTTGCTGACCTCCTCGGCATCGATCACGAGCGGCTGGTCGCCGCAACAGAGCCGCGGAACGCGGTGGATCGGCCGGAGCCAGTCGTGGATCGCTTCTCGCTCAATGCGGGAGACCTCGTCGTCCTGACCGGGGAGATGGGTCGGACGCGCCAGGAGTGGACGACGATCCTCATGGAGCACGGCGTGATCGCGCACCCCGGTGTGACGAGGAAGGTCAAGCTGGTCGTCGCCGCTGATCCGGATTCCCTGTCTGGGAAGGCGAGGAAAGCCCGCGACTATGGGATCACTGTCGTCAACGAGGACGGTCTCATCGCCCTCCTGGGATTATGAGCACCGTCCTGATCACCGGGGCGTCCTCCGGTATCGGACTCGCGTTCGCACGCGCCTTTGCCCGCCGCGGGTTCGTCCTCGTCCTCGTCGCCCGAGGCAAGGGGCGGCTCCTGGAGGCGGCTGCCGGTTTGCGCGCGCTCGGTGCCCCGAGAGTCGAGGTCCTGCCCGCCGACCTCGGCGACCGCGAGCAGGTCGAGCGCGTGCGTGCGCGGCTCGTCGATCCCGAGCGGCCGGTGCGGGTGCTCGTCAATAACGCTGGTTTCGGGATCGACGGCACCTTCGCGCACCCGGACGTCGCCGCGCAGGACCACGCGTTCGAGGTCATGCTGCGCTCGGTCGCCGTGCTCTCGGGTGCGGCGGCGGAGGCGATGACCAGACGGGGACGGGGCGCGATCCTCACCGTGTCGAGCGTCGCGGGCTTCGTGCATCTCGGCCCCTACTCGGCCGTGAAGGCCTGGACGACCTCGTTCGCCCAGTCGCTCGCCGTGGAGTTGCGGGGCACCGGGGTCCGCTCGGCCGTACTCTGCCCTGGCTGGGTGCGCACCGATTTCCACGAGCGGGCCGGAATGGACACCTCCTCGATCCCCGCCCTGCTCTGGCTCGACGCCGATGCCGTGGTGGAGGAGTTCCTTCTCGACGTCGCACGCGGCCGGGTGGTCTCGGTTCCGTCCTGGCGGTTCGGAGTGCCGATGGCCGTCGTGCGGCACCTGCCCGGATCCTTGGTGCGGCGGCTCTCGGCGGTGGTGCTCGCGCGCCGCTGACGTCGAACGCTGCCGGCGCGCAGGGAAGGTGCGGCTGAGGCGAGCCTTTCCCGGCGCTCCTGACTGCCGCGTTCCGTACACTTGACGCTCGTGGTTGCCGATCAGATCCATCTCGTGCGGCACGGCGAGGTATTCAACCCCGACCGGGTCCTCTACGGGCGACTCCCGAACTTCCGGCTCTCGGATCTCGGGCACCGGATGGCCCGCTCTGCAGCCGACAACCTCCTCGAGCGCAGGCGGCACGTCACCGTCCTGATCGCCTCGCCGCTCCAGCGCACCCAGGAGTCGGCTCAGCCGATTTCGCAGGCGTTCGAGCTCGAGATTCGCACCGACGAGCGCGTGATCGAGCCGAGCAACCACTTCGAGGGCACGTCTCTCGCCGCCCGCAACTCCGCCCTGCGGAACCCCAAGCACTGGCCGTGGCTCCGCAACCCGTTCGAGCCCAGCTGGGGCGAGCCCTACCTCGCCATCTCGGCGCGGATGTACGCCGCGATCGAGTCGGCGTGGGAGAAGACCGCGCGGGGTGACGCCGCCATCGTCAGCCACCAGCTCCCGATCTGGACCGCGCACCGCGCCCTCGCGGGCGAGCGCCTGTTCCACGATCCGCGCAAGCGCCGCTGCGCTCTTTCCAGCATCACCACGCTCGAGCGGCGGGGCGACGGCTTTGTCGAGGTCGGCTACTCTGACCCCGCCGCCGACCTGCAGGGGCTGGCCACCGACGTCGGAGCCGTGTGATGCGCCGCCCTCACCCTGCCGTCGCCCTCACTCTGCTGGCCGCGCTAGCGCTCACGGGCTGCACCGAGGATCCGCTCGCCGACCAGTACCGCACCGGCAGCAATAAGGGCTACATCTCGGGGGACGGCACGGTCACCGAGATCAGGAGTGACGAGCGCGACGATCCGATCGTCTTCTCGGGGATGGATGAGAATGGCGTCGCCATCGACTCCGCCGCCCTGGTCGGGCAGGTCGTCGTCATCAACTTCTGGTATGCCAGCTGCGCTCCCTGCCGCGCCGAGGCCGCCGACCTCGAGAAGGTGCACTCCGAATTCGCCGACAAGGGCGTCTCCTTTGTCGGTGTCAACGTGCGCGACCAGGCGCCCACTGCTGCGGCCTTCGCCGAGACGTTCGGACTTGGCTACCGCTCGATCGTCGACACCGACTCGTCGGTGCAGCTCGCCTTTACCGGTACGGTTCCGCCGAATGCCGTGCCCACCACGCTCGTTCTCGACAAACAGGGTCGCGTCGCGTCGCGCATCCTCGGCCAGCTACAGGAGGCGTCCATCCTCTCGACCCTTGTCGGCGACACGCTCGCCGAGGGGGAGTAGCGGCGTGGGCGAGATCGTCATCAGCGGTCAACTCCTCCTCGCGGTGCCGATCGCGCTGCTGGCGGGGCTCGTGTCGTTCGCGTCGCCCTGCATACTCCCGCTGGTGCCCGGCTACCTCGCCTATGTCGGCGGATTCACCGACGCGACCGAGCGTGCCGTGCGGGGCCGCCGCCGGATTGTGCTCGGAGTGCTGCTGTTCGTGCTTGGGTTCTCGCTGGTGTTCGTGCTCTACGGAGCGGCGGCCGGTACCGTCGGTTTCTGGCTGCGTCAGTACACGGACGTCATTACGCGGGTGCTCGGCGTCGTCGTGATCGCAATGGGACTCGTCTTCGTCGGTCAGTTCTCGTTCTTGCAGCGCACACTTCGCCCCGGCCTCCGTCCCGCCACCGGCCTGATCGGCGCCCCTCTCCTCGGCATCGTCTTCGGCGTGGGCTGGACTCCCTGCCTCGGACCGACTCTGAGCTCGATCCTCGCCCTCAGTTACGGTGTCGGCTCGCCTTGGCGCGGCGCAGTGCTCGCGTTGGTCTACTGCCTCGGACTCGGCATCCCGTTCCTCCTCGTCGCCTTCGGCTTCAGCTGGGTGACCGGCACTCTCGCGGTGGTGAAGCGTCACATTCGCACGGTGAACATCGCCGGTGGAGTCGCCCTCGTCCTGATCGGAGTCTTGATGGTCACGGGCATCTGGAACACGCTCGTCTATGGATCCCTCTCGGCGGTGATCAATGGCTTCCAGCCGGCGCTCTGAGCCAGGGGAAAGCACGCGCCGCCCGGACGAGGCGACGCAGGAGAAGACCGACGCGTCCTTCCGCCCGGCCGACCACTACGACTCCGACGGCTCACTCACGCAGCCCGCGCTCGGGTTCACCGGTTGGCTGCGCTGGATCTGGCGCCAGATCACCAGCATGCGCACCGCGCTGTTCCTGCTGCTCCTGCTCGCCATCGCGGCCGTGCCCGGCTCGCTCGTACCGCAGCGCTCCTCCGACCCCAACGGAGTAACGCAGTACTTCATCGACAACCCGGATCTCGCGCCCCTGCTCGATAAGGTCCAGGCGTTCGATACCTACACCTCGGCCTGGTTCTCGAGCATCTACCTGCTGCTGTTCATCTCGCTGATCGGCTGCATCATCCCGCGCACTCGCCATCACTTCCAGGCGATGCGCTCGCGTCCGCCGCGCACGCCTGCGCGCCTGCAGCGCCTCGCCGGCTACACCGTGCGCGAGGTGGAGGGTGCCTCGGAGCAAGAGGCCGTCGCCTCCGCCCACGCCGTGCTGCGCCGCGCCGGCTACCGGGTCGAGCGGTACGACGACCCGCGCGGGCGCTGGTCGAGCGTTTCTGCCGAGCGCGGCTACCTCCGTGAGACGGGCAACCTGGTGTTCCACTCGGCGCTGGTGGGCATTCTCGTGGCCGTCGGAGTCGGCGGGGGATTCGGATACAGCGGCCAGCGCGTGTTGGTCGAGGGTTCGCAGGGCTTTGCGAACAACCTCGCGGCCTACGATTCCTTCAACCCGGGCCGCTTCTTCGATACCAGTCAGCTCGACCCTTATCAGCTGACGCTTGACGGCCTTGATGTGAAGTACGAGGAGCAGAATCAGTCGGCGCTCGGCCAACCTGTCGACTTCACCGCGCATGTCACGACGACCGAGCGCGGCGGCGGCTCCGAGGCCCGCACCATCAAGGTCAACGACCCGCTCGCGATCGGCGGGACGAACGTCTACCTGCTCGGCAACGGCTACGCGCCAACGATCACGGTGCGCGACCCCTCCGGCACAGCGATCTTCACCGACTCCGTCCCGTTCCTTCCGCAGGATGCCAACCTCACCTCGGTCGGCGTCATCAAGGTGCCGGACGGGCTCTCGGAGCAACTCGGGCTGACCGGGTTCTTCTATCCGACGCAGGACGAGCTCCCCTCCGGCGCCTCGACCTCGATCTTCCCCGACGTGCAGTACCCGGTGCTTTCGCTCAACGTCTTCGCGGGCGACCTCGGGCTCGACGGCGGAGTGCCCACCTCCGTTTACGTGCTCAATACCGACTCGCTGACCCGGCTCACCGGCGGGAGCACGGGGGTTGCGCCGATCAGCCTCAAGCCCGGCGATACGGCCGAGCTGCCGAACGGGCTCGGCAGTGTGACTTTCGAGAACGTGGGAGCGGATCCGACACGCATCGGGACCGATAGCGTGAAGCGCTTTGCCTCGTTCGATATCCACCACGATGCGACCCAGGGCTGGGTGCTGCTGTTCGCGATTCTGGTGTTGGCGGGCCTGCTCACCTCGCTGTTCGTGCCGCGCCGGCGCGTCTGGCTGAAGGCGGCGGCGCAGGAGGACGGCGGACTGCTGCTCGAGTACGCGGGGCTCGCCCGCGGCGAGGACCCGCAGCTCGTGCGAGCCGTGCGGGCGGTCGCGGACCGGCACGCTCCGCTCGACTGACTGCGGCCGCCCGCCGCGCCTCTCGCGAAATGTCGCGAGATGCGCCTTTTCGGACACGTGCGACCCCGAATCTCGCGAGATGCGGGGAGACAGTCGAGATCGTCCGCCGCGGCACCGCATCTCGTCCGTTCGTGCGCATCTCGCGACATTTCGGGGAAGAAGCGGGGAAGAAGCGGGGGAGGGGCGGGGAAGAAGCGGGGGGGGGGGGGGGGGGGGGGGGGAGGGCGGGGAGCGATTAGCCTAGGGAGGTGATCGCGATCCTTTCGCAGTACTCGGTGCTGTGCCTCTCCTCCGCTATGGGTGTGTACGCGCTGGCGTTCGTTTTCTTCGCGATCGACCTCGCCCGCCGCGCTTCTTTGGCCGATGGTGAGTCGATCGAGGTTGTGCAGGAGGCGGAGCGCGTCGCCTCCGCTGCTGCGGCTGATCGCGCCGCGAACGGCAGGGCCACCGTCGCCACCGTCGGCGGGGGACGCACCGCAACTCTCTCGCGCCTCGGCAGCCGCGTCGAGGACGAGGTGTACGCCGCCCCCGCTCGCTCGACGGCGATACGCATCGGCTTCTCGCTCACGCTCCTCGCGTTCGTGCTCCACGTCGCCGCGACCATCCTGCGAGGCGTTGCCGCCGGCCGCGTCCCCTGGGCGAACATGTACGAGTTCTCGATGACAGGGACGCTGATTATCATCGGCGTTTTCCTCGCCGTGCAGCTGCGCTGGGACCTCCGCTTCCTCGGTGCGTTCATCACCGGTCTCGTCCTGGTGCTGCTCGGAGTCGCGACCGTCAACTACTACGTTGCCGTCGTCCCGCTCCCGCCGGCACTGCAGTCGTACTGGCTCGTCATCCACGTGCTCGTCGCGATCCTCGGCACTGCCTTTTTTGCCCTCGGCTTCGCGCTCTCGGTCACTCAACTACTCCAGGCGCAGAGGGAGAGTGTCGGAGACAGCCCCCGCTCCGTCCTTCGCTTCCTCCGCACACTCCCGGGTTCGCTTACCCTCGAGAATCTCGCCTATCGCGTCACGATCATCGGTTTCATCCTCTGGACCTTCACTCTGATCGCTGGCGCCGTCTGGGCCGAAAAGGCCTGGGGCCGCTACTGGGGCTGGGACACCAAGGAGGTCTGGACCTTCATCATCTGGACCATCTACGCCGGCTATATTCACGCCCGCGCTACCCGCGGTTGGCGCGGCGCCCCCTCCGCCTGGCTCGCCATCGTCGGCTTCGCGGCCGTCATGTTCAACTTCGGCGTCGTCAATGTGTTCTTCAAGGGGCTCCACGCCTACTCCGGCCTCGACACCGGCATGTGATCGGCGGGCCCTGGTGGGGCCGCTCGCGGCGTTGTCGGCGACGACCATAGCGGCGCTATGGCCGTCGCCTCCGCCTTGCGATCGACCCCACCAGGGCCCGCCGATCCGCTCCCAGCAGTTGCGGGAGCACGGGCGCTGCGCTTCGCGGGTGCAGTGGAGGGGTGGCCCGGGTGAGCGAGAAGGGTGCGGAGGGCATCTGGGTCGCCTGAGGTGTACGTAACCGAGGTGGGAAAAGCGCAGGAGGGGCGTTCAGGGGCATACCGTGCCGCTCAACCTCGGTTGCGCACGCGAAGGGCGTCAGTGCGGGGTGATCACGTCGATCAGGTGGGGCGCGAAGGGGGCCTCGAGTGCGAGGATGACGCGGGTGCGAGCGTTCTCGGGGTGGACGCCGCGGTAGATGCCGCGCAGGTCCGAGATGGTCTGGCCGCGACCGGGACCCGAGCCGGCATCGACCTCGACGTGCACGCGCGGTGCGGAGGCGAGACCCACCGCGTCCACGGCGACCGCGGCGGCCATCGGATCGTGCATGGCCGCCGTGCGCTCGCCGAGGTGGCCAACGTGGAAGTCGAAGTAGTGGTCCAGCGCCTGCCCGATGGCCTGCAACAGCGGGTCGGACGAGTCGAGCAGCACCGCCCGGTGCTCCTCCGTCATGAGGTGGCGCATCGTGACATCGAGGGGGACGAGAGTGAGGTCCCAGTCGGCGGCGATGACGTCGGCGGCTGCGGCGGGATCATGCCAGATATTCGCTTCTGAGACGGCGGTGATATTGCCCGGGACGAGGGCGGCTCCGCCCATGACGGTGACCGAGTGCAGCAGCGACGGGAGCTCGGGGTGCTTGCGCAGCGCGAGCGCCAGGTTGGTGAGCGGTCCGACAGCGACCAGGCGTAGCTCACCCTCGTGTTCTCGGGCGAGGCGGAGGAGCAGGTCGGCCGGATCCTCATCGACCGGCGCACCGCCCGCGGGCAACTCGACACCGCCGATACCGTTGTCCCCGTGCACCTGCGGCGAGCCGCCGACGTAGTCCTCCTCGAGGAAGTGGTGCGCCCCGACGGCGACCGGGACGTCGCTCCGCCCGGCCAAGGCGAGCAGCCCGAGACTGTTGGCAGCCGCTTGGCGCGCGTCGGTGTTCCCGCTGACGGTGCTGATGCCGACGAGGCGAGCGCGTGGCGACCGGAGCAGGTACGCCAGGGCGAGCGCATCGTCGATGCCGGTGTCGCAGTCGAGGAAGACGGGAACGGTCGATGCAGTCATAGGACTCCGATATCACAAGCGCGGGCAGAGGTATGGGTCCCTGTCATTCGTGCCAGGAGCCTCGTCCCGGCGGCAGTCCCACGGAGGCGAGCAGACCCGGGAAGAGGCGGTCGATCGCCGCGTCGCGGCGGCTGATGCGCCGGCGAGTTCCCAGTGCCTCGGTGTGCATCAGGCCCGACTCCCGCAGCACCTTGAAGTGGTGGGACATCGTGCTCTTGCCCACGCCGAGATCCAGGTCGCCACAGAAGAGCGGCCCGTCCGTGGCGATCCGCCGCAGGACGTCCCGGCGAACGTCGTCTGCCAGGGCGACCAGCACCCGGCCGACCTCGATCTGGTCGGGCATGGGGTGCACGAGAACTACTGAAACCACGGGGTGCCTTCCTCCGACTTCCAGGGTAGCCCCGCGCGCAGGCGAGCAATTCTTGACTTTCTCCGGTGCGTGTAGTTCGATGATTGTCGAACTTAGTCGAGGAGGTGCCGCCATGCTCTCAATGCGCAGAGGTCAGGCGTATGGGCGCGGCGTCTCCGAAATCCGCGTCCGACTATTCGCGTTCTGCACGCTTTTCGTCATCGGTACCGACACGTTTCTCACGGCGCCACTGCTCCCCCTGCTTCAGGAGCACTTTCACGTCGATGTAGGACGCTCCGGCTGGCTGGTGTCGGCGTACGCGCTCGGCTACGCCCTTCTCGCACTGATCTCAGGGCCGATCTCCGACCGGCTCGACCGGCGCACAGTTCTCCTCATCGGAGTGGTCGCCTTCACCGTCTTTACCGCAGCGTGTGGTGTGACATGGGATTTCTGGTCGTTGTGTGTCGCGAGGTTCCTGGCCGGCGTGGCGGCGGCTTTCGTGACCCCGCAGATCTGGGCGTCCATTCCGGTGCTTGTTCCGAGGGCTGCGATCGTCAGGACGATGGGTGCTGCAACCGCCGGTCTCGCGATCGCTCAGGTGGCGGGAATCCCGCTCGGGTCATTCCTCTCGGCGGCCGGGTGGAGGCTGCCCTTCTTCGCGATCGCCGCGCTCGGCGTCCTGCTCTGGTTGCTCCTGTACCGAGTCTTTCCTTCGGTGCCTCCGACGCATGCTCCCTCCTCGGGCCTGTTCGCGCCGTATCGCGTCGTCATGACATCGCGCCCGCTGCTCCTCTCGCTCGTCGGCTACCTCGTCTTCCAAACCGGAAACTTCACGGCACTCTCCTTCATTGGCTCCTGGTTTGCCCGTGACTACGGAGCTAGCCAGATGCTGATTGCCGGAACGATGGTCCTCGTGGGCCTCGGCAACGCCACCGGTTCGCTCGTCGGTCCGCGTCTCGTCACGAGGCTCGGGCGTCGCCCGTCCCTGATCGTCGGAGTTGTGGCGCTGGGGTGCGCCTATCTCGGTGCCGGGCTCGCCAGTTCGTTGTGGGCCGCCGCCCTCGTTCTGGCGCTTGCAATGGTCGTCGCCGGTTTCCTGTTTCCCGTTCTGATGACGCAGCTTCAGAGTCACGTCGATGGTGCTCGGGGGACGGTGAGTGCCCTCTCGAACTCTGCGATGTACATCGGAGTGACCGTCGGCGGTGTCGTCGGAGGGCCGCTACTCGCCGGTTCCCCCGGGTTCGTGGGCGTCGGGTTGTTCGCCGCCGCTACCTTCGTGCTCGCGCTGGCGGCGTACGCGCTGAGCGGGGAGTTTCGTCGCAGTCCGAAGGCGGATGAGTAGCTGGAGTCGGCGGCAGCGCGCGCCTCAGAGCAGCACGTAGGTGTCGCGGAGTCGGGCCCGCCACCAGGCGAGCCGCTCTGACGAGACGGCGTGGCGCGCGAGCAGCTCCTCCGAGACGGTCACGCGGCCGACCGGGATCGACCCGTCGACCGGGCGCAGCGGTTGTTCCGTGACGTCCTCGGCGAGGAGGGACGCGGTGCCGAGTCCGCAGTCGTAGGGCAGGTCGGGGAGGGCCGCGGCAAGCGTGGCGCCCATCGCGAGTCCGACGGAACTGTCGAGTGCGCTGGAGACGACCGCGGGGAGGCCGGCTTCGGCCACGAGAGCGAGAGCGCGGCGGGCGCCGCCAAGCGGCTGCGCTTTGATCACAAGAAGATCGGCCGCGCCGGCCCGGGCGACGGCGAGCGGATCGGCGGCCTTGCGCACGCTCTCGTCCGCGGCGATCGGGATACCCATGTACGCGACCCGGCGACGCAGTTCGGCCAGGTCATCCACCTCCGCGCAGGGCTGCTCGACGTACTCGAGGTCGACGACGGCGAGCGCGTGCACGGCGTGCTCGGCCTCGTCGAGGTTCCAGCCACCGTTGGCGTCGATGCGGATCCGTCCCTCGGGCCCCAGCACGCGCCGCACCTCGGCGGCGCGCGCCACATCGTCCGCCAGGGTCTGGCCGCGCTCGGCGACTTTCACCTTGGCTGTGCGGCAGCCGTGATAGCTCGCGAGCACGGCCGCGACCTCGTCGGGGGCGACGGCCGGGACGGTGGCGTTCACGGGGATCCGCTCGCGCAGGGCTGTGGGCTGCTCGTTCCAGCCGTAGTCGATGGAGGCACGCAGCCAGGCCGCCGCCTCCGGGGCGCTGTACTCGAGGAACGGCGAGAACTCGGTCCAGCCCTCGGGCCCGCGCACGAGCGCGATTTCGCGGTGGTCGACGCCACGGAATCGGGTGCGCAGCGGCAGGGAGACGACGCGAAGTCCCGCATCGAGCTCGCGGAGGGAGGGGAGCGGGGAGGCGGGCACGTCATCGTCCATTCGGCCATTGTCCCCCCACGGTGGCGGCGATCGGGCGCGCCGAGGCACGGGACTCACGGAGATGTAAGACTAACCAGGTTGTCACGCAAAGCGGAGGAGTGCGATGAGCCAGGTCCCTACGAGTCCGCCGCCGTCGATGCCGCCCGCTCCGGGCCCGACGCAGGGCTCGATTCCCTCGCATCGCCCGCTCGGGAGGGGAAGCTGGATCGCGCTGGGCACGAGCGTCGTCGTCGGACTGGTCTACACCGGTGTCCTCGGCACGTTTCTCGCGCTCGGCGTCGGCACGGCGTTCGACGCCGCTCCTCAGGACATCCCCACCGCGGCTCCGGGCGATCCCACCGATGATCCCTTCGGCAGCGGTCACCCGTCCGATCCGCTCTACGACTACCCCGGCTACCAGGACGGCGATGCCGAGTTGGTGCTTGGTCAGGCCTCGGCCGAGAAGGTGCGGCAGACCTCCGAGGTTGCCGTCGCTGCCGTCGAGGCCGCGCTGCTCTCGGGCTGGACCTCGGCCGACGACGAGTATTACGAGCAGTCTGAAAACGCGTATGGTGGCCCGTCACTTCTCTACGACTACGTCTCGGCGACCGAGTACGCGGCGGGCGACGTGACGACCGGGACGGACAAGCAGGAAGCGGTCGACCACTTCACGGCGGCGCTTGCTCCGCTCGGCTTCGACGAGATCGACGTCGCGCGGACTCCCGCGCAGTGGTCCGAGCAGGGTTACGAGCTTGAGGGCAATCTGTCGGCGGAGGAGGCGTCGGCGACCCTGTGGATCGTGACCGCCCGCTCCTCCATCGACAAGGTACCCGCAATCGAACTCGGACTCGCGGACCTCGACGCGGACAAGAGCGGGCGGGTGACCTCGATGCTCGAGGACTTCGGCCTCTCGCCAGATCCACAGGGTGCTTTTCTCGCGGGTTACGCCAATGGCCTGCTCGCGGAGGGCGACCGCGACGAATTCATCGACCGGATGAAGAAGTACGGCGGCGTCCGGACGTCATAACACCGCGTCGGTCGTGACCCGCGCGGTACAGGGCGCACGTTGCCTCCGCAAGCCCGAGCCGCCGGATCGGGTGGCACCTACCGTGAAGGCATGGCGGAACCCCGAGCGACCCGGCCCCTGCGCGACTACGCCGCGATCGGCGACGGGCGCACGGTCGCTCTGATCGCGAGGGACGGCAGCGTCGACTGGCTACCCGTTCCGGACCTCAGCTCGACGCCCGCGTTCGCCGCGCTTCTCGACGCCGAGTCCGGGGGCTGCATCGAGCTTGCTCCCGACGAGCCCGCGGAGGTGATGCGGGCCTACGTGCGCGACACCAATGTGCTCGAGACCACCTTCACCACCGAGTCGGGGACCGTTCGCGTCACCGATGCGCTTGTCACCGGGATCGCCGGTCGGCTCCCGTGGGCCGAGTTGGCCCGCCGGATCGACGGCGTCGACGGCACGGTGCGGATGCGGTGGGCGGTCCGCCCAGGCACCGGTCTCGGCACCTTCTCCCCGTGGATTCAGAACGCCGACGGCCGCTCCCTCATCCGCGCTGGCGACATCACGATCGGTGTCACCGGTGAGGAGCATGGGCCGGACGGCGACGATGCCCCCTCCGGCGCCGGCGATGAACTCACCGGATCGTTCGTGGTCACGTCCGGGAAGGACGCCGTCCGGCACGTTCTGGTCATCTCGGCTACGCATGACGAGCCCCTGCATTTCCCAGTCGCGAAAAATGTCGACCGCGGCATCGACCGCACCATTCGCAGTTGGCAGGCGTGGTCGGAGGAGTTCTCCTACGACGGTCCGTGGGCCCGGGCGGTGCAACGCAGCGCCCTCGCGCTCAAGCTCCTGATCTATTCGCCCACGGGCGCGATTGCCGCGGCCGCGACCACGTCGCTCCCGGAGTCGCCGAACGGCGGCAAGAACTGGGATTACCGCTTCGCCTGGGTGCGCGACGCTGCCTACACGATGCACGCGCTGGTGCGTTTCGGCCTGCGCGAGGAGACGCATGCGGCGCTCTCGTGGCTCCTCCGCACGATCAAGGCGCACGGACCGGACCTCCATATCTTCTACGGGCTCGACTGCTCTGCGCCGCCCGCGCTGACGGAGTACGACGTTCCGGGCTATGCGGGGATCGGCCCCGTAGTCGCCGGCAATGGTGCGCAGAGCCAGCTCCAGCTCGGCGTCTTCGGCGACCTCTTCGACATCTGCCGCATCTACGTCGACGAGGGGAATGTCCTCGACATCCAGACGGGCCGGTTGCTGGCCCGGGTGGCCGATACGACCTGCGACCTCTGGCGCAACCGCGACGCCGGGATGTGGGAACTGGAGGAGGAACAGCACTACACCTCCTCCAAGATGGGCTGTTGGCAGGCGCTGGACGCGGCGGTGCACCTGGCCGAGGCGGGCCAGGTGGCGGGTAGCCCCGACCGCTGGCGTTTCGAGCGTGACCGCATTCGCGACTGGATCGAGGAGCACTGCTGGGCTGAGGACCTCGGCTCGTACGTGATGTACCCGGGCAGCGAAGAGCTGGACGCCTCGGTGCTGCTCCACGCTCCGAGTGGATACGAGCGCGGCGAGCGGATGATCTCGACGATCGACGCCCTGGTCGGCGAACTCGGCCGTGGGGCTCTGATGTTCCGCTACTCCGGTATGGAAGGCGAGGAGCACCCGTTCGTCGCCTGCTCGTTCTGGCTGGCCTCCGCGCTGGCCTGCGTCGGCCGACATGACGAGTCGGTCGCGCTAATGGACGAGTTGGTCGCGACGGTGCCGAACGATGTCGGCATCATGTCCGAGATGGTCGCCGTGGACGACCTCGCCTTCTGGGGCAATCTGCCCCAGGGTCTCAGCCATCTCGCGCTCATCAACGCGGCGATCACCATTGAGGAGCTGGCGCCGGAGAAGGTCGGTCGCGCGTAACCCCGCATGCGGTACCGACGCAACCCATTGAGGGGCGGCCCGGGGGAGCGTAAACCGGATACCACGCACTCCCACCGCACCCGCAAGGAGACCCCTCAGCATGGACCTTGGAATCACCGGCCGCACCGCCCTCGTCACGGGAGGCGACTCCGGCATCGGCTGGAGCACCGCGAAATTCCTGCTCGCGGAGGGCGTCACGGTCGTGATCTCGGACAAGGACCAGGGCAAGCTTGATGAGGCGGCCGAGCGGCTCGACGCTCCGGAAGGGCGACTGCACTCCTTTGCCGCCGACGTCACGAGCACGGGGCAACTCGCCGAGCTGCACCGTCGCGTCGCGGAGTCGGTCGGTGCGATCGACATCCTCGTGCAGTGCTCCGGAATCACCGGCGCTCAGGGTCTGTTCCACGAGATCGACGACGAGGGCTGGACGAGCACCCTCGAGGTCGACCTGCTCGGGCCGGTCCGGCTCGTGCGCGAGTTCCTGTCCGATCTGCGCTCCGGCGGCTGGGGGCGCCTCGTGCTCACTGCGTCGGAGGATGCCGTCCAGCCCTATGACGACGAACTGCCCTACTGCGCTGCAAAGGCGGGCGTCCTCGCCTTCGCCAAGGGCCTCTCGCGCTCCTACGCGAAGGAGGGCCTGCTGGTGAACACGGTCTCGCCGGCGTTCATCCACACTCCGATGACCGACGCGATGATGCGCAAGCGGGCTGACCAGCGCGGCACCTCGGTCGACGAAGCGATTTCGTCGTTCCTTGATGAGGAGCGCCCCTATCTGGAGCTGAAGCGCCGCGGTGAGGCGGACGAGGTCGCTGCCGTGATCGCGTTCCTCTGCTCCGACCGAGCCTCGTTCGTGAACGGCTCGAACTATCGCGTCGACGCCGGGTCCGTCGCCACGATCTGATGACCTCCGCCCATGCGTACCCCGCGCATCCGGGCGGTGCCCAGCCGAAGAAGCCAGGCTCGGGAGCGGGACACCGCACCCCGGCACTGCAAGAGAAAGGAACGGTCCATGACCACCACACTCGATCGCCACGTCGAAGCCCCCGCGGGCTCCGGTGCCAAGACCAGCCGCCGTCAGAACGCCGAAAAGGGCTTCAAGGCGTCGAAGGAGTTGCTCGACAGCCTCCAGCATGTGCTCGTTGATCTCATCGAGCTTCACGTCCAGGGCAAGCAGGCCCACTGGAACGTCGTCGGCAAGAACTTCCGCGACCTCCACCTCCAGCTCGACGAGATCATCGAATCGGCGCGCGAGTTCAGCGACGACATCGCCGAGCGGATGCGCGCGCTGCACGGCATCCCGGACGGCCGCAGCGACACGGTCGCCGCGACCACGACCCTCCCCGAGTACCCGCACGGCGAGATTGATACGGCTGAGACCGTCGACCTGATTACCGTCCGCCTCGAGAACACCGCCGCCACCATGCGCGAGGTGCACGACCGGGTGGACGAGGAGGATCCGACCAGCGCGGACCTCCTGCACGCGATCATCCAGAGCCTCGAGCAGTACGCCTGGATGGTGTCGGCGGAGAACCGTCGGACGTCCACCGCGAAGTAACAGCGGCGGGAGGCTCGATACGCCGCTTCTCCCGCGGAGGGGCGTATCGAGGTCTTCCGCTTCGGTGCGTATCAGTAGGGTCGAGGACATGAGCACGCAGGTCTCCGCACTCTTCGACGCGCACCGCTGGACGTCGGTCGAGGGGTTCGACGCACTCGAGGACGTCACCTACCACCACGACCGATCCGGCCGGGTCGCGCGCGTCGCGTTCGATCGGCCCGAAGTGCGCAATGCATTTCGGCCGCAGACCGTCGACGAGTTATTCCGCGCACTCGAAGACGCGCGCACGAATCCCCACATCGGCGTCGTGATTCTCACGGGCAATGGCCCGAGCCCGAGAGACGGCGGCTGGGCATTTTGCTCGGGAGGCGACCAGCGCATTCGCGGTCGCGACGGCTATCGCTACTCCGACGGCGAGACCGCGGAGGGGATCGACGCGGCGCGCACGGGCCGCCTGCACATTCTGGAGGTGCAGCGACTCATCCGCTTCATGCCCAAGGTCGTCATCGCCGCGGTCCCCGGCTGGGCGGCGGGAGGCGGCCACTCGCTGCATGTGGTCTGCGATCTGACCGTCGCTTCGGCCGAGCACGGCCGGTTCAAGCAGACGGATGCCGACGTCGGCTCCTTCGACGCGGGCTACGGCTCCGCCTACTTCGCTCGCCAGATCGGGCAGAAGGCGGCCCGCGAGGTGTTTTTCCTGGCTCGGGAGTATTCGGCGCAGCGCGCCTACGAGATGGGCGCCGTGAACGCGGTCGTTCCGCACGCCGAACTCGAAACGACCGCTGTGGAGTGGGCGGAGACGATCCTGACCAAGTCGCCTACGGCCATCCGCATGCTGAAGTACGCCTTCAATGCTGTCGATGACGGCCTCGTCGGCCAGCAGTTGTTCGCCGGTGAGACCACCCGCCTCGCTTACGGCACCGACGAAGCGGTCGAGGGCCGCGACTCCTTCCTCGAGAAGCGCGAGCCCGACTGGTCACCATTCCCGTGGCAGTTCTGAGCGGCGTGGAGCGGCGGTGACCCGCCGGCTTGCCGACGTCGATCCGGCCCCCGACACGGTGCTGGTCGCCCTGCGCGCCGCGCTCGACGGCAGCGGTCCCGCGATCCGCGTGCCTCCGCCCGGCGCCGTCGTGTCCGCGGAGGACCAGGTCGTCCCGCAGCGTGTTGCGGTGGTCGTCGAGACCTCGGGCTCGTCCGGTCCTCCGAAGCGCGTGGCGCTCGCCACCTCCGCCCTGCTCACCAGCGCGTCGGCGACGCTGGCCGAGCTCGGCGGTCCTGGTCACTGGCTCCTCTGTCTGCCGACGCACTACGTGGCCGGGCTGCAGGTGCTGGTGCGGTCGGTGACCGCGGAGGCGGATCCGTTCGTGCTCCCGCCAGGTGGCTTCGACGCAGCCGCGTTTATGGCGCTCGCCCGCACCCTGCCCGCGGGGGAACGCCGCTACTCCTCGCTCGTGCCTGTGCAGCTCGCGCGGCTTCTGGATCTCGCCGAGCGCGATTCCGCCCAGGCGGAGGTGCTGCGCTCGTTCGACGCTCTCCTGATCGGTGGACAGTCGACGCCGCAGGCTCTCCGAGAGCGCGCCGCCGCGCTCGGGGTGAAAATCCGCCTCACCTACGGCTCGAGTGAGACGGCGGGCGGTTGTGTCTACGACGGCGTCCCCCTGCGTGATGTGCAGATGCGAGTCGAGGACGGGCAGGTCCTGCTCGGCGGCCCAATCCTCGCCGAGGGCTACCTCGACGCGGCGGGTGCCCTTGAGCGCACTGTCTCGGTCTTCGGCGTTCTCGACGGAGAGCGCTGGTATCGCACGGGCGACGCGGGCGCGATCATCGACGGTCGCCTCCGGGTAACGGGTCGGCTCGATCGAGTGATTATCTCCGGCGGTGAGAAGGTGTCGCTTGACGTGGTAGAGAGCCTGCTTCGGGAGGGGACCGTGCTGGATGCGGTCGTCGTGCGCCGCGCGGATGAGCAGTGGGGCGAGGTCCCCGTGGTGGTCACTGCACAGGAGGCGCCGGCACTCGCCGTCGTGCGCGCTCTCGTCGTGGACCGTCTCGGGCGTGCCGCTGCTCCTGCCGCGGTCCTCGCCGTGCCGACGATGCCGCTGCTCGCGTCCGGCAAACCCGACCGCCGCGCCCTCGAACGAGTCATCGCCGAGGCAGGCTAGGGCCACTCGGTAGGATTCCCTCCGTGTCGAGTACGAGTCGCAAGAAGAAGTCGTCAGCGAAATCTCGCAGCGGGCGACCCGGCGGCAGACCCAGCGCAGTCGCCGTGACGCCCGCCGGTCCGCGTGAATGGATTGCCGGTGCCCGCCTGCGAACGCTCCCGCTCGCGGTCGCCCCCGTGCTCATCGGCACCGGCGCCACTCAGGTGCTCGACGAAGGCTGGCACTGGGTGCGCGCCCTGCTCTGCCTTGCCGTCGCCCTCGCGCTCCAGATCGCGGTCAACTTCGCCAACGATTACTCGGATGGCGTCCGCGGGACCGACGCGAACCGTGTCGGTCCATCGCGCCTGACCGGCTCCGGAGCGGCGAAGCCGAAGCAGGTGCTCACGGTGGCCCTGGTCTTCTTCGGCCTCGCCGCCGTCGCGGGACTCGTGTTGACCGTGCTCTCCGGCTACTGGTGGTTCCTGATTGTCGGTGCGGCCGCGATTGCCGCCGGCTGGTTCTATACGGGTGGACGCCGTCCCTACGGCTACCTGGGTCTCGGCGATCTCTTCGTCTTCGTCTTCTTTGGTCTGGTCGCCACCGTTGGCACGACCTTCGTGCAGATCGGTCGCACCAACCAGGAGTCGTGGCTCGGCGCGGTCGCTGCCGGGCTCTTCGCCTGCGCAGTTCTGATGGTCAATAACATCCGTGACATCCCGACCGACCGCCTTTCGGGTAAGCGCACTCTCGCGGTCCTGGTGGGACCGCCGGTGGCCCGTGCGATCTACATCGGCTTCGTGCTGGTGCCGTTCGCGATCGCGGTGATCCTCGCGCTCTTCTATCCGCTGGCCTGGCTGACGCTCTTCGTCTTGCTGATGATCCTGCCGGCGATCCTGATCACGCTCACGGCGCGCACGGGCAAGGAGCTGGTCCTGGCGCTCCAGTTGACGAGCCTCGGCGGGCTGGCGTACGCCGTGATACTTGGGGCGGCGCTGGCGTTCTGAGCCTTGGGCGGTGGGAGGATCGGCGCGGCCGTGTGCGATCCGCAGGGGCTGCTAGCACCTCTGCGGGCGGCCGGTGCCTCAGCGCTCGTCGCGGGAGGCGTCCACCGCGGCGTCCTCGATGTCGTCGTCGGTCGGGGTGCGCGGAGCATCCTTGCGGCGCTCGTAGATCGCCTCCGCGATCCGCTCTCGGGGTGCGCGGAGCATGATGTACGAGAGCGACAGGCTCGCGATCGCGGCCACGAACCCAGCGGTGACCGCGGCGGTCAGCTCGGAGTCGACGAAGGTGCGCGCCGGCAGGTACACCAGCACGAAGACGCCGGCGAACATCGCCAGGCGCAGGAGCGAGTAGACGGCGACCGCGCGGCTCAGTTTCACCGGGACAGTGTACGTCGGCTCCCGGAGACGTCGGCCCCCGCATACCGTTCCGTGAGCACCATGAGAGCCTGCTGTCCAGCATCCGTGCGGAACCTCCCGAACAGGGTGCCAGACGTAGACTCAAGTCCATGATCCGCCTTGTCATCGGCCTGCTTGTGGCCCTTGCCGTCTTCACGGTCTACACCGTGATCGACTGCGCCATGAGCAAGCGCCACGTGGTGCGGGCGATCCCGAAGTGGGCCTGGCTTCTCGTCGTGATCCTGCTGCCCGGCGTCGGCGCGGGTCTGTGGTTCTGGATCGGCCGCCCGCGTCGAGAGCACTCGGGAGGACGCCGCTACACCGCGCCCGATGACGACCCCGACTTCCTCGGCACGATCCGCACAGAGCGGGATCCCGAGCAGGAGCGCCTTCAGGCCGAGCGCATCGCCCAGCTCGAGCGCGACCTCGCCGAGATGGACGAGCAGGGCGAGGCGGACGGCCCTGGCCGCCGCGATGCCTGATTCGTCACCGGTCGCCCCCTCCACTCGTTTTGCGGTCGACCTCCTTACTCGGTTCGTCGCGCTCGGCGTCCGCGATGTGGTCGTGGCACCTGGCTCCCGGTCCCAGGCGCTCGCGCTGGTCGCCGCCGAACTTGAGACCCGCGGCGTCGTCCGTTTGCACGTGCGGATCGACGAGCGCTCGGCGAGCTTCCTTGCTCTCGGGTTAGCGCTCGAGACGGGCCTGCCCGCGCTGATGATCACCACCTCCGGGACCGCGACCGCGAACGTGCACCCGGCCGTGCTCGAGGCCGATGCCTCGGACGTGCCGCTCATCGTGCTCACCGCCGACCGCCCGGACGAGCTGCGCGGCATCCGCTCGAATCAGACAACAGAGCAGCGCGAACTCTACGGGCGCGCCGTTCGGCTGTTCGAGGACGTCGCCGCCCCTGGCCCGGAGTCGACGTTGGCGGAGGCCGTGGCGCTTGCCGACCGTGCGCTGGCCGCGGCGCTGCATCCGGGCGGACCGGTCCATCTCAACCTCGCGTTCCGGGAGCCGCTCTCGTCTCGTCTGCCGGAGATCGACATCCCGACGGCCGTTCCCCCTGTCGAGCCCGGCCCCGCGGAGGAGATCGAGCGTGTCGCCGCCGGACAGGACGAGCCGCTCACTGTCGTCATCGCGGGGGACAAGTCGGGCGAGGACGCCGAGGCGACCGCCCGCGCGGGCGACTGGCCGCTGCTGGCCGAAGTGTCCTCCGGTGCCCGCTTCGGGCCGCAGGTCGTCGTCGCCTGGCGTCGCCTCCTGGCCGAGGCCGAATTCGGCGGACGCGTGCGGCGCGCGATCGTCTTCGGTCACCCGACCCTCTCGCGGGAGGTGCCAGAACTGCTGCGCCGCAAGGACGTGGAGGTGATCGTCGTCGACCGGGGCCGTCCGCAGTTTTACAACCCGGGACGACGCGCGCGTCGGGTGGCCGGCGTCGAGGTGGTGCGCTCCGCAGGAGCCACCCGGGCTGAGCGTGCCTGGGCTGGCTCGTGGGTGTTCCGGAGCCGCGCTCTCGTGCAGGCCGCCGACCCTGAGTCGCTGGCGGAGGCGCCGGACGGCGGCACTATGTCGTTGGAGGACCGCCGCAGCTTTGCTCGCAACGCGCTCGCTGCCGTGCGCGCGCCGCTCACCCGCGAGTCGGTCGTGGCGGCCGTCTGGCGCGTGACCTGGCCGCACGACCGCCTGCTCTTCGGCGCCTCGCGTCTCATCCGTGTCGCCGACGGATCGCTCCCCGGCAAGAGGATCACGGTGCATTCCAATCGGGGGCTTGCCGGCATCGACGGTACGGTCTCGACCGCCCTGGGCATCGCGGTCGCGTCTCAAGCGGTCGGGCGTGGCGCGGCGGGAGTGACGCGCGTCGTCCTCGGTGACCTCACGCTTCTGCACGAGGCGGGAGGCCTGCTGCTCGCGCCGGGCGAGCGGCGCCCGCGTGTGCAGCTCGTGGTGGTGAACGACGGCGGCGGGACGATCTTCGACGGCTTAGAGGTGGCGTCGAGTTCGTCACCCGATGCCTTCGACCGGGTGCAGTTCACCCCGCAGTCGGTCGATCTGGAGGCGTTGGCGCGGGCGTACGGCTGGAGTTACCGTCGGACGTCGACGCGTGGCGAGCTGGAGCAGGCGCTGACGTCGCCGGGTGACGGGCCGGGAATCGTGGAGATTCCGCTCGGGCGCTGAGAGCTGCGGCGCGGTCGATGTCCCTCCACAGGCGTTCGTGGTGCACGAGTTGTCCTGATCCGTCACCGCGGACCTTCCTGTGTCGGTGGTCCCTGGTTCAATACTCGTATGAGAGATGCGGGTGTGGCAGAGGCAGCGATGGACGAGGTGCGGGCGCTCGGCGACCGCGCCGCCGCCCTGGCGCGGAGCGCGTCACCGGTGCTCCTCGCCGCGGCCGAGGCGTTGCATGCGGGCTATCGGGCGGCGCTTGTGTGTCCTGAAGCGTTCGCGCGGGGACGCTCGCTGGCACGCAGTGAGTCGAGCGATCTGGTGGAGCGGTCGATTCGGGCCGAGTTCGCCGTCGCCCTCGGAGTCTCGGAGCGGGTCGCGTCGCGGGAACTCGTGCGGGCGCAGCTTCTTGTCGAAGAGCTGCCCTGCACGCGTGCAGCTCTGGCCGCGGCGAGACTGCGGTGGGAGGCGGGGCAGGCGATCTGCGCGGTGGCGGCGTCACTCCCTGCGGCGTCCCGCGCTGAATTCGACGAGCGCGCGGTGGAGTTGGCCGTGAGGATGACGCCCACCCAGCTGCGACGCGCGGTGGCGCGGTTGCGGGACGAGCTGCACGAGCAGCCGCTTGTCGAGCGGCACGCGCGCGCTCTAGCCGACCGCGGGGTGTGGTTAACGCCCGAGATCGATGGAATGGCGACGGTATGTGCCTACGTTCCGGCGCCCGTCGCGGTGGGCGCTCTGGCCCGCCTCGATCGCATCGCCCGCAGCCTCCGCGACGGCGAAGGGGAGCAGCCACGCGGCGGCGAACGGACGCTGGCGCAGATGCGCGCCGATGCGTGGGGTGATCTGCTCTGCCACGGCGATATCGCGGGTACCGCACCGATCGTCGAGAATCAGGGCGTGGCGACATTCGTGCCCGGCCTGCGCGCCGAGATCAGGCTGACCCTGGCGGCGAGCACCGCCTCCGGAGCCGACGACGCTCCGGGCGAGCTCGACGGCTACGGACCGATTCCCGCCGAAACCGCCCGAATGCTGGTCGGAGTCGGCGCCTCCTTCACGACGGTACTGACCGACGCAGAGACGGGCGCGGTCGTCTCCGTCGGACGCACTCACCGCGTCCCGCCGCCGCGGATGCGGCTCCTCCTGCATCTGCGCGACCAGACGTGCCGGTTTCCGGGCTGCACACGACCGGCGTCGACGGCCGAGGCGGACCATACGATCGAATGGCGCAACGGTGGCGAGACGTCTCCCGCGAACCTCGCCTCCCTGTGTGTCGGGCATCACCACGTCCGCCACGGCGACCGCTGGACCTACGTCCTGCATCCCGACGGCACGGCCGAATGGACCACCCCCACCGGCCGTCGAGTCACCACCCGGTCGCCGGTGCTCCCGGGCCGTCCACCGGGGCCGCGACCCCGATTCGTCGACACGCCACCACCGTTCTGAGGCGCCAGGCGCGTATTCCGGGGCGGATCGCGCTGTCAGCCCAGAGCGTCGAGTATCGGCCGGAACTTCATGCGCGTCTCGGCGAGTTCGGAGTCGGGCTCGCTGTCGGCCACGATGCCGGCTCCTGCCCAGGCTGTGACCGCGCCGTCGGCGGCGATCTCGGCGCTACGGAGGCCGACGGCCCACTCGCCGTCGCCGTTCCCGTCGATCCAGCCCACCGGCCCGGCGTAGCGGCTGCGATCAAAGGGCTCTAGTTGCTCCAGCAGCGCCAGCGCGTCGACGGTCGGGGTGCCCGCCACGGCCGCCGTCGGGTGCAGAGCGTCGACCAGGTCGAGGGCGGTAGAGGAGTCGGCGAGCACGCCGCTCACATCGGTCGCGAGATGCCAGAGGTTGGGCAGGCGCAGAGCGAACGGTTCGGTGCCGGCTGTGAGTTCGCGGGTGTGCGGGCGGAGCTCACAGAGCAAGCTCGCCAGCGCGAAGGCATGTTCCGAACGGTCCTTAGCGCTGGCGAAGAGTGCAGCGGCGACCGCCTCATCGCCGGGGTCGTCGTCTCCACGAGCGGCGGTGCCCGCGAGCACCCGCGCCGAGACGGTCCCGTGGTCGACAGCGACGAGCGTCTCGGGACTGGCGCCGAGGAAGCCATCGACGGCGAACGTCCAGCAGTCGGGGTACCCCTCGCCGAGCGCCGCAAGCACGCGTCGCAGGTCGGCGTCTCTGGGGAGCCGACCCTGCAGATCCCGAGCGAGCACGACCTTCTCGAGATCACCGGCACGGATCGCGGCGACCGCTGCGGAGACGGCGTCGCGGAACGCCCCAGGGGACATCGCGCCGGGAAGCAACGGGACGTGGTACTCGTCGCCGATCGACTGCTCGACCGGGACCTCCGGCAGGGCCGTCCCCTCCGGCGCAATGCGGGTGAGCCAGGAGCGCCCGTCGCGGATTCCGACGACGGTCCGCGGCACGATCAGAACACTGGTGGCGCGGGACAGGCTCGAGAAGGCGAACGCACCGAAAGCGACGAGCCCGGTGCCCGGCATTCCGAGCGGATCATCGACGGTCGCGGAGGCGGAGAGTGCGCGCCAGGCGTCCGCCGCTTGACGCAGGCGGTCCGGCCCGGAGAACGTCAGGCGCAACGTCTCGCCGCGCCCGCTCAACCCGGCACTTCCGCGCTGCCAGAGGAGTGGGCGCTGCGGATGGGAGAGGGGGAGGGGCGTCAGCGGGGGGTCCAGCGGGGTCGTCTCCACCCGAAGGGGAGGAGCCCCGGCGCCGATGAGCGTCACCCAGACAGAGTACGCCCGCGCCAGAAGGTGAGACGTCGTACGCCGTCCGGGCGGCGTCTCTGGAGCACGTTGCTACCGTGATCCAGTCCTGAGGGCGTCTCGCGAGGCGGAGCGGGGCGACCTCGGCGCTCCTCTCACCAGGAGCGCGAGGACCGGGCGCGGGATGATGGATGCACAGCCGTCATCCCGCGTCTCGCCGTAGACTCGTGGATCGTGACGAAGGCTGATCTCACCAAGCGCCCTCACGACGTCGCTTCGATGTTCGACACGGTTGCTCCCGCCTACGACCTCGTGAACACCCTCCTCTCGGTGGGCAACGATCATCTCTGGCGCGTGGCGACGACACGAGCGGTCAACCCCGCGCGCGGCGAACGCATTCTCGACGTCGGCGCTGGCACGGGCACGTCCAGTGCCTCCCTCGCCCGCTCCGGCGCCCACGTCGTCGCCGCCGACTTCTCACCCGGGATGATCGAGGTCGGCCGTCGACGCCAGGCCGGTAACGAGCGGATCGAGTTCGTCCATGCCGATGCAATGGACCTCCCCTTCGAGGACGACTCTTTCGACGTCGTGACCATCTCGTTCGGCCTGCGCAACGTCGCGGAGCCACGGACTGCGCTCGCCGAGTTCTTCCGTGTGGTCAAGCCGGGCGGACGCATCGTTATCTGCGAGTTCTCGACTCCGCCGCTGGCTCCGCTGGCCGCCGCCTACGACTTCTACCTCTCGATGGTCATGCCGGCCGTCGTGCGGCTCGCCTCCTCGAACAACCCCGCCTACGAGTACCTGGGCGACTCGATCCGCGCCTGGCCGAAGCAGCGGGTCGTCGCCCAGTGGCTCCGTACCGCCGGCTTCGAGCGTGTCGCCCACCGCGACCTGACCGCGGGGATTGTGGCCCTGCATCGCGGCGTCAAGCCGATCGCAGCGAGTCGATGACGGCGGGTGTCTCCGCAGGCCGAGACGTTAGGGTTCCATTGTGAACGCCACTGCGCCCGTCGCCCGCCGCAGCCCGTCTTTGACGGCGCAGCTTGGCCTCTCCGAGCGCATCTTCTCCTCCACCTCCGACCGCGCTCTCGCCCGCACGATCGACGCCGGGCTCGAGCAGGTCGAGGAGGGTCTCGTTCGGCAGCTGTCCTTCGCCGACGCCGTGGCCGACGTGTCGACCCGGTACCTTCTCGAGGCCGGCGGCAAGCGGGTGCGGCCCGTGCTCACCCTTCTCGCCGCGCAACTCGGCCGCGGCAACACTCCGCAGGTGCTGCTCGGTGCGCAGGCGATCGAGATCACCCATCTCGCCTCGCTTTACCACGACGATGTCATGGACGAGGCCGAGAAGCGCCGCGGTGTTCCCTCGGCGCAGACCGTCTGGGGTAACAATGTGGCGATCCTCACCGGCGATCTGCTTTTCGCGCGGGCCAACCAGTTGATGGTCGAACTCGGCGACAAGGCGATCCGCCTCCAGGCCGATACGTTCGAGCGTCTCGTCCTCGGACAACTGCACGAGACCGTCGGCCCGACCGACGGCGAGGACCCCGTGGAGCACTACCTCTCGGTCCTGGCGGACAAGACCGGGTCACTCATCGCGGCGGCAGGCCGCACCGGCGTCGCCTTCGCGAACGGACCGGAGGAGTACGAGGATGCTATGCGCGTCTTCGGCGAGAAGATCGGTGTCGCGTTCCAGATCGTCGACGACGTGATCGACCTCTCGCCGCAGCCGGAGACGACGGGCAAGACCCCGGGCACCGACATCCGCGCCGGCGTCTCGACCATGCCCATCCTTCGCCTGCGCGAACGCGCTTCCTCCGACCCGGAGGCCGCGGCGCTCCTCGCCCGCATCGAGAGCTACGTGAGTCGATCGAACGATGCAATCGCGCACACCCAGGAGCAGAGCGCCGACATCTCGGACGCCGTCGCGCAGCTGCGCGACCACGACGTCACCGCGCAGACTCTCGCCGAAGCCCACCGCTGGGCCGACGAAGCCGTCGCTGCTCTCGCCCCGCTGCCCGACGGCTCGGTCCGCAAGGCGCTCACGCGCTTCGCCGACACGGTCGTCGACCGCAACGGTTAACCCCGATCGTCGCGGCGCGCCCCTGCGCCGCAGGAATGGAACGCAATGACCAAGCTCAGGCTGGCCATCGTCGGTGCGGGGCCCGCGGGCATCTACGCCGCCGACCTCATGATTAAGGCCGAGAAGAAGTACGACGTCTCGATCGACCTCTTCGAGCATCTCCCGGCGCCATACGGGCTGGTGCGCTACGGAGTCGCACCCGACCACCCCCGCATCAAGGGCATCATCACCGCCCTGCGCGAGGTCCTCGACCGCGGCGACATCCGCATCTTCGGCAACGTGCACTTCGGGACCGACATCACGCTGGAGGACCTCAAACGGCACTATCACGCCGTGATCTTCGCGACGGGAGCCGTGCGCGACGCCCCGCTGGACGTCCCCGGCGTCGGACTCGAGGGCTCCTACGGCGCGGCGGAGTTCGTCAGCTGGTTCGACGGCCACCCCGACGTGCCGCGGACCTGGCCGCTGGCGGCATCCTCCGTCGCGGTGATCGGCAACGGCAACGTCGCGCTCGACGTCTCGCGGATGCTGGTCAAGCACGCTGTCGATCTCCTCCCCACCGAGGTCCCGCCCAACGTCTACGAGGGGCTGAAGGCCTCCCCGGTCACCGACGTCCACGTCTTCGGTCGTCGTGGCCCGGCGCAGGTCAAGTTCACTCCGCTGGAGTTGCGCGAGCTGGGCGAGCTGCGCGACGTCGACATGATCGTCGCCGACGAGGACTTCGATCTCGACCCGGCCTCGCAAGCCGCGATCGAGACGAACAAGCAGGTCATGGTCATCAACCGGGTGCTGAACCAGTGGCGCACCCGCGAGGTGGGCAGCGCCTCGCGTCGCCTCCACCTGCACTTCTGGGCCAAGCCGCTCGGCTTCGTCGATGACGGCACCGGACGCGTCGGCGCGATCCGCTACGAGCGCACTGAGCCCGACGGGGAGGGCGGCGTTCGCGGCACCGGCGAGATTCGCGAGATCCCAGTGCAGGCGGTCTACCGCGCGGTCGGCTACTTCGGTTCGCCGCTGGACGGCCTGCCGTTCGATGAGATGCGCGGAGTCATCCCAAACCGCGAGGGCCAGGTGCTCGACGACCGGGACGAGCAGGTGCACGGTGTCTACGCGACCGGTTGGATCAAGCGCGGACCGGTCGGGCTGATCGGTCACACCAAATCGGACGCGATGGAGACTGTCGCGCACGTGCTCAACGACCAGGCCTCGTGGTGGACCCCGGAGCATCCGGAGGAGTCGGCGGTCGTCGCGCTCCTCCAGGAGCGCGAGGTGGCCTACACCGATCTCGCCGGCTGGCACCGTCTCGACCAGCACGAGATGTCGCTCGGCGCTCCCGAGGGCCGAGCGCGGGTAAAGGTCGTGCCCCGAGAGGACATGGTCGAGATCTCGCGAACGGCCTAGGCTTCGGTCACCGCTTCGGACGGAGACAGCATGACCGCGCCCGCGCCCCACGACGTCATCCGGGTGCGCGGCGCGCGTCAGAATAACCTCCGCGGGATCGACGTCGACATCCCCAAACGGCAGATCACCGTGTTCACGGGGGTATCGGGCTCCGGTAAGTCGTCGCTCGTCTTCGGCACCATTGCAGCGGAGTCGCAGCGGCTCATCAACGAGACGTACTCCGCGTTCGTGCAGCAGTTCATGGGCACACCGGCGCGTCCGGATGTTGAGTCCCTCGATGGGCTCTCGGCCACGATCGTGGTCGACCAAGAGCGGATGGGCTCGAATGGCCGGTCCACAGTGGGCACCGCGACCGACGCGTACACGATGCTGCGCATCCTCTTTAGCCGGGTCGGAACTCCGCACGCGGGCACGAGCGGTGCCTTCTCGTTCAACCTGCCCGAGGGAATGTGCCCGCGCTGCGAGGGCACGGGTCGCGTTTCGGACATCGACCTTCACGCTCTGTACGACGCGTCGAAGTCGCTCGAGGGTGGCGCACTCGACGCGATCCCCAACTTCGTCGTCGGCGGCTGGTACTGGAAGGGGCTCGCGGAGTCGGGGCTCTACCCGGCGGATGTGCCCATCGCCGAGTTCACTGCGGAGCAGCTCGACGCGTTCCTCCACCGCCCCGCGACCAAGATGGCCATCGCCGGCATGACGATGACCTACGAGGGGCTCCTGGTGAAGGTGACCCGCCTCTATCTGGCGAAGGAGGCGTCCCAGCCGCACATCCGCGCGTTCGCGGAGCGGGTGGCCACTTTCGCGGCCTGCCCCGAGTGCGGAGGTGGTCGACTCATCCGTGCGGCGCTGGCGTCACGAATCGACAGCCGCAACATCGCCGAATGCTCGGGTATGCAGGCGACCGACCTGGCCCGGTGGCTTCGCGGGCTCCATGAGCCCTCGGTCGCGCCGATTGTCGACACGCTGCTCGGCACGCTCGATGCACTCGTGCAGGTTGGTCTCGGTTACCTCTCGCTCGACCGCGAGTCGGGGACTCTCTCGGGCGGCGAGGCGCAGCGGGTCAAGATGGTGCGGCATCTGGGATCGAGCCTCACCGATGTCACCTACGTCTTTGACGAGCCGACGGCGGGCCTGCATCCACACGACGTCTCGCGGATGATCGAGCTGCTGCGCCGCCTGCGCGACAAGGGCAATACCGTGCTGGTAGTCGAGCACAAGCCCGAGATCATCGAGATCGCCGACCACGTTGTGGACCTCGGCCCGCGCGCGGGTGCCGACGGCGGCGAGCTGCGGTTCGAGGGCACGGTCGAGGGGTTGCGTGCCTCCGACACCCTCACGGGGCGCCACCTCGACCACCGCGTGCCGCTGAAGGAGGTGGTGCGCCGCCCGACCGGTGTAGTCGAGATCCGCGGCGCCTCCACCCACAATCTGCGCGGCGTCGACGTGGACATCCCGCTCGGCGTGCTCACGGTCGTCACCGGAGTCGCCGGCTCGGGCAAGTCGTCGCTCCTGCACGGCTCGCTCGCGACCCGGCCGGGAGTGGTAGTCGCTGACCAATCGCCCATCCGTGGTTCGCGGCGGAGCAACCCCGCCACGTACACGGGCGTACTCGACGCCATCCGCGCCGCCTTCGCCAAGGCGAACGGAGTGAAGCCGGCGCTGTTCAGTGCCAACTCGGCGGGCGCCTGCCCTGTCTGCAAGGGCGCGGGGATGATCTTCACCGAGCTCGGGCCGGCGGCCACCGTGTCCTCGGTCTGCGAGGAATGCGAGGGAAAACGCTTCACGGCCGAGGTGCTCGAGTACCGCCTCCGCGGGAAGAACATCCATGACGTGCTGTCGATGCCGATTGGCGAAGCCGCCGAGTTCTTCGCCACCGGGCCGGCGCAGACGGTGCTTGCGCGGCTGGTCGACGTCGGGCTCGGTTACCTCACGCTCGGCCAGCCGCTGAACACCCTCTCTGGGGGTGAGCGTCAGCGGCTCAAGCTGGCGATCAATATGGCTTCGTCGGGCTCGGTATACCTGCTCGACGAGCCGACGACCGGTCTGCACCTGGCCGACGTCGATACGCTCCTCGGCCTGCTCGACCGGCTGGTCGACTCCGGGAACTCGGTGGTCGTCATCGAGCACCACCGGGCACTGATGGCCTACGCCGACTGGATCATCGACGTGGGACCGGGCGCAGGCCACGACGGCGGCACAATCGTGTTCGAGGGCACGGCGGTGCAACTCGCCGCGGCCGACACGCTGACGGGGCGGGCGCTGGCCGACTACGCGCGCTGACGCCTCAACGGAAGTTGACGAACTGGAGGTCGAGTTCGAGATCGGCTCCGCGCAGCAGGGTCATCGTGGCCTGGAGGTCGTCGCGACTCTTCGAGGAGACACGCAGCTCATCGCCCTGAATCTGCGACTTCACCGACTTCGGCGCCTCGTCGCGGATGAGCTTGTTGATCTTCTTCGCGTGCTCTTGGTCGATGCCCTCCTTGAGCGTGGCCTCGATCCGATACTCCTTGCCCGAGGCGAAGGGCTCGCCAGAGTCGAGGCTCTTGAGGCTGATGCCACGTTTGATGAGCTTTGACTGGAACACGTCGAGGATGGCGTTCGCCCGCTCCTCGGTGTTGGCCTTGATTAGGATTTTCTCGCCGCTCCATGCGATCGAGGCGCCGACGTTCTTGAAGTCGTAGCGCTGCTCGACTTCCTTGTGGGCTTGGTTCAGGGCGTTGTCCGCCTCCATCTTGTCGATCTTGCTGACGACGTCGAACGTTGAATCTGCCATGGCTGCGAGTGTAGCTATCAGGCGCTACTGGTATCCCTGAGTGAGTGCGCCGCTTCCCCTCCCTCTTTCTGGTTCCGCTCGTCGGGCTACTCGTCGTGGGCTGCGGTCGGCACGCCCCTGCGCGGCAGGTCGAGGAGGGGATGTCGACGGTCCCGCCCGCCGCGACGACGCCGGTCGCCGCCGATCCGGCCGTGCTGAGCGATCCCGCAGAGGCGGCGGGGACGCCGGTGCGCCTCCTGACCGACGAGAACTGGCTGGCCGGGGCCGCCGAGAAGACGGGCATCCCGCTGCGAGCACTCACCGCCTACGCGGGTACCGCCCTGCTCACCTCGATCGTCACTCCGGGCTGTCGGCTCGACTGGGCGACGCTCGCCGGTATCGGCTACGTCGAGAGCCGGCACGGCACCATCGACGGCGGCGAACTCGGAGCCGACGGCCGACCGACCACATCGATCTATGGCCCGCGGCTGGACGGCACGCGCTTCGATCGCGTCGAGGACAGGGACGGCGGAACCCTCGACGGTGACGCGGAGGTCGACCGCGCAATGGGGCCGCTTCAGATCATCCCCGCGACCTGGATGGCCTGGGCGTCGAGCGGCTGGGATCCGCAGAACGTCGACCAGCAAGCGGTGACTGCGGCCCGCTATCTCTGCGCGTCCGGCGGCGATCTCTCGACGGAGTCGGGCTGGCGCGCGGCCATCGCCGCCTACAATCCGGCCGAAAGTTACGCGGGGAAGGTCGCGGAGGCGGCGTCGCGCTATGCGGATGAGGTCTCCTGACGCAATGTCGTCCCGATTTCCGATCCGTCCACCCCGTGGGTATCCTGATCCAGCGTCTCCGGTTGTGAACACGGTCGGGTGCGCCACGGCGAGTTACCCTAGCGGCCAAAGGGATCTGACTGTAAATCAGACGGCGTAGCCTTCGGGGGTTCGAATCCCTCACTCGCCACCAGATCGTGTTGTGCGGTAAATCGCACATCCCTTAATGTGATGTTTATGTCACATGAACGGGGAACGATCATCAGGTCGGCCAGTGGCGTGGGTGCACTCGTCGCCGAGAGCCGCGCAGGGCAGGGGCTGACGCAGGCGCAGCTCGCTGAACGGGCCGGAGTGACGCGGGAGTGGCTCAACCGGTTCGAGGCGGGATCGCCCTCCGTGACCCTGTTCCGTGTGATGAGGGTCCTCCGGGAGCTGCGGTTGGAGGTCGTCGTGCGCGCGGCGGACACCCGGGATAATGGCTGAACTCGCCCTGTTCCTCGACGGGGAGCCGGCCGGACTTCTTCGGCAGGGTGTCACTGGGAACGTCACCTTCGAGTACGACGGCGAGTACTCTGCGTCGGCGGCCGCAACTCCGCTTTCGCTGTCGATGCCGCTCGAGCGCCGGGCGCATCCGAGTCGCGCGGTGCTGCCGTTCCTCGAAGGTCTGCTCCCGGATAGCGCCGATCGGCGGAACGCCCTCGCCCGGGAGCACGGAGTTTCCGCGAGGAATCCATTTGCGCTGCTCTCGCACATCGGCCGGGATGCGGCTGGCGCTGTGCAGATCCTGCCCGCGGGAGAGAGCAGCCCCGATGCTGCGCGGCGTCAGGGGGACGTCGAACTGCTCGACGACGATCGCTTCGCCGACGTTGTCGCCGACGTGATCGCCAATCGGGACGTCTGGGGGAGGCGCGAACTCGGCGTCCGCTGGAGCCTGCCGGGAGCGCAGCCAAAGATCGCGCTCTTCCGATCACGCGATCAACTCTGGGGAGTCCCGAACGATTCGACTCCGACAACGCACATCATCAAGCCTGCGGTCCCGCCCTACCCGGACCACCATCTCAACGAGTTCATGACGATGGCAGCGGCTCGCCACCTAGGCCTGGACGTCGCGAACGACACGATGATCGTGACGACCCGCGGTGATGCGGCCTTCGTCTCCGAGCGGTACGACCGCGTCACGATCGGTGCTCGGTGGGTGCGGCTGCACCAGGAAGACCTCTGCCGGAGCATGGCTGTCCTGCCTCAGAAGAAGTACCAGGTCGACGGGGGCCGAGCGTCCGGCAGATCGCTCGCCTGTTCCGTAGTCTTCCGGAGGCACAGGACAGGGTGCGTAACGCGGAGCGGTTCTACGACGCCCTCGTCTTCTCCGTCGCCTCGCAGGGGACTGACGCCCACGCGAAGAACTACTCGCTCCTGCTCGAAGGAGACCGCGCAAGGCTGGCGCCCCTGTATGACCTGGGCAGCCATGCACCGTACCCCACGCGGGGCGCGGCGCTGACACTCGCGATGTCCATCGACGACGAGTACCGCATCCGCGCCATCGGGACGGATGCGCTCGTCCGCGCCGCCGTCTCGCTCGGCCTCGACGCGGGGTACGCGCGAGACCGGGCGGGCGTCATCACGGCAGGAGTGGTCGACGCCTTCGATCGCGCGGCTGACGAAGCGCGCGCCGTCCTTGGACCGCACGTGTTCATTGACCGGCTGGTAGACGGGATCGCGTCGTGGGCCGAGGAACGCGGCTGGCGATGACTCTGGTCAGTTCGTGAGCGTCGAGAAAGGGGCCGCGATGATCGTCTGCGGCGCAGCGATGGTGATGAGCGCGTCGTCGGCGAGGTGAACTCTGGCGAACACCGAATTCAGGAGAGTGAATTCCTCGGAGGGGATGCGCTGACCATCGACTCGAATGATCCCTCTTTTCCTCGGCGCTGACCGGAGCCTCTCGATCAACTCCGCGCGACTGGCCGTGGCGACCTCCTGCGCACTGTTCTGAAGATGATCGAGCGCGTGGAATGACCACTCCCGCTCGTCGTCCTCGCCGGACTGTGAGGAACGCGTCGTGAAGGGCGTCGGCGCTGTGCCGTCCAGGAGCACGTGACCGGCCTCGACGGTCAGGTCGATGCCGTCCCGTCCGTAGATCGAGTACCCGAGCAATCGTGCATCAGCATGGTTCGATTGCAGGACAGGAAGGCCGAAAGTACGGGCGCGGTCATCATTCACGTGCACTCGAACGATGCCGGGCGGAAGATCTGCCTCAGCCATGCTCAGAGGGAATCGCTCGGATGATCGGCGAGCGCTGTGCCGAGAAGCCCGTTGAGACTGTATAATTCTGCCCTGGTCTCATCCGTCGTTGGATTGTATTTTGGCATCGCTCCCTCCAAGCTTCCATTCGGAGTGCCTATGGGCATCGCGTACTGCCATCCGTCTACGTCGGTTCTCACGTCGTAACCTTTCTTTGCTACTCGTTCCGCATTATAACCGCCAAAAATCAGTGCGGTTGCGCGCACTACTGGCGTAACAAACGGGGCTTTTGAACGACTGCGTTCGTAGGGCCGAGGATTGTCGTCAGGATAATTGCTGAGGTGATCGCTAGCGCGTCGCACGAGAGAGTTGTTGACATTGTCAGCCTTAATCGTAGTGGCTGAACAGGAGGGTGAGGAGTGCGATCGAATGCTTCACGCGAGTAACGATGCCCGCTTCCCATGCATAAAATTCACTCATGCGTCTCGGTCCGACGGTTCCTGAGAAAAAGAGAAGGGTCGCACAGGCGGTATGGCCCTTCTCCGCCGGCGCAAATGAACTCGGATTACATCCGAGCGATCACACCAAGTGCCGTACCAGTGCTGCGTTTTCGCGTGGCGAAAGTCATCCTCGACAGCGGAAGCGTTGTGCGAACTCGGTAGCGGTGAAGGCGGCGCCGACTGTCATTAAATCCAATTTAGGACACATGTCCTGGCGTAGAGATGTAGGTTGCGGTACGCACCCAAATTCCTCCGATGGGTGTTCACTAATGCGAATGTTACCCGTTTCGCCAGGGGAAAGCTTGAGGTCAGACCAGGAGCAAGACCAATCAAGAACTGTTCCGGTGTCGTTGAGGATACTCACGTCGTGGGAGGGTCCGCCCCGCAAAAAATCGTTCGCCCAGAAACCTCCGGCAGCGATGGCAGCAAGCGACACCAACGCAATGATGCACCATAGAAGGCGATTCGAGGGTGAACGTCGTCCGGGTCGAGAGGGCGAGGTGCCAGTCACAAGTTGGTTGTCGGCTCGGTCACTCATGCGGGGCTCTGCTTCTCTTACTGTCCTGGCGGATGTGGGGTGCTGATAGGGCCGCGAAGCCAAGTTCGATCACACGGAGAGAGTAGCGGTAGCAGAAAGGTTCGCCGCTCAGCGTGACGGCAGATGCGCCAAGAGGCCGAAGCCGTACCTGAGGCGCAGATCTTTGCGCGGCGTGTCCCGATGCCGGTGAAGACTACTTTGTTCGTCTTTAGGAAGCGCGAGTCTGCTCGTTCTCGGATGCTGCCGCGCGGCACTGTGCACCATCGAGTCCACCGGTAACGTCCCCCGTCGGTACGGACCGGGAGTCCGCGAGGACGCGCAGAGCAGGCAAAACACTAAGGCGTTTACAAAATTCTCTCGCACGCCCAGCGAACAACCCTCTGACCTTGCATTCCGCGAAGCCCTGTCCCAATCTTGCATAAGCCTCGAGGATTCTCATTCATGAAGCGGTGAGCGTGCAGGGGAACGCATGATGCGCCTCGTCTTTAGGCTTGAGGCATGAGCGACCACGCCTCCCTCCTTGCCATCGCCCGCTCGGTTGCCGTCGAGGCGGCGCACCTCGCCCGTCAGCGGCGGCAGGACGGAGTCGAGATCGCCGCATCGAAGTCCTCGCCGGAGGACGTGGTGACGGCGGCCGATCGCGAGGTCGAGCAGTTGATTCGCCGCCGTATCGACGAGGCACGGCCGGATGACGGATTCCTCGGGGAGGAGTCGGGTGCGGGCGGTGGGACCAGCGGGCTGACCTGGGTCGTCGATCCGATCGACGGCACCGTCAACTACCTCTACGGCATCCCCTCGTACGCGGTGAGTATCGCGGTTGTCGAGGGTGAACCGGACCCGGTGACCTGGACGGCGCTCGCCGGCGCGGTCGTGAACGGCGCGACGGGCGAGGTCACCACCGCGAGCCGCGGTCAGGGAGCGGAACGCAACGGCGTCGAGCTGCGTGTCGCGGTTCCGCCGTCACTCTCTCTCGCTCTCGTCGGCACAGGGTTCGGCTACGACGCCGGCCGCCGGATGCGGCAGGGTGCGGTGGTGCAGGAGCTGCTCGGCTCGGTCCGTGACATCCGACGCATCGGGTCGGCTGCGCTGGACCTGTGCTCGGTGGCGACAGGGCAGCTGAACGCCTATTACGAGCGGGGGCTCAACCCGTGGGACCTGGCCGCGGGCGCGCTCATCGCGCAGGAGGCGGGCGCGCGGGTAGCGGGCCTGGACGGCGCTCCCTTCGGCTCCGGCATGCTCATCGCGGCGCCGGACCCGCTCTTCGTCGAGCTGGAGGAGCTGCTGCGCCGCCTGCGCGCGGACGAGGTCTAGGCGGGGTGTGGAGGGCGTCGGGGAACGCGCCTCCGTGCGGGCAGCACTGGCCGGATCCGGCTTCCGTGGCTAGTCTTTACGAATTCGTGATGTTCGCACAGGATGCACTCACGTCCCCGCACCCCGCCTGCCCCCAACGGAAGATCCTGATTCAGTGAGCCCCGATTCGCCCGCCCCCCTCACGCGCCGCGAGCTGCGCGAGGCCGAGCGACGCGTCGCCTCCGTCCGCAGCACCGCCCCCGCACCTGTGGCCGCCCCTCGCGCGGCGCCGCTCAGGCCCGTGCGCCGCGCCCGCGTCGGCGGAGTCGTGGCCCTCTCGTTCGTCGCCGCGATCGTGGCGGCCACGTCGCTGCCGGCCACGTCGCTCCTGACCGCCGAGGAGGTGCAGGCGCAGGGTCTGGCGAGTTCGTTCGGCGCCGACCTCCGCCGCGGAGCGCAATCCTTCGTCGCCGGCGAGGTCGGCGCCGAGACCGTTGCTCGCGACGGATTCGGCGTCCAGGAACGCAAGACCCAGACCAACGTGGCCGACATCGTCCGCACCTCCGACTCCGGCTTCATGAACGACCCGAACGCGTCAATCCAATGGCCCTTCGCGGTCGGCGTGCCGGTCGGCGACCGGTTCGGCTACCGCAACTGCGCCGGCTGCTCGGTGAACCACGGCGGCACCGACTTCAACCCGGGCGACGGGTCACCCATCCAGTCCATCGCCGACGGAGTCGTGCGCACGGTCATCGACGGCGAGGGCTCGCTCGGCGTCCACGTGATCGTCGACCACGAGATTGATGGGCAGCTCGTGTCGAGCGTGTATGCGCACATGCAGCACGGCTCCGCCGCAGTGCACGAGGGCGACCCGGTGAAGGTCGGCCAGCTGCTCGGACTCGTCGGCACGACCGGCATGTCGACCGGCCCGCACCTGCACTTCGAGATCCGCCTCGACGGCGTGACGAAGGTCGACTCCTACCTCTGGCTCAAGGCAAACGCAGGGCGCTAACGTCGGGCCTACTCCGTCCGCAGCCAGACCGTGACGTCGGCGGGCAGCGCCGGCTCGTGCAGCTCCTCCGACGAGAGCACCACGGAGCCGACGGGCAACTCGACCGGCGCCTCGCCCACGTTCGCGATCACGGTGATCGCTCCGTTCCTGAACGCGAGCACGTCCTCCGGGTAGCCATCGAGCCATTCGAGGACGCTGGAGCCCAGGTCCTCAGCGTGGCGCACCGACAGCAGGGTCCGGTAGAACTCCAGGGTCGAGCCCTCGACTCCGCGCTGACGGTCGCGCGCGAAGAGCGCCCACTCGCGCGGCTGCGGCAGCCAGGAGTCGCCTGTCGAGTTGAAGCCATAGGCCGGCGCCTGAGCCTCCCAGGGGAGCGGAACCCGACAACCGTCGCGGCCGTAGCGTTCGCCGCGGGTGCGGAACCAGCTCGGGTCCTGCCGGGCGGAATCGGGGAGATCAATCGCTTCGGGCAGGCCCAGCTCCTCGCCCTGATAAAGGTAGGCGGAGCCGGGAAGCGCGAGCATGAGTGCCGTCGCAGCTCGGGCGCGACGCAGACCGAGCACGGGATCGGGCTGGCTCGGAGTGAGCGGGCCGATCCCGTATCCCTGCGGAATCTCGACGGGGAGGCCGAGACGGCTCGCGTGACGGATGACGTCGTGATTCGAGAGCACCCAGGTCGGGGGAGCACCGACAGAGGTGAACGCCTCGACGGAGGAGTCGATGACGTCTCGCAGGTCGGAGGCTCTCCAGGGCGTCTCAAGGTAGGCGAAGTTGAAGGCCTGGTGCATCTCGTCGGGCCGCACCCATTTCGCGAGCCGCGACAGCGGCTGCACCCACGCCTCGGCGCAGAGGACGCGGTCGTCCGGGTACTCGGCGAGGAGGACATGCCAGTCGCGGTAGATCTCGTGCACGCCCTCCTGCGCAAAGTAGGGCGCAGTGGTGGGATCGTCGCGGTTCTTCGAGGACGTTCCGCTCATCGGGCTGTAGTGGGCCGGAGGCGTGTAGTCCGGCAGTCCTGGCGCCTTGATCATCCCGTGCGCGACGTCGACGCGGAAGCCGTCGACACCGCGGTCGAGCCAGAAGCGGAGAACCTCGCGGAAGCGCTCCCGCACCCACTCGTTCGTCCAGTCGAAGTCGGGTTGCGTGGGGTCGAAGAGGTGCAGGTACCACTGGCCCGCAGTGCCGTCGGGCTCGGTGACTCGACTCCAGGCGGGCCCGCCGAAGACCGACACCCAGTTGTTCGGCGGCAGCTCGCCCGACTCGCCCCGCCCGTCGCGGAACATGTATCGCGCGCGCTCGGCACTGCCGGCAGGGGCGACCAGCGCCTCCTGGAACCAGCGGTGCGCGCTCGAGGAGTGGTTCGGGACGAGGTCGATGATGATGCGGATACCGAGGGCGTGCGCGCGAGCGAGCATCGCATCGAAGTCCGCGAGGGTGCCGAAGAGCGGATCGACGTCGCAGTAGTCGGCGACGTCGTAACCGGCGTCCTTCTGCGGCGAGGTCATGAAGGGCGAGAGCCAGACGGCATCGACGCCGAGTTCGGCCAGGCTGTCGAGCCGTGAGGAGATGCCGGGCAGATCGCCGATGCCGTCACCGTCACCATCGGCGAACGAGCGGGGGAAGATCTGGTAGATCACGGCGGTGCGCCACCACTCGGCTCCCGGGTGCTCACCTCCCTCCCGAGACGGACGGGGTGAGTTCTCGGGCACGTTGGAAAGGGTGGAATCCACTGTCATGGCATCGAGCCTAGGGAGAGGGTGGGTCCGCCGGTCTGGGGATGTGCGCACGCGAGGGTGCGAGCGACAATCCGCGCTTTTAGGCCTGCTCGTCGGCGCGGTTGACCGCGTCTGCGAGCTCATCGATCACGAGGAAACCGGGAGACACGGACTCGGCCCGGTACGCCGCCCGGCCGACCATGTGCGCCGAGACCGGCACGGTGAGCAGCTGGAAGCCGATCACGAGCACGATCGTTCCGGCCGCGGCGAAACCGGGATTGCGGATCGCCACGGCGAGCATCACACAGATCAGCCCGAGCACCTGCGGCTTGGTGCCGGCGTGCATCCGCGAGAGGAGATCGTCGAAACGCAGCAGGCCGACGGCGGCAATGAGTGAGAGCAGTGCGCCGATAATCAGCAACACGGCGGTGAGAATGTCGAAGAACAGGTCCATGTCAGTCCTCTTCGCGATTCGCCATGAACTTCGCCACGCTGATCGAGCCGAAGACGGCGAACAGCGCGAGCCCTAGAGCCACGGGCAGAGTGCTCGCGTGGTGGTTGATTGCCATCTCGGCGCCGATCCCACAGATGATCGTCGCGACGAGCACGTCGGCGGCGACGACGCGGTCGAGCACCGAGGGGCCGCGGAGGATGCGCACGAGCGCGAGCAGGCAGGCGACCCCGAACACGGGTACCAGAATCCAGACGAGCCAGCCGATCATCCGACCGCCCCTGCCTTGGCATCGAGCGGCTGGTTCACGCGCCGTACGTCCTCTCGGGAGCCGATGGCGCGGACGATGCGCGCCTCCGTCTGCAGGACCGTGCGGCGCACGTCCTCGATCCGCTCGCCCTCATCGTGCAGGACGCCGAGCACGTGCAGGTAGAGCACGTTCTGCTGCGGGTCGACGTCGATCACGAGCGACCCCGGCACGAGCGAGACGGCCTCGGTCGTCCAGACGAGCATCCCCTCTGAGCGGCTGCGCAGGTGCACGGCGACGATCGCGTTGTGCACCGGCACCGGCAGGGCGACGATTTGCCACGAGACTCGGACCGACGCGACGGCGATGTCGTAGAGGAGGCGCAGGAGGAAGACCAGCACGAACCAGGGGTTCACGCGGTTCGAGAACTCGACCGGCGGCAGGTAGAAGACTCGCGTGATGAGCAGGGCGATCAGAAAGCCGGAGACGACCGAGAGCACCGAGACGTCGTCCCAGAGCAGCACCCAAATGCCGACCAGGGTGACGAACATTGCGACGCGGTTCCAGATGTCGATGCGGCGGCGGGGGCTCATCGGGGGCCCTCCTCTCCGAAGGACGAGTCTCGGTAGACGGTCGCGATGTAGGTCGCGGGATCGGCGACGGCGCTCGCGGCGTGCTCGCTCGCGTCGTAGAGCGGACCGGCGCCGACGGTGAGCGCGACGCCGACCACGACCATGCCGGCGGTCGCGAGGACCATCATCGGCGGGGAGTGACGGGTGCGGATGCTGCCCGTGTCGTGCGGGTCCTCCTGGAGCTGGTCGATCAGGGGTGATTCGTAGCCGGGCACCTCCTCCTGGCGCCGCCAGAACGCCATGTTCCAGACGCGAGCGACCGCGTAGAGGGTGAGCAGCGAGGTCACGGCGCCGGCCGCGATGACGGCCCAGATCAGCCACGACGGGCGGTCGACGGCGGACTCCGTGCCGGCGACGAAGAGTCCGACCTTGCCGAGGAAGCCGGTGAACGGCGGGATGCCGCCGAGGTTCATCGCCGGGATGAAGTAGAGCAGGGCGAGCAACGGCGAGGCCTTGAGGAGCCCGCCGAGTCGCAGGATCGACGTGGTGCCGCCGACGCGCTCGATCAGGCCGGTCGCGAGGAACAGGGTCGTCTGCACCGTGATGTGGTGGATGACGTAGAAGATCGTCGCCGCGTAACCGGCCGGGGTGCCGATGGCGATCCCGAACACCATGTAACCGATGTGCGAGACGAGGGTGAACGACAGCATCCGCTTGATGTCGGCTTGCGCGACCGCGCCGAGGATGCCGACGATCAGCGTCAGCAGCGCCACCACCAGCAGCACGTCGCTCAGCCTGCCGCCCGGGAAGAGCAGCGTCTCGGTGCGGATCAGCGCGTACACGCCGACCTTGGTGAGCAGTCCCGCGAAGACCGCGGTGACCGGCGCCGGAGCGGTCGGGTACGAATCCGGGAGCCAGAACGAGAGGGGGAACACGGCCGCCTTGATGCCGAAGCCCAGCAGCAGCACCACGTGCAGTACCAGCTGCACATCGGCCGGCAGTTCGGCGATGCGGATCGAGAGCTGCGCCATGTTGACGGTGCCGGTCGCGCCGTAGAGCAGGCCGATCGCCGAGAGGAAGAAGACACTCGAGACCAGGCTGACGACCACGTATGTCGTGCCGGCCCGGATCCGCGGCGCCGTGCCGCCGAGAGTGATCAGCACGTAACTCGCGGCGAGCAGGATCTCGAAGCCGACGTAGAGGTTGAACAGGTCGCCCGCGACGAAGGCGTTGAGGATGCCCGCCGAGAGGATCAGGTAGGTCGGGTGGAAGATCGTGACGGGCGTCTCGCGATTGCCGTCCACCAGGCCCTGGCCGACAGAGAAGAGCAGGACGCCCAGCAGCGTGATTGAGGTGATCACGAGCATCAGGGCGGCGAGTGGATCGACGACCAGGACGATGCCCCACGGCGGCTCCCAGCCGCCCACGTAGACGGCGCTGCCGCCCTCGTCGCCGGCGAGGACCAGCACGAGCAGCACCGAGGAGATCACGAGCACGCTCGAGAGCGTCGCGATATTCACGGTGATCTGCGCGCGCCGGTGGCGACCGAGGATCAGCGCGACGGCCGCTCCGAGGAGGGGGAGGGTGACGACGAGCGGGATCAGGGCATTCATCGGTCCTCCTTCCTGTCGTCGGTCATGGCGCTCTCCCCGTGCTTGGCGGCGGTGCCCTCGTCACTGGACTCGAGCAGCACGTCGAGCGCCCGGTCGTCGGCGGTGGTCTGGGCCGAGATGCCGGCGGCGTCCTCGCGGACGGAGGCGTCTGTCTCGTCGTCCTCCACTTGGTCGGCGTTGGCGAGGCGCCAGCGCCGGTAGATCATCGCGAGGAGGAACGCGGAGACGCCGAAGGTGATCACGATCGCCGTCAGGATCAGCGCCTGCGGTAGCGGGTCGGCCATCTCGGCGGCGATCTGCTCGTAGGAGCGGCCGTCGTCGGTGACGAAGGGGGCGACGCCCGAGCGGCCGGCCATCAGCAGGATCAGGATGTTGGTCGCATTCCCGACGAGCAGGAACCCGATCAAGATGCGGGTGAGGCTGCGTTCGAGCATCTGGTAGACACCCGCCGCGTACATCGCGGCCATCACGACGACGAGGACAAGCGTGATGCTCATGAGCCGTCCCCTCTGCCTGGTCCGCCGACGACTGTGGAGCCGGTGGGGAGTGTCGTCTCAAGGCCGTCGACCGTGCCCACTGCGGGGCCGGGCGTGTTGGCGATCGAGTGGGTGACGCCGTCACCTGAGGGTGCGCCGTTCTCGGCCTCCTCGCCGTGGCGGTCGACTTCACCGCCGAGGCTGCGCAGGATGTCGAGCGCGAGGCCAATCACGATCAGGTACACCCCGATGTCGAAGAGGGTGGAGGTACCGAGGTGGAGCTCGCCGAGCACCGGCACCTCGAGATCGAGCCAGCCCGACTCCAGAACCTCGAGGCCGAAGGCGAGCGAGGAGACGGCGGTGCCGACGGCGAAGAAGAGGCCCAGGCCGAGCACCTTACCCGCGTCGATCGGAGCGGCCTCGCCGAGTTCGAAGCGGCCGCCCGCGAGGTAGCGCGCGACCAGGGCGAGACCCGCGAGCAGGCCGCCCGCGAAGCCTCCGCCCGGGGCGTTGTGGCCGGCGAAGAGCAGGTAGACCGAGACGATCATCGCCGGGTGGAAGAGCAGGCGCACCAGAACCTCGAGCACGATCGAGCGGTTCTCGGGACGGAGGGTGCGGCCGGCAACGAGCCAGGAGCCGCGGTCGCCGGTGTTCTCGGGCCCGGCGGATTCGCGGCGGTCACCCGCGCCTTGCATGTCGAGGCGGGGCGCGCCTCCCGCCCGGCTCGAAAGGAAGATCAGGCTTGCCACTCCGGTCGCAACCACGACCAGCACCGAGATCTCGCCCATTGTGTCCCAGGCGCGGATGTCGACCAGGAGGACGTTCACGATGTTGCGCCCTTTCCCCTCCTCGTAGGCAAGACGCGGCAGGTCGGCCGAGATCGGCGTCGCCGTGCGGGCGCCCAAAGCGATGGTCGCGGCAAGGGCCATGACGGCTCCGACCGCGATACCGATGACCGCGCGCAGGCGCTTGCGCATCGGCTGGTGCTTCGTCGCGATCCTGGTGGGAAGGCGGCGCAGCACGAGCACGAAGACCACCAGGGTCACCGTCTCGATGAGGGCCTGAGTGAGAGCGAGGTCGGGAGCACCCTGCAGCGCGAAGAGGGCGACCATCCCGTAGCCCGTGGCGCCGGCCAGGAGCACGGCGGCGACGCGATTGCGGGCCACGGCGCAGAGCACCGCGGCGAGGATCATCACGGCCGCGACCGCGAGCTGCCCCGGACTGTCCCAGAAGACGAGATCACCCGGCCAAGTGCGGTTCAGGGCGGCCGCGCCGCCCACACCGAGCACGAAGACGGCGAAAATCACCGTGAGGTAGCGGGGGAGCGAGCCGCGCTGCACGAACTCGGTGACGGTACTCGCGACGCGGTCGAGCGAGCGGACGCTCGCCCAGTAGCCCTCGGCGGAGTCGATCCGGTGAGGGAGCATCGATTGGGCTCGGGCGACGACCACGCGCTTGGCGAAGAGGAGGAGGCCGACGGCAATGACCAGGGCGCTCAGGCCCAGCGCTGGTTCGAACCCGTGCCACAGGGCGAGGTGGTAGCCGCCGTGGTCCGAAGCCTCGGCGGCCGCGGCGAGCTGCGGGTCGGCGTCCGGGGCGGCGTACGGGAGCGTATCGGCGTAGACGGCCACGAGCGGATCGAGCACGGAGGCGGTCAGCCCGCCGATCACGGTGGCGGCGGCGAGCAGCACCGGAGCGGCGGTGAACGTCCACGGCTCCGCGTGCAGGTGCGTGTCCGCCAACCCCTTTTTCCGCGCGAAGGCACCCCAGAAGAAGCGGGCGGAGTAGGCGACGGTGAGGATCGAGCCGAGTACCAGCCCGACCAGCGCGACCCAGGCCCAGAACGAGCCCTGCTCGAGTGCCGAGATCAGGCTGGTGAACACCGCCTCCTTCGCCACAAACCCGAGGAGCGGCGGGACTCCCGCCATCGAGAGCACGCCAATCAGCGCCGCGGCCGCGAGGACGGGCGCCTGCCGGCCGAGGCCGCTGAGCTTGCGAAGGTCGCGCGTTCTTGCGCGGTGGTCGACGATCCCGACCACGAGAAAGAGCAGCGCCTTAAAGAGGGCGTGGCCGATCAGGAGCGTCAACCCGGCGAGCGCGGCGTCGCGCGAGCCGAAACCGACCGCGACGGTCAGGAAGCCGAGCTGACTGACCGTGCCATAGGCGAGCACGAGCTTGAGGTCATATTGCCGGAGCGAGCGCCAGCCGCCGACAAGCATCGTCCAGACTCCGGCGCTCACCACGACGGGTAGCCAGACGGAGTCGTCGGCAAAGCCGGGCGCGAGGCGTGCCACGAGGTAGATGCCCGCCTTCACCATCGCGGCGGCGTGCAGGTAGGCGCTCACCGGTGTGGGCGCGGCCATCGCGGCCGGCAGCCAGAAGTGGAAGGGCACCAGGGCCGATTTCGAGAAAGCACCGAGCAGTACGAGGATGAGCGCCACCGAGGTCATCGGTCCGGAGGGGGCCGCGTCGACGATCCCCGAGAGGCTCGTCGTGCCGGCCTGCACGATCAGGACGATGATCCCCACCAGCATCGCCAGGCCGCCGAGCGTCGTGACCAGCAGCGCCTGGAGACCTGCTCCACGGCTCTCTTTCCGGCCGTTGTAATGGCCGATTAGGAGGTAGGAGAGGACGCTCGTCGCCTCCCAGAAGACGAAGAGGATGATGACGTCGTCGGCAGTAACGAGGCCGTACATCACTCCGGCGAAGGCGAAGAGCAGCGCGGCAAACCGGCCGAGCGAGGGCTCGTCAGGCTCGAAGTAGCGGGCACAGTAGGCGAGCACGAGCGCGCCGACCCCGCTGACCACCAGCGCGAGCACGATCGAGAGCGCGTCGAGCCGGAAGGAGAGCGCGATATCGAGCGCTGGGATCCACGGCACGCTCTCGCGGATCTCGCCGCCGTCGAGAATGGTCGGGAGCGCCGTGGCGGTGGCGACGAAACTCGCCGCAGGCACGAGAGCCAGCGCGTAGAAGGTCTTAGGGCCGAAGCGGCCGACGATCCACGGGGTGACCACGGCGAGCGCAAACGAGATGAGGAGGATGAGGAGCATCACATGTTCCTCTCAACGTGTACCCAGCGCATTCGTCCGCCAAGGATACCGGAGGCGTTTCCTGCCCAACCTGAGTGTGGAGAGGCTTGACGCTCGCGACTCCCTGAGCGATGACCTCTAGCGTGGGGATATGGCCCGCTCCCTTCTGCCCGCTCAGCTCTGCCGCCTCCGCATCCACGATCTCGCCACCGGAATCGCGACCACCGTCTTCGAATCCGACTCAGTGCTCGTCGAGGCGCCGAACTGGACTCCGGACGGGACAGCGCTCGTGGTCAACGGCGACGGCCGGCTGTTTCGCCTCCCGCTCGACGGGCCGGCGGCGCTTGAGCCGATTCCCCTCGACGGCGTGCCGGCCGAACTCAACAACGATCACGTGCTGGCTCCCTCCGGCGGCACGGCGTACGTCTCTGCGCGGGACGGGCACCTCTATGCAGTCGCGCTCGACGGCTCCGCTCCCGCCCGACGGCTCACCGAGGTGCGCGAGGGCTTCAAGCACTATCTGCACGGCGTCTCGCCCGACGGCACGCTGCTCGCGCTGATCGGCGGCGGCGTCGACTCCGGGCGCTGGCGGACGAACGTGTACACGATGCCGGCCGAGGGAGGCGACCTCACCGCGCTGACCGACGACGCCTTCGCCGACGACGGGGTCGACGTCTCGGCCGATGGGCTCGTGTTCAACTCGGAACGCGGCGGTGGGGGAGCGCAACTGTTTCGGATGGGCCTTGACGGCTCCGGGCTTTCGCGGCTGGTCGAGTCCGAGACTGTCGACTGGTTCCCGCACGAGTCGCCGGACGGCGCGCACCTCCTCTATCTGGCCTATCCCGCGGGGACGATCGGGCATCCCGAGAACGTCGACGTCGAGCTGCGGCTGCTCGATCTCACGGGGCGGGCGACCCGCGAACCCGGACGAGTCGTGCAGCGGCTGTACGGCGGGCAGGGCACGATCAACGTCGCGGGTTGGTCGCCAGACTCGACGCGCTTCGCCTACGCCGACTACCCGCTGAACCGTGAAGACTCCCGGTCTCCGGCTCTTCGGCAGGGTGCTAGCATCTAACGGTGCCAAATCGCGGGCACGCCCCGATCGGGGCCGTTCGACCCGCGGGTGCGCCCCCTTAGCTCATTGGTAGAGCACTTCCTTGGTAAGGAAGAGGTAGTGGGTCCGATTCCCACAGGGGGCTCCGTTCCCCGCAGGTCGAGCCTGTGGGTAACGCGCGGCGGGGTAGCTCAGGTGGTTAGAGCACACGGCTCATAATCGTGGTGTCGCGGGTTCAAGTCCCGCTCCCGCTACATCTAACGAAATGGCGCCTGACCGGTCGAGTCAGGTGCCGTTTCTGCGTACAAGCAGGTTGCAACGATCACTCGTGCTGTACCGGTTGTCCTCCTTGAGACGTCGGCGCACGCTGCCGAGAACGGCGAGGTGTTCTGCGTCGCGCGCATCGGACCCCTGCGCGTGCGTCCGCTTTGCCGAGTTCGCTTCTTACGATGGTGGATGTACTAGGGTGACGATCGCTCACCCCAATATTTTGCCAGGGGCTGCACTGAAACCGATGGCTTCAGGGGTCAATCCGGATCCGCTCGCCTAGCAGTGACTCACTCCCCTAATCTTCAAGGTCTCACCGTGGCTGATCATCCAGCGTCTCCTACCCGCGCGCGCCTACCGAATGCTGATCTGCCCTCCGCGGCTCGGACCGTTTTCGCCGCAGTCCCGAACGGCGTCGCAGCATGAGCGGACTGCGTGTTGCGCTGCTCGGCGCTGGCGCGGTTGGCAGCCAGGTCGCTCGGTTGCTGCTTGAGCACCATCGAGAACTCGGAGATCGGGTAGGCGTCGACGTTGAACTGGTCGGTGTTGGCGTGCGCACGTCGGATCCGTCCAAGTATCCGGACATCCCGTCCGCACTGCTGACGTCCGATTTCGAGCAGTTGATCGTCGGCGCCGACCTCGTGATCGAAGTGATCGGCGGCATCGATCCGGCGAAGAGTCTGATCGAACTAGCACTCAGCTCCGGATCGGATGTCATCACGGCGAACAAGGCGCTGCTCGCCGCCCACGGCGCGGAACTCTTCGCCCAATCCGAGCGGGTCGGAGCCGAAATCCACTACGTGGCCGCCGTGGCCACAGCGATTCCCATCGTGCGCCCGCTGAGCCAATCCCTCGCGGCAGACCGGGTCACGCGCGTGCTTGGGATCGTGAACGGCACCACCAATTTCATCCTCGACCGGATGGACGCTCACGGCGAGAGCTTCGCCGAGGCTCTTGCGCCGGCAACGGCCGCCGGCAACGCCGAAACAGATCCAATCGCCGACATCGAGGGTCTGGGCGCCGCGAACAAGGCAGCGATCCTCTCCCGGCTTGCCTTCCACCAGGATGTGCCGCTCGAGCCTATATACCGGGAGGGGATTACGGGGATCACTCGGAAGCAGATCGAGTCGGCGCGACTGAACGGCCTGGTCATCAAGCTCCTGACGATTCGCGAACGACTCTTCGGTCCGGGCGGAGAACCAGTCGGGGTTAGTGCGCGCGTCTACCTGGCGCTGATCAGTCCTGACCGTCGGCTCGCGATGGTCCGCGGCGCCTGCAACGCGGTATTCGTCGAGGCAGAAGCCGCGGGAGACCTGATGTTCTACGGTGCCGGCGCGGGCGGGCGTCGACGATCCTTGGTGATCTCGTCTCCGCGGCCCGTCGGCGTGTCGCGGGTGGTCCCGGCATGACGCCGGTCGTTGTCGGCGCTCTTCCGATGGTGCCGATGGGAGATGTCTTCACTCGCTATCAGGTTGCTCTCACCGTCGTCGATCGCTCCGACGTGCTGGCGAGAGTCGCGGCAGCGTTGGCGGATAACGACGTCTCGGTGGAGACCCTCGCTCAAACCTCACCGCGAGAACGAGAGACCAGAGCAGATCGTGATCACATCGCGAGCCTTCTCATCGGAATTCACTCGGCACCGGAACGCAAGCTCCGAAGTACCGTCGCTGCGCTGGATCGACACGAGTGCGTTCGTGCAGTGACATCGATACTTCGCGTCGAATAACTTCGGGCGTTGGGCAATCCAGGTGAGAAATGCACGTAACCCCTCACTGGCGCACCGGCGTCTGTGGAGATTCGCAACGGAATGTAGCGGCAACGCGAGCCAGCATTCGATGTCCGCCACCGATATTTCGGCCGCAAGCTCGCGTCTCACGGAATATATCTCGTTCATCACGACTTGCGCACCCCTCGGCAACTGAGAGACGCGCACGTTAATTCATAGCCATGGACACTTGACGCGAAAATCGCGAATCATATTATTGAGCCTGGCTATCGTGTGCCGCAGACGCTGAATCGTCATGGTCGGCAGCTCCGGGCCGGCGAGCGACCCGAGGTTCCGGCACCGGACCTGCTCCCGCGTCTGCGATTATCTGCCCGCCTAAGTCCCTCGGCTGGTCGAAGTGTGATTACGGGCTGCTCGAAGATCGCCTCGCCTAAGTCACTCCACCAGGCTGAGAGACCTGGCATGTGACTAGGGTGAAGCTTGCAGAGTACGCATGCGGGACCGTCTGTGCTCCGCGCTAATGTACGCGGCATGGATTTCTTCTCGTGGTTATTGTGGCCCGTCTTCACGCTGGCCGTGTTCTTTCTGACTCTGACTTTGGTAATTGGTGCTGTGTCCGTGTGGCCGTCGCGATGGAGTGAGAAGCTTTATGCGGCAGGCGAGATTGAAATAGCCCGGCGCTATCAGCAGGTCCGTACCGTGTCGCAGGCTGATCACCTCGCTGCCCAGCGACTCCTGGGGCCGAAGCCCAAGCCGGAGGAGAGCGAGTCCGATCGGGTAATTCTCGATGCCGTCGCGATCATGACTGATGCCGCGGACCGGTCAGTGCTTGCAAAGCGGCTCGAGAGGAGGCGAGACCGGCTGGCAACGACCGCCCTCCGGCGGCAGGTGAGTCTGGTTGCAAATGTCTCGAGCCTCACGGTTGCGAGCCACCTCTGGTCTTTTCTCAGAGGCGTAAATGCTTTCCATTTCGCGCTCAATGGTTTGGCCTGGTTTCTGCCGCGAACCATTCCGTATCTCGTCAAGATTCACGGGAAACACCTCGTTGGTGCGACAATAGGTGGCATTTTTCTCGGCATCCTTGTGGCAGGATTTAGTCTCGTTGGCTCGGATAAGGCGGCGGCGACCGATTGGGAAGCCATTGTCTCCAACGCAGTACTCCTGGTCACTCTGGCAGTAATGGCGACCGCAACTTTTGAGCTGTTCGCACTTTTCCTGGTCACCAGCTTCGGCGAAGTCCGGCAGTGGACAGCAAAGGGAATTGGTGTCGGCATCTTCATGCTAACATTCGCCGGCACTATGTGTTACCTCAACTTTTCAGGAAAGTTGAGTCACTGGCAGCAAAGTGCAACCCTCGCTATGTTGAACATCGATCTCGGGAAGCAAGCAACTACTTTCGTTGGTAGTCTGATGACGCTTGTCCTTCTAGGCTACGTCATCCGAAACCTCTGGACCTGGATTCGGGCTCGAACTGTGGTGCTCAGCGACCGGATTTTGACCGTTGCTTGTTTGCTGTTGCTCGTATTAATCAGCGCGTGTTACGTGCTGTTCACTCTCGATACTGTTTTCGGTATGCATGTACCATACCTGAATCCGCTTTTGCTTTACGGCATGTCAGCGGTCGGCCTGGTCGGGATGGCATCGGGCTTTGTCTCGGCCATCGAGTGGATTCAGAAGTATCGCGCGATCGCCAGCGCCGGTTGGGTAGTGAAGCGGAAAGGTTTCCGCTGGTGGGGGCTAATCACGTGGATCGCATCTATCCTTCTGTTGCAAGCAAGTTGGCCGCTGGTTGGCCCGCTTGGCGCATTTGCCGATAACGTAGTTATGGATCAGATCATCAGCGCCCTCTATGACCTCCTTGTCTTTGCCGCGGTTCTCGCTGCTTGGCCTGGCGTTATCGTCACTGTGCTTTATATTCGGCGCGTCAATGTCACTTATCGTGAACTTAGGCATCGTGAAGCGCCAGAGCACCCACTCCTTACTGATAGTTGAAAATTACCGATTTCTGGAAAAGTTGTCTGGAATAGGTCTCAATGTAGCTTGGCTCAGTAGACGTCAGGCAACTAACTAAAAAATTCGATCTTATTAACGCCCTGCCGGGCTAACGGTGAGGTCTCGAACTATCCGCGTCCCGATCATATAAGCAGTTGTAGTTGCGGCCGCCAGTAAAGTTGGGGGATTCGGTACGAGCCTGAATTATGTTCCACTTCCGGTGGAGTTGAAGCCCACCGGTTCATGCGGTGCGCTACGGCTCTTATCGGCCCTGAGCTGGGACTTAGAGCCGGCTCCTCACAGCCACCCATTCCGCTCCGCGATGCGCAGCGCGTCCGCCCGGTTGCGGCCCCCGGTCTTGCCGATGACGGCCGAAAGGTGGTTCCGCACCGTCCCTTGCGAAAGGTGCAGCATCCGCGCGAGGTCAGCGACCGATCCGCCAGTGCGCATGGCAGCGAGGACGTCGGTCTCGCGTTCAGTGAGCGGTGTGCCGCCTTGCGCCAGTGACTCCGCGGCGAGGGTCGGATCGACGACGCGCAGCCCCTGCCCGACCCGCCGCACCGCGTCGGCGAGTTGAGCCGAGGGGGTGTCCTTCACGACGAAGCCCGAGGCGCCGGCCTGCATCGCTCGGGTGAGGTAGCCGGGCCGGCCGAAGGTCGTCACGATCAGCACGCGGCAGGAGGGCAGCGCCTCCCGGAGGAGAACCGCTGCCGCGATCCCGTCGAGGCCTGGCATCTCGATGTCCAGGAGCGCGACGTCAGGCGCCGAGGCGAGTGCAGCCGCGACCACCTCGTCGCCGCGGCCCACCTCAGCGACCACGTCGATGTCGCGCTCGAGCGAGAGCAGCGCGGCGAGCGCGCCCCGTACCAGCGCCTGGTCGTCGGCGATCAGGAGGCGCAGCGGCGCCGCGCTCATCGCACGCCGCGGGGCAGCGTCGCGGCCAGACGGAACCCACCGAGCTCGCTCATGCCGACCGACAGATGCCCGCCCGCCGCCTCGACCCGCTCGCGGAGCCCGGCCAGCCCGGTCGAGTTCGCCGTCCCCTCCTGCAGGCCCACGCCATCGTCGGCGATGTCGACTTCGCAGGGCGTGAGACGGATGCGGCAGTGCGAGGCGGCGGAATGGCGGAGAACATTGGTCACCCCCTCGCGAATCACCCAGCCCGCCAGCTCGTGGTGTTGGGGAAGGACGGCGTCGGTGGACGCGGGCAGATCGGCCGAGATCCCCGCGGCGCTCAGGGCATCCCGGGCAGCGGCCAGCGCGCCGCTTGCGGTTGTCGCGCGGAACCCCGAGACGGTGGCGCGGACGTCGGCGAGGGCGCCGCGCGCGAGGGACTCCACATCAGCGATCTCGGCCCGCGCACGAGCAGGGTCGGCGGCAAGGAGGTGTCCCGCCAGCTCCGATTTCACCGCGATCACCGTGAGAGAGTGCCCCAGGATGTCGTGGATATCACGGGCGACGCGGCTCCGCTCGCGCTCGGCCGTCAGCACCTCGAGTTCGGCGCGGGTCGTGCGGAGCTGGTCGACGGTGGCGATGGTGCGGGCGAAGGTGGCCATCATCAGCGAGATCGAGAAGATGATGACGGGCACGACGACGGTGCCTTCGGTTCCGGCGCTGCCGTCACAGCGGAGGGCGAGTGCCACCAGCGCCAGCGCTCCGATGATGCCCAGCGTCAGCCACCACGAGAACAGGCACATTCCCACGACCACGCCTACGTAGGTCCAGAGACCTGTCACGTCACGGCCTAGCCAGGGGAGGAGTGTGAGCGAGAGGGCGAGCATCCCCGCGCAGATCAGCGCCCGGCCGCGGGGCGCCACCGTCCATGCGATCGGCGGCGCAACGAGGAAGGCGATGCTGAAGCCCGCGATCAGGGCGACGCCGGCGACCCGCCCCGGCCACTCGGGGAATGCAAGAACCGAGGGGAGTGTCATGTAGACCCAAAAAAGCGAGAGGACGGCGCCGATGTACCAGCGCCGTGCGAGCGGCGTCCAGAACATGCCATGCTCGCCGTGCTGCCTTGTGCTCGTGCTGCTCACGCGCTCACCTTAGGGGCGGGAAGACCGGGGCTTCGCGCATCTGTCAGACCCGCTTCGTGTCGCGGCGGAAGAAGACGACCGTCCCCGTGAGGAAGATGCCCAGCCAGACCAGCGCGTTCACGAGGGCGCCAAGGTTGAAGCCTTCGCCCGTCAGTGGGGCGCGGGCGAGTTCGGCGATGCCGTACACCGGAGTGAAGGCGGCGATGCTCTGCATGAACTCTGGCATGGTGTTCACCGGGTAGAAGAGTCCGCCGAGGAACGCGAGCATCACGATTACGAGGCTGATGATCTGCGCCGCATTTTCGCCGGGCACCAGATAGCCCACCATGAGTCCCAGCGTGGTGAAGATGGCGCTCGCGAGCAGCCAGCCTGTCACTCCGGTCGCCACCCACTGCGCGGCCGAGAGTTCAATGCCGCTGAACGCGCCCACCACGTAGGTCGCGGCGACGGCGAGCAGACCGAGCGCCATCCCGGCGATCATCTTGATCAGCACGTTCACGACCGGGTTCAGCGGAGTGAGCCGCAGTTGCCGGCTCCAGCCCTGGGCGCGCTCGACGGCGACCGCGGCGCCCGTCTGCGTGGCCGACATCATCGCTCCGTACATTGCCATCGACACCAGGATGAACGCCGCCACCGAGACGCCCCCGGCCGCGACCGGAGTCGCGGTGAGCGGTTCGTCCAGGCGGGTGTAGCCGACGATGAAGAACATCAGTACCGGGAAGAGCAGGGTGAAGAACAGGGTGCGCCGGTTGCGCAGCCGTCGCAGGATCTCGATGCGGAGATACGTGCCGGTGAAGCCGCCCAGCGCAGGGGAGCGGCGGTCGAGGCGGACATGGTCGGCGGCGGCGGGGGGCGTGGCGGTCATGCCCAGGCTCCTTCGGAGGTGAGGGCGAGGAAGACGTTCTCGAGGGTCTGCGCGGTGACCTCGACGTCGCGAGCCTCGGTCCGGGTGAGCAGATGCCGGGCGAGTGTGTCGGAGTCGTCGGTGTGCACCGCGATCCGGTCACCCTGCGCATCGACGCTCGAGACTCGGGGGAGGGCGGCGAGTGCCGCAAGGTCGGCGTCGGGGAGAGTGGCGCGGACGATCCGCCCCGAGATGAGGTTCTTGATGCTGCTGGTCGTGCCGTCGGCGACGATGCGGCCCCGGCTCATCAGGATGATCCGGTCGGCATACTCGTCGGCCTCCTCGAGGTAGTGCGTCGCGAACAGGACCGTGCGGCCGCGGGCGGCGTCGGCGCGGATGGCGCCCCAGAACGCGCGGCGGCCCTCGACGTCCATGCCGGTCGTCGGCTCATCGAGCAGGAGCAGGCCCGGGTCCGGGAGCAGCGCCATCGCGAAGCGAAGGCGCTGCTGCTGGCCACCCGAACACAGGCCGACCCGCCGGGAGGCGAGCTCGCCGATGCCGGCCCGGTCCAGGGCCTCCGCGATGGGCCGGGGGTCGGCGAACAGGCTCGCAGTGAGTTCGAGGGTCTCGCGCACGGTGAGGTCCTTGATCAGGCCCCCGGTCTGCAAGACGGCCGAGACCAGTCCGTGCGCAATGGCGGTGCGCGGCGGACGCCCGAAGACGCGCACCTCGCCGGTGTCCGGTGTCGAGAGGCCCAGGAGCATATCGATGGTCGTCGTCTTGCCCGCCCCGTTGGGTCCGAGGAACGCGACGATCTCGCCGGGTCGGACGGTGAGGTCCACGCCGGCGACGGCGGCGACGGAGCCGAAGTTCTTGGTGAGGGCGGTCGCCTGGACGGCGAGCAGGGTCGAGGTCATGCCCCCAGCCTGTCCGCGCACGCGCTCACACACCCCGGCCCTCCGTCACCACCCGCCCATGACATCCGTCACCTCGCGAGGGTCGGCGGAGGGTCAGACGGGGCAGCCCGCGAAGAGGACAGCGTCGGAGGCGACGAGGTCGTCGAGGGTGAGCAGGCGGTCGAGATCGTGGCCCGCGGCCAGGGCGGCGGTTCGCTCGCCCACCGACTGCGGGGCCAGGCGCCCCTCCATGACCCCGCCGAGGGCGCGGACGGCGCACGCAGCGACCACGCCCTCTGGAGTCCCGCCGACTCCGAGCACCAGGTCGACGCGGCCGGCGGAGTCCGCCGCCTCGATCGCGACCGACACGTCGCCCTCGCCGCGCAGCTCAAGCGCGACCCCCGCCTCCCGGAGCGTCGCGATCAGCCCCACATGCCGCGGTTTGTCGAGCACCACCACGACCAGGTCGCCCACGGGCTTGCCCAGCGCGGCGGCCAGGCGAGAAGCATTCTCCCCTGGATCGAGATCGAGCGAGACGGCGCCGCGCCCGGCTCCGGAGCAGATCAGCTTGTCCATGTAGAAGACGTCCCGCGGGTCGAACATCGTGCCGCGCGGCGCGAGCGCGATGACGCTCACCGAGCCAGGGAGGCCCTCTGCCGTGAGCCGAGTGCCATCGAGCGGATCGACCGCCACATCGCAGGAGGGAGCGGCGGCGCTGCCCAGTCGCTCGCCGTTCGCGAGCATGGGAGCGTCATCCTTCTCGCCCTCACCGATCACCACGACCCCTGCGAACGGTGCCTCGGCGAGCACTGCGCGCATGGCGGCAACCGAGGCGGCGTCGGCCGCGAGCTTGTCGCCGCGCCCGTACCAACTGCGGGCCGCCTCGGCCGCCGCACGGACACTGGCGGCCACCGCCTCCTGCAGCTCGACCGGGTAGGCGGCGGAGGCGATCAGCCGCACGCCGCTCACGCGCGGCTGGGCTGCGCGGTCGCGGTGCGGACCAGCCGCTCCAGAGTGCGCAGGCCATCGGAGGAGAGCACCGACTCCAGGTGCCCCTGCACTGACGCGACGTGCTCGCCGCGCAGGGCGTTCACCACTCCCGTCTCTGCATCGGCCGAGACTTCGAGTCCGAGCTTCGGCGTGCGCTCGACGCCCAGGGCGAGTGCGGAGAAGGTGTTGTAGAAACCGATCGCCGCATCCTCGCCGAACACGTCAACGGCCAGTCGGACGCCCTGGCGCGGAGCGGGCAGCGGCTCGACCGTCAGGCCGGCCAGCAGCGACAGCATCTGATGGCTCAGGCACACCGCTAGCAGCGGGCGCTTCGAGTCGAGACGCGCAGTCATCAGCTCGCGCAGGCGCGCGATTCGCGGCTCGGAGTGGTCACGCGGGTCGCCGGGGCCGGGGCCGAAAACGACGAGGTCATCGCTCAGCACGTCGTCGACCTCGGACCAGCGTTCGACCCGGGCGTCCATACCGAGGTGGCGCAGTTGATGCGCGAGCATCGTCGTGAACTGGTCCTCGTTGTCGATGATGAGCGCAGTGTGTCCGGCCAGTCCGATGATGTGGTCGCGCGCCTGCGGTCGCAGCCAGAACGACGCGAGCCGCTCATTGCGCGCTTCGAGCGCCTCCTGCACGCCGGGCTGCGAGTTGAGGTCGATCGTGGGCGGCACGTCGCGGTGCGGCAGCAGACCCAGGGCCGAGAGCACGCCGGACGCCTTGGCACGCGTCTCGGCGACCTCGCCCTCTGGGGTGGAGTGGCGCACGAGCGTCGCGCCCGCCGGCACGGTGAGACGCCCGTCGGAACGGAGGTAGGCGGTGCGGATGAGGATGGGCGCGTCGAGCGTGTATCCGCTCTCCTTCGGCTCGAAGAGCGCGAGCACGCCGGAGTAGTAGCCGCGTGGCTCCTTTTCGTACTCTGCGATCACAGCGCAGGCGTTCTCCATCGGTGAGCCGGTGACGGTCGGCGCGAACATCGTAAGGCGCAGAACCTCCCGGACGTCGAGGTCGGTGTATCCCTCGAGCAGGTACTCCGTGTGGCTGAGCCGCGACATCTGCTTGAGGAACGGGCCGAGGATGCGGCCTCCGGCGGGGCAGACCGCGCTCATCATCTTCATCTCCTCGTCCACCACCATGAAGAGTTCTTCGCTCTCCTTCACATCCGCGAGGAACGCGAGTACCTCCTCGCCGGTCGGACCGGCGCTGGGGTGGCGGAACGTACCACTGATGGGGTTCATCATCGCGACGCCGTCGCGCACCGAGACGTGTCGCTCGGGCGTCGCCCCGACCGCCGTGACGGTGGGGGAGCCGTTAGCGCCGGGGGTGTGGATGGCGAAGGTCCAATAGGCGCCCGACTCGTCGGTCAGCAGCCGGCGAAACCAGGCGAGCACCGCTGCCACCGCAGGAGCGTCGGTCTGCGCGACGAAGGCGCGGCTGATGACGAAGTTGGCGCCCTGCCCGCTCCCGATCTCTTTGTCGATCACTCGGCGGACGATGTCGGCGTACTCGTCGTCCGGGACATCGAAGCCGCGCTCCTGCACCGGGATCTCGCGTTCGGGCAGAAGGCGCAGCACTTCCTCCAGCGGCACGCTCTCGCGTTCGCGGACGACGAGGTTGCGCAGCGGTGCCCCGTCGTCCTTCGCCGCAAAGCCGCGCTCCCGCACCTGGCGATAGGGCACCAGGGTCAGCACGTCGTCGCCGTCGAGCGGGATATCGGCCAAACCCTCCACGTCGAGGACGTCACCGGTGAAGACGTCGACGTCGGGGCGCCCCTGGCGAAGGACGACCGCGAACGGCAGCGAGCCGTCGGAGGCGAGGATGCGGGAGAGGAGCGAGGTCATCGTGGTCCTTGAGGGTCGTGCCCCACCCGGGCCCTGACATGCAGAACGACCGCCCGGAGGAGGCGGTCGAGTGCGAGGGTCTGCGCGCGTCGGTCCGCCTAGGAGGCGGTCCACCAGGGGCTTGGGATCAACGCGGGCACGGAGGGAGTCTAGGGGACGCGTTCGCGAGCGGCCAAGCGGAGATCAGGCGGTGACGCACACGGCGTCGATCGGTTCACCTCGCAGGGTGCGCAGCAGGAGCGTCGCACCCGCTGTCGCCGCGGGCATGGCGACGACAGCGCCACCCGGGATGAGGAACGCGAGGTAGACGGCGACCCCGAATCCGAGCGAGACGGCCCGGTGCTCGGCAAGGAGTTGCCGCCGCTGCGCGAGCGAAAGCCCACGAGCATCACCCGCGAATCCGGTCAGCTCGAGCGCGAGCGCCCGCCCGCCGACGAGGGCGCCGGCGATGAGCCCGATGATCGATCCGATCACGGGCACGAGGCCCAGCAGCACCAGGATCGCTCCGACCCCGATCGACGTCGCGACGAGCACGGCACAGTCGCGGAGCCCTCGACCAAGCCCGCGCCAGAAGCCAGTCTCGTGCTCGTCCGGGACACCGCCGAGCCCGTCCTCGACGCGGCGCCAGATCCGCTCGTAGAAGGGGTCCCCGACGAGCAGCGTGACCGCGGCGAAGAGAACCACGCCGAGTGCGACGATCGCTCCGACCGCCGCGACGGCAAGCAGGAGCCGCGTGGTGGTGGCCCAGCCCTGCTCCCAGCCGTCGGCGAAGGGCGTGAGCGCGGTCACTACGTCCTGAACGCGCGTCAGCACGAAGACCAGCACGCCGACGAAGACCAGTCCGACGATCAGCGGAGGGATCGCCCCGAGGAGCATCGCGCGCGGCGAGCGCCCCCAGGTGCGAAAGCCGCGGAGGAACAATCGAGCGCCGAGGCCGAGGTCACGCAGGACGGTCATTCCCTGATCCTCGCAGGGTCCGGGACCGTGCTGCCCCTGTGTTTCTGCGCGCTTCGCGCCACGCATCGAGGACGACCATCTGAGTATGGGATTCTGTCCGCGCTCCTCCACAGCGGAAAAAAGACCGGCTTCTGTCCACAGCCCGGTCCGGATCCGGGCGGGGGGAGGCGTCGATGTCGGTGCCGCCTGGTGGGCTTGCCACCTCGAACGATTGGTGCGAAACGTGGACGGACGACAGGACGACAGAAACAATGAGTGCCCGCGGTGGTGCGTGGGCGAGCATGACGAAGCGGCGGCGGCCGGGCAGCGGCTACACCGCTCGCAGGCGCGCTCGCTCCCGGTGGTGCTGTGGGCGGGCGAGAGTGAACCCTCCGCTGCGACAGTGCACCTCTCGGTGTGCCGTCCCGGAACTCACGGCGAGGACCGCCTGCGCCTCGAGGCGGACGGGATCGGCGAACTCGACCTCGACCTCAGCTCGGCGGCGCGACTCGTCGGTGCGGCCGACGTGGTGCTGCGGCTACTCGAGGCCCGCTGATGAGCGCGGCGGATTCGGCGGCAGAAGATCGATCAGGTCGATCTGGAGCGCCTCGCACAGCGCGAGCAGAGTGTGCAGTGTCGGGTTCGCGGGCGAGCCCGGCTTCGACTCGCCCTTCTCGAACTTCTGGTACGTGTAGCCGGCGAGGCCCGCTGCATGGGCGATCCGCTCTTGGCTGGCGCCCAGGGCGATACGGGCACGGTGCATATTCGTGCCGAGCTCGCGGGCGTACGTCGCCCAGTCGCGCTCGGGTGTGGGTGTCGACATGCCCGCCAGCTTCGAAGATGTTGGGCTGCCGGTCAGCCATATACAGATGGGTAATATTCGATGGTCATACCGGAATGGCCCGATCGTGCCGCGATGGAGCCGGAATGCGCCAAAGTACGCCACGTGGCAGCGCCTAGTATTGCCGAGTGTCAGTGAATCCCGAACTCGTCGGGCGCCTCTTCGCGCCCACGGAGCCCTATCAGGTGGGACGCGAAAAGGTGCGCGAATTCGCGCGGGCCGTCTCTGCGACTTCTCCTCTCCATCACGACGTCGAAGCTGCGCGCGCCGCCGGTTACCCCGACCTCGTCGCTCCGCCCACCTTCTCCGTCGTCGTGCAGGAGTCCACCCTCGCGCAGCTTCTCGCCGAGCCCGACGGCGGCATCGACTTCAGCCGAGTCGTGCACGGCGACCAGCGCTTCAGCCTCAGCCGCCCCGTCGTGGCCGGCGACGAGCTGACCGCAACCCTGTCGGTCGCGAGCATTAAGAAGCTCGGCGCGCACTCGATGGTCACCACCGAGTCGCGGATGGTCGACGCGCGCGGCGAGCATGTCGTCACGGCGATCTCCACCCTCGTAGTAAGGGGCGACGAATGAGCGCAACGCTTCCCGCCTTCGCTGAGCTGAGTGTTGGCCAGGTCGTCGCCGAGAACCGGTTCGCGATTGATCGGGGCACTCTCGTTCGCTATGCGGGTGCCTCGGGAGACTTCAACCCCATCCACTATCGCGACGACATCGCGGCCGAGGTTGGCCTCCCCGGCGTCCTCGCCCACGGGATGCTCACGATGGGCACGGCCGTGCAGGTCGTCGTCGACTGGGTCGGCGACCCGGGACGCGTCATCGACTACCAAGTGCGCTTCACGCGCCCGGTCGTCATCGACGCCCAGGACGGCGCCGCCATCGAGGTCGTCGCAAAGGTCGGCGCGCTCGACCCTGACCAGGGCGCAGTCCGCATCGACCTTGCCGTGTCCGTCGCAGGCCAGACTGTGCTCGGCAAGGCGCAGGCCCTGGTCCGACTCTCGTGATCGCCTCCCGATGACCGCGCCTCTCCTCTCCGCCCTCACGACCCTGCACGTCGGGGGTCCGGCCGAACGCCTCCTCGAACCCGCCACCGAGGCGGAACTCGTCGCGACGCTGGTGAGCGTGTGGTCCGAGGACGAGCCGTGGTTGCTGCTCGGCGGCGGCTCGAACCTGCTCGTGGGGGACGAGGGCGTCGAGGGGACAGTCGTCCGGGTGCGGACCACGGGCGTCGAGCAGCTGCCGTCCGACAAGCCCGGCCAGGTCCGGCTCCGAGTGCAGGCGGGGGAGTCATGGGACGGCCTCGTCGCGACGACCGTCGAGCATGGCTGGGCCGGACTCGAGGCTCTGAGCGGCATCCCGGGGACGGTCGGCGCCTCGCCGGTGCAAAACATTGGCGCCTACGGGCAGGAACTCTCCGACACGCTCCTCGCCGTCGACTTCCTCGACGAGGGCACGCGCGAGCCCGTCCGGCTGACCGCGGCCGACCTCGAGTTGGGCTACCGCACCTCGATCGTCAAGCAGGGTCGTCGCGGTGCCGTGCTGGCCGTCGAGTTCGGTCTCGAAGAGGCGGGAGCCGACGAGATCGGCGCACCCGTCGCCTACGCGCAGCTCGCTTCTGCGCTCGGGGTTGCCCTCGGCGCGCGGGTCTCGCTCGCGCAGGTGCGCGAGACAGTGCTGCGGCTGCGGGCCGCAAAGGGCATGGTGCTCGATCCGACAGATCCCGACACCGCCAGCGCCGGCTCCTTCTTCACCAACCCCCTGGTCACCACCGCGTTCGCGGAGGCGCTGCCCTCCGAGGCGCCGCGCTGGCCCGTTGTCGCTCCCGGCGCAGACCTGGTCAAGCTCAGCGCAGCCTGGCTGATCGAGCACGCCGGAGTTGCCCGTGGTTTCGCGCTGCCCGGCTCGCGCGCGGCCGTGTCGAGCAAGCACACGCTCGCTCTCACGAATCGCGGAGGGGCGACGGCCGCGCAGGTCGCCGAACTCGCCCGCTTCGTGCAGAGCCGGGTCCTGGCCGAGTTCGGCGTGCTCCTGCACCCTGAGCCCGTGGTCGTCGGCACGTCCGTCTGAGTGCGCGCGAGGGTCTCAGCTATCGCGGCGGATCCAGCGGAAACCGAAGCGGCACGCGATCAGGCCGACGATCAGCCAGATACCGAGCACGAGCGCGATCCCGCTGAGATCCCAGGAGCCGCCGACCTCCGCCTCCTCGAAGCCGCTGGGGAGGAACACGGCGCGCATCCCCTGGGCGATCCACTTCAGCGGGAACACGCTCGCCGTGTTCTGCAGCCAGTCGGGCAGCGTGGTGAACGACAGGTACGAGCCCGAGATGAATTGCAGCACCAGCAGCGGCGGCACGATCACCGCCGTCGCGCTCTTGCCGGAGCGGGGCAGCGCTGAGACGGCAATGCCGAGGATCGCCGCCGTCGCCACTCCGGCGAGGTAGACCCAGGCGAAGGTCGCCCAGCGGCCGCTATCGCTGGGCAGCTCGACCGAGAAGACCGTGGCAGCCACGATCAGGAGCAGCGCCGTCTGCGCGAGGCTCGTCACCAGCACCTGGCCGAACTTTCCAAGGAAATAGCTGAACACAGGGAGCGGAGTGCCCGCGAGGCGCTTGAGCGTGCCGTCGCTGCGCTCGACGGCGATGTCGACGCCGAGGTTCTGCACTCCGGACAGGAGGATGCCGGCCGCGGCCAAGCCCGGCACGTAATACTCCGCCATCGGGATCCCCGGGTCCTGCGGGTTCGCCTGCATCACGGCGTTGTCGCCGAACGCGACCGAGAAGATCGTCAGCAGCAGCACCGGGAAAAGGAAGGTGAAGAACACCTGATCCGGTGCCCGAAAGTAGGAGCGGATCTCGTAGCGAGCCCGGGACAGGCCCAGTCGGATCGTTCTCCCCGGACCGGTGGGGAGCGCGCGGGGGCGAGTGGCGACGGCGGTCATACCGGCTCTCCGATCAGGTCGACGGCGTCGCGATCCTCGCGGATGAGGTCGAGGTAGATGTCCTCGAGGCTAGGCCGGACCACTTCGAGGGCTGCCGGCTCCCCGAGTCGGGTATGCAGGTCGGCGACAGTCCGCGCGGGCTCAGTCGTGCGCAGACGGCGGAGCGCGCCATCCTCCCGCCACTGCACGATCGGGACGCGTGCCTCGTCGCCGCCGATGGCGCTCATCGGGCCGATTGCGAGGAGTCGCCCGCTGGCGATGACGGCGGCGCGGTCACCGAGGTGAGCGGCTTCGTCCAGGTAGTGCGTCGTGAGCAAGATGGTCGTGCCCTCGCTTTTCAGCAGCGCGACCAGGTCCCAGAACCCATGTCGCGCCTCCGGATCGAAACCCGTCGTGGGCTCGTCGAGGAACACCAGCTCCGGCCGGCCAATAATGCCGAGCGCGACATCGACACGGCGGCGCTGGCCGCCTGACAACCGCCCGATGCGGGAGCGGGCCTTCGCCGTCAGGCCGACCGCATCAATAGTCTCGTCGACGTCGCGCGGACGCGGGTACAGGCTCGCGAAGTGCGCGATCTGCTCCCTGACCGTCGCGTTGCCAGACTCACCGCTGGACTGGAGCACGATGCCGAGCCGCGCCTTCCAGGCCAGGTCGCCGTGCCGTGGGTCCACTCCGAGGACCGAGACCTCGCCGCCGGAGCGGTCGCGGTAGCCCTCGAGGATCTCGATCGTGCTCGACTTGCCCGCGCCGTTGGGCCCGAGCAGCGCGAACGTTTCGCCCCGGTGGATGTCGAAGGAGATACCCGAGACGGCTGGGGCACCGCCGTAGTCCTTCCGTAGGTCGCGCACGCGGACCGCATGGTCATCGTTCATCGTTCCAGCGTGCCCTGTCGCGCCGCCGAGACACAGTGTTCCGCGATATCCGTCCGCGAACCGGCTTAACGGAACAGCCGCTGGAGGCGTTTGACGCCGTCAAGGAGTGCGTCGTCGCCGAGGGCGTAGGAGAGACGAAGGTATCCGCTCGGACCGAAGGCCTCGCCGGGCACCGTCGCGACGTCGGCCTGCTCAAGGATCAGATCGGCGAGCTCGAGCGAGGTCGTCGGAGTGACGCCGCCCCATTCGCGGTGCAGCAGCCCCTTCACGTCGGGGTAGACGTAAAACGCTCCGCCCGGGGTCGGGCACTCGATGCCGTCGATCGCGCTGAGTTCGGCCACGATGGTGCGGCGGCGGCGGTCGAAGGCGAGGCGCATCTCCTCCGCCGGCTCCTGCGGACCGGTCAGGGCAGCAATCGCCGCGCGCTGCGAGATGTTCGACACGTTGCTCGAGAGGTGCGACTGCAGGTTGGCGGCACCCGTGATCGCGTCGGCCGGTCCGACCATCCAGCCCACGCGCCAGCCGGTCATCGCGTACGTCTTGGCGACGCCGTTGACGAGGATCGTGCGGTCGCGGAGGGAGGGGACAGCCTCCACGATCGAGGTCGCGCGCTCCAGCGGACCGGCGTCGTCCTGGTCACCAGTGGAGTAGACGAGATTCTGGTAGATCTCGTCAGCGATGATCCAGAGCCCGTGCGCGTCGGCCCACTCACCGATCTCGCGCGTCTGCTCGGGCGAGTAGACGGCTCCTGTCGGATTGGAGGGGGAGACGAAGAGAAGGACCTTCGTCCGCTCGGAGCGAGCCGCCTCGAGCTGCTCGACGGTGACGAGGTAGCCCTGGTCGGCTCCGGCAAAAACGTCGACCTGCACGCCGCCTGCGAGCTTGATCGCCTCGGGATAGGTGGTCCAGTAGGGCGTCGGCACGAGGACTTCATCGCCGTCATCGAGAAGGGTCTGGAACGCCTGGTAGACGGCCTGTTTGCCGCCGTTCGTCACGACCACCTGCGCGGCGTCGACCGCCCAACCGGAGTCGCGCGCCGTCTTCTCGGCGATGGCCTCACGCAGGTCGGGGAGACCCGCCGCCGGGGTGTACCGATAGTTCCGCGGATCACGTACGGCGGCCGAGGCGGCCTCGACAATGTGCTCGGGAGTGACGAAGTCGGGCTCCCCAGCGGCGTAGGACACGACCGGGCGGCCCTGGGCCTGGAGGGCTTTCGCCTTGGCATCGACCTTGAGGGTCGCGGACTCGGCGATGGCGGAGATGCGGGCAGAGATGCGCGTGGTGGAAGACACGACGGCCAGCGTAACGTGCGTGCGCGAGAGGGGTTCCGGGCCTGGCGCCGCTCGGCTGGACACGCCCAGCGGGTCCCCGTACACTCGTCCGAGGTAGTCGATCTCTGCCAGGATCCGCAGCGCCCTCGGGGCGGCCGGGGCTCCTCCGGCGGGTCGATTTCCTCCTCGGATGCTCGCAATGGCATCCGTAGGGCGGTGGCTCAATTGGTAGAGCAGCGGTCTCCAAAACCGCAGGTTGCAGGTTCGAGCCCTGTCCGCCCTGCACATCGATGCCCGTCGCACGCGGTCCCCGCGACGCAGCGGTCATCGGTCCAGGGTCGCCCGGGAACGGGCGGTCGGCCACACCGGAGGTTCCGGTGCGGGAAAGGTGCGTGCAGGTGGCCGGGAAAGCAGTCGACGAGCCGAGCGAGGACGTCGTCGCGATCGCGAATCAGCAGCGAGCCGCGCGGCGTAATCCGTTCGCGCGCATCGCCCTCTTCATCCGGCAGGTCATCGCCGAGTTGAAGAAGGTCGTCACACCCACCCGCAAGGAGCTGGGTAATTACGTCGTGGTCGTTCTCATCTTCGTCGTCATCATGATGGCGCTGGTGTCGTTCCTCGACTGGGTGTTCGCCCTGGCCGTGACCTACGTGTTCGGCACGCCCGCGGCCTGACCGGCTCCGACGGGTGCGACCGATTGATCAAGAGAGAGTTGTGACGAGTGTCTGACAGAAACCGCGACGACGTCGACTGGGCGACGGCTGCTGAGCAGTCGTCCGAGGTCGAGGAGGAGCAGGAAGGCGACACGCAGACTCAGGCCGAAGACGCCGTCGAGCCCGCCGAAGAGGGCGCCCTCAGTGTCATCGACGAGAACGAGTCTGAGGATGACCTTGCCTCCGACCTCGAGGCAGCGCTCGACGCGATCGGCTCGGTCGATGACCCCGAGGCCGACTCCGCAGTCGATGAGGCTGCCCACATCGACACCGTCGAGGAAGCCGAAGCGGCTCTCGAGGCAGTCGAGGACGAAGCCGAGGTCGCCGCCGAGGATGCCGAGTCCGCAGGCGAGGAGCTTGCCGACATCGACCCGTACGAGGCTTTCCGCACCGAATTGCGCGGCAAGCCGGGTAAGTGGTACGTCATCCACTCCTATGCGGGCTTTGAGAAGCGCGTGAAGTCCAACATCGAGAACCGCAAGGTCTCGCTTGAGGCCGAGGACTACATCTTCGAGGTCCAGGTCCCGATGGAGGACGTGGTGGAGATCAAGAACGGCCAGCGCAAGATGGTGACCCGCGTGCGCATCCCCGGCTATGTATTGGTACGGATGGACCTCAACGAGGACTCGTGGTCTGTCGTCCGCCACACTCCCGGCGTGACCGGCTTCGTCGGCAACGCCCACAACCCGACTCCGCTGCGCTTCGAGGAGGCTTTCACGATGCTGAAGAGCCTCGTCGAGATCAAGGATGTCGCCCCCTCCAAGACCGCCGGCGCGAAGGGTCAGAAGCAGACGCAGCGCGTCCTGCCCGCCGAGGTCGACTTCGAGATCGGCGAGACCATCACCATCAAGGAGGGCTCGTTCGCGGGTCTTCCCGGCTCGATCAGTGAGATCAAGCCCGAGAGTGGCAAGCTCACCGTGCTCGTGTCGCTCTTCGAGCGCGAGACTCCGGTCGAACTTTCGTTCGACCAGGTCACCAAGCTCTGACGGGCCACTAACACCGCGCACGGCGGGACGCCTCGGTGCGATTTGCAGGGAGGTGCGATCTGCAGGGGATGTGGATGGGGGAGCGCTCTCATTCGCTTGGACGCTGTCCGGCGGTCGAGATCTCCTGCAGATCGCACTGCCTCCTGCAGATCGCACTGCCTCCTGCAGATCGCACTGGCCCCGGAGAGTAGGGGCGGCTTTGCCCGTGTAGGCTTACCTGGGTTTTCGTGTCGGCGCGCCTTCGTGCGCGTCGGCCGACCCTCCTCCACCGCGATTCGGCACAGTCGGATGCGCGGGAGAGCGGCCGGGAGCCCCCGACCGCTCGAACCCTGAGAAAAGGAATCAGAATGGCCCCCAAGAAGAAGGTCACAGGCCTGATCAAGCTCCAGATCAAGGCCGGCGCAGCGAACCCCGCGCCCCCGATCGGTCCGGCGCTCGGTCAGCACGGCGTCAACATCATGGAGTTCTGCAAGGCGTACAACGCGCAGACGGAGTCTCAGCGCGGCAATGTGATCCCCGTCGAGATCACCGTCTACGAGGACCGCTCGTTCACCTTCATCCTGAAGACCCCGCCCGCGGCGGAACTCATCAAGAAGGCTGCCGGAGTCGCTAAGGGATCGTCGACCCCGCACACCGTCAAGGTCGCCAAGCTCACGCAGGCTCAGGTTCGCGAGATTGCCGAGGCGAAGCAGGTCGACCTCAACGCCAACGACATTGATGCCGCGGCGAAGATCATCGCCGGTACGGCTCGTTCAATGGGCATCACGGTAGAGGCGTAACCCCTTTGCCGCGCGGCGCGTAGTAGTCCGTGCCGCGTGAGAAAGCGCGATCCCGTCGCGCCCCCAGAACTCTCATTTTCCGTGGGAGAGCCCGCCAGGCTCTAGAACCACATTCTCGTTTCAAGGAGAAACAACATGGCACAGAAGTCGAAGGCCTACCGGGCCGCAGCGGCCAAGCTCGAAGAGGGCCGCTTTTACACAGCCGATGAGGCCGTCGCTCTCGCCCGCGAGACCGGTTCCGCCAAATTCAACAGCACCGTCGAGGTCGCTCTCAAGCTCGGTGTCGACCCCCGCAAGGCCGACCAGATGGTCCGCGGCACTGTCATCCTGCCGCACGGCACGGGCAAGACCGCTCGTGTGATCGTGTTCGCGACGGGGCCGGCCGCGGAGGCCGCTATCGCCGCCGGTGCCGACGAGGTCGGTGGCGCCGAACTCATCGAGAAGGTCGCGGGCGGGTACACCTCGTTTGACTCCGCCGTGTCCACTCCTGAGCTCATGGGCCAGGTCGGTCGTCTCGGGAAGGTGCTCGGCCCCCGTGGCCTCATGCCCAATCCGAAGACCGGAACCGTGACCCCGGATGTGGCCAAGGCCGTGACCGAGATCAAGGGCGGCAAGATCGAATTCCGCGTCGACAAGCACGCCAACGTGCACCTTGTCGTCGGCAAGGCCGCCTTCACCGAGGAGCAGCTCCAGGAGAACTTCAAGACCGCTCTCGACGAGATCGTCCGCTTGAAGCCGTCCTCCTCGAAGGGCCGCTACATCCAAAAGGCCGCCGTCTCAACGACGTTCGGCCCCGGCATCCCGCTGGACGTCAACATCCTGGCCTAAGCCGTCCCCGCCGCGAGATGCCACGTGAGTACGCGACCCGCCGAAGAAGGCGTACTCAAGCCGCATCTCGCGGCGTGTAGCTGGGCGAGGCGGCAGGGAGACGCGCGTTAGCAGTCCGAGACGGTGAGGACGATCTTGCCGCGGGTGTGACCGGTCTCGAGTTGCTCGTGCGCTTCGCAGGCGCGGGCGAGCGGGAAGATACCGTCGATGAAGACGCGGACGTCACCCGACTCGAGGAGGCGCGAGATCACGGCAAGCGTCGCTCCGTCTGGGGCGACACGGTACGTGGAAGCCCGCATGCCGGCCGCCGCTGCCTCCTCGAAGAAGCCGGGCCAGCTGCCCGTCGGCGCGTTGACGATCAAACCGCCAGGGCGCAGGACCGGGAGTGACCGCGAGCCGGTGTCGTCGTGCACGTTGCCAACCAGGTCGATGACCACGTCCATCCCGTCGAGAATCTCGTCGAATCGCTCGGTCGTATGGTCGATGACCTGCGCGGCGCCGAGTTCGCGGAGCCACTGTACGTTGCGGGTCGATCCGGTCGCGGTCACCGAGGCGCCGAAGTAGGCGGCGAATTGCACCGCGAAGTGGCCGACTCCACCCGATCCGGCGTGGATCAGCATCCGCTGGCCCTCGTGCGCTTTCGCGAGTTCGACCACCATGCCCCACGCCGTGAGCGCCGCGAGCGGAACGCCAGCCGCTTCAACGTGCGAGAGGGTCGACGGCTTCCGCGCGATCGACACGCTCGGGACGCTGACGTACTCGGCATACGAGCCGGAATAGCGGGGCACCATGACGAAGCCGTAGACCTCGTCGCCCGGTCGCAGGGGATGCGCCGGGTAGGGGCTCGAGACGACGACGCCCGAGAAGTCGTGGCCGAGTACCGCCGGATAGGACGTGATCTGAGAGGCGACTCCCCGGCCTGCGCGCGTCTTCGCGTCCAGCGGATTCACTCCGGCGGCAATCACCTTCACGGTGAACTCCGCATTGATCGCCGACGGCGTCGGCACCGTTGCCAGGTGCAGAGCGGAGGCGCGTCCCGGAGCGTCGATCACCGCCGCGGTCATCATGCGGGGGAGGATGACCTCTTGGGGAATCTCGCCGATTGCGAGTCCGTGCCCGTGCGCGCTGGTGTGCATCATGGCCCTTCGTGTCGCGGCGCCACGTTCGAGCAGGGTCGAGAGCGTCGCCCCGATCCCCACATTCCGACGCCGTGATTATTAAACCGCGGTAATGAGTCAGCGCTGTTACGGCGGTGTCACCCCTTGGAGAATATTCGGGCTCGTGGAGAAGATTCGGAGCGGAGAAGGCGCGGCGGAACGGTCTGGCACGATGAGGGGATGCCACACAGACGCTCCCGAGGGCCCGTGCTCGTGGGCGGTGCCACCCTGGTTCTGGTGGGTCTGGTCATCCTCCTCGCGGCCCGGATCAGCATCGGCACGAGTCGCTGGGTGTATGTCAGCGAGATGGGCGCGCCCGATCTGCCGACAGCCGGCGCCTTTCGCATCGCGCTGCTGCTGGTCGCGGGAGGCGGCACGCTGATCGCCGCCGGTGCGTGGTCGGTGCGGGTCCGCCTGTTTCGCGCGGTCCGGCCAGCGGCGGCGATACTCCTGGCCGCCGCCTGCTTCGCGCTGGCGTCGCAGGTGACCTGCACAGCGGGATGCCCGCTCCCGGTCGGCCCTGCCTTCAGCTGGCAGGACCTGATCCACACCTGCGCCGCGGTGCTCGGCTTCGCGGCGGCGTGCATGGCGATGCTGCAGCTCGCGACCGCGCAGGAGCGTCCGGCGGTCGCCCGGCTTTCGTTGGGAGCGGGGATCGCGGTGACGCTGGTTGCAGGAACCGGCGGCATCCTGTCACTCCTGCGGGTGTGGCTTCGGCTCGGCGGCACGCTCGAATTCGTCGCGACGGCGATTGCGGTGCTGTGGCTTGCGGTCGTCGGACTCGTGCTCGCGCGCGAAGATCTCAGCGCCGGGCGAGCCAGTCGCGCACATGGCCGCGGATCCGCTGCTGCTGGTCGGCGAGGCCCGCGTCGCGCGACGGTACCTGCGCGAGATGCGCGTCCGGAAGACCCGTAGCCCAGGCCTCGGCGATAGCCACCGGATGCACCGGGTCGCGCTCTGCCGCGATGACCAGGGTCCTGGCGATCACTTCGCCGAGTTCGTTGGAGTCGCGGTAGGCGCAGTCGCGGGGAATCGCGGCCAGGCGGACGGCGCGCTCCTGAGCGAGCGGGGCGCGGAAGTGGAGAGTCAGCGCTTCGGCCGACGCGGGCGAGATCCCAGCGGCGCGGGCAAACAGCGCGGAGGCGCGGAACATCCGCTCGCCGCGTTTCGCGCCGTGGTCGTGCAGCAAGTGAGCGATGACGGGGAAGACCGTGAGGTTCTCGGGTAGCGGCTCGGCGGTGAAGGCAGGGCGTACGAACACGGCGCGGTCGATGGGGAGCACACGGCGCACGGCCAGCCGCAGCGCGATCGCCGCGCCCATCGAAATGCCGAGCACCGTGAGCGGCTTGTGCGCGGCTCCAGCACGCACGACCTCCTCGGTCACCTCGTCGGTCAGCGCCTCAAGCGTGAAGTCGTCAGGCGTGCCGATCAGTTTGGAGGCACCGTGAGCGCGGATGTCTGGCGCGATCACCTCGGAACCAGCGGGGAGCGCCGAACGCAGTAGTCCGAGCGGCTGGGAGCGGTCACCGCCCAGGCCGTGCAGGAGGAGGACGGTCACCGTGCGCCCGTGCGGGTTCTCTCGTGCAGCTCGGCCATCAGCATCCCGGCAAGGCGGACCAGCATGTGGATCTCGTCCTCGTCGCGGTCGACCCAGCGGCAGTTCGGCTCGCCGCTGATCGGCACGAAGTCGCGGTGTTGCTCCCAGACGACGAGGGTGCGCTCGGCGCCCAGCACGTACTGCTGCCAGAAGACCTGGCGGAGGTAGTGACGGGGGATGCTGCGCCAGGGCTTCACGGTGGTCTTGATCTCGCAGAGTTCGAGCCGGCCGTCGTCGCGCAGGCCGATGCCGTCGGGAGTGGCGAGGTGGCGGCGCTCCTGGCTGGCGTGGAAGAGGGTGCTGCTGGGCTCGATCGCGTGCTCTCGGCGCACCCAAGCTGCGATCTCGGGCTCGCGGGCTCGGCCGTGATCGGTGAACGCGTTGCCGCCGAAGCCGGTGCCGTAGAGCTTGTCCAGTGCGGCCTTATCAATGGCGGCGGGGGAGGAGAGGCGGGCGACGTCGGTCGCGGTGATGCCGCGGGATCGGGCGCGGAGCCAGGCGACGCGGTCCGAGGAGTCGGCGACGACCCTGCGCAGGTGCGGGGGCTCGGCGTCCACAAAGACGGGCTGCGTCTCCCAGGGGAAGGAGAGCTGCAGATCGGGCACCGATTCATTCTGTGCTTGCTCGCCCGTCGGCCCGAATCGCCACGCCGTCCCCACGGATCTCGCGAGATCGGGGGTAACGGACGAGATCGGCTGCCGGGGCGTGGTGTGTCGTCCGTCCGGGTGCATCTCGCGACATTTCGGGAGGGGAGGGGGCGGGTTAGGCGGTGAGGAAGGCGTCTACCTGGGTGGGGGAGAGGAGGTGGCGGCGGACCATGAGGGCTGCGCCCCGCACGCCGCCGCCGTGGGCTGCGGCCTGGACGATGTCGAGGGAGCGCGTCGCGAGGGGGAGGGAGCGGCGGTAGACCACCTCGCGCACGCCCGCGAGGATCTCGTGGCTCGCCTCGGCCACGCTGCCTCCGATCACGATGACGGAGGGGTTGAGCAGGTTGACGCAGGTCGCAAGGACTTCGCCGAGGTCACGGCCGGCCGCGCGGGTGAAGTCGACGGCGCTCGGGTCGCCGGCGGAGAGCAGAGCGACGACGTCGGAGGTGCTGGAGGCGTCCCGCCCGGCCCCGGAGAGGCGCCGGGCGATCGCGGAGCCGCTCGCAATCGCCTCGAGGTCGGCCCCGCCGCGGTCGCCGGGCACCTGGACGTGGCCGAGGTCGCCGGCAGCTCCGAGCGCCCCGCGCTGGAGGGCGCCACCGCTGACGATCCCGGCGCCAATGCCGGTGGAGACCTTCACATAGAGGAGGTCGTCGACGTCGGCGTAGTGGTCGGCGTGCTCGCCGAGGGCGAGAAGATTCACGTCGTTGTCGACCAAGACGGGGACGGGGAGGCGGCGGCCCACGAACTCGGGGATGTCGAAGCGGTCCCAGCCGGGCATGATCGGCGGCTTCACGGGGTGGCCTGTCGCGTGCTCGACCGGCCCCGGCACTCCGACGCCCACACCGGCGAGGGGCCCCGCCTCCGGAACCTGGCCGAGCAGGGCTGCGGCGACGTCGAGCGCGTGGCCAAGGACGGCGAGTGGACCGTCGGCGATGGCGATTCTCTCGCGCCGACGGGCGAGAACCTGCCCGTCGAGGTCGGTCAAAGCGATGACGGCGTGCGCCGCGCCGAGGTCGATCGCCAGCAGGCTGCGTGCCTGGGCATCGAAGGCGACACGGGCGGCGGGGCGGCCGCCGGAGGAGGGAGCGTCGTCGCGGCGTGCGACCAGACCGGAGGCCGTGAGCGTGTCGAGCTGAGCGGAGACGGCCGCCCGCGGCAGGCCGGTCTCGCCCACGAGGTCGGCACGGGTGCGCGGTGCTCCGTCGGCGAGGAGGAGGAGCAGCTCGCCGACCGCGCTGACGGCGGAACGGCGAAGCGGTGACATGGCGGAAGTCAATCACAGCGCCCTCCTTCCGCGTGCCGACGCGACACCTCCCGTTCGGGTTTTGCTTGTCCGCGATCAAAAGTCCGCGTAGGGTTCCCAGCAACCCCTCTCGACGTTGATCAGGAGCCTCACCGGTGGCTACACCTCCAGACCTCTCCGCGCCCTCGGACATTTCTGTCCAGCTCTACTCGGTGCGCGAACCGCTCGCGGCCGATCTGCCAGCCACCCTCGGTCGCCTCGCCGCGATCGGATTTACGCAGGTCGAACTCTTCGGATTCGTCGAGCTGGCCGATGCCTACCGCACGGGGCTCTCCGCCAGTGGACTGACCGCCCCCAGCGCGCACGCGCGGCTGCTCGACCCGCAGGGAGATGCCACCGTCGAGGAGATCTTCGACGTCGCCGCCTCGCTCGGCGTGCAGACCGTGATCGACCCCTTCGTCGATCCGACCCGCTGGAAGACCGCCGACGACATTGCCCGAATCGCCGACGAATTCACTGCCCTCGTCGACTCCGCCGCCGCTCGCGGTCTCGTGCTCGGCTACCACAACCACGCCTTCGAGTTCGAGAACCGCATCGACGGGCGCAGCGCCTTCGAGTACCTCGCGGGCCTCCTCGACCCACGGATGGTGCTCGAACTCGACACCTACTGGGCCGCAGTGGGCGGCGACGACCCGGTGGATTTCCTGCGCCGCCTGGGCGATCAGGTGCGCTTCCTGCACGTGAAGGACGGACCGATCTCGGCCGACACCCAGGAGCAGCTTCCCGCGGGGGAGGGGGCGATGGATGTTCCCGGGATTCTCGCCGCCGCTCCGGAAGCGCTGCCCGTGCTCGAATTCGACGCATACGCGGGGGACATTTTCGAAGGCCTAGAGGCGGCTCACCGCTACGTGACGGGGCTCGGCGCATGAGCGGCGTGGGTCGCGTGGGCGTCGGCGTGATCGGCGCCGGGAACATCAGCACGCAGTACCTCACCAATCTCACTCTCTTCCCCGACCTTGACGTGCTTGTCGTCGCTGATCTCGACCTCGAGCGGGCGAAGGCCCAGGCGGAGGAGTTTGGCGTCCCGGCGTCCGGCAGCGTCGATGAACTCCTCGCGCACGAGGGCATCGAGATCGTCGTCAACCTCACCGTCCCGGCCGCGCACGTCGAGGTCGCGCGCCGTGCCGTCGAGGCGGGCAAGCACGTCTGGACCGAGAAGCCGTTCTCGCTCGACCGCGACAGCGGACGCGAGCTGCTCGCGCTCGCGAAGGAGAAAGGGCTGCGTGTTGCGACGGCTCCCGACACCTTCCTCGGCGCCGGCCTGCAAACGGCTCAGCGCATCATCGAGAGCGGAGCCATCGGCACGCCACTCTCGGCCCTCACCCTCTTTCAGGGCCCCGGCCCCGAGAGCTGGCACCCGAACCCTGCGTTCTTCTTTGCGCCAGGCGGAGGTCCGCTCCTGGACATGGGTCCCTACTACCTCACCGCCCTCGTCCAAAACCTCGGCCCGGTCGAGAGTGTCACCGCGGTCTCGTCCCAGGCTCGCGCGACCCGCGTCGTGGGCTCAGGACCCCAGGAGGGCATCGAATTCCCCGTGACTATCCCCACGCACATCGGCGGATTGCTGCGCTTCGAATCCGGCGCCTCTGCGCAGGGCGTGTGGAGTTTCGAGTCGAGCCTGCGGCGCGCCGGCTTCGTCGAGATCAACGGCACCGAGGGCACGCTCGTCCTGCCCGACCCGAACACCCACGACGGCGAAATCACCCTCCATCGCCGCGGAGCCGAGGAGCCGGAGGTCATTGCCGCCGTCGGGTCCACCGCCTCCCGCGGCACGGGGGTCCTCGACCTTGCCCGGGCGATCCGCGCTGACCGACCCGAGGCCGCCTCCGGAGACCTGGCGTACCACGTCACCGACGTGATGCTCTCACTGCTCGAGGCCGCCGAGACCGGCGAGAAGGTGCTTGTCACGAGCACGGTCACGCCCCGCCCCGCGCTCCCCGAGAGCTGGGACCCGAGCGAAGCGACCCTCGTCTGATGGCCGCGCCCCTGCGCATCGGCGTGCTCGGCGGAGGCTTCATGGCCACCGTGCACAGCCGTGCGGCCCGGAGCGCCGGTGCGATGCTTGCCGGAGTCGCCTCCTCCAGCCCCGAAAAGGGTGAGCGTGCCGCCGCCGAGCTCGGCTTCGCGCGCGCCTACCCCGACGCTCGCGCCCTGATCGAGGACGAGAGCATCGACCTCGTGCACATCTGCACGCCCAACGGCACGCACGCCGAGCTGGCGCTCGCCGCGATCGAAGGGGGCAAGCACGTGGTCTGCGAGAAGCCGCTCGCAGCGACCATCCGCGAGGCGGAGGCGCTCGCCGCAGCGGCCTCCGCCGCGGGAGTTGTCGCCACCGTCCCGTTCGCCTACCGCTTTCACCCGATGGTGCGGGAGGCGCGCGCCCGAGTGGCGGCGAGTGAGACGGGCCGGCTCGTCACCGTGCGCGGCAGCTACCTGCAGGACTGGCTCCTGGGTGCCTCCGACGACAACTGGCGCGTCGACCCCGCAGCAGGTGGGCGCTCGCGCGCGTTCGGCGACATCGGCTCGCACCTCGTAGACCTCCTCGAATTCGTCACCGGCGAGCGGATCGACTCGCTCGCGGCCATCACGAGCACGGTGCACGCCGAGCGCGGCGGTCGCCCGGTTGAGACCGAGGACGTGGCCGGAGTGATCGTGCGGCTCGGGGGCGGGGCCGTCGGCACCCTCCTCGTCTCGCAAGTCACGGCTGGGCACCGCAACGAGTTGGTGCTCGAAGTCTCGGGGCTGGAGGAGTCGCTGCGCTTCGAGCAGGAGCTGCCCGAGACGCTCTGGGTCGGCCGCCGCGACAGCGCTGTGCTGGTCCCGCGCGACGTGTCGCTCCTCGCCCCCGATGCGGCGCGACTCTCGATCGTGCCGAGCGGACATCCGATGGGCTACCAGGACGCGTTCACGGCCTTCGCGCGCGACACCTACGCCGCCGTTGCGGGAACCAAGGTCGAGGGTCTGCCGACGTTCGACGACGGCCTCCGCGCGGCGCGCATCACCGAGGCTGTGCTCGACGCGGCCGAGACCGGTGCCTGGGTCACCGTGCCCGCCGCCGACGACCGAACGGAGATCGCCGCATGAGCGACGAGAAAACCTACGCCGCCACCCATCCGGTGACGCTGTTCACCGGCCAGTGGGCCGATCTGCCCTTCGAGGAGGTCGCGCGCCTCGCCTCCGAATGGGGCTACGACGGCCTCGAGATCGCGGCCTCCGGCGACCACCTCGACCTCAAGCGCGCCGACGAGGACGATACGTATGCTGCCTCGCGGCTCGAGATCCTCGACCGGTACGGGCTTGAGGTCTTCGCGATCTCCAACCACCTCACCGGCCAGGCCGTCTGCGATGACCCGATCGACTTTCGCCACAGGGCGCTCGTGCGCGACTACACCTGGGGCGACGGCGACGCGGAGGGAGTGCGGCAGCGCGCTGCCGAGGATATGAAGCGCTCTGCCCGCGTCGCGCGCAAGCTGGGTGTCGACGTCGTCGTCGGCTTCACCGGCTCGAAGATCTGGCCCTACGTGGCGCAGTTCCCGCCGGTCCCCGCCTCGGTGATAGATGCCGGCTACGAGGACTTCGCCACGCGCTGGAACCCGATTCTCGACGAGTTCGACGCGCACGGCGTCGTCTACGCGCACGAGGTGCATCCGTCCGAGATCGCCTACGACTACTTCTCCAGCGTGCGGACGCTGGAGGCGATCGGGTACCGGACAGCATTCGGCTTCAACTGGGACCCGTCGCACATGATGTGGCAGGGGATCGACCCGGTCGGCTTCATCGTCGACTTCCAGGATCGGATCTACCACGTCGACTGCAAGGACACGCGGCTGCGCCCCGCGAACGGGCGGGCCGGCGTGCTCGGCTCGCACCTGCCCTGGGGCGACCCGCGGCGCGGCTGGGACTTTGTCTCGACCGGCCACGGCGACGTGCCCTGGGAGGACTCGTTCCGCGCGCTCGAATCCATCGGCTACTCCGGGCCCATCTCGATCGAATGGGAGGACGCGGGGATGGACCGCCTGCACGGTGCTCGCGAGGCCGTGCACTACATCCGCTCGCTGCTCTGGAAGCGCCCCACCGCATCCTTCGACGCCGCCTTCTCGGCCCAGTGACCCCCTCCCGCATCTCGCGGAGGGGTTAGTCGGTCTTGGCGGCGCGCTCGGACTTGAGACGGGCCTGCTCGCGACGGACTTCGGCGTAGCGGTTCTGCTCGACGCGCAGCCACTCGGGGACCTCGTCGAGCAGGGCCTGGATCTCGGGAGTGGTCAGTGCGTCAGTGACTCCGCCGCGGGCGAGGCCCGAGATGGAGACGTTCAGCCGGGAGGCGATCACCGAGCGGGGGTGAGGTCCCTCCTCGCGCAGCTGCACGAGCCAGGCGGGCGGGTTCGCGACGAGTTCGTCGTACTGCTCGCGCGTGATCGCCGACTCCTGGAACTCGTCTGGGGTCGCAGGCAGGTAGACCTGCAGCTTCTTCGCCGCGGTCGCAGCCTTCATCGTCTGTGTCGCCTTGGCCATGCGGCAACCCTACCGGCGCGGCGCGCAGCACCTACCCTGAGGGGATGAGCGAGCAGCCCGAGCCCCCCGATCACGAGGGTGCTGTCGGCCCCGTCCTCGCCGTGGCCCTCGTGCCGGGCGTCACCCCCACCACGTGGACGCGGGTCTGGGGCCAGCGTCGCGCCGACCTGCCGCTGCGGATCACCGTCGTGGGCGAGCATGAGCAGGAGGAGGCGTTGCTCGACGGGCGCGCGCAACTGTCGTTCGTGCGCGGCGAGGTCGCTTCGGCCGCGCTCAGCTCGATCCACCTCTACGACGAGCAGCTGGTCGCGGTGCTATGGCGCGAGCACGCGCTCGCCGACGCGGAGGAGGTGGACGTCACCGATCTCGCGGGGGAGCACCTCCTGCAGGAGCCCGCCGACGTGCCCGAGTGGGCGGCCGTCGCGGTCGAGATCGTCGATGAGTCGCGGCGCCCGCTGCCTCGGATGGCCGGGCTGGACGACGCCGTCGAGCAGGTCGCTGCCGGCGTCGGCGTGTTGATCGTGCCGCAGTCCGTGGCGAGGGCGCACGGCCGGAAGGACGTCGTTGCCATCCCCGTCACCGGAGTTGCCCCCGTGGCGGTCCGTCTCGCCTGGGTCACGGAGAAAAAGGGCGACGACATCGAGGACTTCATCGGCGTCGTGCGGGGCCGCAGCGCTACCACCACCCGCGGGACGGCTGCCACTCCGAAGGTCGAGTCGCGTGCGAAGGCCGCGAAGGCGAAGGCTCGCGAGGCGCGAGAGAAGGCGGAGAAGGCCGGCGGCGGCAAGAAGAAGTCGGCGCGGCCAAAGGCGTCGGCACCGGCGGTGCGGCGCACCCGCAAGCCTCGCGGCCGCTGACGCAGTCTGGTGGCACGGTTTCCGCGTCGAGCGCGCGCTGGACGGGGACGACATGAGGGTGGCGCCTCCCCTGACGGGCAAGAGACTCCCGCATGCTGGAGTCCGGGGTTAGGGTGCGGTCATGCCCACGAGCGATGAGAACTGGACCTTAGCCGAGCATGACGTACCGGTATACCGGAGCGGAGAGGGCGGACGCGCGCTGATCCTGATCCACGAGGTGTGGGGGGTCGACGGGCACATCCGCTCTGTCGCCGACCGGTACGCGGCCGAGGGGTACAGCGTCGTCGCGCCGGAGCTGCTTGCCGAGAGTGGGCTCCTCGAGCAGCTGGACGAGGAGCAGCGCGCCGAGTACGACCACCCGGTGCGGCGCCTGCCGCGCCAGGTCGAGCTGCGCACGTTTTTCGCACCCGTCTTCACGCCGCAGCACGGGACGCGGACCCTCGCGATCCTCCGGGCTCTCGTTGAACGACTGCTGCGGCAGGAGGGGGCCACGAGCGTCGCGGTCACCGGATTCTGCTATGGCGGCACCTTCTCGTGGGCGCTCGCACTGGCCGAGCCGCGCTTGGCCGCGGCCGTGCCGTTCTACGGGCACGTGAGTGCCTCGGCCGACGAACTCAGCGCACTGCGGGTGCCGGTCCTGGCGTTCCTCGGCGACCAGGATGCTCCGCTCGTCGAGCAGGTGCCGCGTGTTCGCGAGGCGACAGACGGCAAGGATGTCGAGGTGGTCGTCTACCCGGGAGCGGGGCACGCTTTCTTCAACGACGCGAACGAGCAGACGTACCGGGCGGAGGCGGCGGCCGACGCCTGGCCGCGTGCCCTCGCGTTCCTGGCGGCGCACGCGGGCTGACTCGAGGGTCTGCTCGCCTGCTCATCTGGGCCGCGAAATTCTGCGAGAAGCGCGGGACCAGGGATCCCACTAGCCCACCTCGGGCGCGACCACGCCCTTCCCCGCGCGGCCTCGCGGTCGTAGGCTCGCGCTCATTCGCAACAGGGAGAGGCGCCGATCATGACCGTGACACGCGAGAGTACTGCCCCTCCCGAACTCAAGCGGGTGCTCGGCCCCAAGCTGCTACTCCTGTTCGTCGTCGGCGACATCCTCGGAACCGGCATCTACGCGCTGACCGGACAGGTCGCCGCCGAGGTGGGCGGCGCCGCGTGGCTCCCGTTCGTGATCGCGTTCGTCGTCGCCCTGCTGACCGCGTGCTCATACCTCGAACTCGTGACGAAGTACCCACAGGCCGCCGGCGCCGCGCTCTACGCGCACAAGGCGTTCGGGATCCACTTCGTCACCTTCCTGGTCTGCTTCACCGTGATGGCGAGCGGCATTACCTCCGCGTCTGCTGCGTCCGGAGCGTTTGCGAGTAACTTCGCCATCGGCTTTGGCCTGGGGGAGGGGACGGGCGTCCGCCTGAGCATCGCGCTGATCTTCATGGTCTGCATCGCCCTGGTGAACCTGCGCGGAGTAGCGGAGAGCGTCGGGCTCAACGTGGTGCTGACGCTGATCGAACTTTCGGGCCTGCTCCTGGTGATCTTTGTCTGCTTCTTTGCGGTCTTCGGAGGCCAGGCCGACTTTTCGCGGGTCGTCGCCTTCGAGTCGCCGAGCGATAAGTCGCTGCTGCTGGCGGTGAGTACCGCAACCTCGCTCGCCTTCTTCGCGATGGTCGGCTTCGAGGACTCGGTGAACATGGCGGAGGAGACGAAGAACCCCAGCCGGATCTTTCCGCGCGTGATGCTGACCGGTTTAGGCATCACCGCGGTGGTCTACGTTCTGGTCTCGACCCTGGCCGTCGCGATCGTGCCAGTCGGGGAGCTGGCCGGCAATGACACTCCGCTCGTCACAGTGGTGGAGACGGCGGCTCCCGATTTCCCGATCTCGACGCTGCTGCCGTTCATCTCGCTGTTCGCGGTCGCCAATAGCGCGCTGATCAACATGATGATGGCGAGCCGCCTTCTCTATGGAATGAGCCGGCAGGGCGTGCTGCCGCCGTTGTTGCAGAATGTGCTTGCCGGGCGGCGCACGCCGTGGGCGGCAATTCTTTTCACCACGGTGATCGCACTGCTGCTCACCGCGTATGTGTCGCGCGATCCGTCTGACCCGATCGCGGTCCTGCTCGGCGGCACCACGTCGCTCCTGCTGCTGGCGGTCTTTGCGGTGGTCAATGTGGCCGTGCTGGTGCTGCGCCGTCAGCCGATGGAGCACCAGCATTTCCGCACGCCGACGGTGCTTCCGATTCTCGGGACGATCGCGTGCGTCTACCTGGTGCTGCCGATCACGTCCGGGCGGGATATCGCGCAGTACGGGATCGCGGGGGTGCTGCTCGTGATCGGCGTGCTGCTCTGGGTGGCGACCTTCATCGACCGCCGGGTCCGCGGTTATGCGCGGACCGCGGCGATCGACTCGGAGGAGCCGGACGCCGATCCGGAGTGAGTGGGGCGGATCGGCTCCCGGTGCCGCCCGTTCCGAGATCTGACACACGGTGGGGAAGCTGGCGGGTGAGCACCAGGACGACCACGACGATGGTGAAGGCGATCCAGGACCCGAGGCCGAGGGGACCTACGAGGATCGGGTCGACGGATTCCCCTTGTGCGGCAAACAGGGTGACAAGCCCGTCGGCCGCGTTGAGTGCGCCGTGGGCGACGACCGCTGGCCACAGCGATTCGCTCCTCAGCCGTAGCCACCCGACAAGCACACCGATCAGGGTCGTCGCAACGATCATCAGACCGACGCCGACGAGGTTCGGTTCGTCGAAGTTGTAGCCCAGCAGGATGATCGGTGCGTGCCAAGCGCCCCACAGCACACCGGTGATGATGAGCGCAGGCCAGGTCCCGAGGGGCAGCAGCGCGGGAAGTAACCAGCCACGCCACCCGACCTCCTCGCCGAAGGCGAGCATCGAGTTCACTGCGGTACCGATCGGGATGCTGAGGAGTTGGAGTGTCGCGATCGTCCACACCGACACGGGAAGTGCCCCCCCGATGGCGGCTTCCAGGGCAGCGCTGAATCCTGACAAATGGACGATATCGAGTGTGACGAAGCCGAGTGCTGCGGCGAGTCCGATCCCCGCAAGGAGGATGACGGGGACGAGGAGCACGGCCAGGGCCGTAAATCCGATTGTTCGTTTCAGCGGATGCAGTAGCCAGATCCCGAGTCGCCGCAGCACCGCGCGGGTCGCATGCTGTCGTTGCAGGAACACGACCGTCAGCGTCGCGACGAGGGGTGTGAACATCATCGCTGGCACGAGCACTGTGGCGAACGCCGACGACAGTCCGCTTCCCGTGATCCACAGCGAGAGTTCCACCGCCCAGGCAAGTCCGAATGCGACCAGCACGAAGACCGCGATTGTCGGCCATGCGGCGGTCGCGTCATCCGCCCCTGCTGGTCCTCCTCGCTGCACAGTCCGTGAACCAGCAGTCATCGAGCACCCATCCGAGCTTGGATGAGGTCGGCGACGCGCTCTGGGTGACGGCACTGCACCACATACTCCCGATTGCCGCGAGTACGCAGGAGGAGAGCAGGGCGATTCCCGAGGATCAACCCGGTCGCGTTGCCCCGCCACCGCAGGCCGACGCCACCGAAGCGGAACCACGTCTGGTCCTCGACGCCGACAGACTGTAGTTCGGAAAATTCCAGCCGACGCCGCCAGATCGGAATGAACCGCAGCTCGATGTCGCGGGCGACGTCCACGCGAACGGATGCGGTGATGAGCACCAGACCGACGGCGAGCACGAGTACGGATGGGAGCATCGTGAGTGTGGCTGGCACTGCGCCTATCGCATCGACGAGAACGACTGCAAGGGCGACCATGCCGCCGAAACTCAGCAGGAGAAACGCTCCCAGTACCTTCATCCAAATGGGGCCGTTCATTCGATCCGTCACGCTGGTATCTCCTCTGCTTTGTGCACACGCTGGTGTGTCGTCCGGGGTCGAGACGAGGACCATCCAATCGGGACGACCAGAATCAGCAAGGCGGCGAACATTACGAACGCGAAGCTCGACACTCCGAGGACGAGCCAGATCCCGAGGTGGAACACGAGCGCGGTGGGCAGTAAAACCCGCAGTCGGAATGACACCGGCAGGAACACTGAGATGGCGAGGCTGAACTCCAGCACGAGTGTCCCCCACGAGAGCGCAGCGACCAGTGGCGGCTGCGATGTGACCCACTCAGCGGTCGTCCGGAAGATCCAGGGCGCGCCAAAGACATTGTTTCGCACCCAGTAGAAGAGCGCTGTCCCGTTTACCCACTCCGAGCTCTCGAGCTTCCCCAGGCAGGCTACGAGATAGACCACCGCAACCTGCAGCTTCGCGAGAGCAACGCCAACATCAGCCAGATAGACGCGAGACCCGAGGCCTCGGTCAGACTGAACAGCTGTCCAAGAGTGTCGGCGCCAGTCAGTAAGACTGACGGGCAGCATGAGCAGCCCCAGGATGCCGGCGAGCTGGTCTCCGCCGTCCGGTGCGGCGCTCGTCATCGGCAGAGCGAGAAGAAGAACCGCTGTCGGGACCGCGGCCAGGGCTGGGAACCAACCTGACGCGACAGAAAGACAGAGCAAACCCGCTACCGCCTGCGCACCGCCCACCGCACTCTCTGGGAGCCAGCACGGCCAAGCCAGCCAGCCCACGCTCGCAGCACAACGAGCAGTCAATGCTCCGTCTACCGGCGTGAACAGAACGGCCGAAGGAGTCAGTAGGTAAGTTAGACCAGCACCCAGGGCGAGCAGACTACGAGCGGCTCCGAGTGGGGCGGTCCATGGCGTCGGCAACCGAAGCGTTTCGCTGAGCCAGTAGTCGCGAGTTCGGGTCAACATGCAACGTCCAAGAAAATGGCTTCGTGGAAGCGGGCCTCAGCTTGGAGGTTCCGCCACTCCCACGGCACAGGCTTCTGCGCAACGAGGAGCAGCTCACCGCAGAGTGTCGGATTGTTGCGAGGATTGTGAACTCGGAGCGGTTCCCCAGCCGCAACCGCTTCACAAGCGTTTTCGGTTCCGCACTTCGTCCACGCTCCTTGCCCGACCCCCTGCAGGAAGGTCGCGATTTCAGCTCCCTGTGCCCGACCCATTCGATTGAAACCGAGGGCCCATTCGGCAGAGGCGCTGACATCAACCGATCGGTTTACCAGCGAATTGTCCGAGACCTCGAAGGGGACGAGGTAGTCGCTCTGCGCGTCCTTTGTGAAAAACGCCCATCCCTGTGGTGCTATCTGCCGAGTTACCTGAATCACGTCGTTCCGAGCCGGCGGAAGTACAGATGGCCTGAAACTGACCGCTCCTTGGAACACGTAAAAGGCGAGCGTCAGACCAACGATGCCGGCTACCACGATGGACAGACGAGAAGCGGGGGCGGAAGATCCCCTCTTCCACGTCAGGAGCGGCAATTCAGCGACCGAACTGCTCGATCACCGCTGCGACAACGCCGTCGGAGAACCGGTCACTGGTGCTAGCAACGACGGCTGACTTCGTCTCCACGGCGTTGTTCTGATAGGCCACGTTCGTCCCGGCCGCGACGTTGAACCCGAGCGCGATGTTGGCAGCAAGGGCGTAGTTCACTGCCGCAACGGCGGTCACCGCGATGACAGCTCCGAGTGCGACGACGACCGCAACGCCACAATCCGTTCCGACCTCACCCGGCACATGAGTCTTTTCTGCCTCCAGCGACTGCACCGCCTCGGCCATGGTCGGAGTCTGCAACATTTGGTCGTAAGCGCTGGTCAAGTCTTGCTGCACCTTGACGGGGTCGCCGTCGAGAACTGTTGCACCGAGCCGTGAAAAGTACTTCGCGTCGCTCGCAATCAACTCCTCTTCAATATGCTGCACTTTCGCAACAGACTCAGGAGTCGCCACCTCCTGCAGAACGGTCTCGATCTCGTCATCAGTGAGCGAAGAGACGTCTGCGTTCTTGAGCAGAGCGCGAGTGCTGTCTCCGCCCTGCAAGAAGAACAGGGCCTCGAACACCTTGTGCCCCCTCAGTGCCGGGTCTGTCGCCCCCTCTACCGTTGCGGCAGAGGCCGACGTTGCGTCCGGCTGGCAGACGGCCATGATGCTGACCGTTCCGATAACGGTGGCCGCTGCGACGACGAGCGCGATGATTCGCTTGTTCATGAAAATACTCCCGAGGGTTTAGCTCCCCAGCACGTTAGCAACAGTGGAATACCCATGCCACCCCCCAGCTCGGGTGTAGTGCTGCGCATTCGCCGCTCGGCGCACCACGGATGAGAAACATCTGCTAGTTGATGGGCGGCCGGTCGCCACGGAACTTCGCCAGTGGCTCGTTTTCATGCCGACTAGCTACCTGCCGTGTTCGGTATAAATTGAGGCTTATGCACTGGCGCGCCCAGCGAACAAGCCTCTGACCAGGGTTTTTGTGAAGCCCTCCCCGAATTTTGCATAAGCCTCATTCTCTAGAGTGTTTCGCTTAATGGGCAACCTGTGTGATCTATTGAGGCTTATGCAAAATCTGATTGATCGAGGTGAAGTCGTGCGTGTCGGCCACGAATAACGCCGGCTGATTCGTTGCGATTGAAAAGCAATTTCCGACAGGAACTCTTCGCAAAGGAACCAGCCGGTGCACAAGCAGCTACTACGGGAATGACGGCCGGGCACTACGCGATCCTCGTCGAACGGATCGAAAACGAATCCATCTGGCAGTGGCGCCGAGGGCGGCCACTGCGACTCTTGCTCGCAGTGGAGCGCTGCAGGTCACTCTTCTCGACTATGGCCACAACGTCTCCGAGCAGTCGATAGCCAATTTCGTCGGCGTCAATCAGTCGACCGTTTCGCGAATGATCGCGCTTGTTGAAGCAATGCTCAATGTCGTGACCGACTGTCCGACGCAGTGTCGAGACTCGCCGTAGCGAAGGGCCCAAGGAACTCGCCGCAGATCCGCCGACGGCGCATCGGGCGCCCACAGCGGCGGCGTCGACGGTTCATAGCGTACACATAGGAAACTCCCGATACTGGAGTCATGAGCACCTCTGTCCCCTCGAAGCACCTCGCCCCCGCGCAGCGTACCCGCCTCAAGCGGGCCGACGGGACGCCCATCCGCGTCCTCGTGGTCGATGACGAGAGCACGCTGACCGACCTGCTCCAGATGGCGCTGCGCTACGAGGGCTGGGAGGTGCGCACGGCCGCCGAGGGCCGCGCCGCGATCACGATCACCCGCGAGTTCCGGCCGGATGTCATCGTGCTCGACGTGATGCTCCCCGACATCGACGGACTCCAGGTGCTCCAGCGGGTGCGTGCGGACGGCAGCGAGACCCCGGTGCTCTTCCTCACCGCGAAAGATGCGCTCGATGATCGCATCGCCGGGCTCACCGCGGGCGGTGACGACTACGTGACCAAGCCGTTCTCGCTCGAGGAGCTGGTTGCTCGAATGCGCGGCCTCATCCGCCGCAGCACCCTGCTCGCGAGCGACGCCGACGATCCCGAGGTGGTGGTCGGCGACCTGGTGCTCAACGAGGACAGCCACGAGGTGCGCCGCGGAACCGATGAGATCGAGCTGACCGCGACCGAGTTCGAGCTGTTGCGTTTCCTGATGCGCAACCCGCGCCGAGTGCTGAGCAAGGCGCAGATTCTCGACCGGGTCTGGTCATACGACTTTGGCGGCAAGTCGAGCGTGGTCGAGATCTACGTCTCGTACCTGCGCAAGAAGATCGATGCCGGACGCTCGCCGATGATCCACACCGTGCGCGGCGCCGGCTACCTGCTCAAGCCCGCCGACCAGTGACCCTCGGCGGCCGCCCCGCGTTCGGCGATTTCGCGACCCGCTCCGCGCTGCGGCGCTCCCGCGGCGGTCGGCGTGCCCCGTGGACGCTGCGACGCCGGATGGTCGTCGCCGTGGTCCTGCTCGTCGCGGTGACGGCGGGGATCGTCGGCGCGGTCAGCGTGCTCTCGCTGCGGGGCATCCTCTACGAGAGCACGGGCGTCCAGCTGCGGGAGTCGATCCAGCGATTGCGGGCGTTCGACGGCCCGGGAGGATTCGCCGGGCCGAGCGCGATCGAACGCGCTACGTCGTGCCCGAGTGGATCTTTCGGCAATGGACCGAGCCAGAATCTCAGCACCATCACGGCGGTGCAGGCACTCGACGGCTCCTTCGTTGGCGCGTACATCGACGCGGCCGACGTGTGCCGGCAGTTCTCCGAGCCCGCCGACTCCGTCCTCAAGGCCGCAGTCACCGCCGCGGGGAACCAGGTGACTCTCGAGCTGCCGGGGAGTCTCGGGACGTACCGCGTGCAGGCGGCCGTCGTCGATGGCTCCGTCGTTGTCGTCGGCGTGCCGCTGGGCGAGGTGACCGAGACGCTCGGCTCCCTCACCTGGGTGGTCGTCGCAGTGGTGCTGCTCGCGATGCTGCTTGTGGCGCTGATCGCCACGGCGATCATCCGCGTGGCTCTGCGTCCGCTCGAGCGGGTGGAGGCGACAGCGACGCGGGTCGCCGAGCTGCCGCTGGACCGCGGTGACGTCGAGCTGGTCGAGCGGGTCCCGGAGGAGGATGCCGATACGCGCACCGAGGTCGGCCGGGTGGGTGCCGCGTTCAACCGCATGCTCGACCATGTCACCGGGGCGCTGGAGTCGCGGCAGGCGAGCGAGAACAAGGTCCGGCAGTTCGTCGCCGACGCCTCGCACGAACTCCGCACGCCGCTGTCCGCGATCCGCGGGTACGCCGAACTTCCCCGGCGCGGCGAAACCGAGCTGTCCGAGGCGGCCGCCTACTCCCTCGACCGGATCGAATCGGCCGCCACTCGGATGACCTCACTGGTCGAGGACCTGCTGCTGCTCGCCCGCCTCGATGAGGGCCGCGCCCTCGAGAAGGAGTCGGTCGACCTGACGCTGCTGTTGATCGAGGCCGTCTCGGATGCTCACGCCGCCGGACCTGACCACGAATGGGACCTCGAACTGCCGGAGGAGCCGATCGAGATCCGCGGCGACGGCTTCCGGCTGCACCAGGTGGTCGCGAATGTGCTGCGAAACGCTGCCGTGCACACTCCGCCCGGCACCCGCGTGGTGGCGGCGCTGGTGAAGGAGCGGTCCGAGGGTCGGGCGATCGCAGTCGTGACGATCACCGACTCCGGCCCGGGCATCGCACCGGAGTTAGTGCCGGTTCTGTTCGAGCGGTTCGCTCGCGGCGACTCGTCCCGGGCGCGGACGACCGGATCCACAGGGCTCGGGCTGGCGATCGTGGCGGCCGTGGTCGACGCGCACGGCGGGCGGGTACTTGTGGAGTCGACGCCGGGGCGGACGAGCTTCCGCGTGGAGCTACCGGCGGACTGAGCGGCTGGCGTGCGATTCGCAGGAGTCGGTGCGATTCGCAGGACCGACGTGCGATCTGCAGGGGCTGGTGCGATCTGCAGGGGATCCGCGCCCGGAGCCTCATCCTGCGGGTGATCAGCCTCCGGACGTGGCCGATCCCCTGCGAATCGCACCGACCCCTGCGAATCGCACCGACCCCTGCGAATCGCACCGACTCCTGCGAATCGCACCGGGTCCTGCGAATCGCACGCCGGCCGCTACACCGAGACGCCCAGTCGGCGGCGCGCGTCGTCGAGCGTCCGCACCACCTGCACCACCTCGTCGAGCGGGTGCAGCGGCGACTCAGTGCGCCCCTCGGTCACGTACTCGGCGACATGCAGCGCCTCCCAGGCCAGGCCCTCGCCGCCCTGCAGCGGCGATTCGTCTGTCCAGGACGCGCTCTCGGCGTCGCGGGTGAGCGTGATACCGCTGGGGGTCCAGAACGACGGGTGCACGTCGATCCGCCCCTCGCTGCCCGCGACGCTCGCCGCATGACGGGTAGTGGCCAGCACGGTCGACGTGGACACTGACTGCACGCCGTGGGCGTGGCTGCCGACTATCGTCGCGGTGGCATCGACGCCCGTCGAGGTCAGGCTGCCCGCGACCACCGTGCTCCGCGGAGTCCCAGCGACCATCGAGACGAAGGAGGAGGCGTACACGCCGACGTCCAGCAGACCGCCGCCGGCGAGCGCCGGGTCGAAGATGCGACTGGCCGGGTCGAACTCGAAGGCCGCGCCGAAGTCGGCCGAGACTAGCGCCGTCGCGCCGATCGCCCCGTCTGCGAGCAGCTGCCGAACGACGTCCATGTGCGGGAGGTAACGCATCCACATGGCCTCCATTGCAAAGACTCCGGCGTCGCGGGCGGCGTGCACAATCATCTCGGCCTCGCCCGGAGTCGGCGCGAACGGCTTCTCGACCAGGATGTGCTTGCCCGCCGCGATGGCGAGCAGCGCCTGCCGGGCGTGCTCGGAGTGTGGCGACGCGATGTAGACGACGTCGACCTGCGGATCGTCGACGACGGCCTCGTAGCCGGCCGACGCTCGCTCGATCCCGAAGCGACTCGCGAAGCGCTCGGCCCGCTCGAGCGAGCGAGAGCCGACGGCGACGACTCGCTGCCGCGTGTGCTTCTGCAGTGCCTCCACGAACGAGGTCGCGATAGAGCCCGGGGCAATCACCCCCCAGCGCAGAACGGGGGAGTCAAGGAGGGAGGGGAGCCGAGGTTCGGGGAGCGTCAGTGCCATGCATCCACGCTAAAGCTCTGCGGCCGCGCGGAGCGAGGGGTGCGCCCAACGTTCCTTGGGCGTGACGGCACGCGCCGTCGCGGGCAGAGGAGGGCGTCATGCCCGAGCACTACACCCTGGGCATCGTCGCCCTCGGGATCGTGTTACCTCGACCACGTTCTGGCTGCTCCCGTGAGATGCCTCTTCGGTACGCGACTCGCGAGGCGTACCGAAAGGCATCTCGCGGCGGAGATCTAGCCGACACGTGGCGGAAACATGCGGGGTTTAGGTTCCTGAAAGGGTTCACACTCAGTTCGGAGGTTTAGACGCCGACGGTGGCCCGTCCGTCACTCCTCGACAAGGAAGAACTCCGATTGAGATCTCGAATCGCCTTCGCCTCCGGATGCGCAGCGTTTGCGCTCGCCGCCGGCGGACTGCTGGTCGCGCCGCCCGCGACCGCCACGACCACAGCCGCCACGACCACCGCCGCGGACTACAGCCGCGTCGACCTCGTCAGACCTCCCTCGGCGCCGATCACGGTCCCTGCCAGCTACCCGCTGCAGACCCCGCTGACCGAGGTGCCCACTGACCCCACCGACGCATCGCTCCTGCGCGGAGTCACTCCCTACGACGCCATCGCGCCGCAGCTCAACGCGCTCGCCGCCCGCTCCGACCGTGTCTCGACGCAGGTCGTCGGGAAGTCCGGCCTCGGCCGCGACATCTACCTGGTGACCGTCACCGCTCCCGAGACTGCGGCCGAGACTGCCCAGCAGACCGAGTGGCGCGACCGTCTCAAGTACGAGCCCGCCGCCGCTGCCGCCGACGCCGAGTTGATGGCCGGCTACAAGGTACCGGTGTGGTTCAACGGCAATATCCACGGCAACGAGTGGGAGGGGAGCGACGCGATCCTTGACTACATCGAGGGCGTCGCCACCGCCGAGGACGCCGAAACCGAGGCCCTGCTGGAGGGCAACCGCCTCTACTTCACCGTCACCAACAACCCGGACGGCCGGGCCCTGGGCCAGCGCGCGGTCGCGGCGGGCTACGACCCCAACCGCGACATGATCACCGGAGCCACCAGCGAGGCGGCCGTGATCCGCGACCTCTCCAGCGTGCTTCAGCCCACCTACTTCATCGACATCCACGGCTACACCGGGATCCTCCAGGTCGAGCCCTGCGGTCCGCCGCACGGTGAGAATTACGAGTACGACCTCTTCCTCCCGCACGCCTACGCGACCGCGCTCGAAATCGAGCGCCGCGTCGTCGAGGCCGACGTGCCCGGCAACACCTACCTCGCCGAGGACGGTAGTGCCACGACCGACAACACCGGCAAGATCCTGATCCCCTACCGCGACATTCGCGCGGGCTGGGACGACTGGCCGCCCATCTTCGCTCCGCAGTACGTCGCCTTCCAGGGCGCAATCACCAATACGGTGGAGCTGCCGCTCGGCCGCACGCCCAACGAGACTCCGGAGGAGATCGCCGAGGGTCAGGCCAACGCCGACATCGATATTGAGGTCGCTGGGATCGTCATGGACGCCTCCGTCGACTACATTGACGCGAACCGCGACGCCCTGTTGAGCAACCAGGTCGCGATCTTCGAGCGCGGTGTCACCGGGGCTCCCGCCGTCGACATCCCCGCCGATGTCTCCGCGGCTGATCTACCCAGCGGTATGCCGTCCGAGTGGACCGAGATCTGGGACGAGACGGACGTCTACACGACCGAGTATCCGCGTGCCTACGTCATCCCCGTCGACGGCACGCAGCGCTCCGTCTCCGATGCCGAGACCCTCGTCGCGCAGCTCCTCGCCCACGGCGTCGAGGTCTCGCGCACCACGGCTGCGACGAGTGTCGGAGGAGTGTCCTACCCCGCGGGCACCTACCTGGTCGACATGCACCAGTCGGTGCGTGGGCTGGCGAACGTCCTGCTCGCCGAGGGCAGCGACATCTCGAGCCGCGTGCCTGAGATGTACGACGTCTCGGCGTGGAGCCTGTCGCTCCTGTGGGGCGCCGACGTGCAGGCGATTGGTTCGACCACCGACCCGCTCCCGACTGTCAGCCTGGAGCCGGTGACCGCAATCGCGCCGACCGGCTCCGTTCCCACGGGTGCCGACTACCTGGCCTTCGAGCCGCGCGGCGTCGTGGAGTACCAGGCCGTCAACGCGCTGTTGGCCGACGGAGTCGCGCTTGAGCAGTTCGAGGACGGCACCGTCGCCCTCCGCGCCGACGCTGCGGGACTGGCCGCCGCCGAGGAAGCCGCCGCCGTCTTCGGCATCGACTTCATCGCGACCACCGCCGAGCGTGTGCGCGCCGAGGACGGGAAGGCGCTCGATGCACTCCGCGTCGCCTATTCCGGCACGCACGAGGACCGCGACGCACTGGCCAAGCTCGGCTTCGCCGACGTGGTCGTCGTCGCTCCCGACACCCTCACCTCGGGCACCGCCAGCCTCGAGGGCGCCGACGTGCTCTACGTCGGACGCGCGCTCTCCTTCACTCCGGAGCAGGCTGCGGGCCGAACCGTTGTCGAGGAGTTCCTCGCGGCCGGCGGCGACGTCGTCGGCCGTGGCGGCGCAGGAGCGGCGTTCGTCGCCGACTTCGGCCTCGCGACGCTCACCGCGCAGACCGGCACCCAGAGTTCCAACGGCATCGTCTCGGTCGAGACGCCGGCCGATGGCGTCCTCGGCGACTACGCGCAGGACACCGCGTTCGTCTCGCCGGCACTGTGGTTTGCAGGCTTCGACGAGTCCGTCGCAGTCGAGCAGAGCTACGCCGCCGAGGACACGTTCGTCGCCGGGCACTGGGTCGACTCGGAGGGACAGTCCAGGAGTGACGCGGCCGGGAAGGCCTCGGCCGTCTCGTTCTCGACACAGTCGGGCACAGAGGCGTTCCTCTTCGGCACGTCGCCGGTGTTCCGCAACCACCCGGTCGGCGCGTTCAGTGACGTGGCTCGGGCGCTGCTAGCGGTGGCGCCGGAGGGCGCGGCCGTCGAGGTGCCGGGGGCCCCGGAGCCGACTCCGACGCCGGGGCCGACGGTCTCGCCGGAGCCGACTGCGGCTCCGGAGCCGACGGCCTCGCCGGGGCCGACTGCGGCTCCTGAGCCGACCGTCTCGCCTGAGCCGACCGTCTCGCCTGAGCCGACTGCGGCTCCGACCGTTTCGCCGGGGCCGACCGTGAGCCCCGCGCCAACCGCCACGGCCGCGCCCATCACCGCGCCGACTCAACCCGGCGGCCTCGCCTCGACCGGAGTCGAGGCTGGCTCGTGGCTGCTGCTCTCGGGAGGCGCGCTCGCTCTCGGGCTCGGCGCCCTGCTGATCGCCCGCAGCCGCCGCCAGGCCGACCGCGCATAACGCTCGACGCGGGGAGGGATCGGGTGCACGCCGCCCGGTCCCTCCCCGTCCCGTCCGTCCCCAGGAGGACCGATGCCGTCCCGCTCCACCCGCACCGCCGGGATCGTTCTCGCCGTTCTCGGCGTCGTCGCCGTCGTCGTGGCGATCGTGTTCCTCGTCCGCCCGGCGGGCCCGGATGCGTCGCCCGCCGCGTCGTCGCCGTCCGCCTCCGCAGCACCCGCCACCTCTGCCCCGGCTACCTCTGCCCCGGCTACCTCTGCTCCGGCTACCTCTGTCCCGGCCACCGCAGCGACGACCGAGAGTTCGGCCACAGCCGCTTCTTCGTCCGCTGCCCCGGACCCCAGCGCCGCCTCGACCACCGCGGCCTCCGACGCGCCGCCCGCCGCCGCGGCCCCCACCGTCCTCTCCTTTGCCGCCGCCTCCGTCGACTGCGCCGGCGACCGCACCGCCACCGTCCCCGTGTCCCTCTCCTGGGAGACGAGCGGGGGCGTCTCCGCCCGCCTCGCCACCGGCACCACCGATGCAGCCGACGGCACCCCCGTCTCTCTCGCCGCTTCCGCCTACTCCGCCGTCTCGGTCGACTGCCGCGACTCCGAGACCCTGATTACCCTCGCTGTCCTCTCCGCCGCCGGCACCCTCACCCAGCGCACCCTCATCATCCAAGCCCCCTAACCCCCGCCTCTGTGCCCGTCCCCTCTTCCCCCTCCGCGAGACGCCTCTTAGGCACGCGACGCGCCGAAGCAGGCGTATCCAAGAGGTATCTCGCGGAGGAGGGTGGGCCCGCACGGCAGAATGGGGACGATGACTGCCACACTGCCCCCGCTCGGCCTTCTCCTCGACGTCGACGGCCCCATCGCCAGCCCCGTCACGCGCACTATCTCGATCCCCGCGATCGCGGACGACCTCGTCGCCCTCGCCAATGCTGGAATCCCGATCGTCTTCAACACTGGCCGCTCCGACGCCTTCCTGCGCGAACGCGTGCTGCCCGCCCTCCTAGAGCGCGGTGTCTCCGCCGACGCGCGCATCGTCTGCATCTGCGAGAAGGGCGCCGTCTGGTTCACCGTCGACTACCGCGGCACCTCGGAGCCGATCGTCGACGAGTCACTCGCGATCCCCGAACCGGTCGTCCGCGACCTCGAGCGGATGATCCGCTCCGACTACGACGATCTGGTCTTCTTCGACGAGACCAAGCGTGCGATGGTCTCGGCGGAGCAGCTGGTCGACCTGGCGAACGAGGACTATCTCGAGCGCCAGCTCGTCTTCGACGCCGATGCTCTGCAGATCATGACCGCGGCGGGTCTCGGAGTCGAGCGGCGCGGCATCCGCTACCCGAACGAAGAGGGGATGGTCACCTTCCGGATCGACCCGACCGTCATCTCGACCGATATCGAGTCGAACCGGGTCGGCAAGGATCTCGGCGCCCAGCGCGCCGTCGAACTCCTCGGCGCGACCGGCGCAATCCCGCAGCGCTGGCGCACCGTCGGCGACTCCCGGACCGACTACGCGATGGCCGACTGGCTGTTCGAGCACGCGTACGACGTCGCCCACGTCGATGTGCGGCCCGCCGAGGGCGTCCCCGAGAAGCCGTACCCGGTGCTCGTCGTCGACGGAGCCGTCAACGACACGGCCGGCGCCGCGGCACTGCGCCGCTGGACCGAACTGGTCGCCGATGAGACGACTCCCGAGGTCGGCGACGGCATCTCGCTCCACTCCCGCGACTGATTCGCCACCCCTCCCCGGGCGTCGGGCGGATCGTTAGCGTTCGGGCATGAGAATCGCAGTCACCGGTGGATCCGGCAAGCTCGGCCGCAGCGTCGTCACCCGTCTCCGCGGCTCCGGGCACGAGGTCTTCAATCTGGACCGCACGGGGGATCGCGGTGCGGGCTTCGTCCGCATCGACATCACCGACTACGGCCAGGTGGTCGACGCCCTGCAGGGAGTCGGCGACCAGTACGACGGAGTCGACGCGCTCGTGCACCTCGCCGCGATCCCGGCGCCGGGCATCGTGCCCGACGTGGCCACCTTCCACAACAACATGATCGCCACGTTCAATGCGTTTCATGGAGCGATCCGCGCCGGCATCCGCACCATCGTCTATGCCTCCAGCGAGACGGTGCTCGGCCTGCCTTTCGACGTCCCGCCGCCCTACATCCCGGTCGACGAGCAGTACCCGGCGCGTCCCGAGTCGGTCTACTCGCTGACCAAGCACCTGGAGGAGCAGCTGGCGATCGAGCTCTGCCGCTGGCACCCGGACCTGAAGATTATGGGCCTGCGCTTCTCGAACGTGATGGACGAGTCGGATTACGCCGCATTCCCGTCGTTCGACTCCGATGCGACGCTGCGCAAGTGGAACCTGTGGGGCTACATCGACGGCCGTGACGGTGCGCAGGCGGTCGAGAAGGCGCTCCTGGCCGAGACGACGGGGTTCGACCGCTTCATCATCGCGGCAGCTGACACGGTCATGACCCGACCCAACGCTGAGCTGGTCGCCGAGGTCTTCCCGGGCGTCGAGCTGCGTGGAGACCTCGGAGTCAACGACACGCTTCTCTCCATCGACCACGCCCGCACGGTACTCGGCTACGCACCCGAGCACTCCTGGCGCGACTCCCGCCGACCCTAACCGCCCGGCTGGCATAAACACCTCCGGCTCGCCGAATCCGCGGATTCAGCGAGCCGGAGGTCATCTCATGAGCACAAAGGTCAACTCGGGATCATGTTAAAGGTGTCCGGGTCCGGACCGGTGCGGTGGCCGCGGTCGAGCGCCGTGATGTCGGTCATTGCTTCGTCGTCGAGTTCGAAGTCGAAGAGCGCGAAGTTCTCCTCCACGCGTGCACGCGTGACCGACTTCGGGAAGACGATGTCGCCGCGCTGGATGTGCCAGCGGAGGACAACCTGCGCGGGGCTGCGGTCGACGTTGCGCGCGATGCGTGTGATGGTGTCGTCCTCGAGTACGAGGCCCTGCGCGATGGGCGACCAGGCTTCGGTCGCGATGCCGTGTTCGGTGCCGTAGGCGCGGAGTTCCTGCTGCACGAGGTACGGGTGCACCTCAATCTGGTTCACGGCCGGGACGATGGTGGCCTCGGCGCGAAGCCGGTTGAGGTGGTTGGTCTGGAAGTTGGAGACGCCGATCGCCTTCGCCTTGCCGCTGCGGTAGATCTCCTCCATCGCCTTCCAGGTCTCGACGTAGTCGCCGACATTCGGCAGCGGCCAATGGATGAGGAAGAGGTCGACATAGTCGAACTTCAGCTCGCCGAGGGTGGTGTCGATCGCGGCAAGCGCGTCCTCGCGGGCGTGGAAGCCATTGTTCAGCTTGCTCGTGACGAAGACGTCGGAGCGGTCGAGTCCGGAGGCGCGCACTGCCTCACCGACGCCCGCTTCGTTGCCGTACATCTCAGCCGTGTCGATGTGGCGGTAGCCGACCTCGAGGGCGGCGAGGGTCGCCTCCTTGGTCTCGGCGGGGTCGATCTGGAAGACGCCGAAGCCCAGCTGCGGGATCTCGATGCCGTTGTTCAGGGTAATCGTGGGGACAGTTTTGGTCTCGTTGCTCATACTCGAGTCACGTCCTTTCGTGGGGTCGGCGGCGCAGTGAAGCCGCGCCGTCGTCTTTCCAGTCCATCGCTCCCACCGCCCTGCATCAACCCCTTGCGGAGGCTTCCCCCCGGTGAGGGTGGCACGGGTGGTAGAAGGAGGGTGGGGACGACGAAGGCCCCCGGCGCAGAGTGCCGAGGGCCTTCGAAGCGCGCAGCTTACGCGCGGGACTTGCGGCCGGTGATAGCGCCGTAGATAAGGAGGACGACGATCGCTCCGACAACGGAGACGATGATGCTCACGATGTTGATGCCGTTCACGGCGTCCTGAATGCCGAAGAGCGTGCTGAGGAACCCGCCGAGCAGAGCGCCGATGATTCCGAGGACGATGGTAATAATCCATCCGCCGCCCTGCTTGCCCGGGAGGATGAGCTTGGCGAGCGCCCCGGCGATAAGGCCGAGGATGATCCAGCTGATGATGCCCATGATATTTCTCCTTCGTAGTGTGCTCGACCGGCCGTTCCGATGCGAGCGAGGACGCCGGACAGGCCGGCGTCAGTAGAGCGGTGGTCAGCGGAGGGAGCGCTGCACCTTGTCGCGTGCCTTGCCGACGATTGCGGTGAGCTGTTTCGCCTCGCGCTTCGAAGTCTTTTTGAGCTTCTTGCGCGTCTTCTTCGTGGCCGGGTCGTTCCACACGCCGAGCGCGAGATGGCGGAGTTCTTCGTAGCGGCCGCGGCCGGCGCGGGCGCCGAACACATACGCGACGAAGGCGACCAATGCCAGCAGGACGAGGCGGGGATTCATGCGGTGACCCTTCCGTCGGAGAGCACAGAGCCGTGCTCGACACCTATTTGACTCTCCTGCGCAACGCGTGACAAACCGGGCCCCGACCATTGACACGACCCCCTCTTATCGTGTTCCGCGTGCGCGTATAGCCGATTCAGACGGAGGAGGACGTCGTCTCAGCCGAGAAGCGAGCGTGCAGATATCCGCCGTATCCGCCCTCGACGCGATTGTCCCGGCGGCCCGACGTCACCACCTCGCCGCGATCCGTCGCTCCGACCCTGGCGCCGCTGGCCCGCAGCCGTTCGACGAGCAGCACGTCCTCGTGTACCAGCTCCGCGCCGAATCCGCCGACCGCGAGATAGGCGCTGGCGCGCACCCCGAGATTCGCCCCGTGGATGCTCCCGACCGCCTCCTCCCGCGCCCGCACATCGCGCCAGCGCGCGTAGGCCTCGGGAGAGAGGTCGGCCGCGTCGGGTCGCACCGTGCCGAGGAGGGCGTCCCAGTGCCGGGCGTGCTCAATGTGCGCGGCCAGCCACTCCGACGGCACCACCGTGTCGGCGTCGGTGTTGGCGATCCAGACGCGTTCGGCGGGAGCGGAGACGGAGTCGAGCAGACGGGCGATTCCGGCGGAGCGGGCGGCGCCGACGCCGCAGCGTTCGAGTTCCAGCACCTCAGCGCCGGCCGTGTGAGCGCGCGTAACGGTCGCGTCGGTGCAGCCGTCGGCCGCGACGAGGACTCGCACGGGGAGTCCGGGAGCGGTTCGCCCGAGAGAGACGACGCTGGCCTGAATCGAGGCGATCAGCCCGCCAATCCGCTCCTGCTCGTCGTGAGCCGGCACAACGACGATCACCTGCTCGACGTGGCTCACACGAGCCCCGTCCGGCGGGCGACCGAGCGGGGGTCGCGGGCGTGGACGTCGAGCAGCAGGTCCTCCTCCTCGTGCCGCGCGAGCCGGTGCAGTCCCAATTCGGCCACGGCCGCCTGCACAGCGTCGCCGTCCAGCTCCAGCCCCTCGATCGGGTGGCGCCAGTGCACCGTGACCAGTTCTCCGGAGGGAGCGAGGCTCTCCCGGATGCTGTGCAGCACGCTCGCCAGCGCGGTCGGCCGGAGGTAGTAACCGACCTCCGAGAGCACGACGAGGTCGAAGGGACCTTCCGGGACGCCGGAGGTGATGTCGTGGTGCTCGACCCGCACATGCTCGAGCGGTGCCAGGCGGCGGGCCGCCCGCTCGACGGCCGCGGCTGAGAAGTCGAGAGCGAGAAGGCGGTCGGCGCGGTCGGCGAGTGCCTCAGCCAGCACCCCGATCGACGCTCCGATCTCGAGCACCGACCCGTAGCGCTGCTCGGGGAGGCTCGCCAGCGTCAGAGCGCGCTTGCGCTGCTCATACCAGCGGCTCGTGTATCCCCAGGGGTCCTCGTGCCGCGCATACAGCTCATCGAAGTAGCTCATCCGATCCTTACCAGCCGATCCTTACCAGTCGGTCGTCTCCCGCGAAGGTGCGCAGGAAGAGCGGATGCAGTACCGACCCCGTCCCGTCGGGTGCCGGCCGCGTCTGGCTCAGATAGCAGGCGCGTGCCCGCCGGGTCCGCTCGCGCAGCTCGTCGTCGAGCCGGACGCGGACGAGCGCGTCCCACGGTACCTCGGGGTCGTCCGGCTCGGCCCAGTGCCACAACCAGATCGGTGCCGCCAGCAGCGGATGACCGAGGTCCTGCGCGACCTCCGCGCAGACGTCGCCGATGATCCGGTGGTCACGGTGCCCGTCGCCGACCCAGGTCGAGAGGAGCAGGACCGAGCCGGAAGCCTCTGCCACACGTTCGCGCACCTCGCGTTCGATTCGCTCGCGGTGCTCGGGGGTGGCGGAGTCCGGCAGGTCGAGGAAGGTGAGCCCGATGCCCGACCCCAGCTGTTCGAGTGCCGCCGCAGCCTCACATCGGCGCTCTGCGGCGAGTGCGGCGTCGGATCCGCCGTTCGAGGCCGCTCCGTCGGTCACGATCACGACGTCGACTGGAATGCCGTGCCGTCGGGCGAGCGCGATTGTGCCACCGCAGCCCAGCGTCTCGTCGTCGGCATGGGCGACGACCACGACGAGGCGCTCGATCCCGCGCGGCAGTGTCAGCTCTGGGAGGTGCTCGCGACGTCCGTCGGCGCTCCACCGCTCGATGGGAGTGCCTTCGAGACGTCCGTCGAACGGCCGGCTCACCAGGCTGCCGTTTCGCCGGAGGCGAGCACGGAGCAACCGAGAGCCGCATCGTCGCGCTCGGCGTGGTGCTGGCGCACGTAGAGCGCGAGATCGGCGACCCGCTTGGCGTGCTCGGCATCAAGGGCCAGCGGAGCGGGGCCGAGGGCCCGGCCCGCACGCAGGAGAATCTCCTCCACCGCTCCCGCGACGCTCGCCCGGACTCGCTTGGCCAGCAGCGATCCCCGCGCACCGTCGGCGTCGCCCGCGTCGATAGCCGAGGCTGCCTCGTCGAGCGCGCGTCGCGACGCCGAGAGTGCGGTGTCGATGGCGCCCAAGTGCGCGAGCAGGTGCGGGTCCTCGCGTCGGGCAGCCGCGGTAGCGACAGCGGCGGCGACGCCGAGCGCCCCGCCGTGCCAGCAGGCGGCGACGCCGATCCCGCCCCACGCGAAGCCGGGCCGCGACAGGTACCAGCCGACCTCGCCCACGGGCTCAGCGCGGGCACCAGAGAAGCGGACCGGGCCGCTCGGCACTTCCATAAGGCCACGGGCGTGCCAGGCGCCTGCCTCCGGTGCCGCCGTGCCCTCGCGCAGTGGCACCGCGAAGAGGCGGCGCTCACCGGAGGCGTCAGCGACGTGCGCGGTGACCAGAGCCGCGTCGAGGCGGTCGGCGAGGGAGCACCACGGCTTCACTCCGTCGAGCAGCCAGTGGCCGTCCCGCTCCCGCGCGACGAGCGGATCGTCGCCTCCCTCAGCCGCAAACACACCCCACGTTGCCTCGGCGGCGAGCCCGGACCCGGTTGGCGTGAGCCCCGCCTCGCCGAGGATCGCGAGCGCATCGAGGTGCGGCTCGAGCGCCCGGGCGACGCCGAGGTCGTGCCGTGCTAGCCGACGCAGCAGGGCATGTAGCTGCGCGGTCCGCCCCGTTCCAGGCAGCGGAGCGTCGGCGTTGAGGGTCCGAGCGAGGGCGAGTGCGCCGTCGATGTTGTCGGGGAGAGTGGCGGAGGCGGAGCGTTGCAAGTCCATCGACTTCGAAACTACGCAGTCGGACGGGCCCCGTCCGCCGATTGTCCCCGGTCTTGGGGGATGCTAGGCGTCAGATGTCGAGGGCGTTGATCCGGTGCAGTAGAGAGGCGAAGAGTTCGACGTCGATGAGGTCCCAGCGGCGCAACTCCTCGTGCATCAGCGCCTTGCTCGAGCTGCGGACTTCGCGGAGCTTCCGTGCCGTCTCGGGCGTCACCGAGAGGATGGTGGCGCGGCCGTCCCGGGGATCGGGAGTCCTGGCGAGCAAGCCCAGCCGGTCCAGCGCGGTGATTTGGCGGCTCAGGGCGGACTTGTCCATCTCGAGCAGCTCCGCCAGAGCGCCGGAGTGCACGGGACCGCACCGCTCGAGCGCCGAGAGTGTCTTGTAGCCAAGGGGTGTGAGTTCCGGATGCAGGCGCTCGGCGTTGGAGCGCATCGCCGCGCGGACGCGATTGAACAAAGTGCTCAGTTCAGCCTCCACTGAGGCGATGGCGGAGTCAGCGCCGCGGGGCAAGGACGAGGACGGACCGGTCATGCCTCCAGCATCGCGCCTGCTGACCCTCCGGCTCGACTGGCTCTCCGGCTCGACTTGCGCCCGCGTGCCGCGACGACGTATTCTGTCCGAAGCCAAAGACCGCCGGTTTCCGGTGTGCGCACGAGCAGGGCCCCGGCCCCGTGAATCGCCACCGGACGAAGGATTCGCGAAGCGAATGGCCCGCGCAGGTGCAAGAGATTCTGTCCGCGATCATCGCGTCTCCCGAAGCTCCGTGCCCCTGTGCCGGAGCTTTTTTCTTTTCCTGCTTTCGGGCTACCGGCACGAGAATTCACAGGAGTAGCCATGGCGAACAAGGAAGCCTCGGTTGCCGAACTCACGGAGAAGTTCCAGAGTTCGACGGCTGTTCTGCTGACCGAGTACCGCGGTCTCACCGTTGCGCAGCTGAAGACGCTGCGCACAGACATCAGTGAGCACGCAACCTACGCGGTGGTGAAGAACACGCTGACCAAGATCGCGGCGAACAACGCCGGGATCTCGTCTTTCGACGACGAGCTCGCCGGCCCCTCGGCCATCGCGTTCGTGCACGGCGACCCTGTCGCCGTCGCCAAGTCGTTGCGTGCCTTCGCCAAGGCAAACCCTCTCCTCGTGGTCAAGGGCGGTTACTTCGACGGTAACCCGCTGACCGCAGAAGAGGTGGGCAAGCTCGCCGACCTCGAGTCCCGCGAAGTTCTGCTCGGCAAGCTCGCCGGCGTCTTCAAGGCCTCGCTGTTCGGTGCCGCATATCTGTTCAACGCACCGCTGTCCAAGGCCGTTCGCACGGTCGAGGCGCTGCGCGAGAAGCAGGAGTCCGCGAGCTGACCTTTTCCCTTTCCGGGAGGCAGGACGCACGCGGTTTGTAGACAAAGAAAACAAGGAGAAAAATCATGGCAAAGCTCACGCAGGACGAGCTCATCGAGGCCTTCAAGGAGCTCACGCTCATCGAGCTCTCGGAGTTCGTTAAGAAGTTCGAAGAGGTCTTCGAGGTCACCGCTGCTGCTCCCGTCGCGGTCGCCGCGGCCGGCGGCGGCGCCGCTGCCCCCGCCGAGGAGGTCGAGGAGCAGATCGAGTTCGACGTCGTGCTCGAGGCCGCCGGCGACAAGAAGATCCAGGTCATCAAGGAGGTCCGCGCGCTCACCAGCCTCGGCCTCGGCGAGGCGAAGGCTGTCGTGGACGGCGCCCCCAAGGCTGTCCTCGAGGCCGTCAACAAGGAGGCCGCCGAGAAGGCTAAGGCTCAGCTCGAGGCTGCCGGCGCGACCGTCACCGTCAAGTAAGTCCCCTGTTGCAGGGCGTCATCTCTTCGGAGGTGGCGCCCTGCGTCATTTCTGCGCCGCTCCCGATTGCGTGCCTGGTCGCGCCCCTAGGATCGGACCGTGACTGCACCCGATCCGCTGGCCGGGCTCCCCGCTCGCGATATTTCGCCGAGCGAGATCTCGCTCAGTGAACTCCTGAGCGACTTCGTGTCGGTGACCCATCGGATCACCCGGCTCGCCGCGCGGGCCACCGGCAATCAGGAGTCACACGCCGTCTGGCGCACGCTCTCGGTCCTGCTTTCGATGGGGCCGATGCGCCTGGGCGAGTTGGCCGTGCAGAGTCGCGTTTCGCAGCCAACGATGACCAAGATCGTGAAGAATCTGGTCGGCTCCGGCTGGCTCGACCGCGTCGTCGATCCGGCGGACGCCCGCGCGTGGCAGATCCGCCTCACTCCCGTCGGCGCACAGGCGCTGGAAGCCTGGCGCACCGACCTGGGCGAGGCGCTCACACCCCTCTTTGCCGACCTCACTCCGGCCGACCGCTACGTCCTCGAGCGCGCCGTCGAGATCATGCACGAGCGCCTCGTCGTCGGCCCGAGCGCCTGATCCAGCCGCGACTGATCCGTAAAAGGCGCGCCTCCGGGGGCGCGGCGTTCGATGGGTTCATTCACACCGTTACCACCGCACGGGGCCACACTGGTCGAGTGCAGATGCGACTCGAACTCGTTCCCCTCCCCGTCACCGACGTCGACCGCTCCGTCGCCTTCTACACAGAGGTCGTTGGCTTCCACCTCGACCACGATGTGCGCCCCTCCGCCACGATGCGCGTCGTGCAGCTCACTCCGCCCGGCTCGGCCTGCTCGATCGTCGTGGGGGCCGGGATGGGTCCCGGGCCTGAGGAGGGAGTCGTCCGGTCCCTGCACCTTGTCATCGACGACATCGCGGCCGCTCGAGCAGAACTGGCGGCCCGCTCGCTTGAGGTCAGTGAGATACAAAACCTCGGCGGGGTGCAGTACGCCTATTTCGCCGACCCAGACGGCAACACCTGGGCATTACAGCAGATCGTCGCGACGGCTGCGCCCGCTCGAACTGCATCCGCCTGAATTGCATCCGCCGAAACTCAGTCCTCGGGCCAGCGAGTTCGAACGTCCACGTCGGAGTGCTTGCGCAGTCAGGCGGCGATGAACGGGCAGTGTGGCACGACCGTTCCACCTCACAGCGGGACCGCTCTGCGACGTTGCGGACGGTGGGCTCTTGGAGTCGCTCATGCTCCGATTCTCGCGCCGCGCGGTGCCGAGGTGCTCGTGCGGATGACGAGGGAAGCGGGGATCAGTGTGTGCCTGGCCGGGGGAGGGGACTCGCCGCGCGAAAGGGCCGCCAAAGCGTCCAAAACGAGGGCGACGGAGAGTTCGCCCTGCTGCTGCGGGTCCTGGCGGATCGAGCTCAATCCGAACAACTCTGCGAGCGGATGGTCGTCAATCCCGATGATCGACACGTCCTCGGGCACCGAGAGGCCGAGTTCGCGGGCGGCCAGGATGATGCCAATGGCGATCTCGTCGGAGGCAGCAAAGATCGCGGTCGGGCGGCTCCGCGGGTCGCCAAGCACCTGCCTCCCAGCGCGGTGCCCGCCCGGAATGTCGAACGTGGTGGACACGACGGCATGCTCGCCGGCCGTCAACCCTGCCGCGGCGAGGGCCTGGTGGAAGCCGTCGCGACGCTTGGTGTGGACTCGGAAGTCCATCTCCTCCTCCGCAAGACCCCCGATGTGGACAAGGCGCTCGTGCCCGAGCGAGAGCAGATGTTCCGTCGCGAGGCGGGCCGCGGCGACGTCGTCGATGCTGAAGGTCGGGATGCCGGGCAACTCACCGCCGATTCCGACGATCGGCTTGCCCAGCGCGAGCAGCGCCTCCGTCTCGTGCGGTGAGATCTCGAGGGTGACCGCGACGATCGCATCGACGCGCTTGCGGACGAGGTAGTACTCGAAGACGCTGCGGCGGGCGTCGAGATGCTTGTCGATGTTGTAGAGGAGGAGGTCGTAGCCGGCCGCGAGCAGTGCGCGCTCGATCCCCTCGATGATCCCGGCGAAGAACCACTGGTTGATGACGGGGATGATCACCGCAACGTTGTTGCTGCGCCCGGTCACGAGACTCGAGGCATTGGCCGAGACGACGTAGCCCAGGCTCGTCGCCGCGCGCTGCACCCGCTGCTTCGCCCCGGCAGAGACGTAGCCCCGTCCGCTGAGCGCGCGCGAGACGGTTGCCTTCGACACTCCAGCGAGTTCGGCCACCTCTTCGATGCCTGTCACGGCGTTCCTCCCGCCCGTCCGGCGTCGATGCTGGAAACGGTTCCAGGAAGTTATACCCCGCCGCGTGCCCGAGCGCCCACGCGAGATCGATCTCCGATCGTGTGCGGTTGAAGAAAACAGCGGGTCGACGCCGAATCGTTATCTCAGAGAGCGCTCTATCGGCCGCGTTGTGCTTTCATCGTATTTGTGGAAAGGTTTCCCCCCGTGGGAGCCCACCCACACGACATCGGCGATCCGCCTGGAGTTCCTCCTGGCGTCGCCTGCACCAGCACCCGAGTTGTCGCGGCACGCATGTCGAGCCGCTCCCGCCCCCCGACCACCGTCGGCGGGGAGCGGCTCCCTCGGCTGGTTCATCACTCAATGAGGAGGAAGAATGCGGTCATCCCTGCACCGCCGTATCACCGTTCCGGTCGCCGTTCTGGCGGCTGCCGGCATCGCACTGGCAGGCTGTTCCAGCAGCAGTGATCCCAACGACCCGAACGCCGGCGGCGGCAGCTCTGCCGGCAGCGTCGGCACCGCCGACGGCGTCGTCAACGTCTACGGCACGATCAACGGTGACGAGGCCACCCTTCTCGAGCAGTCCTGGGCGGACTGGGAGAAGCAGAACAACATCGAGATCAAGTACACCGGTGACAAGGAGTTTGAGAAGCAGATCGGCATCAAGGTCCAGGGTGGCGACACCCCCGACCTCGCGATCTTCCCCCAGCCGGGTCTGCTCGCCGACACCGTCGCCTCGGGCAAGGTGCAGAAGCTCCCTGAGGGCGCTGTCGCCAACGTGAAGCAGAACTGGTCGGAGGACTGGCAGAAGTACGGCCAGGTCGACGGCACCCAGTACGGCGCGCCACTGATGGCGTCCGTCAAGGGCTACATCTGGTACTCGCCGGCGAAGTTCAAGGAGTGGGGCGTCTCCGTTCCCAAGACCTGGGACGAGATGCAGGCGCTCGGCAAGACGATCGCCGAGAAGACCGGCGGACCCTCCTGGTGCGCGGGCTTCAACTCGGGCGAGGCCTCGGGCTGGCCCGGCACCGACTGGATCGAGGACGCTGTCCTCCGCGAGGCCGGCGCCGACACCTACGACTCTTGGGTCGCCGGTAAGACGAAGTTCACCGACCCGAAGATCAAGGCGGCCTTCGACTCGGTCGGCTCGATCCTGCGCGACCCGACCCTCGTCAACGCCGGCTACGGCGACGTGAAGTCGATCAACTCCACCGCGTTCGGCGACGTCGCCCAGAACATGGCGAACGGCACCTGTGCGCTGACGCACCAGGCCTCGTTCTTCGAGGGCTTCCTCACGTCCGCGGGCGCGAAGGTGGCGGAAGACGGCGACGTGTGGGCCTTCCTCACCCCGCCGGTCAAAGCCAGTGACCCCCAGGCCGTCACCGGTGGTGGCGAGATGGTCGCCGCCTTCTCGAACGACGCTGACACCGCGAAGGTCCAGGAGTACCTCTCGAGCGCTGACTGGGCGAACAGCCGCGTCAAGCTCGGCGGCGTCATCTCTGCGAACAAGGGTCTCGACCCGGCCAACGCGGGCAGTGACGTGCTGAAGGACTCGATCGCGATCCTGCAAAACCCGGACACGACGTTCCGCTTCGACGCCTCCGACCTGATGCCGAAGGCTGTCGGCTCCGACAGCTTCTTCAAGGGCATCGTCGACTGGATCGACGGCACGGGCACCGACCAGGCGCTCGAGGAGATCCAGGCCGGCTACACCTCCTAGCAGTCCGGCGGAGGGACGCGGTTCCCCGGAATCCCGGCCCTCCGACCACGCCTCGTCCCGGCGGATCCGCAGCAGCGGTCCCGCCGGGATGAGGCTTCCGCTGAGTTCAGAGTCGCACTCGAAAGGACGTTCATGTCCCCCATCACCATCTCGGGGTTCTTCAAATGGCTGGCCGGACTCCCGCCGCTGGCGCAGATCCCGCTCATCCTCCTGGCCTTCGCCGCCGTGGTGGCGCTCATCCTCTTCTTCGTCGAGGTGGCCCCCCGACGCGGCACCGGCTATACGGTCCTCCGCCTCGCGGTCGCCGTTGTCCTCCCGGTCGTCCTCCTGTTCGTCTTCGGCCTGTACAGTTCCGTCCTCTGGGTCGCGGTCGTCGCGGCGGTTCTCGGCGGTGCTCTGTTCCTGCTCGATTTCCGGTCCCGCAAAGGCGCGGGCTACGGACTCCAGTTGGCCGCGTTCATGGCGCCGGCCGCGTTCTTCATCCTGATCGGCCTGATCTACCCGACGATCACCACCGCCTTCAACGCGTTCATGAAGAACGACGGCTCGGGTTTTGCCGGTCTCGATAACTTCATCTGGGTCTTCACCAGTCCCGACGGCATCACTGCCTTCCTCAACACGGTCGTCTGGGTGCTGCTGGCGCCCATCACCGCGACCGCTATCGGACTCGCCTACGCCGTCTTCATCGACAAGAGCCGCGGCGAGAAGTTCTTCAAGCTGTTGGTCTTCATGCCGATGGCGATCTCGTTCGTCGGTGCGTCGATCATCTTCAAGTTCTTCTACGACGTGCGACAGGGCGAGCAGATCGGTCTGCTCAATGGTGTCCTCACCGCCTTCGGTGCCTCGCCGGTCGACTGGCTGGGACTCGAGCCGTGGAACACGCTGTTCCTCGTCGTCGTCCTGATCTGGACCCAAGCTGGGTTCGCCATGACGGTCCTGTCCGCCGCCATCAAGGGCGTCCCGACCGAACAGCTCGAAGCGGCCTCGCTCGACGGCACTTCGGCCTGGCAGTCGTTCTGGAGCGTCACCGTTCCCGGCATCCGCTCCTCCATCGTGGTCGTCCTCACGACAATCTCGATTGCCTCCCTCAAGGTCTTCGACATCGTCTCGGCGATGACCGGCGGCCGCTCCGATACCACGGTCCTGGCCTTCGAGATGGTCCGCCAGTTCCAGCTCGGCGCCCGCAGCGGCTACAGCGCGGCCCTCGCGGTCATCCTGTTCCTGCTCGTGCTCCCGATCGTCGTCTACAACGCCCGCCAGCTCGCCAAGCAGAGGGAGATCCGATGAGCGCCACGCCCACTCCGATCCAGGTCCCGGTCGATCGCACCACCGAACGGCGCCTCCTGCGCGGGGAGTCCCGCATCGAGACGGCGAGCGGCAAGCTCAAGAAGGCGACGACGTCACGCGGAGCCACGCTGGCGGCGCTGATCATCGCGGTCATCTGGACCGTGCCGACACTCGGCCTGTTTATCTCGTCGTTCCGTCCCGCGAACGACATCAAGACCACCGGCTGGTGGACGATCTTCGCTAACCCTGGCTTCACCCTCGACAACTACGCGAACGCCCTGAACTCGGGGGACAGCCTCACCCTCGGCAAGGCTTTCGTGAACTCGCTGGTCATCACGCTGCCGGCTGCGCTAATCCCGATCACGATCGCGAGCCTCGCCGCCTACGCTTTCGCGTGGATTGACTTCAAGGGCCGCAATACGGTGTTCGTCCTTGTCTTCTCGCTCCAGATCGTGCCCATCCAGATGGCGCTCGTGCCCCTGCTGCAGCTGTTCTCGGACGGCCTGCGTATCGGCGGGCTCTACATCCTTCCCGGCCTCGGCGTGAACGGGTTGGACGGCTCCTACGCCAAGGTGTGGATTGCGCATACGATCTTCGCCCTCCCGCTCGCGATCTTCATGCTGCACAACTTCATCTCGGAAATCCCGGGCGAAGTCATCGAGGCGGCACGCGTTGACGGAGCAGGTCACGGGCAAATCTTCTTCCGCATTGTGCTACCCCTCGCGGTACCGGCGATCGCCTCCTTCGGCATCTTCCAATTCCTCTGGGTGTGGAACGACCTGCTGGTGGCAACGGTGTTTACCTCGGGTGCGGGATTGCCGATCACAAAGGCACTCCAGGACCTCACCGGGTCGTATGGACAATCGTGGGAGCTGCTCACGGCCGGCGCCTTCATCTCGATCATCGTGCCGCTCATCGTGTTCTTCTCGCTCCAGAGGTTCTTTGTCCGCGGCCTCCTCGCCGGCGCCACCAAGGGCTGACGATTCGCGGTGCCGCCATCTGCGGCGTTGTCGTCGTCGGCAGTAGCTCCGCTACAGCTCTCCTCCTCCGCCTTGCAGCTGACGGCACCGCGAATCGTCAGAAGCTTGGAAGGGAGTGGGGAGCACGGACGAAGGCCCGGGTCCTGCTCGCGCAGGACCCGGGCCTTCGTCGTGGGGGCGACCTCGACCTTGGTGACAGCCCATCGGAGCGCGGATCCGAGCAGGACACTGCTGAGGCTCACGTGCGAATGTCGGGGGTGCGTGTCACCATGACTACACGGTTCCCACCCTTGAGGTACTCACGCTTCCCGAGATCAGCACTCGCCTCGCTGCACTTGAGGCACGCGCAGGCGCTTCGGCCGATGAGCTGCGCCAGCGCGCCGACCGGTACGAGCTGTCTCAGGAGGGGCAAGCAATTTTGCGCAAGCTCGAGGACCTGGCCTACCTGCGAGAGCATGCCGAGCGTTGACGCTGGCCGCCAGTCCGACGGGGGCTTCGAGGAAAAGGTCTTCGACTTCGTGCTGGAAATTATGGAGATGCTCGCGAAGATCATTCCCAATGGACTCGTCGGTCTAGAGAGCAGCGTGGTTCGAACGCGCGGTGGCGGTGTCGCAGTCACAGTTGAGGCGACCGAGGAACTTGGGCTTCGTCTGGACATCGACGACAGAGAGACGTTCCGCCTCATCGTCCAGTATCGGCTGGTGCTGAGTCCGGTGAGCCACCTCGTCTCGGTAGAGCGCTCGACGTTCAAAGTGAACGTTGTGGGCTCGGCCCGGCCACTCTTCACAGTCGACTATCTCCGAGAAAGCGGTAGCGACATTCCCGCGGCGCACTATAACGTGCATGCCGAGCGACAAGACATGACCGACGCGCTCGCGGCTACAGGTGCCCGACGTCGCGGAAAAATACACCAGAAGCGCCGAGCGAAAGGTGACACGCCGAGATTTGGCGACGTGCACTTCCCAACTGGTGGCCATCGGTTTCGGCCATGTCTGGAGGACGTGCTCGAGATGATGATGATCGAGTTCGGTATCGACATTCTTGATGGCGCGGGCGCTGCGCTTCACCAGGGCCGCCTCCGGTGGCGCAAGCGTCAGCTCGCCGCAGCGGTATCCGATGACCCGATGACCGCCGCTGCAGAATTGGAGCGGCTTGGATTCGACGTCAATCCGCGTAATGGCGCCACAATGCCTCCGCGCCTTGATCGGCTCACTGCTCTCTGACGTCATCGACTGTAACCTCCCCGGAATGGCCGGCTGACAATTCCCATACGGAACGTAGAACGGACAGGCAATGGCCAGCGTTTCAACGACTCGCGGACACATGATGTGGAAGCGACCGCTGAAGGCCCCGTCCGCTACGGAACAGTCGGGACGGGCAGCAATCGCCTCGGCGTCTCGGCTCGCGGTCGCTCATGCCGTGGTTGCAGAGGATGATGAGCGCATAGCGTTCGCCGTCGCGCAGGCGGTCATCGCCAGGAACCAACGTGAGGAACCGTGGAAACGGCAGCGACGGAGTCGCTCCCGATTGGAGGACAGATGAGCAAAGACACCGAACGGGCAATCGAGCACGCTCGCTCGATCCAGGAGAAGATGACAAAGCGCCTGAACGGGCGCGGAACGCTCAGCCGCTCGGCGTCCACCGGCAGATTTGTCTCGAATGCAGCCGCGGCAAGGCATCCCACATCATCCGTTACGGACCGATCCGGTCAAACCAGCGTGCGTAAAGCGGGCTGATCGCGCGCGTCGCAGGCGATATCAAGGGTCCAGCCGCACTACCAGCAAGGTCAGGCCCCTCGATCCAGCCGTGTCGGCAGACATCCGGGACGACCCGCGCTCACTATCCAGCCAAAGGGTGAGCCTCGCTCCGCAGCACGACTTCGCCGTGGGCGGAAGCCTCGGACCGCAGCGATCAGCGGCGTTAGGGTCAAGCAGTGAGCAGGATGGGTGACGTCGCAGCAGGCGGCGGGATGCGCGGAGGGGCGCGCGGCGGGAGGATCTCGAGCAGCGATCCGGACAGTCAGCGGCAGGTCAACGCGGCGGCGCCGAAGGTCGACAACCTGCTCCGGCGGATCGCCGGACTCTTCCGCGACCACCGACCCAAGCTCACACTCACCGTGATTCTCGTGCTCGTCGGCGCCGCCCTCACGGTCGTGCCGCCGCTGCTCACCCAGCTTGCGTTCGACCGCGGCCTGTTCCCGCCCGGCGGGCGGCCGAACCTGCCCGTTCTGCTCGAACTCGTCGGAATCATGGTGCTGATCTGGGCGTTCTCCGCGATCCTCGGCGTCTGGCAGACCTACCTCACCGCGACCGTCGGCAATACGGTCATGGGAGAGCTGCGCATTCGCCTCTTCCGCCACCTCCAGGCCATGGAACTCGGCTTCTTCACCCGGACGCGCACCGGCGTCATCCAGTCGCGCCTCGCGAACGACGTCGGTGGTGTGGCGAGCGTGCTCACCAACACCGTCTCGAGCGTGCTCGGTAATACGGTGACCGTGATCGCGGCGGTCGTCGCGATGCTCCTTCTCTCGTGGCAAATGACGATCGTCGCCCTCGTCCTCACTCCGGTGCTCGTGGTCGCGCAGCGTCGCGTCGGTCAGGTGCGCGCCCGCATCGCGACGAAGACGCAGGAGTCGTTGTCGGAGATGACCGCGATCACGCAGGAGACACTGAGCGTCTCGGGCATCCTGCTGGCCAAGAGCTTTGGCCGTCAGGAGTCAGAGGTGTCACGCTACGCCGACGAGAACGGTCGGCAAATCCGGCTCCAGGTGCGCCAGCAGATGTCCGGCCAGTGGTTCTTCGCGATGGTGCAGATCTTCCTGTCGGTGATTCCCGTGATCGTCTACCTCGTCGCGGCCTGGCTCATCCTCGGTGGTACCACCGTCACCGCCGGCACCGTTGTCGCCTTCACCACGGTGCAGGCGCGCCTGATGTGGCCGCTTCTGGGCTTGATGCGCGTCGCGCTCGATCTGCAAACCGCCGGGGCACTCTTCGCCCGCATCTTCGAGTACCTCGACCTGCGTCCCGCGATCGCCGACCGGGCGGCCGCCCGGGACGTCGGCGGCGACCTCGGCCGGATCGAGCTGGACGATGTGGTCTTCCGCTACCCCGACCAGGCCGAGGATGCCCGTCCGACCCTCGACCACGTCTCGGTCTCGATCGAACCGGGCCAGTTCGTCGCGTTCGTCGGTCCCTCCGGAGCGGGCAAGACCACGATTTCGTACCTCGTCCCGCGCCTCTACGACGTGGTCGGCGGAGCGGTGCGCTTTGCGGGTACGGACGTGCGCGAGTTGCGGCAGGAGTCGCTGGTCTCGCACATTGGCATCGTCAGCCAGGAGACGTACCTCTTCCACGCGACGATCGCCGACAATCTCCGCTACGCGCGCCCCGATGCGACACAGGAGGAGCTCGAGGCGGCTGCGCGTGCCGCGAACATCCACGCCACGATCACCTCGTTCCCCGACGGGTACGACACGCTCGTCGGCGAGCGCGGCTACCGCCTTTCCGGGGGCGAGAAGCAGCGGCTCGCGATCGCCCGCGTGCTGCTCAAGGATCCGGCCGTCCTCATCCTCGATGAGGCGACCAGCGCCCTCGACACCGTCTCGGAGCGGGTCGTGCAGACCGCTCTCGATGACGCGTCTCGCGGACGGACGACCATCGCGATCGCCCACCGGCTCTCGACCATCGTCTCGGCCGACGTCATCCACGTGGTCGAGGGCGGCCGGATCGTTGAGTCGGGCACCCACCGCGAGCTGCTGGGACTCGACGGCCTCTATGCGTCGCTCTACGCGCAGCAATCCGAGACGGCACTCCGGGGCTGAACAGCCGCGGTGCCCGTCTTGGCTTGCCCGGCTACTCGCAGGCGATCCCGTCGCCGTCACGGTCGAGGCTGCGGCTGTAACCGGCGTCGCCCGCACGAATTGGGTCTGCTCCCGCCGCACGCACCTCGGTGCAGTTAGCGTAGGAAACGGATCCGCCGCCGGGGGTGCTGCTTGCTGGGTTATCCCACCGTTGATTTCCGGTTGAGACAAGGTGTTCCAAGTGGGTCCACGCCGATCTCGTCGGATGCCCCGCCGGGTCTCTCGCAACGTCGGCTGACGCGCCGTCGCATCCACCATCGAGGAGCTTTCTCAGCTGACGTTGCGACGGCGGTATCTCGCCGTCACGCCGCGGGTCGGTCGGCGAGCATCTGCTCCATCAGCGAGATCTCGGCCTCCTGGGCCTTCACGACCGAGGTGGCGAAGTCGGTCGCGACGCTCACTCGACTGCGGGCGAGCAGCGCCTCCGCCATGTCGATGGCGCCGCGGTGATGGGCGATCATCAACTCGAGGAACATCCGGTCGAAGTCCCGACCGGAGGCAGCGCGGAGCGCGATGATCTGCTGAGGAGTCGCAAGTCCCGGCATGCTCGCGGGTACGACGCCGTCCTCGGTCCCCATCCCCATCATCGAGTGCTCGTCGGCGGCCCCGGCCAGAGTCGGCCGGCCCATCCAGGTCATCGACGGCTCGGGCGCCGCCTGGGGGAGGCCCCAGGAGTTCAACCAGCCGAAGAGCTGTCCCGCCTGCTGCTGTTGTGTGAGCAGAATGTCCTTCGAGACCGTCAACACCTCGTCGTCGGAGCTGCGCTCCCGGGCGATCATCGCCAGCTCGGCGCCCTGCAGATGGTGCACCTGCATATCTCGCGCGAAGCCTGCCTCCGCGCTGCTACTCGACGGTGTCGCGCTGGAAGCGAATGGTGCCAGAGCCCCGAAGAGGTAACCCCCAGCGGTCCCCAGGAGCAGCGCGACGACTGCCACGGCCGCGAGGAGGACGCGTCCTCTACTGCTTACCGGGCGCATCGATCCCACCGGTGCAGGGGGCGCCGGGCTCGGGCGCGCTTGAGGACTGCCAGAAGCGCTCGACGAAAGCGGCGAGGCGGGGGTCGTCGGGAGAGTCGATCGCAACCTGGGCATCCCACGCGCTAAGCACGATCGGGGAGGTGAGTCCCTCGTAGGGCGAGACGACGGAGTAGGTCTCGGGCATCGCGGCGATCAGCGCGTCGACCTCGCTCTGCGGCAGCGACGGGTCGTAGGTGGCCCAGACGGCACCGTGCTCAAGATCGTGCACGGCGTTCTCGTTGGGGACGGGCTGGTCGTAGACGCCGCAATTCATCCAGACCGCATTGTGTGGGCCGCCGGCGGGAGGGGTCTGCGGGTATTCGACCGCGCCGGCCACATGGGTAGCGTCGTTCTCGAAGGTCTGCAGGCCGTCGATCTGGCGGGCCTCGACAATCTGCTGGTTGCCGAAGACAGTGACGGCGACGATGGCGCCGACCGCGAGCACGGCCAACGCCGAGAGTGACCAGATCCAGATGCGGGAGCTGCGTGTGCGGCGGTCCTGCTCGCGCTTGTAGGCCTCGAGTTTTTCCTGGCGGGCGCGGTTCTTGGCGGACATCGTGTCTCTGGGCACGGCGGTGTCTCTCGTTCTGGGGGCGGATGGCGCCTGGTGGCGGGCGCAGGCGCCTGAGAGGCGCACTCAGAGGGTAACGAGATTGGCGTCAGATCGGCTCAATGGGGGGTAGACGTGCGGAGGACCCTCAGCCCGCGAAGGTGAGCCACAGCAGCAGCCCGTTCAGCACGATGAGGAATACCGCCGCGAGCGCGGCTCCGAGGGTCGTGAACCATCGGTTCGTCTGGTCGCCCATCAGGCTTCGATCGCGAGTGAGAACCACCAGCGGCACCAGTGCGAACGGAATGCCGAAGGAGAGCACCACTTGACTCAGCACCAGCGCGCGTGTCGGGTCGAAGCCGATCGCCAGCACCAGCAGTGCCGGGATCAGTGTCACCAACCGACGCGCGACGAGCGGCACGCGCACGTGCAGTAGGCCGTGCATGATCTCGGCTCCCGCGTACGCGCCCACCGAGGTCGAGGCGAGGCCAGAGGCGAGAAGACCCACCGCGAACAGCGTCGCGACCACCGGTCCCAGCGCCACCCCGATCGCGGCGTGTGCTCCCTCGAGACTCTCGGTCCCCGCGACCCCGGAAAGCGAGTGCGCGGCGAGAAGCAGGATCGCGAGGTTCACGGTGCCGGCGATGGCGAGCGCAACGGTGACGTCGATCCGGGTGGCGACGAGGATTCTCCGCCGGGCACCGACACCCTCGACGTGGCCGAAACGGTCGCGGGCGAGGGCCGAGTGGGCGTAGATGGCGTGCGGCATGACCGTGGCCCCGAGGATCGACGCGGCGAGCAATACCGACTCCGAACCCTCGAAGCGCGGTACGAGCCCGGCGACCGTGGCGCCGGCATCCGGCGGATCGATGACCACTCCGACCGTAAAACCGACGGCGATCAGCACCATCAGTCCCGTGATGACGCGCTCGAACGGCTGCGCGCCGCCCCGGGTCTGCACGAGCAATAGCACGAGCGACACTGCGCCGGTCACCACCCCACCGGCCAGCAGCGGCAGCCCGAAGAGCAGGTGCAGGGCGATCGCTCCGCCGATCACCTCGGCAAGGTCGGTCGCCATCGCCACGGTCTCGGCCTGGAGCCAGTAGGCTCGGCGCCCCCAGCGGCCGCGAAGACGCGCACCGAGCAGTTCGGGCAGGCTGCGGCCGGTCATCAGCCCGAGCTTCGCCGAGAGGTACTGGATGAGCCACGCCATCAGGTTTCCGAGCACGACGACCCAGACCAGCAGGTAGCCGAAGCGGGCGCCGGCCGTCATATTGCTGGCGACGTTTCCCGGGTCGAGATAGGCGACTCCGGCGACCATGGCGGGGCCGAGGAGGCGCACGAGGTGGATATCGGCCGGACGCCGCGGCGGTGCGGCGATCGGAGAGGTCATTCGGGATCCGTTCCATGGCACGGGGCGCTCGCGGACCCCCACGATAGGGTACTCCGACCGCCGCGGCATTCCCTGTCCCCGCTGCCTTCTGAGAGCGTCACCGCCTCCCGTCACACGGCGCAAAGCGGTTGCTACGCTGGCGAGATGACCCTGGATCGCGCTCTGCCCGCACGCCCGGAGGGCGGGATGCCCAGACGCCCAGAGACCGGGATGGTCTATGCCGAGTCCGTGCTCGATCTCATCGGCGACACTCCGCTCGTGAAGCTCGGTCCCGTCGCCGCGGGCGTGCGGGCCACCGTGCTGGTGAAGGTCGAGTACCTCAACCCCGGCGGCTCCTCAAAGGACCGCATCGCGACCCGGATCATCAATGCGGCCGAGCGTGACGGCCTCCTCGCTCCCGGCGGCACGATCGTGGAACCGACGAGCGGCAACACCGGCATCGGCCTGGCACTCGTTGCGCAGCAGCGCGGCTACCGCTGCGTCTTCGTCCTGCCCGACAAGGTCGGCGAGGACAAGCGGAGCGTGCTGACCGCCTACGGAGCCGAGATCGTCGTCACCCCGACGGCCGTCGCCCCGGAGGACCCTGCCTCCTACTACTCCGTGTCCGACCGCCTCGCCCGCGACATTCCTGGCGCCTTCAAGCCCAACCAGTACGCCAACCTCAACGGGCCGCTCAGCCACTACGAAACGACCGGCCCCGAGATCTGGCGGGACACCGCCGGCCGGCTCACCCACTTCGTCGCCGGCGTGGGCACCGGCGGCACGATCAGCGGAGTCGGCCGGTACCTCAAGGAGGTATCGGAGGGTGGCGTGCAGATCATCGGTGCCGACCCCGAGGGCTCTGTCTACTCCGGCGGCGGCGGGCGTCCTTACCTCACCGAGGGCGTTGGCGAAGACTTCTGGCCCAGCGCCTACGACCCGAGCGTGGTCGATCGGATCATCGCCTCCAGCGATGCCGAATCGTTTGCGATGACCCGCCGCCTCGCCCGGGAGGAGGGCCTGCTCGTGGGCGGCTCGAGTGGTCTGGCCGTCTCGGTAGCGCTCAAGGCCGCCGCCGACCTCGGCCCCGACGACGTGATAGTCGTGCTCCTGCCGGACGGCGGTCGCGGCTACCTTGGGAAGATCTTCAACGACCGGTGGATGCGCTCCTATGGATTCCTCGATATGCGCGATGAGGGCACCGTGCGCGACGTCCTGAGTGCTCGGGCCGCGAATCCCCAGGCCGGCGGTCTGCCCGCCCTTGTACACGCGCATCCGACCGACACGATCCGCGACGCGATCGGTATCATGACCGAGTTCGGTGTCTCGCAGCTGCCAGTGCTGAGTGCCGAGCCGCCGGTGGTCATGGGCGAGGTCGTCGGGACCGTCGACGAACGCGACCTGCTCGACCGTGTGTTCGCCGGCTCCGCCTCGATGAACGACGCGCTCGGTAGGTGCGTCGGCGACGTTCTCCCGCTGATCGGCCTCGGCGAGGGCATCACCTCCGCCCGAGCCGCGCTCGCCGAAACCGGCGCCCTCCTTGTCACCGACGAGGGCAAGCCCGTCGCCGTGATCACGCGGCAGGACCTTCTCACCTACGCAACAGCCTGACCGCCGTCGCCTCCGCACCTCCGACCCAGGGAGACAGCTCAATGCCCAAGAAGCAGCACTTCGACACCCGCGCCATCCACGCCGGCCAGGAGTTCGACCCGACCACCGGCGCGGTCGTCCCGCCCGTCTACCTGACATCGACGTTCGTCCAGGACGGCATCGGCGGGCTCCGCGGCGGCTACGAATACGCGCGCTCGGCGAATCCCACCCGCGACTCCCTCCAGGAGCTGATCGCCTCGCTCGAGGGCGCGGACGTCGCCTACTCCTTCTCCTCGGGCCTCGCCGCGGAGGACACGCTGCTGCGTGCGGCGCTCGCTCCCGGCGATCACGTGGTGCTCGGTAACGACGCGTATGGCGGAAGCCACCGGTTGATCGACCGCGTGCACAGCGCCTGGGGCGTGCGTAACACGGCCGTTGACATGGCGAACCTGCGCGAGGTGCAGCGGGCAATCGTGCCCGGCGAGACGAAGATGCTCTGGGTCGAGACGCCCTCCAACCCGCTGATGACCATCAGCGACATCGCGGAGCTGGCCGACCTTGCCCACGCGCACGACCTGATCGTCGTCGTCGACAACACGTTTGCCTCCTCCGCCCTACAGCAGCCGCTCGCGCTCGGCGCCGACGTGGTGGTGCACTCGACCACGAAGTACCTCGGCGGGCACTCCGATGTTGTCGGCGGCGCGCTCGCGCTGCGCTCGGGTGCTCTCGCCGAGAAGATCGCGTTTCTGCAGTTCGCCGTCGGAGCAATCTCGGGGCCGATGGACGCCTGGCTCACCGTGCGCGGCATCAAGACCCTCGGGGTCCGGATGGAGCGCCACTCCATCAACGCGCAGGCGGTCGCCGAGTTCCTCACCGAGCACCCAGCGGTGACAGCGGTGCACTACCCGGGCCTTTCGGGACATCCGGGGCACGAACTCGCTAAGCGCCAAATGTCGCGGTTTGGCGGGATGCTCTCGCTCGAACTCGCCACGCCGCGCGCGGCCCGCAAGTTCGCCGAGTCGACCGAGCTCTTCCAGCTTGCGGAGTCGCTCGGCGGTGTCGAGTCGCTGATCGGGTATCCGAGCGAGATGACCCATGCCTCGGTCAAAGGCACTCCGCTCGAAGTGTCGGAGTCGCTGGTGCGCCTCTCGGTCGGGCTCGAGGACTCCGACGACCTGATCGCCGACCTGTCGTCGGCGCTGCCCAAGAAGTAGGGCCACCGGGCGCTGCCCCAGCGCCGCCGTCGGAGTCGGCGCCACCGTCCGTTCAGGAGCGGCCGACTACCCTGGAATGATGCATCCCGCTCTCGCCGCCCTCGGTCGGCGCGTCCGGCCCCGCACGCGCCTCGCCGTCCTGGGCCGACGCGTCCGACCCGCAACGCAGCTCGTCCGGCTCGCGCGCACCGCCCCGCACCGTGTGTCTGTGCGCCGCGCCGCGGCGGTCGCCGCTCGCCCGATCGACCACCCGGCCTCGCTCGCCTTCCGCCGCGAGCTGCTGGTTTTGGCGCTCGCGAACCGGTTCTCGCGTCGCTCGGCGGTCGACCCCGACGGCGAGGTCGTCGTGACGATGACCACCCACGGCGAGCGGCTGCAGCGTGTGTACGTCGCCCTCGAGTCGATCGCCCGCGGCGAGGCGCGGCCAGCACGCCTGGTGCTCTGGCTCGATGACCCGGCGCTGCACGCCGATCTGCCCGCAGCACTTCGGCGCCTGCGCCGACGGGGGGTCGAGATCCGCCTGGTCGAGGGCTACCGGGTGCACACGAAGTACTACCCGCACCTCCTCTCGGGCCGCGCAGGCGAGCGCGACCTCGTCACCTCCGACGACGACATCGTGTACCCGCGCACGTGGCTCCGCGGTCTGCTCGACGCCCGCACCCGCTACCCGCGCCAGACGGTCCTGTGCTACCGCGCTCATCGCGTCGGGATCCTCGATGGAACGGTCGCGCCGTACACGAGCTGGACGCCCGTCGCCGACACGCGCGCCGCGACCGACGTCTTCGGCACCTCCGTCTCGGGTCAGCTGCTCCCGAGCGAGCTGCTCACCGAGATCGCCGCCCACGGCGAAGCCTTTCGCGACATCACGCCGGACGCCGACGACATTTGGCTGCACGTGCGCGCGGTCGACGCCGGCTACCGCATCGCCCAGATCGAGCCGCGCGCGCAGCTCTTCCCGTTCGTGCCGCGCACTCAGCAGACGGGGCTCTACCTCGTGAACTACTGGGACGGCGGCAACGACCGCCAGGCCCGTGCCGCCTACACCCCGGAGGTCACGGCACGGATCGCAGCCGACGCTGCCGAGCGGGAGGGCAGACTCCGATGAGGCTCCTGTTCCTGAGCAACCTCTACCCTCCGCAGGTCCTCGGTGGCTACGAGATGACCTGCGCCCGGGTCGCAGAAGCGATGGCGGCGCGCGGCCACAGCGTGCGGGTGCTGACCTCGCCGACCTACCTCCCTCCTGACCCCGACGCCTCGCCGGCGGTCGAGCTGCACCGCACGCTGAGCCTGCGCACCTATTTCCCCCTCCCACAGACCGGCGGCGAGATTGCGCAGCTGATGCACCACGAGAGCGCCGTCTCTCGCTTCGAGAACACGCGCATCCTGCTGGAGGAACTGCGCGAGTTCGAGCCGACCCACGTGGTCGCGTTCAACCTGCTCGGCCTCGGCGGACTTGCTCTCATCGACCTGTTGCGCACAGTCGACGCGCCCTGGATGTGGAACCTCGGCGACCGCATCCCGAACGCCCTGGTCGACGGGCTGTCCGCGCAGGTACTCGCCGTCTATGGAGCGCAGGCTCCCGACCACTTCGACCGCGGCGAGATCGTGGCGGTTAGCCGTTCCCTCGTTGACGGGATCGAGGCCAGCGGATTGACGCTGGGCGAGGTCGAAGTGATCGGCCGCGGAGTGACGGTGCCGCCCGACCCCGGCACGCCCCGCCTGTACCGGGAGGGAGGCATCACCCGCTTCACGTTCGCGGCCTCGCTCGGTGAGCACAAGGGCGTGGGACTCGTTGTGGAGGCGGCAGCGGTACTCGCGGCCGAGACCCGCGACTTCCGCGTCGACCTCTACGGCGACGGCGACGTTGAGAGCTGGCGTGCCCGCGCACGCGAGGCCGGGCTCGACGGAGTGGTCGAGTTCCATGGCGCGACGCCCCGGGGCGAGGTGCTCGCCGCACACGAACACGCAGACGCCTTCCTCTTTCCGACCTGGGAGGGCGAAGCGTTCGGCGTGGCGCCCGTCGAGGCCGCGGCGGCGGGCTGCGTGCCCATCGTCACGGCGGCGAGCGGAGTCGCGGAGTTCCTGATCGACGGCGTCGACTGCGTCAAGATCACCCGCTCCGTGCCGGCGCTCGCCGGCGCCATGCGCAACGTGCTGAACGGTTCGACCGACCTGGAGGCCCTCGGTCGCCGCGGGCGGGAGGCCGCCCGCGGACCGCTCTCGTTCGAGCGCTCCCTCGAGCTGATCGAAGCCTCGCTCGAGCGACGCGGCAGACCGGGAAGCCTCGCCGAGCGCCTGGCCGACACCACTCTTGAGGCCGACATTATGGATAAGGATCAGCGGGCGATGGATGTCCTCCACCGCCGCTTCTCCGGACGGGACCACGAATGACCGATCACGACTTCCTCAGCGACCCTGCTGCCGCCCCCACCAGGTTCGGCCGGGGCCACGCTGCGCTGCGCGAATCCGTGCACAAGCTCGTCGCGCCCTGGTTCGAGCAGGCGCGGTTGCGCACCGAGGAGGTGCGCAGCGAGACCGCGGCGGTCCGTGACGAGACCGCCGCGCTGCGCGACGAGTTCGCGGTCGTGCGCGGCGAACTCGGCGGTGTGCAGGACGAATGCGCGGCGCTTCGTGAGGAGACGGCGGGCCTGCACGCGGCTTTGGACGAACTCAGAGCGTCGGTATCGGCGTTGCGCGAGTCGGTGCAGGAGGAGACGGACGCAACGCCCGGCCGATTCGACGCGGTGGACGAGCGCGCCGCCCTGCTCGACGAGCGCGTGCGCGGCGCCGAACTGGAGCTGCGCGCGGTGACCCGCCGTCTGGCAGAGGCGCTTGACGGTTGAGGGGCGGCTGGCGGGTGGGCGCTGGCACCGAGCCGCGGTTCGGTGCTTGCGCGGCGTGGACCTGTGCCGCTCTCGCGCGGCGGTAACGATCAGGTAATCGTAATGGCCGATCCCCAGGATGCTTACTCACGTTAGTGAAAATCGGCCTCTGCGCCACGGAAAAAGTGCTCGGCCGTCCCTGGAATAGAGTGGCACTCTTCCCACTAGAGAGGCCCCCAAATGAGTGATACGTCCACGGCCACCAACGATTCCTTCGTCCGTCGCGAAGAGGTGGGTGCCGCAGGAGGAGTAGCGCCGCTGAGCGATGACAAGAAGCTCCCCGTGGCCAATCACCCAGACCGAGTGCTGACCACGAACGGCGGGCGCCCTGTTGGCAAGGGCGAACTCACATTGAACGTATCGGATTTCGGGACACTCGGGACTGCCGACGACTCCGCCACGATACAGGCTGCAATCGACGAAGCGACCGCCGCCGGCCTAACCCCAAAAACTGCGGAGACCGGGGAGACCGTGACCGTGAACGGCTCAAGCGCGTGGGCGAGAGTCATGCTGCGTCCCGGCATCTACCGCGCGAACATCACTCTCCGTGCCGGAGTGGAGTTTGTGGGGATGAGCGGCACGTCCGCTCGTTTTGGAATAGATTCTTACCGCTATGGCGGAGTTGTCATCCGCTCTGCTGATCCGTCTAAGCCCGTCATCACGATCGACGGTGCAGCGACGGCTCTCTCGAGCGTCACGATCGTGGGTGAAGGGTCGGGTATCGGCCTACACGTCCGATACGGTTTTGAGACGCGAGTTGATGGTGTACGTATCATCAACTTTGAAAAGGGGCTGTGGATCAGCCAGACCAATAACGCGCTCTACAACTTCATTCGCGTTGACAATTGCGGTTCCGCCGCCACACCCGCTGTCGTTATCGAATCGAACCAGTCGCACTCGGGGGACGCGCTGGCGACCAACACGGCCGATTTCAACTCGCTGCACATTGAGCGAGCTAAGGGAGGGACATCCCTCGCCGTAGCCGTCGGCAACAGGCCGAACTACGATGCGGCCGAATTTCTTCGCTTTGTCAATTTGCACATTGAGGCCTCGACCGATTCGGGTGGAGTCGCGAACCCAAATAATGTGCCTGTGATTGATCTCGGTAATGTCCGCGGTGTGGATTTCGTGGCAGCATTCGTCTTTGGCGGTCCCGGTCCGCTCTTGCGTATGAACCAGCAGGTCCTCAATACGAGCTCTGGCTTCAACGGGGGCGTTTCCGTTGTCGGGGGCACCTGGCTCGGACAGGGGCCTTCCAATAATCTCTTCGTGCTAGCCCGCGGCAATGGCTTCCACCTGGGCGGCGGTGCACGCCTCACCCGATACACCGGAGCCGCTGTGTTCGTCTCCGTTGATTTCGGGCCGGTGGTCTCGATCAGCGACCCACAGCCCCTGCACTACGCCAGCGGTAGCGCGATGGTCGCACCCGGGCCGATCCTCTCTGACCAGCGACCGAATACAGCCACGACGCGGCGCCCATACGACGTGCAGGGAGACCTGCGCATCTGGGGACACGAGACTGTCGTCCAGCCAACGGCGCCGACTTTCACGCTCTCGGGCAATGGAGCGACCTTCAGCGGCGGCGGAAGTGATTCACGAGGCACGATCCTCCTTCAGGTGGCGAACGGCGCGACAGCTGCATTCACCGGGGCGCCGGGCGGCGTAGAGCTGGGACGAGTCACATTCGCTCAGCCGTGGAGCAACGCCCCTCACGTCGCAGTGACGCCTGCGTCGGCGGATGCAGTCGAGGCGGGTATCTGGGCGAACGCGACGCCGACCCAGATCATCCTCTTCGCGAAGAATGGGCCGTCCGGTGCGACGTCGGCGAAACTCTTGAGGATCACCTACTCCGCTGTCGGCACCGTCACTGGATGACGACGTTCGCTGGAGCACACCGCAGGACGTGAGCGACGCGCTGCGTGACAGGTCTCGTGCCGGCTGGACGCTCGGCGGCTGTCGATCCTGCGCGCGCGTTCGTGGCTGTGGTGCTCCGTCAGTCACTGTCTCGTCCTCCTTTACGTCGAGCAGGCGCGGTGACGCGCCGGGATTCTTCTCGTTGATGACCCTTCGAAGAGGAGGTCTTCAGGAGAACTGGGGAAAGAAAGCCCTGGTCCGATCTGCCTTCTTCGCGTGAATCCTGTCTTTTCACCCGATCGACGGCTCGCGTCAGTGTGGGTGTCGATCCCTCGAGATGTGATCTACTCAGTTTCTTCGCTGGGCACTATGAGAGGAATCACTCATCACTCACCACACCGCTTCCCGCTCTTCTTGTCGTCGAGAGATCGCGGCCGTCGAATCGCTGCGTCTCGCCACGTCCTCGGTGCCGGCGGTTGGCGTCGCGCCGGCGAATGCTGCTCAGCACCGGATCTCGAGCATCACGGCGGGCTGATCCTTGATGCGTCTTCGTGTCCTGCCCATCGGGTGCGCGCTGCTTCTCCTCAGTGGCTGCGCCTCCGGCGCCGATGACGGCGTGCACAAGCCGTCGTCGATCGAGTTCGTGCCGAACGCCGCGGTGCTCGAGGAGGCGACGGAGTCGGTGCGAGAGCCGCTGGACGTGTATGGACCGAGCGTGCACGACCGGCAGGTTCTCGAACGGGCGTCGGATCTGCTCGCCGAGGACTGCGTTCGCGCGGCCGGTCACTCCGTCAGCTTCGTAAACGTACTCGACTACCCGCCCTCTACGATGTGGTCGCTGAAGTACTTCGGGGTGTGGACGAAGGCGAGGGCGTCGCAGGCAGGTCTCGGATCGCCGCACGATGCACTCGCCGAGGCGCGGCAACGACAGAGTGAGGCGAACTCTGACGAGACGTACGACGCCATCACGCGGTGTGTTGGCGTCGACAGCAGAAGCGAACAGATCGCGTCGCTGAGCTACCGGACGCCCGAGGAATCGATCCACGAGCGCGGACGGACTGTGACCTGGTCCTGGGCGAGCGACGACCCGATTTGGCAGGAAGCGCGCACACAACAAGGCGCGTGCTTGTCCGCGAAGGGTTACGCCCTGGAGGAGCAGCGGGCGTCGATCTCTCCGAAGATCGCGGAGGCGCCGGACAGTGAGGCGGGTATTCGCGCGGCTTTGGATCAGGTGGACTGCTTGTCGTCGACGGGCGCGGCGCAGACGTTTGTTGATGTCGTGGCCGCGTATCAGGTGGCGTTCATTGCAGAGAATGAGGCGGCTCTGGTGGCGGATAAGAAGGACACGGACGAGCGGATCGCGTTCGCGCAGAAGGTGATCAGTGAACACGGCGTGACGGACGGACGTGGAATGACAGCATCACGAGCATTGTCGTCTTCCAAGTGATAAGGGCGAATCGCGGATCGTCGGTCCTCGCCGTCTCGATGTCGTCTATGCTGCTGCTGAGCGGATGCCTATCCTCGCCGGATGCGAACAGTGATGAGCGGCCCTTGATTAATTTTGTGCCGAATGTCGCTATGCTGGATGAGGCGACCGAGACGGTGCACGAGCCGCTCGACGTCTACGGACCGGACCTGCGCGGTCGCCAGATGCTCGAGCGCGCTTCTGATCTCCTTACTGAGGATTGCGTCCATCGCGCGGGTCACGCGCTGACCCTGGTCAACGTTCTCGACTATCCGCCGTCTTCGCGGTGGACGGTCAACTACTTCGGGCCCTGGACGAAGGAGAGAGCGTCGCGAACGGGGCTCGACAGACCATACGATGCGCTTTCCGAAGCTCACCAGAAGGAGGCAGATATTCCTCCCGAGACGACGTCGGCTTTAGGAGAATGTCGCGATTCAGCAAGAAGCGACGAGAGGAATAATTTCGCGGAGCGCAGTCCCAGTGAGTCGATTTATGAGCGGGGGCAATCAGAGACATGGGCCTGGGCAAGCCATGATCCGATCTGGGAGAAGGCGCTCGGCGATCTGCAGGGTTGCATGACAGCACAGGGCTACACCTTCGATGCTTCGCGCGGTCCTACCGCGCCCGTGATCGCGGAGGCGCCGAATAGTGAGGTGGGTATTCGGGCGGCTTTGGATGAAGTGGAGTGTCTGTCGTCGACGGGCGCGGCGCAGACCTTTGTTGATGTCGTGGCCGCGTATCAGGTGGCGTTCATTGCGGCGAATGAGGCGGCTCTGGTGGCGGATAAGAAGGACACCGATGAGCGGATCGCGTTAGCGCAGAAGGTGATCAGTGAACACGGCGGACACTGACGACGACGGGCGCTGTCGAGTGTCGGATGATGCCCCTGCCCTCGGCGCTTCTTACGGTCGGTGGCAGGATGGCCGCCAGCGTCCATGTGGTTGCTCCAATAGCGGGCGTAACGGGGCCGGACTGAGTGGGCGGAGGCGCTCGAACGGGCCTGCGGCGACCGCCCCCGCCGGTGCCTACGCGAGAGGACTTGGCGCGTATTGACTGTATGAGGGAAGGTTGTCACCGGGAGATGTTGACCCAAAAAGTCCAGGTCGGAGCGGCGTTTCGCGACCTCTGGACGCCAATCCGCGGAAGCGACGTTCTGCGCCAGATCGCTCGTGCGCTCCTCGGCTTGTGGTTCGCTCAACTTCGTTCACAGGAACTGTCGAAAGGAAATACCATGAGTCACATCGCACGTTCTACTTTTCCCCGCCGTCTCATCCTCGCCGCGGGCTCAGCCGCGATCGCGACCGTGTCCGTGCTCGCATGCGGCGTCGCACCGGCGAGCGCCGACCAAAGGCAGTTCTGCCCGGAGGGTCAGTACTGTGCCTGGGAGAACGACCAGAGACAAGGCAATATTTTCAACAACGTAGTGACTATGAGCTACGTAGGCGACTCCTGGAACGACCAGTTTTCTTCTTTAGAAAACAGGAAGCGCGACAGTGTTGTGTTCTATGAGGAGTTGGGGTCCGGTGGTGATGAGCGGGTGGTGAGGCACGACGAGGTTGCGCAGCAGCTCCAGTTCGAGTGGACCGACCATGCATCGACGTGGAATGACTGCATTTCGAGCATTACGGCTTACTGACCGATGAGACGCACCCGAGTGTTCGTAGTGGCGGTATCAGTTGTGCTCTTGAGCGGATGCGTTCCGTCGCAGGGTGAGGCTCGTGGCGATCGGCCGTCGATCAATTTCGTTGCGGGTGCCGCAGTGCTGAATGAAGCGACAGAGACGGTGCAGGAGCCGCTCGACGTATATGGACCTGACATCCGTGGCCGTCAGCTTCTGGATCGTGCGTCGGATTTGCTCACGGAGGACTGCGTGCACCAGGCCGGACATGCGCTCACTCTGGTCAACGTGCTCGATTACCCGCCATCCACTCAGTGGAGCCTCAAGTACTTCGGTCCCTGGACGAAGGACAGGGCCTCGCGGACAGGTCTCGACAGCCCCTACGACGCGCTGTCCGAAGCTCACCGGGTTGAGGATGCGACTATTCCGCCCGAGACGTACTCGGTCATAAAGAATTGCATGGCCGCTGAGACCAAGAGTGACGAGGTGAAGAGTCTGGAGCAGCGTCAACCGGAGGAGTCGATCTTCGAGCGGGGCCGTACAGCGACCTGGTCCTGGGCGAGCGACGACCCGATTTGGCAGGAAGCGCGCACACAACAAGGCGCGTGCTTGTCCGCGAAGGGTTACGCCCTGGAGGAGCAGCGGGCGTCGATCTCTCCGAAGATCGCGGAGGCGCCGAATAGTGAGGCGGGTATTCGCGCGGCTTTGGATCAGGTGGATTGCTTGTCGTCGACGGGCGCGGCGCAGACGTTTGTTGATGTCGTGGCCGCGTATCAGGTGGCGTTCATCGCGGAGAATGAGGCGGCTCTGGTGGCGGATAAGAAGGACACCGATGAGCGCATTGCGTTCGCGCAGAAGGTGATCAGTGAACACGGCGGACACTGACGAGACCCGGGGGCCGCGGCTGCGGCTCGGCCCCCGCCCGTGGGTGATCGTTGTTGTGCTTGTCCCCGTGATCGGCGCGATGGCGGTGGCCTTCCTCCTGGGGCAGGCACTTCGCGCGCCTGACGCGACCGCTTTCGATAATGCTCAGCGGACCCTGACGACGACGGGCACCGTCGAGAAGCGGGCACTACCGCTTCCTTCGGCGCTCGGCACGGTCGGTGGTAGCACGTCCGTCAGCGTCCACGCGGTCGCTCCCGCCGGTGCCGCTGCGGCGCAGATCACGGCTGCACCGCTCGGCTCCGGCGCGGCCGTGACCGATGGCGCACTCTTGTTCGCCGTGGCGGAGCGACCCGTGTTCGCGTTGGCGATCGACGGTCCGCGCTATCGCGATCTGGTCCAGGGTGACGAGGGCGAGGACGTCCTCGCCCTGAACGGCGCCCTGTCCCGTCTCGGCTATGCGGCGGATCCGGAGAAGGCGACCTTCGACTCCGCGACCGTCGCCTCCCTGGCGGCCTTCTACGATGACCGCGGCTACCAGGCGCAGCGCGGACCGGACGTCGTCTCGGCGACTCCCGCCTCCACCGCTCCCGCTGGGACGCTGGCTCCCGCTGCGACGCCCGCTCCCGCTGCGACGCAGGCTCCGACCACCGCGACGCCCGGGCCGAGGGGCGGTCGCCTGCCATTCAGCGAGATCGTCGACCTCGACCGATCCGACTTCACCGTCGCCTCCGCGCCGTCTCTCTACTCCACGGTTCCGGCGGACGGCCAGGTGATGACCTGGACTGTGCCGCCTGACCGCGTGGTCGCGCGTGTCGATGTCGCGTCCGCTGATTCGCTTACGGCAGGAGAGGCGGCGTCGATCGTCGATCCTGCCTCGGCGGGGCACGCGGACGGCGTGATCGAGAGCATCGGGCCGTTCGCCCCGTCGGCAGATAAGTCCGCTCCGGGGCACGACGTCACCGTCATCGTCTCGGCAGAGACGAGACCTGCGCTGCACTCCGGCGCCTCCGTCACCGTGACCTTCGGCGAGCGTGGCGCCGAGCGGCTCGCCGTTCCTGCGACGGCACTTCGGCAGGACGGCACCACGAGCTTCGTGAACGTTGATCGCGTCGGCGGCCAGCAGCGCGTCGAAATCAACGTCCGCGCCGTCGCTGATGGCTGGGCGCTGCTCGACGGTGAGCCCGCGCTCACTGTGGGCGAGACTGTTGTGATCGGCTGACGCGGTGCCGGTCCTTGACTGTTCGGGCGTCCAGCGACGTTTCGACGCCGACAACCACCCTCTGCGCGGCGTCGATCTCGCGGTGCGCCGGGGGGAGTTCATAGCGATCACCGGTCCCTCCGGATCCGGGAAGTCCACACTCCTGAACATCCTCGGTCTGCTTGATCGCCCGAGCGAGGGCCGCTTCAGCGTCGATGGGATCGACACGGCGGTGATGACGGATCGGCAGCGGGACGAACTCCGCGCCCTGCGGTTCGGCTTCGTCTTTCAGGAGGCTCACCTGCTGCCGGGGCGCACGGCCGCGCAAAACGTCGCGGTCGGCGCGCACTCGGGACGGATCGACGTCGACCTGATGGAGGATCGGATCACCGAGGCGCTCGCCGCCGTCGGGCTCGGGCACAAGGCGAATGCGCGCGTCGATCTACTCTCCGGAGGCGAACGTCAGCGCGTCGCGATCGCGCGGGCGCTGGTGCACCGGCCGAGCGTGCTGCTGCTGGATGAACCGACCGGCAGCCTCGACGAGGAGACCGGGGACCGGATCGTCAGCCTCCTCGAAACGCTGCGCGACGGTGGTCTTGCGCTCGTCGTGGTCACTCACGACACGCGTCTGGCCGCGCGCGCCGACCGGCATCTCGCGATGCGGCACGGGCGTCTCGAGGGTCCGGAGGCGCCATCGGACCCGGAGCCCGACGCCTCCTCCCCGAATTCATCACAGCTGCGGGTGCCTCCTCATCGGCGGATCCGTACGCTCCTCTCGGACGCGGTGCTCGGCCTCCTCGCCAAGCCGGCGCGGGGAGTGGTCGCCGTCGCGATCGTCGCGGTCGGAGCCGGCGGATTTGTCGCGGCTGATGCGCTGGCTGTGACCGCATCGCGACAGGTCGATGACACGGTCCGTAGCGCCGCCGGCGACCTCGTCCGGCTGACACCGAGCGGGACGGACCGCGATGTGACCGAGGCGGATGCGGAACGTCTCGCACATGTCGAGGGTGTTCTCCATGTGGGATTGCGCTGGGATGTCGCTGGTCTCCGCGCCCCCGTACGGCGGTCGCAGAATGCTGTGCTCGACGAGAGCGGCGCGGGGGTCCCCGTGGTCGCCCTCGGAGCCGACGCGGTGGGGGCGCTCGAGATCAGCACCGTGCCAACTTCTTCCGCCGCTCTGCTGTCCGCCCCGGAGCCGATCTCGAGTCGGATCGCCCTCGTCGGTGCGGAGGCGGCGGAGCGGCTGGGCATCGTCCCAGGGTCCGACGGGGCAACCCTTTCGATGGGAGGGAAAACCTTCAGCGTCGTAGGGAGCATCGCCTCAGCGAGCCCGGCGGGCGCGGATTTGACCCGGGCGATCGTCATCGGCCACCAGGCGATTGACGTGATCTCGGAGGGCACCCAGGGTGGCATGCTCCTCGGCACGACCGAGCCGGGACTTGCCCGCGCGGTCGCAGACATCGCCCCTACTGCATTGAATCCCGCCGCCCCGACCGCGTTCCATTCCGAGACGACGGCCGACCTCGCGCAGCTGCGCAGTCGCATCAACGATCAGCTCGAACAGCTGGTGCGAACGACGGGGGCCATACTGCTCGTACTTGCGGTGCTCGGCGCCTTCGCCACGGCTTGGAGCGGAGTGAGTGCCCGGCGGGCCGAGATCGGCCTGCGCCGGGCGCTCGGAGCGTCGCGTTCGGCGATCGGGGCTCTCTTCGTGCTCGAGAGCGCGTTGACGGGACTCCTCGGCGGCGCCCTCGGCACTGCTCTGGGCATCGGGGTCGTGCTCGTGACCGCCTCCGGGCAGGGTTGGACTCCCGTCGTCGCGGTGGAGGTTCTCGCGCAGGGGCCTTTGCTCGGCGCCCTGGTCGGCGGAGTTGCTGCCCTCGTGCCGGCCGGACGCTCGGCGGCCGTGGATCCGGCGCGCGAGCTGCGCAGCTGACCGCACACGGGGACGCTCTGACCGCTGCCACACTGGGCGCGTGAGCAGGCTGAGAGTCGTCGTCGCGCCGGATTCATTCAAGGGCTCGGCGAGCGCCATCGAGGTCGCCAGGGCGCTCGCCGAGGGGTGGCGTCGGGAGCGTCCGCACGATGAGATCGTGCTCGCGCCGATGGCCGACGGGGGAGAGGGCACGGTCGATGCCTTCGCACTCTCGGTCCCCGAGGCTCGGCGGCACGCGCTTAGTGTCCCCGGGCCGGACGACCAGCCGGTCCGGACCGAGTGGCTCCTCTTACCGGATGGGACGGCCGTGGTGGAGCTCGCGTCGGCTAGCGGGATCACGCTGCTCGACTCCCTCCGCCCGCTCACCGCGCACACCCGCGGCTTCGGCCGCGTGATCGCGGCGGCCCTCGACGCAGGTGCCCGGGCGCTGCTGCTCGCGATCGGTGGCAGCGCATCGACCGACGGCGGGGTCGGCGCCCTGCGCGAACTGGGTGCGCGTTTCCTCACCGTCGCGGGGAATGAGGTGGGCGATGGTGGAGGCGCGCTGCACGAACTCGCCCGGGTCGACCTCTCGGGGCTGAGGCCGATCCCGGTGGGCGGCGCGAGGATCCTCAGCGACGTCACCCATCCGCTGCTGGGCGACGGTGGTGCCGCACGGGTCTTCGGTCCGCAAAAGGGCGCCGGAGTCGATGACATCCTGCGCCTGGACGACGGGCTCCGCCACCTCGCCGCGCACCTCGACGCAGATGCGGAAGCGGCAGGCGCGGGAGCCGCGGGCGGCACAGGATTTGGACTGCTCGCCTGGGGTGCGCACCTCTCTGCCGGCTCGGCGGCCGTCGGCGAAGCCCTCGGGCTGCCGCGGCTCGTCGCTGGCGCCGATGTTGTGATCACGGGAGAGGGGCGCTTCGACGCGCAGTCGACGGCGGGCAAGGTCCCCTCCTACGTCCTGGGGCTGGCGGAGGCGGCCGGCGCGCGCACGCTGCTCGTCGCGGGCGCGCTCAAGGCGCCGACCACGGCCTTCGCCGCGGCGATGTCGCTGACGGAGGAGGCGGGCTCGACGGCCGCGGCGCTCGCGGACCCCCTACCGCACCTCCGCACGGTCGCCCGCGAACTGGCGGCGCTCGTGAGGTGAGCGGTCGATCCGGGATGTCGGTGGTCGGGCGTACCGTACGAGCAGACCGACACGCCGAGCCGCGGTGTACCCAGAGAACCGACCACGACTCTCCACAGCTGTGGATGATTCGTCCGGATCCGCGTCCTTCCGCGGTTCCGCAGGCTCTGGCCTGTGGATGAACGGGGGAGAAACCGGTGGATAACTACACCGCTGTAACTACTACTTCTAGTGGGCTCACGCCGGGCGCCCCCCTATATGTAGTATTGCTGAGCAGGCCGGAGCGAGAGCCCCCACCCGCACCCCACACTTCGCTACGACCGTCTCCCGAACCCCGCCCGCACACCGGGCCACCGCCGGGAGCGGCCCCGAGGCCCCTCCTCCCCGAAAGGCACCACCCATGGCTGTGACGGTTTACACCAAGCCCTCCTGCGTCCAGTGCACCGCGACCTACCGCGCCCTCGACAGCAAGGGCATCGACTACGAGGTGTTCGACCTCTCCGTCGACGAGAAGGCTCTCGAGGCCGTCAAGGCCCTCGGCTACCTCCAGGCGCCGGTCGTGATCACGGACGATGATCACTGGTCCGGCTTCCGCCCCGACAAAATCGCCTCTCTCTGAGGCGCACGGGCGGCGATTCGCTGCGTTGTCGTCAGTCGCCGTAGCGCCGCTACGGCTCCCTCCTCCGCCTTGCGACTCACCATCCGTGCACCTCAGAGAGACCTGAGGTGACAAGGATGCAGGAATGATGGAAGGGCGAGGGTGGCGGATGGGCGGGCTCGTGTACTTCTCCAGCAGCTCGGGGAACACGCACCGGTTCATCGAGAAGCTCGGCCGGCCGGCTCAGCGGATCCCCCTCCGCGCTCGGCGCGACGGAGCCGCGCTCGACACGCTCCACGTCGAAGAGCCGTACGTACTCGTCCTCCCCACCTACGGCGGGGGTAACGGCGGGGGAGCGGTCCCCAAGCAGGTCGTCCGTTTCCTCAACGATCCGTGCAACCGCTCGCTGATCCGCGGCGTCATTGGCGCCGGCAACACCAACTTTGGTGAGGCCTACTGCCTCGCCGGCGACATCATCGCCCGCAAGTGCGCGATACCGCACCTCTACCGCTTCGAAGTATTCGGAACACCCGACGACGTCCGCGCCGTCGATGAAGGATTGGACTCGTTTTGGACGCAGCAGTGATCGACGCTCCCCGTGACGCCGCACAAATGGACTACCACTCGCTTAACGCGATGCTCAACCTGTACGGCCCGGATGGAGAGATCCAGTTCGATAAGGACCGCGAGGCCGCTCGCGAGTTCTTCCTGCAGCACGTCAACCAGAACACCGTGTTCTTCCACACCCTCAAGGAGCGCCTCCACTACCTGGTCGAGAAGGAGTACTACGAGCAAGCCGTCCTCGACCGGTACTCGTTCGAGTTCATCCAGCAGCTCAACGACCTGGCTTACTCGAAGAAGTTCCGTTTCGCCACTTTCCTCGGCGCCTTCAAGTACTACACCTCCTACACGCTGAAGACGTTCGACGGGAAGCGCTACCTCGAGCGCTTTGAGGACCGCGTCGTGATGACCGCCCTCGGCCTCGCGCAGGGCGACGAGACGCTCGCGACCGCCCTCGTTGAGGAGATCGTCGCCGGCCGCTTCCAGCCGGCGACCCCCACCTTCCTCAACACCGGCAAGGCCCAGCGCGGCGAACTCGTCTCGTGCTTCCTGCTGCGGATCGAGGACAACATGGAGTCGATTGCCCGCGGCATCAACTCCGCTCTCCAGCTCTCCAAGCGCGGCGGCGGAGTCGCCCTCTCGCTCTCGAACATTCGCGAGGCGGGCGCCCCGATCAAGCAGATCGAGAACCAGTCCTCGGGCATCATTCCCGTGATGAAGCTCCTCGAAGACAGCTTCAGCTACGCCAACCAGCTCGGAGCTCGCCAGGGCGCCGGGGCTGTCTACCTTTCGGCGCACCACCCCGACATCCTCCGTTTCCTCGACACCAAGCGCGAGAACGCCGACGAGAAGATCCGCATCAAGACGCTCTCCCTCGGTGTCGTCGTGCCCGACATCACGTTCGAGCTCGCGAAGAACAATGAGGACATGTACCTCTTCTCGCCCTACGATGTCGAGCGCGTCTACGGCATCCCCTTCGGCGACGTGTCGATCTCGGAAAAGTACCGCGAGATGGTCGATGATCCGCGCATCAAGAAGAGCAAGATCTCGGCTCGTGAGTTCTTCCAAACCATCGCCGAGATCCAGTTCGAGTCGGGCTACCCCTACATCGTGTTCGAGGACACGGTGAACAAGGCGAACCCGATCAAGGGCCGGATCAACATGTCCAACCTGTGCTCCGAGATCTTGCAGGTGAATACTCCGACGACCTACAACGAGGACCTGTCCTATGCCACAATCGGCAAGGACATCTCCTGCAACCTCGGCTCGCTGAACATTGCGCTGACGATGGACTCGCCTGATTTCGGCCGCACCATCGAGACTGCGATTCGCGGCCTCACCTCGGTCTCCGACCAGTCGCACATCGCCTCGGTCCGCTCAATCGAGGACGGCAACGACAAGTCGCACGCGATCGGCCTCGGCCAGATGAACCTGCACGGCTATCTCGCCCGCGAGCGGATTCACTACGGATCCGAGGAGGGCATCGACTTCACCAACATCTACTTCTACTCGGTGCTGTTCCACGCCCTCCGCGCCTCCAACAACCTCTCGATCGAGCGCGGCACCACTTTCGAGGGCTTCGCCGACTCGACGTACGCCTCGGGTGCGTTCTTCGACACCTACACCGAGAAGGAGTGGGCTCCGGCCACTGAGCGCGTCGCCCGCCTCTTCGCCGACGCCGGTATCGCCGTCCCCACCCAGGACGACTGGCGCGCGCTCAAGGCCTCCGTCATGGAGCACGGCATCTACAACCAGAACCTGCAGGCCGTTCCGCCGACCGGTTCGATCTCGTACATCAACAATTCGACGTCCTCGATCCACCCGATCGCATCGAAGATCGAGATCCGCAAGGAGGGCAAGCTCGGCCGCGTCTACTACCCGGCGCCATTCATGACGAACGACAACTTGGAGTATTACCAGGACGCGTACGAGATCGGCTACGAGAAGATCATCGACACGTACGCCGCGGCGACGCAGCATGTCGATCAGGGCCTCTCGCTCACCCTCTTCTTCAAGGACACCGCGACGACCCGCGACGTCAACCGCGCCCAGATCTACGCCTGGCGCAAGGGCATCAAGACGATCTACTACATCCGTATCCGCCAGCTGGCACTCGAGGGCACCGAACTCGACCAGTGCGTCTCGTGCATGCTGTAGTGCCCTTTCTCACCCGCATCACCCATCCGCAGTAGCGAGAAGGAATCATGACTCCCCCCGAGAAGCTCAAGCTCGTCGACTCCGTCCAGGCCATCAACTGGAACCGGATCGAGGACGACAAGGACGTCGAGGTGTGGAACCGCCTCACGAGCAACTTTTGGCTGCCCGAGAAGGTCCCGCTCTCTAACGACATCCAGTCGTGGAACACGCTCACCCACGAGGAGCAGCAGCTCACCATGCGCGTGTTCACCGGGCTCACCCTCCTCGACACCGTGCAGGGGACCGTCGGGGCGGTCTCGCTCATCCCGGATGCCATCACGCAGCATGAAGAGGCCGTCTACACGAACATCGCGTTCATGGAGTCGGTGCACGCCAAGTCGTATTCCTCGGTGTTCTCGACCCTGTCGAACACCCAGGACATCGACGAAGCCTTCCGCTGGTCGGTCGAGAACCCGAACCTTCAGAAGAAGGCGTCCATCGTGATGGACTACTACCGCGGCGACGACCCACTGAAGCGGAAGGTCGCCTCCACACTGCTCGAGTCGTTCCTGTTCTATTCGGGCTTCTACCTGCCGATGTACTGGTCCTCGCGCGCCAAGCTCACGAACACGGCCGACCTCATCCGCCTGATCATTCGCGACGAGGCCGTGCACGGCTATTACATCGGTTACAAGTTCCAGAAGGGACTCGAGCGGGTCGACCAGGCCAAGCGCGACGAGATCAAGGACTACACGTTCTCGCTGCTCTACGAGCTCTACGACAACGAGGCGCAGTACACGCAGGACCTCTACGACCAGCTCGGCCTGACCGAGGACGTCAAAAAGTTCCTGCACTACAACGCCAACAAGGCGCTGATGAACCTCGGCTACGAGCCGATGTTCCCCAAGCAGGCCACCGACGTGAACCCGGCGATCCTGTCGGCCCTCTCGCCCAATGCGGACGAGAACCACGACTTCTTCTCAGGCTCCGGCTCCTCCTACGTGATCGGCAAGGCCGTAACCACCGAGGACGAGGATTGGGACTTCTAGGACAGACCGGCGTCCAGCTCTACGAGTCAAGATCCGACCTGGCAGAGCCTTTGTGGCCGGATGAGTTGGACCACATCCGCAGGGCCGTGCCCGAACGGTTCAACGAGTTCTGCACCGTTCGGGCACTAGTCCGACAAGGGTTGGGCGATCTAGGCCTCCCGAGACCACCTATGGTCCCGGGCGAGCGAGGTGAGCCTCGCTGGCCGCTTGGCGTGGTCGGCTCCATCACGCACTGTGTGGGATACCGTGCGGTCGCGATCGGGCGTGGCCGCGAAGTACGCGCGGTGGGGATCGACGCCGAGCCCAACCTGCCTCTTCCCGGAAACGTCTACCAGCGCATTTCGTCGGACGACGAGAGAGCGGCTGCCGATCGTGTAAGGGCTGTGCATCCGGACATCTCCAGCGACAGGCTCCTATTCAGTGCAAAAGAAGCGGTTTACAAGGCATGGTTTCCTTTGGCACGTACTCTGTTGGACTTCGAGGGAGGGCAAATGATCCTGAGTCCGGCAGGGTTCTTCACCGCAGTGATCTGGCCGTCCGCACCGCGGCGGGAGCCGGTTTGCGTTGCGCCTGACCGACTCTTGGGATGCAATCGCTGTACGGAGCGCAGGGCTGGAGAATCCACTCGATGGAGAATTCGGCGCGGTGGTTCACTATCCCGGGCGGGGTCAACGACCTGCTCCGCGACGATCTCGTGCGTCACGATCAGAACACGCAAGGAAAATCACGGTGACATCAATGAACGAAGATCTACTTGACCAGATATTCGGCTGTGCTGCCGAATCATTCGGACCCCCGCACGATAGTGCCGAGGCGGCGTCCGTCATCTCTTTGGAAGAGGTGTTCGCCATCAACTCCAAGAAGCTCATCGACTTCGTGGATCGGATTGAACAGCGCTTTGGTATCGAGCTTCCCGTGACCGAACGCACCAGTGAGAATGTGCTCTATATCCCGAATTTGCTGGGGCTCATCGATTCCGCCCAGAGGTCGCTATGACGACCGATGCGGTGCGGTTCAGAGCCGCCACGACCGAGGATGCGGAAGAACTTCTCAAACTACAGTACCTCTGCTATCAAAGCGAAGCAGTCATCTATGGTTACGACATTCAGCCGCTGACCCAGAGACTGGCTGAAGTCGTGCGAGAGCTCGAAGAGCAGCTGTCGTTCGTCGCCGTTCTTGACGGCCTCATCGTCGGCGGTGTGCGGTCCCATGTCGCCGACTCTGACGTGGTTCTCGGCAAGCTCATTACTCATCCCCGGGCCCAACGAAGAGGTGTCGGGTCGCACCTCATGGCACTCGTTGAAAATGCAGCCCGTGACATTCCCGAGGTGCACGCAGTCGCGCTATTCACCGGTTCCCGCAGCGCCGACAACCTCCGATTTTATCAGCGCCGCGGCTACCAGGTGACCAATACCGACAACGTAATGACATGGATGCGAAAGAGCATTGACTGACGCCGACTGATCGCCCAGTTAGCTGAGGTATGTTGACCCGTTGGCTGCTCTCGTGTTCTTCGTTGCCACTGCTGAGTGCGCAGTCATAGCGCTAGATGATCAGATCGCCACCGAGTTGGACTTTCCCGATACCAGCATCGGATACATGGTTTCGGCCTACGCGGTGGACGTGATCGTTGGCGGTCCGCTGCTGGTCGCGACTCCGGAAGCGCAGCGTGCGGGTTCGTGCTCAGAGGGCCAGGAGCATTAGCTTCTCGGGCTTCGGCTCTGCTCTACGTGACCGGCAGAGCCGTAACGAACCGCGGGACGAGGGCGAAAAATCCTAGGCGCTTGCTCCGCGTTCTGGCATTTACAACGAACGTCTTCTCCTCTTGCGGGTGAGCCGTTCGTCGTGTCTGGCGCCGGTCGAAGCGGCCTCTCGGACCTACTCGGCTTGGAGCGCCGCGCGAATGGCGGTCAGCAGAGCGGGGGCGTGCACGGAGACGGTCGCCAACAGCCGGTCGTTGTCGAGGGCTGCATAGTTGTGCGCCGCAACGTTCCGTGTCGCTCGAAGTCCCTCGACCGATGCGGCGGGGAGTCGCGCGACGATACCTCAGGCAGGTCGCGGTGCACGAAGTCGGCGAGGTTGATCAAGGCGAGCGCGCCGATGTCTCTGCTGTCGGAGACCGGGCGGAGGAACTCCTCGCGACCATCCCTCGTCGCGCGCTCAAGGCGGGCGAGCAGGCGGTCGGCCTCGGCGAGCATGCGGCTCCGCTCCTCGGTGGAGTCAGCTGGCCGTCGCGGTCGCGCCGTGAATCCGCTCGATCCGGCCTCGCTCACAGAGGTATGGCCTCGCGGCGAATGCCCGACACGGTGTCGTTGCCGTCCACGTCGACCACGACATCGACAGGGAAGCCCAGGATCTCCTCCGCCCGCGCGCGGAACGCCGCCAGCCGGAGGAAGTCCACCGCGGGTTCGGCCACGACGAGGAGGTCGACGTCACTCCGCTCATCGTCGGTGCCGCGCGCGGAGGAGCCAAACACTCGGACATCCGTCAGCCCGTGATCATGAGCGAGTCGGCGGATGTCGTCGGCGAGGTACTCGAGGGCAATTGATGGGCGAAGTCGGGCAGCTCGGAGGAGGCGGTCGAGCATCTCCCGGGTTCGGCCGGCGGGCGTCCGCTTCAATGGCCGCGATGTTCGGCTGGCGGAGTCCGGCAGCGGTGGCGAGCGCACCCTGCGACGTCTTCGCGGGCGCGTCGCACTACGGCGCCGACGGAGATGTTGTTGAGGAGCACGACGACACGATATCGCCGCGATATGTCAGAGCGCGAGGCGCATCAGCGCCGGGGGGAAGCCATTGAGCACCGACGTCGTGTCGGCCGCCTTTGAGAAGCCGGCGCGCTCGAAGAGCGCACGAGTGCCGACGTACGCCACCGTGAGATCGACCTTCACGCCGGCATTGTCGACCGGGTACCCCTCCACTGCGGGAGCACTGTGCGCCCGGGCGAACTCGACCGCGCCCTCGGGTAGCGGATGAGAGACGCCACGCCCGCGAAAGCTCGGGCGAACGCGGATGCACCAGACAGTCCACACGTCGAGGTCATCGACATGTGGGATGCGTCGGTTCCTCGAGTAACTTGTGTCGGCCCGCCAATGCACGGCTGCCCAGCCGACCACGTCGTCGCCGTCGTACTTGAGGACACGCGGGAGCCGTCCACCGCCCGCTCTGGCTGGCGAGGTGTTCGTAACCGAGGTTGAGGCAGGAGTGGAGCGCTCTCGGAGCGCCGATTGGCTGTCTCAACCTCGGTTACGAACGGGACAGGCTCCCCTTTGCCCCTCGGCCCGACGAATCGCACCAGAAACCCCTGCACAGGGTTAGACGTCCACCCTCCGCGGCCCTACCGTGGGGGAGGTATCCAACGAAGGAGCACTCTCTGTGAAGCACGTCCCCCTCGGCACCTCCGGTGTCGACTCCCCGAACGTTGTCCTCGGCCTCATGCGCATCTCCGAGATGAGTGACGAGGCGATCCGCGGTCTTGTCGGTGCGGCCCGCGACTTCGGCATTGACTTCTTTGACCACGCGGATGTCTATGGCGGTGAGTTGCACCGCTGCGAGGAGCGCTTTGCCGAGGCGATGGCGCTCACCTCGTCCGAGCGTGAGCAGGTGCTGTTGCAGACCAAGGCGGGCATCGTGCCGGACGGTCCGTACTTCGACTTCTCGTACGAGCACCTGATCGAGTCGGTCGAGGGCTCGCTGAAGGCGCTGCGAACCGACTACATCGACGTGCTCCTCCTGCACCGTCCCGATGCGCTCGTTGAGCCGGATGAGGTGGCGCGCGCTTTCGACAAGCTGCACGCTGCCGGCAAGGTGAAGTATTTCGGTGTCTCGAACCAGACGCCTTACCAGATTGAACTGTTGAAGAAGTCGCTCAACCAGCCGATTGTGGCCAATCAGCTGCAACTCTCGATCACGCATTCGCCGATCGTCGGTCAGGGTATCGCCTCGAATATGCTCGCCGAAGAGCAGTCGGTGATGCGCGACGCGGGGATTCTCGACTACTGCCGCCTGAACGACATCACCGTGCAGGCGTGGTCGCCGTTCCAGAGCGGGTTCTTCACCGGCGTCTTCCTCGGCAACCCGCAGTTCGCCGAACTCAACACGGTCATCGACCGCCTCGCGGCACAGTACGACGTGTCGGCTATCGCCGTTGCGACCGCCTGGATCACCCGCCACCCGGCCAAGATGCAGGTCGTCCTCGGCACGACGAACGAGCAGCGCGTGCGCGACGCGGCCCTCGGCTCCGACCTTCCGCTGACGCGCGCGGAATGGTACGAGCTGTTCCGCGCCGCGGGCCACATCGTCCCCTAGAACTCCCACCCCGGAGAAATGCGCGTCGGCGCAGAAGAGGCACGGACCCGCCGAGGGTCCGTGCCTCTTCTCATACGTGCCGTCAATCGTCGGCGGGAGCATCACGTCGCTTTTCGCGGACGAGATCCGCCACGGACGGGAAGTCGCGGGTCACCGTCAGCCAGAGGCGGGAGCGGTCGATGACGTCGTAGTGGTGAACGAAGTCCCGGTTCTTGGCGGTCAGCGACCAGAGCGGGTCCCGGAAGCGTTCAGGATCGTCGCTCGTCAGACGCTTGGCCAGCACGCGGGCACTGTCGCACGCCTCCGCGCGAAGGCGGCGAGCGAGAAATAGCTCGTCTGCGGATCGGCGTCGACGAGAAGGTCGATGTCGCTCTCGCGCGTCGAGCGCTCCTGAGCGACGGAGCCGATGACGGACAGGGCGGTGATTCCGGCGCTGGTCGTTAGCGCGAGCAGCTCGGCGCGGTGCGACCGCAGGTCTTCGAGGGGCGGCGCGGTCGTGCCTCCGTCATCCGTGTGTGCGTCGATGATCCGACCGTACCGACGCCCGGTGGAGGAGTACAGCGGGAGCGGGGAATGCCGGGAATAGGAACGAGCCCCCTGCGTTGAACTTGAGCGTAACCGACTCAACTTCCCCAGGAGGACTGGTGCCTGACAACTTCAACGAGGCCGGAGCGAACTCGTTCGACGACTTCCTCGCCCGCTACCTCGACGGTGAGCGCGCCCGCGCGGCCCGGTCGATCGACCTCAGCCGATTCCTCACCGCCCGTACCCAGAGCATCCTGCAGTCCGCAGGACGCTTCGCCCTCGAGCGCGGCCAGACCGAACTTGACGCCCTGCATGTGCTCCGCGTCCTCATCGACGATGAGGCGGTGTCGCAAGCTGTCCGCCGTCTCGGCGTGGATCCCGCCGTCATCGCCACGGCCACCGAGGCGCGTCTCCCGCAGGCCGACGAGGCCCACGCCGCGCAGAACGCTGCGACCATCACCCCGAGCGCTCAGAGGGCGCTCTTCCACGCCTACCAGGTCTCTCGCTCCAGCGGCTCGACCTACATCGAGCCTGAGCACCTCTTCTTTGCGCTCGTTCTCGGCCAGGACGCTCCCGCCGGGCAGGTTCTCGCTCGCGCCGGCGTCACCGCCGAGGCCCTTACCGAGGGCATGCGCGAGGCCGAGGCCCCGCAGCAGCAGGAGGCAACTCGGCCCGCGTCCGATACCCCGATGCTCGACAAGTTCGGTACCGACCTCACCGCGCTCGCTCGGGAGGGCCGGCTCGACCCGGTGATTGGACGCGCCGATGAAATCGAGCAGACGATCGAGATCCTGAGTCGCCGCACCAAGAACAACCCGGTGCTGGTCGGCGAGGCGGGCGTCGGCAAGACGGCGATCGTCGAGGGCCTGGCCCGCGCGATCGCGGCGGAGGAGGTGCCCGAGCAGCTACGCGGCAAGCGCGTCGTGTCGCTCGATTTGCCCGGCATGGTGGCCGGCACCCGCTATCGCGGCGATTTCGAGGAGCGCCTGACCGGCACGATGGACGAGATTGCTGCGCATGCGGGAGAGCTGATCGTCTTCATCGACGAGGTGCACACTGTGGTCGGTGCGGGCGGAGGCGCCGAGGGCGGCATGGACGCAGGCAACATTCTCAAGCCCCGGCTGGCTCGCGGCGAGCTGCACCTCGTCGGAGCCACGACGCTCAAGGAGTACCGCACGATCGAGAAGGATCCGGCGCTGGAGCGGCGCTTCCAGCCGGTCCGTGTGGGCGAGCCGAGTATCGAAGACGCGGTGGCGATCCTGCATGGCCTGCGTCCCGCCTACCAGGAGCACCACCGGGTGACCTACACCGATGAGGCCCTGCGTGCCTCCGTCGAACTCTCGGCGCGATACCTGACCGACCGTGTCCTGCCGGATAAGGCGATCGACTTGATCGACCAGGCCGGGGCGCGGCTCCGCCTGAAGCTGGGTGCGGGTGTGGACTCTGCTGCGCTGCTCGAGCGTCTAGCCACGCTGGAAGCCGACAAGAACGCGGCCGTCTCGGCCGAGCACTATGAGGAGGCGTCGCGGATCCGCGACGCCATGACCGCCGTGCAGACCGAGCTCGATGCGACGGCCATCCCCGTCCAGGCGATCATCGGCGAAACGGAGATCGCCGCGGTCATCGCCCGTGCGACCGGTATTCCGGTCTCGCGGCTGACGGAGGGGGAGCGCGAGCGCCTTGCGCACCTCGAGTCGGAGCTGCACCAACGGGTCATCGGCCAGGAGGATGCGGTCACCGCGGTCGCCCGAGCCGTGCGCCGCAGCCGCACTGGGCTCGGCGACTCGTCGCGGCCCGTCGGCTCGTTCTTGTTCCTCGGCCCGACCGGTGTCGGCAAGACCGAACTGGCGCGTACCCTCGCCGGCTCGCTCTTCGCGGACGAGCAGGCGCTGATCCGCTTCGACATGAGCGAGTTCGGGGAGCGACACACGGTTTCGCGACTCGTCGGTGCCCCTCCCGGGTATGTCGGCTATGACGAGGCCGGACAGCTGACCGAGCGTGTGCGCCGCAATCCTTACTCCGTTGTTCTGTTCGACGAGATTGAGAAGGCGCACCCGGACGTGTTCACGCTGCTGCTTCAGGTGCTTGACGACGGTCGACTGACCGACGGGCAGGGGCGCACGGTCGACTTCCGAAACACCGTGATCATCATGACCTCGAACCTCGGTTCGGAGTTTCTGGCTTCGCGGTCGGGTGCGCTCGGCTTCGTCGCGCACAGCGACACGTCGGCGGAGGGTTTCGCCTCGGAAAAGGACCTGCACGACCGCGTGATGGGTCGACTTCGCGAGGCGATGCGTCCCGAGTTCCTGAACCGGATCGACGAGATCGTGCTGTTCCGTCGCCTCGGCCGCGAGCAGCTGCGCGAGATCGTGGGGATCGTTCTCGACGCCACTCGTGCACGCCTGGCTTCCCGCGGGGTTGCGCTCGAAGTGACGGAGGCGGCGGTCGACTGGCTCGCCGAGAACGGGTACGAGCCGCAGTACGGTGCCCGTCCGCTTCGCCGCCTGGTGCGGCGCTCGATCGACGATGGAATCGCGGACCTGGTCATCAGCGGCAAGGTGTCCGATGGAGGCGCCGTTCGCGTCGATACGGTCGCCGGCGAGCTGCGTGTCCTCGCCGCCTAAGCCCTGCTCTCCTCTCTCTCCTCCCCGAGATGCCTTTTGAGACCGCTTTTCTCGGTGTGTCGCGTACTCAAGTGGCATCTCGCAGGCGGGAGGGCAGGAGGGGGGAGACTGGGGGAGGCATAAGGGCGCGACGACCGGAGGCACGATGTCGAATCCGCGGTACTACGACCCGGTGGGCAAGGCAATCAAGTCGCTCCTGGTGCTGAGCCTCGTCTGTTTTGCACTCGCGGTTGGACTCTTCGCGCTCGACATCGTCACGCCGGGGACGGTGACCGATGCGCGTCGGCCCTATGCGGAGGCGAGCGGGGCACTCGCCTCATTCGGGATCTTCGCGCTGATCGTGTATTTCGCAACGGTTGCGATAGTCGGCGCCATTCGCGGTCGCGGGCAGTAGACAGCACCGGCAATACCGGGCCCGCCGGCGCCGCCGAAACGCGTTCGGCTCGCAGGATCCGCGGATCCTGCGAGCCGAACGCGTGCTCACGAGCCGGAGGTGCGGGTCAGGGGCACTTCTTCGCAGTGATGGTCACTTTGAGGGCCGCATCCGGAGCGACGGGCGAGCCGGCCGCCGGTTCCTGGGCCGTGACCTGCCCGGTGTCCGGGGCATTCGAGTCCTCGGAGCAGGCCAACGTGAGCTTCGTGAAGCCCGCTGCTCCGAAAGCGTTCTTCGCGGCGTCGAGCCCCTGCCCCGCCACGCTCGGCACGGTCTTTTGAGTACCGGAACTCGTGAAGACGGTGATGGTGCTTCCCGGTGCTGCCGTGCCGGAGGGGTCGGCGCGGGTGATGGTTCCAGCAGGGGCGCCGCTTGCCTCGGCACCACCCTGGAGAAGGCCAAAGCCTGCGGAGTCGAGCTTGGCCTTCGCGTCGGCGACGGTGAGCCCCTTCACGTCCGGGACGGTGGTCGCGGGTACGACCTGCAGCGATCCATCCGCCACGGGGAACTTGTCGCCGCCGTACTTCGCGTTTGCCGTCTGCATGTAGGGCTTCCAAATCCGGTGTCGCGCGAGCGCTGCGGGTCCGGACGGGAACTTCACGGCCCGCTGATTGACGTAGCCGTTCACGTTCACGACACCGACGACCGTCGCGACCTTCGTGCTCGCGCCGCTCATCCACGTGGCGATGGCGTCGTCGGTCGTTCCGGTCTTGCCGATCAGGGGCGTGCCGTCACCGGGATCGCTGAACGTGGTTGTCCCGCCGTCGAAGGTGGATTGCAGAGCGACAGCGGCGGTCGCCGCAACGTTGCCGTCGATCGCCTGCTTGCAGTCCGCGGCAGGAATGGGAAGGGAAGCCTCGTTGGAGTCGACGATCTTGTCGATCGCGATTGGGTTGCAGACTGTCCCACCGGCAGCGATACCCGCGAAGGCGGTGGCCATGCTCAGCGGAGCAATCTCATTGGTCCCCAGGACCGCGGACCCGTTCTCTCCGAGGACGTTCCCATCGGCGCGATGCACGCCGAACGATTCGGCAGTGCCCTTGATCGCGCAGAGGTCCAGCTTTTTTGCCATCGCGACGAAGCCGGTGTTCTCGGACTGCTTCGTGCTGTACGCCGCGGTCCAGATGCCGCCGTTGCCGCCCTCATCGTTCTTCGGCGACCACCCGGCCTGCGACCAGGTCCCGTTAGCGTTGCAGCTGTCCTTGAAGGTGCCCCAGTCGGAGCGGACCTTCGCGTCCACGCTCTCGTTGAGGCTGTGCCCCTCCTTGAGCCACTCCATCAGCGTGAAGATCTTGTAGGTGGATCCGGGCTGGAAGCCGGAGGATCCGCCGTAGGAAAAGTCGGTGTTGTAGTTGACGCCTGTCGCCGTGGGGTCGGAGGCCTGGACGTCCGGATCCTGCGAGTACGTCTTGTTCTGCGCCATTGAGAGCACGCGTCCGGAGCCGGGCTGCACGCTGACGACGACCGCGCCGACGTCGAAGTTTGCCATGGTGCGCGGGACCTGGGCGTCGAGGTTCCGCTGTGCGGCATTCTGCAGATCGACGTCGAGTGTCGTGTAGACATCGAGGCCGCCGCGGCGGAAGTTACTCCACCGGCTGTCCTCATCGGCACCGAAAATCTCGTTGTTACGCAGGACGTTGGTGACGTAATCGCAGAAGAAGCCTGCGTTGCCGGCGGTCGAGCAGCCGGTGCTGGGCTGGGTGATCGTCGGCTCGACGGGAGTGGCGACGGCGGCGTCGTGATCCTCCTGCGAGATCTTCCCCTCCTGGAGCATCTTTCCGATGATGTAGTCGCGGCGGTCTTTGTTGCGGGCGTAACCGTTCGCGGCACCGTTATCCGCGTTGTCCGGCTGGTCGATTCGCAACACTGACGGGTTGTTGACGATGGCGATGAGCGATGCTGCCTGGGCGATGGAGAGGTCGGCCGCAGTGGTGTTGTAGTAGTAACTCGCGGCGGTCTCGAGGCCGTAGGTCGTGCCTCCGAAGAACGCGATATTGAGGTAGCCCTGGAGGATTTGATCCTTCGTGTACTGCTTCTCGATCCCAATCGCGAACTTCATCTCGCGGAGCTTGCGCTCGGGCGACGTGCGGGTTGCCTCATCGATTGCCGCAGTGCGCTCGGACTCGTCGGTGATATCGCGTACGGCCTTCTCGACGAGCACGTTCTTGACGTACTGCTGGGTGATGGAGGAGCCGCCTTGCACGTCGTTGCCGAGCACATAGGTTTGGGCGACTGCGCGGAGCGTGCCGGGGAGGTCGACTCCGCTGTGCGAGTAGAAGCGGGGGTCCTCACCCGAGACGGCGGCGTCCTTCGCGGACTGCGCGATCCGGTCGAGCGGGACTTCGACGCGGTTCTCCACGTAGAAAGAGGCGAGTAGCTGCGATGAACCATCGGCGCCCGTGGCAAAGATGTTGCTCTTCTCGGACAGCTTGTCGACTTCGAGGTAGTCGGGCAGTCCGTCGAAGACTCCGATCGACTCGTTCGCGGCGACTCCTGCGAGCGCCACGGCGGGGGTGACGGTGGCGGTCACGAGGACGCCGGCGGCGACGCTCATGCCCAGGAAGCCGACGGTCGCCTTGACAACGCTGCCGATGGTCCTTCTGTCGGACGCCAAATCTTCTCCTTCGGGAATCCCCCCGGGATGCTGCGACGACGGTGGCCGACGCCCCGCGCTGTCTGCGCGAGATCAACCTCGACAGACTAACCCGAGACCCCCCGAAGACAAAGACCCGGCCAGAGGCCCAAAAAGTCTGTGGAGGTTCGGAGGTGCAGCGATTGTCTGCCGGGTGCGACTCCCGTGAGTGCTCAGGCGGTGACCGGCCAGACGTAGTCGAGGTCGTTCGGCGTGCCTGGAAAGAGCGGGGCGTAGTGCACCTCGTCCTTCGCCACGAGATTCGAGCGGTGCGAGAGATGCACGAGCTCAGCACCGAACCACGGCGGCATCGGATAGTCGCCGGACTGGTATGCGGCGAGGTCCGGCGGCACGGCCGCGAGTGCCGCCTCCGTCTTCACCAGGCAGGTGTCGGCAAAGCCGCGAGCGGCCCACTCGGCGCAGGTTTCGCGCTGATACGCCATGAGGGCGGGCCGATAGCCGCGCCACATCCGTGTGACGGGGTGGTTCTGCCAGCCGTAGCCGGGCACGGTGAGCGCCCGCATCACCTGGAGCGTTTCGACCCGCTGCTTGCCCAGTCGTCTGCTGTCGAGGGCGCGGACGCTGTTGCGCAGGTCGGGGTAGGGGAGGAAGGTCTGCATCTCCTCCATTCAACAGCCGCAGGACGCCCCGCGGCCACCGTCCCGTTACGCCCACTGTCGCCTGCGCGCGTGTGGGACTTCCTGCGACAAGCCGGTGCGCTTCCGCACCCGCGACGGCGCGACGGAGGCGTGGATCGAGGGGTCGAGCCGCTACTTCGCGGTCTCGGAGCCGGCCGTGCACTCCGCTCTCGTGGTGGCGGTGGCCGTCGCTCGGGACTGAGGGCGGGAGAGTAGCAGCTGCTTGCGACACTGCTTCGGTGCCGCAGGGCTTTGGGGCATTCTCGTACCAGGTGACGGAGTCTCAGCCGCCGACGGGTGGGAGCGCGGACGCCGGGCTTGGCTGCCCGACTGTCCACGCGGGGCCCGCCGACCGCGCCGCCGACCGCGCCGCGGTGACGGTAGACGGGCGTGGGTCTCGGCGCCTCCGTACACTGGCGCGCGAGAGTGACCCCCCTGAGGGTGGGGTGGAAGGAATGGCCGACAACAATGAGCAGTCACGATCGAAGCGTCCGGCATGGGCGCCTGCGGCCCCGGTCCGGTGCCCGCTCCCTCCTTCTCGTGATGGCTGCGTGTCTCGGCGTGCTCGCCGTGAGCGGAGCCTCGCTCGTCGCGATCGCGACGGCCAGCATCAGCCGGAACGTCGCGGACAACGCGGTCGACCTGGGTGTCACGGCTCCCGGCGACGCTGGCCCGCAGACGGGGGCGATCGAGGGCGGCTTCTCCGTTCTCGTCGTCGGCACCGACAACGACGCGACCCAGGGGGAGCGATTCGGAGTCCGCGACGCGACCCTCAACGACGTCAACATTTTGCTGCACGTCTCAGCCGACCATCGAAGTGCGACAGTAATCAGCTTCCCGCGCGACCTGATCCTCGATCGACCCGACTGCACAAACGCCGAGACGGGCGCTGTCAGCGCGGCGGAGACGGGTGTCACGCTGAACTCGACGTTCGAGGACGGCGGCCTGGCGTGCGTCAACGACACCTTGCAGCGGTTCACCGGCCTGACCGTCCCCTACGCCGGCTGGGTGTCGTTCGACGGTGTCATCGAAATGAGCAACGCCGTCGGCGGTGTCCCGATCTGCCTGTCCGGTCCGATTCTCGACACCGACTCCGGCCTCGACCTGCCCGCGGGCACCACAACCGTGTCCGGAGCGACGGCGCTCGCGTTCCTTCGCACACGCCACGGTGTCGGCGACGGGAGCGACCTCAGCCGCATCTCCTCGCAGCAGCAGTACCTTGCCTCTCTCATGCGCACCGTCCGCTCCGCGAATACCCTCTCGAACTTCCCGGCGCTCTACGGACTCGCCCACGCCGCGTCCTCAAACCTGCACCTTTCGACCACGATGACGAGTCCGGCGACGATGATCGCGCTCGCGCTCTCGCTCAAGGACATTGATCTGTCGCAGATGGTCTTCGTGCAATACCCGGTGCTCGATGATCCAAACCGCCCCGGGAAGGTCGTTCCGGACACGGTGCTCGGCGCCCAGCTGATGGCGCGGGTCGTCAACGACCAGCCCGTCACGCTGGCCTCGACTCCGCCCGCAGAGCAACCGCCCCAGGGCGACGGGACGCCCGCCGCGACCCAGGAGTCGGCCGCTCCGGAGGAACTGGCCGCCCCCGGCCAGACCGCGGCTCAGCAGACCTGCGCGGTCCCGTCGAACTGAGCGCCGCCGTTCATCGGTCCGGTGCTAGCGGGGCTGCGCGGTCAGACGTCTTCGCCGATGGAGAGGCGGAGCCGGTGGATCTGAGCGTCGAGAGCCGCATAGCACTCCTGATCCGAGGGTGTGTGTCCGAGGCGTGACCCGAGGTCGGTCCGGAACCTTTCCCTCATGTGGCGCAGAAGGGTCTCCTCGTGGGCGAGGCCGACGCCCGCGAGGAAGCTGCTGTTGAGGTTCGCGAGCACGCCGATGCTGATGATGCGGTCGTCCAGCGTGACGACGTCGGGGCGGTCGTGAGGCGTCATGTGACTATCTCCGGCGTGGGGAGTCGATCGTGAAAGGCTCGGTCGTCGTCATGTCCGCCCCCCGCAATGTCGGTCGAGAGCTGGCTCAACTCTGCGGCCCCAGCCTGGCACGCTGCGGCGCGAAAGGATGCCTGCTGTGGAGGGAAAGGTGCGCGAGCAGCCATGATGTGGAGGTGCGTGTCTCGGTAGTCGTCCCCGTCTGGAACGAGGAGGACTGCATCATCCGCTGCCTCGAGGCCCTGCAGAGGCAGACGGTCGCGCCCTTTGAGGTGCTCGTGGTCGACAACCTCTCGACCGACGACACCGTCCAGCGCGTGCTGGCTATGGCGCCGAGCAGCGTCCCGATCCGTGTGCTGCGGCAGGACCACCGCCAGGGGCTGATCCCGACGCGCGACCACGGGTTCGGGGCGGCGGAGGGGGACGTCCTCGCGCGCATTGATGCCGACACCGTCGTCCAACACGATTGGGTGGAGCGGCTGACGGCGAGCTTCGCATCCGGTGCCGTCTGCGCCGTGACCGGTTCAGTGGGCTATTACGACGTCGTCTGTGCATCTGTGCTCGGGCGCCTCGACCTCGGGGTGCGGCGGCTTCTGTTCGCCCTCGAGCGGCGTCAGCCGTACCTGTTTGGCTCGAACATGGCGATCCGGCGCGACGCGTGGCTGCTGATCGCCGACGAGGTGTGCGCCGACGTCGAGGACCGGTTCCACGAGGACATCGACCTCGCGATCCATCTGACCCGGCGAGCATTGCCCATCCGCTTCGACTCCGCCGTGCGAGCCACGATCTCGGCGCGTCGCTTGAACTCCACCGCCTCCGATTTCCACGACTACCTCTCCCGATTCACCAGGACGTTCGAGGCGCACGAGACGACCCACGTTCCGCTGCGCCTCGTCGCCGCGCTGCTGCGCGTCAGCTTCCCGCTCCTGCGCCGCGCCCACCTGCGGGCGGTCGCCCCGGCACAGCTGGCGCCCGCGTCCGAACGGCTCGACGAAGCAGCGTGACCATGGCCCGAGTGAGGGAACCTTGAATCAACGAGGGAGCCCGTTGGGGCGGGCGGCCTCGACTGTTCGGACGCCCCTCGCTGCCTGTGAGAATCTCAGAGAATGATCGGTTGCGGAGGCATGGCCGCCTCTGGCAATGTCCCCTCGGAACGTTATCGGTATATTTTCGGGGGAGACGACGATGCATTGTGCTGCTTGGGTGAAGCGAATGTCGACTGGCTTAGCGACAGTGGCGGTTCTCGCCTCCGTCGCCCTTGGCCCGGTCGCTGCCGCCGATGATGCTCCCTCTGGATACTTGACCGCCGCGCAGATCGACGCCGTCACGGCGGCGATGACCGACGCGGGAATTCCCGCGAGCGAACAGACGGGGCTCATTATCACTCTTGACGCCGGAAAAGCGGTCGAATCCCAGATCGGCTCCTCGATTCCGGTCTCCACCTTCACGGAGCAGCGCGCGGGTCGTACTCGCACCGTCAGCGTCTTTAGCGATGGCTCGCGACGCTGGGTCGAGCAGCAGACGCCGACACGGGAGAAAGGATTCTCGACTCAATCAATTGACCCGCGAAGAAGCGAATGCAGCTATGGCGGTGGCTGGTTCACCAACTGCAAGATCGCTATCAGCGACATTGTCAGCACGGCGTCATTTCGGGTTGACTATGCGGCGGATAAGGTCCGGGACTACCGCGGAGCTGGCTGTAATAATTCGGTCGGGAGCTGCTCCGTCTCCGGCGGGATCAAGCGCCCCACCGCAGGGTCGGAGGGGCCTGCCTGGGCCGAGATGGAGTTCCACGCGAACGTCGGACCCATCGCGAATGTCGCGAGTGGCGCCTTCGGTATCCGCGTCGAAGGTCCGTGGGTCTCGCTCTACGGCTCCTGAGCCCACCGCCGAGATGGCCCTACCGAGGGAACCCCCGACCGTCGAGGGGGCCCGCTGTAGCTGGCGACCTCAACGGTTCGGGGTTCCCCCGGTGCGGCCGATGCGGCTCACGAGAGCTCGGCATTCGGCTCCGTCGGGAACGGTCCGACACCCAGCAAGAACCGGAGGATCGCGTCCGCCGGGGCGCGCAGGGCCGGGCCGGTGCCCAACTCCCAGTCGGCGTCGGTCGGCGAGAGGGTGCGGTCACGGACGGCGGCGCGGATGGCGAGGGGCGCGCGCTGAAGGCGGTCGAGGGCGACGGCTCCGGAGACGTGGGGCGGCAGCATGAAGGGGCTGGGAGTGAGGGAAAACTCAACCCGGACGACGTCGACCAGCTCGGACACCGACCGCGGTCCGTTGCCTGACCGGCGAGCGGACGCGAGGGCGGCGAGAACGGCGGGGACGTCGGCGGGCGAGGGAGGGGAGGGCGCTTCGCGAGCACCGAAGCGGGTGGCGAGTCGCTGGCGCGTACTGCTCGAGAGTCGAACGATGAGTTCCCCAAGCAGGGCGTCCCGGGAGACGGCACTGGCCGCGTCCCCCTCCGCAGTGGAGGGAGATGCGGCCAGGACGGCGAGGCGGTCGAGCCGCTCGGCGACGAGGGGGCGCCAGTCGTTGCTGACGCCCGTCTCGTCGACCGAGGGTCGTGTGCCCAGCGGCAGGTAACGGGACCAGTCGGGCACGAGCGGAGGGCCTAGCGTCCGCCCGAGCGGCGCTTGTTGTAGACATCGAAGGCGACAGCGAGCAGGAGCACGAGGCCCTTGACCGCCTGCTGCCACTCAATGCCGATGCCCATGATCGACATGCCGTTGTTCAGCACGCCGATGATGAGACCACCGATGATCGCGCCGCCGATGGTGCCGACGCCGCCCTGGACCGCCGCGCCGCCGATGAAGGCCGCCGAGATGGCCTCGAGCTCGAAGCCGTCGCCCGCCTTGGGTCCTGCCAGGTTGAGGCGCGCGGTGAAGACGAGGCCGGCCAGCGCCGCGAGGACGCCCATGTTGACGAACAGCCAGAAGGTGACGTTGCGGGTCTTGATGCCCGAGAGTTCGGCGGCGTGCAGATTGCCGCCGATGGCGTAGACATGACGGCCGAAGACCGAGCGGTTCATGACGACGCCGTAGATGAGCACGAGCACGGCGAGCACGATCAGGGTGACCGGGATGCCCTTGAAGGTCGCCAGCGCGAAGGCGAACGCGCCGATCACGATGGCGACGAGAACGAGCTTGGTGACGAACCAGGCGCCCGGCTCGACGCTCTGCGCATACTTTTGGCGGCCGCGCCGGGTGCGCACGGACTGCACGGTGAAGGCGACGATCGCGAGCGCGCCGATGACAAGTGACAGCGGGTCGAGGTCGCTCGTGCCGAACAGGTCGGTGAGGAATCCATTACCCAGCGCGCGGTACTCGGTCGGGAAGGAACCGATGTTCGCGTTGCCCAGGACGACGAGCGCCAGGCCGCGGAAAATCAGCATGCCCGCCAAAGTCACGATGAATGCGGGGATTCCGACGTAGGCGATCCAGAAGCCCTGCCAGGCTCCAACCGCCGCTCCGATCAGAAGGGAGAGGACGATCGACAACCACCAGGGGAGTCCGAGGTTGACCGCAAACACTCCCGAGATTGCGCCGACAAAAGCGGCGACCGAGCCGACCGAGAGGTCGATGTGTCCAGCCACAATGACCATCACCATGCCGATGGCGAGGATCAGGATGTAGCCGTTCTGCACGATGAGGTTCGAGATGTTCTGCGGGCGGAGGAGGATTCCACCGGTCATGATCTCGAACAGCACCACCACCACGATGAGGGCGATGAAGATGCCGTTCTTGCCGAGGTCGCCCAGTACGTGACTGAGGCGCTTCGTGAAGGCGTTCTCGGTGGGCTTCACCTGCGCGCCCGCTGCGGTGGACGGGCCGTTCTGCAGATCGGTCATCGTTGCTTCTCCTGGGTCATGAGGGTGAGGACCGCCTCGGGCGTCGCCTCGGCGATGGGCAGCTCGCCCGTGATGCGGCCCTCCGACAGCGCATAGACGCGGTCGCAGATGCCGAGCAGCTCGGGCAGCTCGGAGGAGATGACGATGATCCCCTTACCCTGCGCCGCGAGCCGATTAATGATGGTGTAGATCTCGTACTTCGCCCCCACGTCGATACCGCGGGTGGGCTCGTCGAGGATGAGAACGTCCGGATCGGAGTAGATCCACTTCGACAGAACGACCTTTTGCTGATTGCCGCCGGAGAGCTTGCCGGTCTTCGCGAGCACAGTCGGCGACTTGATGTTCATGCTGCCGCGGTACTCGTTGGCGACCTCGAATTCGCGGTTGTCGTCGACCAGTCCGCCGCGGGACACCTTGTCGAGCGACGCAAGCGAGATATTCCGCTTGATGTCGTCGATCAGGTTGAGGCCGTAGTGCTTGCGGTCCTCCGTCGCGTAGGCGAGCCCGTGGGCGATCGCCTCCGAGACGTTGCGCATCTTGATCTCCTTGCCGGCCTTGAAGACCTGACCCGAGATGCGGCTGCCGTACGAGCGGCCGAAGAGGCTCATCGCGAACTCGGTGCGCCCGGCGCCCATGAGGCCCGCGATGCCGACGATCTCGCCGCGGTGCACGGTCAGGTTGACCTTGTCGACCATGACCCGGGTCGGGTCCTGAGGGTGGTGAGCCGTCCAGTCGACCACGCGCAGGATCTCCTCGCCAATGTGCGGGGTGTGGTCCGGGTAGCGGTGGTCAAGGTCGCGGCCGACCATGTCTTTGATGATGCGGTCTTCGGTGACGTCGTCGTGGGCGATCGTCTCGATGGTCTTGCCGTCGCGGATGACCGTGACGGTATCCGCGATCTTTTTGATCTCGTTCAGCTTGTGACTGATGATGATCGACGTAATTCCCTGCTGCTTGAGGTGCAGGATCAGGTCGAGCAGGTGATCCGAGTCCTCGTCGTTCAGCGCCGCGGTGGGCTCGTCGAGGATGAGCAGTTTGACCCGCTTGGAGAGCGCCTTGGCGATCTCGACAAGCTGTTGCTTGCCGACTCCAATCTCGAGGATCTTGGTGGTCGGGTTCTCGCGCAGACCGACCCGAGCGAGTAGCGACGCCGCCTCCTGATTGGTCTTGTTCCAGTCGATCAGACCACCGAAGCCGCGCACCTCATTGCCGAGAAAGATGTTCTCCGCGATGGAAAGGTAGGGGCTGAGAGCCAGCTCCTGGTGGATGATGACAATGCCCTTCGCTTCCGAATCACGGATGTTGGCGAAGTGCATCACCTCGTCCTCGAAGACGATGTCGCCCTCGTAGGTGCCATGCGGATACACGCCGGACAGCACCTTCATCAGCGTCGACTTGCCGGCGCCGTTCTCCCCGCAGATCGCGTGGACTTCGCCTCGTTGGGCGTTGAGCGTGACGTCCTGGAGCGCCTTCACTCCCGGGAACGTCTTGGTGATGCCGCGCATCTCGAGGATGTTCGTAGTCACGCCGCCTCCTTTCCTTCGTAGAGCCGGGCCCCCTCTCGGAGGCCCGGCGCAAGTGTCTTCATGCCGAATGCAGACCGCCCCTGCCACCAGGAAACGGCATTCGCGGCCCTCAGCGGGGTGAGCTGCAAGGCGGAGGAGGGAGCGATACCAGAGGTATCGCGACCGACGACAATGCCGCAGATCGCCCCACTGAGGGCCGCGAGTGGATCAGCTGTTGACTTCGGCGTCGGTGTAGTAGCCGCCGTCAACGAGCACGGACTGGATCTGGTCTTTGGTGACGATGACCGGGTCAAGCAGGAAGGCCGGGACGGTCTTCTTGCCGTTGTCGTACGTGTCGGTGTCGTTGACCTCGGGCTCTGTGCCCTCGAGGACGGCCTGGGCCATCTTCACGGCCTCCTTGGCGAGTTCGCGGGTGTCCTTGTAGATGGTCGCGTACTGCTCGCCGGCGACGATCGCCTTGACCGAGTCAAGCTCTGCGTCCTGACCGGTGATGATCGGGAAGTCGGAGCCGACGGTGTACCCGGCATCGGTCAGAGCCGAGATGATGCCGCGGCTGAGGCCGTCGTAGGGCGAGAGGACGCCCTGAACCTTGGAGCCGTCGGAGTACGTCTTGGTGAGGATGTCCTCCATACGGCTCTGCGCGACCTCGCCGTCCCAGCGGAGCGTGGCGACGGTGCTGAAGTCGGTCTCGCCCGACTTCACGACGAGCGTCTTGTCATCGATGTACGGCTTGAGGGTGTCCATCGCACCCTTGAAGAAGAACGTGGCGTTGTTGTCGTCGGGGCTTCCCGCGAACAGCTCGATGTTGAAGGGGCCAGCGGGGGCGGTGGCGGCCTTGGCGCCGGTGAGGTCGGTGAGACCGAGGCCGGCAAGGAGCGAGGTGGCCTGCTGGACGCCGACCTTGTAGTTGTCGAACGTGGCGTAGTAGTCGACGTTCTCGGAGTTGCGGATCAGGCGGTCGTAGGCGATGACGGGGATGTCGTTGGCCTTGGCCTCCTCGAGCACGCTCGTGAGCGTGGTGCCGTCGATCGACGCGACGATCAGGGCCTTGGCGCCCTTGGTGATCATGTTCTCGAGCTGCGAGACCTGGGTGGGGATGTCGTCCTCGGCGTACTGCAGGTCGACCTTATAGCCGGCCTCCTCGAGCTGCGACTTGACGTTGTTGCCGTCAGCGATCCAGCGCTCGGACGACTTGGTCGGCATTGCGACGCCGACGAGGCCGCCGTCGCCGGATCCCGAGCCGCCGCTTCCGGAGGAGCAGGCGGCGAGGGAGAGGATCATCGCTCCGCCGGCGATACCGGCGATGAGAGCGCGCTTCATTGTGGTCACTGTGATTCCTTCGTCATTGAATGCAGTGGATGCAGGGCCGCCCTCAGAATCGGGACGGTGCTGTGACGCTGATGTGAGCGATCACATTTCGTCATGCTAGCCCGGCTGGCACCGGTCTTGTCAACGCAGACGTCTCGACTCGGTAACGGCCGACGGGGTGCCTGGGCCAGGTCAACGGGCGGCGGGTAGGACGGCGGAGCGCGGGGCGGCGGTGGACCCGCGGACGACCAACAGCGGCGCGATCGGCGGGGACGCCTCCGCTCGCTCACCCTCGATCAGGCTGAGCAGTGTCGCGACGCAGCGACGGCCGAGCTCGACGAAGTCCTGGCGGATGCTAGTCAGCGGCGGCCAGTAGAACGCCGCCTCGGGGATGTCGTCGAAGCCGATGACGCTGACGTCCTCGGGCACGCGAACGCCGCGTTCGTGGAACGCGTTCATCAGGCCCAGCGCCATCTGGTCGTTGGCCGAGAAGACAGCGGTGAAGTCGATGAAGCGCGCGAGTTCGTGGCCGACCCTGTGCCCGCGCTCGGCGCTCCAGTCGCCGAGCAGCGGTGACCGCAGCGGGATGGAGCGATGGTCGAGTTCGGCAAGGTAGCCGCGCATCCGCGCCTCCGCTTCGATCCAGTCCTGCGGGCCGGCAAGGTGCACGATCTCGGTGTGACCAAGGTCGATGAGGTGGGCGGTCGCGAGACGGGCGCCGGCTATCTGGTCGACGTAAAGGACGTTGTCGCGGTCATTCTCGCTGGTCTGCAGCGTCACGTGCGGGATACGCAGCGCGACCTGGGAGAGGATATCGAAGACTCGGATCTGCGGAGCGATGACCACGAGGCCCTCTATCGCCTGATTGAGCAGGTGCCGGATCCCGGCCTGGATGGACGCTTCGTCGGTGCCGTCGACGTTGGCGGTGACGACGAGGTAGCCGGCGTCGCGTGCGGCCACCTCGATGGCCTGGATGCTGGAGGCCGGGCCGTACTGGAGGCTCTGCGACGAGAGCACACCGATTGTGCGGGTGCGGCTGGTCACCAGGGCGCGGGCGGCCAGGTTGGGGCGATAGTCGAGTTCGGCCATCACGTCGAGGACGCGCTTCTTCGTCTCAGGTCGCAGGCTCGGGTGATCGTTAAGGACGCGCGAGACGGTCTGATGCGAGACTCCGGCCGCGCGAGCGACGTCGTAGATGCTCGGCGCCCGGGTCGCGGGCTTGTCTTCCGGCATCGGGTACCGCGACTCTCTGTGATCGGCGCCTCCGACGCCGGACCGGGGCGCCCGTCACAGGCCGCACACCCGTCCGCGGGCGCATGTGAGCACACTTTACGTCCCGCGGCGCGGGGGCTTGCCGACGGATGCTCGGCCGGCTGGGAGGCGTATGAGGCGCGCGGGCCAGGAGGGGAGTTCGGGCTCCCGCGGCGCCGCGCGGATCGGGATCGTCGATGAGCCAGACGAATTAGTCTGTCGTTGCAGCCGAGAACGCCCGCTCAGTCGTCGTCGATCTCCGACCCTCAACGATCGGGGGACACGTTCTGCGAGCTTGTCGAGTTGTATGTAAACATGCGGCTTCGGCATGGGAGAGGTAGGTGCGTTCGTGCAGAGGAGCGTAAACATCTAGCGGCTCGACGTGGCCGGCATTATCGACGCCAGCGCGGCCGAACCCCTCCCGAATCGGGATCGTCAAACGGAACTCTGGCGCATTTAGGCAACGATCTCGGGCCGGGCATGAGCATTAACATCGTGGAGAATCTCAACGATGACGGTCACGTCGGATTCGTCGAAGAGATAGTCGATACCGCTCGGGGCATGGTCCGTGTAGGGCGATTCGTAGAGGCGCCCCGCGTCCATCAGACCGTTCGCGGTGAGCTCATCAGCGATCAGATGAATGAATCGGATCTGATCAATGGAGAAACGCGACCCATCGAGGAAGCGTGCAAAGGACTCTAGCGCTGCCTCCCGATCCAAGCCGACGAGGGAGCGGATAAATGGTCCGAGCCCGTGCGCCTGTTCGGTGGCCAGGTCGATGTCGGCCTTCGAGCCCGCTCCACTTGCGAGCAGCATCGATTCAAGGGCGCTCAGGTCATCGGGCGTGAGCTGCCGATTGCGGCGCAGGCGCTGCAGCGCCAGGTGGTCCTCGTGCTGCCGCAGGTAGGCGGCCGCCTTAGCGCGAAATCGCTCGAGGTCGGTGCCCGGGGTGGTTTGACGCAACAGGATCTCGGTCGCGTCACCGAGTTCGTCGATGAAGTCGGTGTACACGCGCGGTCGAGTGACGTTCGGCACGAAGCGCACGAGCGAGCGGATGCGTAGCCGTGCGGCCTCGAGCATGCCGAGGGTCACGTCGACCCACCAGTCCTCGCTGGCGACCTCTTCCAGCAGCACGAGCTGTTCTGCGACCGATGGAATCGCTGATTTGGCTAGCAGCGCCGTCACGATCGCCTGGACCTGCTGGCGGATGCGGTCGGCGGCGATCAGGTCGCCGTCGAGCTGCGCGAGTTGCCTGCGCAGGATCAACAGGTCGAAGCGTTTTGCATCGACGTCGTCGTCCGTCACGCTCGACGGCAGGCCGGCCAGGTGCGCGAGCACATCGGCTGCGTCCTCGAGGGTCAGCGCGTCCCAGGCAGCCGAGTCGGCGAACTGCTCCACCCAGCGCCGCTCTGGGCGTACGAGAAAGTTATCGATGTTCATTCCCGCGACGATCTCGTGCAGGATGTCGGCGGCTGACGTGCGCAACTCGCTGTCGATCTGCGCTCGGTCAAGCGCGGTGATCAGCCCGAGCCGGGCCTCGAACAATCGCTGGGTGAGGGACTTCTGGTTCGAGCCCTCGCTCCCGGGCAGGTCCTGGCTGAAGAACTCAAGGTTGCCGCAGAAATCGAAGACCAGAAAGTCCTGCTTGGGCTGGCCCTCGCCGAAGAGGTCGGGGCGCAGCCGCGTGCCGCGGCCGATCATCTGCCAGAACTTCGACTTCGACCGCACCGGCTTGAAGAAGACCAGGTTCACGATCTCGGGCACGTCGATGCCGGTGTCGAGCATGTCGACCGAGATCGCGATGTGCGGCGCGTGGTCGGCAATCGAGAACTCATCGATCAGGTTTTGCGCGTACGGGGTGCCGTGGGTGATGACGCGCGCGAAGTGTCCAGCGTGTTCGGGGTACTGCTCGTCGAAGCGGCGCTGGATAAATTCGGCGTGCGCCTGGTTCTTCGCAAACACAATGGTCTTGCCGAGCCGGTCGCCGCCGGCGACCTTGTATCCGCGCGTCATCAGGGTCGCCAGCACCTTGTCGACGGTGTCCTCGTTGAAGAGGAAACGGTTCACTTCCTCCGCATCGACCGTGGTCGGTGTTCCTCCACCACCCCAGTCGAGCGCGTCCCAGTCGTCCTTCTCCTCGTCACTGAGGTCGTCGTAGCGGATGCCCTGGCGCAGGAAGCGGGTACCGACCGAGACGCCGCGCGGCGGCACCAGGAAGCCTTCAGCGACCGCCTCGTCGAGCCCGTAGGCGTCCGTCGGTACTCCGTCTTCGAGGTGGAACCGGCGGTACGTGTTGTGGTCGACCTCGTCCTTCGGCGTCGCCGTCAGGCCGACGAGCAGCGCGTCGAACCAGTCGAAGATCGCACCGTACTTCTGATAGATCGAGCGGTGCGCTTCATCGATAACGATCAGGTCGAAGAATCCGGGCCCGAAGCGCCGCGTCGGTGTGCCCTCGCCGTCGCTCATGTGGTCGATGAGATTCATCATTGTCGGATACGTGGACACGTAGACGCGCCCCTCAGCATTCCGCTCGGTCACCAGGTTCACCGTCGCGGCGCCGGGCAGGTGAGCCTTGAACGCATTCGCCGCCTGCTTCACCAACGCGGTTCGGTCGGCGAGGAACAGGATGCGCTTGGCCCAGTTCGCCTTCATCAGCTGATCGGCCAGCGCGATGACCGTCCGCGTCTTGCCGGACCCCGTCGCCATGACCAGCAGCGCCTGTCGTTGCTGTCGATCGAACGCATCCCCGACCGCACGGATAGCCCGTACCTGGTAGTGGCGGCCAGCGATGTCCGGACTTACCGCGGCACCGGAGAGCGGCAGGCGGGTCGAGCGGCGCTGAATCATCAGCTCAAGCTCGCTGCGCGTGAAGAATCCGGCGACCTGACGCGGGGGGTACCCGGCCGCGTCGTCCCACAGCCAGTGCTCGTACCCGTTCGTGAAGAACACGACCGGCCGTCGCCCGTATGCCGCTTCAAGGCAGTCGGCGTAGAGCTTCGCCTGCTGTTGCCCGACCTGCGCGCTCTTCGTCGTGCGCTTCGCCTCGACGACCGCGAGCGGCAGCCCGTCACTTCCCCACAGCACGTAGTCGACGAACCCGACTCCCGGCCCGTTCGGCATTCCGGCGACCTCGAACTCGCGATCGCGCGGCTCGGTGAGCGGCCAGCCCGCCTCGGCCAACAGCACGTCGATGAACAGGTCGCGGGTCTCGGCTTCGGAGTAGTCGTGGTCGTCGGATGCGTGATTCGCCGCCTGAGCCGCGGCCACCTGCGCCCGCAACTGCTCGATCTCCGCCGCCTGCTGGGCCGCGAGCTCGTCCCGGTCCGCGAGTGCCCTGGCGTGGGCTTCGTCCTGAGCGGCGAACTTCGCCGCGAGCCGCTGCACGTCTTCGCGCGTGAGCGGTGCCGCTCGTGCCGCGAGAGCGGGATCGAACTTCGCGCCCGTCGGTACGCCCGCCGGATGCGCCGAATGCCGGAACACCGCCCACACCAGCACATGGTGCAATTCGCGCAGCGCCGCGAGCGCGATGTCGGGTCGGACCGGCTGCTGCGCGTGTACCGCCTGGTTGCCCAGCTTGCGGATCAGGTTTAGCTTCTGCGCGATCCCCACTCCGGCGACCCGCGCGAAGCCGGCGTCATTGATGCGCGCGGCGAGGTCGTCCTGATACGGGACCGGCAGATTGAGCACCTCGTACAGGTGGCCGACGAGCTGCTCCACCGCGCGTCGGCTGTAGAAGCACGCGGACCGCGGATCGCTCGACAGGTAGGACTCTGCGCGGGAGGCGTCAGCGTAAACGTTCGGCCATGCGTGCCGCACGAAGTCGAAGTTCGCAGTCAAATTTCACCCCTAAATGCACGCTTTTGAAGCGACGCAAAGAGCTTGTCCGCGATGGCGAGCGAGAGTTGACTTCGAGTTCGCGCGAGCTCGACAGGACCGATGCGCGCTGAGAATTGCAGCTGATCCGCTCGGCTCGGGAGGGGGAATAGCAACGGCGCCAAGTCCTGCTTGTTGAGCTGCGGAACAGAGCTTCCGCTCGTGATCGAAGCAAGATCGAACGCGTTTAGCCAAGCGAAAATGTAGTCGGAAGTCAGTCGATCATTAATGGGAGTCACGCCCATCAAATTCGGGTCGAGCGTCGTTCGCCGCGTGACAACGCGCTTTTTATTTGTCGCGATTGACGCTCCCCTTTTCGGCAGGACGACAGCTCCGGCTTCGACCGTTGAGCTTGCGGGTACCGCGCGATCAGTCCAGAGGGCCGTTTTCAGAATAGTGCGTTCGTTACCAGAGGAGTTCATGTCGGAGACTTTCATGAGCAGTGTTCCGCCTGGCTGGCCAGCAAACGGCTCGCCGGGAGGAAGCGAAGCACCGCCGGCAAATCTCGCGACGTCGCCCAAAGCGGTGTCGCACGCGGTTGAAGCCTTAAGAGCCTCATTGAAGAGCGCGTGCGCAAGCGAGTCGAGGTGGGTGAGCACCTGGCGGCGCTTGGCGCGCAGCGCGTCGGTGTGGTCGAGGATCGCGGCGATTCGCCGCTGCTCCTCGAGCGGCGGCAGGGGAATCTCGAATTCATCGAGAGTCGCTGGGCTTAGCCTAGGTAAGTTGGCGCCAGCAGCTCGGGACGAGGCAAAGTTGACCATTGATGGCTGCGCGAGATAGTGCGCGAGATAATCGCGGTTCAATTGCGATCCGGGAAGCACGGGCAGGATATCTGTACTGCAGACACCGCTAAAATTCGGTCTGCTGATTTTACCGAGATTCGGGCGAAGCTTGCTATAAAGTAGGTGTCGAGCTGAAAAAATGAACTTTGAGCTGGCTAGTTCGGCGTTGCCGACTGTGTCATGTCCAATTATTCGGCCACCTCGTTCAAGATGTTCGAGTCCGATATAGATCGTGTTCGGGTCAATTTTACTCGGGTCAACTGATTGACGCTGAATGAGCGCAACGTCGCCGAGTCGCGCGGACTTCATGCGAGCATCGCCTTCAGCTCGGCGAGCCCGTCCACGATCTCTGTTTCCAGGGCTTCAATATCGGCGATGATCTCGAGAGGTGGCCGGTGCTCGACCTCGTCGTGGACGATCTCCTTGTAGCGGTTGAGGGAGAGATCGTAGCCCTGAGCGGCAATGTCCGCCTTGGACACTGTGAACGACTGGTCGGTGCGGGTCCGCTCGCGTTCGCTGGTGCGGCGGTCTGCCCAGCGGGTGAGCACGTCCGGCAGGTCGTTCGCTTCGATCGGGTTGCGCTTGTCATCGAGGGAGAAGCCGTCGGCGTGCACATCATAGAACCAGACGTCGTCGGTGCCGCCGGAATCCGTCTTCGTGAAGAACAGGATCGCGGTCGAGACTCCCGCGTAGGGGCGGAAGACGCCGGACGGGAGCTTGACGACCGCGTCGAGCTTCTGGTCCTCCACGAGCATTCGCCTCAACGCCTTGTGCGCGGTTGACGAGCCGAACAGCACACCGTCGGGCACGATCACGGCCGCACGGCCGCCGGGCTTCAGCAGCTTCAGGAACAGGGCGACGAAGAGCAGTTCGGTCTTCTTGGTCTTCACGATGCGCTGTAGATCCTTCGACGTCGACTCGTAGTCGAGCGAGCCCGCGAAGGGCGGGTTGGCGAGGATCAGCGTGTATCGCTCGGCGTCGTCGCTCGCGCCCTCGGAGAGCGAGTCGCGGTAGCGGATGTCGGGCGCCTCGATGCCGTGGAGCAGCATGTTCATGCTGCCGATGCGCAGCATGGTCGAGTCGAAGTCGAACCCGTGGAACATGCTCGTGTGGAAGTGCGAGCGCTGTGCCGCGTTCGTCAAGACGCCCGGGTGCTCGCGCCGCACGTACTCCGACGCGGCGACGAGGAATCCGGCCGTGCCGCACGCGGGATCGCAGATTTCGTCGGCCGGCTGGGGCGCCATCATCGCGACCATCAGCTCGATGATGTGCCGCGGAGTGCGGAACTGCCCGTTTACTCCCGCGGAGGCGATCTTCGACAGAAGGTACTCGTATAGGTCACCGTTGGTGTCGCGCTCGGCCATGGGGATGTCGTCGAGCATGTCGACCACCCGCGACAGCAACGCGGGCGTCGGGATGGTGAAGCGGGCGTCGCGCATGTGCTCGCCGTAGGTCGAGCCGTCACCGCCGAGGGTGCGCAAGAACGGGAAGACACCGTTGCCGAGAACGTCCCACATGACTTCGGGGTCGTCGTTCTTGAAACGGCTCCACCTCAGGTGCTCTTGCCCCCGCCGGTAAATCGACCGCTCGACTTTACCGCCCGTGACGCGCGCCTTCCTCTCGGCGAGCGTCTGCAGGTCGTCGAGCCGGCGCACGAACAGCAGGTAGGTGATCTGCTCGATCACCTCGAGCGGATTCGAGATGCCCCCGGACCAGAACGCATCCCAGACCCGATCGATCTTGGTCTTCAACTCTCCGGTGATCACGTCCTCACCATATCGGAGCTATCGTCGCTACCCGTCGCGCTCGGCGCTGTCGACACTGGGCGAGCAGCGCGGCGAGTTCGGCGTCCATGAAGCCGGCGGAGGTGCGGCTGAAGGAGACGAGGGACGCCATGACGTCCGTCTCTGCAAGGGAGAGCCGCTCCCGTTGGACCACCGACGGAGCGGCCCGCACGGGCACGCCCGCAGGGGACTGCTAGAGCTAGCCGACGGTGACCGGAGCCGCGGACGGGCGGGTGCCCTGACGCATCCAGACGAAGAAGCCGACCAGGGTGAACGCACCATAAAACACGTACATCAGCCCCGAGGCGTAGTAGCCGGCCGAGAACAGCAGGGGCACGCCAACCAGGTCGACCGCCACCCAAATGAGCCAGAACTCGACCCAGCCCTTGGCCATGCCGTAGGTGGCGAGGACAGAGCCGACGAAGATCCAGGCGTCGCTCCAGACGGGCTCGTAGGAGCCGAGCGCGCGGAACACGGGGGTCAGCACCGCGGTTCCGCCGACCATCCCGAGCACCAGCAGACCACGGGTGCGCCAGGACGCCCAGCGCGGCTCGATCTGGGTCGCGGAGTCGTCGGGGCGGTGCGTCCATCGGTACCAGCCGTAGACGCTGACGAGGATGAACATCACCTGGCGCCCCGCTTGGCCGAGCAGGTTGACGGGGTTCGGCGTGCCGAAGAGGGCGCCCATGAAGACGGTGAAGAGCAGCACGTTGCCGATGAGGCCGACGGGCCACGCCCAGACTTTCCGGCGCATCCCGCCGAGCGCGCTGAGAAGCCCGAAGACGTTGCCGATGACTTCCCGCCAGAGCACGGTTTGATCGCCGAGGACGATCCGCGCGTCGAACAGCCAGTGCACGAGATCCACCGAAAGCCTTCTTCCTAAGTCAGTGTGCCGGGTGGTCCAACCGTGCCCCACGCCGGGTCATTCCCGGGGCGGGTGACGCAGTGTCGGCATACCGACGACGCATCGGTACGGACCGAGCCGACGTGCTCGTCGGTGTCCTGCGCGCGACGAACTGTCCCCGCCGCTCTCGGCTATGGATCGCTGTTCCGCGCGCTCGACGCCTTCGCCGAGCGCGCGGCCCGACGCTCGCCGAGGGGCTGACGCCACTCGGCGGCGCGGCGACCGTAGGCTGGCGCAATGACGTCCCGGGTGCGACTCCTGCTGGCCTCATCACATCCCGGACCGACCGTGACGGTCACCGTGTTGGCGACAGTCATTGCCGCAGCCTCTGGGCATCCGCTCGGCATGGTGGTGCTGGTCGCGTTCGCCGTGCTCATGGGACAGCTCTCGATCGGCCTGGCGAACGATTGGATCGACGCCGACCGCGACCGCGCGGTGGGGCGCACCGATAAGCCGGTCGCGCAGGGGCTGATCAGCGTGGCTGTGGTGCGCGGGGCGGCTCTCGGCACGGCGGCCGCGGCCGTGGTGCTCTCGCTACCGCTCGGGCCGGTCGCGTCGACCGCGCACGTGGTGCTGGTCGGGGCGGGCTGGGCCTACGACGCGGGGCTGAAGCGCACGGCGTGGTCCGTCGCTCCCTTCGTGGTGGCGTTCGGCCTGCTGCCGGTGGTTGCGGTGGCGGCCGGCGACGGGCGGCTTCCGGCCTGGTGGGCAATGGCGACCGGAGCGGTGTTCGGCGTCGCGATCCACTGCACCAACGTGCTCCCCGATCTGGTCGACGACGAGGCGACGGGGGTGCGCGGCTTCCCGCACCGACTGGGCCTGCGGGTCTCGGGAGTGGTCGCGTTCGGCTCGCTCGTGGTTGCGGCGCTGCTCGTGCTCGGCGGGCAGCTGCTCGGCGGCGAGCACGCGCGCGGCGCGGGAGACGTGCTGGCGGTCCTGGGGGCCGTCGCGGTGATCGCTCTGGCAGGAGCGGGCATTCGCCTGGTGCTCACTGGGCCACCAACGCGCACCCTCTTCCGGCTGGTCATCGTCGCGTCGCTGGTGTTGGTCGGCGAGCTCGGGTTGGCTGGGGCTCGGCTGGTCGCCTAAGCGGCGCGATCGTTCAGGACCAGCGCATCGCGTACACGCGCGCCAGGACATCGGCGGTCGGCAGCGCGAGGGCGGTGCGCAGGAGCGCCTCGCGGCCCCGGTGAGCGAGTGGGCCGGCCGGGCGTCCGAGCGCCATGTTCGCCTCCGCTTGCCGAGCTGCGCGACGAGCCGCCACCGTCCGTCGGCGGGCGAAGTCGGGCCATAGGCCGACGGCTCCGTCGCGGATCGCGCCGACCAGTAGAGGAGCTAGCTCGGCCGCGTCGAGCCAGCCGAGATTCATGCCCTGCCCGCCGATGGGGCTGATTTCGTGCGCGGCGTCGCCAAGGAGCACGACCCGGCCGACACCCATCCGCTCGCTCTCACGCCGACGCACTCGGAATCCGCTCAACATACTGCACGTCGCCGGATCCGCCTCGGCCCCCGTCCGCTCGCGGACCGCGGCGGCCAGGGCGCGTGCCGCGTCCTGATCGGGGGCCTCCTCGGGTCGCCACGCAGGGGCGCCAAGGGAGCGATCGGGTCCGCTCAGCGCGACGTAACGCCGCCGACCATTCGGCAAAGGGAACGACTCGACGACGCCCCGTGGGCCGACATCGACCAGCGCGGTGGCGCTCAGGGCAGCGGGCTCGGGATCGGCGAAGTCGCCCATCACGTAGCGGTCCGGATAGTCGTGGCCGGTGCTACGGAGGCCGAGCAGGTCGCGCACGGTGCTGCGGGCACCGTCGGCTCCGACGACGAAGGCAGCGCGGACGGCGACCGGCTCACCGCTGGGGCCGGAGCCCGTCGCCTCGATGGACCGTTCGTGCCGGTGCAGGCCGGTCAGAGCGAGGCCGGGGCGCAGTGCCTCCGGAGCCGCGAGGTGCAGCCGGTCGCGCAGGATCGCCTCGGTTCGGTGCTGGTCAAGCGTGACGACGTAGGGGTGCGTGGTGGAGACGCGCGCGAACGAGAGTGTACCGAGAGTGCGGCCACGGCTGCGGGCGACGCCTTCTCGTACCAGAGCGGCTTCGGCAAGCACGGGCGCGTCGGCGCCGATCGCGGCGAAGGCGTCGAGCGAGGGCGGGTGGATGCCGATCGCCCGCGAGCCGTGTGGCACCGAGGAGCGCCGCTCCCATACCTGCACGGCGACTCCGGAGCGAGCGAGGAGCGCGCCGAGGAGGAGGCCGACAGGACCGCCGCCGACCACGAGTACGTCCGTCTGCGCTCTCTGGGTCTGCGCTGTCACGGGACCGAGCCTAAGCAGGGGTGTGGTGGCGGGCGAGGGGGTGCGCGGCGGCGCCGTCCGTGCTCCGAGTGTGTCGACAGTCGCGAGCCCTGGGGTTGACGACCGTGACAGCCACGCCGAAGCAGGCGTCGTGCTCGGACTATCCACGCACCGCATTCAGCAACGCTGAGCGCGACCCGCGGGAGTGGCGCCCAGGGCGACCGGAGCGAGAGTGCGGGGTGGGACGTGGACGGTGTGATGCGCCTTGCGCGGAGCGGGCGGCGCCCCCAAGCTGGGGCCATGGTCGGACGCGGCATCCTGGAGACGATTGGGGCCGTAATTGTCGCGCTCTCCGTGATCGCGCTGATCGTCGCGGCCGTGGCCGTCGGCTCTGGGGTAGAGATTGCGTTTCTCGGGGTGCTCGCCGCCTTCGCCGCCGGGACGACCGGGGTCGGTCTCCACGTGGCCGGGCGAGAGGCGCGCTTCCGGCGCGAAGGTCGCTAGACGCGGAGGCCCTCGTCCGACAGGTGTCTGTCAGCGCACCGTCGCGCGGGCCTTCCGTCGAGAGTGGGGCGCGGAAGTGTTCGTTACCGAGGTCCATACGGCGCGCAGGGCGGTTGAGGGCGCGTGTGCGGATGTGTGACCTCGATTGCGAACAGCGCCACGGTTCCCGGCGGCCTTCACCGACGGTAGTGGGCGCGCACCTCCGCCTGCCATCGCTCGCGCTCCTCCTCCGTGATGAACGCCGCATCGAAGGAGTTGAGCGCCAGCTGCTCCAGCTGAGCGTCGTCCATCCCGAGGTCCTCGACCAGGGCGCGGTAGTTCTCATCCACGTAGCCACCGAAGTACGGCGGGTCGTCGCTCGAGATAGTGACGACGAGGCCCGCGCGCAGCATCGCGGGCAGCGGATGATCCGCCATCGTGTCGACAGCCCGCAGCGCCACGTTCGACAGCGGGCAGACCGTGACGGGGATCCGCCGCTCGCGCAGCATCGCGACGACCTCCGGGTCCTCCATTGCCCGGATGCCGTGATCGACCCGCTCCACCTTCAGCAGCTCGACCGTCGCGGCGACGGTCTCGGGTCCGCCTTCCTCGCCGGCGTGCGCGACCAGGCGCAGGCCCTCGGCGGCCGCGCGCGCGTAAACCTGAACGAATAACTCCGGACCCCAGCCGACCTCGTTCGAGTCCAAGCCCACGCCGAGGATGTGCTCGCGGTAGGGCAGGATCGTCGTCAGCATCTCGTCGGCGGCCTGTGGCCCCAGATCGCGCAAGAAGCACATAATCAGTGCGGTCGAGATTCCGTGCGTCTGCTCGCTGGTGCCAAGGGCGCGAGTGATCCCGGCCATCACTGTCTCCAGCGGCACGCCGTTGCCGAGGTGAGTCTGCGGATCGAAGAAGAGTTCGGCCCGACGGACATTGGCTGCCTTCGCCCGGTCGAGGTAACCGGTCGCCAGCTCGAAGAAGTCGCGCTCGGTTTTCAGGACGGTGAGATTGGAGTAGTGCAGCTCCAGGAACGAGGCGAGGTCGGTGAACGCGTACCGGGCGCGCAGGGCGTCAAGGTCCTCTGTCGGCAGGGTAATCCCGTTGCGCCGCGCCATCTCGACGATGTGCTCGGGCTCGATGGTGCCCTCGAGGTGAATGTGCAACTCGGCGCTGGGCGGGGCGGGGAACGCGAGGCGGGGCATGGGGATCCTTTGAGCGCGGGACGGCGATGCTCCCGACGCTAAGCGGCGCCTGTTTCGCGGGCGTTTCCCGCCCGAACCGGCCACATGACGTCTGGCCGCGATGACCCTCGGGCCGCCAGCGAGATGCCCGCCCGGACGGGCTTACTAGCGCGTCGCGCGCCGATCCGGGCAGCTCAGCGACGGGCGCGCTCGTCAGGCCTCCGGGATTCCCGCTGCCCGGCGGACCAGCTCCGCGACGGTCGCTCGGGTCGTGTCGTCAGCTGAGGTGAGCGCGTAGGCCGTCGGCCAGATCGCGCCGTCGTCCAGCTGAGCGCCGTCCTGGAAGCCCAGGGTGGAGTAGCGCGTGCCGAACTTGGCGCCGGGCTGGAAGAAGACGATGGCCTTGCCGTCGGTGCGAGCATAGGCGGGGAAGCCGTACCAGGTCTTGGGCAGCAGATCGGCCGCATACTCGGCGACGACATCATGCAGCATCTGCGCGATCGGGCGCTCGACGTCGGTCATCGCGGCAATCGCCGCCTCCGCGTCCTTCCTGTCGGCGTCGGCCTTGTCTGCACTTTTCTGCCGCTTCGCCTCTGCTCGGAGCTCGGCTGAGCGCTCCTTTATCGCCGCACGCTCGTCCTTTGAGAAGCCGCTGTCGGTGACCATGTTCGTCCGTCCCGTCCGTGTGCTGGCGCCTCGTGTGGGGCTGCCTCCGCTTCATGGTGTCAGCGGCGACGCCAGCGGCACAACGGCGTGCCGACGTCGACGTGTGCCTTCAACCGTCGATTGAGGGACGCCGCCCCGCGGATGCCCGCGGATGAGCTACCTCCGATCGCTACGCATGGCGCTAGGACCTCGATGGAAGCACCGTTTCGCTTCCCCCAAGAAGCTGCTGGCTTTGCCGTTGCATTCGGCAGAACTGATAATGGATACGCGTACGCCGTAAAGCAGTCATTCGTACTGACGATCAAGTTCCTGCAATGCCTTTTGCCTACTCGGGTTTGCTCGTCGGCTATGAGCGGACGTATATCTACGGCACAACGTTCCAGAGTGTCGAACATAGACTTGCGACTGGCCGCGCCAAAGTCAGTTCGCCAGAGAGGTCCCTCCGGATTCACTGCCTGGACTAGAGTGTCGATCCGCCCGGCGCAGGAATCAGTGGTACCGATGTCCGCCCAAATGTTCTGAACAATTCTGTGACGCCGGCCGCCCGGATTCCCCGGGATATTCCGGCATATCCATTGTATGGAGTCGGAGTGGTTGCTGTCCAGGAGTCTGCCGCATGAGACCATCCCGCCGAGTAGTTGCCAACCTGCATACTGCCCTGCGCTTGTGCTTCATCTTCGGGTTCGCTAACAAGTAATGGCAGACTGGTGAACAGCGCTCTCAGCGTTTGCGGGAAATTTGCCGCTTGCGCCAACGCGACACCGACTGGATCAAGATCCCGCTGTATGCGACGCACGCAATGACCGCCCACCACGTCCGCAGCCATCCGAGGACGGCGATCCAGCCTCCGAGCGTCACTATGACGGCAATAAGAGTTATCAACCGCTCTTGCCGCCTGTACCAGCGCGATTCCGCATTCCTCTCCACGCTCACACTCCACATCTACCCGACTAAGCAAATGCGTCTAGCCGGAAGTGACCATACCTCATCACAGTTGGCTCGTCAAGAGGTTCGCTGCCCATCACGGTCGCGGGTCAAGTTGGAGGACGTCGCGTGTTTCAAGGAGCGCGGGTGCGAGGCTGTTGGTGAGGTCGCGGCAGTCCACGGCGGGGCCTCGGGAACATTCCACGCTCGGTGCAGCGAGTTGGCGTTCCACGGCGGTAATTTGAAACAATTTGCTCTCAGGCTGGCAAGGAAGGAACGTCAATGACCATCTCGTCCACGAGACTCCTTGTCCTCGGTGTCGTTCGGCTGCGTCGGCCTGTCCATGGCTACGAAATCCAGCGAGAACTTGAGTCTTGGAACGCTGACCAGTGGGCGAGTATCGCGCGCGGATCCGTTTACAATCAGCTAAGGAGCCTGTCAAAGGATAGATTCGTTTCGGTTGTGGCAGTTGAAAAGAAGGATACCCGCCCAAGTCGTCACCTGTTTCAGGTGACACCGTCGGGTGCAATCGAGTTCGCTCGTCTGCTCGACGATATTTTGTAGTAAGTTCCTCGAGTCGTTCGACACGCAGATGCAGACGTGGTTTCCTCCCGGGGGCAATAACTATGTTCAAGAGATTTTGCTGCTGACGTACGAGTCCTTCGTCGCTGAGCGTCGCTGGGCACTTGCGTTCTTAGATCGGGTGCGGTCGGGTAGTTATTCGCTTGCCTCCACAAGCATCCTCCCGCGACGGACTGCGGTTGGTCGGATCGCACCGAGCCGGTGAGATCAGCGCGGCAGCCCGGCTCGTGGCCGTTACCGTGGGCGGATGCGCCTCCTCCTGATCCGCCATGGGCAGACTTCCTCCAACGTCGCAGGGCTCCTCGACACCCGCGTTCCCGGACCGGGCCTGACCGACCTTGGCCGTCGCCAAGCCGAAGCGCTGCCCGCTCTGCTCGCCGACGAGGGGATAGGCGCTCTCCTCGTCTCGACCATGCGCCGCACCCACGAGACAGCCGCTCCGCTCGCCGCCACTCTCAGGCTCGAGCCGATGGAGCGGGCCGACATCCGCGAGATCGCGGCGGGCGATCTCGAGATGCGCGGTGACACGGCATCGGTCGACGAGTACATGAGCACGGTGTTCCGCTGGGCGGCCGGGGAGACGTCCCTCCGGCTCGCGGGTGGAGAGACGGGAGATGAATTCGCGGCGCGCTTCGACGCGGTGGTCGGGGAGGCGGAGGCGACCGGCCATGCGGTTGTCGCGTTGGTCAGCCATGGTGCGGCCATCCGCTGCTGGGTGGGACTGCGTTCGTTGGACCTTGATGCGACCTTCGTCTCCGACCATCCGCTGGACAATACGGGCGTCGTCGTGCTCGAGGGGTCAGGGACCGGGTGGTCGCTTGTGTCTTGGCAGGGTGAGCCGGTGAGCGGAGTCGGCGCGTCGGCCCCGTCCGGCCCGACTGGCGACATCACGTCCTCAAGTTGACAGCCTCACGGGTGCCGCCCCTCGCGCCATCAGGACGGTAATCCCGCATCACGGAAAAACCCGCCCTAGCCAGCGGTTTACACGAATATGCCGCATGCAGGTATCACCCCGCACTCAGCTGACGTTTGCTGACCGCCGACTCCGCGGCTACCGTGGACGGCGGTCCTGACGGACCCCGATGAACCGGTCCGCGCTAGCACGGCGTCCCCACGACGCACCGCGAGCGTACGGTCAACGGGAGTGGAGGTGGCCCCAAGGCCGCCTCGGACGCACGAGGATCGCCTCCACCCCTGCCGCGCAGAGCGGCGGGGCGCACCTAGAGGCTCGACGGACGACTGTCCCACGCTCCCGACCCGGCACCACGAGATGAGCGCAGGGCGTCACCCCTGTGCGCCGACGGAGTGTACGTGCAGCAGAACCAGCAGATCAGCAGCGAGCCCCGGAGCGGGGCGGGCGCCGCTCTGGAGGCCCGCGGCCTCTTCAAGGTGTTCGGGCGCAAGCCCGACGAGGCGGTCCGCCGCCTGCGCGCAGGCGCTGACCGCACTGAACTCGACCAGGCAACGGCGGCCGTCATCGACGCCTCCTTCTCGGTCCGCCGCGGCGAGATCTTCGTCGTGATGGGCCTCTCCGGCTCGGGCAAGTCCACGCTCATTCGCATGCTCAACGGCCTCCAGGAGCCGACGGCCGGCGAGGTCCTCATTGAGGGCAGCACCATCACCGGCGTCTCCGCGGCCGAACTGCGGCGCGTCCGCCGCTCGTCGGTGTCGATGGTCTTCCAGCACTTCGCGCTGCTCCCGCACCGCACGGTGCTCGACAATGTCGCATATCCGCTCGAGATCCAGGGTGTACCCGCCGCTGAGCGCCGCGAGCGCGCACTGCTTGCCGTCGAGCGCGCCGGTCTCGCCGGCTGGCACGAGAAGACGCCCGACCAACTCTCGGGAGGCATGCGCCAGCGCGTCGGCCTCGCCCGCGCTCTCGCCGCTGATACGGGGATCGTTCTGATGGACGAGGCGTTCTCGGCGCTCGACCCGTTGATCCGCCGCGAGATGCAGGAGCAACTTATCGAGTTGCAGCACGAGCTTGGCAAGACCATCGTGTTCATCACGCACGACCTCAACGAGGCGATGTTCCTCGGCGACCGCATCGCGGTGATGCGCGATGGCCGCATCGTTCAGATCGGCACGCCGGAGGAGATCCTCACCGATCCGGCCACCGATTACGTCGCGCAATTCGTTCAGGACGTCGATCGCGCTCGCGTGCTCACTGCCGCTGCCGTGATGGAGCCGGCGCGCTCGGTGGTCACGCTCTCCGCGGGCCCGCGTGCGGCGCTGCGCAGCATGCGCGATCTGCAGACGTCGGCGGCGTTCGTGGTCGGCAGTGGTCGCCGCCTGCTGGGGACGGTCCGCGACAGCGATGTGATCGAGCAGGTCCGCCTCGGGGTGAGTGACCTCTCGGCTGTGCTGGTCTCCGACGTCGTCACCGTCGCTCCGGACACCGCGCTGCACGAGGTCATCGAGCCCGCCGTCGAGTCGGCTCTGCCGGTCGCGGTAGTCGACGCGGAGGGGCGGCTCCTCGGCGCGATCCCGCGGGTGACCCTGCTCGCCGCTCTCGGCAACGTGCAGACGGGCGAGCAGCCCGTCGTGGAGTCGCCCGCGGCGCTCCCGATCGGCCTCGTCACTGCGACTCTGCATGCGACGGGCGGACCGGTTGACGATGCGCTGCTCGCGACGGAGGGGGGCACTCGATGAGCGGCCTCAGCTTTCGCCTCCCGCTCGGAGCCGCTGCGGAGGGCGCTTTCACTCTGCTCACCCACACCTTCCAGCCGTTCTTCGATGTGCTCCGCACCGTCTTCGGCGGCCTCTACTCCGGTGTCGATCTCGTGCTCGCCACTCCGCCCTTCTGGGTGATCGTCGCTTTCCTTGCCGTGCTCGCCTATGCCGTCCGCGGTTGGGTCTTCGGGATCGCGACGGCCGTCGGCCTCTTGGTGATCGTCGGGGTCGACCAGTGGGACAACGCGATGGACTCGCTCGCGCTGGTGCTCGTCTCCTCCGTCATTGCGATCGCTCTCAGCGTGCCGTTGGGCGTGCTCGCCGCGCGCAACCAGACGGCGTCGGCCGTCATCCGGCCCGTTCTCGACCTGATGCAGACGATGCCGGCCTTCGTTTACCTCATCCCCGCGCTGATCCTGTTCCGCGTCGGAGTTGTGCCGGGGATCGTCGCGACGATTGTCTTCGCGATGGCGCCGGGCGTGCGACTGACCGAACTGGGCATCCGCGGCGTCGACCCGGAACTGGTCGAGGCGGGGGAGTCGTTCGGCTCGTCGAGGTGGCGCATCCTCCGTCAGATCCAGTTGCCGCTGGCGCTGCCGTCGATCCTGGCGGGGCTCAATCAGGTGATCATGCTGTCGCTGTCGATGGTCGTCATCGCGGGAATGGTTGGCGCCGGGGGATTGGGGGGAGATGTGGTCGCAAGCCTCAACCGGATCGACATCGCGCTCGGGTTCGAGGCCGGTATCGCCGTCGTCATCCTGGCTGTCATCCTCGACCGGATGACCGGAGCGCTCGGCAGTCCATCGCCGGCACGCCTCGCCCGAGCCCGCGACCGGCGCGCCGTAGTCGCGACCCGCGCGGCCGTGGGCGTCGTCTCGATCGGGCTGGTCGCCTCTCTCGGCGCAGCAACGCTGGCCGTTCCGGCCGCCGCGGCCTCGGTCGATAACGGCGACCGCACCGAGGTCACCATTGCTGTCTTCCAGGGGTGGGACGAGGGCATCGCTGTCTCGGCGCTCTGGGAGTCCGTGCTCGAGGCCAAGGGCTACGTTGTCACCCTGCAGAACGCCGATGTTGCACCCGGCTTCCAGGGCCTGTCGACCGGTGACTACGACCTCGCCCTCGACACCTGGCTCCCGGTGACGCACGCGAGCTACGTGGAGAAGCACAGCGATTCGATTGTCGATCTCGGTGCATGGAACGACGAGGCGAAACTCACCGTCGCGGTGAACGAGAACGCCCCGATCAACTCGTTGGAGGAGCTCGCCGCGAACCCGGGCGTCGTGGGGAATCGTCTGATCGGCATCGAGCCGGGCTCCGGCTTGAACCGGACGATGACCGACGCCGTCATTCCGGGATATGGGCTCGAGCGGATGGACTATTTGACCTCCTCCACGCCGGCGATGCTGCAGGAGCTATCGAATGCGACCCGTGCCGGTGAGAACATCGCTGTCACACTCTGGCGCCCGCACTGGGCGTATGACGTTTTTGCGCTGAAGAATCTCGCGGACCCGAAGGGCCTGCTCGGCAAGGCGGAAAGCCTGCACTCCTTCGGCTCGGCGTCATTCGATGCCGATTATCCGACAATGAGCCGCTGGATCCGAAACTTCCGGATGGACTCGACGACGCTCGCCTCCCTCGAGAATGCGCTGTTTAACGCTGGCAAGGGTGACCGAGCTGCCGCGCTCGACGGCTGGGTGGGCGAGCACCGCGCCTACGTTGATGCGCTGACGTCCTGACCGTTTTGCGTCCGCGAAATGTCGCGAGATGCTGTCCAGCGGACCTTTCTCGCGACATCGCTGCGGACGGTCGAGATCCCCGAGAACGGCGGGGCATTTCGACCGCCCGAACACATCTCGCGACATTTCGCGGGTTAGCTGCGGGCGGCGGCGTATTGCGAGCGGATGACCGCTCGGTAGTCCGGCGCCGGCTCGGCGACCGAGGTGATCGTCCAGGTTGGACGCGAGCCGGTCAGCGCCCACGCGGCCTGCACGGCGGCGCCGTCGGCGACGTACTCGCCGGGCGTCGGCACCACCACGGGGGCGTCGAACACCTGCGAGGCCGAGAGTTGCACGGCCCGGTTCTGCGCGGCACCGCCGATCAGCAGGATGCGCCGCGCCTGGACGCCGTGCGCGCGGACCGCGTCGAGACCGTCCGCGAGCCCACAGAGCATCCCCTCGATCGCCGCGCGCGCCAGATTCGGCCGCGTGGTCGACGCGATGGTCATCCCGTGCAGGCTCGCCGTCGCGTCGGGCAGGTTCGGAGTGCGCTCGCCCTCGAAGTAGGGGACGAGCACGAGCCCGCCCGCGCCCGGCTCCGCCTCGAGCGCCAGGGCGGCGAACTCGTCGAAGTCGCTGCCGAGCAACGCGGCGATCGAGGCCAGCACGCGCGCCGCGTTGAGCGTCGCGACGAGCGGCAGGAAGCGTCCGCTCGCGTCGGCAAACCCGGCCACGGTTCCGGAGGCGTCGTGCACCGGCTCGTCCGTTACCGCGAACACCGTGCCGCTCGTGCCGATGCTGACGACCACATCGCCAGGGCCTGCGCCGAGCCCGAGCGCGGCGCCCGCGTTATCGCCCGCACCGGGACCGACCACGAGGCCGCCGTCGGTCCGGCCCGCTTCCTCCGACGGGCCGAGCACGCGGGGGAGCAGTGGACGGTGGCCGAGCGCGCGCTCGAGCAGGTCGAGGTCGTAGCCGTCGGCGCCCCAGTACGAGGTTCCGGAGGCATCGGAGCGGTCGGTGGTCAGCGCGTCGAGCTGCGGTCCTCGGGCGGAGTCGGGGCCGTAGCCAAGGAGGCGCCAGGTCAGCCAATCGTGCGGGAGCGCGACGGCGGCGACGCGGCCCGCGTTCTCGGGTTCGGTGTCGCGCAGCCAGCGCAGCTTCGTCGCGGTGAAGGAGGCGACGGGTACCGATCCGGTGCGCTGGGCCCACGCCTGGGCTCCAAGCTCCTCGATCAGGGCGGCGGCCGCGGGGGCGCTGCGGGTGTCGTTCCAGAGCAGGGCGGGGCGGATGACCTGCCCCTCGCTGTCGAGGACCACCATGCCGTGCTGCTGCCCGCCGATCGAGATCGCGGCGATGTCATCGAGTCCGCCGGCGTCCGCGAGGGCTGTTTGCAGTGCCTCCCACCACGCAGCCGGGTCGACCTCGGTGCCGTCGGGGTGACTGGCCCGTCCGGTGCGCACGACGGCGCCGGTGTCGAGGTCGCGGACGACCACCTTGCAGCTCTGGGTCGACGAGTCGACTCCTGCGACAAGCGTCATCGCCGTCACCTTCCGTTCGTGGCCGTTCGGGCGGAGTCGACTCCGCCGAAATAGGGGAGAACGGACGAGATCCCGTGCCGCGGCAGGGGATCTCGTCCGTTTCAGGGGATCTCGCGACATTTCGCGAGATCTAGGAGGGGGGAGGGGAGGGGGGTTAGCGGGCGCCGAGGAGGTGCTCGGTGGCGAGTTGCTGGAGGCGGACGAAGCCGAAGCCCTTGCCGTTCAGGTAGGCGTCGGTGTTGAAGGACTCGTAGGCGGCGGTGTCGGCGAGCAAGTCGTCGTACGACTCGCCCTCGTTCAGCGTCGGGATCGAGAGTTCGGCGACCTTGGCGGTGGCGAGCGCTTCCTGCACGTCAGGGTCAGCGCGGAAGGCCGCGGCGCGCTCCTTGAGCAGCAGGTAGGTGTGCATGTTCGCGGCGGCCGAGTCCCAGACGCCGGTCTCGTCCTCGGTGCGCGAGGGCTTGTAGTCGAAGTGGCGGGGGCCGTCGTAGGCGGGGACGCCGCCAGGGCCACCGTTTTCGAGCAGGTCGACGAGTGCGAACGCGTTGTGGAGATCCCCGTGGCCGAAGACGAGGTCCTGGTCGTACTTGATGCCGCGCTGACCGTTGAGGTCGATGTGGAAGAGCTTGCCGTGGTACAGCGCCTGGGCGATGCCGGCCGCAAAGTTCAGGCCCGCCATCTGCTCGTGACCGACCTCGGGGTTGACACCGACTAGCTCGGGGCGCTCGAGGGAGTTGATGAACGCGATCGCGTGGCCCAGGGTCGGCAGGAGGATGTCTCCGCGGGGCTCGTTGGGCTTGGGCTCGATGGCGAAGCGGATGTCGTAACCCTTGTCGGTGACGTAGTCGCCGAGCAGGTTGACGGCCTCGCGGTAGCGCTCAAGCGCGGCGCGGATGTCCTTGGCGGAGTCGTACTCGGCGCCCTCGCGGCCACCCCACATGACGAAGGTCTGGGCGCCCAGCTCGGCGGCCAGGTCGATGTTGCGCAGGACCTTGCGCAGGGCGAAGCGGCGCACGTCGCGGTCGTTCGAGGTGAAGCCGCCGTCCTTGAAGACCGGGGCGCTGAAGAGGTTGGTGGTCACCATCGGCACGATCAGGCCGGTCGACTCCAGTGCGCCCTTGAGGCGGTCGATCTGAGTCTGGCGTTCGGCATCGGTCGAGCCGAAGGCGAAGAGGTCGTCGTCGTGGAAGGTGAGGCCGTAGGCGCCGAGTTCGTCGAGCTTCTCGACCGCGTGCACGACGTCCAGCGGCTCGCGGGTCGGGCCGCCGAACGGGTCCGTCCCGTTGTAGCCGATGGTCCAGAGGCCGAACGAGAACTTGTCAGCGCGGGTGGGGGTCAGAGACATGGAACCGATCCTTTCCGGCGACGTCGCCGAATTGTTGTTGAAGCCAACATATCCCCAGCGGGCGGAGGTGCGCAACGAGTGCGAAGGTCTCGATGCGCGGGCTGGCCGGGGCGGTGAGCACACCGACGTCGGCGCGTCGACCACCAGCGCGTCCCCGTAGTCCTGGAGCTCGTCGGCCGCGTCGGAACCGATCGAGACGAACAGTGCCTGGCCGGTGACCGTGGCGGTGATCGCCGGCGGCGGCTCGGCCTAGAGACCCAGCCGTATCCTCAAATGCGATAAGCCAATTCATAGCCCCTGTTTCAATTGACCCCTAGAGTCGGGGGGTAAATGGCTGCACTTCCTTTACATCCTCGCGGTGAGGGTGCATCGACCGCGGCCAGCATGATTGTCCGCTTGCTATCATGCGGGTCTCACTGCTAGTTTGTCACGCAGGAGTCACTGAGGCAGTGCTCCACTCTTCGCCGCTTTCCGTAAGGCTTCGTATGTTCATGCTGCAAGGGGCTTCGCGCACGGCTTGTGAATCCCCCGAAAGGGCCACTCCTGACTTTGATGTGGTGATTGTTGGAGGCGGCCTAGCCGGCTCGGTGGGGGCTGATGATTATCGGACTCTTCGGTCGAGGGGTAGCGGTGTCCGTGCTCACGGACGCTAGTGTTATTCGACCATCACTCGTCACCGCGTTGAAGACGTTAACTGGGCGAGCAAATCGGTGGTGTCCCGTCTCGCTAGACCGGACACCGGTGCGGATCGGTAAACCGTCCGGCGAGATAACCACATTCTTTGCCAACGATGGCAGAGTCCGCCTAGGACACGGTTATCGGGGCGTACTCCGATGAGCACATCCAAGAGATTAGACCCGCTGGGCGAGCCGAACCAGGTGTGGCGAGAGGGAACGCGCATACCGGGCGGTGAGCTCCGGACGGCGCGCTTTTGGGGAGAGGCGCTCTTCGCACCCAAACCCCTCGTCGTGGTCGCCGCACTGCGCATGAGAAATGCCGTGGGTCGAATAGTCGGAATCAAGCCCTTCGCCGATGATGCTGGCGTTCGTGGATCCCCACGCGCCGACCGCCTGGGGCCGTTCCCCGTGCTTGCAGAGACGCCAGAACACATTGCCTTTGGTATCGCCGACAAGCACCTCACCTTCCGATCATCGCTTCGGGTCTCCGCGGGCGATGGAGTCGTGATCATCGATGTGGAGACCAAGGTCTGGACACACAACTGGTTCGGCCGCTGCTACGCCGCCGGCCTCCGAATCGGACATCCCGCCGTCATGACCCTGTTCTTGCGCGCTCTGCGTCGCTCTCACCACGAGGAAGCGTGAATTCGGTCTCGATGGAGCCCCTGCTGATCGGGCAGCCCGTTAGTGCGGATGGCGGGATCGATTCGCGACCGAATGCTTGCGCAAGCGCTTCGACTCTGCGTACAGTCACTCCAGCACCACCGGTCGAAGCGCTTCGAAGCCGCGACCGTCACCGACGATGACGTCCGGCAGGAGGAACCATGGCGACCATCCACGACGTCGCCCGCGTTGCCGGAGTCTCGATCAGCACCGTCTCCTACGCCCTCTCCGGCAAGCGTTCGATCGCCGCCTCGACGCGTCAGCGAGTCGATGAGGCGGTCCGCCAGCTCGGCTACCGTCCGCACGCCGGCGCCCGGATGCTTGCCGGGGCGCGGACCCACATCCTCGCCCTCTCTGCCCCTATGCGCGGTGAACTGCACCTGCCGACCCATATGCGCTTCGTCACCGAGGTGCTTGAGCGGGCTCGCGAATCCGATTACGACGTCCTCCTGCTCGTCACCGACGAGGCGTCCAACGGCATCGGTCGCGTCTCCTCCTCTTCCCTGGTCGACGGCATTGTGCTGATGGGCGTGGACGACGACGATGACCGCGCCGAGCTGATCCGCGCGGCCGGGGTGCCCGCGACTTTCATCGGCGTTCCAGCCGACTCTCACGACCTCGCCTGCGTCGACCTCGATTTCGAGGAGGCGGCCCGCGAGAGCGTCCGCCGCCTGGCCGAGCTGGGGCACCGCTCCGTCGGCCTCCTGGAGCATCCGCAGTCCTACACCGATCGCAACGCGGGCTTTGTCCGCCGTTTCGATCAGGCGTTCCGCGCCGAGGCCGCCGTCCTCGACGTTGCGGTCACAGTGGAGCGCCCGCACATCGGCCGTCTCAGCGCCGCTGCCGCAGTCGACGCGATCCTCGCTGCTCCAGCCGCCCCCACCGCACTGGTGCTGCACTGCAACGAGCCCGTGGCGGAGGCGGCAATCGCGCGGGTTCTCGAGCGCGGCCTCTCCGTCCCCGGCGATCTGTCGATCCTGGCGGCGTGCGCCAGCTACGACGGCGGCGCCCTCCCGATCCCCACCAGCAGCCTCCCGCTCCCGTTCGACGCGATGTGCCGTGCGGCCGTCGCGCGGACCCTCCACCAGATTGACTCCGGCCGCACCGTCGGCGTCGAGCTCTTTCCGCCCTCCTATCTCGACCGCGGATCCCTCGCGCTCGCTCCGACCGGCGCGCGAGTGCCGGTCACCCTCTGATCCCTTATTCCGTTCTCACAGATGCCTCCTCCGCGGATCGTCGAAACGCTTCGACAGACGCCGCTCGGGGAGAGCCCCGTAGCACTATCACCTCTCGCAGCATCACCGTCCCGTTCGAAGGAGAACCCCGTCATGCCGCTCCGATCCAGCTCCGCCTTCCACCGCCCGCCCCTCGGCCTCAGCCGCCGCAACCTTCTCGCCGGCGGCGTCGGCCTCAGCGCGATGTTTGCGCTCACCGCGTGCTCCGGCGGCGGTTCCAACGCCGGCTCCGAGGCGCTCTCGACCAGCGTCGACGGCGCCGGCCGCACTCTGACCATGTGGGACTTTGAAACTCCCGATAGCGACCGCGGCATCGCGTGGCTCGCCGCCCGCGACATCTTCACGAAGGAGACCGGCGCCGAGATCGCCTACGAGTTCAAGGCGTTCGAGCAGTTGCGCACTGGCGCCAGTCAGATCTTCAACTCCAACTCGGCGCCCGACGTCGTCGAGTACAACAAGGGCAACGCCACCAGCGGACTGCTCTCGAGCCAGGGATTGCTGACCAACCTGGACGAGGCTGTCGCCTTCTACGGGTGGGACAAGCTGGTTCCCGGGGCGTTGCAGACGACGGCGAAGTACGATGAAAACGGCATTATGGGCTCCGGTTCGTGGTACGGCGTTCCCAACTACGGTGAATTCACCTTTGTCTACTACAACAAGGACGCCTTCGCGGCGAATGGACTTGAGGTGCCCACGACGTACGAGGAGTTTATCGCTGTCCTCGACGCGTTCGTCGCCAAGGGGATCACGCCCCTGGCCGAGGCCGGCGGCGAGTATCCGCTGCAGCAGCTCTTCTATCAGCTCGCCCTGCTCAAGGCCGACCGCTCCTGGATCACCGATTTCCAGACTTACGCAGGAGCGGTCGACTTCCAGGATGCGGCCTGGAGCTATGCGGCCGACCAGGTGAAGCTCTACGCAGACAAGGGCTACTTCTCGACGGACGCCTCCGGGCTGAAGGCTGAGGACGCGGGCACCGCCTTCATCTCGGGCGAGTACCCGATCTTCTTCTCGGGCTCGTGGTGGTTCGGCCGCTTCACAACCGAGATCACCGGTTTCGAGTGGAACACCTTCCTCTTCCCGGGCGCCGAGTTCACGATGGGCTCCGCGGGTAACCACTGGGTGATCCCCGAGACGGCGAAGAATAAGGACCTCGCCTTCAAGTGGATCGACATCACGATGCGGCCCGAGATTCAGAACCTTATCGGCAACAACGGAGGCATCCCGCTGGTTGTCGACGAGACCGCGATCACTGATGAGAAGAGCAAGGCGCTTCTCTCGCAGTGGAAGACGGTTGTCGCGGGTGACCAGCTCTCCTTCTACCCCGACTGGCCGACCGCCACCTTCTACGACGACCTCGTCGCCGCCACCCAGGAACTCATCAACGGCTCCACCACCGAGACCGCCATGCTCTCCACTCTCCAAAAGAAGTACGACGACGGAGTCGCCGACATCAAGTGACTCCCGCGAGATGCCAGGTGAGTACGCCTGCCTCGGCGAGTCGCGTACTCACCTGGTATCTCGCGGCCCGTTTTCCCCCGCACGATGTGAGCTAGGAGTGACTATGACGACGAGTGTGGCGCCGCCGCGCGAGAAGAGGGTGGGCGGGTATTGGGGTTATCTAATCCCCGGGTTCGTGTTGTTTACGTTCATTGTGCTGATCCCGCTCGTGTGGAACATCGTTATCAGCTTTACCTCGTGGCGCGGGATCAAGCCGCCGACCTTCATCGGCCTCGACAACTGGGTCGAGCTGATGGCTGACGCTCAGTTCTGGACCTCGTTCCTCAACTCCGTCTACATGATCATCGCGATGGTGATTGTGCCGACCCTTCTGGGCCTGTTGCTCGCCGCGATCCTCTTCGACCTCGTCGGCAAGAAGTTCGGCGGGCGCCTCGCCAGCTTTCTCCGCGCGACCTACTACTTGCCACAGATCCTCCCGACCGTCATCGCCGCAATCGTGATCGGCTGGATCCTGCGCCCCGATAACGGCGCGCTGAACTCGATCCTCGAAGCCGTCGGCCTGGGTTCGCTCACACACGACTGGCTCGGCAAGCCCGACACGGCGATGCTCTCGATCATGGTCGTGATGATCTGGGTGCAGCTCGGCTACCCGGTTGTCATCTTCATGGCGGCGCTGCAGCGCGTAGATCCTGAACTTTATGAGGCCGCGGAGCTGGACGGCGCAAACTGGTTCCAGCGCTTCCGCTGGATCACAGTCTCGATCATCCGCCCCGAGATCTTCGTGGTCACTCTTACCTGTACCATCGCTGCGCTCAAGGTCTTCGGCCCCATCTATGCGCTGACGCGCGGCGGGCCGGGCGACTCGACGATCGTCCCCTCTTACTACTCCTACACCGAGTTTTTCCAAAAGCAGCAGGTGGGCTACGGAGCCACCATCGCGACCGCGCTCACGATCGTCATCGTGATCCTGGCCGTGCTATTTATCCGTGCCCAGGAGCGCGTCGAGCGCAGCGAAGGAGCCCGCTGATGTCGGCCATCGAGACCCTGCCTGTCACTCAGGCAGGCACCGCGGACACTGATCTCACTGTGTCGAAGCGGGCTCCGCGCTCGCCGAAGGGCACCACGAAGCGCACGGTCGGCGACTGGGTGATCCTCGCCGTCGCCGTCGTGATCGGGCTAGCGATCATCAGTCCCGTACTGCTGATCCTGCTCAACTCGTTCAAGACGCCCGCGGAGTACTCGGCCAACGGTCCGCTCGCTTTCCCGACGGGCCTTTCCTTCGACGGCCTCTCTACTTTCTGGAGCCGCGTCGACTTCCCCGAGAAGCTGGGCAACTCGATCCTGATCTCGGGTTCGGTCGCGATCCTGGCAGTCGCGCTCTCGGTCCTGAACGCCTATGCAATCGGGATCGGCCGTGTGAGGGGACGCAGCTGGATCATCATCCTGTTCCTGCTGGCCAATATGCTCCCGCAGGAGGCCCTTCTCTACCCGCTGTACTACATGTTCAAGGCGGTCGGGATTTACGACACTCAGCTCTCGGTTATCATCATCTTTACCGTGATTCAGTCGGCGTTCGGCACCTATCTGCTCTCGAGCGTCTATGGCACGTTCCCCAAGGAAATCCTCGAGGCGGCCGCTCTCGACGGCGCGTCGAAATGGCAGATGCTCACCCGGGTGATCGTGCCGATCTCGCGGCCCACTCTCTCCGTCCTGATGATCTTCTTCTTCATCTGGACCTGGAACGAGTTCCTCATTCCGCTCGTCTTCCTGGTGAGCGACGCGACGCAGACCGTCCCTATTGCGATCTCGAGCCTCCAGGGCGACAAGATCATGGACGTCACCACGACCAGCGCGAGCGCCTTGCTGGGCCTGCTGCCGACGCTGATCTTCTTCCTGATCTTCCAGCGCACCCTCACCCGCGGCATCACCGCCGGCGCGGTCAAGTAACTCTCTTCCCTCTGTCGCAGGCGGGCCCCGTGATGGGGGTCCGTCCGCGCGCCGTCCTCGAAAGGCACCGCCATGAAGTTCACCGACGGGTTCTGGCAGACGCGGGCCGGATTCACGCCCCTGTTCGCGCAGGAGGCCTACGACATCCGCACCGACGGCTTCTCGCTGGAGGTGATCGCGCCCACCCGCGTGATCCGTGACCGCGGCGACGTGCTGAACCGGCCTGCCCTGACCGTCACGATCTCCTCGCCCGCCGAGGGAGTCGCGAAGGTGCGCATCGAACACTGGCGCGGAAGCGCGACGCGTCCCGGCTTCGAGCTCGTCGAGGACGGGGTGGGTCGAACGAGCGTCACGGAGGCGGGCGGCGTGCTCTGCACGGGAGATCTTGAAGTCCGCGTCGCGCAGGGCGCGCCCTGGTCGCTCGAGTTCTGGGACACGTCCACGGGAACCCGCTTAACCGGCTCCGGGCACAAGGCGCAGGGCTACCTGACCGGCCCCGACGGCTCGGCCTACGTGCACGAGCAACTCGACCTCGGCGTGGGGGAGCTGATCTACGGCCTCGGCGAGCGCTTCGGCCCGTTCGTGAAGAACGGCCAGAGCGTCGATGTCTGGAACGCCGACGGTGGCACCTCCTCCGAGCAGGCCTACAAGAACGTGCCGTTTTATCTCTCCAGCTGCGGCTACGGCGTGCTCGTCAACGATCCGGGCCTCGTGTCGTTCGAGGTCGGTTCGGAGGCGGTCGAGCGTGTGCAGTTCTCGGTCGGCGGTGAGGCGCTGGAGTATCTCGTCATCCAGGGCCCGACGAAGAAGGATGTGCTGCGCCGCTACACCGCCCTCGCCGGACGGCCCTCCGTCGTGCCCGCGTGGAGCTACGGGCTCTGGCTCACCACCAGCTTCACCACGAGTTACGACGAGGAGACGGTGAACTCGTTCATCGATGGGTTTGCCGAGCGGGAGTTGCCACTGTCGGCGTTCCATTTCGACTGCTTTTGGATGCGCGAGTTCCAGTGGACAGACCTCGAGTGGGACCCGCGCACCTTCCCGGACCCCGAGGGGATCCTCGCCCGCTTGCACGAGCGCGGCCTGCACACCTGCGTCTGGATCAATCCGTACATCGCTCAGGCGTCGCCGCTGTTCGCTGAGGGCCGCGAGAAGGGCTACCTGCTCCGCACCGCCTCCGGCGACGTCTGGCAGTGGGACATGTGGGTCGCGGGCATGGCCCTCATCGACTTCACCAACCCGGAGGCAACCGCTTGGTTCCAGGAGAAGCTGCGCGTTCTCGTGCGCCAGGGCGTGGACTCCTTCAAAACCGACTTCGGCGAGCGGATCCCGTCCAAAGGCGTGGTCTGGGCCGATGGCACCGATCCGGAGGCGATGCACAACTGGTACCCCCAGCTCTACAACCGCGCGGTGCACGAGGTGCTGGAGCAGGAGCTCGGCGAGGGGAAGGCCGTGCTCTTCGCCCGCAGCGCGACGGTCGGTGGGCAGACCCTGCCGGTGCACTGGGGCGGGGACAATACGTCGTCGTATGTGTCGATGGCCGAGACCCTGCGTGGCGGACTCTCGCTCGCGCTCGGCGGTTTCGCCTTCTGGGCGCACGACATCGGTGGGTTCGAGGGCACGCCCGACCCTGGCGTCTTCAAGCGCTGGCTCGCCTTCGGCCTGCTGTCCTCGCACTCCCGGCTGCACGGTTCGTCTTCGGTGCGCGTGCCGTGGGCGTTCGACGAGGAGGCGGTCGAGGTCACTCGGCGCTTCACGCGGTTGAAGCTCTCGCTGATGCCCTACCTGTACGCGGCGGGAGCGGAGGCGGCGCGCACCGGCCTGCCGCTGATGCGCCCGATGGCGCTCGAATTCGAGGACGATCGCACCGCCGCCCACCTCGATACTCAGTACCTGCTCGGGCACGACCTGCTCGTCGCTCCGGTGTTCACCGAAGACGGTACGGTCGAGTTCTACCTGCCGCGCGGGCTCTGGACGAGCTGGTGGACCGGCGAATCGATCGCATCGACGGGGGAGTGGCGCCGCGAGGTGCACGGCTTCGACTCGCTGCCGCTCTACGTGCGGGAGGGTGCGGTGATCCCGGTCGGCGCGCGCCAGGACACGGCCGAATACGACTATCTCGACGGGCTCGAGTTGCAAGTCTTCCCGGGGCCGGATGGCGTGGCGCACGCGCGTGTCGTCGCGCAGGATTCGGGGGAGGAGACCGTGTTCACGGTGACTCGATCCGGCGGTGCCGTGTCGGTCGAGGGACCGGCCGGCTCCTGGAGCTGGACCGCGGTCTAACCGCGGAAGTGCTCTCGTCCTCGCACACGCCCGCCCGCGGATAGGCTGACCCGCAAGCAGAGGAGACCGCGGAATGCCCGACCACGTTATGCGCGGCAACAACCTCGATCGGGTCCGACGCCACAATCTCTCCGCGATCCTGCGTCTCGTGCACCGTGGTGGACCCCGCTCCCGCTCGCAGCTGACGCGCCTGACCGGCCTCAACCGCTCCACCATCGCCGCGCTGGTCGGCGAACTGGTCGAGTTGGGCATCGTGCGCGAACGCGAGCCCGCCACTGTGAACCAGGTCGGCCGCCCCAGCCCGGTCGTCGAAGCCGCTTCCGGCGTGGTTGCGCTCGCCGTGAATCCCGAAATTGACGCCGTGACCGTCGCCGTGGTCGGCATCGACGCCTCGGTGCGCCGACGCATCCGCCGCTCAGCGTCCGTGCCGACCGCCGAGGCCGCGGCGCGTCTGGCGGCCGAGGCGATCGCCGAGCTTGTGGCCGACCTACCCGAGGACACGCGCACGGTTGGCATCGGCGTGGCCGTTCCCGGACTCGTCCGTGACGCCGACGGCCTCGTCCGCGTCGGCCCGCACCTCGGCTGGGTCGACGATCCGTTCTCACACATGCTCGCCGACGCCACCGGCCTGCCCGTGCTCTCGGCCAACGACGCCAACCTCGGCGCGCTCGCCGAAAGCGTCCTCGGAGCAGGCCGCGACGTCTCCCACCTCGTGTACCTCAACGGCGGAGCGAGCGGAGTCGGCGCCGGCGTCATCGTCGGAGGCGCGCCCCTGCACGGCATCGACGGCTACGCGGGCGAGATCGGCCACACCCTCGTCAACAGCGTCGGGATCGACTGCCACTGCGGCGCGGTCGGCTGCCTCGAGACGGAGGTTGGCCGTGCCAAGCTGCTCACGGCGCTCGGCCTCGACGAGAGCGAGCGGCTGGAGGAGGCGCTCGCCGCCTCCGAGGACCCGGCCGTGCGCGCGGAGGTCGAACGGCAGCTGGGCCATCTTGCCGTCGCGCTGCGTAACGTCATCAACGTCTTCAATCCGCAGCTCGTCGTGCTCGGTGGCTTTCTCGGCGCCCTGATCGGAGTGGCGCCCGGTGTCCTCGAGGGCCGCCTCGCTCAGGGCGGCCCCTTCCGCGTCGCGCTCGACTCCGTCCGGATCGTCCGCACCGAGCTCGGCCCAGACCTGCTCATGCTCGGTGCCGCCGAGCTCGCCTTCGAGCACCTCCTCGCCGACCCCCTCACCACCCCTCTCCACCCGGTCTAACCCGCCCGGACCGGCCCGCCCGGACCGGCCACTTCGGGGTTCCCTCAGCGGGGGAGGTCCGCAAGCCCCCGCGGGCGGGGAACGGGTGGAGGCATCATGTCTGGATGGACTTTCCCCCGACTCCCGGACGTGCCCACCCCGACGCCGTTCAGCGCGAGCGGCTCCGGGAGCGGGTACCCTCCGACGGCGTCGCCGCTCGGCTCCTCAGCACGGAGGCGGCCCACCGCGTTTCGCGCCGCTGGCCGCTGGTCTCAGCGTCGGTGGCGTTTCTGCTCACGGGGCTTCTTGCCTTGCTGATCGCGTTTCGTCCGAGCACCGCCTTCGGCTTCGACGTCGAGTGGATGGACGAGATCGTCGAGCACCGATCGTCCATCTGGAACATCCCCGCGCTGATAATGAACACGGTTGGCGCGGGCATCACCGGCACGGCCATCATTCCGTTGGGCATCGTGGCCGTTCTGCTCGTGTTCCGGAGACGCTGGGCCGCGCTGTACTACGCGATCGCGGCTCTCCTCAGCGTCGGAGCCGCCCAGCTCATCAAGGGGCTGGTTGGCCGCGCTCGTCCCGACGAGATGCTGGTGACCAGCGACTACGGCTCGTTCCCCTCCGGTCACACCGCGAATGCGGCCACCACCGCGATGGTGCTGGCGCTCGTCTTCCCTCTGCTCTGGGTCTGGATCGCCGGGTTTCTGTACACCGTCGCCATGATGGCGAGCCGCACCTACCTCGGCGCGCACTGGCTCAGCGACACTGTCGGCGGCCTCCTGCTCGGGATCGGCGTCGCACTCGTCGTCTGGGCGCCGTTCGCCGGACGCCTCCGCACCGAGGCCGAACTCCCCCACCCCCCACTCTGGATCCGCTCCCCTTCGTCGTAGCCGTCGTCCCCCTTCTCGCGAGATGCCAATTGGGTACGCGACACGCCGAAGAGCCCGTACCCAAGAGGTATCTCGCGGCCGGGGAGGAGGGGGAGCGACGGGTGTGGGTTAGGCGAAGGTGGCGAGGGCGTCGACTTCGTTGAAGGTGTAGACGTGCAGGCCCGCGAGGCGGTCGCCGGCGGCGGAGTCGAGGCGCGCGACGAATGCGGTCGGGTCGAAGCGGCGTCCGTGCAGCAGCCCGCCAGCTACCGACGTGCTCCGCTTGAGGAAGCCGAGCGACGCGCCGACTCCGATCCGCGCCCCCAGCGTCAGTAGCTTCGAGCGCTCGACCGGCCCCGGCACACCGGCCCACACGTCCGCGGTCACGCCCTGCTCGCGCAGCCGGTCCGCGTAGCGCACGACGGCATCCACGTCGAAGCACATCTGAGTAACGACCGAGCGGATGAACGGAGCACGCTCATGCAGGTGCCGCTCGATGCTTTCGGCGGAGAGGTGCGGATGCCCCTCCGGGTAGCCCGCAATGTCGAGTGCGAGCGAGGGAGCCAGCTCACGGGCATCGCGGATCAGCTCGAGGCTCGTCGCGTAGGAGCCCGCAGCCTCCCTCGCGTCGCCCGAGATCACGAACGCCTCGTTGATCCCTGCGTCGCCCAGCCGCGCGAGGAGCCGCTGCAGGGCGTCGCGCCCCTCGATGGTGCGCGCCGCGAGATGCGGCACGACCTGGAACCCGCGGCCGGCCAGCTCCACCGCGCAATCCACGGTCCGTTGCGTCCCGTGTTTGGGGAGGCTGGTGACGGTCAGGGTCACTGCCGATGGATCCGGGAACGCTCGTTCGGCGCGCTCGGCGATGTCGTTCGACGGGATGATCTCGAAGCGCGCGGGGGTCATCGCTCCAGCCTGGCATGGGCCCTGCGCTCCCCGGAGGGGTGCGCAGCGCGGTCTGCCGGTCCGTCGCGCTCCGCTCCTCCTCGTGAACGATCCCGCCCACTCCATGCGCCCAATGTCGGAGGGTCGCCCTAGCCTGAAGGCGGTCGTCGCCCGGCGGTCCTGAAGGGAGTCGCGTGTACCTTGATTCCGGCCGGCTGGTCACGAGCCCTACCGACCTCTCGAACTGGGCCGCCTGCGAGTGGGCGGTGCTGCGGCGCCTCGACGCAATGCTCGGACGCGCTCCTCGCCTCGAGGTCGAGAAGGACGGCATGCTCGAGCGCACGGCCGCCCTCGGCGACGACCACGAGCACCGTTTCCTCGCGGAGCTGAAGCGCACCCACGAGGTGTTGGAGTTCGCGCGCCCCGAGCCGTCCGACTACGCTTCGGCGGCCGATGCCGCGGTCGAGGCGATGCGCGCCGAAGTCGACGTGCTCTACCAGGCCACGTTTTTCGACGGTGACTTCCTCGGTTTCTCCGATTTTCTCCTCCGTACCGCGGATGGTGCCTACGAGGTCTACGACACGAAGCTCGCTCGGCACGCGAAGATTCCGGCGCTGCTGCAACTCGCCGCTTACGCCGAGCAGATGATCGCCCGTGGCGTTCGGGTGGGCGAACAGGTGCATCTGGTGCTCGGCGACGGGTCCGTCACCAGTCACGCGCTGGCGGTGATCGCACCCGTCTACCGTGTGCAGAGCGCTCGGCTGCGGGAGGTGCTGACCGATCGGCTTGCCGCCGAGGAGCCACTGGCCTGGGGCGACTCGCGCTACGTCGCCTGTGGGCGTTGCTCCGTCTGCGCTCCCGAGGTGCAGGCGCACCGCGACCCGATCCTGGTCGCCGGAATGCGGCTGGACCAGCGGGCCAAGCTCGCCGCTGCCGGAGTGATGACCCTCGACGCTCTGGCGGAGCACGACGGCCCCATCCCCGGCCTCGGTTCCGCCGCCCTCGAGACGCTGCGCGCGCAGGCGCGGTTGCAACTGCGCTCCGAGACCTCGCCGGTGCCCGCCGTCGAGGTGATCGACCCCACCGTCCTCGCCGCCCTGCCCGCCCCCGACCCGGGCGATCTCTTCTTCGACTTCGAGGGGGACCCGCTGTACACCGAGAACAACCGCGAGTGGGGTCTCGACTACCTGTTCGGCATGGTTGACGACCACGAGGAATTCACTGCCTTCTGGGCACACGACCTCGCTGCCGAGCGGCAGGCGCTCCTCGATTTCTTGGCGCACCTGCGCGAGCGCCGCGCGCGGTATCCGCGGATGCACGTGTACCACTACGCCTCGTATGAGCGAGCGCACCTGCTCTCGCTCGCGCTCCGCCACGGGGTGGGCGAGGAGGAGGTCGACGCCCTGCTGCGCGACGGCGTGCTCGTCGACCTCTACCCAATCGTCCGGCGCGCGCTACGGGTCGGTTCGCGCAGCTACTCCCTCAAGAAGCTCGAGCCGCTCTACATGGGCGAGGAGGTGCGCGATGCATCCGGAGTGACGACCGCGATCGACAGCATCGACGGGTACGTCAGGGCACGAGCCGCTCTGCTCACCGACCCCATTGAGGGGCAGCGGCTGCTCGACGGGGTCGCCGAGTACAACGCCTACGACTGCCGCTCGACTCTTCGGCTGCGCGACTGGCTGCTGTCGCTCGCTCCGCCGCGCGAGGAGTTGCCGCCCCTCGTCGAGGTCGAAGCTCCCGTCCCACGCGAGCCGCACCCCGTTGCGGTCGCACTGCTCGAGCAGGTCGAGGGCGTTCCGCCGCGTGAGCGGACGGCCGACCAGACGGCGCTCGCCCTCGCCGGTGCTGCCATTGACTACCATCGCCGCGAGGCGAAGACCTTCTGGCAGGAGCATTTCGACCGCCTCCGCCAGCCGCTCGACGACTGGGCCGACGCCCGCGATGTCGTGATGATCGACCGGGTCGAGGTCGTCCGCGACTGGTCGATGCTCCCGAAGGCACGCACACAGTCGCGTGGGTTGCGGATCCTCGGCCGGCTCGCTCCCGGCAGCCGCCTGAGCGTCGGCGCCTCGCCGTACCTCGTCTACGACGTGCCGCCGCCGCCCGGTGCGCCCGCGCCCGGTCAGGGTCTGCGCGGAGCGTCCGACCGCTCCGCGATCCTCGCCGTCACTGCCGACGGCGAGCAGATCGCGCTGCTGCTCAAGGAGGGGTTGAAGGCGGGGGAGGAACCGCACGACGACGTTCCTGTCGCTCTCGCCCCTGCGCCGCCGCCGCGCGCCGCTCCGCAACCCGAGGCCATTGCCCAGTGGGGCGGCGAGATCCTCGACGCGCTGCCCGAACTCCTGCCCGATCCCGCCCTCGCCATCCTGCGCCGCGTGCCGCCGGGCGCCGTCGCCCCGGTGGTGGGCAACGACGTGATCGGCGCGGTCGTCGCGACCCTTCTCGGCCTCGATCGGGCGACGCTCGCGGTCCAGGGTCCGCCCGGAACCGGCAAGACCTATGTCGGCTCGCACGTCATCGCTCGACTCGTCCGCGAACACGGCTGGCGGATCGGTGTGGTGGGCCAGTCGCACTCGGTGGTCGAGAACGTCCTGAGTGCCGTGGTCGGCCGAGGCGTTGATCCGTCCCGCGTCGCCAAGGTGCCTAAGGTCGGCACCTCGGCCGAGGCGCTGGAGGCCGTGGCGTGGTCGCCGGTGAAGAACTCAGCGGCGCTTGCCGCGGTCCTGGAGGAGGGCGGCGGCTGCGTGGTCGGCGGCACCGCGTGGACCTTCGCCAACGCCGCCACCGTTCCCCGCCGCTTACTCGACCTGCTCGTCGTCGATGAGGCTGGCCAGTTCTCTCTCGCGCCGACCATCGCCTCCTCCGTGTCCGCGCAGCGTCTGCTCTTGCTTGGCGACCCGCAGCAGCTACCGCAGGTCAGCCAGGGGTCGCACCCCGAGCCGGTCGACGAGTCAGCGCTCGGCTGGCTTGCTGACGGCCACGACGTCCTGCCCGCCGAGTATGGCTACTTCCTCGCGCAGACGTACCGGATGCATCCCGCGCTCGCTGCCGCCGTCTCCGAGCTCTCCTACGAGGGTGCCCTCGCGTCCCGCGCCCCCGCCGAGCGTCGGCTGGAGGGCGTTGCGCCGGGTGTGCATTCGGTTCCGGTCGAGCACACCGGCAATACCACGTCCTCGCCGGATGAGGCCCGGCGCGTGGTCGACATCGTGGTGTCGATGGTTGGCCGCGCCTGGGCCGACGAGCACGGTGAGCGGAGTCTCGCCGCGGCCGACGTCATCGTCGTCGCCCCCTACAACGCGCAGGGCGGGCTCCTCCGAGCCGCCCTCGACGCGGCGGGGCTCGACGAGACCGCGGTCGGCACAGTCGATCTGTTCCAGGGACGGGAGGCGGTGATCGCGATCGTCTCGCTCGCCGCCTCGTCCGGCGCCGACGTCCCGCGCGGCCTTGAGTTCCTCCTCCTGCCCAATCGGCTCAACGTCGCGATCTCTCGGGCGAAGTGGGCCGCGTACCTCGTGCACTCGCCAGCACTCGCCGCCTCGCTGCCCACCTCGCTCACCGAGCTCGAACGGCTCTCGGGTTTCCTCCGCCTCCTCGAACGCAGCAGACCGGGCCTGGAATGACGGATACGGTGGCCGGGACGCACAAAACTGGCGGTTCTCGATGGCCGGCTGCGTCGCCGACCAGGCCGCCGAGCGCTCCCGCCGCAGCGCGCCCACCTCCGAAGAGCGGCATCTCGCAGAGCAACGGGTGCTAACGGGTGCGTGTTAGCGTCGGTAGCTGTGAGTGACAGCGGGACAACGCGGGAGCGCATCCTCCGGGCGACGGTGGAGCTGCTGGCCGAGGGCGGGCGGGATGCGGTGTCGACGCGGGCTATCAGCGCGGCGGCAGGAGTGCAGGCGCCCACCATCTACCGCACCTTCGGAGACCTGCGTGGGCTACTCGACTCCGCCGCCGCCGCGGGTTTCGCCTCAGCTCTTGCCGATTTCGCGCGGAGCGAGGCCCCGGCCGACCCCATCGACGCTCTCCGTGCCGCATGGGACCACCACGTCGCCTTCGGTCTTGCCGAGCCGCACCTCTACGCACTGATGTTCACCGCCCGGCCGCGCGAAGAATCGGAGGCCGCGCGCCTGTCCCGGGGCGTCCTCCTCGACGCGGTCCGCGCCATCGCCGAGGCTGGCCGGCTCATGGTCGACGTCGACCGCGCCTCGCGCATGCTCCAGTCCGCCGCCCTCGGCTGCACCCTCACCCTGGCCGCGCTCGCCGTGCCCGACGACGAACTTTCGTCCCGCTCGCGCGAGTCCGTCCTCGCGGCAATCATCACGGCGGAGGCGGGCCCCACCGATCCCGCGGCCCGCGCAGTCGTCGCGCACGCTGTCGCGCTGCGCACCGCCCTCCCGGAGATCGAGCCTTTAAGCCCGGGGGAGCGCCTGCTCCTCGACGAATGGCTCGGGCGTATTGCCGAGTAATTCCCATCGGAGCCCGTGCCTGTCCGCGGCGGTGCATGTCCGCTGCGGGACGAGCGGCCGTGCCTCTCCGCGAGACGCCGCACCGTGCGGGCGGATCCGACCGGACGGCGGGCTGTGACCGAGGGCGAGCCCGGGGCCGCGAGGTCCCCTCCGCCCTTGCGCCGGCCGAAAGCCCCAGCAGGCGTACGCGACAGCGCGGAGGCGTGACCGACGCCGTGGCACATCGGGGAGCCCGGACGAACGGAAACGGTGCCCGTGCTGGCGAGAGCAACGGACACCGCTCGCGGAGCCTACGCGATGGCTTTAGAACCCCTCGTGGGAGACGAAGCGGTTGCTCGACCGGTTCCGCGTGCCTGAAGAATCTCCATCCGTGCGACGCAACGGTGGCGCGGACGACGAAACGCCACCCATGCGGGCGAGAGTATGAGCGGCGTCGGAACGACTCTAGGGGATTGACGCTGACGGTCGGAAACTCAATGTCGGTGGTCTGCTGCACCATGGCACCAGTTACCACAACATGAGGTGAACAGCATGGCAAAGGGAGGCATCTCGACCTACTACCAAAACGGTGAGTGGAAGTCGAAGGTTGAAGGTAGCTCGCGAGCGGCCCACGCGGGCGGTACGAAGGTTGGTCAGCAGGCAGTCGGCCGAGGCATGGCGCAGGAGCATAGTCTAGAGCACACCGCCCGTAACGGGGACGGCTTGATCGGCCAGAAGAACTCATACGGGAACGATCCGAACCCGCCGAAGGGGTAGCGCGTGCTGGTGCTGGCCCGCAATTGCGTTACGGGCCAGCACCAGCACGGCGCGAATGAGACGAGCTGCGCGCGGATCGGGCATACCGAGTGTCACGACCGCGCTGCTCCCACCGATGCGGTCGGAACGAATTGGTCGGTCCGGTACATGACAAGTGGCGCGCCCCCTCTCGGGGATGGCGCGTGTCTCGTAAGCTTACGGAAGCGAACTGCCGAGGTCGGTGCCCGACCAACGCTGGCCTCACGCTACAGGAAGTTGGAGAACCGGTGACGCTGTTAACGAACGCACCCACGATCGAAGAGCATGCCCTCGTCGGTCTGCCCCCCATGGACGACAGGGCTGCATCGGAACCGAAGCTTCGCGTTGCGAGCTTCTTTGCAGGAATCGGCGGGTTCGATCTCGGGTTCGAGAACGCCGGTATGGAAACCGTGTGGCAGTGCGAGAAGAAATCGTTTTGCCTTGACATTCTCGAAAAACATTGGCCTGCGGTTCCCCGCGCCGAAGACATTACGGAGGTAAAGCCAAATGACATCCCCGAAGCGGATATCTGGGTCGGAGGATTCCCGTGCCAAGACGTTAGCCTCGCTCGAATGGGTCCGAGAAGCGGACTCCGAGGCAAGCAGTCTGGTCTCTTCTACGACTTTGCGAAGCTTATTGAAGCGCGTCGCCCCGAAGTTGTTGTCCTCGAAAACGTTGCGGCACTCCTCTCTTCCCATGACGGACGAGATTTCGCAATCATCCTACGGACGTTGGCCGACATCGGGTATGGTGTCGCATGGCGAGTTCTTGACAGTCGACACTTCGGCGTCCCCCAAAGCCGCACTCGAGTCTTCATTGTCGGATCTCTTAGAGGGACAGACGCCGCCGGATCGATACTTTTTGAGCCCGAATGCGGCGACCGGGATTCTGAGAAGAGCCGACCGAATGGGGAGAAACTTGTTTCCCCCTTTGCGATCAGCGTTGGAAATCCTAAGCAAGGGTTCGTCAAAAAGCTCGCACATTGTCTCTACGCTGAATCCGCTCGACACACTGGAACCGACTGGTCTCGAAACTACGTCTCCTACCCGGACGGAAGGGTCCGTCGGCTGACTCCTCTTGAGACGGAGCGACTCCAAGGGTTCCCTGACGACTGGACGATGCCGGTCCATGAGATTTCGAATGTGAACACCCTTGATTCCGCCCGATATCACGCGTGCGGAAATGCCGTATCCGTCCCGGTAGTAGAGTGGATTGGCAAGCGAATTGTCGATCAAGTTGGCTCTGCGCTCGTCGGGGCTCGTGTTCATTCCAAGAAACTGATAGCTAAATCGGCATAGAGCCGATCGAGATATTTCTGGCTCGGCCAGAGCTGTTTTTCGGCGGGGAGCCAACTCTCAGGAATAGAAAAACCGTTCTGGCCGAGCTTGTTGATGGTGTGGACTTCGAACTCGACGGACAACTCCGTGAAGCGAAGCACGTACCGCCCATTAATTAGTTCTGGAACCAAGAGCGCAGCGTCAAATGCCCAGTGGTGAAGCTTGCATAAACTCATACCATTCGGCACGACGTCCAGATCGTACTTGCTCCAGGCGAGGATATGCGCAGCGTCAACTCCTGGCCTCACGCCGGGAACACCACCGTATACAGCGCCGCAAAAGAGGCAACGGCCTGCGTAGGCGGCGTGCACAAGGGTACTGAATTTGCGCCCAGACGTCCCCCGAATCTTTGCCAAACGGTACTGGTTCGCCGAACGAGCACTGACAAACGGCTCCTCCTCGCCGATCTCGTCGGGTGGCGGAAGCGAGGGCAGGCGGGGAGGCACGATCTCAAGCATCTCTTCAAGCACCCTGAGGGGATCCCTCTCCTGTTCCACGATAGTAGGAACGACAGTGATTAGGGATTTCAGGAGCTTCGACACTATCCTTGTGAGAGTGATATCAACGTTCTCCCCACTCGCGAGATAGTCTCTATGCTCAAAAAGCGCATTTCTGACGTCCCAGGGGAGAATGTCTCCGACTGCGTAGATCGTCGAAATGCGGTCAAATCGGTGGTTCACGCCGATTGACTCTTTGTCTGTAGTGTTGTCCAAATTGACAAACGACGGGACGATTGTGACCATGTCGGCCATGCCTGTTATCTCTGTTTCTGGCCCAAAGCCCACTCGCGAGAGAATGTATCCTTTATCGCGTGCAACCGGTAGTCCCTCGTTGGTCTGCGCAAATTCGCGGCGTGGGTCCGGGAGAAGTAACATGGACGCAATCATTCGACCGATCTGGAAGGGTGGACTCCACATCGATCGCAGTCGGGGCTTTCCGCTCTCGGCAGCTTCCAGCATCAAGCCAGTGTCGCGAACTATGCCATCCGGCCACCGCATATGGAAAGCGAATCCCTCGAGGCCAAGCGCGTTGTAGGCATAGTGACTACCCACAACCTCGTACTCTCCACGTCCACCTGAAGTTCGGAAGCCGATGTGCATTCGCCGCCCTTGCGCCAGCGGCTCCCGCCGCGCCAACGGTGCCAGCATAGGGGCTCATCGCAAACGAGGGTGCAGGCAGACGCGTGTGAGGTAACCGTGTCGTTGGCCGGGATGGGGTCGAGGTCTTCCGATGATGGGAGTCCTCACACAGCCCGTCCGGAAGACCTCGATATGTCTCACGCTGCCTTCGCGACTCCCGATCTGACGACGTTTTGCGGCCTCGACGTGCTCGGTCTCGAAGCTGTTGGGCAGTACCTCGAACCAGATCGTGCTGTCCTGGAGTGTCGGGTCGTCGAGCCAGACGGCTGGTGCCGCCGGTGCGGGTGCGAGGGCATCCCGAGAAACACGAAGACCCGCCGTGTCGCCCACGAGCCCCTCAGTCGGCGACCAACCCAGCTGCTGGTCCGGGTGTGCCGCTACTGCGAGTGCCGACGTCAACGTCTGGGTTGTCGTGGAGCGGGTCGGGTGCCCGGCTTCGCTGACTTCCGCCAACAACACAAAAACGGTGCCCGTGCTGGCGAGAGCTACGGACACCGTTCGCGGAGGATGGGGGATTCGAACCCCCGAGGGCTTTCACCCAACACGCTTTCCAAGCGTGCGCCATAGGCCACTAGGCGAATCCTCCTGGCGCGACCGTGGCCGCGACTCATCGATACTAGCCGGTGTCGGACCCCTCTGCCGACCACGACCGGTCCCGGCCGCGCTCGCAGGACGTCGACGTCGGTTAGACTATCTCCCGGCTCCCCGCGTGGCGCCATCCAGGCCAACTCCCCCAGGGCGGAAACGCAGCAAGGGTAACCGGGCTCTGGCGGGTGCGCGGGGGGTCTTTCCTTATTAACACAGAGGCCGTTCCGCCGAGACGGCTCGCGCTGCCGGCACGCGGCGACCACGACGTCCCTCCACAGCCCGTTCCGCCTCGATGCCCTCCCCGCCGATGCCTGACGCCCAGCCAGCCGCAGCGACCCCCTCGGTAGGCTGACCCCGATGGTTCAGAGCATCTACATCTCGTCCGCCGAAGGTCATTCTGGCAAGTCCACGGTCGCCCTCGGCGTCCTCGACGCGCTCAGCAGCCGAGTGCAGCGCGTCGGCGTCTTCCGACCGATCGCGCGCTCCACTTCCGAGCCCGACTACGTCCTCGAGATGCTCCTCGGGCACGCCGAGTCCGGCCTTGCTTACGAGGACTGCATCGGTGTGACCTACGAGGACGTCCACGCCGACGGCGAGGCCGCACTCTCGCGCATTGTCGAGCGCTACAAGGGCGTCGAGGGGCAGTGCGACGCGGTCGTCATTCTCGGCTCCGACTACACCGACGTCGGCAGCCCGACCGAACTTGGCTACAACGCCCGGATCGCCGCCAACCTCGGGGCGCCGGTCCTGCTCGTACTCACCGGCCGCGACCCCTCTCGGAGCGAGCAGCTCGGTCAGGCGCCCGCGCGCACGCCCGAGGAGATGCGCCAGATCACCGAGCTCGCCTCGGTCGAGTTGCGCACGGCTCATGCGAGCCTGATCGGAGTGATCGCCAACCGCGCCGATCCGGGCACCGCGTCCAAAGCGGTTGCCGCTATCCACGAGAGCATCCCCGCGTCCGTGCCCGTCTGGGCGATCCGTGAGGACCCCTACCTCGTCGCTCCCAGCCTGTCTCGCCTGGTCGAGGCGGTCGACGGAGTCGTGGTCGCCGGCGACCCCGAGCTGCTTGGTCGCGAGGCGCTTGGAGTGGTCGTCGCCGGCATGTCGATGGTCAATGTCCTGCCGCGCCTGACCGAGGGCGGAGTGGTCATCGTCCCCGGCGACCGACCCGAGGTCGTCCTCGCGGTGATCATGGCCTACGCCTCCGGCACCTTTCCTACGGTCACGGGCATCATCCTCAACGGCGGGTTCGAACTGCCCGAGCCGATCGTGCGTCTGATCGAGGGAATCGACACCCGGCTGCCGATCATCATGACCGAGCTCGGCACCTACGACACCGCAGTCCGCGTCACTGCCGCTCGCGGGCGCCTCGCCGCCGATTCGCCACGCAAGCGCGACACGTCGCTCGCGCTGTTCCAGGAGGCGGTCGACGTCGTCGAGCTGCTCACCCTGCTCGACGTCGGCCGATCCGAGGTCGTCACGCCGCTGATGTTCGAGTACGGCCTGATCGAGCGCGCCCGCATCGCTGATCGCCACATTGTCTTGCCCGAGGGCGGCGACGACCGCATCCTCCGTGCCGCTGCGACTGTGCTCAAGCGTGGCATCGCGCGGCTGACGATCCTGGGCGAGGAGGCCGAGATCCGCGCTCGCGCGGCTGGCCTGGGCCTCGACCTCGACGGCGCCCGCGTGCTCAGCCCCCTCGATCCCGTGCACCGCGCTCAATTTGCGGAGGAGTACGCCCGCATCCGCGCGCACAAGGGCATGACGTACGACCACGCGTACGACACCGTCACCGACGTCTCCTACTTCGGCACGATGATGGTCCAGTTCGGGCTCGCCGACGGCATGGTCTCGGGAGCAGCGCACACCACGGCCCACACCATCCGTCCCGGCTTCGAGATCATCAAGACCAGCCCAGGCGTCTCGGTCGTGTCGAGTGTGTTCCTGATGGCTCTCGCCGATCGGGTCCTCGTCTACGGCGACTGCGCGGTCAATCCCGATCCGACGGAGGCGCAGCTGGCCGACATCGCGATCTCTTCTGCCGAGACGGCACAGCAGTTCGGCGTCGACCCGCGCATCGCGATGCTCTCCTACTCCACCGGCGAGAGCGGAGCCGGGGCCGACGTCGAGAAGGTCCGTGCTGCGACGACGTTGGTGCGTGAGCGCCGACCCGACCTGCTCGTCGAGGGGCCGATCCAATACGACGCGGCGGCGGATGCGGCGGTCGCCGCCTCGAAGATGCCTGGCTCGCAGGTCGCCGGCCGCGCAACCGTGTTCATTTTCCCGGACCTCAATACGGGCAACAACACCTATAAGGCCGTGCAGCGCTCGGCCGGTGCCGTGGCGATCGGCCCCGTGCTGCAGGGCCTCCGGAAGCCGGTCAACGACCTCTCACGAGGCGCCCTCGTGCAGGACATCGTCAACACCGTCGCCATCACGGCCATCCAGGCCGCCACGCAGGCCATCGTCCCGCCGACCTCCGCCATCCCCGTCGTGCGCTAGCGGCCGGTCGCCGCCCCTTCCGACCCCGATCCCCCAGGAGTCCCTCATGTCCGTCGTCCTCGTCGTCAACAGCGGTTCATCGTCGTTCAAGTACCAGCTCATCGAAATGACCACCGAGGAGACGCTCGCCAGCGGCCTCGTCGAGCGGATCGGTGAGGAAACCGGCCGCATGAAGCACACCCGCGATGGGGAGTCGTTCGAGGTCGAGGCGCCGATCCCGGACCACCCCGCGGGCTTCTCCGCGATGATCCGCGCGTTCGGTGAGCACGGCCCGAGCCTCGACGAATTCCCTCCTGTGGCCGTCGGCCACCGCGTGGTGCACGGCGGCAAGCGCTTTTTCGCGCCCACTGTCGTCACCGACCTGGTCAAGATCAACATCGAGGACCTCGCCGATCTCGCACCGCTGCACAACCCCGCCAACCTCGAGGGCATTGAGGCGGCGCAGAAGGCGTTCCCGGACGTCACCCACGTCGCCGTCTTCGACACCGCGTTCCACCACACGATCTCCGACGCGGCGTCGAGCTACGCCCTCCCGATCGAACTCGCAGAGAAGCACCGCATCCGGCGCTACGGCTTCCACGGCACTTCGCACAAGTTCGTGTCGGAGGCAGCCGCGGCGTATCTCGGTCGTCGCCGCTCCGACCTCAAGACCATCGTGCTGCACCTCGGCAACGGAGCCTCCGCCTGTGCCGTCGACGGCGGTGCCTCCGTCGAGACGTCGATGGGGATGACCCCGCTCGAAGGCCTCGTCATGGGAACGCGCTCGGGCGATCTCGACCCGGCCGTCGTCTTCCACCTCGTTCGCAAGGCCGGGCTCTCGATCGACGATCTCGACGCACTCCTCAACCGGCGCAGTGGCCTGCTCGGCCTCAGCGGCCGCGGCGATATGCGCGACGTGCAGGAGGCGGCCGAGGCAGGCAACGAGCAGGCCCGCGCCGCACTCGACGTCTATTACCACCGGCTCCGGCACTACATCGGCGCCTACTACGCCCAGCTCGGCCGAGTCGACGCCATCGTCTTCACGGCAGGAGTCGGCGAGAACGTCGCTGCCGTCCGCACCGGCGCCCTCCACGGCCTTGAAGGGCTCGGCATCGAACTCGACCACGAACGCAATATCGCCCGAGACAGCGGTGCCCGCCGCATTTCGACCGACGACTCGCGCGTCGCGGTCCTCGTGATTCCCACGAACGAAGAACTGGAGATTGCGCGGCAATGCTTGTCTGTCGTGTAGCGGCGGAGCCGCTACACGACCGCGGTTGGCTTGTGTGGGGGGTGCGTTCCTAGGAGCGGGGAGCGTCGGGCTGCCCGGAATCGCTGGCACGCGATTACGGGTCGTGCCCTCGTCCTTCGGACATCGACTTGGGGGTCGTTTTGCGGACGTCGGGTTGTGTCTCGTCCTGTGGGCGGCGGGTTGTGTCTCGTCCTGCGGACGTCGGGTTGTGCCTCGTCCTGTGGGCGTTGGGTTGTGTCTCGTCCTGTGGGCGTCGGGTTGGGGGAGGAGACGGGGGGTGTGGCGTGGGGTGGGAGGGGCGCGGTCGAGGTGGAGCGGAGGGTCGGGGCGGATGAGCCGCTCCTGAGTGCGGGAGTCGGCCGGGGCGGTGTCGGAGGTCGCGGCTACTCTGTACGGGTGGTTGCAGCCCTGTATCGCCGGTATCGGCCCGAGACGTTCGCCGAGATGATCGGCCAGTCCCAGGTGACCGATCCGCTCATGACCGCGCTCCGCACCAACCGCGTCAACCACGCCTATCTCTTCAGCGGTCCGCGCGGCTGCGGCAAAACCACGTCGGCGCGCATCCTCGCCCGCTGCCTCAACTGCGCTACCGGCCCCACCGACATCCCGTGCGGTGTCTGCGAGAGTTGCATCGAACTCAGCCGTGAGGGCCAAGGTTCGCTCGACGTGGTCGAGATCGACGCCGCCAGCCACAACGGAGTCGACGACGCGCGCGACCTGCGTGAGCGCGCCATCTTCGCGCCCGCCCGCGACCGTTTCAAGATTTTCATCCTCGATGAGGCGCACATGGTGACGCCACAGGGCTTCAACGCCCTGCTCAAGATCGTCGAGGAGCCGCCGGAGCACGTCAAGTTCATCTTCGCCACGACCGAGCCCGACAAGGTCATCGGCACGATCCGCTCCCGTACCCACCACTATCCGTTCCGCCTTGTCCCGCCGGCGCAGATGCTCGACTACACGCAGGAGCTCTGCGAGCGGGAGGGCGTGCACGTGGCCGCTGGTGTGCTGCCGCTGGTGGTTCGCGCAGGGGGCGGCTCTGTCCGCGACACCCTGTCCCTCCTCGATCAGCTGATGGCCGGCTCCGAGGCCGAGACCATCGAGTACGAGCGAGCTGTCGCGCTCCTCGGCTATACGCACGGCGCACTGCTCGACGAGGTCATCGACGCGCTCGCGGAGCACGACTCGGCGGAGGCGTTCGGAGCGGTCGATCGGGTCATCCAGACGGGCCAGGATCCCCGCCGCTTCGTCGAGGATCTGCTCGAGAAGCTGCGCGACCTCATCGTCGTCGCGGCCACGGGAGGCGCTGCCTCCGCCGTGCTCCGCGGCGTCTCACAGGACGAACTCGACCGAATGGCCGGCCAGTCGCGCGCACTCGGCCTGGCGGAACTCTCGCGAATCGCCGACGTGGTCAACGACGCCCTGACCGAGATGACCGGCGCGACCTCGCCGCGCCTCCACCTCGAGCTGATGATCGCACGCACGCTCGTCCACGGCACCGGTGCGGGCATCGCCCCGGCGCCGCGTCAGGAGGAGCACGCTCGAGATGTCGCGGCGTCTCGTCCCGCCGCCGCGCAGCCCCCAACCCAGCCGACGAATGTCCGCGAGCGGTCGCGAGCATCCCACGCCGCGAACCCCGGATCCGTGCCGGAGTCACTCGCCGCCGCTCCACGCACCGAGGCGCCGGTCACGGCCGCCACTGCGGTTGAAGCGCCTCCAGTGACAGCGCCGGAGCAGCGGTCACGGCCGGAAGCACCGCCGCCGGATCCTGCCCAGGAGGCACGTGCGCCGTCGCCGGCCCCGGTCTCGGACGGCGACGACTCCCGCACGACGCCGGAAGCGCCTCCCACTGACGGCGGGATCTCCCTCCAGCGCATGAAGGACACCTGGCCCGAGATCCTCGAGGTCGTGCAAAAGGCGAAGATGACGGCCTGGCTCGTCGCCTATACCGCGCAAGTCCGCGCGCTGCAGGACGATGTGCTCACGCTCTCGTTCCCGAGCCAGAACGACGTCGAATCGTTCAAGATGCCCGGCACTGCGGGCCAGCCCGGTGTCAGCGAGTACCTGCGACAGGCGATCCAGCAGGTCCTCGGCCTGAGGGTCAAATACATTGCCCGAGTCGAGCCGCGCGCCGCGGCCCCGGAGGCGGAGCGCGCCGCGGTCGAGACGCCGACCGCGCCGCCACCCGCCAGTGAAAGCCCGCGCGATGATGACGGCTGGACGACAGTCGCCATTCCTACCGATCCGACCCCTGTGCCCACGGTAGAGCCCGCACCGGTGCCTGCCGCTGAGGTTGTTGCCAGGCCGGAGGCCGCCTCCGCAGAGCACGCTCGCCGGTCGACCACTGACGAGCCCCCCTCCGACACCGCGCCCCCCCTCGACGAGGAGCCGCCGGAGGAGGACATGCCGCCGGTTGAGCCGTCGATGCCCGACTCCTGGGCCACGGTCTCTCCTCCGGGAGAGCCCGCTCCGGAGCCCGTCACCCGGCCCCGAACGAGCGTGATTCCGGAACGTTCCGCGCCCGCCGCTCGCCCCGCGACCCGCACCACCCGCGCGGCGACTGCTGACGGGCGGCAGCGTTACGGTGAGGCCGTGGTACGCGAGATCCTCGGCGCGCAATTCATCGAGGAGCAGCCGCACACGCCGCGCGGACCCCGGGTGACCGGAGCATGACTCCCAGCATCGTCAACCGTCCCGCCGTCGTTCCGGCGGCGCTTCCTGTCCGCCATCCCCGAGAGGAGGCGACCATATGTACGAAGGCATCGTCCAGGAGCTGATCGACGAACTCGGTCGACTCCCCGGCATCGGTCCGAAATCGGCTCAACGCATCGCGTTCCATATCCTGCAGACCGAGACGTTCGACGTCACCCGCCTGGCCGAGATCCTGCTCGAACTGCGTCACCGTGTGCACTTCTGCGACATCTGCGGCAACGTCGCCGAGGAGGCGACGTGCGGCATCTGTCGCGACCCGCGTCGCAGCCGTGCGGTTATCTGCGTGGTCGAGGAGGCGAAGGACGTCCCGGCGATCGAGCGCACCCGCGAGTTTCGTGGGCTGTACCACGTCCTCGGCGGTGCTATCAGCCCGATCGACGGTATCGGCCCGGACCAGCTCCGCATCCGTCAACTGCTGCAACGCCTCGCCGATGGGGAGGTGCAGGAAGTCATCATCGCAACCGACCCCAACCTTGAGGGCGAGGCGACGGCCACCTACCTCTCGCGCATGCTCAGCACCCTCGGCATCCGCATCACCCGGCTCGCCTCCGGTTTGCCGGTCGGCGGCGACCTCGAGTACGCCGACGAGATCACCCTCGGCCGCGCCTTCGAGGGGCGCCGCCTGGTCGAGAATTGACTCGGCAGCTCCGCTCCTCTCCGTGGTCCCGTCGGCATGTCTCCACCGGTAGGCTCGGCCGTCGGGTCGCGACGGTGGCCCACCGACCGACCCGGGAGTAACGCGTGAGCCTGATCGTCCAGAAGTTCGGCGGGTCCTCCGTTGCCGACGCGGAGAGCATCAAGCGGGTCGCGAAGCGCATCGTCGCCACGAAGCAGGCCGGTAACGACGTCGTCGTCGCCGTTTCGGCGATGGGCGACACGACTGATGATTTGCTCGAGCTTGCTCATCAGGTGACGCCGATCCCGGCTCCGCGCGAGCTCGACATGCTCCTCTCCTCCGGCGAGCGGATCTCGATGGCTCTGCTCGCAATGGCTATCAAGAGCATGGGTTACGAGGCCCGGTCCTTCACCGGTAGCCAGGCCGGCATGATCACCGATGGTCAACACGGCGCGGCTCGCATCGTCGATATCACGCCGGTCCGCCTCCGCGAGGCGCTCGACCAGAACGCGGTCGTCATCGTCGCGGGCTTCCAGGGTTTTAATCGCGACACGAAGGACATCACGACCCTCGGCCGGGGCGGCTCCGACACCACGGCGGTCGCGCTCGCCGCCGGCCTCGGCGCTGATACCTGCGAGATCTACACCGACGTCGATGGCGTTTTCACGGCTGATCCGCGCGTCGTCAAGAAGGCCCGCAAGCTCGACCGCATCTCGAGCGAGGAGATGCTCGAGCTTGCCGCAGCCGGCGCGAAGGTGCTGCACATCCGCGCCGTCGAATTCGCCCGCCGCCACGGAGTCACGCTTCACGTGCGCTCCTCCTTTAGCCCCAATGAGGGCACGATCGTCTACAACGCCGAGATCGCCGGCGCCGAACAGAACGGACAAGCCGTGGAAGAGCCCATCATCGCCGGAGTCGCCGCCGACTTGAACGAGGCGAAGATCACCGTCGTCGGAGTACCGGATATCCCGGGCAAGGCGGCGCAAATTTTCACGATTGTCGCCAAGACCGGCTCGAACATCGACATGATCGTGCAGAATGTCTCGGCTGCGGCAACCGGCCGCACGGACATCTCGTTTACGCTGCCCAAGGCCGACGGCCAGACCGTCCTGATGGCGCTCAACGCCGAGAAGGTCGAGGTCGGTTTTGAATCACTGCAGTACGACGACCAGATTGCCAAGCTCGCGCTCGTCGGCGCCGGAATGCGCACCAACGCCGGCGTCTCGGCCAAGCTCTTCCGCTCCCTATATGAGGCGGGGATCAACATCGAGATGATCTCGACCAGCGAGATCCGCATCTCGGTCGTGACTCGAGCGGACACGGTGAACGATGCCTTACGCGTTGTGCACACCGCCTTCGGCCTCGACGGCGACGATGAGGCCGTCGTCTACGCCGGCACCGGCCGCTGACGTCCGGGATCGACCCGATCCGTCGGATCCCCGGTACCGTCTCCCTCGGTACCTCCGCCAGGAGCGGCCCGCGCGCCGCACGGACGAAAGAGCACAGCATGAGCAGCACCCCCCTTCACGTCGGAGTCGTCGGCGCGACCGGACAGGTCGGCACGGTGATGCGCCGCCTTCTCGACGAGCGCGACTTCCCGGTCGCGTCGATCCGATTCTTCGCCACCGCCCGCTCGGCAGGTACGACGCTGCCGTTCCGCGGCGAGGACGTCGTGGTCGAGGATGTCGAGACCGCCGACCCCGAAGGCCTCGACATCGCCCTGTTCTCGGCCGGAGCGACGGGCTCGCGCGCGCAGGCGCCCCGCTTCGCCGCGGCCGGAGTCACCGTGATCGACAACTCGAGTGCTTGGCGGATGGACCCCGAAGTGCCGCTGGTCGTCAGCGAGGTCAACCCGCATGCCATCGACCAGGCGGTCAAGGGCATCATCGCCAACCCCAACTGCACGACGATGGCCGCGATGCCGATCCTCAAGGTTCTCGACCGGGAGGCCGGCCTCACTCGCCTCATCGTCAGCACCTACCAGGCCGTCTCAGGCAGCGGTCTCGCCGGCGCGAACGAGCTGGCCGGCCAGGTCCGTGCCGCGGTTGCCGACTCGCACCTGTTGGACCTTGTGCACGACGGCTCCGCGGTCGCCTTCCCTGCTCCCGAGAAGTACGTCGCCCCGATCGCCTTCGATGTGATCCCCTTCGCCGGGAGCCTCGTCGAGGACGGCTCGAACGAGACTGACGAGGAGAAGAAGCTCCGCAACGAGAGCCGCCGCATCCTCGAACTCCCCGACCTGCTCGTCTCGGGAACGTGCGTGCGCGTGCCGGTTTTCACCGGCCATTCGCTCTCGGTGAACATCGAGTTCGCGCGGGCGCTCAGCCCGGATCGAGCGCGCGAACTGCTCGCCGATGCTCCAGGGGTCGTCCTCCGCGAGGTGCCGACGCCGCTCGAGGCGGCGGGCACGGACCCGAGCTACGTCGGCCGTATCCGCTCCGACGAGGGCGCTCCGGAGGGTCGCGGTCTTGCTCTCTTCATCAGCAACGACAACTTGCGCAAGGGCGCGGCGTTGAACGCGGTGCAGATTGCCGAACTGATAGCGGCGAAGCAGCCCGTCGCCTGACTCGTGGCGGGGCTGAGGCCGAGCGCGTTGGAACCTTGAGAGTGGAAAAGCCACGAATTTAACGGGCGAGTGCACCTTCGCCCGGCCGTCCTCGACCGAAGCAACGGTAAACTCGATCCTTGTGAGCTCCTCGGAACCGGTCGACGTCGCCCTCATCGGTGGGGGCATCATGAGCGCCACTCTTGGCGCGCTGATCACCCAGCTGCAGCCCGATTGGACGATCGCGGCGTACGAGCGCCTCGGTGATGTGGCTCAGGAGTCGTCGAACCCCTGGAACAACGCGGGCACGGGGCATGCTGCCCTCTGCGAACTCAATTACATGCCCGAGGCGACCGATGGCTCCGTCGACCCGGCCAAGGCGATCCAGATCAACGAACAGTTCCAGATCTCACGCCAGTTCTGGTCGAGCTTGGTCGAGTCGGGCGACATTCGCGAACCCTCCAGTTTCATCAATCCGGCTCCGCACATGACCTTCGTGCACGGTGAGGCGAACGTCGAGTACCTCCGCAAGCGCTATCAGGCGCTCAAGGACCAGCCGCTTTTCGCCGGTATCGAGTTCACCGAGAGCATCAAGACCATCCACGAGTGGGCGCCGTTGCTGATGGAGAAGCGTCCCGCCGGCGGCGGTCCCTACGCGGCGACCCGCATGCCCGCTGGCACCGACGTCGACTTCGGCTCGCTCACACATCAGCTGTTCGACCACGTGGTCGCTCGCGGCGGCACTCTCGACACCGGCCACGAGGTAACTCGCATTGCACGACAGAAGGATGGCACCTGGCGCCTCGACCTCAAGCAGGCGGTTGGAGGCACGCCGAAGCGTGTCACCGCCCGCTTCGTTTTCGTCGGCGCCGGTGGAGGGGCGCTGCACCTCCTTCAAAAGTCGGGCATTCCCGAGATCAAGGGCTTCGGCGGCTTCCCGATTTCAGGTCAGTTCCTCCGCACCGACAATCCCGAGCTGGTCGCTCAACATAGAGCGAAGGTGTACGGCAAGGCCGCGGTCGGCGCGCCCCCGATGTCGGTACCGCACCTTGACGCACGGGTCGTCGATGGCGAGTCCTCGCTCCTCTTTGGCCCCTATGCCGGATTCACTCCCAAGTTCCTGAAGCGGGGTTCGTGGCTCGACCTGCCGCTTTCCATCCGTCCGCACAACATCGGCCCGATGCTTGCTGTGGCTCGCGACAACCTCGATTTGATGAAGTACCTGATCGGCGAAGTTCTTGCCGGCCGTGGCAAGAAAATGAAGGCTCTGCGCGAGTTCCTGCCCACCGCCCGCGACGAGGACTGGTACCTCATTACGGCCGGCCAGCGCGTGCAGGTGATGAAGAAGGACGACAAAAAGGGCGGAGTGCTGCAGTTCGGTACCGAAGTCATCACCGGGGGAGAGGGCACGATTGCCGGTCTCCTCGGTGCCTCGCCCGGCGCCTCGACCGCGGTGCCCATCATGCTCGACATCGTGCAAAAGTGTTTTCCTGAGCAGATGACGGCCTGGGAGCCCCGGATTCGCGCGCTCGTGCCGAGCTACGGCTCGACGCTGAACGATGCACCCGACAAGGCCGAGCGGACGGTGACGGCGACGGCCGAGGCGCTGGAACTCTCCGCCGCGGTCTAGTTCGCGCGGCGCCTCGAATGCGCGAGAGGTTCGAACGTATGTTCTAATAGCTGCATGAGATGGAACGGGCAGTCGATCGGTGCGGCGGATGAGGCCGCGCTGCCCGGTCTCGTGAAGCTCACCGATCTCGTCCGGACGGTGCGCACTCCGGAGTTCGATGGCATCACCTTCTATGAGGTGCTGGCGAAGTCCGCGCTCAACAAGGTGCACACCTCGTCACAGATGCCGTTCGGCTGGAGCATCAACCCCATGCGTGGCTGCACGCACGCCTGCACCTACTGCTTCGCCCGGCCCACCCACGAGTACCTCGAGTTCGACGGCGGTCGGGACTTCGACTCGCACATCGTCGTCAAGGTCAACGTCGCGGAGGTCCTCGCCCGCGAGTTGGCCCGCCCGAGCTGGGGGCGGCATCCCGTCGCGCTCGGCACGAACACCGACCCGTACCAGAGGGCCGAGGGCCGCTATCGGCTGATGCCGGGCATCATCGCCGCGCTGGCGGCCTCAGGCACGCCGATCTCGATCCTCACCAAGGGGTCGCTTCTGCGGCGCGACCTGCCACTGTTGCGGGAGGCGGCGGAGCACGTTCCGGTCGATCTCGGAGTGTCGATAGCGGTGTACGACGAGGAGCTGCAGCGATCTGTCGAGCCGGGAGCGCCGAGCGCGGCGGCTCGCCTAGCCACGGTCACCGCGGCGCGCGAGGCGGGGTTCGACTGCTCGGTGTTTCTGATGCCGATCCTGCCGTTTCTCACCGACACCCGGGCGCATCTCGACGCGTCGCTGCGTGCCTGCCGCGAGGCTGGCGCGAGCACCATCATGTATTCGACCCTGTACCTCAAGCCCGGCGTGAAGGAGTGGTTCCTGCACTGGCTCTCGCAGGAGCACCCGGAGTTACTCGACCGGTACCGCTCGCTCTATCCAGGTCGCGCTGCATACGCGCCACTGGAGTACCGCCGCTGGCTGTCCGCGAGAATCCGGCCCCTGATGCGCGATCACCGGCTCGAGCGTGGCGAGGAGGATCCGGCTACCGGCTCCGTACGCTCCTCCGCACTCGGCTCGTTGGGCACGTTGCGCGCACTCGGCGGCCAGCGTGGCACCCTTCAGCGCGACGGCCTGCTCATGGGCGAACTCGGCCCCGACCGCGCCGCCATCCTGCCCGGAGTCGGCCAGCCGACCCTCTTCTGAGCCGGCCTTCCGTCGTGCCGCGGCTAGGATCGTCCGCATGGTCACCCGCTCCGGTGAGCCCTCGGGCGGCTCCTCCACTCGGAGCGCCAACGACGGGATGACGCGGCGGGTACGTCTCGGTCTGCTCGATGCTCACGAGGGCCTCCTTGCCGAGAGGGGCGGCTGGATTGACGAACACGCCCCTGATTTCGAGCTCGCGGTCAGCGCCAGCAGTTGGCTGGAACTCGTCACGAGCGCGGCCTTTCCCACCCAGGTCGTCATCATGAATCTCGAGCTTGACGAGCCCATCTCTTTCGAGGCGCGGGTCCGTACTTGCCGGGCAGCGGGCGCAGCGGTCGTCGTCCTCTCCGCGAGCGAGGACCGTGCGATGAACGAACGTGTGCTTCGGGCGGGCGCCGTGCTGCACCTCTGCAGGTCCCGACCGACTCGCGTCCTGCTGGAGGAAACCCGGGCCGCTCTCGCGATGCGCACGGACGCCGTCGCAGCGGTGCAGTGGCGGCCGCTTCCGTCGGGAGTCGCCGTGCTCCGGCGACCGCGTCTGAGTGCCGGGGAACTGGAGGCGCTGAGGCTGTACGCGTCGGGATCGAGCACTCCCGAGGTGGCGGCGTCGATGAATGTGCGGTTCGAGACCGCAAAGACCTATTTGCGGCGAGTGCGCCGGAAGTACAAAGAGGTCGGTCGATCCGCGAGTCGGCGCGTCGACCTCGTCCGACGCGCCGGCGAGGACGGGTTCCTCGAATGATGGCTGTCTCGTACCGGGGCCGCCGCTGCACCCGCCCCGAGGAGACCTGATGGCGAAGCTCTATTTCCGGTACGGCGCAATGAACAGCGGGAAGAGTACGTCTCTCCTTCAGGCCGCGCACAACTATGAAGAGCGTGGTCACCAGGTGCTGCTCGCCAAGCCGGCGGTCGATACCAAGGGCGATGAGCTGATCGTGTCGCGCCTCGGCGTGTCTCGTGCTGTCGACCTTCTGTTCGAGCCCGACGGCGATCCGGTCGCCGTCTTCGCTGCCGCCCGCGCCCGGGTGCTCGCCAGGACGGCGCGCGATATCAGCGCTCTACTCGTCGACGAGGCGCAGTTCCTGCCGGAGTCGCACGTCGATGATCTGCTCCGGATCGCCATCCTCGAGAACGTGCCGGTACTTGCCTACGGCATCCGCACAGACTTCCGCACAGCCGCCTTCCCGGGGAGTCGGCGGCTCCTCGAGATCGCGCACAGCCTCGAGGAGTTGAAGACCATCTGCCGTTGTGGGCGCAAAGCAATCTTCAACGGGCGCGTCGTCGGCGGACGTTTCGTCTTTGATGGCGATCAGCTCGCGATCGACGGAGTGGCGGTGACCTACGAGTCTCTGTGCGGCGCGTGTTACCTCCAGGAGAGTCGCGGGCGGCTCCGCGGATGACCACAGGACGATCCGTTGGGGCTTGGATACCCACGGGAAACGGGGAAGTGGGTAGCCTGGCGACGTGACTTCACCGGAAACGGAACTCCGCCTTTCGGAGCAGCAGGAAAGGTCGGGGGAATCGATGACGGCGCAGGGAACCACGCCGAAGCGCCGCCCGTCGTGGGAGCAGGACTACCGTCGACGTTTGCTGATCTCGGATGTGATCGCCATCGTCGTCTCCGTGTTCGGCACTCAGTTCTATTGGTTTGACCTAGACCTCAGCTCCGACGTCGGTTTCAAGAACCCGGCAGACATCGTGATCAGCTACACGTGGGTCTCCATCGTGCTCTCGCTGGGCTGGCTCGTCGCGCTCCAGGTCTTCGACAGTCGCGACCGCCGCATCGTCGGCACGGGTTACGTCGAGTACCGCCGGGTCGTCGACTCGTCCATCTGGCTGTTCGGGATCGTGGCGATCATCGCCTACCTTCTGCAGATCCTGCTGGCGCGCGGATACATCATCACGGCCTTCCCAGCCGGCATCATCCTGCTCTGCGCAGGCCGCCTGTTCTGGCGGTCGTGGTTGACTCGCCAGCGCCGCTCCGGTCGTTTCTCCAGCCAGGTCGTGTTGCTGGGCTCCCGCGCGAGTGTGCTGCACACGGCTCGCGAGTTGCGTCGAGGCACGGAGGCCGGCTACAAGTTGGTCGGTGCCGTCTCGACCTCGGTCGGCGGTGCGGAGGCGCTGCAGGGCGAGGAAGAACTCTCCGGCCTCGCGGTCCATGGCTTCACCGGGGTGGACGGCGTCCGAGCGGTGATGGACGCGACCGGAGCGGATACCGTCGTGGTCACTAGCTCGGACGAACTCGCACCGCAGCGCATCCGGGAGCTGAGCTGGACGCTTGAGCCGGGGCGCGAGCACCTGGTCGTGGCTCCGAGCCTCACCGACATCGGCGGCCCCCGCATCCATACCCGCCCGGTCGCCGGCCTTCCGCTGATCCATGTCGAAACTCCGCGTTTCGACGGCCGACAGCGCTTCGCGAAGCGCCTGTTCGACATCCTCGCCTCGACGCTTCTCATCATGCTCAGCGCACCCGTTCTCATCGCTGTCGCGGTCCTGGTCAAGGTGACCAGCCCGGGTCCCGTCCTCTTCCGGCAGGAGCGGATTGGGCTGAACGGTGCGACGTTCGAGATGCTTAAGTTCCGCTCGATGGTTGTCGATGCGGAGGCACGTCTCGCTGCCCTCGCGTCGCAGCAGCGGGCCGAGGGCAACTCGATCCTGTTCAAGATGGCCAAGGACCCGCGCGTGACGCGCGTCGGCACCGTCCTTCGCCGCTTCAGTCTCGATGAGCTGCCCCAATTCCTCAATGTTTTCCGCGGTGACATGTCACTCATTGGACCCCGCCCACCGTTGGCGCGCGAGGTCGAGCAATATGAGGAGCACGTGCATCGCCGCTTCCTGATGAAGCCTGGTATCACTGGGCTCTGGCAGGTCAGCGGACGCTCTAACCTGTCCTGGGAGGACACCGTGCGCTTAGATCTTTACTACGTGGAGAACTGGTCAATGACCGGCGATATTGTCATTCTTTTCAAGACGGCGCGCGCTGTGCTCGCGCGGGACGGGGCGTACTGATCGCCGGCGTGAGGGCGGAAGCGCCCAGGATTATGACGGTGTCAGTGCTCGAGACGCCGTTCCGCGTCGTCTTCGGCCAGGGCATCACCGATGACGATGCGATCAGGATCGTCGCCAGCTGGGCGTCCTGCGCGGCCGAGCCTGATGCGGCGTCTCGTGACGTCCTCGCCGAGGTCGCCGCGGTCGCGTCTCCGACGGACGGCGAGACGGTGCAGGTCTCGACCACTAACCTCGCCCAGCTCGAGGAGTCGCTCACATCGACCCTCACAGTGGAGGCGATCGGCGCGCGTCGACACGAGCTGCTGATGTTGCACGCGTGTGGAGTCGCCGACGAGTCTGGTCGTGTGCTGGCGTTCGTTGCCGCCTCCGGTACCGGCAAGACCACGGTTGCGCGCGCGCTCGGCGCGCGCTTCGGTTACGTCACGGACGAGACAGTGGCGGTGACTCCTGAGGGCCGAGTGCTGGCCTATCCGAAGCCGCTCTCGGTGAAGCCGCTGACCGGCTCAGCTCCCAAGGCGCAGTTGGCGCCCGACGCGCTCGATCTCCGGCCGGTGCCCGATGCGCCCCTTACCCTCGCGGGGGTGATCCTGCTCGAGCGCCGCGACGTGCTCGAAGCGCCACGCCTCGAGCACGTCGATCCAGTGGACGCGATCGAAGACCTCGTACCACAGACGTCGTATCTGTCGGCTCGGTCCCGCCCGATCACCGATCTCATTCGCACCGTGACCGCGCTCGGCGGGGTCCGGCGCCTCGTCTACTCCGAGGCCGCGAGCGTCGTTCGGCTGGTGGAGGAGACGTTCGCTGAACTCGGCGCCGTGGCCCCGTCGGTATGGAACGAGGTTGTCCCGGTGTCGCTCGAGGCGGTCGATGACGCGCCTCCCGGAGCCATCGTCCGGTCGCCCGCCGACGATGCGGTTTTGCTCCCCGACGGGCAACTACTGCTCTTCTGCGTCGATACTCTTGTGCGTTTGTCCGGCATCGGCCCGGTAATCTGGCGTCTCGCTGAGCGGGGACCCGGGCTGGACGACTTGGTCGCCGCGGTACTGGCCGAGGTGGGGGAACCGCCCGCGGGCATCGACGCCAGGAAAGCCGTCGAGGAGGCTCTCAGTGAACTCGAGGACCTCGGGGTCGTCACGAGAACCCTTGCGCGTCCGCCTACCCCCGACGGGTGGCACGCATGATGCGCCTGCCGTTGGTGGCACGCAGGCGCTGTGGCACAATTCGACAGCACCCGTCGCCGGTTCGCGCCGCGTGATCTCGAAGAGCGAAGGAACTTGACTCAGTGGAACTACGAGACGTCTTCCGGCTCCTTCGCGACCACTGGATTCCGATCATCGCGGCGATCCTCCTCGGTACCCTCGTCGCCTTCGGTTGGGCGTCCCTGCAGTCCAAGCAGTTCGTGGCCGACTCGCAGGGCCTCGTGTCGGTCGCCACTGGAGGTGGCTCCGATCCGAGCCAGGAGATCTACACCCAGCAGATGGCTCAGACTGTCGCTAAATCAAGCTTGGCCACTTACGTGCCTATTGCCACTTCGCGCGACGTCGCTCAGATCGTCATCGACACCCTTGGGCTCACGGTCTCGCCAGCGGCGCTGATTTCGTCGATCCAAGTCGTCCCGGACACGGTGGCTCCCGTCCTCAAAGTCAGCGCCACGGCCTCGACACCCGAGGGAGCGCAGAGGCTCGCGGATGCCTGGGTCGGCGCAATCGCCACCAAGGTCAAGCAGGTCAACCAGGAGACCGGGGTGGGCGACAGCGTTACTCTCACGGTTCTCCAGACAGCGGCCCTGCCCACTTCGCCTGCCTTCCCGAACACCCGGCTTTTTCTTGCGGTCGGTGCTCTCATCGGGCTCGTCATCGGGCTTATTTACGCTTTCGTCCGCAATACGCTCGATCGACGTATCCGTACCGCCGAGATGGTCGAGCGACTGTTCGACCTCCCTGTCGTCGGTACGCTGCCCACTGACAAGCGGCTGAGCGAGACCAATCGCATCGTTCCCGAGGCAGACACGACTGACTACGTGGCTGCCGATGGCAAACATGCGCTGGCGGAGTCGCTTCGCGAGCTGCGGACGAACCTGCAGTTCATGAACATCGACAGTCCGCCGAGGATCATTGTCGTGACGAGCCCGCTACCCGCCGACGGCAAGTCGACCGTGACGGCGAACCTCGCGGTGACCCTCGCCGCGTCCGGACAGCGCACCGTCGTCGTTGACGGCGACCTGCGAAAGCCCACGGTTGCCAAGTCCTTCGGCCTCGTCCCCGGGGTCGGCCTCACAGACCTTCTGATCGGCAAGGCCGAGTTGCAGGACGTGCTCCAGCCCTGGGGCCCGTCCGGCAATCTCTGGATTCTCGGCGCGGGATCCATCCCGCCGAATCCCTCCGAGCTCCTCGGATCCAACGGGATGGACATCCTCCTGCACGAGATTGCTCGGGAAGCGATCGTTATTGTGGACGCGCCGCCGTTGCTGCCCGTGACCGACGGCGCAATCCTGACTGCTAGGACTGACGGCGCCCTTGTCGTCATCACGGCGGGTAAGACCACGACCGATGAGCTGGGCAAGGCGATCCAGAACCTCGAGCGCGTGAGCGGTCACACGCTCGGCGTCATCCTTAACCGCGTCCCGCCGCGCGGGCAGGTCGGCCGTGGCTACGGGTACTACTACACCAGCTACTATGGCTCCACTCGCTCGGGCGCCCGCCCTGATGCGGCCGTCGAGCCCGCCCCGACGTCCGTGTGAGCGGCACGCGATGACCTTTCCGGGAGACGATCCCTCCCGGCGCGCGCGTCGAGGATGGCGGCCGGACGAATCAGCCGTCGACTCCGGCGCGCCGGTGTTCACGATGCTGTCGGTGTGCACGGGCAACATTTGCCGCTCGCCCATGGCAGAGCAGCTCCTGCGCGCGTCGCTCGCCGACGTCATATCGGCGGCGGGTACGCCCTTGTTCGCCTTTGCAAGCGCCGGCGTCGCGACTCGCGATGGCTACCCGATGGATCCGATCTCTGCGCGCTTTTCCGCTCAGCACGGTGGCGATCCATCGAACCACTTGAGCGCCGTACTGAGTGAGGCTTTCGTCGGCGAAGCCGACCTGATGCTGACAATGACGCGCGATCACCTTATTGATGCATCGCGTCGCTTCCCCTCGGTACTGCTTCGCGGCTTCACGCTGCTCGAATTCGCCCGGGTTATGCCGTTCGTCCTCCGCGAAGTTCCGCTACCCACTCTCGAGGATCCGGTTGCGCGCCTGCGTGCTGTGGTGCGTCTTGCAGCGGCTCATCGCGGCCGGGCACCACGCAGCGAGAGCGGTGATGACATTGAGGACCCGATCGGTCGCAGCGAGGCCACGCACGAGCGCGTTGCCGCGCAGATCGCCGCTGCGGTCGCCGACATCTCCCGTGATCTGAGAGCATTGGCGCGGCGATAGTCGCGCGGTGATGCGCGTCGGCCGGTCGCCGTATCGCCTGCTCCTCCTCACCGTCGCGACCGCGACGCGAACCTGCCACGATTCGGAGACCCCCTGTGAAGCTTTCTGTCATTGGCTGCGGCTACCTCGGCGCTGTCCACGCTGCCGCGATGGCCGAACTCGGCCACGACGTCATCGGTATCGACGTGGACCAGAAGAAGATCGACGCCCTCTCCGCCGGCACTGCTCCATTCTTCGAGCCCGGCCTGCCCGAACTGCTGGCGTCCGGTGTCGCCTCGGGTCGCCTGCGCTTCTCAACGGACACAGCCGCTGTCGTTGGTGCCGCCGTGCACTTCGTTGCCGTCGGGACCCCACAAAAGCCCGGGGAGAACGCGGCAGACATGACCTACGTCGACGCTGCAATCGACGGACTGCTGCCCTACCTCGATGCGGACTCCCTCATCGTCGGCAAGTCGACCGTGCCGGTCGGCACCGCGACGCGCCTGGCCGAGCGGATTGCCTCGTCTGGTGCGACGCTCGCGTGGAACCCTGAGTTCCTGCGTGAGGGCTTCGCTGTTCAGGACACCATCAGCCCCGACCGCCTTGTCTACGGCGTTCCTGAGGGCGAGGCCGGGCAGAGGGCGAAGGCGACCCTCGACGAGGTCTACGCGACTGCGCTAGCCGCCCACACGCCCCTTGTCGTGACCGACTACGCCACCGCCGAGCTGGTGAAGGTCTCGGCTAATGCGTTCCTCGCGACCAAAATCTCGTTCATCAACGCGATCGCCGAGATTGCCGAGGTGACCGGCGCCGACGTCACGCAGCTCGCCGACGCCATCGGCTACGACGTGCGCATCGGTCGCCGCTTCCTCAACGCGGGCATCGGCTTCGGTGGGGGATGCCTGCCGAAAGACATCCGTGCTTTCTCGGCCCGCGCCGATGAGCTGGGCGTCGGCGAGTCCGTCGCGTTCCTCAAGGAGGTCGACAAGATCAACCTGCGCCGCCGTCAGCGGGTCGTCGACCTGGTCGCGGAGGGACTCGGCGGCTCGGTCGAGGGCCGCCGAATCGCCGTCCTCGGCCTCGCATTCAAGCCCGAGTCGGACGACATCCGCGACTCGCCGTCCCTCGACGTCGCGGCCCGCTTCCACGATCTCGGCGCGACCGTCGTCGCGACCGATCCCGAGGCGATCGAGAACTCGCGGCGTCGCTACCCCGACATCGCCTACACGACCGACGTGGATGAAGCGCTCGAGGGGGCAGACGCTGTTGTGGTCGTGACCGAGTGGAAGCAGTTCCGCGGTCTCGATCCGGTCGCTGTTGGCGCGCGGGTCGGCAAGCGGTTCATCGTTGATGGCCGCAACTGCCTCGACCCCGCCGCATGGCGTGCGGCCGGCTGGGACTATCGAGGCCTCGGCCGCTGATCGGTCGCGGACGGCGAGCGGGCGGGGTTTAGCGCCCTATAGTCGGTGAATCCGCCACGACGCCGGAGGTGTTGCGGAGGGGAATGTGCGCGAAAGCATCGTTGTGCTTCGCAGCCCTCCGGCGTTCGCGCACGAGGAGAATCGCGCGCAGCACACACCCGACGAGAGCACCGAGTGCCGCTCCCGTTGTATTCGCCGCTACGTCCTCGAGGGTCGCGAATCGGGCTGCGAGGAACAGCAGCTGTCCGAGCTCGATGAGGCAGCTCGTGAGCGCCCCGACGGCGACGGCGATCCACGCGAGACGCGCTCGCACGTGCAGAGCCACCAGTAGCCCCAGGGGGATGAAGAGGACGACATTTGCCCCGCTCTCGATCAGGGAATAGTTGACCGCGGCTAGCCCGTGACGGGCGAACCAGGCGGTCGCCCGAGTGAGGTCACCGCGCAGCCCTGCATCGACTGGGGTCGGCCAAAAAGCGATGAACGCGAGGGCGATGAGGTACGGCGTTCCCAGCGCGAGTGTGAGGCGGGTCAGCGACCGGGTCACAGTGTTCCTCTCGGGTACGACGGACGAGGGACGACCGCAACGATGTTCAAGTGTCGCCTGCGTCGGCTGGGGCAAAGTGGGAATTCGCGGGTAAGAACATCCGAAGGCGCAATTTCTTGCGGTGGCAGCTTTACCTGTCCGGAAAGCCGTCCGAACAACGCGACCCTCAGAAACGACGAAGCCCGGCCGGATCAGCGATCCTAGCCGGGCTTCTCACCGGTCGGGGTAGCGGGATTCGAACCCACGACCTCCTCGTCCCGAACGAGGCGCGCTACCAAGCTGCGCCACACCCCGGTGTACTCTCACGACAGCTAACCGTGCACGAGCCTCAACAATAGTAGCCGATTTCCCGGACTGTGTTGACGACTCTCGTCAGGCCGAGGGCGTCAGCGTCACCAGGGTCACCTCGGGGCGGCAGGCGAAGCGCACGGGAGCGAAGATCGAAGTACCGACTCCCGCCGAGACATTGAGGTACGAGCGCCGGAGCCCGGTGTCCCAGGTCGTTGAGCCGGACACCTTGTCACGGGGGATGTCGCAGTTCGTGACGAGCGCTCCGAAGCCGGGTACGCGGACCTGTCCGCCGTGCGTGTGTCCGGCGAGGACCACGTCTGCCCCGCGTGCGACAAAATCGTCGAGGATGCGCTGGTAGGGCGCGTGGGCGACGCCGATGCTGACGTCCGCCGCTCCGTCCTCCGCCGCACGCAGTTCGTCGACGGCGCCGGCGACCACGTCGATCCGATCGAGCCCGATGTGCGGGTCGTCGACGCCGAAGAACTCGATGCGGCTGCCCTTCACCGTGACGCTTTCGGCGCGATTGTTCAGGTCGACCCAGCCCAGCTCGCCGGTGAAAAAGCCCAGCAGGCCCTCGACGTCGAGGTCGGGCTCGTTCGGCTTCGGAGTGACCGACGGCCCGCGGAAGTAGCGCAGCGGATTCTTGACTCGGGGGCGGAAGTAGTCGTTGGAGCCGTTGACGAACGCGCCGGGGATACCTGTGAAGGGCTCGAGTGCGCGGCGGATGCCGAGAATGCCGTCAGGGTGCCCCAGGTTGTCGCCGGTGTCCACGACGATGTCCGGGGCGAGTGCGAGCAGAGAGCGGATCCAGTCCTGCTTCTTCGTCTGCCAGGGCGCCATGTGCAGGTCGGACACATGCAGGATGCGCACGGGCTCGGCGCCCGCGGGCAGGACGGGAAATGTCGTGCGACGGACGGTGAACAGCGTCCGCTCTATCCCGATGCCCCATGTGGCGGATGCTGTTCCGACCGCGGCGACCGTCGCGAGGGCGATGGTGAGGGGGCGGCTGCTGCGTCCAGTCATGAATCCTTCTCTCACACGACGGCCGCGACCGCGACCGCGTTCATTCTGCCGGACACTACTGCTGGAGCCTGCCTGATCAATTCTCCGGCGGAGGATCGCCTCGTCCTGCGCTGATCTGCAGGGTGATCGCAGTGCCCTTCGCGGCCCGCGCGCCCGCTGGCGGGTCCGTCTGCGCGACGGAGCCGGCGGGCCGGTCGCAGGGGATCGGCGTGCCGTCGACCCTGACCGTGAACCCAGCAGACCTCAGACGAGCGGTGGCTGCTGCGGGACTTTGCCCTGTCACCTGAGGCACCGCCTCCTGTGGCGCGTCGGTGAGGGAGCGCGACGGGGTCGGGAATGCGGACCCGCCGTACTTTGCGTCGGCGACCCGCATGATCCGCGGCCAGATTTGGTGGCGCACCTGGCCGGCATTCACGCCGTCGAGGGTGAAGCCGCGCATCGAGGTGAAGCCGCTGACGTTCCCTACCCAGGTCGCCGTCGCGACCTCAGTGCTGGCTCCGACCATCCAGGTGTGCAGTGCGTCGTCGGTGGTGCCTGTCTTGCCGATGTGGGGGATACCGTTCTTCGGATTCGAGGGCGCGCCGGTACCGCTCGTCACGACCTGTTGGAGGGCGTGGCCGGCCGTCGCGGCGACCTCCTCGGACAGTCCCTGCGTGCACTCGGAGGCGGGTGGGGCGATATCGGTGCCCGAGCGGTCGACGATGCGGTCGATCGCGATCGGCGTGCAGACCGTGCCCCTGTTGGCGAAGCCGGCAAACGCGGTCGCCATCGTCAGCGGTGCGATCTCGTTGGTACCGAGGATGGTCGGTGCGATCCGCTGCAGTTCAGTGCCGTCGGCGCGATGCACGCCCATCGCCAGTGCCGTGTTGCGGATGCCGCAGAGATCGAGTTGCTGCGCCATCGCAGCGAAGGAGGTGTTGATGGAGCCGGTGGTCGCCTGGAGCGCCGTGGTGACGCCTCCGTTGCCGCCCTCGTCGTTGCCGGGGTTCCACGGCTCCGCGCCGGTGTAGACGCCGTCGGCTTCGCAACTGTCGCGGAACGTCGTATACGCACGCCGCGTGCCGTCGACCCGTTCACCCAGCGAGCGCCCCTCTTGCAACCACTCCGCCAAGGTGAAGACCTTGTAGGTCGAGCCGACCTGGAAGCCGGACGAGCCGCCGTAGCCGAAGTCGGTGTTGTAGTTGATGCCTGTGATATGTGCGCCCGTCTCGGACGGATCGTTCGAGTAGTCCTTGTTCTGCGTCATTGCGAGGATGCGTCCTGTGCCGACCTCGACCGAGACGGTGGCGCTGCCGATGTTGATGTTCGCCATCGACTTGGGCACCCAGTCGTCGGTTGCCGAGACAGCCGCTTGCTGGAGCTCGGAGTCGAGACTCGTGTAAATCTTGTAGCCGCCGCGCTTGAAGGTGGCGTCACGTTCGTCCTGGCTCGCTCCGAACGCGTCGTCGTTCTTGATCACCCAGGTGACGTAGTCGCAGAAGAAGGCCGCGGCTCCGGCCGTCTGGCAGCCGGTGCTGGGCTCGGTAATCGCGGGGGCAAGCGGCTCGGCAGCAGCTGCCTGTGCCTGCTCGGGAGTCACCTTCGACTCGAGGTCCATGCGGCTGAGGATGTAGTTGCGTCGGTCGAGGGTCTGTGGGTAGCCGTCGGCCGCGGGATTTGCTGGGTTGTTGGGGCGGTCGAAGCGGAATTTCTCGGGATTGTTGACGATGGCGACCAGCGCCGCCGACTGAGCGAGCGAGAGATCCTTTGCGCTGATGCCGAAGTAGTAACGGGCGGCCGCCTCGATCCCGTACACCGTGCCGCCGAAGAGGGCGATGTTGAGGTAGCCGAGCAGGATGTCGTTCTTCGGGTACTCCTTCTCGAGGCCGATCGCGAGGCGCATCTCGGCGATCTTGCGCTCCGGAGTGGTTTCGGTCGCCTCGCGGTAGGCCGCGTCGCGCTCGATCGGGTCGCTGAGCGCTTCTGCCTTCTGTACGAGCACGTTCTTGACGTACTGCTGAGTGATCGAGGAGCCGCCCTGCACGTCACCGCCCATCGCCGTGGTCGCGGCGGCGCGCACCGTGCCGAGCAGGTCAATCCCGCCGTGCGCGTAAAAGCGCGGGTCTTCGGAGGCGACGACCGCGTCCGTCACAGATGGCGAGATCTCCTCCCAGCCGACCTGCACACGATTTTGCGCGTAGAAGGAGGCGAGCAGGACGTCGCCGCCGGACGCATCCTTCGCATAGACGTCGCTCTTTTCGGCGAGCGTGCCGATCTCGAGGTACTCGGGCAAGTTGTCGAACATCTCGACGGCGTCGCTGGCGGCCATTCCACTCAGGGCGATCGCCGGAGTGATGGAGGCGGCGACCAGGACTCCCGCGACGACGCTCATGGCGACGATGCCGACGAAGCCCGCGAGGGCGCCTCCGATGGTCTTCACAACACTGGTTCCGCCCCGCCCCGACATAGAATCAGCGTAGTCGCCGCGCTCGGACGAGCCGTGGCGCTCATCCCGCCGATGCGCGGCGCTCAGCAGTCGTCCCGCACCGGCCGCACTCAAGGAGAGCCATGTCCGTCCCCCGCTGGGAGTACATCACCACCCCGCTGATGATCCACACCACCACGGCCATCTTGAACACCTGGGGCTCGGAGGGCTGGGAGCTCGTCCAGATCGTGACCGGGCCCGAGGGCGGGCTGGTCGCCTATCTCAAGCGACCCGTCGCCGAGGCCGACGCGTGATCGCCGAGCGGCTGGCGGAGCTCGGTGTCGAGCTACCCGCAGTGGCGGCGCCGGCCGGTGCCTACGTGCCCGCAGTCGTGAACGGGTCGCTCGTCTACACGGCGGGGCAGATCCCGTTCGTCGATGGCGTGCTGCCGCTCGTGGGCAAGGTCGGAGCGGAGGTGACGCCGGAGGCGGCGAAGGACCTTGCGCGGATCTGCGCGCTGAACGCGCTAGCCGCGGTCGCGGACGCGATCGGGTCGCTAGACCGCGTGACGCAGATCGTGAAGCTGACTGGTTTCGTCGCCTCCGCCTCCGGTTTCACCGGACAGCCGGGCGTGATCAACGGCGCGTCGGAGCTGCTGGGCGACGTCTTCGGCGAGGCGGGACGCCACGCCCGCTCGGCTGTGGGCGTGGCCGAACTCCCGCTCGGCGCGCCGGTCGAGGTCGAACTGATCGTCGCGTTCGCCTGATCCGTCCCCTCCCTTCTCGCGAAATGTCGCGAGATACGGGCTCCCGGACGAGATGTGCTGCCGTGGCACGGCATCTCGTCCGCGAGCCTCGATCTCGTCCGTCCCAGAACATCTCGCGACATTTCGCGGGCGCGGGCTTTGGTCAGTCAGCGGCAATCGCGGCGGTGATCGCGGCCATGACCTGCGTGTCGGCGAGGGTCGTCGTGTCGCCGACGGCGCGTCCCTCCGCCACGTCGCGGAGCAGCCGGCGCATGATCTTGCCGGAGCGGGTCTTGGGCAGCTCCTGCACCACGATGATCCGTTTCGGCCGAGCGATCGCACCGATGTGCTCGGCTACATGGGACTTGAGTGTCGCCGCCAGTTCGTCATGCCCGCTCGCGAGCGCCTCCGTCTGGCTGGCCTTGGCGATGATGAACGCGACGACGGCCTGACCGGTCGTGTCATCCGCGGCTCCGACGACCGCAGCCTCGGCGACGACCGGGTGCGAGACCAGCGCTGACTCGATCTCGGCGGTCGAGAGGCGGTGTCCGGACACGTTCAGCACATCATCCACGCGCCCCAGTAGCCAGAGGTCACCGTCACGGTCGCGTCGGGCGCCGTCTCCTGCGAAGTAGCGGTCGCCGAACTTCGACCAGTAGGTCTCGACGTAGCGCTCGGGGTCACCCCAGATGCCGCGAAGCATCGACGGCCACGGCTCGGTGACCACCAGGAGTCCGCCCGCGTTCACGCCGACCGGCGTGCCGTCGTCATCGACCACGTCGATCGAGATACCAGGCAGCGCGACCTGCGCCGATCCCGGCTTCAGCGTCGTGACGCTCGGCAGTGGCGAGACCATCATTGCGCCGGTCTCCGTCTGCCACCAGGTGTCGACGATCGGGGTGCGCCCGCCGCCGATGACGTCGCGGTACCAGATCCAGGCCTCGGGATTGATCGGCTCGCCGACCGAGCCGAGCAGCCGCAGGCTCGAGAGGTCGAAGCGCTGCGGTATTTGTCTGCCCAGTTTCATACACGAGCGGATCGCTGTAGGCGCCGTGTAGAGAATCGTCACGCCGTGCTTCTCGATGATCTCCCACCAGCGGCCCGGGTGTGGGCTGTCGGGAGTGCCCTCGTACATCACCTGGGTGGCGCCGTTGGCGAGCGGGCCGTAGACGACGTAGCTGTGACCGGTGATCCAGCCCACGTCGGCCGTCGACCAGTAAACGTCCGTCGCGGGGCGCAGATCGAACACCTCGCGGTGCGTGAAGGCCACCTGTGTGAGGTAGCCGCCGCTGGTGTGCAGGATGCCCTTTGGCTTACCCGTGGTGCCGCTGGTGTAGAGGATGAACAGTGGCTGCTCGGCGGGGAATGGCTTCGCAACGTGGTCGGCGTCGACCGCGACGATCTCGTCGTGCCACCACAGGTCGCGGCCCTCGTGCCACTTCACCTCATTGCCACCGCGGCGCACCACGAGGACGTGCCGCACGCTGGACTCACCGCCGAGGGCGAGAGCCGCGTCGACGGCGGGCTTCAGCGGCGAGACCGCGCCCTTGCGCCAGCCGCCGTCGGCGGTGATGACGAGCGCCGCCTCCGCATCGTCGATGCGCGCCCGCAAGCTCTCGGCGCTGAAGCCGCCGAAGACGACCGAGTGGACCGCTCCCAGGCGGGCGACGGCGAGCATGGCGACGACAGCCTCTGGGATCATCGGCAGGTAGATTGCGACCCGATCGCCAGCCCGAATACCGAGGCTGGTCAGGAGGTTTGCCGCACGTTTCACCTCGGCGGTGAGCTCGGCGTAGGTGATCGAGCGGGAGTCGCCGGGCTCGCCCTCCCAGTGGATCGCGATGCGGTCACCGTGGCCTGCGAGCACGTGCCGGTCGAGGCAGTTGTAGGAGACATTCAGCTCGCCGTCGTCGAACCACGTCGCGAATGGCGCCTCGCTCCAATCGAGGATCTTCGTGAACGGCCGGTGCCAGTGCAGAAGCTCTCGGCTACGAGCCGCCCAAAAGGCGAGGCGGTCGGCAGCGGCCTCGTTATAGAGCGCAGCGGTCGCCGCGGCGTCCCTCGCGACCTCGATGGGCGGTGGGAAGCGGCGAGTCTCGTGCAGCAGGTTGTCGATGGCCGAACCGGTGCCGGAGGCGTCGAGGGAAGTGGACATCTGCGATTCGCTCCTTTGCGAGTGCGACGTTCGCCGACGCGCGCGGCCGGCTGGCACCACCGTATCGCTCAGCCCGGGCAGCGACGGTGCAGACCGGAGGGTGCAGGCGCGGAACCTGAGTGTCCGGACCGCTTCTGATAAGAGTCAGCCGAGAACGGAGCACGGACTTGGCGATTCGCGATCTTTCCCCTAGAGTTGCATACGGCCGAATGAACTTCGGCTCAGCGGCGCAAGTGATTCCCCCCAATCCAGCGCCGCCGAGGCGGCACCTGTTCCCCCCAATGGGTGCCGCCCCCTTCTTCCCGCCGGACCGTGTTCGGCGGAACGAACGCCCCCGCTCGAGCCTGGTTCGCGGGGGCGTTCGTCGTTCCTCCCCAGGCTTGTCCTGTCAGCGCTGTCCACAGATCCGCCTCCTCGCCACCGCCTTGGCCGTCGCAGTCTTAGCGTGCGGGGATGAGCCCTGACTTCGTGCCCCTTGTTCCGCCCGAGCATCGCCGTGACCAGACGCCCGTGCGTCCGGCAGCGGCCGGCCTCGGCCTCCTCGCACCTCACGCGGCCGATCCCGCGGTGACGGACCTGTTCGTCAACGGGGACTCTGGTCTGTGGGTCGATCGAGGTGGCGGGGTGGAAAGGGTGCCGGAGTGGACGCTCGACGCCGCGGGCGTGCGTCGCCTCGCCGTCGCCCTCGTTGCGGCCGGCGGCAGGCACGTCGATGAGGCGAGCCCTTGCGTCGACGTGCGTCTGCGGCACGGCGTGCGAGTCCATGTGGTGCTGCCACCCGTCGCCACCGGCGGGGCCCTCATCTCGGTTCGGGTGCCGCGCGCAGACTCCTGGACGCTCGGCGAACTTCAGGTCGCGGGGATGCTCGATGCGCTCGGTGTGCAGCTACTGCGGAGGGCGGTGCGCGAGCGGTGGAACCTCCTGATCACCGGCGCCGGCGGATCGGGCAAGACCACGTTGCTCGGTGCGCTCCTCGGCGCCGCTCCGTCCTCCGAGCGGATTGTGACGATCGAGGACGTCGGAGAGCTGCGTCCCGCGCATCCACACGTCGTGTCGCTCGAATCGCGGCAGCCAAACCTCGAGGGCGCGGGAGCGGTCGGCCTCGATCGGCTGGTGCGGGAGGCGCTGCGGATGCGGCCGGACCGGCTCGTACTCGGCGAGTGCCGGGGCATCGAGCTGCGAGAGCTGCTCTCGGCGCTGAACACCGGGCACGACGGCGGTGCCGGGACACTGCACGCCAACTCACTCGAGGACGTTCCGGCGCGCCTCGAAGCACTCGGGGTACTCGCCGGGTGGGGACCGGAGGCGATCGCCCGGCAGACAGTGAGCGCGATTGATCTCGTCCTGCACCTGGAGCGACGCGGCGGCCGGCGCAGGCTTGCAGCATCGGGCATCTTCGCGCTCGATTCAGCCGGACGGCTTCGCGTCGAGGAGAGCGCGCTACCGCCGCGCTCGCGGTCGAAGCGGTGAGCGGCGGAGACGAGGTCGACGAGGTCGCCGCAGTCGTGCAGCGGCTCGCCGTGCTCCTCGCGGCGGGGGTCGCTCCGGGATCCGCGCTGGGTCATCTCGCGGCGGCGGGGGGCTCGGGGCGCGGGGCGGCCCGTCGGCGTCGCCTGTTGCGTGCCGTGGCGGAGGAGGCGGCTCGCGGTGGCGATGTGTCGGTGGCGCTGCTTCGGGGACGTCCGGCCTCACGACGGGCGCCCCGCGCGGCAGGCCGTCGTCTAGCGCGGGGGCTGGTGGCGCGGGGGCCTGGTCGAGGAAAGCCACCTGACGCTTCGATCGGTGGTACGACGAAACGCCGGAGCGGGCCGATCGATGCCGAGGAGGAGGCGGCGTGGGCGGCGCTCGCCGCATGCTGGCGAGTGGCGACCGACTCCGGTGCTCCGGTCGCGGCGGCTTTGAACGAGCTGGCGGAGTCGCTCCGTGAGCTGGCGCGGGCGCGGCGCGACATTGAAGTGGCGCTTGCCGGTCCGTCGGCGACCGGACGTGTGGTGAGCGTACTGCCGGTCGTCGCCCTCGGGCTGGGTGCTCTGCTCGGTTTCGACGTCCTTGGCGTGCTCGTCGGGACCATTCCGGGTCTCGTGTGCCTCGTCGGTGGTCTGGGGTTGATGGCGGCTGCTCATGGGTGGACTCGTCGGCTGGTTCGGGGCGCGTCGACGGGCGATGCCGCTCCCGGGCTCGCGCTTGATCTGCTGGCGGTGGCGCTGGCCGGAGGCGGCTCCATCGACTCCGCGCGACACCGAGTGCTCGAGGCGTTGACGGAATGTGGAATCGGCGCGGGCGAGCAGGCGCTCGCTGGTGGCGAGGCAGTGCTGGCGCTCTCGCTGGCGGCGGGTGTGCCCGCCGGGCGCCTGCTGCGCAATGAAGCGGCGTTGACCCGGGCGCGCGCTGCCTCGGTCGCGCGGGAGCGCGCGGCACGACTCGGGGTGACGCTGATGCTGCCCCTGGGGGTCTGCGTCCTTCCGGCATTCCTGCTGCTCGGGGTCGCTCCGATGGTGGTGTCGGTGCTCCTCTCGACCTTCTCGGTTGCGATGTGACGGGTCACGGTGGCTCCTCCACAGCGGCCGGATTCCCGAACTCTCCACCGATCGGCGGTCCGAGTCCCGCGGCCGTTGGCGGTCCACGATCCTCGGAACAGGGGCACGAGACAGGGCGGAATGGAGCAGAACGATGAATGGCGAGAGTGTGATCCACGGCAGAGGGAGCAGAAAGAAGGAACGGTGGTCCGAGACTCCGCGGCTGGACGGCACGGGGAGCGGACCTCTGGGATCGTGCGTGAGCGTACTGGGGGACGAGGAAGGATCGGCGACCGCGGAGTACGCGATCGCGACGATGGCCGCCGTCGGCTTCGCGGGCCTGCTGGTGGTGATCCTCAAGGGCGACGAGGTGCGGGGGATCCTGACCGATCTGGTCACCCGAGCGCTCACGGCAGCAGGATGAGAGCGGTCGCGATCCTCCGCAGACGACTCGTGCAGGAGGAGGGCTCGGCTACCGCCGAACTCGCGCTGGTGTTGCCGGCGGTTGTGGCGGTGCTGGCGTTGTGCCTGGGGTCGGTGGTCTCAGCGGCGCAGTACGTGCGGCTCATTGATGCGGCGGCTGACGGGGCGCGCTCGGCTGCGAGGGGCGATGACCCGCGGGCGCCGGTCGCCCGCGCACAACCCCATGCCGTGGTGTCGACGCAGGAGCAGGACGGGCTGGTCTGCGTCGACGTTGCAGCCACGCTGCAGCCGGTCCCGGCGCTGGTCCTGCCAGTTTCCATCCGCTCGTGCGCGCTGGGGAGTGGACGGTGACGACACCAATGTGCGGTGCCGCTCAGGAGGACGGATCCGCGTCGATCGTTGCGGTCGCCGTCGTCGTGGGCACGATCCTGGTGACGATCGCGGTGCTCGTTGGGTGTGGCGCTGTTGTGGGGCATCAGCGTGCGGTGGCAGCCGCGGACGCGTCGGCGCTCGCCGCCGCGGACGTCGGGTCCGGTCTGGTGCCGGGGGAGCCGTGCGCAGAGGCCGAGCGTGTCGCGGTGGCGGGCGGAGCCTCCCTCCTCACCTGCAGGTTCGAGAGCGGCGTCGCGACTGTGGAGGTTGCGGTGGGGCCGCTGCCGCTGACGGCGCATTCGAGGGCCGGACCGCCGCCCTGATGGACGTTCGAGGACGTGGTCGTCGACGCCGCTCCGTTCGCCCCGGTGGAAGAGGGGAGCGGCGCGCCGATCACACCGAGCTGAGGCGCTGGTAGCGGTACGCGGCAGCCGTCGGCAGGGAGCCCGCGCCCTCGTCGTGCTCGAATCCGCCCGAGAGGAGGTAGATGTAGTGAGAGCCCTCCCGGGCGCTCGCGATTTCGAGTCGAGCGGCCGGAGCGGAGTCGCTGCCGTACGAGCGGCGGAGGGTCTTGCCCTCCAGCGGACCGTCAAGGAGCTTGGCGGTGTAGGCGGAAGTGGTAGTGGTATGCATCGTTGCCATGCCGTTTATCATGCGCTGATCGGCGCCGCCCGTCACCCCGTGCTGCGCGGGCGGAGCCGATGGCGCAGAGGTGGCACCCGCCTGGCGTCGTGAGCCCCCCGAGGTAGAGGGAGGGGGCAGGACGTCCGGAGTCAGTGTGTATGGTGTGCCTGTCGGACGCTCCGCCAATGCGGACGCGTGTCCGTTCGTCGCACCACGTCCCCGCGCACCGCCTCCCCGCAGCAGGGGATCATCGGACCACTGGTCGTCCAACCCGACAGCATCAATCGAGGAGAACTGTGTCCGGCACGAAGAAGCTGGTGATCGTCGAGTCACCGGCGAAAGCCAAGACCATCGCCCAGTACCTGGGCGACGGCTACGAGGTGCTCGCTTCCGTCGGGCACATCCGCGACCTTATTGAGCCGAAGAACCTTCCTCCGGAGCTGAAAAAGGGCCCGCTGGGCAAGTTTTCCGTCGATGTCGACAACGGCTTCGAGCCGTACTACGTCGTCTCCGACCAAAAGAAGAAGACGGTCGCCGATCTCAAACGCGCCCTTAAGAACGCCGACGAACTTTATCTCGCCACTGATGAGGATCGCGAAGGCGAGGCCATCGCATGGCATCTCCTCGAAGAACTCAAGCCCAAGGTGCCCGTGCACCGAATGGTCTTTCACGAGATCACGAAGGACGCGATTCAGAAAGCCCGCGACAACACCCGCGACATCGATACGTCCCTCGTTGACGCGCAGGAGACCCGCCGCATCCTCGACCGGCTGTACGGATACGAGATCTCCCCCGTCCTGTGGCGCAAAGTCGGACCCGGGCTCTCCGCCGGACGCGTACAGTCCGCGGCCACCCGCCTCGTCGTCGACCGTGAGCGCGAGCGTCTCGCCTTTGTCTCGGCGACCTACTGGGACCTTGCAACCGTGCTCGCCCCCGAGTCCGATACGGCGGCGGCTTTTGACGCGCGCCTGGCGCGGCTCGACGGCAAGCGTGTCGGGAGTGGGCGCGACTTCGACGATCGCGGCCAGCTGAAGAGCGACGTGACTGTCCTCGACGAGGCGGGTGCCGGCGCGCTCGCGGTGGCGCTGCGTGATCCGGCCACCACCGTGCGGGTGTCAAACCTTGAGTCCAAGCCCTACTCGCGCCGCCCCGCAGCCCCGTTCACCACCTCGACGCTCCAGCAGGAGGCGGCGCGCAAGCTCCGCTTCTCGGCGCGCCAGACGATGAGCGTCGCGCAGTCGCTCTACGAGAACGGCTTCATCACCTATATGAGGACCGATTCGCCCGGGCTCTCGCAGCAGGCTCTGAACGCGGCGCGGACGCAGGCGGCGTCGCTGTACGGGTCCGAGACCGTGCCCGACAAGCCGCGTCTCTACTCCGGCAAGAACAAGAACGCGCAAGAGGCGCATGAGGCGATCCGCCCCGCAGGCGAGACGTTCCGCACTCCCGATCAGCTTTCGGGCACTCTCCGTGGCAACGACCTGCGCCTGTACGAACTTATCTGGAAGCGCACGGTCGCCTCGCAAATGGCGGACGCGAAGGGGTCGACGGCGACAGTGACGATCCTGGCCGAGCCGACAGGTGACATCGCTCAGACCGCCGAGTTCACTGCATCCGGAACCGTCATCACCTTCCGCGGATTCCTCCTCGCATACGAAGAGGGCCGCGACGAGGAGCGTCACGGCGCCCGCGACGACAAGGATGCCAAGTTGCCTCCGCTCGAGGTCGGCCAGAGCCTGGTCGTCTCGGAGGTCGAGGCCAAGGGCCACGAGACCTCACCGCCCCCGCGCTATACGGAGGCCAGCCTCGTCAAGTCGCTCGAAGAGCTGGGGATCGGGCGCCCCTCGACCTACGCCTCGATCATCTCGACCATCGTCGATCGAGGCTACGTCACCCCTCGCGGCACGGCGCTCGTGCCCAACTGGATCGCTTTCTCGGTCGTGCGCCTGCTCGAGGATTTCTTCTCCGACCTGGTCGAATACGACTTCACGGCCGAGATGGAAGGTGATCTTGACCGGATCGCCGGCGGCGAGGAGGACCGCGTTACGTGGCTTAACCGCTTTTACTTCGGCGGCGGCACCCACCCCGGGCTCCGCCACGTTGTCGACAACCTCGGCGAGATCGACGCGAAGAGCATCAACTCGCTTCGGATCACCGACGACATCACGTTGCGGATCGGCAAGTACGGGCCCTACCTCGAAGTCGCGCAGGAAGAGGGTCAGGAGGCGCCTCGCCGGGTGAACCTGCCGCTCGAACTCGCACCCGACGAACTCACCCCGGCCAAGGCGCAGGAACTTGTCGATGCGCCAGTGCAGACGGACCGCGTGCTTGGCAGCAACCCCGAGACGGGCAAGACCGTGGTTGTCAAGGACGGCCGGTTCGGCCCGTACGTCACCGAGACCGATCCAGAACCCGAGCCGACCGCCGACCGGACCACCGGAGAGATTGTCGAGCCAGCGCCCGCGAAGCGCGGCACCAAGAAGCCGGCCGTCGTGAAGCCGCGTACGTCCTCCCTGTTCAAGTCGATGGACGTCGCGTCGATCGACTTGGCGACAGCGCTGCGTCTGCTCGACCTGCCACGCACGGTGGGTGCGGATCCCGAGAGCGGCGAGCCGATCACCGCGCAGAACGGGCGGTACGGTCCCTACATCAAGAAGGGCACCGACAGTCGATCTCTGACGAGTGAGGACCAGATCTTCGAGGTCGATCTGCCAGCGGCGCTCGAGATCTTCGCGCAGCCCAAGTACGGCGCCCGCCGTGCCTCGAGCGCTCTCAAGGAGTTCGACGCCGACCCCGTCAGTGGAAAGCCGATTCGTATCCGTGACGGCCGCTTCGGCGCTTACGTGACTGACGGTGAAACCAACGTCACGATCTCGAAGGGTCTGACGATCGAGGAGATCGACTTTGAGCAGGCGGTCCAGATGCTCGCCGACAAGCGGGCCAAGGGTCCGGCCAAGAAGGCGCCGGCTAAGCGGGCACCGGCGAAGAAGCCGGCCGCGAAGACGACAGCGGCTGCCAAGACGACGGCCGCGAAGGCGACGACTGCCAAGGCGACCGCCGCGAAGAAGCCTGCTACAACGAGGACGGCCGCGAAGAAGCCTGCCGCTCCCAAGACGACGGGCGCGACGGAGTCGTGAGCGGGCTGTTCGTCACCCTGGAGGGCGGAGACGGCGCGGGCAAGACCACCCAGGCCCGATTGCTCGAAGAATGGCTGGCGGCGCGCGGCGAGACAGTGGTGCGCACGCGGGAGCCCGGCGGAACCGACGTCGGCGTCCAGATCCGCGAAATCGTCCTGCACCATCGCGGCGAGATCGATCCGCGCGCCGAGGCGATGCTCTACGCCGCTGACCGCGCCCAGCACATCGGTACGCTCGTCCGCCCGGCAATCGAGCGGGGTGAGGTGGTTGTGCAGGACCGGTACATCGACTCCTCCGTCGCCTACCAAGGCGCCGGACGCGTGCTCGATGCAGGCGAAGTTCGGGCGCTCTCGGAGTGGGCGACGCACGACCTGCGTCCCGATCTCACGGTGCTGCTCGATCTGGACCCCTCCCTCGCTCGCACGCGCCTCGATTCGGCCCGCACCCGCTTCGACCGGTTGGAGGCCGAGAAGGAGGAGTTCCACGAGCGCGTCCGACAGGCCTTCCTCGCCATCGCCGAGGCTGATCCCGAGCGGTTTCTCGTGGTCGATGCCGCACTCTCCGTCTCCGTGATCGCCGAGCAGGTGCGCGCCCGGGTCGTGGCGCTCCAGCGGCACACTGTCAGGGCCCGCCGTTAACCTGGTGCGCATGAACGTCTGGAGCCACCTCGTAGGACAAGAACACGCAATCGGAGCCCTGCAGGATGCCTCCATACCCCGGGATGACCGCGGACACGAGTCGACCTCGATGACGCACTCCTGGCTGATCACCGGTCCACCCGGATCCGGCCGCTCGAACCTCGCCTACGCCTTCGCCGCCGCACTGTTGTGTCGGCGTGGGGGCTGCGGCGAGTGTCCCGACTGCCGCCAAGTCGCGGCGCGCTCGCATCCCGATCTCTCCGTCCTGACGACTGAACGCGTCATCATCTCGATTGAGGAGGTACGTCGGCTGGTCAGCAGCTCGCAATACTCCCCCTCGATCTCGCGCTACCGCGTCATGGTGATTGAGGATGCCGACCGAATGAGCGAACGAACCTCCAACGTTCTGCTCAAGGCACTCGAAGAGCCGCCGGAGCGCACCGTGTGGATCCTTTGCGCACCCAGCGAAGCCGACCTCCTGCCCACGATCCGCTCCCGGACACGCTCGGTGCGCCTCCGGGTGCCAAGCGTTGACGACGTGGCTGGGCTGCTACAGCGTCGCGACGGCGTCGACGCAGCGACCGCGGAACGGGCTGCTCGTCAGGCGCAAAGCCACATCGGAATGGCGCACAGGCTCGCGACCGATGCGAACGCCCGGGAGCGGCGCGAGGAGACGCTCCGGATCGCCCTGCGCCTGCGGGGGGTCTCGGACGCAGTCCTCGGAGCGGCCCGCATGATCGAGGTCGCGACCGAGGACGCGAAAGCGATCACCCTCGAGCGCGACGAGGTGGAGCGGCAGCAGGCTCTGCGCTCCCTCGGCGTCGAGCCCGGCGGGACGGTGCCTGCGCAGCTCCGCTCGCAACTGCGGGCGCTCGAAGAGGACCAGAAGCGGCGGGCGACTCGCAGCCTCCGCGACGGTCTCGACCGGATCCTCGTCGACCTGCTCTCCCTCTATCGCGATGTGGTCCGCCTCCAGCTGGGGGCGCCGGGGGGAGTGATCAACGAGGAGGTGCGGCCCGAGATGAGTGCCCTCGCCGACTCCACCTCGCCCGAGCGCACCCTGGACGTACTCGACGCCGTTGGCGCTGCACGTCAACGGATCGACGCCAACGTCTCCCCGGTGCTTGCCCTCGAGGCGATGCTGGTCGTCGCCGCTCGCCAGGCGGTGGCAGCATGACGCGCGCTCATCGCTCCTGGGCGCTCGCGGCCCTCGTCGTGGTCGTCTCGCTCCTGACGGCCTGCTTCACGACCGGTTCGACCGTTGCGACGACCTCGACGCCGGCGCCGCAGAGCGTTGACGCCGACCTTGCCCGCTACTACTCGCAGGTCCTCGTCTGGGACGACTGCGGCGGCGGAGCCTTCTGCGCCGATGCGACGGTCCCGCTCGATTGGGATAACCCGGCCGGTGACACCGCGTCGATCGCGCTTGTGCGCCGGCCAGCGACGGAGGGCCCCGCTCTCGGCTCCCTCCTGATGAACCCCGGCGGGCCGGGCGGCTCGGGCGTCGATTTCATCCGCAAGAGTGCCTCGTTGGCTGTCGACACCCGGCTCGCTGCCCGCTACGACGTGGTCGGCTTCGACCCCCGCGGCGTGGGTGCCTCGACTGCGGTCTCGTGCCTCGATGCTGCCGGCCTCGATTCCTACCTCTACGACATCACACCGGGCGAGCGAGGTAGCGACGAGTGGATCCAGGCCCAGCGGACCTCGGCTGCGGCCTTCGCCGCCGGGTGCGAGCAGCGCAGCGGTCCCCTTCTGCCCGAGGTGGGCACGCCCAACGCCGCCCGCGATCTGGACGTTCTGCGCGCGGCTCTCGGCGACGAGAGACTGAACTACTTCGGGTACTCCTATGGCACCTACCTCGGCGCCACCTACGCCGGCCTGTTCCCGGAGCGTGTCGGACGACTCGTGCTCGATGGAGCGATCGACCCTGCGGCGACCTCGTTCGATGTCCTCCGCGAGCAAGCGAAAGGCTTCGAGAGAGCGCTGCGGGCCTACCTCGCTGACTGCCTCGGCTCCTCGGGCTGCCCCTTCACCGGCTCGGTCGACGAAGCGATGACGCAGCTACACTCGATGCTCGCGCAGGTCGACGAGTCCCCGATTCGGGCGAACGACGGTCGGAAGCTCGGAGCGAACACGCTCTGGACGGCAATCATCTATCCGCTCTACGACGCGAACGGATGGCGCCCGCTGAGCGAGATGCTCTCGGATGTGCGCCGTGGCGGCGCCGAGATCGCGTTCCAGTATGCCGACGCCTACAACAGCCGCAGCGCCAAGGGGACCTACTCGGGCAACAGCACAGAGGCGTTCCTCGCCATCAACTGCATGGATTACTCGTTCAACGCCGACACCGCCTCAATGCGTGCCGACGCCGCCGCTCTCGAGGAGGCGGCGCCCACCGTCGGTCGGTACCTCGCGTACGGCGACATCGCCTGCGGCGAATGGCCGGTCGCTTCTCAGGGCTCGCGCGCGCCGATCCGAGCGGAGGGCGCTGCACCGATTCTCGTCGTCGGCACGACGAAGGACCCCGCGACGCCCTACATCTGGGCGCAGGCGCTCGCGGGCCAACTCGCGGACGGCCACCTCATCACCTACAACGGCCAGGGTCACACCGCCTACAACAAGTCGAACTCGTGCGTGAACGACGCGGTCGACGCGTACCTGATCGACGGCACCGTCCCTGAGGAGGATCCGCAGTGCTGACCGAACAGGAGCGACCTCGCGAGCTGCCCGGGCTCCGTGAGCGCAAGCGGCTCGCGACTCGGCGGGCGATCGAGATTGCCGTTCTCCACCTCGCCAGCGAGCGTGGGCCGGAGCGGGTGACGATCGAGGACGTGTCGAGGGCCGCGGATGTCTCGACCCGGACCTTCTTCAACTACTTCGCCTCGAAGGAGGACGCTCTCGTCGGCACACTTCCGGTGATCTCCGACGAGACCGCCGCCGCATTCGTTCTTGGAGAGGGGCCGGTGCTCGATGATCTGCAGCGCGTCTTCGTCGCGGTCATGGAGCAGCTTGAGGACGACCGCGAGTTGCACGTACTGCGGCGTGCTCTCTTCCGCGAGCAGCCCCACCTGGTGGGCCTCAAGATCGCGGGGATGCGCGAGTTCGAACTCGTCATTGAGGGATTGGTCGTCGAGCGCCTTCAGCGTGATGACGACGACGCCGAACGAGCGCGCAGCCACGCGAGGATGCTGACCCTTCTGGGTCTTGCAGCGATGCGGCATGCGTGGGCAGCCTGGGTCGACCATGACGGCCGGGAGTCTCTGTCTGGTCGGATCTCCCGCTCCTTCGAGGAGTTGCGCGACGTCTTGGTCTGAGGAACAGCCCGCGCTCGATTCACCCGGGGGCGTGCGGGCAGGCTATGCTCTGTAATCGTGTCCGAGGCTCCGGCCCCGTGTGCACGCCGCCTTAGCTCAGTCGGCAGAGCGTCTCACTCGTAATGAGAAGGTCGTGGGTTCGATTCCCACAGGCGGCTCTCCTCCTCCTGCACCCTTAGGCCATGCCGATGCGATTACCATGGCGCGGATGATCGAGTTCCCTCCCCGTCGCTGGACGCTCGCGATCGTAGCCGTGCTCGCGGTGGCTGGTGCGGGTGCGTTCGGAATGGGCACTGCTGTGGGCAGTCGCGTCGGGTCGGAGGCGCTGCCCGTTGCGTCGATCGCGACGCCCAGCGAGACATGGACTCCGACGACTGTCGCGCGTCCGACCGCCGAGGCACAGGCCCGAAGTCTGCGGACCTGTTCCGTGGCAGATCTCGCTGCCGACCCGCGGCTGGGTTCGATGCAGGCCCGTGCAGTCGACGCGGCGTCCGGCGAGGTGCTGTTCGATCGTGGCGGCACGACAGCCTCCCGTGCTGCGTCGGCGCTCAAGATTCTGACCGCTGCGTCCGCACTCGAGGTGCTCGGGCCGGACACGCGCATCCCGACGACCGTGGTCCGCGGCAGTGAGCCGGGGTCGGTCGTCCTGGTCGGCGGCGGCGATCTCACGCTGACGCGGCTGCCGAGTGGAGAGGAATCGACCTACGCCGGAGCGGCGCACCTCGACGTTCTCGCGGCGCAGGTCGAGCGTGCGCGGGACGCCGACCCCGCGACAGTCGGCACGCCGATCACCAGTCTCGTCCTCGACGCGTCGCTCTACTCGGGCGAGACGTGGCGGGCGAGCTGGAACCGCAAGGAGCAGGTCGACGGCTACATGCCCGAGATCACGGCGCTCCAGGTCGACGGCGACCGCGATGACCCGTCCGCCTCCACGTCCAAGCGCGGCACCGACCCGGTTGGGCGGGCGGGGGAGGCGTTCGCTGATGAACTGAGTGGGTCGCCGGCGATCTCGACCGGCACCGCGCCCGCGGGTGCTCAGGTGCTGGGCACTGTCGAATCCGCACCGGTGAGCGCGCTCGTGCAGCAGATGCTGCTCGTCTCGGACAACGCGATTGCCGAGATGCTGGCGCGGCTCGTCGCGATCCGCACCGGGTCGGGCAGCGACTTCGGCGCCGAACAGGCGGGGATTGTGCAGGGTCTCGCCGGTGACGGAGTGGACACGGCGGGCATCACGATCGTGGACGGTTCGGGGCTGAGCGATGACAACGCCGTCGCTCCCGCCTCCTTCACCGAGCTGCTGCGCAAGGTGGCGGCGAGAGAGGGGAAGCTGGGCGTCCTTCTCGACGGTCTGCCCGTGTCGGGTCAGACGGGTTCGCTGGCCTATGCCGACCGCTTCACTGGTGATAATGCGGTCGCCGATGGAGCGGTACGCGCAAAGACGGGCTGGATCGACACCGGTTACACGCTGGCCGGAATCGTCACCGCGCAGGACGGCACCGTCCTCACTTTTGCGGTCTACGCTCTTGGCGATGTCGCCGACTCCGCCAAGATCGCGATCGACACCCTCGTCACCGGCTTCTACCGCTGCGGCGGCTCGCTCTCGGACTCCTGATTCGGAAGGACCACTATGACCACGGCACTCCTCATCGTCGATGTGCAAAACGACTTCACCGAGGGCGGTGCGCTCGGCGTGTCCGGTGGCGAGGCCGTCGCGGCGGGGGTCTCTGCGCACCTCGCCGCCCACCCCGAGCGATACGCGACGGTGCTCGCGTCGCGCGACTGGCATGACGGCTCCTCCGACAATGGCGGGCATTTCGCCGCAGAGCCCGACTTCGTCGACACCTGGCCGGTACATTGCATAGCGGGGACGCCGGGAGCGGAGTACCACCCGGCGCTCGACCTCGATCGGATCGACGTGCACATCCGCAAAGGGCAGGGGCGGCCCTCGTATTCGGCGTTCGAAGGGACGACGACTGACGGTCAGGCCCTTGCGGACACCCTGGCGGGCCTCGGCGTGACCGTGCTTGACGTGGTCGGCCTCGCGACCGACCACTGCGTGCGCGCCTCGGCACTCGATGCGCGAAGGGCAGGGCTTGAGGTGCGTGTGCTCGAGGATCTCGTCGCCGGTGTCTCGGGTGAAAGGAGCGCCGAGGCGCTGCGCGAGCTTGCTACAGCAGGAGTCCGCATCGAGCAGTCCCGCTAACCGGCCGTCTCGTTTCGGGCAAGCCGTCCGCCATGTCGTCCCTCCACAGGCACAGCGCGGGGGGCAGTACTGCAGGATCGGGTCTTCTCGGCTCCGTCGACGAACCGCTCAACCTAAGCTGGAGGAACGAAAAAAGCCCCTCACCGCGTGGCTGGCGCGGACCGATCCGAAGAATGGTTCCCTCCCGTGACCGATTCCGCCGCCGCCCGCTCCGCCGAGGCAGCTCTCCTCGCGCATACTCCCACACAGTTGCTGATCGGCGGTGAGTGGGTCGATTCCTCGGGAGGTGGCACGATCGACGTGGAAGATCCCGCCACCGGCTCGGTCCTCACGACGATCGCGGACGCGACGCCGGAGGACGGCGTGCGGGCGCTCGACGCGGCGGTGGCGGCAGGACCGGCATGGGCAGCGACGGCGCCCCGAGTACGCGGCGAGATCCTGCGCCGTGCCTTTGATCTTCTGTACGAGCGCAGGCACGACTTCGCCCTGCTGATGTCGCTCGAGATGGGCAAGCCGGTCGCGGAGGCGTTAGGCGAAGTCGCTTACGGCGGCGAGTTCCTCCGCTGGTTCGGTGAGGAGGCGGTACGCATTTCTGGCCGGTACAGTCTTTCGCCCGAGGGCGGCAGCCGGATGATCGTCTCGCAGCACCCGGTCGGTCCGTGCTACCTGATCACCCCGTGGAACTTCCCGCTCGCCATGGCGACCCGCAAGATCGCACCGGCGTTGGCCGCGGGCTGCACGATGGTGGTAAAGCCCGCCGAGCTGACTCCGCTGACCACGCTCGCGTTCGCCGGTCTGCTCGCCGAGGCGGGCCTGCCCGAGGGCGTCGTCAACGTGATCACGACCTCGTCGGCGGGAGCGGTCTCGGCGCCGATCCTGTCCGATCCGCGCCTGCGCAAGCTGTCGTTCACCGGCTCCACCCCGGTCGGGCGCACCTTGCTTCAGCAGGCCTCCGAGAACGTGCTCCGGACCTCGATGGAGCTGGGCGGAAACGCGCCGTTCGTCGTCTTCGACGATGCAGATCTCGACCGCGCAGTCGACGGCGCGATGCTCGCTAAGTTCCGCAACATCGGGCAGGCCTGCACGGCGGCCAACCGCTTTGTCGTGCACGAATCGGTCGCCGAGGAGTTTGCCACCCGGCTCACCGAGCGGGTGCTGGAGTTGCGGGTCGGCCGCGGGACCGACGATGGTGTGAGCATCGGTCCGCTGATCGACGAGCGGGCCGTCGCCAAGGTTGCCTCCCTCGTCGACGACGCCGTCTCGCGGGGAGCCCGGCTGCGAACGGGCGGGAAGCGCAGTGAAGGCCCCGGCCACTTCTACGCGCCGACCGTGCTCTCCGATGTCGACGGCGGCAGCAAGATCCTCCGCACGGAAATCTTCGGGCCGGTCGTCGCAATCGTGCCGTTCCACGACGAAGACGAGGCTGTCGCTCTCGCCAACGACACCGAATACGGCCTCGTCTCCTACGTCTTTACCCGTGATCTGGCCCGTGGGCAGCGGATGATCGATCGGCTGGCCACAGGGATGATGGGCTTGAACGTCGGGGTCGTCTCGAACGCGGCGGCGCCGTTCGGCGGGGTGAAGCAGTCAGGACTGGGACGCGAGGGTGGGCTCGAGGGCATTCACGAGTACCTCAGCACCAAGTACACGCTCACCCCTGATCCCTTCGCCTGAACCGGTGGAGATGATCGAGGTCACCTCGCTCGCGGAGCCACGCCTGCGCGACTACGCGCACGCCACGGATGTCGCGCTGAAGAACGCCCGGGGTCCGCATGGCCTCTACATTGCCGAATCGGCTCGCGTGCTCGAGCGGGCCCTGGCCGCAGGCCACCAACCGCGGTCCGTGCTCGCGCTGGGTGGGTCCGCAGCCGAGGCGAAGCGACTGGTGGGAGACCGCGACGTGCCGATCTTCATCGGGCCCGGCGAATTGCTCGCGGAGCTCACCGGCTACACGTTGCACCGCGGGCTGATCGCCGCGATGGACCGCCCGGAGCTGGCCGACCCGGTGCGGCTGCTGGCGGGAGCGCGACGGGTGGTCGTGCTCGAGGACGTGGTCGACCCGACGAACGTGGGTGCGATTTTCCGTTCCGTCGGAGCGATCGGGGCGGATGCTGTGCTGGTGACTCCGCGCTGCTCTGACCCGTTCTACCGCCGCGCGATCCGGGTGAGCATGGGTACGGTGTTGCAGGTTCCGTGGACACGCGTGGGGGATTGGCCTGCGACGCAGCGCCTCCTGCACGGTGCGGGCTTCACCATCGTGGCGATGGCGCTCACTCCGGAGGCGGTGCCGCTGCGCGATTTCGCGGCCACAGCTCCCGAGCGAGTTGCGCTGGTGCTCGGGACCGAGGGCGACGGCCTCTCGCCGGAGGCCCTCGCCGCGGCCGATATCGCTGTGCAGATCCCGATGCAGCACGGGATCGACTCGCTGAACGTTGCGGCCGCGAGCGCCGTCGCGATGTGGGCGTTGGCCGATGTGACATGAGGCTTCGGTCGGTGGTTACTCGTGAGCATCCTTACCCCTCAAGGGTGCCACTCGGCAGGAGAGAGCGCCCGTCCTCCCGCGCTAACCATCGCTGCGCTACCGTGGGGCCACTCCCACCCGCGCAGTCGTGATCGAGGTAGCCCATGCTCCAGCGTCCGAGGCTCCGCCCGGTTGTCGCTCTGCTAGTTGCTGTGGGTCTCGTGCTCGGCCTCTCAGGCTGCATGCCTCGCCCGGCCGACGTTCCGGGAGGCTCGGTGCAGGAGTCGACGTCGAGCGCGCCCGCCGTACCCGTCGATTCGGCTACCCCCACTGACCCCGGTACCCCCGACATCAACGGCCCGGACGGAGCACTTATCACCCGGCTCATCCAGGACTGTCTTTCCCGGTACGGGCTGGATCAGCGGCCTCCGCCGGCCAACCCGCTGGCGCAGGAGCAGGACCAGGTCACGGCCCAGCGCTTGCGCGAGACGTACGACGCGACGCTGACGAATTGCTCCGCCGAGGCGATGGCGATGGCGAAAAAAGCGCCCCAGGAGGGTGGCGACGCGTCATCCACCGAGACTCCGACGGGCTGACGCGGGCGTCGATAGGTCGTGTGCAGGGGCTCTGCGACCGGCATGGTCCGTGGTAAACGAGCAGGGGTGGTCAGACCAGCAGTTGGTGCTTGGCGAGATCGCGGTAGAGGGGCGTTGACTCGACCAGCTCGGAGTGGGTACCGACTCCGACGACCTCGCCCTTGTGCAGCACGACGATCTGATCAGAGTCGACGACGGTCGACAGGCGGTGCGCGATGACCAGCAGCGTGCGGTTCTCGGCCACTGCGTCGATCGCGAGGCGCAGGCGCTGCTCGTTGAGGCCGTCCAGGCTCGAGGTCGACTCGTCCAAAAGGAGGACGGGCGGCGCGGCAAGGAGGGCGCGTCCAATGGCGAGCCGCTGACGCTCGCCTCCCGAGAGCATCACGCCGTTCTCGCCGACCGGCGCGTGCAGGCCGAGCGGAGTGCGCTCGAGCACGTCCGTGAGGTTAACGGCTTCGAGGACGCGGAAGCAGTCGGCGTCGTCGGCGTCGGGCCGGCCGAGGACGAGATTCTCGCGGATCGTGCCGGCGAGCACCGGCGCGTCCTGCTCCACATAGCCGATCTGCGCTCGGAGCGCATCGCGGTCGATCGCCGTGATGTCCACTCCGCCGAGGCGAACGACACCCGCTTCGGGGTCATAGAACCGCTCGATCAGCGCAAGGATCGTGCTCTTGCCGGCGCCGGAGGGCCCGACGAGCGCAGTCCGCTTGCCGCGCGGCACGGTAAACGAGACGCCGCGCAGAACGGTCCGGTCGCGCTCCGGTGAGGTGAGTCCGTCAGGAACCGGGCCTTCCGCGTACGAAAACATCACGTCCTCGAACGAAATCGCCTTCTCCGCTACGCCGGCGCCCAGCCCGCCCGCCGAGCCGTCGCCGTCACCCTCGATCGGCAGGTCGATGATCTCTTGGATACGGCCGAGGGCGCCAAGCGCGGAGTTGACGGAGGTGATTGCGCCGATGAAGTTACCGAGCGGCATCACCATCATGAAGAGAAAGAGAATGAAGGAGACCAGCTGGGCGATGTCGATCGCTCCGGACGCAACCCGGTAGCCGCCGACTCCGAGGACCGCGAGGAATGCGACCTGCATGGCAATGCCCGCGACCGGAACCACCAGGGCGGAGACGTGTGCCACGCGCAGGCCGAGCCGGTATGCCTCTGTTGCGTGCCGGTCGACGACAGCGATCTCGCGGTCGGTGGCGCCCGCTGCCCGGATCGTACGGACGGCGCTGATTGCGCGCTCGACCGAGGCAGCCAGATCGCCGACCTTTTCCTGTGCCTGACGGCTGGCCGTGCGGATACCGCGCCCGAGCGTCAGCGCGAGTCCGAGGGCCACCGCCACCACGACCACGATGATCAGCAGCAGCACCCAGTCGATGATCGCCATCGCGATGATCGCACCGACGAAGACGAGCGAGCCCGCGATCGAGTCGACGAGCCCCTGGGTGAGGACCGCGCGCAGCAGCGTGGAGTCGGAGCCGACGCGGGAGACGAGATCGCCGGTGCGGCGCGCGTCGAACTCGCGGATCGGCAGTCGCAGGAGCCGGGCCACGAGGCGGCGCCGACTCGACAGGACGATGCCCTCCCCTGTGCGCTGGAGCAGGTAGTGCGCGAAGCCCGAGAGGAGACCGGAGGCAACGACGAGGCCCACGAGTGCCCAGACGAGGGGACCAAGGTCGAGTCCTTCTTGCACGCGAGTGATGACCTGCCCGACGAGGAGCGGCTGCCCGAGGCTTGTCGCCGCCCCGAACAGGCTCAGCACGACGACGATCGAGAGAACGCCGCGGTGCTCGAGGAGATAGGGGACCAGCTGCGAGAAGGAGGCGCGGGGGCCGTCGTCCTTGCCCGGTCGTCGTCCGCTCCGCCTCGTGCCCGTGGTGCTCATCGCTCGTTCTTCCCCGCTCATGCTCGGCCGTACTTTTTGTGCACCGGCTGACCGCTGACGCCGAGAGCGATCAGCTGCCGCAACGCATTCGCGGTGCGCGCCCGCCTGACGGCGCCACTCTCTGCTCGATCGAGTTCTCTACACGGTAGAGCGCCACGCCGTGATCTGATCGTCGGCTCCGGCGTCGTCCGCGAGCGCCGTGATCGTGCCGTCGTTCATTGTGCCCCCTCCTCGCTGCGAACAGGCCGGGGCGCGGACGCCTGTCGATCTTGGTCGACACGAGGGTGGCGCTTGCACCTGCGTCAACGGGTGGCGACCTTGGCGGCGACGGCGTGTGCGATGTGCAGGGGATGCACATGTCCGCCTACGTAGCCAACGGCGGATCGACGGATTCCTCGCAGATCCCCTGCACATCGCACGTAGTCCTGCACATCGCACGTGTCCCTGCACATCGCACGTGTCCCTGCACATCGCACCTGGCCCTGCAGATCGCGCGCGAGCAGGGCCTCCTACGAGACGTTGTCGGTGTACGAGGCGTTCTTCGTCTCCGTCGAGAGCAGCAGTGCGATCAGCGTCAGTACCGCTGCGGCGCTGAGGTAGAGCCCGACCAGGACGGTACTGCCGCCGGCCGACCGCCAGAGCGCGACCGCGATGATCGGGGCGAGCGCGGCTCCGAGGATCGACGCCAGGTTGTAGGACATGGCCGACCCGGTGTAACGGACGTTCGTCGGGAAGAGTTCGGGCAGGACCGCGCCCATCGGTCCGAAGGTCAGGCCCATCAGGGTGAAGCCGAGGATGAGGACCGCCATCACGCCGACGAAACCACCGCTGAACAGGGGGACGAAGAGCAAGCCGAATACGAGGATTGCGGTGGTGACAACGAGCAGCGTGCGGCGGCGCCCGAACTTCTCCGCCAGGGGTCCGGATACGAGGGTGAAGATTCCGAAGAAGACGACGCCGATGATCAGCATGATGAGGAAGTTGTTGCGGCTGTAGCCCAGGCCCGGGGCGGGGCCGTCAGCCGGTGCGGTGCCGTAGGTCAGGGTGAACGTGGTCATCAGGTAGAAGAGCACGTAGGTCGCCAGCATGATGAAGGTGCCGAGGATCAGCGGTCGCCAACTGGTGACGAACACGCGGACCAGGGGCAGCTTAGCCACCTCGCCCTTCTCAACCACCTTCTGGAACGCGGGGGTTTCCACCAACTTCACGCGCACGTAGAGGCCGATGATGACGAGCACGGCGCTCGCGAGGAATGGCACCCGCCAACCCCATGCAGCGAAGGTTTCATCGTTCATCGTGCTCGACAGCGCCAGGAACAGCAGATTGGCGACGATGAAGCCGATGGGTGCGCCGAGCTGCGGGAAGGTGCCGTAGATGGCGCGCTTGCCGGCCGGGGCGTTCTCTGTCGCGAGTAGCGCGGCTCCGGACCACTCACCGCCGAGCCCGAGGCCCTGGCAGAAGCGCATCACGACGAGCAGAAACGGAGCGAAGAATTCCCAGCCTGGGGTGAGGGCGGTCGGCAGGCAGCCGATCAACACCGTCGCGATGCCCATGGTGAGCAGGGAGGCGACCAGGGTGCCTTTGCGGCCGACGCGATCGCCGAAGTGGCCGAAGATGATCGAGCCGATGGGGCGGGCGATAAAGGCCACTCCGAAAACGGCGAAGGAGGCCAGTTGCGCGATGCTCTGGTCCTCGTTCGCGAAGAAGAGCGCCGGGAAGACCAGGACGGCCGCGGTCGCATAAGCATAGAAGTCGTAGAACTCGATCGACGTGCCGATGAGGCTCGCGAAGATGACCCGGCCGCGCGAATTCTGCGGGGCAGCAGCGGGCGCGGCGGAGACGGAGGGGGAGGAAGACATGAGGGAGGGGCTCCGTGTCGACAACGGCTCCCCGGCGCTGGCGGGGCGGGCGTCGATCAGGCGTCGCGGGCCGCTGGGGCGAGGGGGAGGAGAAGAGGGTCGCTTGTGACGACCCGCTCACTTTACCCTGTGTTCTCCCAGCTTCGCGTGCCATCCCGACCGGGGTGGTGCGCGCTCAGCCGCGCAGCGAACGCAGCAGAAGCGCGGTCGCGACTGCCGCCTCCGCTGCTTCGCGCCCCTTGTCTTCCTTCGAGCCGGGGAGTCCGGCACGGTCGAGGCCCTGCTGCTCAGTGTCGAGGGTGAGCACACCGAAGCCGACCGGCTTTCCGGTCTGAATCGACACGGTCGTGAGACCTGTCGTGGCGGCGTCCGAGACGTACTCGAAGTGCGGAGTGCCGCCGCGGACAATCACGCCGAGCGCGACGACCGCGTCGGTCCCCGCCTCCAGGGCCACCTTCGCCGCGACGGGCAGCTCGAACGACCCGGGCACGCGCACCAGTGACCAGGAGGCGCCGGTCTCGTCGAGCGCGCGGCTCGCACCCGCGATCAGGCCGTCGGTGATCTGCTCGTGCCAGGTGCCGGCGATGACGACGACCGTCAGTCCGGAGCCATCGAGGGGAGAGGTGGTGGGGGCGCCGCTACCGGCCATTGTTACTCCTTTGTCGTGGCGCCGGCGATTCCGGCGTCGAGGTGCTCGAGCACGCTGCCGAGGGTGTGCCCCATGCGGTCGCGTTTGGTCTCGAGGTAGCCCTCATTGAAGGCGCCGATGCCGACGACGAGCGGGACGCGCTCGGAGACGACGATCCCGCGGGTGGCGAGCTGGCGGACCTTCTCGGGGTTGTTGGTGAGCAGGCGCACTTCGGTGAGGCCGAGGTCCTCCAGGATGCCGACGGCCGCGCCGTAGTCGCGGGCATCGGCCGGGAGCCCGAGCGCGAGATTGGCTTCGAGGGTGTCGAGCCCGTCCTCCTGGAGTCGGTAGGCGCGCAGTTTATTGATCAGGCCGATGCCCCGACCCTCGTGCCCGCGAAGATAGACGACGACTCCGCCGTCACGCTGGATCGTGTCGAGGGCAGCGTCGAGCTGCGGCCCGCACTCGCACTTGAGCGAGCCGAATGCTTCGCCGGTCAGGCACTCGGAGTGCACCCGCACGAGCGCGGGACGGCCGCTCGCAACGTCTCCTGCGAGGATCGCGACGTGGTCGGCTCCCGTCTGGCGGTCGCGATAGGCGCGGATCCGGAATGGCCCGTGTGTGGTCGGGACGGTTGTCTCGACCTCGAAGCTGACCCGGGGGCTCTCGGGCACGGCGACGGCGACGGGCACCTCGGTGTCGCCGTGCACATCCTGTAGGTAGGCGATGAGCGCCGCGACCGTGGTCACGGGCACGTCCTCGCGCTCGCCGAGCGCGATCAGACCGGGGAGGCGCATCATCTCGCCGTCCTCCGCCACGATCTCCGAGATGGCGCCGACCGGGAACAGACCGGCGAGCTTCATCAGGTCGACCGCCGCCTCGGTGTGTCCGTCGCGCTCGCGCACGCCACCATCGACGGCGCGCAGGGGAAGGATGTGGCCGGGGCGGTGCAGGCGCGCGGGTGTCGACTCCGGATTGGCGAGCACTCGGAGGGTGTGCGCGCGGTCGGAGGCGCTGATGCCGGTGGAGAGGCGGTCGGCCGCGTCGACCGAGAGCGTGTAGGCGGTGCCGCGCGGGTCCTCGTTCTCAATGACCATCAGCGGGAGGGCGAGGCGGTCGGCGATCTCGTTCGTCATTGGGGCGCAGATAAAACCGGAGGAGTGGCGGACCATCCACGCGATCGTCTCCTGGCTGGCGAGCTGGGCCGAGACGATGACGTCGCCCTCGTTCTCGCGGCCCTCGTCGTCGGCGACGATGATCGGCCGGCCGGCACGCAGGGCGGCAATCGCCTCCGGGATCGTCGCGAGGCTCACGAGCGGGCCTCGGCGACCCCGCGCAGCGCGAGCATCCGCTCGACGTGACGGGCCAGAATGTCGGTCTCGATGTTGACCTGCTCGCCGATCGCGCGGTGACCGAGTGTCGTCGCGGCGAGCGTCTCAGGGATGAGCGAGACCTCGAACCACGGCTCCCGTTCCATAGCGGGGCTGATCGCCGAGACTGTCAGCGAGACGCCATCGACGGCGATCGAGCCCTTGTCCACGACCAGTGCAGCGGCCGCGGCCGGCAGCGAGAAGCGCAGCACGCGCCACGCCTCGCCCGGGGTGAGTGCGAGCAGGCTCGCCGTGCCGTCGATGTGGCCCTGCACGATGTGCCCGCCGAGCCGGTCGCCGACCAGCGCCGCGCGCTCGAGGTTCACGCAGTCGCCGACCGCGACGCCATCCAGGGTCGACATGCGCAGGGTCTGCGCCATGACGTCGGCGGTGAAGCCCTCGTTCGTGTGCTCGACAACGGTGAGGCAGACGCCCGAGACCGCGATCGAGTCGCCGTGGCGCACTCCCTCGACGGCCAGCGGGCCGCGGATCTCGAGCCGGATTGCGTCGGTGCCCGATTCGACCGCCGTGACGACGCCGATCTCTTCGATGATTCCGGTGAACATCAGTGGGTCTCCATGTGCAGGGCTTGGGGGAGGCGGGCCGGAATCTCGGCGCCGCCCGTGGCGCCGGGGCGCGCGGTCACGAGGATGTCGTCGCCGAGGAGCTCGACGGAACGGAGGGTCAGGCGCCGGGCGTCGCCGATACTCGCGACGCCCAGATCGCCAAGCGCAAGGCGGGGGCCGCCGAGCAGGGCGGGGGCGAGGAAGACGAGGTAGTCATCGACCAGTCCGGCGGCGACCAGGGCGGAGGCGAGAGTCTGCCCGCCCTCGACGTAGACGCTGCGGATCTCGGCGGAGTAGAGGCGGCGGAGGACGGCGGCTAAGTCGTGGGAGCGCTCGAGCATCGCAGCGCGCGGATGCGCGTGGAGACGGGCGCCGGGCGGAATGGGTCGGGAGCCGACGACGACGGGCACCGGTTGGTGGGCGAGCAGCTCGCCTCCGTCGCCCCGAGCGGTCAGGGCGGGGTCGTCGGCCAGCACCGTGCCGGTGCCGACCAGGATCGCGTCGTGCGCGGCGCGCTGCTCATGCACCCGCTGACGCGCGGCGCCGCCCGTGATCCAGCGACTGCTCCCGTCAGCGGCGGCGGTGCGGCCGTCGAGGGTGGACGCCCATTTGAGCGTGACGAAGGGGCGTCGACGGCGGTTGGCCGTGAGCCAGGCGCGCAGGAACTCTTCGGCCTCGTCCGCAAGGACTCCCTCAATGACCTCGACTCCGGCCGCGCGCAGGGTGCGCCCGCCTCCTCTCGAGTGCTCGCCGGGATCGGCGACGGCGTAGACGACGCGCGCGATTCCCGCGTCGATCAGGGCGCGGCTGCACGGGCCGGTCCGCCCGGTGTGGTCGCAGGGCTCGAGGGAGACGACGGCCGTGGCTCCGGAGGCGGCGCCCGGCGTGACATGGGTCAGCGCGTCGACCTCGGCGTGGGCGGTGCCGGCGCCATGGTGCCACCCCTCGCTCAGCAGCGTTCCGTCGGGCGCCAGGATCACGCAGCCCACCCGCGGGTTGGGGCCGCGCGCGGGCCCACGCTGGGCGAGTGCCAGCGCCCGGCGCATCGCGTGCTCGTAGTCGATCGTCATTCCCGGTCTTCCGTTCGTCGCCGAACTCCGGGGTCTCGATCGGCGGTGCGCGGGCACCGTCGCTCAGCACCGCGCTAGCTTGCGCGACGCTCGTGCTGCCTCTCCTCCGGACTTTCACCGTCGGTCCTGGAGTTCCACCAGGTCAACCGCAGCCCCGTGTGGGGGTCGCGGCTCGCGGACTGTCACCGCCGGTTCGGAATTCTCACCGACCCCGGAGCACGTGCTTTTGAGTCAGCCTACCCACCTGTTGAGGGGGAGTACGGCTCCGGACGTCATACTCCCGGCGAGCGGTCGGCTTCGGCGGCTCATCGTGATCGCCGGTGTAGTTGAATGTGATGGTGGCGGAACGCCGCGACCCAATGCGTGAGCGTTTGTGGAACGAGTCCGCGTTCACGGGCAACGTCCGCGACGGTTCGCGAGTTATCAATCACTTCACGCACGGCTTCCACGCGGAACTCCAGAGAATACTTCCCACGGGAGCTGGACATCCCGATAATCCTTTCGGTCAACGCAGTAATTCCACCAATTCCGCGGTGGTCCAGAAAGAATGGGGCACCTCACCTGATCTCCGCGGTTGGCCGCGGCACCCGCGAGTTCCTCTTGGCTTACGGGCCGGCGACTGTCTAGTCGGCCGGTTCCGGCTGCCGTTCGACACTCCGGAGTTGTATCGGATGATCCCTGAGACCATGTGGACGCCCACCGCCCACGGCGACGTCCGCGCGGCCGTGGATGTCGCCGGGTTGATCGGCATGATGCATCGGACGCCGCATGATCCTGCGCCTCTCCAACAAGGCCGCCTGGGCCGCAGCCCTCGCAGCGATCGGTCGGTTCCGCGCTCACGCGAGAGCACCAATTCGCGCCAAGAACCCTCATCCCCGCGCGCCACCCGCAAGACCACGGCCTGGAAATCCACTAACGCACCGACACGCGACCCAACTGTCGTACCCAGCGGACAGAATCAGACCCAAACAAGCACACCGTCGCGCCCGAGACCCCCCACGAACTATCGAGGCTAGGACGTTTCGGAGACGGACCTTCCGACTCCAGATCGTGCCGCACGCAGAGAGATCTATGCGTTCGTATCGCACTTCGAGTACGACGTTTTGCGCCTGAGTTGCACAGCACAGATCGAGATGAGAGCATCTGACTGCGCGATGAGATGTCCTCTGTTTCACGGGGACGCGCGCCGGAGTACCGGGGAGGGCACATGAACGAAAAGATTCCGCACGGCGATACCGAGGCATACAAGGATGCGAGTAGCGGTTCGGACGTCGATCGCTCTCGCAAAGGGCGCGGCATCACGCTGGTCGCCCTGGCGGTTTCAGCAGTTGGCCTCGCAGTAGTGCGCGGAGGGACGGCCGAGACCTGGTTCGATTATTGCACCACAATCATCCTCGGAATCTTAGCGCTTGTCTTGCTCATTACGGGTGTCCGCGCGCTCCGTATGCGACAACGTTCGAGATAGTGAGTACGAGGCCCGCTTCTTTCATCGAAGGCCGAAAATCGGGGTCTAATCACTAAATCTGCTTAGCTCAGTTGTGGACGATTCTTACATGGCTATATATTAAGCGTAACGAATTTCGTCTTTACTACCTTCAAACACGCCCACTTCTATCGCGTGTGCTTCATCATGCCCTCCGCTTACTCAAAGGAATTTAGGAATGGCTTCGGAACTTGGCTCAAGTCTGCGCATCGACGATGAAGCAGTTGTCGGGAGATACGTTGAGGCGTGGATCACGGGACGTGTGCTTGTGCCCGGACAAGCGATCGGCTTCGCAGAGGATCAGGATAGCGCCGCAATGGCAGTCGAGACCCTCGTGGAAGACGACGTTTTGTTTGTGCCAACAGGTGTTAATGTTGCTGACTTTGCCGGAGCGACTATTGAGTACGACGGTAGGTTCGGTGCGGCTGGTGACGAACTAACAGTCTGCGGTCATACGGTTGAGCTTCAGGACTACCTGGCTTCTGGTTTCATAGATATTATTGGACCGACGTGCGCACGGATTCAGGACCTTCGCGAGTGGGACGCATTCCTCGCGGATGCTGACGAAGCATATTCAGGCGGACCGTTCCCTCGTCAATTCTTAGAAGATGGACTCCTCCTCGCCGGGTCGTTCGCTTTCTTTGCGGAATCAAGCAACAGTCAAGCATTCCGGCCGTACTTTTCGGCGGATGGGACAATATTTGGAGGGCCTCAGGGCGAAAGTTTGGACGCTGTCGCCTTACAAGCTCACCGAAATAATCTGTCTGGACCGGTGGCTGAGTTCGAGGGATCCATACCGCGTCCGAACCTCATCAACGATTGTAGCACAAGGCCGTGGCTTGGCCGGTATCTTCGTATATTCGATCTTTTGAAGCGAACCCATCGCGACACGGATGCCCGAATCGTTGGCTTCGGTCACTCAATTCTCGACGACGGAAATGACGCCGCAACCCCTTCCTATCATGCACCGTACCTATCGTTTATCGGAGAAGACCTCGTTCTAGAAGATCTTGCGACAGGACGGCGGTTCAAAGTCCCGGTCCGAACTGCGGCTGCGATTGAAGCCCTCATGACTTCGTCCAAGCCGACACGCTCGGCGGAGCGCCTCGCCGAATGCCTCGCCATCGAAAAAGATCGCGCGTGGTCAATACTCGACGAGGTTGCTAGCCGGTTCGGGTTCAAATCTCCAGCCTCGCTCCAGGCCCATTGGGCGGTCTCCACCTCTGCGACTGGGCTTGCGCAATGACGCAGCACGCCTACATGCGAACGGGCGGAGCGTGGACTTCGCTAGTGCCGGCGTCCCGCTCGACCAGCGTGCTCGACTCTCAGATGGCGGTAGGTGCACACGGCGTCCACGTAGAAATGGCCGATGGGCGGAAGCTTCTGTGCGCGACGAGTGGACTCTGGAACGTGCCACTTGGGTATGGGAACTCGGCCATTGCCGACGCAATCACGGAATCGCTTCACCGTGCCTCCTACCTCACGCTATTCAGGTCAATGCACTCCTACGCCGCGGACGCAGCTACTGCTCTACTGGATTTCGTCGGCGACGGATTCGATCGTGTCATCTTCTCAACTTCAGGCGGCTCTGCTAACGATGCCGTGATGAAGCTGGCTCGCCACTTCTGGGTTCTCCGTTCGGATGCACAACGTCGGATCGTGGTCGGTCTCCTGGGGAGCTACCACGGAACAACCTACGGGAGCCATGCGCTCAGCGGCGATGACCTGCACCAGACGACGTACGGGGTGGATCGCCGCTCGATCCGACACGTACCCTACGACGACGACGGTGAGAAACTGGCCGCGTTGATGGCTCGCGAAGGTCATCGTGTCGCCGCGATCGTGCTGGAACCGGTTCTTGGCTCGGGCGCCGTGGAACTACCGGCCGCCTTTCTATCTGAGGTGTTACGGCTTAAGGAGCGTTACGGTTTCCTTCTAGTAGCTGACGAAGTTGCCACAGGCTTTTACCGGGCTGGTCAGAAATTCGCCTCGCAGGATTGGGCGATATCACCGGACATTCTTATTCTCTCGAAGGCGCTGACGAATGGGACCTGTGCCGCATCGGCGGTATTGATTGCGCCTTCCGTCAGCGCCGAATTTGGGGAGCAGGGCGCGACGTTTGTTCATGGCGAAACGCAGGCCGGTTCTCCGGCGAGTTGCGCCGCGATCGTTGCAACGCTCGCGGAGATGTCCCGACTCGACATCGCCGGAAAGTCAGCACATCTTGCTATCAAGCTCAACGGCGTCGTCGAACGGCTCGCGGCATTTTCGTTTGTCGACCGAGTCACCGGCCGCGGATGCATGCGAGGGATCTACCTCAAGTCGAAAAGGGGTCACCTTTTGTCGCCCACACAGGTGGCGTCTATCGTCGACTCTGTCCGGGAAGCCGGAGTGATAGTCCAGCCAGGTCCATCCTGCATTCAGCTTCTCCCACCCTTGGTCCTCGAGCGTAATCATCTGGAAGAACTTGAGATAGCACTTCGTGAGGGGCTTCGGCGCATTGATCGGAGGGTCGATTTCGATGGTTGATATGTCCTGGTCGCCGACGCGACTGTATGTCGGCCACGGAGTTGCAGACTCGGTTATCAGTTCGCTGGTTCGAGGTCGGGTGACACTTATCGTCACGGACGCCTTCAATGCATTTCGGACGGCGACGCTCCAGGCCCATCTTCAGAGCGGGATGGTAGTCATCGATGGTCCAACTCTCGGCTCGATCGAGCGCATATATCATGAGATAGGCATGCGGTCACCGGGAGCGATTGTCGCAGTCGGCGGCGGCACCGTGATGGACTCGGCAAAGCTGGCTTTCGCCGTGGCGGCTAGCGGTCGCTCATTTACCCAGTTCAGACGTGTCTTGCAATGCGGTGGCGAGCACGCTACGCGGCGCGACCTACGCCGTTCGGGAGGCATTGTTGTTGCCGTTCCGACGACGGTCGGTACTGCGTCAGAGGTGAGTCCCATCGCGTGTGTGACGACTGCCGACGGACACCGCCTTGTCTCGGGAGACGATCTCCGCCCAGATTTCGCAGTAATCGACTCCACCCACTTTGACTCGTTATCAGGCCGAAAAGTCCGCGACGGCGCCTACGAGATATTATTGCGGATAGCAGCTGTTGCAATATCCACGACTGCGAGTCCTCTGACCCGTCGTCGTGCCGTCGATTTGGGTGAGCGAATTGTACGAGCATGCATACAACTCGCGGAGGAGGAGGCTCCCGATGCCCGCACCGATATTGCCCTAATAGGCGCCGAATCGAAGACATCCTTCACGGGATTCTCTAGCGATCCGCACGCAATTTACCACTGGTATTTTGCAAACGAGCTCGCCCACGCCGGTGCCCTGTCGAAGGTGGAAGCGACCTCAGCCCTGGCTCCGACAATCTGGCGACTGCTGGAGCAAGGCCACCTCCGACTTGGTGACCAGGACGCCTTGCGCGCCTTCTGGTCCACAATGAGGCGCATGCTCCCACTCGAGTCGTCCCGGGCTAGCGAGTGGATTTCGGCATTCGCGCAGTACTTGTCGATTGTGCCGCCGAAAATTACTGCAAAGTTGGCGAGCCGGGCGGCCGACAGCTGTATCCGAGCCTGGGGCGGCTCAAATATGGCCCTTGCCGACTGGGATGCGGTAAGTATTCGCGCGCTGTACGAGGAAACTCTAGTCTCAAATTCTTAAGAATGTTTGATACTTCTGATTTGTGCCGACATTCGTTGGCGCTGAGCTTTAGACGATATAAAGGAGGTGAATTATGAAATCAGTTACTGCTTCGGAAATTTTGAAGGACTCGTTCGTCGAGCTCGAGGTGATGGACGCTCCATCCGACGATAGTTGGTGGCAGGGCTTGCTCGGAGGCATCGGTGTCATCGGGACTGTCGCAATTATCGCGACCTAAGCCGTTTTGCTACCACGAAAACTAATATCGAAAAGGAGGTGAAATTTGACAATTCAAATGGAAAATCTTGGATTTGAGGCTCTCGAGTCGATGGATGCGCCGGACGACGGATTCGACTGGTTCCACGGATTTAGTGTCGGAGTCGGCCTCGGCCTCATCGCGCTCAGTGCCACCTGAGTCGAGTTCATCGACTCATCTATACCATAGTAAGGAGGTAGACCAATGAACAAAACCGAGATGCTTAGATTCGATGAGCTTGAGGTCATGGACGCGCCACTTGAGTGGTGGCAAACCGCCGGGTATGTCATCACGGCCGTGGGCGGTCTCGCCGCTATCGCGGCGACGTGATCGTCTGATTACGATCTAACCAACGGTGCGGACGGTCTGCCTCAGCGACCGTCCGCACCGGCAAAATAACGCACCACGGTTAAAAGGAAGCTGAAACAATTGTTGACTGTTGCGTCGGAAAACCTACTGTCAGCGTGGGCGGTAGCTGCCGATGTTGAAGAACTATACGGGCCGGCTGGATCACGATTCTACGACTCGACAACTCGTGGCGATCGGTCCGAGGTGCGCGAGATTATCAGGTTCGTTCGTAGATACCACGGCGACGTTCTCGACCTTGCGGCGGGCTCTGGACGTCTGACACTTCCGCTTCTGGCTATGCAGCGCACAGTGACGGCCCTCGACTCATCGCCCGAGATGCTGGAGATCTTAAGGCGCCGAGCACGATCTCAGTCCGAGCGTGGGCTCATACTCTCGAAGCAAGACATGACCACCTTCACGCTCCCCGGCTCATTCGCCGTAATTGTGCTCGGTGCGACTTCGGTCACTCTTCTCGACAGATTAGACCGTGCAAAGCTGTTTGCTCGTGTCCGCGCCCATATGGAACCAGGCGGACGCTTCCTGCTATCGACCACCGACACGGAAGGTGCCGAGATGGCGAGTGCTTTCGAAGGAACCTTGCATACCGCTAGGGGAGTGCCCATGCCGTATTACTTCTCGCAAGAGGTTGATCGTAGTGCTGGGCGGAGGCTTGTCAACTTTCTTGTGCCGCCAACCCGTGGCTCTATTGACCAGGCGAAGGTATTCACGAGCATCGTCAACCTGCTCTCGAGCGCACAGCTGGCATCCGAACTTCAGCGCGCCGGTTTCGACGTTCGCTCTTCTACGATCGTGAAAGCGAACGGCGCCGGCAGCCGCGGACTAGTCCTTTTGGAATGCTCTTGATCGCCGCGATGACGACGCTTGGGCCAAGTGCTGGGCTCGCCGAACGGTATTCATTACTTGCCCCGCGAGACGATTTCCCCCTGTGGCAGATGATGGTCAGTCTCGCTCCTACCCGCGAAAGCGAGCCTGTCGATGATTCGGAGAGTCTGCCTCTGGTGGGTGCAACAGATGTGTCCCGTCGCCGCGCGATCCTCCGCGCGACCGGTGAGGCTGTCGAGCGCTGGGCTCTACGTCCCAGCCCTTGGTCGGGCCCGACCTTCGAACGTGGCCGTAGAGTGGAATGGGCACAGTTCGGGCTGGCAAACCACGACCTTGGGCGGAAGATTCTTGTCGGCAAAAACATCTCGACATCGGAACCAATTACCATTCCAATCGAGCTGGTGGAGTACGATCAGGCGAACACTGGATTGGCTCGTGCCGCGCAGGGCAATTTTGAGCCCACTCCCTCCGGTGCGGCGGCGGGAGAGACACTCGACCAGGCAGTAGTTTCAGGCGTTCTTGAGCTTCTTGAACGGGACGCATTCATGGTCGCGTGGGCGAGGCAACTCAGGATCGAACGAATCGATGCACACACTGTCGGCAGCGTTGGAGGAGCCAACCCAATCAAACTCGTTGACCTCGCGCGCCGTATGGGACTTGAGCTAGTGGTAGGCAACCTCGGCTGCGATGTTGATGGAGTAAAGGCAATTATTGCGATCTGTCTTGATCGATCGGCCCAACTTGGCGCCGTCGGTTCAAAAGCTTCGACGTCAGTTGCTAATGCGGTGGAGGGTGCAATCCAAGAATCGCTTCAAGCCCTTCATCTTGGCCGGGTAATTCGGCGAGCGGTTGAAGGAGGTCAACGAACTACCAGCGGGTTGCCGAGGACAGAAATGGATAGGGCGCGGTACTGGTCCGGGACCGACGCTTACGCTGTTCTCGATAGATGGACACAGTCGTTTGTTAATCCGAGTTCGATTGGTGGACCCGCAAGTCGACCAACCCCGACCCCTCTTGAGTCGACGATCCGCTGCGGATTTGAGCCGATTGTTCTCGATTTGTCTGCGCGTCTACCGGCTCGAGTACGAGAGATCGGGTGGCACGCGGTGAAAGTGCTCTGCCCTGGGCTCCAGCCGCTGAGGCTTGACGAGACCCTCTCGTTCAGTTGGCTTCCATCGCGTCTCCTCTCGGCTGAGCGCCGAACCGGCTATGCAAGCCCTCTCGCCGAAGGTGAGGTCTTCGATGTCCCGCATCCGCTTGTTTGACCGAGTTCGTGGTATGCACACGAGGGCCCGGCACGAGGCACTCCCACATCGCACTTCTGACCTCAATTTCCAGCGTCCGCAGCTCCGTGCCGGGGTGCGTATTGTGGATCAGAGGAGGACGTCGCCGGGCACGTGGCTCGTCCTGTCGCATGACGTCCCCGTAGCACGAATATCGAGTGGCACTGCAATGATTCTCGGGCAACTCGATGGGAGTTCCACTCTAGAGCAACTGACGGCATCGAACGCAGGTGCGTTCACGCTGGGCGAAATTGAGACGTTGATCGAGAAACTGCAACGCACTGGCCTCATTGTCGGAAGTGTGGACCCAGTGGTTGCGCGTAGTCGAGTCGTCTCCTATATTCCGCCGATGACGTTGCAGATCGCGACCCGTAACGCCGCAGCTTTCTTTGCTTACGCCGCGCGTGTTACGAAAGCGCTTCACTCACGTTCTTTCCTCGTCGGCGTCGCCCTGATCGTCGTCGCAGCCTTCGGAAGCGCCATTTTTGAATGGCGCAGCTACGTCTCAATTGGCTCGGTTCCATTGAAGCCAATTACTCTGGTCGCCGTCCTCGTAGCGCTCTCGATCGCGACGTTCTTCCACGAACTTGCACATGGGTTGACACTTCAGAAGTTGGGCGGGGTTCCCCGTCGCGCGGGCTTCATGCTCTTCTATCTCGCTCCAGCTTTCTTCGTTGATGTGACTGATGGTTGGCGTCTCCCGCGGCGGTGGCACAGGGCCGCAGTTGCCTTCGCCGGCCCCGCCTTCCACCTAGTAGCAGCGAGCGCTGCGGCAGTGATTGCCGTGATCTTGCCAGGCGGTGCCGCTCGCGACGCGCTTCACATGTTTTCGTTCGCTGCTTTCTGGATCTTCGCGTTTAATCTCGTGCCGTTTGTTCGTTTCGATGGTTATCTTATCCTGATAGCGCTTTTGGACTACCCGAATCTACGCGCCGCGGCGATTGCTGAACTTAAGCGCGTGCTTTTTGCCGAAAGAAGACAACGCGACACGGCTTCGCCGGCGTGGGGACTGGCGGCGTTCGGTCTTGGATCGATTGCCTTCCCTGTATACCTCGTACTCGTTTCGATTTCTCGCCTGCAGTCGGGCCTTGCTGGAGCTGGGGCCGCGGGAGCATTTGTGCTGCTGGGCGTTGAGACCTTCTTGGCGTATCTAATTGTGCGCGTTGTGATTCGACTCGTCCAATTCAAGCAATACAGCATTTGGCGACTGTTTGGCGGTACTTTCGTTGCGGTCGCAGCATTAGGCAGCGCTCTCGTCATGATTCAAGTACCCATCGAACATCGCGCAGCGTGGGTTTCGGACGAGCGTGGAATCGCAATGCTGGCTCAGTCCGATTCAGATTTGATATCGTTGACTCAAGGTGAAAAGGTATCGCTAATATCTCAGGGCATTTTTTCCCAGTCAGAAGTCGGGACAGCGAGAGTATCCGGTGAAACTCCGGAAAAGGCTGACATCCCGGTTGAGAGTCTTGTGCCTATTTCGCTCCACGGCTTTACAACGAGCGGCTACCGAGTCGTCCTATCGGATGCCTCTACGGTCTCGACTGGGAAAAGTGGTACGGCGATTATCTGGTCCGGAGAATCAGAAGCTCTAATGCAAGTGTTATTGAATCAATATGTAAGAAGCCCCGTGGAGGAGATAGCGAATTTATTTTGACTTGCCGGTCAACTTAAAAATATGACGACCATGGACTTATGGTCGGAGGATAGCATTAGGAGAAAAAATACGTATGGATTTTGCAATCGAGTTTGATGAATACACGAAACAATACGGCTCGTCTGTTGTCGTAGATGGCTTGTCCTTTCAAGTCAACCGAGGAAGTGTCGTCGGTCTTCTTGGACCGAATGGCGCTGGAAAGAGCACGGCTATGCGCGGTCTTGTCGGTCTTTCTCATCCAACTTCCGGTGCCGCTCGCATTTTTGGTGAAGAATTCGCAAGGCTGTCCGAGCCAGCGTCGGTCGTTGGCGTGCATATGGATGGGTTTGGCTTTGAGACGGGGATCAGCGCGCGACGGCATCTTGAGATTTGTCGACTTGCGGCGGGGGTGTCGAAAGCTCGGGTCGGTGCGGTACTCGAGGAGGTAGGCCTTCGGGAACATGCGCGTAAGCGCGTGAAGCAGTATTCGACGGGCATGGTGCAACGCCTCGGCCTGGCCGTTGCTCTCCTCGCGGAGCCGAAGATCCTGATTCTTGATGAGCCCGCCAACGGTCTGGATCCCGAAGGTATTCGTTGGCTCCGCAAATTTATACGAAGTTATGCAGAGCGAGGTGGGACGGTGCTCGTGTCGAGTCACCAACTTAGAGAACTTGAGCAGATCGTTGACGAGGTGGTCGTTATGAACAAACGTCTCCTTTACTCCGGTGCACTCGCAAATCTTCTAGGTAAAAAGGATGCGTCTTTGGAGGATAGATACTTTGACCTTGTTGACTCTTCGATAGCGGGGTCTTGATTCAGATGGTAAGCGCAATTCGTTCTGAATGTTTGCGATCAATCAGCGGGCTCGCGTTTCTCGCTGTCCTCGCCTTCGCAGTCATGGTTCCTGCTTTACTGCTGAACTCCCTCGTCGGCTCGAACCTACTTGTGTCGCTGCCTTCACCCGACGCTTCAGCGCGAGTTTTCAGTGTTATGGCCTCGATGTTCGTTGTGTCGATGTTTGTCGGCAGCTACAGTATCACCAGAGAATATTTCTATGAGTCACTCGATCGATCAAGAGTGCTTCTCACCCTTAAGAAACTCTTTTGGGCTAAGGTGATTGCGTCCGTGCTAACCTCTATCGCCCTGACTGCCGTGTTTGGAACGGCATGGATAGCCGTTTCTGTGTGGATCATGAACAGTCAGGGATTAACTTTTACGTTCTCGTTTGTGGTCGTTAAGATATTTGTTGGTTCCCTTGCGGTAAGCGCAATCGGCGCGGTGATTGGACACGGCGTAGGGTGGGCCGTCCGCAACTACTATGTCGCATGTGCACTGGTCATGGCGGTTCCACTGGCTGCAGAATTGCCCCTGCTGGTTAACGCTCCGGGTGTGGAAAGATTCCTTCCGTCCGGTGCCGCCGCGGGCGTTGCCAATGTGATTGGACTTGACGTGCTACCCGCTCTCGCGGCTCTCGCAGTGTCTGTTAGTTGGGCTGCGGGTGCGACTGCGGTAGGGCTGACCCTCGCGTCGAGGAGGCAAGTATGATCGTGCGACAGTTGCGGACCGAACTTGTTCGGACCATTGTCGATCGCGCAGTTCGAGGCTCTGTAGTCTTCGCTACCTTGCTGGGGATAAGCGTCGTGTTTGTTATTCCGGATGGTCTGTCTCAAGCTCCAAGAGAGGTTACGGAGGCGCTGTTCGCTGGCCTCCGAACAACAGTAGTGTCGAATGGAGTGCTTCTTTCCGCCGTCTACGGATCCTTCCGACTCACATCCGAACTCAGCAGCGGAGTCGTGTCGCGACAACTGATGTACTCGCGAAGGATCACCCTCTACCTCTGTAGAGGGTCTTTCGCCCTTATCGGTGGCGCCGCAATCGGGGCTGCAGGCTGCGCGGCAGGTCAGGCAACTTTCTGGTTGGCAGCGCGGCGCTGGGAGGTAGACCTTGGGCTCGTGTGGGCTGCTGCCGTGTTGGGAGTTGTCTCGGCAGCGTGGGGCTTCGGCCTCGGCGCCGCAATCGGCAATCACTTTGCAGCACTCTTTATTGTCCCTCTCTCGTTGGCCGCAGCGATTCCGATCGCCTCCATTAACCAGGACCTCGCCCGAGTTACGCCATTCGGATGTCAGCTAGCGTTGATTGACACAGATTCTGGCCTGTGGCTTGACCCGTCGAACGGAGTTTGGCTCGCGGTTGCTTGGGGCATTATGGCAGTGGTTGTGGGAGGGGTAGTGTTTCGGTTGCGGGATGTGCGATAGGTGAAGCGCGAACCGCCGCGACCGGTTGTACTTTGACTGAGATCCCACTTCAAAATCGACGTGGGAGATTTGGAACAGGAGTTTTAGGCGTGACGGCTATTTATGCCCATGACAACCGTCGTTGCCCCTGATCCCACTACGGCGAACTCTCCAACGTTCTCTGGATCGCTTGAATAGTTATCTATCTGCGACGTTCGAGTCTCACCGCTCCTGTTCGGCTTCATTCGGGGTTCGATAGCCTAGCCGCGAATAAAGCCGTTATTGACTGTAGCGCGGCTCGTTATTTCGCGCGACCTCCCGGAGTAAACCGGCGGCGCCGATCATCGGTCCCGACGAGCAGGCATGCTCACGCCTCCAGCGCGTGCCGCACCGCATCGTTGACGATGTGCGTGACGTGCGTGTCCGCGACGGAGTAGTGCGCCTCGCGTCCCACGCGCTCCACTGCGACCAGCCCGGCGGTGCGGAGCATCCGTAGGTGCTGCGAGACCAGAGGCTGTGAGAGCCCGGTCACCTCGGCCAGCCGGCCGACGGTCGAGGTCTCCTCCGCGAGGGCTCGCAGCAGGCGCAGCCGGGACGAGGAGGACAGAACCTTGAAGAGCTCTGCAGCGGGTTCGAGGTCCTCGGTCATCTGCTCATGTAAGCAGAGGTGCATGTACCGTGTCCGCGCACAGGGCGGCGTGCCTCCGGCTACCCTCGGTGCGATGGACGAGGACAGGTACGGGCAGGACGTGCTCGCGGGGGACTGGCGGGCGCGGGGCAGGGTCGAGGTGGCGGTCGTCGAGGCGGAGCGCGACCTGGTGGTCGAGGAGGTCGCGTCCGGCTTCGTCGGCGCCGTACTGGGCGTGGAGCTGCGGATGGTCCGCCTGGAGGACCGGTTCGGCAAGGTCCGGGTGTTCCCGCTCGGCCCCGGCTTCCTTGTGGACGGGAAGCCCGTGTCGCTCAAGGCGCCCGGGCTCAAGCGCGATGCCAACCTCGGCCGCGCCCGCTCCGCCTCCGGCTCCTTCCACGTCGCAGAAGCGAAGGCGCGGGTCGCGCTGCCCAGCCGCATCTACGTCGAGGGCCGCCATGACGCCGAGCTGGTCGAGAAAGTCTGGGGTCACGACCTGCGGATCGAGGGGGTCGTCGTCGAGTACATCGAGGGCGTCGACAACCTCGACGAGCTTGTGCGTGAGTTCCGGCCCGACCGGGGGCGGCGCATCGGCGTGCTCGTCGATCACCTCGTGCGCGGGTCGAAGGAGTCGCGTATCGCCGAGAAGGTCGCGGCCGGCCCGCACGGCGCTCACGTCCTCATCGTGGGCCACCCCTACATCGACGTGTGGCAGGCCGTGAAGCCCGCTCGGCTCGGCCTTCCGCGCTGGCCCGAGATCCCGCGCGGCATCGAGTGGAAGCACGGGATCTGCGCGGCGCTTGGCTGGCCGCACGAGGAGCAGGCGGATATCGCTCGCGCATGGCAGCGCATCCTCGGGCAAGTGCGCACGTTTCAGGACCTGGAGCCGGCGCTGCTCGGCCGGGTGGAGCAGCTGATCGACTTCGTGACGGAGCCGGCATGACGAGCCGTGCGTGGCTCGGACTCGGCGTGGACACCGCTCTCGTGCTGGTGTTCGTGGTGATCGGGCGGCGCAGCCACGAGGAGGGGTCGGAGCTGCTGGGTCTGGCCACGACGCTCTGGCCCTTCCTCATAGCGCTGCTGGTTGGCTGGGCGGTCTCGCGGTCCTGGCGTGCGCCGGACCGGATCCTCCCCACCGGCCTCGTGGTGTGGGCGGTGACCGTGGTGGGTGGGATGCTGCTGCGCCTCGCCTCCGGGCAGGGCGTGCAGTGGAGCTTCGTGATCGTGACCGCGGTGGTGCTGGCCGTGTTCCTCCTGGGCCGTCGCGCGCTCACCCGGCTGAAGGAGCGCCGGAGCCGCAGCTAGCGCCGCTCCGCCGTGCCGTCCCGCGCCCGTATCACGCCCTCCGGCCGGTCGACCTGGCAGCATGTGCGCATGCCCCGTCAACGGCCGGTCGAGGGCGCGGTTATCGTGCGCGACCTGGGCCTCTACGCCGACGTGCAGGCCGACCGCGCGCATCACGGCGGCCTCGATAAGGCGCTCTACGCCTACTCCGCCCAGGATGCGCGGTGGTGGGAGGAGCGCCTCGGCCGCCCCCTGCCCGCCGGTCGCTTCGGCGAGAACCTGCGGATGGAGGGGCTCGACGTGAGCGGTGCCGTGATCGGCGAGCGCTGGCGGATCGACGCCGCTGTCGAGGTGCTGAGTCGGCCTGAGCACGGGGTGCCGGTCGAGCGGGCGCTGGCCTGACGACGACGGGGCGGGGAGCGCCCCCCGAAAGAGGCAGTGCAAGGAGCCGCGCGGGGTGAATCTCGAGCTGCGAGCCACCCTCTGAGCCGATACTCACGCGACGACCACGTTTTCCTCGGAGCGCAGACTTCACCTTTTCTCGTCACTCTCCGTGACAGAAGCCGGGGCGAGCGCCTGCGAAGAACCGGGCCGAGTCGGTTCCCTCTCGTCTGAATGCGGTTCATCGAGCACCGTTCCGGCTAAGGGGAACGAGTCGAAGGGCAGTCATGCTACTCATCCGGTCACGGCGCCGCATCGTGACGATTCTCGCCGGTATCTGCGGCCTCGCTGTACTGGCAACCTTGTCTCCGACTGTCCCCTCGGCGACTGCCCAATCCCTTCGCGACCAAATTCCCATTGTCGCCGGAACCGCGCTCCAACTGCCCGGGTCTCGGTGGTGCACCGCGGGAGCTGTGCTCGAGGCCAGGACCTGGATGTCGAGAGCAACTCCGGTCGGACGCGCGACCCGCTATGTCGTCCTGGCCAGGCACTGCGGGGGCATCGGAAGTGCCATTACGGTCGGCGGTCAGGTTGTCGGCTCGGTGACCTGGGCATCGTCCACCTACGACCTCGCGATAGCGACGATCCCGGCGTCCCAGATACAACGACCGGTCTGTAGCGGAGCATCCCAACTGCACCATTGCACCATTCCCGCCGCCACTCCCCGCGCAGTCGGCAGGATAGTCCTGCACCGCGGGCCGCTTCCGGCCGCCGTTCCAGTTCTCGGTTTTGGCGTCCCGGCCGCCGGCGAGTTCTTTTGCACCAGCGGCGCCGTGAGTTTTGTCCTCTGCGGATTTGCCTCCGTTCCCATTCCGCCGATGTGGTGGCCAGTTGGCGCGGTAGCGGCCGGCACCTACGATGGCCTCATGCCCGTTCCCGGCGACTCTGGCGGTCCCGTCGTGAGCTATGGTGGCAGGCTCTACGGCATCATCATCTCGGGAGCAATCAACGAGTACAGGGGCACCCTGGCGTATCTGCCACTCCCGCTCATCCTTCAGGAACTCGGCTATATCTACGGTCTCGCGCCGGCCTAGCGGCGACGCTGATGGCAGATGCTGGCGCTGCTACGAGAATAGCGACCCGGTCACTGAATCGACATTCGTGCTTCCAGCAGGCGGCCTCATTGCTACCGTGTTACGGCGACTCATTCTCGCGGGAGAATCGTGCGGACCCGACGACGAGTTGCTCCAGCGACGCGACGCCGTCGCTCCCGACCACAAAGAGCCCCATGCGCATTGCCTTGCTCACGCGAGGCAGAGCGGCATTGAATTATGACCTCGCACTAGCGACGATCCCGCCGTCAACGGTGCAGCGACCCCTCTGCTCCGGAGCGTCGCAATTGCACCACTGCACCATTCCGGCTGCCACTCCGAGAGCCGTCGGCAGGGTCGTCCTCCATGACGGATCGACGCAACGTGACGTCGCGATCCCCGGTACCGGAGTCCCGGCCGTCGGTGAACGCTTCTGCACCAGCGGCGCGGTGAGCTTAGTGAACTGCGGCTTTGGATCTGTCGACGTTCGGATCTGTCGACGTTCCTCGTAGAGGCGGGGGGTCCCGGTGCAGCAGCCGCCCGTACCTTCAACGGCCGTAATGTCGTCTTAGCCGACAAAAGAGTTCGGTGGCCGTTCGGAAATCGGACTGCACCACGTCGCGATCTCTCCGCTGTGCCAATACTCATGCAATGGGCATATCTTCTTCACTGACGGGTTCGATACTCGCTGTGTACCGTCCGTAATGTACACCGAACTCATCCCTGCGGAAGAGCGGGACCTGCCGGGTTCACCCTTTTTCTGTCACCGAGAGCTGCGAGGACTGATAACGGACGAGCGATGAGCAGAAAGGCCTCCATGATCATCTCCCGTTCACTGCGACGCGCACTCCTCGCCGGCTTCTGCGGCACCGCACTACTGATGTCGTTCTGTCCTGCGGCCCCCGCGGCGAATGCCCAATCCATTCGCGACCAGATTCCCATCGTGGCGGGCACAGCCCTCAGGGTGTACGGCTCTCACCGGTGCACCGCGGGCGTCGTGCTTAGATCGAGAAGCTGGGTTTCGCTCGCAACACCCATCGGACGAGCGACCCGCTATGTGGTCCTCGCCAAGCACTGCGCCGACTACGCCGATCCCATTTCCGTCGACGGCCAGGTCGTCGGGCGGGTGAGTTGGCGGTCGCCGACTTACGATATCGAGTTAGCGACGATACCCCCGTCCGTCGCGCAGCGGCCAGTGTGCAGCGGAGCATCCCAACTGCACCACTGCACCATTCCGCCCGCCACTCCGCGAGCAGTCGGCAGGATCATCCTCAACAGCAACCCGCCTGAGAACGCTGTTCCGATCGTCGGCTTCGGGGTCCCTGACGTCGGCGAACGCTTCTGCACTAGCGGCTCCATAAGCTATATCAACTGCGTATTCGAGATCACCGACACTCCGCCCGGCCAATCTCAATCGGGTCAGGATTTCGCCCGCACGATGAACGGCGTGACCCTCCAGCCCGGAGATTCAGGAGGACCCGTGGCGGGCGTCAACGGCAGGCTTTACGGAATTATTTCCAAGCGGGGGAGGGACAACTACAGGGACACCATCGGCTATGTGCCGATGTTTGTCGTCATGCAAGACCTCGGGTATGTCTACGAACTCGCCCCAGCGTAGTCGGCCTGTCTGGCACCACTGAGCACTGAAAGGTGTGCGCGATCATCACCGCTACAGTCCGTCGTCCCGTCACTCTCTGTGCCGGGATCTGCGGCTTCGCCCTTCTCGCGATACTCTACCCGGGTCCTCCTGCGGCCACTGCGCAGTCCCTCCGCGACCAGATCCCGGTCGTCGCCGGTACCGCCCTTGGGCTGCAAGGTGCTCATCGGTGCACCGCGGGCCCCGTGCTCCGATCCAGAAGCTGGATCTCGAGAAGCACGCCGATCCGACGAGCGACTCGCTATGTCGTCCTCGCAAAGCACTGCGCCAACCTGGGCGATGAACTCACCGTCGATGGCACCGTCGTCGGCACCGTGAGTTGGGTCTCGCCGAATTACGACCTCGAGCTCGTAAAGATTCCCCCGTCCGTCGTGCAGCGACCGGTGTGCAGCGGAGCATCCCAACTGCATCACTGCACCGTTCCCGATGCCACTCCGAGAGCAGTCGGCAGAATCATCCTCAATAACGGACTGAGCCAGGAGGCTGTTCCTGTCCGTGGCTTCGGAATCCCGACCACCGGCGAACGCTTTTGCACCAGCGGATCCGTGACCTTCGTCAACTGCGCCTTCGGGTCCATCAATGTCCCTGCCATCGGGTTCGCTCCCGGTGACGCGGCCGCCCTCACATATAACGGCAACAACATCACCTCGGGAGACTCGGGAGGCCCCGTGGCAAGTATCACTGGCCGACTGTACGGCATCATCCTCCGCTGGGGACTCCGCACATACACGGGCATCATGGGCTATCTGCCGATGCCGACCATCCTTCAGGACCTCGGCTACAGCTACGACCTCGCGCCAGCGTGACGACAGCGCGGATTCCTTTCCCTCTCACGCCCAGGCTTCTCTTCTCACGCACAAGAAGGACCCGCATGACAGTCACCTCTTCCGTGCTCCGCACCATCTCTCTCTGCGCCGGGATCTGCGGCTTCGCGATACTGGCAACACTCTGTTCGGGTCCTCCTGCGGCCACTGCCCAATCGCTTCGCGATCAGATCCCCATCGTGGCGGGCACCTCTCTCGGAATGCAGGGAGCACCCCGGTGCACCGCGGGCGCCGTCCTGAAGTCCAGAAGCTGGATTGCACGAGCGACACCGATCGGTCGAGCGACTCGCTATGTGGTCCTCGCAAAGCACTGCGCTAACCAGGGCGACGAGATCACCGTGGACGGCGCCGTCGTTGGCACGGTGAGCTGGGTCTCGCCGAACTACGACCTAGCGATAGCGAAGATTCCCCCATCGACGGTGCAGAGGCCGATGTGCAGCGGGGCATCCCAACTGCACCACTGCACGATCACCGACGCCGCGCCGCGAGCGGTCGGCAGGATCATCCTGAACGACTCGGCGCAGGGGGCCATTCCCATCTCCGGAATAGGAATCCCGGCCGCCGGAGAACGTTTCTGCACGAGCGGCGCTGTCACCTTCGTCAACTGCGCGTTCGAATCCATCGACGTTCCCGTTACCGGGTTCGCTCCGGGTGAAGTGGCGGCACGCACCGTGACCGGCAACAACATCACAGCCGGAGATTCGGGAGGCCCCGTGGCAGGCCTGAACGGCAGGCTCTACGGGATCATCCTCCTCTGGGGAATCAATGAATACACGGGAATCATGGGCTATCTGGCGATGCCGACCATCCTGCAAGACCTCGGCTACAGCTACGAACTCGCACCGGCTTAGCGACAGTGCCGATCCCCTGTCACATCGAGCACGAAAAGAACCCACATGACACTTACCTCCTCCGCGCGCCGCACAATCGCTCTTCTCCTCGGCATCTGCGGACTCGCGACCCTCATCACCCTCACTCCGGCGGTCCCTGCGGCGACCGCGCAGTCCCTTCGCGACCAGATTCCCATCGTGGCGGGCACCGCCCTCGAAGTGCAGGGCGGTCGGCTCTGCACCGCGGGGGCCGTGCTCCGATCCAGAAATTGGTTCTCGCGAGCCTCGCCCATCGGAAGCGCGACCCGCTATCTCGCGATCCCGGAGCACTGCGCCGATCAGGGCAACACCATCAAGGTCGGTGGTGAGGTCGTCGGCACGGTGACCTGGGTCTCCTCGCACTACGACCTCGCGATAGTGATGATCCCGCCGTCCAGGGTGCAGCGGCCGATCTGCAGCGGAGCATCCCAGCTGCACCACTGCACTATCCCGCCCACGACCCCGAAAGCAGTCGGCAGGATCGTCCTCAACCGCGGCTCGACCCAACAGGCCGTTCCGGTCCCTGGTGCCGGAATTGCCGCCGTCGGCGAACACTTCTGCACCAGCGGCGCCGTCAGCTTCGTCAACTGCGCATTCGAAGTCGCCGATACGGCGACCGCCGGGCTGCCTCCGGGTGAACTCGCCGCCCGCACCACCAACGGAATCGCCCTCCAACCCGGGGACTCGGGCGGACCTGTGGCGAATGTCAGCGGCAGACTCTACGGCATCATCATCTCTCAGGGAGAAGACGATTACAGGGACATCATCGGATATCTGCCAATGGACACCATCTTCCGCGATCTTGGCTATGACTATGCGCTCGCTCCGAGCGTAGTAGAAGCGCCGGGTGCGTCCGGCGCGGATCGCGGTGCGCCCGGTTGCGGGCTGGGAAGATAGGCGGATGACCTCGACGCTGCTCGACCGGATGCCGACGCCCGACGCGGACGGGCGAGTCGACGACGACGCGGTGTACGTGGCCTTCACGGAATGGGCCGTGTCGCGGGGGCTGCCGCTTTACCCGGCGCAGGACGAGTCGATGCTCGAGATCGCGTCCGGCTCGAATCTGATCCTCTCGACCCCCACCGGCACTGGGAAGTCGCTGGTCGCAATCGGCGCGCACGCCGCGGCCCTCGCCTCCGGACGCCGTAGCTTCTACACCGCGCCGATCAAGGCGCTCGTCTCCGAGAAGTTCTTCGCGCTGGTCGAGGTCTTCGGCGCCGCCAACGTGGGCATGGTCACGGGCGACTCCTCGGTGAACGCCGACGCCCCGATCATCTGCTGCACGGCCGAGATCCTCGCCAACCTCGCGCTTCGGCATGGCGCGGACACCCCGGTCGACCAGGTCGTGATGGATGAGTTCCACTTCTACGCGGATCCGGCGCGCGGCTGGGCCTGGCAGGTGCCGCTGCTCACCCTCCCGCACGTGCAGTTCGTGCTGATGTCCGCGACCCTGGGCGATGTGACGGCGCTCGCCGCCGACCTCAGCCGCCGCACCGGACGCGAGACCGCCCGAGTCACCGGCGTCGAGCGCCCGGTGCCGCTGCACTACTTCTACGAGATCGCGCCGATCCACGACTCCATCGAGGAGCTGCTCGCGACGAACCAGTCGCCGGTCTACGTCGTGCACTTCTCGCAGGCCGCAGCCCTCGAGCGCGCGCAGGCGTTGACCAGCGCGAACATCGCCACCCGCGAGCACCGCGACCGCATCGCCGAGGTGATCGGCGGCTTCCGCTTCACCACTGCGTTCGGCAAGACCCTCTCGCGCCTGCTCCGGCTCGGCATCGGCGTGCACCACGCGGGCATGCTGCCCAAGTACCGCCGACTGGTCGAACAGCTTGCCCAGCAGGGGATGCTGCGGGTGATCTGCGGGACCGACACGCTCGGCGTCGGCATCAACGTCCCCATCCGCACGGTGCTGCTGACCGCACTGACCAAGTACGACGGCACCCGAATGCGGCAGCTCTCCGCCCGCGAGTTCCACCAAATCGCCGGCCGCGCCGGCCGCGCGGGCTACGACACAGCGGGCACGGTGGTGGTGCAAGCGCCCGAGCACGAGTCCGAGAACCGGAAGGCGCTCGACAAGATGGGCGACGACCCGAAGAAGCGGAGGAAGTGGGTCGCCAAGCGCGCGCCGCAGGGCTTCGTCAGCTGGGGCGAGCCGAGTTTCCGCAAGCTCGTCGATGCCGAGCCCGAGACGCTGACCTCGCACATGACCATCACCTCGGCGATGCTGCTGAACGTGATCGCGCGGGGCGGCGACGCCTACGCGAATGTGTACGCGCTGATCTTCGACAACCACGAGCCGTGGAAACGCCAGCTGCAGCTCGCCCGCCGCGCGCTGGGCATCTACCGCACGCTGCGGGAGGCGGGCGTCATCGAGCAGAGCGTCGGTGCGGACGGCGTGATGCGTATCCGCCTGACCGTCGACTTGCAGCCGAACTTCGCGCTCAACCAGCCGCTCTCGCCGTTCGCGCTCGCCGTGTTCGACGTGCTCGATCCCGAGTCGCCGAGCTTCGCGCTCGACGTGATCTCGGTGCTGGAGGCGACGTTGGATGACCCGCGCCCGATCCTTGGCGCCCAGCAGTTCCAGGCTCGCGGCGAGGCGGTCGCGGCGATGAAGGCGGAGGGGATCGAGTACGAGGAACGGATGGAGCTGCTCGAGTCGGTCACGCACCCGAAGCCGCTCGAGGAGCTGCTCGAGGCGACCTTCGCTACTTACACGGCCGCGCAGCCGTGGGTGAAGGACTTCGAACTCTCGCCCAAGTCGGTCGTGCGCGACATGTATGAGCGGGCCATGTCGTTCGGCGAGTACACCGCCTTCTACAAACTCTCGCGTTCGGAGGGACTGGTGCTGCGCTACCTGTCCGATGCGTTCCGCGCCGCCCGGCAGACCATCCCCGACGAACTCAAGAACGAGGAACTGCACGACCTGATCGAGTGGCTGGGCGAGCTGGTGCGCCAGGTCGACTCCTCGCTGGTGGACGAGTGGGAGGAGCTGGTCAACCCGGCGCTGCACGCGGCGGACCAGTCGATCGTGCCGCCGGCTCCGCGCCGCCTGACAGCAAATCACCGCGCCTTCCGGGTGCTGGTGCGCAACGAAATGTTCCGCCGGGTGACGCTCGCGGCCCGTGATGACCACGAGGCGCTAGGCGAACTCGATGCGGCCTTCGACGCCGACGCGTGGGGAGCGGTGCTTGACGATTATTACGACGAGCACGACCGCATCGGCACCGGACCCGATGCGCGCGGCCCGGCGATGCTGCTCGTCACGGAGGAGCCGACGCAGTGGCGGGTTCGGCAGATCCTCGACGACCCGGCGGGGGACCACGACTGGGGGATCTCCGCCGTTGTCGACCTGGCGGAGTCGGATGAGCAGGGCGCCGCTGTCGTCCGCGTCACCGCGGTGGGACGGCTCGACGGCGCGAGTTGATTAGCGGCCGCGCTGCTCTCGGCGGCGCATCTCGGCGGCGATGTCCGCCTCCGTGATTTCCTTGCGGGTCGGACCCCAGATCGACGCGGCCTGGCTGACTACGCCGATCCCGATACCGACGATCGGCCAGATCGGCCAGAAGTAGCCGTCGGCACCGGTGGCGACCCAGACCGTGGTGGTGATCGCGGAGACACTCGCCCAGCCGCCCACCGACCCCAGAAAGGTGCGGCGCCGCTTGACCTCGCGGACGGCCAGCGCCCGCTCGGCGTCCTCGACACGGTCCCGGTCGACTCCGCCAGCGCCGGCGGTCGAAGCGACCTCGGCCGACCGATCACGCCGGGCCGCCGGGTCCGGTGTTCCCCACTCGTTTGTCATGCGGCCAGCCTACGCACGGGGTGTCGGTCCTCTGCACGGCGGGTGCCCGGCCTGTGGACCGGACATTTCCCGAACGTCCACTCCACCACCGACATCGGAGTGCCGTCCGCACCACGGCCCTCCTTGCGGCCGTCAGCCGGGTCGATCCGCCACACTCGTCGGATGATCTCCTCCGAGCTGGCCCGAGCGCTGCGCACCGCGGGCGTGCGCTGGACCCCTGTCACAGGCGACCGCTTCCGGATCGAGCGCGAGGGGTTCGACGGCGACATCTTCACCGTGAGTGAGATGACCATCGAGGCGCACGAGTACCCGACCGGGACCGTGCTCGGCTTCAACGGCACGACCGAGTGGGCGCTCGACTCCGTGTCTCTCGAAGACTCACTCTGGCTGCCGCGGGAGGACCAGCTGCGCGAACTCCTCCGTGGGACGTTTCGCTCGCTCCGCCGGGTCGCCGGTCCGTCGATACGGTACATCGTCACGAGTGAGTTCGGCGGCACGGCGCAGGAGTACGAGGATGGCACCGCCGAGAACGCTTACGCTCAGGCGCTCCTTGCGTTGCTCATCGCGATCGCGGTCGATCTCGACGACATGGACGAGCCCATCTGAGCCCAGCTGGTCAGGAGGCGGCCTTCTCGGCGGCGGTGGTCTTCTTCGCGGGCCTCTTCTTCGCAGGCTCCCCAGAACCGGCCTTCGGCGCAGCCTCCGACCCGTCTGCGTCCGACCCATCCACCTTCGCCGCCGCGGACGTCGCCGGCGCCTTCTTCGCGGCTCTTTCCGCCGCGCCGCTCTTCGCGCCGCGGCTGCGCTCGACCGAACGCTTGAGGGCCTCCATCAGATCGAGAACCTCGCCGCCGCTCGCCTCCTCTGGCGCTTCGCCGAACGTCGCGGCCGTGTCGAGCGCGTCGCCCTGCTCGATCTTGGCGTCGATGAGGGTGCGCAACTCCTCCTGGTAGGCGTCGTGGAACTGTGCCGCGTCGAAGTCCTCGGAATAGGAGTCGACGAGGCGCGCTGACATCTCGAGTTCGCGCGCGGCGAGACGGGTGGTGCCCTCCAGGGAGGGGAACTCGACCTCGCGGACCTCGTCTGCCCAGAGCAGGGTTTGCACCATGAGCAGCTTGCCGCGCACCCGTAACGCGGCGAGCCGCGTCTTTTGCCGGAGCGCGAATTCGACGATCGCGGTCCGGTCGGTCTGCTCCAGCGTCCGCCGCAGCAGAACGTAGGCCTTGGCGGAGGAGGAGTCGGGCTCGAGGATGTAGGCGCGGTCGAACATGATCGGGTCGACCTGCTCGCTCGGCACGAACTGCACGACGTCGATCTCGCGGTCGCGTTCCTCCGGCAGCGCCTTCAACTCGTCTTTCGACAGCACGACCGTGCGCTCGCCGTCGTCGTAAGCCTTGTCGATGTGGTCGAAGGTGACGACTTCGCCGCAGATCTCGCACTTTCGTTGGTACCGGATCCGCCCGCCGTCCTCATCGTGCACCTGGTGCAGCGGGATGTCGTGGTCCTCGGTCGCGCTGTAGATCTTGACCGGCACGTTGACCAGACCGAAGGTGATCGCGCCTTTCCAGATGGCTCGCATGGCCCCAGTGAACACCGTGTCTCCGGCCGCCGATAGCCCTGGCACCCCCGCGGGGAAACCCCGGTTCGGGGTTCCCCCGCGCGGGAGGAGGGAGACAACGGCTCGCGGGTGGAGGCGGCTAGCTCCGCTCGGCGCGCCGGCGGCGCAGCGTCGCGAGCAGCAGCCCGCCGAGCCCACCGGCGATCAGCAGGCCACCGATGCCGAGCGGGAGGCCGATGTCAGCGCCTGTCGAGGCGAGCGGCGGGCGGGTTCCCCCGCCAGGGCGCGGGGCGACCGTGGACGGGGTGCCGCTCGGCACGGGGGCGGTCGTCGGCGCGGCGGTCGGCGTGCTCGTCGGCTCCGTGGTCGGAGCGATGGTCGGCTCCACCGGGGGAGCGGCGGTGGGAGTGACGGTCGGCGTCGGGCTGGGCTCCGGCACGCTCGGGTTCTTCTCGGCGTCGATCGCGGAGGTGTCCTCGGCGAACGAGGCCGTGACGAATGCGATGGCCTTCGACGTGATGCCCAGCGCCTCCTGATTGATGTTGTCGATGTTGTCCGCGGCGGAGTGGTAGTTCGGGTCGTGAGTGATGCCGGCGGTGCCGCCGAACAGCGCAGCCTCCTCCTCCGTCTTGACGTCGTCGGCGCCGGTGAAGACGCCCGAGGACGGGATACCCACCGAGATGAAGCCGTCATAGTCGCTGCGGCCGTCGAAGGCGGTGTCGATCCAGGGCTGGTCGATCGAATCGAAATAATCGGTGAACGCCTGCTCGGTCGCGATCGAGCCGGCGGGCACCTCGACGGGAGCCTCGTAGGTCGACTCGTTTGCGTCATAGACCGAGATCACATAGTTCGGCGAGGCGACCATGTCGAAGTTCATGTAGGTCGAGATCTTCGCGGCGTCCTCCTCCGTGAGCGAATCGACGTAGGTGTAGGAGCCGACAAGGCCCACCTCCTCCGCGCCCCACCAGGCGAAGCGCACCGCGTTAGTGGTCCCACCCGCCTCGGCGAGCTGCACGGCGGTTTCGAGAAGAGTCGCGGATCCGGAGCCGTTGTCGTTGATGCCAGGACCGGCGGGCACGCTATCGAGGTGCGCGCCGAGCATGACCACGTTGTCGTGGTCACCGCCGGGGGTTTCGGTGACGATGTTGAAGGTCTCGACCTCGGTGGTCGTCTGATCGACCACCAGAGTCGCCTCGGCCGGGAGCGCGGCGAGCAGCGCCTGGCCTTCGGCCTGGGTGAGCCCCACACCGGGAATTGCGGCCTCGTCCTGACCGCCGTACGTGCCGTTCAGCGCGTCGCTCGGGGCGTTGTCGTAGATGAGGATCGCCGAGGCACCTGCGGCACCGGCAGCGATCGACTTCTCGAGGAAGCTGCACGTGCCGCGGCTGACGAGCGCGACCTTGCCGGTGGCGTCGAGGCCTGTCCAGGCGTCGGTGGTGCAGCCGAGCGGATCGACGGGGGCGATCAGCTCGCCGGTCACACCGCCCTCGGGCGTCGAGGGGGTGAACTCCATCGGGGTGCCGACGGCTCCTGTGCTGGTTGTCAGCGAGAAGGCGTCGATGGCCTGGGTCGCTGTCGTGAAGTCCTGGCGTTCGGTGGTGTAGCCGGCAGCCGCGAGGACCGACTCGATGTACTCCCCGCTGAGTTCGTAACCCGGGGTGCCGATCGCGCGGGTGCCGCCGTTGGCGTCCGCGATGGCCTGAAGCGCCTCGAGGTGGGTCATGATGCCATCGACCGTGACGCTGTCGGCGAAGGTGACCGGCTCTACGGCGCTCGCCGTCGGGGCGAAGGCGAAGCCGGCGACGAGGGCACCAGCTCCAATCATCGCGCTCGATCCGATCAGTGAGCTGCGTCGTCGACCGCTCGGGGTGTGCGTGGTTCGCGCCACTGGGGCTCCCTTGTCTCAAGAACAGGCCGCCGCATCGGCGACCTCGCCGCGTCACTCCTGAATCTGGGAGACATCCGCGCCACTTGAGAGGCTATTCACAGGAAGCCGTGCCTCCCATCCCCCTCCCGCGACATTTCACACGCCGGAAACACCCGCCCTTTCCCACCTTTGACTCCTCCCTCGCGCAGGGGGCGGCGGCCGTCTAGTCCAGGCGGGGGTCGCGGCCGGTGCGTTCGCCGGTAGCGAGTGTGGCGATACGGGCCAGGTCCTCGGGGTCGAGCGCGAAGCCGAACACGTCGAGGTTCTCGCGGATCCGCGCCGGAGTCACCGATTTGGGGATGACGACGACGCCCAGTTGAACGTGCCAGCGCAGCACGACTTGCGCGGGGGAGACGCCGTGTTTTCGCGCGATGGCCGCCAACGTCGGCTCCTCTAGCAGGCGCCCGCGGGCGAGTGGCGACCACGCCTCGGTGACGATGCCGTGCTTAGCGTCGAACGCGCGCACCTCCTCCTGGGGCAGCCGCGGGTGCAGCTCGACCTGGTTGATCGCAGGCACGACCCCGGTCTCGCCGAGCAGGCGCTGCACGTGCTCGGGAGCGAAGTTGGAGACGCCGATCGAACGGGCCCGTCCCTCCCGCTGCACGCGTTCGAGCGCGCGGTAAGTGTCGACGTAGCGGTCTCGGGAGGGAATCGGCCAGTGCACGAGGTAGAGGTCGACGTAGTCGGTGCCGAGGAGTTCGAGGCTTCGGTCGAAGGCGGCGAGGGTCTCGTCGAAGCCGTGATCCTCGTTCCAGACCTTCGTCGTCACGAAGACGTGCTCCCTGGGCAGACCGCTCGCACGGATGCCGGCGCCGACACCGCGCTCGTTGCCATAGAGGGTCGCCGTGTCGATGTGGCGGTAGCCGGCTTCAAGGGCGACGGCGACCGCGCGGGCCGCCTCCTCGTCACCGATCTTGTAGACGCCGAGCCCGAGCTGCGGAATCGCACGGCCGTCGTTCAGGGGAAAGAGGGGGACGCTCATGTCTCCATGCTGGCACGGGCGCTGCGACGTTCCATCGCTCACACGTTCCAGTCGAGTTCGCCCTCCTGGCCGACGTGCACTCCGTCCTCGATCAGCGCCGCGAGACCGGCCACGCCGAAGAGGAGGCGGCGCTCGGCACGCGCCACGTCACTCCGATCCTCGATGGCGCGCACAGCGAAGTGAACGTCGTGCCCGGCCTGCATCCCCTCGACGCTCAAGCGGCCACGCAAGGCACGCGCGGGCCGACGTCCGACGCCGAGACCCGACCAGAGCGTGCCTGTCTCGAGGACGACCGCCGTCTCGGCGCTGACCACGCCCCGGTGTTGACGGCGGGCAGTGAGTTGCCAGCCGAAGCCGAGATGGTGCAGGCGGGTCGAGTGCGGGCCGCGCCAGGCGTGGGAGGCGTCCTCGCGGCGGAAGTAGACGGGGCTGGGCCGGAACGAGCCCTGCCAGAGCGCGGCGGTGAGTTCGGCGCACCACTCCGGCGTCTCGGGATCGGACCACGGGTCGAGGATGTCGGAGCGGGCAGCGATGCGCCGGTGCTCGTGCACCAGTGCCTCTGCATCCTCCCGCAGCCCCATCACAGACCTCTCCCTCTCGTGGCACCCAACCTAGGGGGCCGTGTTGCGCTCGACAACACGGTGTCGCCTCAGGTGGGCAGCGTGACGGGTTCCGTGTCCGCAAGGGGGCTCGCGTCGCGGCCGCGAAGGTCCGGGTGGTACCTCCGGCCGAGCGCGGGAACGAGGAAGCCGACGAGCGCGAAGACGGCTGCGACGACGATCGCGGCGGTCGGTCCGGCGCGGTCGATTTGCGCGCCCGCGATGGCGGAGCCGAGCGCGGCGCCGATGAGCTGTCCGGTGCCGACCCAGCCGTACGCCTCCGCAGTCTCCGAGAAGCGCACGCTCGAGGCCGTCATCGCGAAGAGCGCGGCGAGAGCCGGAGCGATGCCGATGCCGGCCAGGAAGAGAGTGACGCAGAGCCACCAGAAATCGGTCGAGACGACGGCGAGGCTCATCCCCACGGTCACCACCAGCATCCGCCGCGCCGTCGCCCACCGGCTGATGGGGACGTGGCCAAGAGTGAGGCCGCCGGCCAGCGAACCCACCGCTAAGACGGCTAACACGATGCCCGACTCGGTCCCGCCCTCGCCGAAGACCGCGACGACGCCCGCCTCCAGCGCGGAGCACGCGCCGACCAGGAGAAAGCCGACCACGGTCGCCAGCAGGACGGGCGGCTTGGTCAGCACGACGCCGAGGCGGCGCTTCGAACGAGGGATTCGCACGCGGCCGACCTCGGGCGAGGCGATGAACCACACTCCGCCGCCGATCAGGAACGCTGCGGCGGTGAGGATGCCCGCGACTGTCGACACCTGGATCGACACGAAGGTCGTCAACACCGGGCCAAGCACCCAGATGATTTCCTGGGCGGAGGCATCGAGCGAGAAGAGCGGGGTCAGCTGCGAGCTGGTCACCATCTTCGGGTAGATAGTGCGGACCGCAGGCTGCACCGGAGGCATACTGAGGCCGGCGACGAAGCCGATCACCACGAACTGCCACACTTCGAGCGGAAGGAGCGCCATCGCGATGATCGCGCTCGCGCAGACGATGAGGGTGAGCGTGAGCACGCGGCGCATCCCGAGCCGACCCATCAGGCGGCTCGTCAGCGGACCGGCGATGGCCTGCCCGATCGACATCGAGCCCAGCACCAGGCCTGCCGCCGCGTAGGACTCGTGTACCCGCTCGACATGCAGCAGAAATGCCAGCGAGAGCATCCCAAAGGGAAAGCGCGCGGTGAGCTGCGCCGCAATGATTCGCCCCACCCCGGGGGTCTTCAACAGATCGGTATAGCTGCCCACCGGACGACCCTAGCGCCCAGCGGGGGAACCTCGGACCGTCGAGGGAACCCCCTGTCGGAGGCTCCCTCGAAGGTCCCCGGCCCAAGGGGGCGTCAGCCCGTGAGCACCTTGCGGATGCGGGGGAGGGAAACGCTCTCAGCGGTACCGAGGGCCTGGGCGAAGAAGCTCACCCGCAGCTCCTCGATCATCCAGCGGGCGCGAGCCAGGTGCTCCGGAGCGTGCGCGGGCAGCGGCAGCTCGCCTCCGGCCGAGCGATAGAGATCCTGGGCGGCCTGCACCTCGTTCAGCCAGACCCGGTCGCGGCCCACGTTCTCGGCAATCTTGCCAAAGCGCTCCGTCATTGCCGCAAGATAGCGCGGCAGGTGCCGCAGCCGCTCCACTCCCGTGGCCGAGACGAAACCCGGGTAAAGGAGGCCCGAGAGTTGCTCCCGCGCGTCGGTCAGCGCCGGCAGCAGCGCCATGCTCGTCGAGGTTTTGAGCGCCTTCTCGACTCCGCGGGCCGTGGTCAGGATCGTCGTGACCGTCTTCACCGTCTCGAACATCGTGTCCATCACGCTCGCCGAGACGCGGTCGCGCACGGCGTCGAACTCGGCGCGGAGGAACAGCATCCCGTCGGGTTTCATCCGCCAGAGCACCGCGTCGACGCAGGCAAGCAGGCAGTCCGTGAACAGTGCGGTCGTGTTCTGGTACGGGCTCTGCGCAAGCACGAGCTTCTCGTTCGAAGTGAGGTGCTGCTGCACGTAGGCCACCGGGCTCGGGGTTGCCAGGAGGAGTAGACGCCGCACGCCCTGCGGGTGCTCGCGGGCCTGGTCTTCGGGTGTGGCAAGCAGACGGATCGACACTGAGTCGCCGTCGTCGATCAGCGCGGGGTAGGCGCGGATCGTGTTACCGCCCTGCCGCGTGTCGGTGACGCGGGGGAGCTCGGGCATGTCCCAGGTCTTCATACCTCGGCGTTCGAGCGCGTCCGGAACGCGAGCCTCGACCACCCGCGCGACCTCGTCGCGGACCCGACCTCGCAACCTCTCGGCCAGCGGAGCGAGTTCTTTGCCGGCCGCGATCGTGCGCCCACGCTCGTCGGCGACGGCGAAGGTGACGCGTAAGTGCGAGGGGATCCGCTCGAGGTCGAAGTCCTCGGGCTGCAGGACCACCCCCGCTTCGCGGCGGATCGCTCCGGCCAAGGTCGCGGCAAACGATTCGGTCGGCGGGTTCGGCACGTCCTGTGGCAGGGACGCAGTGAGCTTCCGTGCCCAGTCATTCGCGGGCACCACGTTCCGGCGCAGATGCTTGGGCAGCGCCTTGATCATCGCGGTCACCAGCTCGGCGCGCAGACCCGGCACCAGCCAGTCGAAGCCGAGAGGAGTGACGCGGGGCAGCAGCGCGAGCGGCACATGCACCGTCACTCCGTCCTCCTCCGTGCCCGGCTCGAACCGGTACGAGAGGCGCAAGCGTTGGTCGGCCTGGCGCCACTGCGTGGGGAAGGCGGTCTCGTCAATCTGCTCCGCGTCTTCGGGGAGGAGCGTCTCCTGCGTCATCGTCAGCAGGTCCGGCTCGTCGTGCTGGGCCGTGCGCCACCAGGAGTCGAAGGAGCGCACCGAGGTGATGTCGCGGGGGAGGCGTCGGTCGTAGAAGTCGAAGACCGCCTCGTCGTCGACGAGCAGATCACGGCGACGCGTCCGCTCCTCCAGCCGCTCGAGCTCGGCCCGCAGAGCGCGATTCTTGCGGTCGAACGCGTGCCGCGACTCCCACTCGCCCTCGACGAGCGCGTGCCGGATGAACAGCTCGCGCGCGGAGGAGGCGTCGATCCGCGAGAACTGGACGCGGCGACGCGCGATGATCGGAACTCCGTAGAGCGTGACCTTTTCATAGGCGACGGCCGCGCCCTGCGACTTTTCCCAGTGTGGCTCGCTGAACTGCCGCTTGACCAGGTCGCCCGCGATCGCCTCAGCCCAGGCCGGGTCGATCGCCGCGTTCGAGCGGGCGAAGAGGCGGCTCGTCTCGACCAACTCCGCACTCATCACCGCATCGGGCAGCTTCTTGGCGAGTGCGCTGCCCGGGAAGATCGAGAATTTGGCGTTGCGGGCGCCGATGTACTGCACGTTCTGGCGCTCGCGGTTCTTCGCCGCGCGCTGAGCCTGCTGCGAGGTGGTGTCTTTGATGCCGAGGTGCGAGAGCAGGCCGGCCAGGAGACTCCGGTGGATGCCGTCGGGGTCGATCTTTGGCTCGCCGAGTTCGAGCTTCAGCGGCCGGGCCAGCTGGCGGAGCTGGCCGAAGACGTCCTGCCACTCCCGCACGCGCAGGTAGTTGAGGAACTCGCCCTTGCAGAGCCGGCGGAACGCGCTGGAGGAGAGTTCCTCCTGCTTCTCCTCCAGGTAATTCCACAGGTTGAGCAGGGTGAGAAAGTCGCTGGTCGGATCGACGAAGCGCGCATGCTGCTGGTCGGCCTGCGCGCGTCGCTCGAGCGGGCGCTCGCGGACGTCCTGGATCGTGAGTCCCGCGACGATCGCCATCACCTCGCGGCTCACCCCGTGCCGACGCGACTCGATCACCATCCGCCCGAACCGCGGATCAATGGGCAGCCGCGCGAGATCCCGCCCGATCCGGGTGAGCTGCGGCGCCGTCTCCTTTTGCGAGATGCCAGTCGTGCTCGCGTGCTGCGGCGTGTTGCGGACCGAAGAGGCACCTCGCAGGGGGGAGGCGGGGGTCTGGAGGGCGCCGAGTTCGGTGAGGAGGTCGAGGCCGTCCTTGATGCCGCGGGAGTCGGGAGGCGTGAGGAAGGGGAAGGACGCGATGTCGCCGAGGCCGAGCGAGATCATCTGCAGGATGACCGCGGCCAGGCCCGTGCGGAGAATTTCGGGGTCGGTGTACTCAGGCCGGCGGAGGTAGTCCTCCTCGGAGTAGAGGCGGATCGCGATGCCCGCGCTGGTGCGGCCCGAGCGGCCGGAGCGCTGATGCGCCGAGGCTTGCGAAACGGCCTCGATCGGGAGGCGCTGCACCTTCGAGCGCGCGCTGTAGCGCGAGATGCGGGCGGTGCCGCCGTCGATCACATAGCGGATTCCGGGAACGGTGAGGCTCGTCTCCGCGACATTGGTCGCCAGCACGACACGGCGCCGGATGCCGGGAGTGCGCGAGCGCTCGAAGACGCGGTGCTGGTCGGCGGCGGAGAGGCGCCCGTAGAGAGGGAGCACCTCGGTGCCGGGCAGGTTCCGCCCGCGAATGGCGTCCTCGGCATCACGGATCTCGTTCTCGCCCGAAAGGAAGACGAGGACGTCCCCCGGATCCTCGCGTGCCAGCTCGGCCAGAGCGTCGATGATGCCGGTCATCAGATCGCGGCTGCCGCTGGTCGCATCCGGGACGTCGGTGTCGTCGTCCTCCTCCGGCTCCTCGGCGACCAGCGGGCGATAGCGGATCTCGACCGGGTAGGTGCGGCCGGAGACTTCGATGATCGGCGCCGGGGCCCCGGAGGCGTCCGAGAAGTGCGCGGCGAAGCTCTGCGGATCGATCGTCGCCGACGTGATGATCACCTTGAGGTCGGGACGCTGCGGCAGGAGGCGGTGCAGGTAGCCGAGCAGGAAGTCGATGTTGAGGCTGCGCTCGTGCGCCTCGTCGATGATGATCGTGTCGTACCGGCTGAGCATCCGGTCATGGTTCATCTCGTTGAGCAAGATGCCGTCGGTCATCAGCTTGATCCGCGTCGAGGCGGATGCCTTATCGGTGAACCGGACCTGGTATCCGACGATCCCGCCGACCTCATCGTCGAGTTCCTCCGCGATGCGCTCGGCGATCGTGCGGGCCGCGATGCGCCGGGGCTGCGTGTGCGCGATGCTCTCGCGCCCCAGCTCCAGGCAAATTTTTGGCAGCTGCGTCGTCTTCCCCGACCCTGTCGCCCCCGCGACGATGACCACCTGGTTGTCGCGGATCGCCGCCGCAATGTCTTCACGCCGCGCCGACACGGGCAGTTCGGCCGGATACCGAACCCTGAACACATCCACCATCAGCCCCCCACCCTACGCCCGCATGCGACAATGCCCTATCTCGCGAAATGTCGCGAGATCCCCTGTCCCGGACGAGATCGGGCGCCCCGGCGCCGTATGTCGACCGCGACGCCCGATCTCGTGGGAGCACCTCGATGAATGCACAGTCCCTGCTGGTCGTGCTGAACATCGTGCTGCTGCTATTCGCGATTCAGGGCGTGCTCGCGAATCCGCGGCTGTCGAAGGTCGCGAAAGTGGCGTGGGTGGCGTTCATCGTGATCGCCCCGTTCTTCGGCAGCATCGCCTACCTCGTACTGGGGCGGCGAGGGCGCGGAGGCGGCGCGGGCACCGTCGTTCGCGGCACGGAGCGGCCAAGCGGCTGGTTCTTCGAGCGCTGAGCGTCCGGCAACCCCCTGATGCGCAGTCAGCCCGCGCCTAGCCTGGGGCGCATGGCCGAACGACTGCGCTCCAGTGTCAGCCCCTACCTCCGCTCGCACGCGGATAATCCGGTCGACTGGTTTCCGTGGGGCGAGGAGGCGTTCGCCGAAGCCAAGCGCCGCGATGTCCCCCTGCTGATCTCCATCGGTTACGCCACGTGCCACTGGTGCCACGTCATGGCGCGGGAATCGTTCTCGGATCCGATGCTCGCGGCGCAGCTCAACGAGGGCTTCGTCGCCGTGAAGGTCGACCGGGAGGAGCATCCCGATGTCGACACCGCCTATCTGAGGGCCGCGAGCGCCTTCACCCGTCAGCTCGGCTGGCCGCTGACCGCGTTCGCCACTCCCGCCGGCGAGACCTTCTTTGCCGGCACCTACTTCCCGCCCCGCGCCGTCGGTGGCGTGCCCGCGTTCGCCGACGTGCTCACCGCAGTCTCCGAAGCGTGGCGGCTACGCCGCGACGAGGTGCAGGCAACGGCAGGCTCCCTCGCGGCGGCGCTGCGCGAGGCGACCGCCTCCTTGCCCGCCGCCTCGACACTTCCGGACGACGCCGCGCTCGAGAGCGCAGTCGCCGCTCTGGCCGCCGAGGAGGACCGCGTGTACGGCGGGTTCGGCGGCGCGCCGAAGTTCCCGGTCGCGCCGGTGCTCGGGTTCCTTGCTACCCGGGCTAGCGGAGCCGCGCTCGCCGAGCGGACTCTCCTTGCCCTCGCCGCGTCCCCGCTGCGCGATCATGACGGCGGTTTCTTCCGCTACGCGACGCAGGCCGACTGGAGCGAACCGCACTACGAGCGGATGCTGTACGACAACGCGCAATTGCTCGACGTCGCCGCTCTGCTGCTCGGTCGCGCGGGCACTCGCAGCGACGAAGTCGCGGGTATCGCGGAGGGGATCGCCTCCTTCCTCGTGACCACACTGCAGCGGCCGAGTGGTGGCTTCGCGAGCGCCCAGGACTCGGAGAGCATCATCGACGGGCAGCGCTCGGAGGGCGGCTACTACCTCGCGGCCGACCGCTCCCGCCTTGTGCCGCCATCGCTCGATGAGAAGGTCGTCACGGGGTGGAACGGGCTCGCCATCCGGGCACTTGCCCGCGCAGGCAGGGCGCTCGGGCGCGCGGAGTGGATCGAGGCGGCCCGGCGTGCGGCGGACTTCCTGCTCAGGCGGCACGTCGTCGATGGACGAGTGAGCGTTCGCGCCTCCCTCGGCGACGCGGTGTCGGCGGCGCGACCGGTGCTGGAGGACCTCGGGATGCTCGCCGGCGGCCTCCTCCAGCTCGCGCTCGCCGAGGGCCGGCCGCGCTACGCCGTTGTGGCACGGTCGCTCCTTGATGGTGCCGTTGATGCTGCGTCCGGGCCGCTGCCGTTCGCCCTCCCGGGCGGAGGCGACCCGGCGCTGACAGCTCGCGGCCTGCTGCTCGCAGCTGATCCTTCTGAGGGCGCGTACCCCTCCGGCCTCGCGGCGACGGCCGAGGCGGCGCACGAGCTGTACCTCTTAACGGGCCAGCGGCGTTACCGCGTGGCGGCGGAGGCGGTCGTCACCGTGGTCGCACCGGGCTCGCTCGCGCAGCCGATGGGGTTCGGCGCCGTGCTCGCGCTCGCGTCGCGCCTCGCCCGTCCGGTCCGCCAGCTTGTGCTCGTCGCTCCTTGCGCCGCCGGGCTCGCCGATCTGCTTCGTGGGGCGCAGGAGACGGAACTCGGTGTACTGGCGGGGGTTTCGGATGAGGGCGCTCGGGAGTGGGCAGAGGCGGGCTTTGAACTCTTCGAGGGACGAGTCTCGCGGGACGCCCTGCCGACCGCGTACTCCTGCGAGTCCTTCGTCTGCGCTCTGCCCAGCACGCGGCTTCCGGAGGAGATCGTCACGCGGCCGTGACTACGAGCGGCGCGTCGGGGTCGGCCGCCCACTCATTGAGCGAGCCGTCATAGACGACCGCCGTCTCGACGCCCAGGACCGCGAGCGCGAGCGCGTCCGCGGTGGCCGCGATACCGCCTCCGCAGTAGAGGACGATGCGCTCGGACTCCAGGCTCGCGCCGAACAGCGCGCGCAGTCGCTCGGGCGGCAGCAGAGTGTTGGCTGTGCGGTCGACTAAACGGCCGGCCGGAACGCTGCGCGAGCCGGGGAGGTGCCCGCGACGAAGCCTCCGCCCCTCCTCGCCGGTGAATTCTTTTGGCGGGACGGCGCAGACGAGGGCGCCGGCCGCCTCGCCGCGGAGCACGCTCTCGACGCCGGCCTTGTCGATCCAGAGTGGCCGCTCCACGCGGACCGTGATCCCCTTGCTCGGGGCGGGCTCGACGTGTCCGGTCTCGATCGGTCGCTTCTCGCGCCGCCACGCCGACAGGCCGCCGTCCAGCACGGCGACCGCGTCGTGCCCCGCGGAGCGCAGCAGCCACCACAGGCGCGAGGCCCACTGACCCACCGCCGAGTCGTAGACCACGACCACAGAGTCATCATCGATGCCGAGGGCGGCGGTCGCGGCAGCGAAGCGCCCGGGGTCGAGGCGGGAGAAGGGGAACGGCGCCTCGGGGTCGGAGAGCTGCTGGAGGAGATCACCGAAGACCGCACCGGGCACGTGGCCTTCGACGAGGTGTTGCTCGTCGCCGCTGAGATAGCCGGGAAGGCCATCGTGGCCGGGCACGAGGAGAACGCTGGCGTCGACGACGACGAGGTTGTCGCGGCCGAGGTGATCGGCTAGCCACTGCGTCGAGACGATCGGCCGGGCGAGGTAAGGGGTCGAAGTGTTGCTCACCTGCTCCACGCTAGGCGCCACCGCCGACATCCGCCCGCATACCCGTCACGGGGCTTCATGCGGGCCGCCCGCGGTCGGCTGCGCGGCCGTATGCCGCGACGTGCGCGTTCCGCTCTCACCGTGGCGTCGAAGGGGACACGGTGGAGTGTCTGCGAGCGGATGCCGTGGGCCGGGCGACTTGCCGCGAGCAGAGGCTCCTCCACAGGGACCGGTTTTCCCCAGATCCGTCCGGGCCCGTCCGGAGGACGAGCCGATCACCCAGGATCGACGCATGACGCAACTCCCCCTCTTCTTCGTCCGCGACTTGCGCCGACGCGGCACCCCCTCCGCTCTCGCACGCGATCTCGAAACGCTGTGGCGCGGGGTGCGCACGCCGGCGGCTGCGTGGCGGGCGGCGGATGAGGCGACACGTCAGCACGCCCGCGTCCGTGCGGCGGTCGGACTGCGCCGCGAGGGCGTCCTTGTCGGGGAGTCCGCCGCTCTCCTGCACGGTATTCCTCTGATTGATGGGCTCGATCCTCGCGTTCACGTTCTGGCGAGGGCCGGTGTCGGGAGCCGGACGCGCGGCTCGATACGGGAGCGGAGCTTCGCGGTGCCGCCAGACGTGGTGGAGATCGGAGGGATCCCCGTCTCGTCCATCGCCGATACGGTCGTCGACCTCGCCCGTCACTCGACGCTGCGCCGAGCCGTCGTCGCCGTCGATCACGTTCTGCACGCCGAGGCGGTCGCCGGTCGCGATCCGGAGCGGCTGCGCGAAACCCTGCGCGTGCGTGTGGATCGATTAGGCAGCGGACGCGGGGTGCGGATGGCCGCCGAGGCCGTCTCGTTCGCGGATGCGCGTGCGGGCTCGCCGCTTGAGTCGGTCAGCAGAGTCGAGATCGCCGTCGCGGGCTTCCCCGCGCCGCGCCTCCGGCACGTCTGGCACCTGCCCGATGGCGCCACAGTGGTGACCGTTTTCGACTGGCCGGCGTGTGGCCTCGTCGGTGACATCGACGGGCGCGAGATGTACGGGGTCTTAGCGGCCGAGCAGGCCGACGGCTTCGTCGGCGCCGCATTCCGCGAGAAGCGGCGCGAGAACGCGCTGCGGCTCCTCGGTCTCCGTGTGATCCGCTGGGAGTGGCGAGAGGCGATCGCGGCCGATCCGTTGATCGCCCTGCTCCGAACGGCCGGCCTTCTGCAGCGCCAGCGGACGCGTCACGTGGTTCGCGCTACACGGCACTCAAAATGAAGCAGTCCCGGGCCGAGCCCCGCCGGTTTCTGCCGTGTCGGCAGCTGCGAGACCCCAGGTTGTCATCGGCCTACCCGGAGTCGGCACCTCGGTGTACGGAGCGGCTTCAGCACTCGATGACGTTGACCGCCAGCCCGCCCTCGCTCGTCTCCTTGTACTTCGAGGACATATCGATTCCGGTCTGGCGCATCGTCTCGATCACTGCGTCGAGCGAGACGCGGTGGGTACCGTCGCCGTGCAGCGCCAGCCGTGCTGCACTCACCGCAGTCGACGATGCGATGGCGTTGCGTTCGATACACGGGATCTGCACGAGCCCGCCCACCGGGTCGCAGGTCAGGCCAAGGTGGTGTTCCATCGCGATCTCGGCCGCATTTTCGACCTGCTGCGGAGTTCCGCCGAGCACTGCGCACAGAGCCCCGGCGGCCATCGCGCAGGCAGAGCCGACCTCGCCTTGGCATCCCGCCTCCGCTCCCGAGATCGAGGCGTTCGTCTTGCAGAGCGAGCCGATCGCCGCCGCTGTCAGGAGGAACCGCCTCACGCCCGCCCGGTCGGCCCCCGGGACGAAGCGGAGGTAGTAGTGCGCCACCGCCGGAATGATGCCCGCCGCCCCGTTCGTCGGCGCGGTGACGACGCGCCCACCTGCGGCGTTCTCCTCGTTGACCGCGAGGGCGAACGCGTGCAGCCACTCCACCGAGGTCGCCCGGGCACGGTCAAGTGGGTCCTCCTCGAAGGCTTCGAGCCGCTTCCGCAGCACGGAGGCGCGGCGGCGGACGCCGAGCCCGCCGGGAAGTATGCCTTCGGTCGCCAGCCCGTGCTCGACGCAGGTTGCCATCGCGTCCCAGACTGCGTCCAGGCGCTCGATGACGTTGACTCCGGGGTGCAGGGCCCACTCGTTCGCGAGGGCGATCTCGGAGATTCCCGTGCCCGTCCGGTCGCAGATCGCGAGCAGGTCGAGGCCCGAGTCGAACGGGAAGGGGTGCGCGGCGAGAGCCGCCAGCTCGGCGCGCTCTCCCGCCCGGCGGATGAACCCGCCGCCGATCGAGTAGTAGGTCTCCTCCCACACGGGCAGCGGTGCGTCGCCAAGCCACACGCTGAAGGTCAGGGCGTTCGGATGCTCGGGCAGCCGGGTCCGCGGCTCGAAGGCGATATCGTCGCGCGTCATCGGGAGGCGCTTCTCGCCGGCCAGCATGATCGAGCCCGCATCCTCGAGACGATGCCATGCTCCGCGAACCTCTTCTGGATCGCACGTCTCGGGATCGAGGCCCGAGAGCCCGGCGACGACGGCGTCGGGAGTACCGTGGCCGATCCCGGTCGACCCAAGCGAGCCGTAGAGAGTGCAGCCCACCCGGCTGACCTGGTGCAGGATCCCCGCGTCTCGGATCCGCTCCGCGAGCGCGAGGGCGGCGCGCATCGGGCCGACGGTGTGCGAACTGGACGGCCCAATCCCGACGCTGAACAGGTCGAAGACGGAGACGTAGGCGCTCATCCACTGAGACTACGCCGGGCTACACGGGACGGTTGGAGCGATATCGCGGTGGGTACCCAGTCGGGCACCCACCCCGGGGCGGTGGTCAGGACGTTTCCCCGAGGCTCACCACTCGTCGTGCGCGTGGTCGGAGTGTCCCGCGTCGCCGGGGCCGAGCGCGAGCATCGTGCCCAGCGCATCGCACGCGCTCCGCATGACCGCGCCGGAATAGTGGCCGGAGCCAACGTCGTGTCCACATGGCGGTTACGAGATGTGGAAGCGTCTCGGTCCCGCAAGAGAGGCTGGCGCCGACCGGCAGGAGGACACTCGGCGGCGTCGAGACGCGCCCGGGTCACTCATGACGCGCGCGGGCTGCTATTTTCGCCGGGACGCACCGCCGGAGTGGGCCTCAGGTGCCGGGAGGGAGCAGACCGTGAACGCCGCTTTGCCGACGATCCTCCTTTCCGCACACTGGCTTCTGACAAGACCCGAGCGCTCGACACGTCCGCTGGCAGCGCTTCAGCCGCGTGTCCGGCAGCCGTGGACCTGCGCCGAGGGCTCCCGGAGGACACCGCCTATTCCCGCCCGTACTCGTCCAAAAGGGCAGTGACGCGTGCCCGACCTGCGGCAGCGCGCCGCAGCGGACACGTCTCCCTTCACCACAGCGAGCGCCGAAACCTCCGCGGCGACCGCCGAAACCACCTGAGAGGAGGAACTATGCAGAGGATCACCGATCGTCTCGTTTCCTGGGCGAGCATTCTGGACGACAACGCGCGCGAGCAGGCCCTTACCGCCTCCCGCATGCCGTTCGTCTTCCCCCACCTAGCGCTGATGCCCGATGCGCATCTGGGTCTCGGCGCGACCGTCGGCTCCGTCATCCCGACCGACGGCGCCATCATCCCCGCGGCGGTCGGTGTTGACATCGGCTGCGGCATGATCGCCGTGCGCACCGCCTTCACACGCGACGATCTCGCTGGGCACGACCTGTCTGAGCTGCGACAGCAGATCGAGAGGGCGGTCCCGCTGTCGGCGGGAGCGGCCAACGGGAGAATCGTCGCCACCGCGGCGCCGCGCATCGCCGATCTGGAGGCTCTTGCCGTCGAGGCCGGCTTCGACCCGGACAGCTACGCCCGGCGCTGGCGCCTCCAGGTGGGCACTCTCGGCAGCGGCAACCACTTCATCGAGGTGAGCGTCGACGAGACCGGCACAGTCTGGCTGTTCCTGCACTCGGGATCACGCGGCGTCGGCAACCAGATCGCGAGCGCGCACATCCGTGTCGCCCGCGAGTACTGCGCGCGCCACTGGATCAGCCTGCCGGACCCTGATCTCGCCTACCTGGTCGAGGGGACCGCCGAGTTCGACCGCTACATCGCTGAATTGCGCTGGGCCCAGCACTTCGCCCTGCTCAACCGCGAGGACATGATGGACCGCGTTGTCCGGCAGCTCTCCGAGTGGCTTGGCCGCGAGGTCGAGGAGGCGGAGCGGATCAACTGCCACCACAACTTCACCGAAAAGGAGCGACACTGGGGCCGGGACGTCTGGGTCAGTCGCAAGGGCGCGATCCAGGCGGACGCTGGGCGCCCCGGACTCATCCCCGGGTCGATGGGGACCGCTTCGTACGTGGTGGTGGGGCGCGGGAACGCCCTGTCTCTGAATTCCTCGCCGCACGGGGCAGGACGCGAGTACTCTCGGTCGGCTGCACGGCGCACCTTCACGCGTGACCAGCTGCGGGAGGCAATGGCCGGGATCGAGTATCGCGACACCGACGCTTTTATCGACGAGATTCCCGCGGCCTACAAGCCGATCGACCGGGTGATGGCCGACGCGGCCGATCTCGTGGAGGTACGCCACACACTCCGCCAGCTGGTGAATGTGAAGGGCGACTGACCCGACTCCTCCCGCACTCGTGGTCGGCTCGCGGGATCCGCTCGTTCCCCCGAGCCGAGAAAGCTCCTGCAAGCCGAACGGTGGGTGCAGGCGCGGTCGGGACTCGGGCCGCGCCTCAGCGCAGCGTCTTGCGCGCCGAAATCTGGCCGGTGTCGAAGCCCAGTAGGTGCAGTCCGCCATGGAATCGCGCGTGCTCCACCTTGAGGCAGCGGTCCATCACCACCGTGAGGCCCTTCGACTCGCCGTACTCGGCAGCCTCCTGATTCCAGATGCCGAGCTGCACCCACACCGTGGGGGCGCCGATCGCGAGCACGTCATCAATCACGGCGGGGATGTCGCTCGCCCTGCGGAACACGTCGACAATGTCGGGGACGACCGGCAGATCGGCGAGGCTGCGGTAGACCGGCTGCCCCAGGATCTCGGTGGCGTTCGGGTTGACGAAATACAGCTCATAGTCGCTCGACTGCTGGAGGTAGGTCGCGACGAAGTACGAGGAGCGAGCCGGGTTCGGCGAGGCGCCGACGATCGCAACCGTCTTCGCACGGCGGAGGATGTCGAGGCGTGTGCGAGCGTCCGGTCCGACCCAGGTGCGCTGGGAGTGCAGCATCTTTGCCAGCGGAGAGTGTGCAGGAACGGAGCAGCTGAGCCCGTTGGACAGCTGCACAACGGCTTCGCCCCCGCTCGGCTCGGCTCCGCTCGTGTCGGTCGTGCTCGTGTCGGTCGTGCTCATACCGGTCGTGCTCATACTCAGACCTCCACGGCCGGGGTGTGCAGGGTTGTCGTCGTCTCCTCCGCAAGTTCGGTCGGAGCATCCGGAGTGCCGTGCTGCTCGACGGCACGGGAGAGTGCTTGGTCGAGGTCGTAGATGATGTCCTCCGCATCCTCGATGCCAACGGAGAGCCGGACGAGGCCGGGCAGGACCCCGGCGTGCAGCAATTGCTGCTCGGTAAGCTGTGCGTGGGTTGTCGAGGCGGGATGGATGACCAGCGTCTTTGCGTCACCGATGTTGGCGAGGTGGCTAGCGAGGTCGACGGATTCGATGAAGGTCTGGCCGACCGCGCGGCCGCCCTTCACCACGAAGCTGAAGACCGACCCCGGCCCGAGGGGCAGGTACTTGCGTGCGCGGGCATGGTGCGGATGCGCCGGCAGCCCGGCCCAGTAGACCGCCTCGATGCGCGGGTCGGCGTCGAGCCATTCGGCGACGCGGCGAGCGTTGTCGACGTGTGCCTGGATCCGGTACGGCAGTGTCTCGACGCCCTGCGCGAGCAGGAAGGCGGAGTGCGGCGCCAGGACGGGGCCGATGTCGCGCAGCTGCTCGGCGCGAAGCCGGGTGAGGAAGCCGTACTCGCCGAAGTTGCCGTCCCACGAGAGGTTGCCGTAGGAGGCGACCGGGTCGTGTAGCAGCGGGAACTTCTCACGCGAGTAGTGGAACCGGCCCGACTCGACCACGATGCCGCCGAGGGTCGTCCCGTGCCCGCCCAGAAACTTGGTAGCCGAATGGATGACGATGTCGGCTCCCCACTCGATGGGGCGGACAAGGTAGGGCGTGGCGACCGTCGAGTCGATGATTAGCGGGATGCCGGCGGCGTGAGCGACGGCGGCAAGCCCCTCGATGTCGGCGATCTCGCCGGAGGGGTTCGCGATCGTCTCGGCGTACAGGACCTTGGTCGCCGAGGTGATCGCTGCGGCGTAGTCGGCGGGATCGCTGGAACGCACGAACGTGGTCTCGACGCCGAACCGCCGCAGCGTGACGTCGAGCTGGGTGATCGAGCCGCCGTAGAGGTTGGCTGAGGAGACGACGTGATCGCCCGCTCCCACGAGGGCCGCAAAGGTGATGAACTGCGCCGAGAGACCGGAGGCGGTGGCAACGGCGCCGAGACCGCCCTCGAGACTCGCCACCCGCTCCTCGAACGAGGCCACGGTGGGGTTGGAGAGCCGCGAGTAGATGTTGCCGTACTTCTGTAGCGAGAACCGCGCAGCCGCATCGGAGGTGTCGTCGAAGACGAACGCGCTCGTCTGGTAGATCGGCAGCGCCCGCGCGCCCGTGACCGCATCGGGGATGTTGCCCGCGTGGATTGCCCGCGTCTTGAAGCCGTACTCGCGATCTGCCATGTGGTCGACGCTAGTGGGCACCGCCGACATCGCCGAGCTGGAGTGACGCATCCCGTCACAGACGACCCTCGCCGCAGGAGCCACCCTCACAGCGCAAGCTGCACCGCCGCCAGCCCCATCGCGGCGATCGACGCCCACGACACGAGCGCGACCACCAGCGCCCGCCAACCGGTCGTCAGCAGCGCCCGCACCCGCACCGCACTGCCGAGCGCGACGAGCGCCGCGGCGAGCAGCCAGGTCTGCGCGGTGTCCGCGACGGCGATCAGTTCAGCGGGCAGCGGCAGGAGGGTGCGCAGCAGTACCGCCGAGAGGAACCCGACCACGAATAGCGGGACGATCGCCGGTCGCGACCCGCCCGACTCCCCGCGACGCCGTGTCACGGCCGCCGCGACCGCGACCATCGGCGCGAGCATCACCACCCGCGTCAGCTTCACCAGGACCGCCACAGCCAGCGCCGAGCCCCCGGCCACCTGGGCGGTAGCGACGACCTGGCCCACGTCGTGTACCGAGGCGCCCACCCAGTGCCCGAACTGCACATCCGAGAGTCCAAACGGTCCTTGCAGCGCCGGGAGCACCGCGATCGCCAGCGTGCCGCAGAGCGTCACCAGCGCGACCGGCGTCGCCTGCTCCTGCTCCCTCGTTCGTGTCGCCCCAGCCATCGCGCCGATCGCGGACGCTCCGCAGATTGCGAACCCGGCCGCCAGCAGCAACGGTTCTCGCCCGGGCAGCCGGAGCGCCTGACCGAGGGCCCACGTGAGTGCGAAGGTTGCCAGCACAATCCCCACCACCACGAGAATGGCGCCCCAGCCGAGCGCCGCACTGTCGACCAGCGAGAGCTTGAGCCCGAGCAGCACGATCCCCGCGCGCATCAGCGATCGCGACGAGAACCTGAGCCCCGGAGCCAGCTCGCCGCCGAGGAGCGGCCGGGCCGAGGGAACCTGCGCGACCAGAATCCCGAGCGCCACGGCCGCCGTCAGCATCGGCACCGCGGGGACGACCGCGTGCACCACCGCAGCGACGACCGCCGCGAGCGTGCACGCCGCGACTCCCGGACTCAGCTGACGGATCAGACCCACGACGGCAGCCACATATGGGCCTGCCAGAAGGCAAACGATGTCTGCTGGCCGATCCACAGCGGCAGGAAGTACGCGGTGAGGGCCGCTGCCGTCACCGTGAATACGAGCACGAGGAGGATCCCACGCGTGCGCCGTCTCCGCTCCTCGCCCGGTCGCCCGATCACGATCCCGGCGCTCAGCGCGAGCGCCAGCATCATGTAGGGCTCGAAGACGACGCAGTAGAACTGAAAGACGGTGCGGTCGAGATAGAGCAACCACGGCAGGTATCCCGCGACGATCCCCATGAGCACGAATCCCGCTCGCCACTCCCGGTAGCGGGCGAGCCGATAGAGGAGGTATGCCAGCGCGAGCACGCCGGCATACCAGATCAGCGGATTGGCGACCGAGGTGATCGCCTCATCGCACCGCACCGCAGTGCATCCGTCGACCCCCGTGGCCCGGTCGACGAAGTACATGCTGGTCGGCCGCAGCATCAGCAGCCAGGTCAGCGGGTTCGCCTCGTAGGGGTGCGAGGCGCGCAGGTTGATCGAATAGTCGTACATCTGCACGTGGTAGTGCCAGAGACTTTGTGCCCAGTCGGGGACCCAGGCAAGCGCACCGGTCCACGCATTGCCCGGCGCCTCAGTTGCCCACTGTCTCGACCAGCCGCCGGAGGTGCGGAGCCAGCCCGTCCAAGTCGCGAGGTAGGCGGCGAGCGCGATCGGCACGACCAGGAGGAACGTCACCGGACCCTGCTTGAGGATCGCGCCGCTCGCCCAGAACGCCACTCCCGCTCGACGCCGTTGCAGCGCATCCACCACGACCACGTACACGCCGTACGCGGCAAGAAAGTAGATCCCGGTCCACTTCACCCCCGCGGCCAGCCCGAAGAGCAGACCCGCGACCAGCAACCACGGCCGCCACCAGAGCACCGGACCCCAGCTCGGCAGTGCCCCCGCCGCGACCTTCTGCGCAAGCCGCAGCTCGGTCCACCGCCGGTCCAGGAGGATCGCCGCGACTCCGCAGAGGGCCACGAACATCAGGATGCCGTCGAGGAGCGAGACCCGTGACATTACGATCGCGTGCCCGTCGAGGGCGAGCAGGAGCCCCGCCAAGGAGGAGAGGGCCGTCGAGTGGAAGAGGAGCCTGCCGACCACGATCACGAGCGCCACCGCCAGAATCCCGACGAGTGCGGTGGAGATGCGCCAGCCCACGCTGTCGTCGGCGCCGAACGCGCCCATGCCCAGCCCAATGATCCACTTGCCAAGCGGCGGATGCACGACGAACGAGGGTGCCCCCGTGAAGGTGTCCACGTCGCCCGCCGCGAAGCCCGAGTCTGACTTCTCCGGCCAGCCGCCCTCGAAGCCGAGGTTCCACAGTGTCCAGGCGTCCTTGACGTAGAAGGTTTCGTCGAACACGAGCGAGCGCGGAGAGCCGAGGTTCCAGAGCCGCAGCACGGCGGCCAGGGCGATCACGAGCAGTGGCAACCCCCACTCGTACAGCCGGCGACGGGCGGGCGAGGCGACGAGGCGCGCATGTAGATCGTCGAACCAGGAGCCGCGGGGGATGTCCGGAGCGGGCGTCCGCTCACGGCGCTGCACCGCTTCCGCCGACTCGACCGGGACCGAACTCGTGGACGCCGTCGCATCGAGGAGCAGGTCGTCGAAGTCGCGCTGCGATCGGTCCGTCACCTGGCCATGCTAATCGTGCGGTCGCACGCGCTCGGGCTGCCGCCTTGTGTCATCACTGCGCCGGAGACCGCACGTTCGCAACCGAGGTTGAGACTCCCGACGGGCCCTCCCCGGCCGCATTTGTGCGCTTTCAACCTCGGTTACGAACGCCAAGGCCTACAGAGCGGACAGGATCGCCGGGAAAGCGGCTGGGAGACTGGCTGCATGATCATCCTCGCGGGCACGCCCATCGGAAACCTCGGCGACGCCTCCCGCAGGCTCGTGGAGGCGCTGTCTTCCGCCCGGCACATTGCCGCCGAGGACACCCGCGTGACAATCCAGCTCCTGCGCGCGCTCGGCATCGAAAACCGTCCGATGCTCTACGCCCTGCACGACCACAACGAGCGCGAGCGCGCGGCCGAGCTCGTCGCGCTAGCCCGCGACGAGGACCTCCTCGTGCTGAGCGACGCGGGCATGCCGACGGTGTCCGATCCGGGGTACCACCTGGTCGAGGTGGCGGTGACAGCGGGAGTGGCGGTGACCGCGCTTCCCGGGCCGTCCGCGGTCCTGATGGCGCTCGCCGTGTCAGGTCTGCCGACCGACCGGTTTACCTTCGAGGGGTTCCTGCCGCGCAAGCACGGCGAGCGGATCTCGACGTTCCGCGCCCTCGTCGACGAGCGCCGCACGATGGTCTTCTTCGAGTCGCCGCACCGGATCGGCGACGCACTCGCCGACCTGGTCGAGGTGATGGGGCCAGAGCGGCGTGTCGTTGTCTGCCGCGAGCTCACCAAGATGTTCGAAGAGGTGCGCCGGGGCACGGCAGCAGAGCTGGCCAAGTGGGCGGTCGGCGGGCTCCGCGGCGAGATATGCCTCGTCGTGGAGGGAGCGCCGGTCCGCCAGGCCTCGATAGAAGACGCACTCTCGGACGTCCTCGCGCGGGTCGCCGCGGGCTCGCGGCTGAAGGAGGCGTCGGCCGAGGTCGCTGAGGTGACCGGGCTCTCGCGTCGCGTGCTCTACGAGGCCGCACTCGCCTCGCGTCGCTAAGGCCCGTCCCTCCCCAGATGCGATCCGTGCGCGTTGTCCCCAGGCGTCGTCACACGGGAGGAGACGACCTGCGCGATGAATAGGATGGTCGCCATGTCCGACGGCGCCTCCTTCTATCTCACGACACCGATCTTCTATGTCAACGACGTCCCGCATATCGGGCACGCCTACACCGAGGTCGCCGCCGACGTGCTCACCCGCTGGCACCGGCAGGCCGGCGACGACACCTGGCTTCTGACCGGTACCGACGAGCACGGGCAGAAGATCCTCCGCACCGCCACGGCCAACGGCACGACGCCCAAGGAGTGGGCCGACCGTCTCGTCGCGACCGCCTGGCAGCCGTTGCTCGAGACCATCGACATCGCTAACGACGACTTCATCCGTACGACCGATGCACGGCACGAGGTCAACGTCCAAAAGTTTTTGCAGAAGCTGTACGACGCGGGCGCGATCTACACCGGCGAGTACGAGGGCTATTACTGCGTGGGTTGCGAGGAGTACAAGCAGCTCTCAGACCTCGAGGAGGGCACCGGCGACGACGCCGGGCAGTACGTCTGTCGGATCCACTCGAAGCCGGTCGAGTTGCTCAAAGAGAAGAACTACTTCTTTTCGATGAGCGAGTACACCGAGCGCTTACTCGCCCTCTACGAGGAACGCCCCGACTTCATCCAGCCAGAGTCGGCCCGTAACGAGGTCATCAGCTTCGTGCGCCAGGGGCTCGCTGACCTTTCGATCTCGCGATCCAGCTTCGACTGGGGAGTGAAGGTGCCGTGGGACGACTCCCATGTCGTCTATGTCTGGTTCGACGCGTTGCTCAACTACATCACCGCCGTCGGCTACGGGCAGGACGAGGCCGAGTTCGAGCGCCGCTGGCCCGCGACACATATCGTCGGCAAGGACATCCTCCGTTTCCACGCGGTGATCTGGCCCGCGATGCTGATGGCCGCCGGACTCGAGGTGCCCAAGCAGGTCTTCGGTCACGGCTGGCTCCTCGTCGGCGGCGAGAAGATGTCGAAGTCCAAGCTCACCGGCATCGCGCCCGAGCAGATCACCGACACATTCGGTTCCGACGCGTTCCGCTACTACTTTCTCCGCGCGATCACTTTCGGCCAGGACGGCTCGTTCTCGTGGGAGGACCTGTCGGCCCGCTACCAGGCCGAACTCGCGAATGGCTTTGGCAACCTTGCCTCCCGCGTGATCGCGATGCTGCACCGCTACTACGAGGGGGTCGTCCCCAAACCGGGCGTGCTCACCGAGGCGGAGGAGCGGGTGCAGCGCACCGTCGCCGAGGCCGCCGCCGCTGCCGACCGCTCGATCGAGGCGCTCGCGATCCACGACGCGATCACCGCCGTGTGGAGCATCGTCGAGGACCTGAACGGCTACATCACCGAGCAGGAACCCTGGGCTCTCGCTAAGAGCGACGACCGCGAGCGGCTGGGTACCGTCCTGTACACGGCGGCGGAGGGGCTGCGAGCCCTGGCTGTGCTGCTCTCGCCGGTCGTCCCACGGGCCACGACCACACTCTGGGAGGCGCTGGGGGTCACGGAGGCGCTGGGTACGCTCACCGCGCAGCCGCTACGCGAGGCGGGCCGGTGGGGGGTCCTCCCGGTCGGTACTACCGTCGGCACCCTCGCACCTCTTTTCCCGCGCATCGAGGCGCCCGCCTCCTGACGGCGGCGATGGTGCTGATCTGCCATAGTCTCCCGTGTTTTTTCTGGAGAATAGGGAGGCGCGCATGTTCGGTCGAGCACGTCGCAGAGTCCGGTCTGCCCAGATCGCACTCCTGGTGGGAGGTGCGTTTTTTCTTGCGAGTTGTGCCTCGTCGTCGCCGAGCGCAGCCCAGGGTTCGTCGTCGATGAATGCATGCAAATCCGGGATGATCCTTCCGTTCATGTGTGGCGACTACGTTTCGAGTGGTGGTGAGAATGCGGAGGGTGACGCGGCGTGGTTAAGTGCTACGCCTATCAGGCTTTCCTTCGCCACATCCGCCTCAGGAACCATCGTCGTCATTCAGAGTCCGTGCAACCCGATCAACCTGGCCGTGACATTCACGGATGGAACGCTGAGGGGAGACGCTACGACGATGGTGACCGGAGCGATGGGGTGTCTGGATGAGCGGAGCGCGCAGGAGGACTGGCTCGTGCGATTCTTCACCAGTACGTCGTCAATAGAGAAGACAAATACGGGTATTCATCTCGAAAATGCACTCGGTTCAATTGATGTGAGGCCGGATGATTGATCCGCGTTCGATTGCTCAAGAGCCTATGCTTTGCGCCTGCGCAGGCTCTTAGCATCAGTCGTAACGTCCGCTCGGGGCGTGCGGACTCCGGGGGATGTCCGCTCCCGCTCCCACCCCTCCCGGTACCCTGGAGCGCATGACTGACAGCAAGCACGTCCGCGCCCGCGAGGCCTCCTCTGGCCGCGATCTGACGTATCCACCGCTGCCCGAGGCGCTCGTCGTGCCGGTCTACGACAACCACACGCACCTCGAGATGGTCCCCGCCCGCACTGCTCCGAATCCGCACCGCGGCTCCGAGGAACCGGCTGGCGGCGCCCCAGACGTCCTCGACTACCGTGAGCAGCTCGACCGGGCCTCCACCGTCGGCGTCCGCGGTGTCGTCCAGGTCGGCACCGACGTCGAGACCAGCCGCTGGTCGGCCGAGATGGCCGCGTCCGAGCCGCGGATGCTCGCCGCCGTCGCCATTCACCCGAACGAGGCCCCCGAGCTGGACCAGCGCGGCGAGCTCGACGCCGCGCTCGCGGTCATTGCGGAACTCGCCGAGCAGCCCCGCGTGCGCGCGATCGGCGAGACCGGCCTCGATTTCTTCCGCACGGGCGAGAGCGGGCGCGCCGCCCAGTTCCGCTCGTTCGAAGAGCACATCCGCATTGCCAAGGAGCACGACCTCGCCCTGCAGATCCACGACCGCGACGCGCACCGCGAGGTCATCGATACGCTTCGCCGCGTCGGCGCCCCCGAGCGCACCGTCTTCCACTGCTTCTCCGGCGACGCGGAAATCGCGCGAATGTGTACCGACGAGGGCTGGTACCTCTCCTTCGCCGGAACCGTCACCTTCACGAACGCGCAGCCGCTGCGAGAGGCGCTGATCGCCACTCCGCGCCACCTCATTCTGGTCGAGACCGACGCGCCCTACCTCACACCGACGCCGTTCCGTGGCCGGCCGAACGCGCCATATCTCATCCCGCACACCCTCCGGTCGATGGCGGCCACCCTGGAGACCGACGTCGGGCACCTCGCGGCCACGATTGCCTCCAACACCGAGGCCGTTTACGGCGAGTGGGGCGGCGAGGTCGGCTCCGAGCTGACGGAGCCGGTCGGGCCTCTGGCATGACCGGCCGTCACGCCGCCGAGCCTCGCGTCGGAAGCCTTCCGCGTTTACTCGGCCCCGCCGAGCTTCGCGACCTCGCCGCGCTCCTCGACATCACTCCGACCAAGAAGCTTGGTCAGAACTTCGTCCACGACGCCAACACCGTCCGTCGCATCGTCAAGCTCGCGCGGGTGCAGCCGGGTGAGACCGTCGTGGAGATCGGTCCCGGGCTTGGCTCGCTCACGCTGGGGCTGCTCGAGGCGGGTGCGCAGATCGTGGCCGTCGAGATCGACCGGCGCCTGGCCGAGCAGCTGCCACGCACTGTCGAGCTGATGGCGCCCGGCTCTGACCTCGCCGTCATCCACGCCGACGCGATGAAGGTCCTCGAGGTGCCGGGCGAGCCCGTGCGGCTCGTCGCCAACCTCCCGTACAACATCTCAGTGCCGGTGCTGCTGCACTTCCTCGAGCACTTCGCGAGCATCCGCTCCGGAGTGGTGATGGTGCAGTCCGAGGTGGGACTCCGGCTCGCGGCGACTCCGGGCTCGAAGGTCTACGGCGGGCCGAGCGTAAAGGCCGCGTGGTTCGGCTCCTGGTCCACCGGCGGGACGGTCTCGCGGCAGATCTTTTGGCCGGTTCCGAACGTCGAGAGTGTGCTGGTCGGGTTCGAGCGGGGGGAGGAGCCGGGCGATGAATCGCTGCGCCGCGCGGTCTTCGCGGTGGTCGACGCCGCGTTCGCCCAGCGGAGGAAGATGCTCCGCCAGTCTCTCGCCGCGCTCTTCGGCGATAGCGCCGCCGCAATCGCGGCGCTCGAGTCGGCTGGCGTCCCGCAGACCGCCCGCGGCGAGGAACTCGATGTCGCCGCTTTTGTGCGCCTCGGACGCGCGCTCGATCCTGCGCGCGTTCCCGTACGGGGCGGGGCGGTACCTGGCCGAGCTGGGACGGTGTCTGAGGAGTTCATGTCGGACACTGGTGACTCTGCGGCAGGGCCCGGCGGGCCTCGGGCGGAAACCGATGGGCCTTCCTCGGGCACCGACCAAGACGGTGCGGAACGCGACCCAGAGGCCTTCTCGGACGCGGACGAGGGCGCCTCCGCCACCCTGTAGCGTGGATGCATGGCCCCTCCCGAGACGTCGACTCGGGTCCACGCGCGAGCGCCCGGCAAGATCAACGTGTTCCTCAAAGTCGGCGCAGTCCGCGAGGATGGCTACCACGAACTCGCCACGGCCTTCCAGTCCCTCTCGCTCTACGAGGACGTTTTCGCCACCGAGGCGTCCGATTTCTCCGTCACCTTCTCGGGCACGATCGACACGAGCGGCCTCGCTCTGGACGGCTCGAACCTCGCGATCAAGGCGGCCCGCGCGCTGGCCCGAGCGACCGGCTACCGCGGCGGGGTGCATCTCCAGATTGAGAAGAATGTCCCGATTGCGGGCGGCATGGGCGGCGGATCGGCCGATGCCGCGGCGACGCTCCTCGCGTGCGACGCCCTCTGGGGCACGGCCTGCACTCGGGAGCAGCTGCTCAGTATCGCCGCGAGCCTCGGTGCCGACGTGCCCTTTTCGTTCACCGGAGGCACTGCGATCGGAGTCGGCCGGGGCGATGAGCTGAGCCCGGCGCTGGCGAAGGGTCGGTTCGAGTGGGTCCTCGTGTTCTCGGACCAGGGTCTCTCGACGCCCGAGGTGTACAGCGAACTCGACCGGCACCGCGAGCGGCACCTGCACGACTTCCGCCCCATCGCGGCGACGCCGACGATTGACCCGAACGTGCTCCAGGCACTGCGCGCGGGCGATCCGGCGATGCTCGCCGACGCAATGTACAACGATCTGCAGGCGCCGGCTCTGCACCTGCAGCCCGGGCTCGCGCGGATCCTCGAGGTCGGCGAGGGGCGGGGAGCCCTGGGTGGCCTCGTTTCCGGCTCCGGCCCGACCGTGGCGTTTCTCGCTCCGGATGCCGATGCCGCGCTCGACCTGCAGCTCGAGCTGAGTGCGGCACGGCTCCGCGCGATCCGGGTGTCTGGCCCGGTGCACGGCGCCCGGCTGCTCTCGACATAGCGGCTCGCGTCGTTGTCGAACGGCTCGCTCCTGTGCGACGTGCACCTGCGTTCATGGGGGGGCGAGCGCCACTCCGTAGGAAGACTCGACCTCGTGGCTTAGAGTTCCGCTCATGCCCCCGAGAAGAGACGTCCTCCTCGCGATCCTGTCGGGAATCGTGGCCGCCGCCGTCGCCCTGGCCTTCGCCGAGGTCGTTGCGGTCTTCACCGGCGCCGCCGGCAGTCCGTTGATCGCCGTCGGCAGCTTCGTGATCGACATCGCGCCACCGGGGGTGAAGGATGCGGTCATCGCTCTGTTCGGCACCGGCGACAAGGTCGTGCTCCTCCTCTCGATCGCCGTCGCGATCGCCGTCCTCGCAGTCGGCGCGGGGCTGCTTGAGTACCGCCGGCCGCCCTTCGGAGTCGTGCTGCTCGCCGTCGTCGCCGGTCTCGGCGCGCTTGCCTCGGTCAGCCGCGAGGGCGCTTCCTGGGTCGACGCAGCGCCCAGCGTCGTCGGCATGGTCGCCGGGGCCGGTGTGCTGCGCTCCGCCTCCGTCCGCCTCCGCGGTTGGCAGCAGGACGACGAGGTTGCCGCCACTGGTCGCCGCTCGTTCCTGCGCTTTGTCGGTGTCGCCGGAGTCGCCGCCGTTGTCATCGGGACCGGCGCACGCATTCTCACCTCTGCCTCCGCCGCAGTGACCGCCGTGCGCCAGGCCGTGGCACTTCCGGTGCCCGCAAGCAGTGCGTCCGCCCTTCCGGCCGGCGCCGTGCTCGATCACATCGAGGGCATCAGCTCCTTCGTCACCCCCAATGCGCGGTTTTATCGGATCGACACCGCGCTCTCCGTGCCCTCCGTGGAGCCGGCCGACTGGTCGCTGCGTATCACCGGCATGGTCGAGGAGGAGATCGAGATCACCTGGAACGAGCTACTGGCCCTTCCGCTGGAGGAGCACCTCGTTACCCTCTCCTGCGTGTCGAACGAGGTCGGTGGCGACCTGATCGGCACCGCGCTATGGCTCGGCTACCCCCTCCGCGAGCTACTGGCGCGGGCGCGGCCGACGGCTGGAGCCGACATGGTTCTGTCCCGCAGCGTCGATGGCTTCACGGCCTCCACTCCTCTCGATGTGCTGCAAGACACGAACCGCGCCAGTCTCCTGGCCGTCGGGATGAACGGCGAGCCGCTCCCCGTCGAGCACGGTTTCCCCGTGCGGATGGTCGTCCCGGGCCTCTACGGCTACGTGTCGGCGACGAAGTGGGTCGTCGAGTTGAAGGTCACCACGTTCGCAGCGGATCTCGCCTACTGGTCGACCCGGGGTTGGACCGAGCGCGGTCCCATCAAGATCGAGTCCCGAATCGACGTGCCCCGGCAGGGCCAGCCGATCGAGGCCGGCACGATCGCGATCGCCGGAGTCGCATGGGCGCCGCACACGGGCATCGCCAAGGTCGAGGTGCAGATCGACGACGGGGTCTGGCAGGAGGCGCGACTCGCCGAGGCGGTCACGGCCGACACCTGGATCCAGTGGGTGCAGGAGTGGGACGCTACTCCGGGCACTCATGTCGTCACCGTCAGGGCGACGGGTACCGACGGGACGGTGCAGACCACCGTCGAGCGCCCGCCCGCCCCGAACGGCGCAACGGGCCTTCACCAGCGCTCGGTCTCGGTCGCCGTACCGGCCCCCACGCGCTAGCGGCCGCCGCGAAAGTCCAAAAGTTGTCGCACTCGACGCCGAGTGCGACAACTTTTGGCTTCTCGCGGGCGTGCGGCACGCGCAGAGGGGCACACCGCGGGCACGCGGGAGAACGGCACAGCGGCGGGTCGCACGGGCGCCAGCGCCTACGCTAGACCCCTATGGCACATCTGCTCGGCGCCGAGGCGCTGCGACTCGAATACCCCACGCGCGTGATCTTCGACGACATCTCCCTGGGGATCGAGGAGGGCGACCGCATCGGGATCGTCGGCCGCAACGGCGACGGTAAGTCGACGCTCCTTCGCCTGCTCGCGCAGCGCATCGAACCTGACTCCGGCCGGGTCACCCACCGCCGGGGTATCACGCTCGGGATGCTCGACCAGGCCGACACCGTCGATGAGGATCTGACCGTCGCCCAGGCCGTCGTCGGCGGCCTGCAGGAGCACGAGTGGGCGGGCGACGCGCGCACCCGCGACGTGATCGCCGGACTCCTCCGCGACGTCCCCTGGGACGGGGTCATCGGCTCCCTCTCGGGTGGCCAGCGCCGTCGCGTCGCCCTCGCCAAGCTGCTGGTCGGCGACTGGGACGTTGTCTTCCTCGATGAGCCCACCAACCACCTTGACGTCGAGGGGATCGCTTGGCTCGCCGAGCACCTCAAGCGCCGCTGGGCCGCGTCCTCGGGTGGGCTCGCCGTCGTCACCCACGACCGGTGGTTCCTCGACGAGATCTGCACCGCCACCTGGGAGGTGCACGACCGCCTGGTCGAGCCCTTCGAGGGTGGCTACGCGGCCTACATCCTCCAGCGCGTTGAGCGCGACCGGATGGCCTCCACCATGGAGGCCAAGCGGCAGAACCTCATGAAGAAGGAACTGGCCTGGCTCCGCCGCGGTGCCCCCGCGCGCACCGCCAAGCCCAAGTTCCGCATCGACGCCGCGAACCAGCTGATCGAGGACGAGCCTCCTGTGCGCGACTCGGTCTCGCTCTCGCAGCTTGCCGTTTCGCGCCTGGGCAAAGACGTCGTCGATCTGCTCGACGTCACCGTCCGCTACGGCGAGCGGACGGTCCTCAACAGGATCGAGTGGCGGATTGCGCCCGGCGAGCGCACCGGCATCCTCGGCGTGAACGGGGCCGGGAAGTCCACCCTCCTGGGTCTCGTCGCGGGCAGCGTGCAGCCGACCAGCGGACGCGTGAAGCGCGGCACCACCGTGCGCGTCGCGATCCTCGACCAGCAGTTGCGCGAGCTGACGGAGGTGCAGCACCAGCCGGTCCGCGAGATCATCGCCGAGCAGCGCACCAGCTACTCGATCGGCGGCAAGGAGATGACGCCGGGCCAGCTACTCGAGCGGCTCGGGTTCTCTAGCGCCCAGTTGTCCACCCCAGTGAAGGACCTCTCGGGCGGGCAGCGCCGGCGGCTCCAGCTGCTGCTGATCCTGCTGAGTGAGCCGAACGTGCTGATCCTCGACGAGCCGACCAACGACCTCGATACCGACATGCTCGCCGCAATCGAGGATCTGCTCGACTCGTGGCCGGGCACTCTGCTCGTCGTCTCCCACGACCGCTATCTCCTGGAGCGAGTCACCGACCAGCAGTACGCCGTGATGGACGGCGCCTTCCGGCATTTGCCCGGCGGAGTAGAGCAGTACCTCGATCTGCGCCGCGCGCTCCAGAAGGGGGCGCCGGCCGCAGCCTCTTCCGTGCCTGCGTCGAGTGGGCTTGCCGGGGCTGAGCGCCGCTTTGCCGAGAAGGAAGTCTCGGCGATCGACCGACGCCTGGCCAAACTCACGCAGCTCATCGCCGCCGTGCACGAGAAGATGGCGACGCACGACCAGGACGACTACGACGGCATCCTTGCCCTCAACGAGACGCTCCGTTCTCACGAGGACGAGTCCGCCGAACTCGAACTCCGCTGGCTCGAACTCTCGGAACAGCTCGAACGCTGACGCACCGTGCCCTGAGAGGGGTGTTTGAGCGCCATCGCGGCTGAACTGCGCCTCGCAGCTGACGTTGCGTCGCAGTCTCGCTCAGCCGAAGTCGAGCGACAGTTTGCGCAAGAGCTGCGCCAGTCGCTCCTGCTGCGCGTGAGTGAGCGCGTTGAGCAGCTCCTGCTCTGCATCGACGAGGCGGGTGATCGCGGCGTCGACGCGGGCAACGCCAGACGGTGTCATCTGCACCAGCACGCCGCGGCCATCGTTGGGATCGTCGAGGCGCTCGACCAGCTGGCGCTCGACCAGGCGGTCGATTCGGTTGGTCATGGTGCCGCTCGTGACCATCGTGGCTTGGAGGAGTTGTTTGGGGCTCATCCGGTAGGGCGCGCCGGCGCGGCGGAGGGCCGAGAGCACGTCGAATTCCCACGTCTCGAGTTCCGAGCGCCCGAAGGCACTGCCGCGTGCGCGCTCGAGCTGCTTGGCCAGTCGACGCATCCGCGAGAACACCTGCAGGGGAGTGAAGTCGAGATCGGGGCGCTCGCGCACCCAGGCATCGACGATTCCGTCGACCTCGTCATTCGCGCTCACCCGTCCATTGTGGTGGCTGGGCGGCTCGCGAGATGCCGCAAGCCGGACGAGATCGGCCGCCACGGCGCGGCATCTCGACCGATCGTTGGCATGTCGCGACATTTCGCGGAGGGGGGCAGGGGGGGCGGGGAGGGGCGGGGAGGCGAGGGGGAAGGGGAGGGGGCGCGGGGATGGCAGGATAGACGGCGCGCGAGAGCGCGGTCCGCCATGGTGTAACGGCAGCACGGCAGCCTTTGGAGCTGTCCGGTCCAGGTTCGAATCCTGGTGGCGGAGCGGCGTGTGCACGACTGTCGCGCGTGTTGGCGTATTCGTTGGGATTTTCACAACGGACGCGTATCATGCACACATGACTGCACACATCGGACAGCGAGTTGCTGGCCTGCTGCCGAGCGGTAGTACTCAGCGAAGCATCGCAGCGGACGTCGGAATGACTCCCGACGCCTTTTCGCGCGCGCTCCGAGGCGAGCGCGGCTTTGCCGCAATCGAACTCGCGAAGATCGCAGATCTCCTTGACGCTGACCTGCACTTCATCATCACCGGGTCGCCCGACCCGAATCGGGTAGTCGCGGCCGCGCGCCACTCGTTCGATCAGGAGACGCGGCGTCATCACGTACCGGGCAAGGATATCGATCTCCCGCATCTCGATGCGGTCCTTCTCGCCTACGAACAGGTTCAGGGCGGGCTCGCTGCGTCCGACGTCCCCGAGACGCTTGAGTCGGCGCGAGTCGCACTCGGAGACGACTTCATCCGTCCATTTGCCGACCGTTTAGATTCTCTGGGCATCGACGTCGTGCGCCTGAGTGAAATCACCTCCGCATACTCTTTTCGCTTCGGCGATCGAGCAATCATCGCGCTCGAGGCGACTGGGAACTGGTTTCGGGAGAACTGGTCGCTGGCTCACGAGCTCGGACATCTTGTTCACCAGGAGGAGTCTTTCCGGCAAGGTCGTTCGGCAGAGGTGGTTTCCAGCGAGCCGGAGGCTAATGCATTCGCCGCCGAAATTCTTCTTCCCGCAACATGGATTCAGAACATCGATTGGACAGTGGTGACGGAGGCAGACATAGCGGAGCATGTCTGGAACCGAGGCGTTTCCGTCGAAGCTCTAAAGAACCGAATCGTTGCTTTGCGCCTCCCGATGAATGACTATCTGGAGACGTGGTCGACCCAGCCCACGCAACGGCTCTTGCGGCGCCACTGGAAGACCTCCGAGCCTGGAGACCCCATCACGGTACGAATGGATGCAGCTTCGACGCGAAGATTCCCGCTTGCTCTTCAACATGCTCACATCGCGCAGATCGCGCAGGGGACTGTTCGAAAGGACACGCTCGCTTGGATGCTCGGGGTGGACCCGGTCGATCTGGAGGTCGACGAGCCGACCGGTGGGGGTGCACTCTCTTCCGACGCTCTCGCTGACCTCCTCGGTCTCAGCACCTGAGGGGCGCCTGCGCGTGACAGTTTGGCTTTTCCCTGACAACACGGTTCTGATCAACTTCGCCTACCTTCACCGAATGGACCTCCTTCGTCGACTGCTCGGCCATCCCACCTGGTGTGCAACCGTCGCTCACGAATGCCGGATGTCCTCATCTGAGCCGGATCTCGAGGATTTGAAGGATGCGCCAGATCTCTTTGGCGAACCGCTATTCCCCGAGAATCCCGGGGAGCATATTTTGACGACTGTCTACCGAAAGCAACTGTCGCGACCCGGCGACGCTCCTACGAAGAATCTCGGCGAGGCGGAGACTCTTGCCATCATCCACAGTCGGAATATCAAGGCCGTGTTTTTCACAGACGACGCCGGCCCGGCCGCTCTCCTCGCGGGGGAGCCGAGCGGCATGCAGGTTCAAACCGCGACTACTTGGGGGCTGCTGCGGACCGCATGTCGCGTGCATTTTGTAGACGGCGACACGCTGTGGTCCTACGTCTCAGTACTTCGCTCCAAAAACAGGCATCTTCCACCGGGGCGAGCCGGATTTGACCGTGACGAATTCACTGCCTGGCTGGAGAGTTGAGGCGACTCGTCGAACGCTCCCAAGGGGAAGAGTCGTCGGGATTGAGCTACGGTTTCGAGACGACCGGGAGCCCTTTGGCTGCGGCGGGTCTGAGGGGGTCGCCAAACCGGCGAGGCGCCGCAACCGGGACGGCCCGCTGTCGATTCCGGTAGCGTGATCGGCGGCGCGCAGCCAGTCCGAGGCCCCGGGACATGTCCGGGAACCTGTCGGCTGTCCGTTTGAGACGAGTCGCCGATCCGATCACCGACAGAGTTCTGAGGGTTGCCGAGGATCTTTAGTGGTCAGCCGGAGCGCTCATGGAGGAGAACGAATCATGGCAGACAGCACGCTCGCCGTCGTGATCCTGGCGGCAGGCCAGGGTACCCGCATGAAGTCCCGCACTCCGAAGGTGCTGCACCGCCTGGCCGGTCGGCCGCTGCTCGGGCACGTGCTCGACACGGCCGCCTCGCTCGACGCCGCGCACGTCGTCACGGTGGTACGCCACGAGCGCGAGCGGGTGGCGGAGGCGGTTCTTGAGCACACGCCGACGGCGCTCGTCGTCGACCAGGACGAGATTCCCGGCACCGGCCGCGCAGTCGAACTCGGCCTCGCTGCCCTGCCCGCGTCGTTCGCCGGGACGGTGGTGGTGCTCAGCGCCGACGTGCCGCTGCTCGACGCTCCGACTCTCCGTCGCCTCGTCGAGGAGCACCTGGCCGCGGCGAACGCGCTGACGATGCTCTCCTGTGTGCTCGAGGATCCGACCGGCTTCGGCCGGATCGTCCGCGGTGGCGACGGCGCCTTCGCCTCGATCATCGAGCAGAAGGACGCGAGCGCCGACCAGCTCGCCCTCACCGAGATCAACGCGGGCGTCTATGCCTTCGACGCTGCCGCTCTCCGTTCGGTGATCGGCACGATCGGTACCGAGAATGCCCAGCGCGAGAAGTACCTCACCGATGCTGCCGCCGCACTCAAGGCCGTCGGCCGAGCTATTGAGGCGGTCCCCGTTCAGGATCGCTGGCTCGTCGCCGGGATCAACGACCGCGCGCAGCTCGCCGACGCCGCGCTTGAACTCAACGCGCGCATCGTGCGCCGCTGGCAGCTCGAGGGCGTCACGATCCAGGATCCGGCGACCACCTGGATCGACATCGACGCCGTCCTCGCGCCGGACGTCGAAATCCTCCCCGGCACTCAGATCAAGGGCCCGACCGTCATCGCCGCGGGCGCGGTGGTCGGCCCCGACACCACGCTCGACTCCTGCGAGGTCGGCGAGGATGCCGTCGTGAAGCGCTCCGACGCGACGCTCGCCGTCATCGGTGCGCGGGCGCAGGTCGGTCCGTTCTCTTTCCTCCGCCCCGGCACCGTCCTGGGCGCGCGCGGCAAGATCGGCGCCTATGTCGAGACTAAGAACACGACCATCGGCGCGGGATCGAAGGTCCCGCACCTCTCCTACGTCGGTGACGCGGTGATTGGCGAGGAGTCGAACATCGGCGCCGGTTCGATCTTCGCGAACTACGACGGAGTGACGAAGGCGTCCTCCGTCATCGGCTCCCACGTGCGCGCCGGGTCGCACACCGTCTTCGTCGCCCCCGTTAGAATCGGGGACGGAGCGTACACGGGCGCCGGCACGGTCGTCCGCAAGGACATCCCCGCCGGGGCTCTCGGGATCACCGTCGCTCCGCAGCGAAATATGGCCGGGTGGGTGCAGACCCACCGTCCGGGCACCGCAGCGGCCGTCGCAGCCGACGCGGCCCCGACTTCGGAGCCCGCAGGCTCCGACCACGCGCCTACCGGAGGAAGCGGAGCACAGTGACCGGCATCACCGCCAGCAACACCAAGAGCCTGGTCCTCGTCTCGGGGAGGGCGCATCCGGCACTGGCGGAGGCGGTCGCCGCCGAACTTGGGACCGAACTCGTCACCACCGAGGGACGCACGTTCGCCAACGGCGAGCTGTACGTCCGCTACGGCGAGTCGGTGCGCGGAGGCGACGTGTTCGTCCTCCAGTCACATACGTCGCCGATCAACGAGTGGCTGATGGAGCAGTTGATCATGGTTGACGCGCTCAAGCGCGCCTCGGCCAAGCGGATCACCGTTGTCGCCCCGTTCTATCCTTACGCCCGCCAGGACAAGAAGGGGCGCGGGCGCGAGCCCATCTCTGCCCGCCTCGTCGCCGACCTCTTCAAGGCGGCCGGAGCCGACCGGATCATGTCGGTGGATCTGCACGCCGCGCAGATCCAGGGCTTCTTCGACGGCCCCGTCGATCACCTGTTCGCGATGCCGGTGCTGCTCGAGCACTTCCGCGAGAAGCTTGACCCCTCGACCCTGACCGTCGTTTCGCCGGATATGGGGCGCGTCCGCGTCGCCGACATCTGGAGTGACAAGCTCGGCGTGCCGCTCGCGATCATCCACAAGCGCCGCGACCCCAAGGTCGCGAACCAGGTTTCTGTGCACGAGATCGTTGGCGAAGTGCAGGGCCGAGTGTGCCTGCTTGTCGACGACCTCATCGACACGGGCCGCACCATCGCGAAGGCTGCGGAGGCGCTGAAGAAGGCCGGCGCGATCGGCGTCGTCGTGGCCGCGACGCACGCAGTGTTCTCTGACCCGGCCGTCGAGCTGCTGAGTTCGGAGTTCATTGATTCGGTCGTGGTGACCGATACGCTGCCGCTGCCGGAGGACAAGAAGTGGGACCGACTGACGGTGCTGCCGATTGCTCCGCTGCTGGCCCGTGCCATCCACGAGGTGTTCGATGACGGCTCCGTCACCTCAATGTTCGACGGCGACGCGTAGCCCACGTCGCCGGAGTGCCGCTGGACCTTCTGAACGCCCCGGTACCTGGAGCGCAGTAGTCTCAGCCGATCGCGGAGCCGAGCGTGCGCCCGGGCAGGTGGAGTGCGAGCGGATCGGCGCGTACCCGATCGAGTCCGGCCCGCACAGCGCCGAGTACGACGGCCCGGTCGCCGAGCGTCGAGGCCACGATGCGCGGAGCGGGAGCGTGCACATGCGCAGCGACGCGGGCCGACACCTCCTCGAGCAGTGGCGCTGCTGACGCGGCGAGAGCCCCACCGACGACGATCAGTGACACGTCGAGCAGGTTGGCGAGGGTCGCGGCGATCCGGGTGAGCCGGTCGGCGAGGCGGTCCATGACCTCTCCTGCGAGGGCGTCGCCGGCGAGGGCGGCCTCGATCACCTGCTCTGCGCCGAGATGCTCGACGCCCTCGAGGAGGGAGGCGGGTCGGCCGGGGCGGGCGAGCGCCTCCCGCGCCCAGATTCGGGCCAGCGCGGCAACGCCGTCGGCCGAGCCGACGCCCTCGACCATGTCGAGGTAGCGCATTTCCCCGCTGAGCCCGCGGGCACCGCGCAGGAGTGCGCCGCCGAGCACCACACCGCCGCCAAGCCGCTCGCCGGAGAGCAGGGTCAGGTAGTCGTCGCAGTTGACTGCCGCGCCGCGCCACCCCTCGGCGAGAGCTGCGAGGTTGGCGTCGTTGTCGATGACGGGCGACCGGCCGTGAGCCGTGATGGTGTCGACCAGGCCGGGGTTCATCGCGGCCCAGAAGCCGTTGGCGTCGGCGGGGGAGGCGCCGAGCGCGTCGACCGGTGCCGGGACGCCGAGCGTGAGCGCGAGCACGGCGGAGTCCTCGACCCCGGCCTGTTCCAGGGCGCGGTCGATCACCCGCTCGATGTCGGCGCGGCGCCGCTGCGGCAAGAGGTCGTCGATCCGCTCGTGGTCGACGCTCTCGATGCGCCGCACCACGCTATCGCCGAGCAAATCGGCAACAAGCACACCGATGCTGTGCTGTCCGGCGTCGACGCCCACTACCACTCCGGCCCGGCGCCGCAGCGCATAGCGGCGCGCGGGTCGCCCCTTCACGTATGCGCCGGCCGCACGCTGGTTCTCGAGTTCCTCCAGCCAGCCGAGTTCGATCAGGTCGTCGCAGACCGCGATGACAGTGGAGCGGGTAAGTCCGGTGCGGGCGATCAGGTCGGAGGCGGTGAACGGTTCGCCGCTCCAGGCGTTCTCGAGCACGTCGTGTGCGGTGCGTCGGCGCTGCAGGGAGAAGGTGCTCTCGGACATTCGCTCCCCCTTCGTCTTGACCTCGGCTGGATCGGCTGCAACAGTACATCTGGTAATAGATTTATAGATTAGATTTAGTTTGAACAGCAACGTTGCCGTCGATCACGGGAGACAATGACGTGCCCCCTTGCACCCCCTCCGGCCTCAGCCGCCGCACTGTGCTTGCCGCAGCGGGAGCCGGCGCCGCAGCGCTCGGCCTCTCGGCCTGCGCCTCGCGCCCAGCCTCCTTCGGCGTCACGGAAATCACGTTCTTCCAGTCGAAACCCGAGGTGATCGGCTACTTCGACGCTGTCATCGAGCGCTTCCATGCCGCCCAGCCGAGAGTGCGGGTCGTCCACGACTTCTCCTCCAACCTCTCTGCCGGGTTCGTGCGCAGCAATCCGCCGGATCTCGGCTGCCTGAACTACAACTTCGAGGTCGCACGATTCGTCGAGCGCGGTGCATTCAGCGACCTGTCGGACCTGCCAGAGGCCGCCCGGATCAACCCCGCGATCTGGCCGCTGATCGAGCAGACCGCCGCCTATCCTGGCCGCACCAGCGTCCTGCCGTACTCGCTGATGCTGGCGTCGGTGCTCTATAACCGCGAGATCTTCGCGCAGCAGGGCCTCCAGGTGCCGACGACCTGGACCCAGTTCCTCGCGGTCTGTGAGGCGCTCACCGCTGCCGGCATCACTCCGCTCTACAGCACCGTCAAGGATCCGTGGACGCTCTCGCAGGGCCTGTTCGACTATTCCGTCGGCGGCACCGTCGACCTCGGTGACTTCTTTAGCCGCCTGAAGACGCAGGGCGCCGCGGTGGGAGCCGACTCACCCGTCTCCTTCGAGAAGGAGTTCGTGACGCCGGTGCAGCAGATGCTCCAGATCGCGGCGTACTCCAACCCGAACGCAGCCAGCCGCGGCTACGGAGACGGCAACCTCGCCTTCGCGCAGGGCGAGGCCGCGATGTATTTCCAGGGTCCTTGGGCGCTCAGCGAGATCGCCAAAACGGCGCCCGATCTCTCGATCGGCGCGTTCCCGCTACCGATGACCGAGGATCCCGCCGAGCGCCGCGTGCGCGTCAACATCGACCTAGCGCTCTGGATCCCCGAGGCCTCGCGCAAGAAGGAGGCGGCGCGGGAGTTCCTTTCCTTCCTGATGCAGCCCGAGATTATCGACGCGTACAACGCCGACAACAACGCCTTCGGTGTCACCAGCGACGCGCCCGCAGTCCAGCAGCCGACGCTCGTCGAGTTGCAGGAGTTCTACGACCGCGCCGCCTTCAGCCTCGGTGCCTCGCAGCTGGTGCCGCAGAACATCCCGCTGCAGAACTACGTGCAGGGGATGGTTCTCGGCTCCGACCCCGCCTCGACCCTGCGCACGATCGACGCCGATTGGGCGCGCATCGCCTTCCGGTCCTGATTTCCTTCCCCTCTCAGAGACGAGACACCATGGCCACGTCCATCCCCGTCCGGGCAGTGGAGCGCATCGCCGCGACTCCCCGCTCGGCCGTCGCTCCCCGGCGCCGGCACCACACCGACGTCACCTTCGCGCTCTATCTGCTACCGGTGCTTGTGCTGTTCACTCTCGCGATCACGCTGCCCGCTCTGATGGGCGTCTTCTTCAGTTTCACCAACTCGATCGGTTTCGGTGACTGGCAGTTCATCGGCCTGACCAACTACGTCGCGCTGTTCTCGGACCCGGCGATCCTCGCCTCCTACGGCTTCACCGTTGGCTTCGCACTGGTGAGCGTCCTGCTCGTCAACGTGGTCGCGTTCCTGCTCGCAATCGCGCTCACTGCGCAGATCCGCGGCAAGGTCGCTCTGCGCGCGGTGTTCGTGCTGCCGATGGTGGTCTCGGGGATCATCATTGCGTTCGTCTTCAACTTCCTGTTCTCGAATTCGCTGCCCGAGTTCGCCGAATCGGTCGGAGCGACGCCGCTCGCGACCAGCATGCTGGCGAACCCCGACCTGGCCTGGATCGCGATCGTGATCGTGACAGCCTGGCAAGCCGTGCCCTCCGCGCTCCTGATCTACATCGCAGGGGTGCTCTCGATCCCGTCCGACGTGTACGAGGCCGCGTCGCTCGACGGCGCCTCCACCTGGGGGCAGCTGCGCTCCATCACGCTGCCGCTGGTCGCCGGATACGTGCTCATCAACCTCGTGATCGGCTTCAAAAACTTTCTCAACGCGTACGACATCATCGTCGGCCTCACCGACGGCGGGCCGGGTACGTCGACCCGCAGCGTCGCAATGACGATCTTTTCGGGCTTCACCAGCGGCGACTACGCCTACCAAATGGCCAACGCGACAATTTTCTTCCTCATCGCGCTCGTGATCGCGCTCGTGCAACTGCGCATCTCGCGCGGAAAGGCGGCCTTCTGATGACCAGCCAGGTTCCCCTCGCTCCCGCCCTCCCCGGCACGCGCGCGGCCGTCAATGCCGACGCCCGCCGCGGGTCTCGGCGCAACCGCTCGAGCCTGCTGCTCACGATCGTCCTCGCGCTCTGCGCCCTCTCGGTGCTCGGCCCGCTCTGGGTCACCCTCTCGATGGCGTTCAAGACCACCGCGCAGGCCGTCGACGGCAGTGCGTTCTCACTCCCGCTGCCGGTCTCGGTCGACGGCTTCGTACGGGCCTGGGCCCTCACCGATTTCCCACGCGGCTTCGCGATCTCGGTACTCGTCTCGGTGATCACCGTCAGCGGGACCATCGTGCTCGCCGCCCTCGCCGCCTACGCGATCTCGCGCAACTGGCACCGCCGCTTCTACCGCTGGTCGTTCTTTTACCTGCTGGCGGCGATGTTCCTGCCGTTCCCGGTCCTGGCCCTCTCGCAGGTGTCGCTGACCGGCCTGGTCGGGCTCGACAACCCGATCGGCGTCGCGATCCTGCATGTCATGTTCCAGCTCTCGTTCAGCGTGATGCTGTTCACCGCGTTCCTCCGCTCACTACCGGAAGAGCTGGAAGAGAGCGCCCGACTCGACGGAGCAACGACGAACCAGGTCTTCTGGCGGCTGGTGTTCCCGCTGCTCGCCCCGATGAGCGCGACGGTCGGCATCTTCGCCTTCCTCGCCTCCTGGAACGACTTCATGATGCCCTCGCTGATCACCTCAGACGCGGCCCTCCAGACGCTCCCGGTGCTCCAGAAAATCTTCCAGACGCAATTCAGCAACGACTACAACGTCGCGTTCGCGTCCTACCTGATGGCGATGGCGCCAGCAATCATCGTCTACCTGCTCACTCAGCGGTGGGTCATGTCCGGCCTCACCCAAGGCGCCATCAAATGAACCCGCGGGCCTCGGGACGGTGATCTGCGGCGTTGTCGGCGGTTGCGATACCTCCGGTATCGTGCCCTTCTCCGCCTTGCACCTCACCCCGCGGGCCTCGGGACGGCGATCTGCGGCGTTGTCGGCGGTTGCGATACCTCCGGTATCGCGCCCTTCTCCGCCTTGCACCTCACCGTCCCGAGGCCCGCGGGGCGGGGCGGGGCGGAGAGGAAAGGAGGGGAGGGCGGGGCGGGGCGGGAGAATTATGGGGGATGACGTGGAGGGAATGATGGACGTGACGGAGAGAGGGATTATGAGGAGTGGGACAGTGGAGGATGCGCTGTGGTGGCGGCAGGCGGCGGTGTATCAGATTTATCCGCGGAGCTTTGCGGATGCGAATGGGGACGGGATCGGCGATCTGGCCGGGATTATCGAGCGGATCCCGTACCTGCGCGAGCTCGGGATCGACGCGGTCTGGCTCAGCCCGTTCTACCCCTCGGCGCTCGCCGATGGCGGGTACGACGTGGCCGACTACCGCGACGTCGATCCGCGGATCGGCACCCTCGCCGAGTTCGACGAGATGATGGCGTTGCTGCACGAGGCAGGCATCCGCGTGGTCGTCGATGTCGTACCCAACCACTCGTCCGACCTGCACCCGTGGTTCCAGGAGGCGCTCGCCGCGCCGAAGGGCTCGCCCGAGCGGGAGCGCTACGTGTTCCGCGACGGACGCGGCACCGACGGCTCCGAGCCGCCGAGCGACTGGGAGGCGGTCTTCGGCGGGTCGGCATGGGAGCCGGTCGGTGACGGGCAGTGGTACCTGCACCTGTTCGCAAAGGAGCAGCCTGACTGGAACTGGGCGAACCGCGAGATCCGCGACGACTTCCTCCGGACGCTCACCTTTTGGGCCGACCGCGGCGTCGACGGGTTCCGAATCGACGTGGCGCACGGGCTGGTCAAGGACCTGACGCTCCCACTCCCGACCGCGGCCGAGATCGAGGCCCCACGGGTCGACGGCTCGCACCCCTTCTGGGACCGCGACGAGGTGCACGAGGTCTACGCCGAGTGGCGCGCCCTATTTGACTCCTACGACCCGCCCCGCACAGCCGTGGCGGAGGCTTGGGTGGAGGCTTCGCGCCGCGCCCGCTACGCAAGCCCCGAGGGGCTGGGTCAGGCGTTCAACTTCGACCTGCTCGAAGCGGACCTCGATGCGGCCGAGTTCCGTCGGCTGATCTCCTTCAGCCTCGGGCTCGCCGAGCAGTCGGGCTCGTCGAGCACCTGGGTGCTCTCGAACCACGACGTGGTCCGTCACGCCACCCGCTACGGTCTGCCCGCCCAAGGCGACGCCGAGACGGCGCCCGCGACGCAGTGGCTGCTAAGCGGAGGTGCCGAGCCGGTCCTCGACCGGGCGCGGGGCCTGCGACGCGCTCGCGCCGCGACCCTGCTTCTCCTGGCGCTGCCCGGCTCCGCCTACCTTTACCAGGGCGAGGAGCTTGGTCTGAATGAGGTCGCCGAGATCCCCGACTCCCAGCGGCAGGACCCCACGTTCTTCCGCCGCGGTGGGGTCGACGTCGGTCGTGACGGGTGCCGCGTCCCGCTACCGTGGACGTCCACCGGGTCCTCCTTCGGCTTCGGCCCGGGCGGCGCGCATCTGCCGCAGCCCGCATGGTTCGCTGGCTTTTCGGTCGAGTCGCAGGAGCGGGCGGAGGACTCGACGCTCGCCCTCTACCGCCGCGCGCTCGCGCTCCGGCGCGAGCTACAGACCGACGAGCACCTCCAGTGGTGCAGCGAGGAGGCGGATGTCGTCGACTTCAGCCGCCCAAACGGCTGGCGCTCGGTCACGAACCTCGGCGCGGAGCCGGTGGAGTTGCCCGAGGGTGAGCTGCTGCTCGCCAGCGTTCCGATCCAGGGCCGGCTGCTGCCTGCGGATGCGACCGCCTGGCTGCGCTGACACACGCAGAAGGGGCTTCCGCACGAAGAAGGGGCTCCCGCACGCAGGATAGCAACAAACGACCAACCGGGTTCGAGATCGAGTACGACATCGACGGCTATTCTTTTTTGACACCATTCCGAACACCATTCCAATATTATTAAAAGGAGGATTGAGCCACCCAACGTTTTGTGGACCAGTGAGTAGTTATCTCTGCGGCGAGATTCATGTCTTGCCACGCTTATTCGGCTTCGTTCGGTAAGCGAGTGAAGTCGTTATTAATTGTTGCGCAGCTCAGTGTATCGTGCCGCGTCGCGGATCGCTTTCTCTTTCGTTGGATAGTGGGTCGGTTGCATCGTTCGTTTTTGAGGGTGCCGTTGAAGGATTCGGCCCACGCGTTGTCCCAGCAGACGCCGGTTCGACCCATCGATTGTCGGATGTTGAGCTTTTTCGCGACTTGTCCGAATTTGGCCGAGGTGTCGACGGATTCGCGATCGTTGTGGAAGCTGGTGTCGTTGAGCCTGTCGGGTTGAGTGCGGGCAGCCATGTCGAGTGCTTCGGTGACCAACTCGGTTCGCATGCGGTCTGCGAGGGCGTATCCGGCCTGCGGCGCGCATGAGCCGGCGGACGGTGTCGTGGGCCGCGGGTCGGCCCAGCGCGCCAGCTGCGCGGCGATGCGGCGGTAGCCGTAGGTGCCGTCGGACGCTGCCTGGATAAGAGAGATGATCTCCGTTCGCCATTTCGCTGTTCTCGAAGTTTTCCGGACGCGCCATTCGCCGTAACCAGATCGGTTCACGCCGATCAGTCGACACATCTCGCGGGTCGATACCGTGTGGGTGAGGTCGCGTTCTTCGCGACGAATCAGTTCCAGCTTGGTAGTCAGCGGGACTTCTTCGCGAAGAACGCGGACGCTTTTCCCAGGAAGAGGTTCTCCTCCTCGAGTTCACGTACCCGACGTTCAAGCTCTTTGATCCGTGCGCGGTCTTGTACCGTCAGCTCTTCTTCGCTCTCGATATCCGCGCGGCGATGTGCTGCCACCCAATTCGTGAGCGTTTGCGGAACGAGTCCGAGCTCCCGGGCAACGTCCGCGACAGCCCGCGACTTATCAATGACTTCGCGCACGGCCTCGGCGCGAAACTCCGGAGAATACTTCCCACGGGAACTGGACATCCCGATCATCCTTTCGGTCAACGCGGCAATACTACCAATTCCGCGGTGGTCCAAAAAATGGGGTACCTCAGACATTGAGGCTTATGCAAAATTGGTTTCTTTCTGGATGAAGAAGATGAGTCCGCGGACGGCGTTGAAGGCATCGTGGAAGGTGTGTAGTGGTCGCCTGTAGTCGGTGTGGAATATGCGCCATGTCTTGATGTTAGCGATTGTTCTTTCGATCACGTATCGGTGGGTGTTCACGAAGCGATTGTGGTGTTTCGCGTGATCTGGCAGATGTTCTTCGCCTGGTTGCTTTTTTATGGGTGTGACCATTCCGGTGCCTTGGTAGCCTTTGTCGGCCAGCGTGTTCGAGAGGTTGAGGGTGTCGGCTAGCCCGGTTTCTCGAAACGCGTGAGCGTCGTGATGCTTGCCCGCGATGGGATCCGAG
>NZ_QGDV01000002.1 GCF_003149025.1 Rathayibacter iranicus NCPPB 2253 = VKM Ac-1602
AGCGCAGACGCCGGCGCTCCTGCTGCGGAAGAACATCCTCTCGCGCGTGCAGGACTGGACGGCCGCATGAGCGCTGACGCTGGGCGTCTGCTCACCCGGGACGAGATCCTGTCGCTGCTCGAGGAGGTCGCGGACCGGCTCGACGCCAGAGGCGTCGGTGTCGACGTGCCGGCGGACGTCGTCCGGGCGGCAGCGTTCCTGCCCGGTTGACGCGCACCGCCGCCTACATCCGCGGTATGAGTTCCTTCTCCGAATCCGACCACCCCCGAGGCCACGCCACCAACCCCGGCCGCTTCGCCACCAAGCCGCAGTCAGACCCGGAATCGGACCTGCTCGCCACCCTGCAGGCAGCACAGGCCGCTACCGGCAACGCCTACGAGCACGAGACGCGCATCGCCGCCCGCGCGATCGCCGCGTCGATTCTGGCCGAGTACCCGACCGCCGACCACCTCCGGATCACCCCGTTCCTGACTGCGATCCCGCAGCGCGCTTCCACGCTCGACTACGACCCGGCGACGAAGTCTTACCCGGCGGATCCCGCGTACGGATGGCTCACCGCGGCCGACAGAGAGTTCGACAGCGGACGCATTTCGCTCCGGCACGAGGCGATCGCACCGCCCATCACACCGGAGGAGCGCATCGCGGCTGCCAAGGAGCGCGTGAAGGCAGCGCAGCAGGCTGCGTTCGCGGCGACGGTTCAGGCAGGCCTCGCGATGCGAGAGATGGTGACGCTGATGTAGCAGGCGGCATACCCAGACGGCACGCAGGTCCTTCTCGCGCAAGCATGGGACGACGACGACGGGCCGCAGGTCCTCGCTGTCATCGGTGAGGATGGGGTCCTCGCCGACTTTACCCAGGACAACGACCTGCCCGGCGCCGACGTCCGCTACGACATGTCCGAGTACTCGGACCGGCTCGACGACGGCGACGCCTTCCGCCAGCACTTCACCGAGTTCGGCTACGGCGAGGAGCACAACGTGTTCGTGATCCCGCTGCGGTAGGCCGGACTGGCGGCTCGCCCTCGATCGTCGTGACCAGTGCTCGCCCATCGGTGAGGCAGCTCGGCCGATCGGTTCGGCCCTCCTGCCGGCGAGGTGCAGCAGATGCTGGGCGGCCAGCCGGTGGCGACTGCGCGAAGAAGGCCCGAGGAGTGGAGTCCCCGGGCCTTCTTCAACGACCGTAGCGTGTCCCACCGGAGGTTTCAAACCCGGTCGAGAAGCGTGTCAATGTTCATGGCCACATTGGGTCTGATTGGCCAGTTTGGGGCAGTACCTGCCCGTAAGGGCCCGTAGACTGGCGCCACTAGATCGGTGCGAAATAGCGGATTCTCGGTGATTCTGAGTCAACCTCGGTAGCGGCGGCACAAGGACCTACAAAACAATAGGTTCTTGGTTCGAGTTCAAGTCGGGGAGCGAAGGGCCTGAGACTCCACTCTTGGGCCCTTTTTCATGCCCGCTTGCTCGGCGGACGCAGGTGACGAGGAGGCGCGATGCGCGAGGATGTGCTCGCCCTCATTCGCCGCCGCCCGGACGTCGAGTCGTCTGCGCTCGTCGCCGTCGACGCGAGCGATCGCCTGCTGCTCGACCTCGCCCCCGCCAGCGGACGGATTGCTGTTGTCGGCGACGCCTACGGAGCGCTCAGCCTCGCCCTTGCTGCCGAGGGCTATCCCGTGCGCGTGGTGCAGGATTCGATCACCGCCGAGCGGGCGCTCGCCCTCAACACGGAGGCGGTGCGCGCGTCGGGAGTCGAACTCGTACCCATCGACATCGTCGAGTCGGTCGCCCAGGCGGTGCGCGACGCCGACGCCGTGCTGCTGCGCCTCCCGCGCTCGCTCGACGCGCTGGCCGCCATCGCTGCCGAGGTCGTGTTCGCGAATCCGGCGGCGACCCTCATTGGGGCGGGTCGGATCAAGCACATGACCCGCGCGATGAACGACATCCTCGGCGTGCGGTACGAGCGGATCGACGTCTCCCTCGCCCGGCAGAAGTCGCGCGCACTGCTGGCACGTCACGCCCGCGTCCAGCAGCCGCTCGCTCCCGCACTCGAGCGTCGCCACCTGGACGAACTGGCCCTCACTGTTGTCGCTGTACCCGGCGTCTTCGCCGGCGCCCGACTCGATCTCGGCACGCGTGCCCTGCTCGACGCTCTCGACCTCGGCTCGCTGCCGGCCGGCACGGCCCTTGACCTCGGCTGCGGCACCGGGATCCTCGCCACGGTCCTCGCCCGCGCCCGTCCCGATATCGCGGTGACCGCCACCGACAGCTCGCGAATTGCGGTCGAATCGGCTCGCGCGACCGCTGCGGCGAACGGAGTTGCCCTGCACGTTCTCCGCGACGACAACGCCTCGACGCTCGCGCCCGGCTCCATGGACACGGTGCTGTGCAACCCGCCGTTCCACTCTGACGGCGCCGTCACCGACCTTGTCGCGCGTCGGATGCTCCGGGCGGCTGGCCGCGTGCTGTGCCCCGGTGGCGCGCTCTGGACCGTGTTCAACTCGCACCTGGCGCACCCAGCCGAACTGCGTCGCGCGATCGGGCCGACCACGGTCATGGCGCGCGACCGTCGCTTCACAGTGACGCGCTCCCTCCGCGAGTAACGCCCTCTCGGTTGCGAGGCTTCGCAACCCCACCCGACCGCTCAGGCGTGTCGACCTGGTCGCGGGTACGCTCTCTCTCCGGTGTTCCCCCGCCGATCCGTTCGAACCGCTCCGGAGGCCGTCGTGCTCGAAGTCGTCCTCGTGCTCACCCTGCTCGCGCTGATTGCGACTCTCGTCCTCTGGCGCCGCGCGGTCGCCGCCGAGCACAGCACCGCAGAGGGCCGAGCAGAGGAGGCAGCGCGCGTCGTCCGCCTAGAGCTGGCCGTCGGCGAGCAAGAGGCGCGGCTGCGCATCGTGGGGGAGTTGGAGCAGCTCGCCGTGCGCAGTGCCGCGCACGTTATCGAGGAGGCCGAGAGCGTGCGACTCACCGTAGACCGCGACCCGGCTGCTGCCGCGCGCTCTGCCACGCGCGCGGTGCGCGCGGCCGAGGCCTCCCTCGCGCAGCTGCGCCGCATCGCGACCGTCGCGAAGGTCGATCCCGGCGAGCTGCCGCAGACCGGTGGCTCCGTGCCGCTGATCGAGAGTGCGCGCGAGCGCGGTCTCAGCGTGCGCGAGGAGTCGTTCGGCAAGCCGTTCCCGCTCCAGGACGGGGCAGAAGTGGCGGTGCTGCGCGTGCTCGAGTATGCCTTCGAGTCCGCTCTCACGTCGGGCGGTGCCGGGACCGAGGTGCGCATCAGCTCGCGCTGGACCACGACGGGCCTGCGGATCGAGGTCGACGACGATCGCGAACGGCACGGTGGCGCCGAAGAGGACGTGAGCGCCCTCGATGCCGACCTGCGCTCCCTCACCGAGCGGATCGACAGCCCCGCCCTGGCCGAGCTGCGTGAGCGCGCCGCCCTCTTCGGCGGTGACGTGACCGAGAAGCGCACCCCCGGCGTCGGCCGCAGCGTTACCGCCTCCTTCCCCACGATCCGTCACCACAACGGCGTGCACGGGGTCGACCTGGCCTGACTCAGTCCTCGAGGTGCTCCACGCCCGGCAACCACGAGACGCCGGGCTCGCCCCAGCCCCGCTTGCGGATGATCTTGGCGACGGGCTTGCGGTACTCGTCCTCTAGGCGGTCAATGTAGAGCACGCCGTCGAGGTGGTCGAACTCGTGCTGGAACACGCGAGCGAACCAGCCCTCCGCGACGATCTCAAACGATTCCTGCGCGAGGTCGACCGCGCGAAGGATCGCACGCTCGGAGCGGCGCAGAGGAAAGCGCTCGCCCGGGAACGAGAGGCAGCCCTCCGCCTCGGTGTCCTCATCGGCCTCGCCCACTGCGGTTGGCGTGACGAAGAGCTCGGGATTGATGGCCACGCCGCGTCGGGCAGTACCGTCCTCGTCGGGGTAGTCGTACACGAACAGCCGCAGCGGCACGCCGACCTGCGGGGCCGCAAGACCGACCCCGGGGGCGATGTCCATCGTCTCGAACATATCGGCGACGAGGCGGTGCAGCGCGTCGTTGAACTCGGTGACGTGGGCGGCGGGGGAGTGCAGGACAGGGTCGCCGGCGATGCGGATGGGGAGGACGGCCATGCCGACCAGGGTAGCGGGGCCCTGGCGGCGATCGTCCGTGCGGCTTGCGCCGTCCCCCGTGCGTCGGAGGCTCCTCGCCCCCGATCTGGGTAGGGTCGACCCCATGCCCGCCGATCTCGCCGAACTTCTCAACGACCCGGCAAAATTCATCGGCATCCCCATCGCCCTCGTCGGCGCCGTGTTCCTCTCTCTCGGCGCGCAGTTCCAGCATCGCGGCGTCGTCAAGGTCGAGCGGTTCTCGAAGCGCTCCGGCTCGTCGGGCCTCAGCGGCGGGCAGATGATCGCTCTGCTCTCCCGTCCGTCCTGGGTGATCGGGACGCTCCTGCTGGGCCTTGCGATCGTGTTTCAGCTGACGAGCCTCGGCTTCTCGCCACTCATTGTGGTACAGCCGCTCGGGGCCGTCGCGCTCGTGATCACGTCGGTCGTGAATGCCCGCGTCAGCCATGTGCGCTTGAACGCGGCGTCGGTCCGCGCGATCGTCTTGTGCGTGGGCGGAGTGGGAACGTTCGTGCTCGTCGCCGCCTTCAACGCCGTGGACAAGGCGATTAGAACGCCCGAACTGATCACCATCCTCGTGATTCTGGCTGTGGTACTCGTGGTCTTCGTGATCGCCTTCCGCGTCTTCCGGCGCGGAGCGAAGGCGCTCTTTTACATTGTCGGAGCAGGAGTGGTCTACGGCTTCGTAGCGACCCTGGCGAAGGTCGTCCTCAACCGCATCAAGTACGCCGAATTCGACGCGCTGACCGTCGTCTGCATCGTGGCGCTCCTGGCCGCTGCCGCGCTCGGCGGCTACTTCGTGCAGAACGCCTACTCGACCGGCCCGCCTGACCTCGTGGTCGCGGGGCTCACGGTGATCGATCCGCTCGTTGCCGTCGCCATCGGAATTGTCGTCCTCGGCGAGGCGCAGTATGCCGCTCCGTGGGCGATCCCCCTCTTCATCGCGGCGGGAGCCGTCGCCATTTCGGGCGTGTTCCTTCTCGCCAAGCACCACCCCCAGGCGCGATAGTCGGCGCGTGCTCCCGGGTGCTGAGAAGTCCTCTGCCTACAATGGACCGCCCCGAGAACCCCGACACCGACCGACCTCCGCCGATCGCTCCCTTCTTTTCACGAGCGGCACGACACCGTTAGGACCACCCCGTGTCAGATTCCCGCGACGAATTCCCTTCTGAGTCGCCCGATTCCCGACCGTTGACGGTCGTCATCGGCTGCGACACCTTCGCTCCGAACGTGAATGGAGCCGCGAAGTTCGCTGAGCGCCTCGCGGCCGGCCTTGCCCAGCGCGGCCACGAGGTCCACGTCGTCGCGCCCTCGGCTGACGGCTGGAGCGGCACCAGGGTAGAAACTCATGAGGGCCAGCGGATTATCCTCCACCGCCTCTACAGCTGGCGCTGGTTCCCGCACGACTGGCTGCGCTTCGCGATGCCGTGGCGGATCCGTCAGAACAGCGCGCGCATTCTCGACGAGGTCAAGCCGGACGCCGTGCACTTCCAGTCGCACATCATCGTCGGCCGCGGTCTCGGTATCGAGGCCGCCAAGCGCGGAATCCGCATCGTCGGTACCAATCATTTCATGCCCGAGAACATGCTCGAATTCACCCTCCTGCCCAAGGCCGTCCAGGCCAAGGCCGTGCAGATGGCGTGGCGGGCCGCGCGTCGCACGTTTGGGCGGGCGGAGGCGGTCACCACGCCGACCCGCAAGGCAGCGCAGTTCCTCGAGAAGTACACGGGCCTCCAGGGCGTTCGCGCCATCTCCTGCGGGATCAATGCCGATAACTACACGCCCGACTTCACGCCGCGCTCCCGCAATTCGATCCTCTTCGTCGGCCGAGTGACGGGGGAGAAGCACATCCATGTCTTGCTGCGCGCCGTCGCTCTGCTCGATCCGTCGCTGGACGTCACGCTCGAGATCGTCGGCGGCGGAGACCAGATGCGTAACCTTCAGCAGCTCGCCTCGACGCTGGGCATCGCTGAGCGTGTGCGGTTCACCGGTTACGTCTCCGACTCCGAGCTGAAAGAGGCATACACCCGCGCGTCCGTTTTTGCCATGCCGTCGATCGCCGAGTTGCAGAGCATCGCGACGATGGAGGCGATGGCATCGGCCCTTCCCGTGGTCGCCGCCGACGCGATGGCCCTCCCGCACCTGGTGCACGATGGCGAGAACGGCTACCTCTTCGAGCCCGGCAGCGCCGAGGCCCTCGCCGAGCGCCTGACGACGGCACTCACGCTCGCGCCAGAGGCGTTCGAGGCGATGAAACGCGCCTCCCTTCGCATCGTTGCGGCGCACGACATCAACCGCACAATCAGCACCTTCGAGAGCCTGTATCGTGGGGAGCCGGTGGCCGATCCGGTCGCCGTCGTAGCGTCCGCGCGCGCCGCCTCCTGACGGCCCGGGCGCCGCGGGGCGTTAGCTCAGCTGGTTAGAGCAGCGGACTCATAATCCGTCGGTCACGGGTTCAAGTCCCGTACGCCCTACTTCCCGGTGGCGCTGCGTTCGCCGCCCAGGCGAACCCCTCACCATCGGGGGCCCTGGGGAGGCGGCTCCCTCACCGGTTGGGGATTCCCCCCCCCGGTGCAGCCGCACAGGTGAGCTGTTGATCTTTGTCAAGCCTTTATCTGCCACGGATGTGGCCGGGACGATTGCGCATCCGGTGAGGAGCAGTGTCGAGACGAGGGCGGCGACTGACGCTCGGGTCAGTCTCCTGCGCCCCTGACTCGACGGCCGTCTGTCTCCAATAAATCGCCAGCCGCCACACCCCGCCGCGGAGGCGTCGACCGCTAGCACGTCCGCCGCCTCCGCGCCCGTACTGGCCCCCCAGTGCGCAACGTGATTGCCTAAATCCGTGCCTGACCTCCCCATGTTCCCGCTCGGCTCGGTGCTCCTGCCGCACATGCCGCTCCCGCTTCGGCTGTTCGAGCCGCGGTACCTGCGGATGCTGGGCGACGTGCTCGAGGACGAAACTCTCGCCTTCGGCGTCGTGCTGATCGAGCGCGGCCAGGAGGTGGGCGGCGGTGACCAGCGTTTTGCGGTCGGCGCGCGCGCTCGCATCCTGAACATCGACGGCGCCGAGGCGTTCGTCACTCTCGACTCCGTCGGCGCGGAGCGGTTCGAGGTCGTGCGCTGGTACGAGGACGACCCCTATCCGCGCGCCGAGGTGCGTGTGCTGCCGGACCTCGAGTGGGACGAGCGGTACTTGCCTGCACTCAGTGCCGCGGAGTCGGCGGTCCGCACTGCGCTGGCCGTCGCAAGCGAGTTCGTGGAGCAGCGCTACGGAGCCGTTGTTGAGCTGGCCGATGATCCCGCCGCGCACGCGTGGCAGCTGGCCGGCGTCGCTCCGGTCAACGAACTCGATCGGCTGGCGTTCCTCCGCAGCACTTCAATGGAGGAGTTGCTGGAGTCGGTGCGTGCACGCTCCGCTGAGGCGACGGAGTCGTTTCGCGCAGGCTGGGCCTGATCCTCAGTCTTCGAGGCTGACGCCGCGTTCCTGGGCCAACTTCATCAGGTCGTCGACGACCACGAGCGCCATCCGCACTGAGCGGTCACGGCGGTACTCCTCGTCATTCGGGTCGAGCCGGGAGGTGTTGTCGAGCTTTTTCTCGATCGACTCGGCCAGTTCGCGCCACGCGTCCTGCCGTGCGTCATCGACGAGGCAGGCGAGGTACTCCTCATCGCGGGCGCGCCTGCGCAAGGAGTCGGCGACCAGGAGCGACAGCTGCTTGCGGTGATCGAGGTTGTCCACGTCGGCCGAGCGGTAGTCGTGGACGTGGTCGGAGCGGCCGCCGAACGACGTCACGTCCTCCGCGATCCCCTGCAGGCGTGCGGCCGCTGCCTCCGATTCTCGCGCGAGCTTGTCGAGTTCCGCCGCCGCGACGGCGGAGTACCTAGCCACGTCGAAGGGCACGTCGGCGGCGAGGCCGTCCATCAGCACCCGGTTCTTCACGGCCATTCGGCTCGCATACTGCGCGAGCATCAGGCCCTCTTCGGCGGCTTCCTCGACCGAGGCCGGCTCGGGCGACGGATTCTCGTCCGGGTCGTACGGCCGCATTTTGAACCTGCGCCGACGCCGGAACCACACGTGCGTCACCTACATTCCGGAACCGGCGCCCCGCCCGCCGGAGCACTCCTTCGAGAGTACCGGGCGAGCGGACGCCGTGGCCGGGTCAGGCGTCGCGCCAGTCGTCGTGGGTGAGGTGCGAGCCCGCCTGTGGGCCCATCTGCAACATCCCTCCGTCGACCACATACGAGGATCCACTGACGTAGCTGGCGCCGGCTGAGGCGAGGAACGCGATCACCGCGGCGACCTCGCGCGCATCGCCGGGGCGGCCGAGCGGGATGCCAGGGCGGTCGACGGTGAACGGATCAACGTCATCGGCGTCGTTGATCGGAGTCGCGATCTCGCCGGGCGCGACAGCGTTGACGGTGATGCCGTGGCCGCCGAGTTCGAGGGCTGCGACCTTGAGTAGGCCGCCGAGCCCGTGCTTGGACGCGACATACGCGCTTGAGCCGACCCGCGGCTGGTGCTCGTGCACGCTGGTCACCGCGATGATCCTCCCGCCGCCGCCCTGCTGCACCATTCGTCGGCCGGCGCGCTGGAGGCAGACGAAGGCGCCGTCGAGGTTCATCGCGATCGTCGTGCGCCAGCTCTCGATGCTCTGCTCGAGGAAGGTCTCGCCCCCGCCTCCGCCCGCATTGTTGACGAAGACGTCGAGGCCACCAAGCCTGTCGGCGAGGTCGTCGATCACCTCGCCCGCGCGGTCGAGTTCAGTGGTGTCCAGGCGCGCGATCTCCGCGCGGCGTCCGTGCGAGCGCACCTCCTCTGCTGTGCCCTGCGCACCCTCCTCGTCGCTGTGCCAGGTGATGCCGACGTCCATCCCTGCTTCGGCAAGAGCCACTGCGGCGGCACGGCCAATACCGGAGTCTGATGCGGTCACGATGGCGCGGGTGGGCTGGAAGTCGCGCGGTCCGTGGGTCATGTCGTCTCCTTGTCCTTTCGAGTCGTCCGTTCGGCGCCGTCGACCGTCCCGGTTCCGGGTGGATCCCGACGACCCGTTCTGATCCCAGCACCCGAGTCGGCGCCGCGGGACCCGCTTGACAGTGATGGGCCTTGATCGAAAGCGTGGCGGAGTCGCCGTCAGTGGCGCCGATCGCGTTGACTATGCAGATGGATCACCGGCGCATCTCGGTCGTCGTCCCTGTGAAGGACGACGCCCGCCACCTCGAGCAGCTGCTCGCCCTCCTCCGTGAGCAGACGCTCGCTCCGTTCGAGGTCGTCGTCGTCGACGACGGCAGTACGGATGACAGTGCGGTCGTCGCGGGTGCGGCGGGAGCGCGGGTAGTGCGGCACGGCGGCGCGGGGATCCCCGCGAGCACCGCGCACGGCTTTGACGAGGCCCGAGGCGAAGTGTTGGCGCGGCTGGATGCAGACTCCCGGCCGGGACCAGACTGGGTGGCGCGTCTCGCCGCGCACTTTGCCGATCCGGAAGTGGGCGCCGTCACCGGACCCGGTCGCTTTGACGAACTCGGACCGCTCGCGCGAGTCCTGGCCAGGGTCGTCTACATGGACGCCTACTTCGTGCTGATGGGGTCGGCGTTGGCGAATTGGCCGCTCTTCGGCTCCAACTGCGCCGTCCGGCGCTCGGCGTGGGAGGAGATCACCGACGAGGTGCACCGCCACGACGCGTACGTGCACGACGACGTCGAGATCAGCGTCCACCTCGGCCTGCGGCACCGGATCGTGCTGGACCGCCACCTTGAGGTCGGCATCTCGGCGCGCCCCTTCGGTGCGCTTGCCGACATGGTCCGGCGCTTCGACCGCGCCGTGCACACGCTGGGTCGCCATCCCGGGCTCGGCTCGCCCACGCAGCGCTGGACCCACCGGGTACGTCGTCGCCACCAGGAGCGTCTGCGCCGCATCATCACTGCACGCCGTAGCGGTTAGTCCGCACGGGTCCAGCCCTCTCCGTGTCGCGGGGCTCGATAGACTGCCTCCATGGAACTCGTGCTCTGGCTCGTCGTAGCCGCCATCGCCGGTGTCGGCATCGTCTCCGGGACAGCGGCACTGATCGCCATGACCAAGGCTCCCTGGTCGGGCGACAGCTAGCCCCGCCTCACTCATAGATCCCCACGACGCTCCAGCGGGGATCGTCGGATGCGACCACGTCGAGCACGAACGGCCGGCTGTAGACCTCGAAGTGGTGTCCACCACTCGCTCGTGCAGGTCCATACCGTTGGGCGGTCGGTGACCCGGTAGCTCTGGTGTTATCCCGGTTAGTTATTCGAACGTATGTTCGATAGTCTGCGAGTGTACGCCGTAGCGACCGTCCTCGCCACGGTGGCGGAGCGAACGGCGGGAGACGCGATGATCGAGTGGAGTCCGCTCCAGATGCTGCGCAGCAGCGGCTCGGACGAATGGGTCATGGTGGATGCGATGCGCACCGGCCGGATTGGCGTGGTGCGCAGGATCGAGGCGGGTCCCTACCGGGAGACGTGGTTCCGGGCCGTCACCTGGGCCGCTGAGCCGAGCGGGCGCGCGCTGGTCGGCTACTCCCGCTCGATGGACACGATCGCGGCAGCTCTGTGGGCGCACCAGCCTCCCACCGCCCAGGAAAAGCCATTCCCGGGCTATCCATCGTCGCAGACCGCATCGTGAGCATCGACGAGCGCGTGTCGGCGGAGGAGAATGGCCGGATGCTCCTCGCACTCGTCGGCGGTCCCACCGGCGCATGGCGGGCGGTCGACGCCGGCACCAGTGCCGAGATAGGCAGCGGCCGAGGGCCGGTCGAGCTGGTCGCGTTCGTGCGTGAACGGGAGGCGGACCGGCCGCGCTGGGTCTGGGACGATACTGCCCGCTGGTATCCCACGTTGCTAGCCGCCGGAGTCGTGGTGGCGCGCTGTCTCGACCTGCGGTTGGCCCGCGCGATCCTTCGCCGCTCGGTTGCCACGGTCGGCTCGCCGCTCGCCCGGGCGTCCCTCGACGCCTGGGATGCGGAAGCCGCAGCGCCCGCCGCCCTCGACACGCTGGTGGGCTTCGAAGAGGCTGGCGACGGCGCGGACGAACTCGACCCACTGGCCGAACTCGCGCGTCAGGAGGAGGCTCTCTCGACCGCGTCCGAGGCTGGCCGCCTCCGCCTCTTACTCGCTGCCGAATCCGTCGGCGCCCTCATCGCCCGCGAGATCGCCGCGGCCGGGCTACCCTGGCGCGCCGACGTGCATGACCGCGTCCTGACCGAGATGCTCGGGCCGCGGCCGCTGTTCGGTGGGCGTCCGTCCCGCCTCGAGGAGCTGGCCGTCCTCCTGCGCAAGGAACTCGATGCGCCCGAACTGAATCCCGATTCGCCGTCGGAACTCCTGAGGGCCCTGCGACGCGCGGGCCTGACCGTTGAGTCGACGCGTTCGTGGGAGTTGCAGTCGATCGAGCACCCGGCGGTGCCGCCGCTCCTGGAATACAAGAAGCTCTCGCGCTTGCTGACCGCCAACGGCTGGGCGTGGCTGGACGCCTGGGTGCACAACGGCCGATTCCGCCCCGAATATGTAGTGGGCGGCGTCGTCACGGGCCGCTGGGCGACGTCAGGCGGAGGCGCGCTGCAGCTGCCTCGGCAGATCCGCGCGGCGGTCACCGCCGACCCGGGTTGGAGCCTCGTGGTCGCCGATGCTGCACAGCTCGAGCCGCGTATCCTGGCCGCCCTCTCCGGAGATTCGGCGATGGCCGCCGCCGGACGCGGACGTGATCTCTACCAGGGCATCGTGGACGCGGGCGTCGTCCCCGATCGGCCGAGGGCCAAAGTCGCGATGCTCGGGGCAATGTATGGCGCAACGAGCGGAGAAGCTGGTCGGCTTCTGCCCAGGCTCGCCCGGGCGTTCCCTCGCTCCGTCGCGCACGTCGAGGCGGCGGCGCGCGCGGGGGAGCGCGGCGAGTCGGTGTCGACCCGGCTCGGACGCAGCTCACCGCCCGGCGCAGAGGGGCTTGCAGCAGACGCGGCGCGAGCACGCGAGTGGGGCCGCTTCACCCGCAACTTCATCGTGCAGGGCACAGCGGCGGAGTGGGCGCTGTGTTGGATGGGCGAGTTGCGCGCGCGCCTCCGTGCAGAGGGCGGCGATGTGGGTCTCGCCCACCTGGTGTACTTTCTTCACGACGAGGTCATCGTGCACGCGCCCACGGAGGCGGCCGAGCGTGTGTCCGCGATCCTCCGGGAGTCGGCAGTGCGAGCCGGACGTTCTCTGTTCGGAGCTAGCGAGGTCGACTTTCCGGTCACCGTCGCCGTCGTCGAGTCTTACGACCGGGCAAAGTAAGCGAAACGATGAGTACCAGTGCGAATTAGTACCAGTGCGGCGAGCGGCTGTTCCAACTTGACCACGCGGCACACGGGGAGCCGTAGGAACCCTTGATGTAGGAGAGGCCCCAGTCGACCTGCGTCGCCGCGTTGGTCTGGTAGTCGGCGCCGGAGTTCGCCATCTTGCTTGCGGGCAGCGCCTGCGGGATGCCGTACGCGCCGGAGGAGCTGTTGAGAGCGTTCCAGCGCCAGCCCGACTCACCGTTCCACAGCGGGATGAGGCAGCGATCGACCTGGTCCTGGCCCCAGCCGTAATTGCCGACGACTGACCGGGCGTAGGCCTGAGCCTGCCCCGGCGACATGCCGTTGGGGTTGCCCGTGTATGTGCCGAGCGCACCGATCGTCTTCGTTGAGCTGTTGCGGGCACCGGTGGGGTCGTCCTTGCCGAGTTCAACTCCTCCGCCTGAGGATGAGTCCGGAGCGGGGGCGCTGGCCGCGCTCTGCCGGGCGGCCTCGGCCTCGGCTGCGAGGCGAGACAGCCGCTGCTGATCGTCAAAGGCGGCCTTCGCATCCTGGCCGTTGGAGTACTGCTTTTCGACTTCGGCCGTGGTGCTCTTGAGCGAGGCGAGCTGGGTGTAGAGCTGCTCGCTGTATTTCTCCTGCTCGGCGACCTTCGCGTCGGCGTCGGTCTGCGCTGAACGAGCGGAGGAGAGCGCGTCAGCAGCGGCGGTGGCGAGCGAGACGCGCTCGCTCCGAGCCTGTTCAGCCTGCGCCGCAAGAGAGACAGCCTGGTTTTCGGTGGATTGCGCTGCCGTCTGTAGGCGGCTGGTCTGCTGGGTGAGCTGAGACATCGTGCCGAGGCGGTATAGCAATTCGCTCGATTTCTCGCCGCCCATGAGCAGATTGAGTGTCGCGTCGGTCCCTCCCGTGCGGTAAAGCTGAGCGGCGAGACGGCCGGCCTGCCCCTTCGCGGCGTCGGCATCGGAGCGGGCGGAGGTGGCTCGCTCGTCGAGTGCGCTCACCCGCTGGGTCGCTTCGTCGAGCGCCCTCTGCGCGGTGTCGGCTTCTGCGGCACGGTTGATCGCGGCGTCGGTCAGTGCTGCGGCCTGATCGCGCAGGTCGGCGAGGAGGCCGGTGATGCGCTCGACCTCGGCGGCGGTGGCGCTCTCACTCGACTTCGCAGCCTCGACATCGGACCACGAGGGATAGTCGGACGGATCGTAGGCGGCAGACGCGGACAGCGGTGCGGCGAGGGCTGTGCAGAGGACGAGGACCGTGCCCGCTCCAGCCGCGAGAAGGCGGCGGCGCGCCCGAGTGGGCACGCTGAGACCGAGGGGGGTGCGGGACATGCGAACCACCCTAGGCGACGGCACCCGTACCTGTCTCGTTCCGGCTCGTTACGCGGCGACCGCGGCGCGGACGCTCACGAGCAAAGCCTCGCACCCCGCGCCCTGGATTCTCGCCCGAGAGTTCGTCGCGGGCCGCGTCGAGGAGGCGTCGAAGCGCCTGAGCGCGCACCTGCGCGGCAATAGCGGCAACGCGGCGCTGCGGGTGCTCGTCGCGATCGTCCTCCTTGGCTGGCTCGACGGGCATCGAGCGCTCGTACGCGTCGAGCACCGCGACGAGCCCATCCGCTGACACGCTTGAGGAGAGCAGGATGCGGTCGAGGACGTCGTCCCAGTCCTCCTCGGGGGAGGCGCCGTCGCCGCGCAGCCAGGCGAATGCCTCGGCGCGGCCCTCCTCGGTGAGGGCATGCAGCGGTAAGCCGTCGTCGGTCGTTCCGGCAGCCGCTACGAGGCCGCGCTCGCGCAGGCGCTCGAGAGTGGAGTAGATCTGGCCGACGTTGACCCGGCGACGGTGGGCGGCACGATCAAGCAGCTCGGCGTGCAGTTGAAGACCATAGGCGGGCCCGAGAGTGAGCAGGCCGAGCAGGCCGTCGCGGACGGACACGGAACTCCTCCCGAGAGATGTCCGGCGGGCGGCGCGGACGACCCGAGTATAGGCAGGGGCATTCACGGCGAGCCGTGTTGTCGGACGTCCGTGCCTCCTGCATAATTCGATGTGGTGCTGTAAGCATCGCCTAATCAAATAGACGCGCCGCAAGGTGTTCCGTGGTCCGGGTCGTTGGGGAAGACGCACCGGGACGATCGGAGGACACCATGGTGGCGCAGCAGACTCGGGGTGTGCTCTTTGTGCACTCCGCCCCTCGCGCGCTCTGCCCCCACCTCGAGTGGGGGACAGGTCGCGCTCTTGGTCGTGCCGTGAACTTCGACTGGATCGAGCAGCCCGTGCTTCGGGGCGCCCGCCGGGCCGAGTTCGTGTGGGACGGGCCGGCCGGCACTGGCGCGGTCATCGCCTCCGCCCTGCGCGGGTGGGCAGACGTCCGTTACGAGGTCACCGAGGAACCGTCGCTAGGTGTCGACGGTGGACGCTGGATGCACACGCCAGCTCTCGGCATCTTTCACGCACAGATCGACAGCGCAGGCAACATGGTCGTCCCCGAGGACCGCATCCGCTCCGCCATGGAACTCGCCGGTGCTGACCCGATCGAGCTGCACCGCGAACTCCGCCTCGCTCTCGGACAGGCGTGGGAGGACGAGCTCGAACCGTTCCGCTACGCGAGCGACTTCGCGCCGGTGGTGTGGATGCACGGAGTGGGCTGAGGGAACTCTCCCGCAGAGTCGTCTCCTCGGGGGGATGCAGATAGTACTCAAGGATGACGCGTTGGCGGTGGTCCCTGTGCTCTGCTGAAGCGCGACCTCCCCTCTTGCTCCTGCGCGGATCACTCCAATGGACCGGCTCCGTCGGTTCGGGCGCGCGCCCCACCTGTTGGGAGTGGACGTCGCGCGCGGGCTCGCCGTGATCGACTCCCGCGTCTCCGGCTCTACGGCGTCCTGTTCATCGCGGTGATCCCCTTTCTCGCTCTGCGCCGCCGGACCCTGTGGATCGCTGCTGCCGCGCTCGCCGGTGCTGGGCCTCCTCTCGTCGAGATCGCACGCGGAGGTCTTCGTGGCCGATGGAAAGGCCGATAGCAAGGCTGATGCAGAAGTTACCGACTCCAGCGGAGTGCGCCCCCGCTACACCGAGCGGAACGCGGCGACAGCGTTATGCCCCCCGAACCCGAACGAGTTCGAGAGGGCGACGAGCGGCCCGTCGTTGAGCCGGCGGGGGCTCGTGACCACATCGAGCGGGATCTGCGGGTCCTGCTCAGTGAGGTTGATGGTGGGCGGAGCGGTGCGCTCGTGCAGGGCGAGGACGGTGAAGATCGCTTCGAGCGCTCCGGTGCCGCCGAGGAGGTGGCCGGTGGCTGCCTTCGTCGCTGACACGGCGATGTGGGGGAGGTGGTCGCCGAAGACTCGCAGAAGGGCGCGGTATTCGGCGATATCACCGACGGGCGTGCTGGTCGCGTGGGCGTTGACGTGAGTGACGTCGGTCAGCGCGGCGCCGGCCTGTTCGAGGGCACCGCTCATCGCTCGGGCGGCGGCCGATCCCTCGGGGTCGGGAGCTGTGATGTGGTACGAGTCGCTGGTGACCGCGCCGCCGGCGAGTTCGGCGTAGATACGGGCGCCGCGGGCGAGTGCGTGCTCCTCGGTCTCGAGGATCAGGGTGCCGGCTCCTTCGCCGAGCACGAATCCGTCCCGCGACACGTCGTAGGGGCGGGATGCCGTCGCCGGGTCGTCGTTGCGACGGGAGAGAGCCTGCATCGAGGCAAAGGCAGCGATCGGGAGGGGATGCACGACTGCCTCCGTGCCGCCGGCGATGACGACGTCGGCGAGGCCGAGTTGCATGTGTTCGTACGCGTTCGCGAGGGCTTCGGTGCTCGACGCGCACGCTGAGACATCTGTGCGGGCGTACGCGCGGGAGGGAATGGCCATGCTGATCGCGGCGGTGGCGGCGTTGGGCATGAGCATGGGAATGGTCATGGGCAGGACGCGGCGGGGTCCGCGCTCACGCAGCGTGTCCCAGGCGTCCAGGAGAGTCCAGAGACCGCCGATGCCGGTCGAGTAGTCGACTCCTACACGTAGCGGATCAACATCGGTGATTCCGGAGTCGGCCCAGGCTTCGCGCGCAGAGATCAGGGCGAACTGGCTGGAGGGGTCGAGGCGCTTTGCCTCGGGACGGGAGAGGACTTCCTCCGGACGCACCTTGGCTTCGGCGGCGAACGTCACGGGGATCTCGTACTGGGCGACCCAGTCGTGCTCGAGGGACCGGACGCCGGACTCGCCGGCGAGGAGAGCGTCCCAGGACTCCCGGGCGGTTCCGCCGAGGGGAGTGCTGGCTCCGATTCCGGTGACGACGATCTTCTTGGTCATGACGAGTTTCTCTGTTCCGTGACGGGTGGGTGCCGGGCGCACCCCGGCCATCGAGCGTCGGCCGGGGTGCGCTGACGCGGACTATGCGGACGCGTTGACGATGAAGGTGACGGCGTCGCCGACCGACTTGAGGTTCTTGACCTCGTCGTCGGGAATCTTCACGTCGAACTTCTCCTCGGCATTGACGACGATGGTCATCATCGAGATGGAGTCGATATCGAGGTCATCGGTAAACGACTTGTCCATTTCGACGGAATCGGTCGCGATGCCCGTCTCGTCGTTGACAAGCTCGGCCAGGCCGGCGAGGACTTCTTCGGTGGACAGTGCCATGGTTCTCTCCTTGAGGGATTGTTATCGGGTCTTCGTCAGGTGACCACAGGCCAGTTTAGGGTGGGGTCGCGCAGGTCAGGGGAGCACCACGACTTGGGCGCCGAAGACAAGTCCGGCGCCGAAGCCGATCTGCAGAGCCAGGCCGCCGTGCAGCTCCGGGTGTTCCTCGAGCAAACGGTGGGTGGCGAGCGGAATCGAGGCCGCCGACGTGTTACCGGTCGTCTCGATGTCGCGGCCGATAGCCACAGACTCGGGAAGCTTCAGCTGCTTCGCCAGTTCGTCGATGATGCGCATGTTGGCCTGGTGCGGGATGAACGCGGCGAGGTCCTCGGGCTGAATGCCCGCCTCCGCCAATGCCTGCTTCGCAACCTTTGCCATCTCCCAGACCGCCCAGCGGAAGACCGAGGGACCGTCCTGGCGGAGGGTCGGCCACTCCGCGGTGCCGTCGCGGTATGCCGCGAGCGGGTTGTCCATGCCGACCGTGTCCCACTTGGAGCCGTCGGAGCCCCAGACGGTCTTCGAGATGCCGGCGGTCTCGCTCGGGCCCACGATCGCGGCGCCTGCTCCGTCGCCGAGAAGGAACGAGATGCTGCGGTCGGTCGGCTTGACCAGCTCGGAGAGTTTCTCGGCGCCCACGACGAGCACATACTCGGCGAGGCCGGAGCGGATGAAGGAGTCGGCCTGGGCGATGCCGTACGTGTAACCGGCGCAGGCGGCCGAGATGTCGTAGGCCGGAGCGGGGTTCGCGCCGATTCGGTCGGCGAGCAGCGCTGCAAGCGACGGGGTCTGCACCGTGTTGCTGATGGTCGAGACGAGGACGACGCCGATCTGCTCCGGGCGGATGCCGGCCTTTTCGATTGCCTCGAGCGAGGCCGTTGTCGCGAGGTCAATCGCGTGGATATCGGCCGAGGCGCGGCGACGCTCGATGATGCCGGTGCGCTGGCGGATCCACTCGTCGGAGGAGTTGATCGGCTCGATGAGGTCGTCGTTGGGGACGACGAGATCGCCGCGAGCCGCGCCGATGCCAAGAATGCGGGTGTAGGCGCTGCCGCTGGACTGAGTGAGGGAAGGGGTCGTCATGGGATCTCTCCTGCTAGGCGGCGTGCTCGTCGAGGAAGGCGCGGGCGGCGCCCAGGTCGTCGGGGGTTTTGATGGCCAGACTCGGCACGCCCTTGAGGCCGCGCTTGGCGAGGCCGACCAGCGCGCCGGCGGGGGCCAGCTCGATGATCCCGGTGACGCCCGCCTCGGCGAACGCCGCCATGCACCGATCCCAGCGGACGGGGGACGCGACCTGACCGACGAGCAGCTCGAGGAATCGCGCGCCGGAGTCCACGAGGGAGCCGTCCCGGTTCGTCCAGAGCTGCAGCGTCGGATCGGCGGGAGCGAGTTTGGCGGCGACGGTGGCGAGGGAGTCGCGGGCAGACGCCATGTAGCGGGTGTGGAAGGCGCCGGCGACCTGCAGGGGGATCACTCGCGTGCCGGGGAGGGGTTCTTCCTTGAGGGCCGCGAGCGCGTCGGTGGCGCCGGCCACCACGATTTGACCGCCCCCGTTGTAGTTGGCGGGCTCGAGGCCGAGTTCGTCGAGGCGCGAGAGGAGTACCTCCTCATCGCCGCCAAGCACCGCGCTCATGGCGGTCGGAGTGTCGCTGGCAGCAGCGGCCATGGCGCGCGCCCGCTCGCGGACGAAGATCAGCGCGTCCGCCTCTGAGAGGACACCCGCTCCGGCGGCGGCGGTGATCTCGCCCACCGAGTGTCCGGCGATACCGGCGATTCGCTCCCGGCGGCCACCCTCGAGGAGCGCGGACAGGCTGACCAGCCCGGCCGAGACGATGAGCGGCTGCGCGACCGCGGTATCGCGGAGGGTGTCCGCATCCGACTCGGTGCCGTGCGCGGCGAGGTCGATGCCGACCGCCTCCGAGTGCGCGGCGACCTGCTCCGCGACGGAGGGTACGTCGAGCCAGGGCGCAAGAAATCCTGGGGTCTGGGAGCCCTGCCCCGGGGCGACGACGACGATCACGATATCCAGTCTTCCGATCTGCGCACCTGAGTGCGGCGCGTGGAGTGACAGACGAACGACAAGGAGCTTGTCGCGGGTCTACAAGGGTCAGCTGCGTGCGGGCCGACGGCGGACGGCACCGTCCGGGTCGCTCATCGAACCGAGGATCAGCGCGGACTGCAGGATGAGCGCCTCCCGCGCGCCCGTCGCATCCCAGCCGATCACCTCGGCCACACGCTTGAGGCGGTAGCGCACTGTGTTCGGGTGAACGAAGAGTTCCCGCGCCGTCGCCTCCAGTGAGCGGCCGTTGTCGAGGTAGGCCCAAAGCGTGGTCAGCAACTCGGTCGAGTGCTTCTGCAACGGGCGGTAGATCCGGGTGATCAGACTTTGCCGGGCGAGCGGATCGCCAGCGAGAGCGCGCTCGGGGAGGAGATCGTCGGCGCTGACGGGACGAGGAGCGTTTCTCCATGAGCGGGCGACAGCGAAGCCGGCGAGGGCGGCACGAGCGCTCCGGGAAGCGTCCACGAGGGTCGGCACCTCATGGCCGAGCACGAGGTAACCCGCGCCGAACCCTGGCTCGAGCGCCTCGGCGATGGCGAGGAAGCCGACCGGCGGACCGGTCTCCTCCGTCGCATTCTCGCTCGGCTCAGCGCGACCGATGACCAGGACGAGGCGGCTGCCCTGAACTCCGATCAGCACGTCGGCGTCCATGTGCCGCGCGGTACGGCGCAGCTGGTCAACGTCGAGCATCTTGGGAGCGGTCCCGACGAGCACCGCGACCTCGCCGTGGCCGTGCCAGCCGAGCGCGGCGATGCGGCTCGGAAGTTCGTCATCGGCCTCGCCCGTGAGGATCGAGTCGACGACGAGGGCCTCGAGGCGAGCGTCCCAGAGCCCGCGGGCTTCCGCGGCACGGGCGTAGACGTCGGCCGCGGCGAATGCTATCTCACGTGAATAAAGCAGGATCGCCTCGCGGAGATCTTCGCCGCCGTTCCTAATGCGATCCTCGACCACCTCGACGGTGACCTTGATCAGCTGGAGCGTCTGCGTCAACGACACCGAGCGGAGCAGTTCGCGCGGAGCTGCGCCAAACACATCGGCGGCGATCCACGGCGTCGCGGACGGGTCGTCGAACCACGAGATGAACGACGTGATACCCGCCTGCGCGACGAGTCCCACTGCGGAGCGCCGGCCGGGCGGCATACTGCCGTACCAGGGCAGCGTGTCCTCGAGACGCTTGATCGTCTGCGTCGAGAGCTCACCCGCGAGCGTGCGCAGCCAGGCGAGGGTCTGCTCCTTCGTTCGCCGAGCGGGTTCCTGCGAGAGCACCGCCTCGTCCGTCAGCTCTCGCCGCCCGCGTTGCCGGTGGTGCCGGCGTTGACGTCAAGCAACTGGTACTTCTCGATGGCCTGGACGGCGAGCGAGGGATCGACTTCGCCGCGCTTGGCGAGCAGCTGCAACGTGCGCACCACGACCGATGGGCCGTCAATCTGGAAGTAGCGCCGTGCGGCCGCTCGGGTGTCCGAGAAGCCGAAGTCGTCCGCTCCGAGCGTCGCGAAGTCGCCCGGGATGAACTGGCGCAGCTGGTCGGGGACCTGGTGCGAGAAGTCGGAGACGGCGACAAAGGGCCCCTTCGCATCGGCAAGCTTCTGCGTCACGTAGGGCACGTGTTCAGCGTCCTCGGGGTGCAGGAAGTTGTGCTGCTCGGCCTTGATGCCGTCGCGCCGCAGCTCGTTCCACGAGGTCACCGACCAGACATCTGCCGAGACGCCCCAGTCCTCCGCGAGGAGCTTCTGCGCTTCAATGGCCCACGATACGGCCACGCCCGACGCGAGCAGCTGCGCCTTCGGCCCGTTCCACTGCCCCCAGGAGATGCGGTGGAGGCCGCGGACGATGCCCTCGACGTCGACGTCCTCCGGCTCCTTCGGCTGCACGATCGGCTCGTTGTAGACGGTGATGTAGTACATGACGTTCGGATCGGGATGCTGTCCGCCGTACATCCGGTCGAGGCCGGACTGCATGATGTGCGCGATCTCGTACCCGTAGGCCGGGTCGTAACTGACGACCGCCGGGTTTGTCGCCGCGAGGATCGGGGAGTGCCCGTCCGCGTGCTGGAGGCCCTCGCCGGTGAGCGTGGTGCGGCCCGCGGTGGCGCCGATCATAAAGCCGCGCGACATCATGTCGCCCGCCGCCCAGATCGCGTCTCCTGTGCGCTGGAAACCGAACATCGAGTAGAAGACATAGACCGGGATGAGCGGCTCGCCCTGTGTCGCGTACGACGTGCCGATCGCGGTGAATGCGGCAAGGGCGCCCGCCTCGTTGATCCCGACGTGCAGGATCTGGCCCTGTGGGCTCTCTTTGTAGGCCAGAAGGAGCTCGCGGTCGACCGAGGTGTAGTGCTGGCCGCGCGGGTTGTAGATCTTCGCGTTCGGGAAGAACGCGTCCATGCCGAACGTGCGGGCCTCGTCCGGGATGATCGGGACGACGCGGTTGCCGAAGTCTTTCGAGCGCAGGATGTCCTTAAGGATGCGGACGAACGCCATCGTGGTGGCGATCTCCTGCGTCCCGGAGCCCTTCTTGCCGATGGCATACGCCGAGTCGTCCGGCAGGTTCAGTTGCGTGTACTTCGAGCGGCGCTCGGGGAGGTAGCCGCCGAGGGTGCGACGACGCTCGTGCAGGTACTCGATCGCCTCGTCGTTCTGGCCGGGGTGGTAGTACGGCGGGAGGTACGGGTTCTCCTCGAGCTGCGCGTCCGTGATCGGGATGCGCATGGTGTCGCGGAACGACTTGAGGTTGTCCAGCGTCATCTTCTTCATCTGGTGGGTCGCGTTGCGGCCCTCGAAGCTGCGGCCGAGACCGTAGCCCTTGATGGTGTGGGCGAGGATGACGGTCGGCTGGCCCTGATGCTCCGTCGCGGCCTTCATGGCGGCGTAGATCTTGCGGTAGTCGTGCCCGCCTCGGCGAAGGCCCCAGATCTGCTCGTCGGAGTAGCCCTCGACGAGCTTCTTCGCGCGCGGGTCGCGGCCGAAGAAGTTCTCGCGGACGTAGGCGCCGTCCTCCGTCTTGTAGGTCTGGAAGTCGCCGTCGGGCGTCTTATTCATCAAATCCAGGAGCGCGCCCTCGGTGTCGCGGGCGAGCAGGTCGTCCCACTCGCGGCCCCAGATGAGCTTGATGACGTTCCAGCCGGCGCCGCGGAAGTACGACTCAAGCTCCTGCACGATCTTGCCGTTGCCGCGGACGGGTCCGTCGAGACGCTGGAGGTTGCAGTTGACGATGAAGTTGAGGTTGTCGAGGCCGTCGTTCGCCGCGACCTGGAGTTGACCGCGCGACTCGACCTCGTCCATTTCGCCGTCGCCGAGGAACGCCCAGACCTGCTGGTCGGAGGCGTCTTTGATGCCACGGTTGGTGAGGTATTTGTTCGCCTGTGCCTGGTAGATCGCGTTGATCGGACCCAGGCCCATCGACACGGTCGGGAACTGCCAGAACTCGGGCATGAGACGCGGGTGCGGGTAGCTCGAGAGTCCGCCGCCGGCGTGCGACTTTTCCTGACGGAATCCGTCGAGCTGGTGCTCGCTGAGGCGTCCCTCGAGGAAGGCGCGCGCGTACGGACCGGGGGAGGCGTGTCCCTGGATGAAAATCTGATCGCCGCCGCCCGGGTGATCCTGGCCGCGGAAGAAGTGGTTGAAGCCGACCTCGTAGAGCGAGGCGCTCGAGGCGTACGTCGAGATGTGGCCGCCGACTCCGATGCCCGGACGCTGCGCTCGGTGCACCAGGATGGCCGCGTTCCAGCGGATCCAGGCGCGGTAGCGGCGCTCGACGTCCTCGTCGCCTGGGAAGTCCGGCTCGTTCTCGGCCGCAATCGTGTTGATGTAGTCCGTCGTCGGCACCATCGGCACGCCGAGGTGCAGCTCCTTCGAGCGCTTGAGGAGGCTGAGCATGACGTCGCGCCCGCGACCCGCACCCCGCTCTTCGACGAGCGCGTCGAGCGACTCGTTCCACTCCGACGTTTCCTCGGGGTCCGAGTCCACGTGACCGACGGAATACGGGTCCTGATCGTTAACAGTCACCCTCGACCTCTCTCTGGGGGCAGATCGTGCCCGAGACATCACTCTCATGAAGTGGTGCGGATCCGCGGATCCGGGGCTCGGATGACGAGCCGCGCGCGGGCACCTCCGTCAGCCTACCGATTTTGGGGGCAGGGAACCGCATCAGGACTGTGGCGATCCACGACGGAACCGCCCCGAGGACTGTAGGTGAGGACCAGCGGAGGCGCGCTCACTGTCCCCTCTTCGAGAGGTGTTTTCTTGGTGTATCCGCCCAGCGGGTCTAGCATTGCCCCTCGTGCTCGCGCGATTCTCGTGCGCACGGAAGGACATCGACAAGATGGCTCTCGAAAAGCTGACCTTGGCTCCCGACTTTGAACTCGCGAATCAGTACGGCGAGCGCATCCAGCTGGGCGACTTCTCCGGGCGGCGCAATGTCGCGCTGGTGTTTTTTCCCCTCGCCTTCTCGGGCACCTGCACGGGTGAGTTCTGCAGTTTGCGCGAGAATCTGTCGCTCTTCCAGCACGCGGACGTCGAGCTGATCGGCATCTCTGTCGATTCGAAGCACACGCTGCGCGCCTGGGGCGACAAGCAGGGCTACGACTTCACGCTGCTCTCGGACTTCTGGCCGCACGGCGACGTGGCGAAGGAGTACGGGGTGTTCCTCGAGGGCAAGGGCTACGCAACCCGCGCGACGTTCCTGATCGATAAGGCGGGCGTCATCCGTGAGACTTTCGTGACCGCGCCTGGCGAGGCCCGCACGATCGACGCCTACCGCGCCGCGATCGACGCGCTCACTTCCGCGCACGTCTGACGCTTCGGGCGAGAATCGCCGTCGGCTGGTGTCGTAGGATGGGGCCGTCGTGCGACGTGCGGCAGGGGCCTTTAGCTCAGTTGGTAGAGCGCCACGTTTACACCGTGGATGTCATCGGTTCGAGCCCGGTAGGGCCCACCCCGGCCTCGGGGGAGTGAGGCTAATTGAGCAGCGCCCGGATGTCATCGGCCGACAGCGAAGAGACCTCCCCGTCCGTGCTATCCATGACCTCGCCGAACAACGTCGCCTTCTTCGCTTTCAGAGCCATCACCTTCGACTCGATCGTGTTCTTCGAGACCAGACGGTAGACCATGACGGGCCGGGTCTGACCAATACGGTGGGTCCGGTCAATGGCCTGCGCCTCCGTCGCGGGGTTCCACCACGGATCGAGCAAGATGCAGTAGTCGGCCTCGGTGAGGTTCAACCCGAAGCCACCCGCTTTCAGTGACACGAAGAAGACGGGTGCTCCACCGCTGGTGAACGTGTCGATAACTGCCGCTCGTCGACTCGTTGAACCGTCGAGGTAGGCAGACGGAATGCCTGCAGCCGTTGCTCGGTCGCGGGCGCGTCCGAGAAATCGGGTGAACTGACTGAAAACCAGGACTTTATGTCCCTCAGCGACCGCTTCACTCACGATCTCGAGAAGGGCGTCGAGCTTGGCCGAGGGGATATCCGCCGCTGTGTTCGCATCATCGCCGAGCGTGGCGTCGAGGGCAAGCTGGCGCAGCATCGTGAGTGAACTGAAAATCTGAAACCGATTCGCGTCGAAGTTCTCGACGAGCCCGAGCACTTTCTGCCGCTCTCGCTGTAGTCGGGTGTCGTAGATCTTCCGGTGCGCGGGGTGCAGTTCGAGTTCGAGGATCTGCTCCTGCTTGGGTGGGAGATCGGTCGCGACGAGCTCTTTCGTGCGGCGCAGGAGAAAAGGGCGCAGCCGTCGTTGCAGCTGCTGGAGCCGGGGTGCGTCGTGCTCGCGCTCGATGGGGTTGCGGTAGTACTCCGTGAAGTGTTTCAGGCCTCCCAGGAGCCCGGGACACGTGAGAGAGACCAGCGCCCACAGCTCGAGGAGGTTGTTCTCCATCGGTGTCCCCGAAATTGCCAGCTTGAACGGGACGTCGAGCAGCCGGGCGCATCGATAGCCTCGCGAAGCGTGATTCTTGATCATCTGAGCCTCATCGAGGAGAAGACCTGACCACTCAAGTGCCTGATAGTCCTCGAACTCGAGTCGAAACAGGGCGTAACTCGTGACGACGATGTGCATACCCTCGACCGCCTCATGCAGAGGGAGCCCGCGGCGTCGCTCCGTCTCGGTGACTGTGAGAACGCGCAAGTGGGGAGCGAAAGCACGGCTCTCGTGAGCCCAGTTTCCGACGACGCTCGTGGGGGCGACGACGAGGAACGGTGCGGCATCGGGCTGAGCCTGGTGGGCGATCGCCATCATCGCAATCGCTTGAATCGTCTTGCCGAGGCCCATGTCGTCCGCGAGCACGCCTCCGAGCCCATTGGCGCGGAGGAAATGGAGCCAGGAGAGTCCTGCCTCCTGGTAACCCCGAAGCGTCGCGGTGAACTCCTCGGGCGGTTCGACCGCCTCGAGCAGCGCTGTGTCAGAGAGGCCATCGACGATCCCTCGCCAGCGGCGAGACTGCGACGCCTCGACACCGAGAGCTACGAGTTCGTGCCAGAGATCCACTTGATAGCGGCCAATACGCAGATGGTTGACGTCGCGATCATTGAGGGTCTTCGCCTCCTCGATCACGGAACGCAGAGTCGCGAACTCAGGACCATCCAGCGGAAAGAAAACCCCGCTCGGCAGGAGGAAGAACTGCTCTTCTCGCGAAAGCGCTGCGAAAAGTTCGACGAACGGGACGATCTCGCCCTCGATCGAGACGGAGACATCGAGATCGAACCAGTCGTGCTGATCGGTGTCGTCCACCGTAATCGAAATCCGGGGAGCTTCGTCGGCGGCTCGATACTGCGGAGATGACCCGCGTTCCTCCACGACGACGTGCTCGATGCTACGAAGCATCGGGAGGACATCGGCCACGAGGACCGCGGTCTGCGCGCCGGTGAGGGTCTGTTCGGGAATGACGTCTCCGGCATCTGCCCAGAGAAAGTCAGCGCCGTCGAGCGCCCGCCGGATCTCTTGCAAGAGGACGGCTTCGGCTGCGGGATCCCGCCCGACCGATGTCGCTGACGAGTGGAGGGGGAACGATCGCGCCAGATCGTCCTCGCCGTAGCGCCAGTTCCATTCGATCTCTGCACCGGGCACGTCTGCGTGCTGGAGGGAGAGCACGAGCGAGGGAGGAAGGGGGCCCTCGTCCTCAAAGCTGCCATCGCCCGACGTGATCGGAGCAAGGGAGCGAAGGCGGGGCAGATAGGCGGCGATAAACTCTTTCTCTTCGCTCTCGGGGATGCTCAGGGGCGAACCGAACAGCTCGCGCAGCTCCGGTGTGATCGGAGCTGTCGTTGGAGCGAGGACGAGCGTCTCACGCTTCGTTCCTTGATCGACCGTCCACGCGACGCCCACAGCGGGGTCCCCGAAAAGAAAGATGTCGCCGGAATCGACGAGCGCGCCGTTGATTTCGAGCGTCGGAACGAGTCGGAGACGTTTGCGGGCGCGGCGCCCGTCGAAGAGGACGCGGACGGGCTCGTCGAGTAGGCGGACGGCGGGCTGCTCGGTGTTTGCGGCGTGGACCAGCTGCACTCCGGCGGACACTGCGGATTCGAGCAGGGACCACAGGCCTCGCGAGGGCAGTGCATCGGCGGGAAGCCACAGGGGCAACTCGTAGCTCTGGGCGATGAAGGAGGAGCCACGGTTCTGCGCGAGACGAGCGAGATCCACGAACTCAGCAACGATCGCCGCATGGTCGGTCTGGACCTTTGTGCTCGTCCTGTTCCACTCGACGCGGGAACGGATCCAGGTGCCGCGCGTTCCCCGAACCGCCGGTCGCAGGGCGAGGTACGGACTCTTCCGTCCGGGCTCCGATAGCCATGAGCTGGGCGAGGGCGTGTCGCGGTGTATCTCGAGAAGAAGAGCTACAGGCTCACCCTCTCCCTGCTGCTCGGGCAGGATCCGGTCGAGAGAACGCCGCCACTTGGGCATCTGCGTGGTCTTCTCCGCGCGCGCGGGGAGCGAATTCTGCCCGTCGCCCGGTGCGTCCCGGAAGTACAGCATCACCGCCGCGAGGTGAGCGCAGCCGTCAGGGCCGTCCGCGGTGCAGTCGACGTGGATCATTCCCTCGGCGGCGTCGACGTCAAAGGTGACGATGGCGATAGGCGCGGCACGCGGGTCGCGTTTCTCGGAGCGGACGAGGCATCGCAGTCGTCGCCACGGGCCCTCGTCGCTCCGCATCAGCTCGGTCACCAGGCCGGTGTGAAGGAGTCGACGGCCCTGATCGAGCGCTGATTCGCTCGTCGTCTCGGCGATGAGGTCGTCGTCGAAATGGATAGCCATGTAGCTCCTCGGTATCTGTCGCGGGTGAGGCCCGCTCGTGGTCAGCGCGACTGGCGGCGCTTGTACGGCTTCGGCTGGCCCTTGACGATCGGGGCGCGGCCGGTGCCCTTCGAGGCCTTGGCCTTGCCGCCTGACGTCGGGGCCGCTTCCGGTTCGTCGCCGAGCGCGGCGAGTTCCTCGCGTGCCGAGGCGAGGCGCTGCCGACCGGCGGCTGTGAGCGTCGTGGTGGCCGCGCCGGGCTCGAAGAGTGGCTTGCCGAGATCGAGTTCGACGGCGGCGACGGAGGAGTCGAGCTTCTGCCGCGAGATCCCGAGCCGCTCGGCGGCGCGCACGAAGTGCAACTCTTCGGCGACCGCCACGAAATGGCGTAGCTGGCTGATCTTCATCCGGAACCCTCCGCTGCCGCGCTCTGCGGCGTGACCACGGTACGCGGTCCGGCGCACTGGTTAGAACCAGAGGTCGATCGTCAAGTCGAACTCGTCGCCCGCCTGCTCCTGAAGCTCCTTGAGGAGCCTGAGGCCCTCGACCTGGAACCATCGCCTCTTTTTCTCGGAGCCGAAAAGGCTCGTATCTAGGTCGGCGTTCTCTTGGAAGAACATCGCCCATTCGCGCAGGCGCTTCTTCAGCTCCGGAGTAATCTTCGAGTCTCAGTCAACGATCGGCCCCGGTCCGATGTAGTCGTTGAGTGGCCACTTCTGCCCCCAGTCGACGGACAGCCGCAGCGGCCGCTTGGCGGGCTTTCCCTGGTCACTCATGGAAGCCCGCGCAATCCGGAACGGTGGTCGGAGAGGACGTGATCACTTTGTGATTGAGCGAACTGATCGCGATGACGACAGTCGTCAGAGCTCTGGTAATGGTCGGCTGGGGGCTGGCCACGGTGTGCTCCTTTCTCGGATCGAGAGGTGGTTGCCGTATCGAGTCTCACGCGCCAGGACCCGTCGGACGAGGCCAGCGCGCTCCACGTTTCGTGAAAACTGAATCAGTTGATTCGCGCCACTCGGGACGACGGTCGTTGCCCGGTTCGACGCTGGGGCCTACCGTCACGCCGGTGACCGGACCCGAAGCCGGCCACGGAAAGAGGCCGGTGTGTGTGCGCTCATCTATAGCGGGATCGCATCCCTCGACGGTTACGTCAGTGACGAGGACGGTGAATTCGCCTGGGCCGAGCCGCGCCCCGAAGTCCACCGGTTCATCACGGAGCGAGACGCGCCGGTGGGCACCTATCTCTACGGCCGGCGGATGTACGAGACCATGCGTGTCTGGGAGGAGCCGTTCGTCCTCGCTGAGGAATATGGGTTCATCCGCGACTTTCAAGAAATGTGGTGGAAAGCGAGCAAGATCGTCTACTCGAGGACACTGCAGGACGTCACGACGCGCCACACTCGGCTCGAACCAGAGTTCGACACCGTGGTTGTCGCGGCGGCGGTGCAGGCCCTCGGGCACGACGTGTCGATTGGCGGTCCGACCCTCGCCGCGACGGCTCTGTTCGCCGGCATTGTCGACGAGGTGCAGCTCTATACGGTTCCGGTTGCCGTGGGCGGGGGGACGCGTTTTCTCCCGAGCGGTTTTCACGCCCGGCTCGAACTGCGCGAAGAGCGGACCTTCTCGGACGGCACGCTCTTCACGCGTTACGCCGTGCGGCGCTAAACCCGGCCCTCCTCGGCGCCGACGAGCGCGGCGATCCGTGAGGCGACGCGGGCTCCCTGCGCGCGGCCCGCTCGCGCTGACGCGGCACGGACGGCCGGATCGAGCGAGTTCGGGCCGAAGGCAGCGACGGAGGCTTCGTCGGCGTAAAGCACCTCGACCCGAGAACCGGCGAGGGCGTCGAGTTCGATGGCGGGAATCAGGCCCGCACCCGGGGCGCCGACGCCTGGGAGTGGAGTAATGACGAGCACCCACTCGGCGCCTGCCGCGAGGTCGGCGTTGCTGCCGGAGCGCACGCCGCCGTCCATATAGCGCACGCCGTCGATGCTGACGGGCGGCCAGACGCCAGGCACGGCGCAGCTGGCCGAGATCGCGTCGACCAACGGGACTCCGTCGGCGCGCTCGAAGACCCGGAGCGCGCCCGTCGCGGTATCGACGGCCGTGATGAGGAGCCGTTGCTCCGGCCAGTCGGCGTCACCGACTCGCGCGGCGATCACGGCACGACGCGTGTCCTCGGGCAAGGTGGCCGTCTCGAGAGCGAGGGTGCCCATGCGGCGCCGGGCGTCTTCGGGCGAGGTCGCTCCCTCGACCGCGGCGGCGAAGAGAGCCTGGAGGCGCTCGCCATCCACGTCGGCGCCGATCTCGGCCGACTCCTCCTGCAGCTGCGAATCGTATGCCTCGTCGAGCCCGGTACCGGTGCTCAGCTGAGCTGCGACGGCAGACCCGGCCGATGTGCCGATGAAGGTCGTCGAGGGGTCGAGCAGCAGGCGGGTGGTCTCGGGGGAAGCCTCGGCGAGACCACGGAGGATCCCGAGTTCCCAGGCGATTCCGGCGAGGCCGCCACCGGCGAGGACGAGTGCACCAGGCATGAAAAGAACTCTTTCGATCAGGAGGGGGAGGCGGCGGGACTGCGTCGCAGGACCAACGCTGTCACATCGTCGTGCGCGTCCACTGCGAGCTCGTCCAGATACCCGAACAGAGCGTCGTCGTCGCCGGCGCGCACGAGCGGGGCGAGTGCGTCGAAGGCATCGAGTCCGCCGCCGAGGGCGTCGAGCAGGCCGTCGCTGCAGCAGAGCACAGCCGGTTGACGCGAGTCGCTCAGTTGATCCATCGGAGCGGAGCAGCAGGGTCAGCCCGTGCCCCACATCCACGAAGGCGAAAGCGCCACTGACGGGATCGAGTCGCGCCACCAGCGCGGTAGCGAACGTGGTTGACCGCGGTGACGGCGTCGGCGGGAGGAAGTGAGGGTCTGGCTTGGAAGGCTGAGTGGATCGCCGCGGCCACGAGCGCCGCGGACACGCCCTTGCCCATGACGTCGACCAGTTCGAACGTCAACACGCCGTCGGCGAACCGCCACGCGGTGTAGTCGCCGGCGACGTCGTGCAACGGAGTGGTCATCGCGTCGATGCTCCAGCCACCTTCGGCGACCCGCTCGGCCCACCGACCCAGTTCGTCGAGGATGGCGCGCTCCTCGTCCGTCATGTGGCGCGCCTCGCTGCAGCAAGAGCGTCGGCAGCGAGACGGACGGACGTCTCGTGGTCGCGGAGCCAGAGCGGCACCGAGACTGCGTGCACGCCTGCCGAGACGAGGGAGGTGATCGCAGCCGCATCCTCCACACCGACCAGCCAGGTGTCGAGCAGCCCACCCGCACGGCGCGCGCCGTAGTGCCGTCCGACGGCCTCGGCCGAGGTCTCCACTCCGATTGCCGCCAGGCAGGCGTCGGCCATGCCGCGCACCACGGCCCCGCCGATGACGGGGGACACTCCGACGACGGGAGCGGCAGTGCTGCGGAGGGCATCCGCGATACCGGGGACGCCGAGAATCGTCCCGATCGACACGACGGGATTCGAGGGGGCGATCAGGACCGCGTCGGTGTCGGCGATGGCCTCCAGTACCCCGGGAGCCGGACGAGCGCTCTCGATGCCGCGCTGCACGAAGCGGCGGGCGGGGATGGAGGCGCGCAGACGCACCCACCACTCCTCGAAGTGCATCAGTCGTACTCCCTCCCCGGGGAGGTCGACCTCGACGTGCGTTTCGACTTCCTGATCGGACATCGGGAGAAGGCGCACCCCGAGCGGCCAGCGTGCGGTGATACGGGCGGTCGCCTCCGAAAGGGTGAGCCCGTCGCGCAGCATCGAAGTGCGCGCGAGGTGAGTGCCCAGATCGAGGTCGCCGAGGGTGAACCACGGCCAACCGACGCCGAAGGCGGCGAGCTCGGCCGAGACTCGCTCGCTCTCGCCTGCGCGGCCCCAGCCTCGCTCGGTGTCGTTGATGCCGGCGAGCGCATAGGTGAGCGAGTCGAGGTCGGGGCAGACCTTGAGGCCGGCGAGCCACAGATCGTCGCCCGTGTTGGCGACGACGGTGATCTCGCTCGCCTCGCCTCCCGCTGCCTCAGCCTCGCGGAGGTGCTCGCGGATGGCCGAGGTGAAGCGGGCTCCGCCGACGCCGCCGGCCAGGATCGTGATGCGCATCCGTTCACGCTAGCGCGGGCCGTGTCCCCCAAGTCGGGCGGGTCGCCATTGCCTTCGGGTTCGACGGGGACCACAGTGGGTCCACGCCCTCGACTCCGCACCGCCCGGCAGAGCCCGACCGGAGTCGGACAGGGACGCCCGAGTATGGAGGTACCGATGACCATCGTCCGCGCAGCGATCACCCAGACCACCTGGACCGGGGACAAGGAGTCGATGCTCGACAAGCACGAGCAATTCGCCCGCGATGCGGCCGCCCAGGGTGCGCAGATCATCTGCTTCCAGGAGCTCTTCTACGGGCCATATTTCGGGATCACCGAGGACAAGAAGTACTACCGCTACGCCGAACCCGCTGACGGGCCGATCGTGCAGCGTTTCGCTGCGCTGGCCGCGGAGCTGCACCTGGTGATGGTGCTCCCGATTTACGAGGAGGAGATCACCGGCGTGTACTACAACACGGCGGTCGTGGTGGACGCGGATGGGACGGTTCTCGGTAAGTACCGCAAGCACCACATTCCGCACCTCGATCGGTTCTGGGAGAAGTTCTACTTCCGCCCCGGGAATCTCGGCTACCCGGTGTTCGACACGGCCGTCGGCAAGGTGGGCGTCTACATCTGCTACGACCGCCACTTCCCCGAGGGCTGGCGCGAGCTCGGACTGAACGGCGCGCACCTGGTCTTCAACCCCAACGCGACCAAGCCCGGCCTGTCGAACCGCCTGTGGGAGGTCGAGGGTCCGGCGGCCGCGGTGGCGAACGGCTACTTCGTGCTTCAACCCAATCGGGTCGGCCTCGAGGACAACGAGTACGGCGAACTCGCCGTCGACTTTTATGGCACGAGTCAGGTCATTGATCCGCGCGGGAATTTTGTCGGCGAGCGGGGCTCGGGTGAAAGCGAAGAAATCCTGATTCGCGACCTAGAGATGGATATGGTGCAGCAGATGCGTGACGACTGGCAGTTTTACCGCGACCGCCGGCCGGAGTCGTACACCAGCATCCCGAAGCCGTGAGCCTGGCACGAGAAGGAGCAGCGATGAAGACGCTCATCACCGGCGGAACGGTCGTCAACGCGACCGGGACCGGAGCCGCCGACGTCCTGATCGACGGCGAGAGCATCGCCGCGGTCCTCGCCCCCGGATCGACCCTCCTGGGTTTCGATGTGGCGGCGAGCGTCGACCGCGTGATCGACGCCGCAGGCAAGTACGTCATCCCCGGCGGGATCGACGCGCACACCCACATGGAGATGCCGTTCGGCGGCACCTTCGCCTCGGACACCTTCGAGAGCGGCACGCGAGCGGCCGCCTGGGGAGGCACCACGTCCATCGTGGACTTTGTTGTGCAGTACCCCGGCGAGAGCGTGATCGACCGCTATCAGGCCTGGCAGGAAAAGGCGGCCGGGAATTGCGCGATCGACTACGGCTTCCACCAGATCCTGTCCGATGTGCAGGACTCTTCGCTCGTCGCGATGGATGAGCTGATGAAGGAGGGCGTGACGAGCTTCAAGTTGTTCATGGCCTACAAGGGCGTGTTTCTCTCGGACGACGGGCAGATTCTGCGGGCGTTCCAGAAGGGAGCCGAGAACGGCGCGCTGATGATGATGCACGCTGAGAACGGCGCCCTCATCGACGAGCTGGTGAAGCAAACGCTCGCGGCGGGGAACACGTCTCCCTACTTCCACGGCACCTCGCGGCCGTGGCAAGCGGAGGAGGAAGCGACACACCGCGCGATCATGATCGCCGACCTCACCGGCGCCCCGCTCTATGTGGTGCACGTGTCGGCGAAGCAGGCGGTGGAGCAGATCGCGCAGGCTCGGGACCGCGGGATGAACGTGTTTGGTGAGACCTGCCCGCAGTATCTCTACCTCTCGCTGGAGGAGCAGCTGGGCGCTCCCGGGTTCGAGGGCGCGAAGTGGGTGTGCTCCACTCCGCTGCGCTCGCGGGCCGAGGGGCATCAGCACCACATGTGGCAGTCGCTGCGAACCAACGACATCCAGATGGTCTCGACCGACCACTGCCCTTTTTGCATGAAGGGTCAGAAGGACATGGGCATCGGTGACTTCTCGAAGATCCCGAACGGGATCGGCTCTGTCGAGCACCGGATGGACCTGATGTACCAGGGCGTCGTCTCCGGTCAGATTACCCTCCCGCGCTGGGTCGAGCTGACCTCGACCACGCCGGCCCGGATGTTCGGGATGTACGGGAAGAAGGGCGTCATCCAGCCGGGCGCGGACGGCGATGTCGTCGTCTACGACCCGAACGGCCACACGTCGATCGGCCTGGGGGAGGGCCGCAGCCACCACATGACCATGGATTACTCGGCCTGGGAGGGGTTCGAGATCGACGGGCACGTCGACACGGTGATCTCGCGGGGAAAGGTCGTTGTCGATGGCGGCGCCTATGTCGGCGCGAAGGGCGACGGACAGTACATCCCGCGCGGCCTCTCGCAGTACCTGATCTAAGAGAAGGAATCCCATGGACTTCGGAGTCGTCCTCCAGACCAACCCGCCCGCCTCGCGCACCGTCGCGCTCGCCGTCCTCGCCGAAACCTACGGATTCGACTATGCGTGGACTTTCGACTCGCACCTGCTCTGGCAGGAGCCCTATGTCATCTACTCGCAGATTCTCGAGAAGACTCACCGAATCACGGTTGGCCCGATGGTCACCAACCCGGCAACGCGGGACTGGACGGTCATCGCCTCGTTGCACGCGACGCTGAACGAGATGTACGGCAACCGCACGGTCTGCGGGATCGGTCGCGGCGACTCCGCCGTGCGCGTGACCGGCGGCGCGCCGACGACGCTGAAGACGCTGCGCGAATCGATCCATGTCATCCGCGAGCTGGCGAACAGCCGTCCGGTCGAGTACAACGGCCAGACGCTGCAATTCCCGTGGAGCCGCGGTTCCTCGCTCGAGGTCTGGGTCGCCGCCTACGGCCCGCTCGCTCTTAAGGTGACCGGCGAGGTCGGTGACGGTTTCATCCTCCAGCTGGCGGACGTCGATATTGCGCGCTGGATGATCGGGGCCGTGAAGGAGGCGGCGGCGAACGCGGGGCGTGATCCGGAGTCACTGCAGTTCTGCGTGGCAGCGCCCATGTATATCGGCACCGACCGCGAGCACATGCGCGGCCAGTGCCGCTGGTTCGGCGGCATGGTCGGCAATCACGTCGCCGACATCGTGGGCCGCTACGGAGGTTCTGGAGCGGTACCGCAGGCGCTGACCGACTACATCGCCGGGCGCGAGGGCTACGACTACAACGAGCACGGGCGCGCCGGGAACAGCCACGCATCATTCGTGCCGGACGAGATCGTCGAGCGCTTCTGCGTGCTCGGGACCGCGGAAGAGCACCTCGAGAAACTGACGGCGCTCGCCGAGATCGGCGTGACGCAGTTCGCCGGCTACCTTCAGCACGACAACAAGGAGGAGACGCTCCGGGTGTACGGCGAGAGCGTCATCCCGGCACTGCGCGAGCACATCGTGGCGCAGGCGCCGGTTTCTATCCGAGCACCTGATAGGCGAGGCGGTAGGTAGTCGCCGCGGCGGGTGTGCCATCGAAGCCGAACGCCCAACCGGTGCCATCGGACTTCGCGACGCCATACGGCCGAAGAGCGGCGGTCGTCCGGTCGACCGGCGTGATCTGCGCGACGGGCATGCGGTCGTACGGCACGGCGAAGGCGATCTCGCCGATTCCGCCGGGGGCCGGCGCCGATCCGGTTGTGATCGTGATCTGACCGGCAAGGTCGGTACCCACGACACTGATGGTGCCGCCGCTGCCAGCGTTCGGGCCGACGGTGACGGCGCCGACGCCGAGGGTCAGGCTGCCCTTGACATGGCGCCCGACCAGGACGTCCCGGGTCGTGCGCAGCGTGCCCTGATGCGTCCAGGTGCGGTAGACGTTCGCCGGTCGGTTGTCGATGACCAGTGGGACGTCCGAGCTTGCGATCGTGGTTGACGGGTCGAGAGTGACGTTCGCGCCGAATTCCGGGCGGATGACAATCGCGGAGGAGGTGCACCGGCCGAACTGGGTGCCGATGAAGGCGACATCATTGCCCGCGCGGAGGTCGACGAGCGTCGGTGTGGGCTTGAAGGGTTCTTCGTCAATCTTCGTGCCGAGAAGCTGACCACCGATGAAACGCACGCCCATGTCCAGAGGAGCCCCTCCCCGGACCATCTGACGGTGCACGAGGACGAGCGGCACCGGGCCACCGCCGAAGATGAAGGGCGAGACGAACTCGAGACCCATCACGTTGCCGATTCGAACGAGGGCGGACTCCGCGTTCACGCTTTCTGCCGGCCATTTCGACGCCTCGGCTTCGACGTGAAGGTGCAGGATCCGGACGAACTCGGCCCAGTAGTTGCCGCTCTTGCCGTACGCGATATCAAATTGGGGACCGCCGATATATCTTTCGATGGTCAGCCCAGCGAAGTCGACCGTGTTATTCTCGCCACTGGCGAAGCCTTTTTCCGTCGGCCCGCGGAGCACGACTGCGGCGGAACCGTCGACGGACTTGCCATCGGTGATCTTCACATCCAGCCAGTGATTGTTGTTCATGTGGTCGATGAGGAGGACGGTCCCAAACTTGGAAAAGAAGTTGACATGGGCCATGGTGAACTCGAAACCGTCGAGAACATGCATGAGTGGGAAGCCGGTCGCAGGATAGTTGTTGCCGCGCAGCGCGATGTTCGTGATGGAGATTCCTCCGCCTGCGATCCGCAGCATGGCACCCGTGTTGTCGCTCACGTGCACGAAATTCACCGTGTTCTCGAGCCCATGGTTGGGGTTCACGTTGAATGCCGCACCGCGCGAGCCAAGACCGGCGAGATGCACGCCCGACTTCACGGTCACCGAGTTCATCCGGTAGGACCCGGGCGGGAAGGCGATGATGCCGCCTCCCTTCTCGGTCACCGAGTCGATCAGCGCCTGCAGCGCAGCAGTATTGTCGATCGGCGCCGAGCCCGACTGGATTCCGTTAGCGACGGCGTTGATGAGCAGTTCGCCCTTGCCGACCGGACGTGCGCCCGTCGTCGTGAGCACCCGATCCGGGAGGTTCTCGACGGGCACCTTCTTGCCGTCCCCCAGTGGCGCGACACCCCCCGCGGCGCCCACCTCGTCGCGGTGGACGTAGGGGTCTTGTCCGGGGTCTGCAGAAGTGCCGGCCATGTGAGAGTCCTTTCGATGACGGTCGCCCGAACGCGGAGCGCCCTCTGTACGCTACCTGAGCGCCGCTCAAGCTAGCAGAGGAATGAGCAGGGCGGTGGGGGAGTAGGCTTGATCCTTGTGACTCACTTCAAGAAGACGGCGTTCAGCGTGAATGTGCGCGACCTCGTCAGGCGCCCAGGGGAGATGCGGGAGCATCGCCTCGAGCTTGAGGCGCCGGAGCAACTGGGCGAGGGGATCGTCGCGGTGCGGCCGGGTTCCGCTCTCGATCTCGATGTACGGCTGGAGTCGGTGCACGAGGGAATTTTGGCCAGTGTCGAGGTGTCAGCCGAGGCCGTCGGAGAGTGCAGCCGCTGCCTGAGGGACATCTCGCTGCCTGTCGATGTCGAGTTCCAGGAACTTTTCGCGTACTCTTCTGACGAAGCTTTCGACTATGAGGTTCACGACGACCATGTGGATCTTGAACCTCTGGTCAGGGATGCGGTGGTTCTGTCGCTGCCGTTCCAGCCGGTTTGCCGGCCGGACTGTCCGGGCCTCGACCCTGTCACAGGGGAGCGGCTGGCCGATTCTGCCACGTCTGAACCCGAGGCGCCGCGCGACTCCCGGTGGGCTGTGCTCGCCGACAGGGCTACCGCAGGCAGCGTTTCCGCAAGCAGTGTTTCCGCAGACAGCGGTGAGGGCGCGACCGCCCGCACCGAATCCGACTAAAGGTAGAGAAGAGAGAATCATGGCTGTTCCCAAGAGGAAGAAGTCCCGCGCGAACACCCACGCCCGCCGTTCGCAGTGGAAGGCGGAGGTTCCGCCCCTGGTCAAGACCATCGAGAACGGCAAGGTCGTCTACAGCCTTCCCCACCGCGCCAAGGTCGTCGAGGACTCCGCGGGCACCGCGCTGTTCCTCGAGTACAAGGGCCGCAAGGTCGCCGACGTCTGATCCGCTCCCGTGCCGTCCCGCGGTCCATGGTGAACCAGACCTCTGCACGACCCTCCAGTGACGACCGGTCGCGTCTGGAGGCCACGCTCGGCGTGAGCCTCGATGGTGAACTCTTCGAGCTTGCCCTGACGCACCGGTCGTTCGCGTTCGAGCACGGCGGCGTCCCGCACAACGAGCGTCTCGAGTTCCTCGGCGACTCGATCCTGGGGCAGGCGGTCACCGTGATGCTCTACACCGAGTACCCCGCTCTCAACGAGGGTGATTTGGCGAAGCGACGCGCGAGTCTGGTCTCGACCGTCGCGCTGGCCGAGATCGCCCGTGGTATCGGGCTCGGCGAGTTCCTTCGACTCGGCCGCGGCGAGGAGCTGACCGGCGGTCGCAACAAGGCGTCGATCCTCGCCGATACCGTTGAGGCGATCATCGGCGCCGTGTACCTCGGCACCGGCCCGGATGCTGCGCGCGATCTGGTGCTCCGGCTCATCGCGCCGCTGCGGGCGGATCCGCTGCGCTTCGGCGTCTCGATGGACCCGAAGACGAGCCTGCAGGAGGCAGCGGCCGAGCGCGGGGCGCCCGCTCCCCGCTACGACATCGCGGCCACGGGGCCCGACCACGACAAGGTGTTCGTGGCGACGGTGGTCGTCGGCGAGCTGGTCACCGCTCGCGGTGAGGGCACGAGCAAGAAGGCGGCCGAGATGGCCGCTGCGCTGGACGCGTGGACGCGGCTGGCGACTCCTGCGGCGCCGGAGTAGCCGTGCCCGAGCTTCCCGAGGTTGAGGTGGTGCGGGCGGGGCTCGCGCCCGCGGTCACCGGATCGCTGGTGACCGCAGTGGAGATCGCCGACGGGCGCTCGCTGAGACGCCATGTGCATCCGCACGGAACCTTCGAGCGCCTGTTAGTTGGGCGTCGACTCGAGGGCGCCGTCCGGCGCGGCAAGTTCCTTTGGCTGCCCGCGGGACGCGACGAGGCCCTGCTAGTGCACCTGGGCATGAGCGGCCAGGTGTTGCTGCGCACGGCCGACGTCCCGTTGCCTCGCCTCGCGCGCATTCGGATCGGCATCGAGCATCCCGAGCACGGCGAGCTGGCGCTGCACTTCGTGGACCAGCGCATCTTCGGCTCGATGGCGGTCGATGCACTCGTGCCGACGCCCGACGGAGCGCCCGGCGGTTACGCGGGGGAGGAGGCGCGTGGCGGCGACTGGCTCCGCGCGGTGCCCTCTCAGGTGGCGCACATCGCCCGCGATCCGCTCGACCCCGCCTTCGAGCTGGGCGGCGTTATCGCTGCGCTCGCGCGGCGAAAGAGCGGGATCAAGCGCGCGTTGCTCGATCAGACGCTGGTGAGCGGTATCGGCAACATCTATGCGGACGAGTCGCTGTGGGCGGCGGAACTGCATCCGGAGCGGCCAAGTTCGGCGCTGGGTGAGGCGCGCATCCGCCGGCTCTTCGCGGAGGTGCGCTCGGTGCTGGAGCGGGCGCTGGCCGAGGGTGGCACGAGCTTCGATGCGCAGTACGTGAATGTGAACGGGGCCTCGGGCTACTTCTCGCACAGCCTGCACGCTTATGGGCAGACGGGAAAGCCGTGCTCCCGCTGCGGTGAGCTGATCGTGCGGGTGCCGTTCATGAACCGCTCCTCGCACCTCTGCCCGCACTGCCAGCGGGTGCCGCACTGACGCTCAAGCTTGAAGAAAACTCAGGCCGCTGTGGGTCTTTCATCGCGATCGATCGGTATGGTCCCGCCCCAGTGACCGCTCCGGACTTGTCGGAGCCCGATGGCAGGACAGGAAGTAGCGCGTGGTCTACGAAGATTTCAGGAAAAAATTCCGGGATGCGCGTAATCAATACAACATCATGGCACTTATTGGAAACGGGTTCGATATCCAGGCCCTGTCGGGCATCGGTTCCAAGGTCGACACTCGATACGAATCCTTTTACCACTTCCTGAAGTACCGCCATTTCGACCCGACCAGTCGTATCGTCGGGCGCATGGAGTCATTGCGTGGCAAGGCTGGGAACTGGAGCGACGTCGAGAATGCGATCGAACAGCTCTGCCTGGTCGACCAAGTGAGCAGTTCGGCTGTGGCTCGGGAGGTGAAGAGCATCCAGCGGGAATTTGCTCTCTTCCTCAATCAGGTGGCCACGCCGGAAGTGCTCTCACTGCTCGGCGAGAAGGCTGTGGCGCATAATCTGACGATGACTAGCTTCACGGAGTTCCTGGGTGACATCGACGATGCCGATGAGTATCGCAAGATGCGGCTGCCTTCTCGCCTGGACATCGGTGATGTCTTCAACTTCAAGTTCATCAATTTCAACTACACGACACTGCTCGACGATTTCGTCTTCCTGGATCAGGAACAGTTTGACCCGCATCCGTACCAGGTCTCCGATCGGAACATTGATTTTCACCCAAATCCCCGCGGCCACGCACGCGCCCGGGAGCGGAAAGATTTCCGCATGGTCTCCTACCTCGTCTCTGACGTTGTCCATCCGCATGGGCTCCAGTACACCCCGCGGTCACTCCTGTTCGGCATTGACGAGGCGGACGGCAGTGCACGGCGCCTTTCGAAGCCGTACTGGGCGCAGAATAGGGTGAAATATGCTGATCTCTTCACTGACACCGACCTGTTCATCGTGTTCGGCAGTTCACTCGGTCTCACCGACCGCTGGTGGTGGCGAGCCATTGTGGAGGGACTTCGGGGCAATGATGAATCCGAGATGATTCTGTATTGGCGCCGAGAGTCCAAGGGAGCGGAAATGGCGGCGCAGGAACTCCGAGAGTACTTCGCCCACTCCGCAGGGTTTAACGCTGATCCGGACGTGCTGAACATTCTCGTTGAGAAGGTGCGGGTTGTACTCTACGACGACTCGACAGAGCGTGCCTGGCTGAATACGAATGCCACCGCGCCGCTGAGCTGGGTGTAAGTAATCGACTCAGCTCTGATCGTCGGCGTAGCGAGAGTGCACGGAGGAGGCGCGTGGCGGCGACTGGCTCCGGGCGGTGCCCGCTTAGGTGGCGCATATCGCCCGCGACTCTTCGCGGAGGCGCGGTCGGTGCTCGAGCGCGCGCTGGCCGAGGGCGGCACGAGTTTCGATGCGCGGTACGTGAACATGAACGGGGCGTCGGGTTACTTCTCTCGGAGCCTCAATGCCTATGGGCTTGCCGGGTATCCGTGCAAGCGCTGCGGAATTCCCATCGTACGAGAGAAGTTCCACTCGCTGTACGTCAACGTGTAGAAACATTCAGGTGATGTCCGAGCTGCGCGTCTACTGCCGTGAAACGTGGGTGCTCCGACGTCGAGGATCTCGGCGGTGGTCGATGCTGCACGAGACGTCCTTGCCGCTGCGCTCGCTCAAGGCAGGACATCGTTCGATTATCTCTATGTCGACGTGGCGGGCAGCAGCGGGTACTTTTCCCGAAGCTTGCGCGTCTACGGGCTTGCTGGGTATCCCTGCCTGCGGTGCGGCACGACCATCATCCGGGAGAAGTTCATGAACCGCTCGAGCCGCTTCTGCCCGGACTGCCAACGAAAGCGGCAATTGAGCGCCTTGGGGCGTCGCCGCATTGAGAGCATTCCCGCGATAGGACGGCTGGCGGACGTCATCCTCGCCGTCAATGTCCGTGGCCCATCGTAGGCTGGTCGAGCAGAGCGAAGTCTTCAGAAGGGTGCGCGATGAAGATGACATCGTTTCGAGTTTGCCTGTACAAGAACGTATTGGACTCGACGGAAGTGTCGGTGGAGTCGGACGTAACGACGCTGGTCGGCATGAACGAGTCGGGCAAGTCGACGATGCTCGACGCCCTCTACCGTTTGAACCCTGTCTACGACGACGCGTTCGTCGAGCGGGACGACTACCCGCGCTGGCGGTGGAAGCGCGACGGCCGGAAGGAGGACCTCTCGGTCGTCACGCCGATCGAGGCGACCTTCGTCCTGGACGAGGACGACGCCCAGGCCTTATGTGACGTGCTGGGCGAAGCTGTGGTCGCACAGGAGGCCGTGACGATCGGCCGGCGCTATAACGGCAACTACTGCGTGGGGGTGTCGGTCGATGAGCCCCGATTCCTGAAGAACGTTCTCGCGGGCCACCCCGATGCCGACACGCTGCTGGAAACGCACACCACCGTCGCATCGCTCAAGGAGGCGCTCGCGCCCAAGGCTACCCCGGCCGCCGTCGACCCGACGAACTCCGCCGGAGAGGTCCCTGATGAGAACGCCGCCGCCGACGCCGAGGCGCTGCAGCGGATCGCGTCCCGGATCGGAGATGCCGAGGACCTGTCCGCAATCGCCCGTAGGACCGTTCGATCGAGGATGCCGCAGTTCTTCCGCTTCGCGTCCTATCAGAACCTCGAGGGGCGCGTGGACGTCTCCACTCTGCGCACCACGGAGGAAGAGCAACCCGGTGCATCGTCGAAGCAGACGGCCCGCGCGCTGCTCCGGCTGGCCGACACCGACATCGATTCGGTAACTGACGCGGAGTTCGAGTCGCGCACCGCGGAGCTCGAGGCGGTGTCCAGCGACCTCTCCCGTGAGATGTCCGAGTACTGGAGCACGAACCCGGAGCTTCGGATCAAGGTGGAGATCGAGCCGGAGACGGTCACCCTCCCGAACGGACAGTCCAGCGTCGTGCGCTACCTCAACTTCCAGGTCGAGGATCGCAAGCACGACTTCACGAACAACTTCTCGCTCCGGTCCTCCGGCTACCAGTGGTTCTTCTCCTTCCTCGCGGCGTTCAGCGAGTTCGAGGATCTCGACGACGTGGTGATCCTGCTCGACGAGCCAGCGCTGACGCTCCACGCGAAGGCGCAGCGCGACTTCCTGCGCTTCATTAACAAGCGCCTCGCTCCCGTCGGTCAGGTGATCTACACGACCCACTCGCCGTTCATGGTCGAGCGGATCGAGCGCGTCCGCGTCGTGGAGGACCGGGGCGACGACATCGGCTCGGTCACTTCGTCGGATGCCTTGGAGGTCGGGGAGGACAGCGCGTTCCCGCTCCAGGCCGCCCTCGGCTACGACCTGTCGCAGAACCTGTTTATCGGCGAGCGGAACCTGCTCGTCGAGGGCCCCTCGGACCTGGCGTACTTGGACGTAGTCGGCCGTCACCTCCGCGATCTGGGGCGCGAAGGGCTCGACGAACGCTGGCGGATCCTCCCGGCCGGAGGTGCGTCGAACGTGCCCGCCTTCGTCTCCCTGCTGGGACAGAAGGTGTCGGTGACGGTGCTGCTGGACTCCGGCACCGAGGGCGGCGGGAAGGTCGAGGCCGCGATCAAGGCGAACAAGATCGTCGGCAAGCGAGTCGTCTTCGTCGGGTCGGTCCTCGAGCAGAAGCACAGCGACATCGAGGACCTGTTCAAGGCCGGCGACTATCTCGGGCTCTACAACGAGGCGTTCGGGAAGAAGCACAAGGTCGGCGACCTGCCGGACCATCCTGATCGGCTGCTGCTCCGGTTGGAGGCGCTGGACGGGAGGTTCGACCACTGGCGACCTGCGGAGATTCTGCTCCGCGACCCGTCCAGAGTCGAGAAGCTGTCGCAGACGACACTGGGGAACTTCGAGGCACTGGCTCAGCGAATCAACGCGACGCATGTCTGAGCCCGCGGCTCCGGCGTCGAGTGCAAACCGAAGTGGTCCCGATCAAGAAGAAGCCGTGGAACGACGGATCGACTTCTGGCGCGATCGGCGCATGCTGTGCGGCGGATGCGGCCACGAATTCGTCGTCGATCTAGACTGGATCGACCGGTGGGAGCAGAGCGGAGAGAAGTGCGCCAGCTGCGGCCTGACCTGCGAGCACGAGGACGCGCCCCCGGTCACGGTCGATCCCAATGACCCCGCGCTCGACGACGCCGAGGTCGCGCGGTTCGCTTGGTACCACACGAGCACCCAGCCGGACTGGCCAACGAAGAGCTTCGACCCGGCGGCCGTCCTCACACTCGAGACCCGCATGCGGATGGGCGGCGACCGCCACGTCGCCGCATGGGCCGAACGACAACGTTCCAAGGCCCTGCACGTCGGCACTTACGAGGCCGCAATCCACAACATGCTGAGGCGGATGCATGACCAAGCCGATCACAGCAGCCAGTTCTACCTCTACCGTGTTCATCTGAAGGCGACGGTCGTCGTGCGGGAGGGATGGCTCATCGATCCGAGCAACTTCGTTGGCGACGTCGCCCTTGATGATGTCTGCCCTCCGTGCGTCGACGTCGCTCGCTACCTGAACTATCACGAGGACCCCGGAGGGCTTTCCCTGGCGCTGGGACGAGACGCGCTCGCCAGCGTCCAGCAGGTTGCCGTTCCGATCGCCGATGCGTGGGACGCCGATTGGGTGCGCGACGCTGTCGCGGCCTTCGAAAACGCATCGGACGTGCCGACCCAGGCGAACGGCGGGCTGGGGCGGCTCATGCGTCCGTCGTCGCCGAGGGACGCGCTGGCTCGCGCACTCGGCAAGGCGCTGACCGACCGGCTGCCGGTCAACCTGCGGGATCAGTTCATCTCGGCCGAGAGGTACACCGAAAGCGACCATCCAGAGCGGTGGGCCCGTCGGGAGAGCGCTCTGTTCCAGCTGATTGTGGAGCCGGGTCGCCTGCTGTCAGCCCTCGACCGACAAGAGCGTCGGCGGGTGTGAAGGCATCTTCAGTCCCCGAAGTTGACGAGCATCTGACCCCAATTCTCATGACAACGACGCGGTCAAGGCATCAATGCCGATGGGGACTGGGGCAATCCTCCGATACGACACCTACAAGTTTGGGACCGGCAAGGGATTCGTCTGGATGACCATCAAGTTGCAGCACAGCATCCTGGCAACCGCCAGTAGCCGTTACCGGCGGTGGAGGCAAAAATCAACTCAGGCTCCTGGGGCACGACACCACTGATGCAGACTGCTCTCCCGGGCTCGCGCTTCCGATCCCAGAAGAAGCTGGGCTCGACTTGGCCACAGACGCTGACTAGAGCAGCCCGATGGCGACTGCCATCGCCAGGAACATGACGAGCTGGTAGCCCGTGTTGATGAGCATCGGAGGCTTCAGTTCGAAGGCGTTGTGCTGAAGCAGCCTGCTGGCCGCGACGCAGAGCCGATTGCCGAAGCTGTAATCAAGCAGCCTTCGGCGGTGCATTTGGTGGACCGTGGCGCCGGATGCGATCTCACAGTTCTGGATGCCCGCTTGTGCCGTCCTAAGTAGTCCTAACCTCGCGGGAGGAGAATCGAGACATGTCCGCCACTGATCCCAAGCAACCGGAGTATCCACCCTGGCCATCTCTCCACGTCAGTTTGCAGCATCCGAAAAACCTGGCTCTCTACGCCCGACGGCAGGCCAAGGTCCCGGACGGCATCCGAGTCATGGTCCTGTAGACAGACGACTATCGCGAGGCTGTCGTGACGGTCGCCGTGGAATGGATGGACGGTGGCCGCGTCGAGCTGGATCTCAACGTTGGCGACAACCCCGATCGGCTCGCCGCGCGCATCGAGGCCGCAGCGCGGACCCTCATGGCGCAGCAGTGATTGGGAAACCGATCTGCTGCGAGGACTCGGCTGAGCTCCGTCTCCGTCTCGCCGACGTTCGGCAACTCGATCACGGCCTCGTTCCCGACAAGAACCTGACGCAGGCGAGCGATTAATGCGCGAGCGTCGAAGTCAGTCTGTCGGTTAACGTGTGAGGTGGGGCTACTTTTCGCACAGCCTGCACGCCTATGGGCAGACGGGGAAGCCGTGCTCCCGCTGCGGTGAGCTGATCGTGCGGGTGCCGTTCATGAACCGCTCCTCGCACCTCTGCCCGCACTGCCAGCGGGTGCCCGGCTGAGGCCCGGGTGATCGCGACCGGCGCTACTTCGTCTCGCTCGGGTGGCTCGTGTGTACCTGCTCGAGGTAAACGGTCTGTCCGTCGACGTAGAACCAAATCCGTGCCGTTCCCTTTGCCGTCGGCTTGTGTTGCCAGCGCTCGTAGGTCGTGTCGCCCCGCACGATGATGCCGAGCGTGTCTTTCAGCGGATAGTTCGTTTCAGTCTTCGCGAGTGGTGTCGCCGTCAGGAAATCCCAGGTGTCGGCCATCGGGTTCCGGATGGTCGCAATAAGGTCGCGCCAGCCCTTCTGCGCTCCGGTGGTCGCGAAGCGGATCTCGTACTCCGACTTCTTCCGCGGACGAGCGACCGAGGTCTCCTTTGCCACGGTCAGGGGCGCTCGACAGGATCTGACGCGCGCAGGTCGTCCAGCCACGTCACCTGATCTTCGCCGAGTCCAGCAGCGATCACGATGGCCGTTTCGCGCCAAGAGGTGAGTTCGGCGATGGCCAGGTGCGGCTGACCGGTGGAGAAGGACGCTCGTGCGGCGTTGACGAGAGCGCGAGCACAGCGTGCTCGACCTTCTGGGGACAGAGCGAGCATCCACGGGAAGGGGGCTGTGAGACGGTCCTCGAGCGGTCCTTCGTCGTCTAGCGCCGCCGCGAGAAGCTGCGCGGCGAGTTCGAGCAGGCGGGCGCGGGCGTCTGATTCGCGCTGCGACATCAGCACGAGGGCGTCGCCGTCCCGACGAGTCACCGTGACGGGATGATTGTCGGCTTCGGCGAATACCTTGGCAGAGTGCTTGCTCAGATCGGAGGATCGCCGGATGTGCAGCGCGGGACCGGTCGCAATGACGTTCATGCGGAACAGGTTATTCGGAACGTGTTCGGAAGTACAGGTTCCAGCGTCAGGTGGGCGCGTAGCGAGAGTGCACGACGAGTTCGCCGAGGAGCGTCGCGACGAGCGTGATGACGGCGGCGATCGCGAGGCCGAGCCAGAGGCCGACGAGGAGGGCGAGCGCACCGACTCCGGCACCCGCGGCGATGAGGACGATGGCGCCTGCTCGACGGATCCAGGGCTGACCGGAGCCGCCCGCGAGACGCGAGTCGGCGGCGAGGCCGGTGATCGTCGAGGTAACGACGACGGTGGTGACGTCCTTCACGGCGAGATGGCGCGCGGTCGCGGCCTGGAGGCCCATCGCTCCGCCGAGGATCCCGGTCACGACGAGTGCCAGGGGCTCGGGGTGCGCGGGCGCGAGGGCGAGGAGGATCGCCAGCGCGGCCAGGAGCAGCCCGACGACGGCGAAGAGCCAGGTGGAGCGGGAAGTCCAGCCCTTCTTCACCGGTCGCAGGACGCGTCCGCCGAGCACTGCTCCGACGATGAATGCTCCAAGCGCGATCAGGGGACCGACGACCGGCAAGTCCGCGACTCCCGAGAGCGCCATGCCCAGGATGACGACATTGCCGGTCATGTTGCCGGCGAAGACGCGGTCGAGGCCGAGGTAGCCGACAGCGTCGATGATGCCGGTCGAGAACGTAAGGGCGAGCATCAGGCCGAGGGTCGCGTCCTCGGTGCGGGTGCGCAGGCGTCGAAGCACGGGAGGTCCTGTCCTGGGAGGGCGGCGAGATGCCTATTCGGTACGGCTCGCAATCGTGACATATGCGTGCACATGGCCGAAACACGAGCTGGCTAGGGTCGGACCGCGCGGACCGGTTGCGCGGGAAGCGGGCGCACATGCGGCAGGCGATGTGGGCGATCCAGCCCGGCGAACACGTTCCAGCGGGGGTCGAGTACCTGCCCGCCGAGCCCGGGGCTGTGCTGTGGGGACGGCTCCCGTGCGCGGCGGATGCGCCGGTGCTGACGGTCGATTCGGGGGCCGAGGTGGTCATTGACACGCTCAGCCACGAGGGTGTGTTGGAGGATCAGGGTCGCGATCCGCTCGCCTTCTTCGGCCGCCACGGCGTTACGCCCGAGGGCGTGCTGCGCGATGCCGTCGCCCTCGCGGCGGAGGGGCCGTTTCGTCATCAGGACGACGGTCCGCACGTGGTCACCGGGCCGATCGCTGTCCGCGGTGCCGAGCCCGGCGACCTCCTACGGATGACGCTGCTGGAGGCTGAGTCGCGGGTGCCCTACGGGGTGGTCTCGAATCGCCACAACCGCGGCGCGCTGCCCGGTGAGTATCCGCTGCAGGAGGGCTCGTTCAGCGTGTTCGCGCGCATGGACGAGGATGACGCAGGCGTGCAGCGGGGCGTGATCCCGCTCGTGCCCGGTGGTCGGCGGGCGGCGCGGTTCGCGCTGCGGCCGTTCCTCGGGATTATGGGGGTCGCCGTCGGGGGCAGGGAGCGCCCCCACTCTGTGCCGCCGGGGCCGCACGGCGGCAACATCGATATCGCGCTGCTCACGGAGGGCACGAGCCTCTACCTGCCGGTCCAGGTCTCCGGCGCGCTCGCCTACGTCGGTGATCCGCACTTCGCGCAGGGCAACGGCGAGGTGGCGCTGACCGCGATGGAGGCGAGCCTGCGGGTGCGGGTGCGATTCGAGGTCGTTCCGCGGGCGCAGGCGCTGGCGGAGTTTGGCGAGATCGTCGGCCCGATGGGCGAGACGGATGAGTTCCTGGTGCCCACGGGTCTGGATGAGGACCTTGACGTCGCTGTGCAGAAGTGTGTGCGCGCGGCCATTGCGCTTCTGGTCGCGCGGTTCGGCATGGATCCGGCTCACGCCTACGCGTACCTCAGTGCGGCGACCGACTTCGACATCTCGCAGGTGGTCGACCTGGTGAAAGGCGTGCATGCGCGGGTGCGGATGGCGGACTTCGATGTCTGACCCACGGGTGACGACGCTGGAGGGTGAGCTGCCCGAGGGGCTGGTCGACGCGGTGGAGGCGTACGAGGCGGCACTGGTGAAGGACGACGTCGCGGCCCTCGCGGACGCGTTCGTCGATGCGCCGACGACGCTGCGGGGTGATGCCGCTCAGGCCCCGGCGCCGGGCCTTGACGCGCGGGTGTGGCGGGCCGTCGGGGCTCCGCTCGTGTCTGCCATCGGCTCCGGACCCCTGAGCGGGCTCGATGTTGCGGTCAAGGATCTCTTCGCGATCGAGGGGCAGCGGATCGGCGCGGGAGTGCCGGACTACTTCGCCGGGGCGCAGGTGGAAGCGGCGACTGCTCCGGCCGTCGCGCAGCTGCTCGCGGCCGGGGCGTCGGTGCGCGGGATCGCGCAGACGGACGAGTTCGCGTACAGCATTGCGGGGCGTAACTCTGGTTACGGGACGCCACCGAATCCGGCGGTCCCGGGCGCACTACCCGGCGGGTCGTCCAGCGGATCGGCCACCGCGGTCTCGCTCGGGCAGGCCGCGATCGGCCTCGCGACCGACACGGCCGGCTCGATCCGGGTACCGGCCTCGTACCAGGGGCTCTGGGGCCTGAGGACGACGCACGGGGCAGTGTCGGTCGAGGGGCTGCTGCCCCTCGCGCCGAGCTTCGACGCGGTCGGCTGGCTGACTCGGGACCTGTCGACGTTGCGGCGTGTGGCGCTGGTCGGTCTGCCGGGGGAGCCTTCGCCGATCGGCGGCTTCGTGGTCGCCGAGGCGCTGCTCGAACACGTGCACGCTCCGGTGCGGGCGGCCTTCACGGCGGCGATCCGCGGCTGCGGAGCGGAGCGCATCGAGCTGCCTCCGGTGCGGGAGATGCTGGAGGCGTTCCGGCTCGTCCAGGCGGCGGAAGCGTGGGTGTCGGATGGTGCGTGGGTCGCGGCGCATCCCGGGGTGCTCGCACCGGATGTGCAGGCCCGATTCGACGTGGCCTCGCAGGTGGACACCGCGACGGAAGCGAGGGCGCGGGCACACGTCGCGCAGTTCCGCGAGGCGCTGGATGCCGCGCTCAGTGGTCGCGTGCTGCTCCTGCCCTCGGCGTCATCGGTCGCTCCTGCACTCGACGCTTCGGCGGAGGTCGTCGATGCGGCGCGAATGGCGACCCTCCGGTTGACGTGTCTTGCCGGGATCGGCGGGTACCCGGCACTGTCGATGCCGCGCTTGAGAGTCGCCGGTGGGCCCGTCGGACTGTGTCTGGTGGGCCCGCGGGGGTCGGATCTGGCGCTGCTCGACGTGGCGGCCGACTGGGAAGAGTAACTCGGCATCAGAACGGCGGTGGAGGGTCGGCGAAGTGCGGCGCTGTCGCGCATGCCGGCGGATTGGGCGGCCGGGTGGTGACGCGGCGTCCGGTGGGAGTGGTCCAGTCGGCCGCGCCGTCGGGGTGCAGGACGTAAGTCCAGCGGTCGCCGTGACGGACATGGTGGTGGGCGACGCAGAGCGAGGCGAGATTGTCGAGGGCGGTGGTGCCTCCGTTTCGCCACTCGATGGTGTGGTCAGCCTCGGCGGAGGCGGCGGGCCTCGTGCAGCCGGGGAAGCGGCACGTTTGATCGCGCAGATGCAGGGCGAGGCGCATTCGAGGGGGAGGGAGGCGGTGCGTCCGTCCGACGGAGATGACCGCGCCGGTGCTCGGGTGCGTCAGGACCGGGGTGAACGAGGCGCCGGCGTCGAGTAGCTGACGGGCGGCATCGGCGGGGACAAGGCCGTAGCCGTCGAGATCGGCGGGAGTGTCGTCGAGGCCCGCGGCCGTGCTCGCTGAGACGGTCAGCCTGACGTCGGCGCGCACCCCGGGAACGAACGTCGGCGCACCCGGCGGGTCGTCCTGGACCGGGGTAGTGCCGGTGACATCTCCGTCGCACACGAGGTCGGCCAGGGCGTCGGCGCGGAGCTGCGCCAGGGTGCGCTCGTCACCGGAACCGGAACCGTCGCCCTCGCGAAGGATGCGCGCGATCCGGTCAAGCCGGGCGTGAGCACCAACAGCGACAGGTGCGGGGAGGTAGGCGCACAGCATCGCCATGCCATCGTGCTCGGGCGTGACCCAGACGGCCCGATCGTCACACGCGCGCGCATGGCGCTCTGCGAGCGGTTGGTCGTGCAGCTCGTCCCGCAGTCGCGCCAGCCGACGACGCAGTTGCGTGGGCGTCAGCGCGGCGGCGAGTGCGGCGGCACGCCTATCGAACTCGGCGCGGGATGCAGCCGGCAGGGTGCCTGCGACACTGCAAATAAGCTGCCCGGCCTCCCAGCGCAGACGTGCCCGCGCCAGAGCCTCGCGCGTGCACGGAAGGTCGTCGACGAGTAGGCGCGCGTGCTCGAGCTCTCGCGTCAGCACTCGCTCGGAGACGCCCAGCGCGACCGCGAGTTCGGCCCGGATCGAGCGTTCGACCAGGTCGCTCGACTCCCGGCGGGACTGACCGGACGCGAACGACTCCGGAGACGTCAGCGCCGCCCGGTACCCCGCGTGCAGGGCCTCGGCGGAGGCGAGGTGCAGCGGGGAGGCGGAGCGCGCTAGCCGAGCTGCGCGGTCGCCGAGCGCGCGAACCTCCGCGTGTCCTGTCTCCGCTTCGTGTGCCATATGGGTATTGAACCAGCGACCACCGACACAGGAGGGGTCACTACCGTTGAGGCTGGACAAGTCGACCTCGATTGGCGCCTGTGGAGGGACGCTGCTTAGGCCGCGAAACACTCACGACACGTCGGTTGCGTACCCTGGACGACTGACACAGCTTTTTCTCCCGGCTCTCGTAGAGGTGGTCCCATGTCTGCGCCCTCGACGTTCCTCCCGATCGACCCGCCGCCGCGCCTGCTGATGGGGCCCGGCCCGATCACCGCCGATCCCCGGGTGCTGCGCGCCATGTCGGCGCAGCTTGTCGGCCAGTACGACCCGTTCATGACGGCGACGATGACCGAGACGCAGGAGTTGTACCGGCAGGTCTTCCGGACCCGCAACGAGAAGACCATGCTCATCGACGGCACGAGCCGCGCCGGCATCGAGGCCGCCCTCGTCTCGATGCTCGAGCCCGGCGACCGCGTCCTGGTGCCCATCTTCGGCCGCTTCGGCCACCTCCTTCGCGAGATCGCCGAGCGCTGCGGAGCCGAGGTGCACGTGATCGAAGCGGAGTGGGGCCAGGTGTTCCCGGTCTCGGCGATCGCGGAGGCGATTGCCCGCGTGAAGCCAACGCTGCTGGCCGTGGTGCACGGTGACACCTCGACCACGATGGCGCAGCCGCTGGAGGAGATCGGTGCCCTCTGCGAGAAGCACGGTGCGCTGTTCTACACCGACGTGACGGCCTCGCTCGCGGGCAATCCCTTCGGCGCCGACGCGCTCGGGCTCGACGCAGTCTCGGCCGGGTTGCAGAAGTGCCTCGGCGGGCCCTCTGGCTCGGCGCCGGTGACGTTCTCGGAGCGGGCGGTCGCCGTGATCGAGTCGCGAAAAAGCATCGAGGCCGGGATCCGCGACGAGGGTGACGCGGTCAGCGCCCATCGCGTGCGCTCCAATTATTTCGACCTCGGCATGGTCTTCGACTACTGGGGACCGCGCCGGCTCAACCATCACACCGAGGCGACGACGATGCTCTACGGTGCCCGCGAGTGCGCGCGCCTCATTGTCGAGGAGGGGTTAGACGCGACGATCTCCCGACATGAACTGCACGGCGCGGCGATGCTCGCGGGCGTTCTGGGCTTGGGCTTGGACGTGTTCGGTGATGTCGCGCACAAGATGAGCAACGTGGTCGCGGTCCGCATTCCGGAGGGCGTGCAGGGCGACGCGGTGCGCGGCGAGCTGCTAGGGGACTTCGGCATCGAGATTGGCACCTCCTTTGGACCGTTGCACGGGAAGGTCTGGCGGATCGGCACCATGGGCTACAACGCGCGCACCGACGCGGTGTTGACGACGCTTGCGGCATTGGAGGCAGTGCTGCGCCGCGCGGGCGCCTCCGTGCCGGTCGGTGGCGGCGTTGACGGAGCGTACGAGGTGTACGGGGCGGCTCGCGCATGATCGATGCCGCGACGATCATGGACCGCTGCGACGAGTTCGCCGCGGTCTCGAGCATGCGTGGCGGGATCGAGCGGGTCTACCTCTCGCCGGAGCACGCGCGCGTGAACGCTCTGGCCGCTCGCTGGATGGCCGAGGCTGGGATGCGCACCTGGCAGGATGCCGCGGGCAACCAGTGCGGCCGCTACGAGGGTGCCAGTCCGGGGCAGCCCGCCTTGCTGCTCGGGTCCCACCTCGACACGGTTCCCGACGCAGGGCGTTACGACGGGATCCTCGGGGTGCTCCTCGCGATCGGCGTGGTCTCGCGCCTGCACGCCGCGGGGACCAGACTTCCGTTCGCTGTCGAAGTCGTGGCGTTCGGGGACGAGGAGGGGACCCGCTTCGGCACGGCGCTTCTCGGCTCGCGCGCGCTCGCCGGCACCTGGGATCCGAACTGGTGGGATCTGGAGGACGCCGCGGGCACGACGCTCGTCGAGGCATTCCGCGACTTCGGTCTCGATCCCTCCCGCATCGGCACGGCCGCCCGCGACGCGCACGACCTCCTCGCCTACCTCGAGGCGCACATCGAGCAGGGCCCGTATTTGGAGGAGGCGGACCGCGCGCTGGCCGTGGTCTCGTCGATCGCCGGCGCGCGCCGCTTCGCTCTGACGCTCACCGGTGTAGCGGGGCACGCGGGCGGAGTGCCGCTCGATCGCCGCCGGGACGCCCTGACAGGTGCGGCGGAGGCCGTGCTCACCGTCGAGCGGATCGCGCGCGAGCGGAGCGTCATCGCGACGGTAGGGCGACTCGAGGTGTTCCCAGGAGCCGTCAACGTTATTCCCGGGCGCGTGGAATTCAGCCTCGACCTGCGGGCCGAGACCGACGAGCAACGGGACGCGGCGTGGGATGCGATCGAGCACGAGATGTTCGAGTCTGCGTCGCGCCGTCGCCTCGCGCTGACGGTGCAGGAGACTCACTCCGCCCCCGCCGTCGTGGCGTCCACACCTCTGCAGGACATCATCCGCGCGGGCATCCAGGCGACGGGCGACGCTGAGCCGATGGTCCTCTTCTCGAAGGCGGGGCATGACGCGATGGCGGTCGCCGACCTCACCGAGTACGCGATGCTGTTCCTCCGTTGCGAGGGCGGCGTCAGTCATCACCCGGACGAGAATGTTACCGAGGCCGACGTCGCGACCGCGCTCGACGCGTTCGAGGCGGCCGTGCTGGCGCTCGCCGTCAAGGTGGAAGCGCACCCGTCGTGACCGCGAGTAGCGGCACGGCTTACGCCGAGCTGGAGGACCGGGCGTGATCGAGGCGGCGGAGCTGATCCGCGCGCACGCGAAGTATCCGGTTGGTCGAGGCGACCCGGCCCCGGCGCTCGGGCGGGCTGAGCTTGTGACACCGACGTGCGGCGATCGGATCGAGGTCCGCGTAGATGGCGCCGCCGAGCAGGTGCGGCTCGCCTGGAGCGGGCGGGGGTGCGAAGTTTCGCAGGGGTCTGCGTCACTGCTGGCAGACGAGCTGAGCGGGCTCTCGGTTGTTCAGGTGCGCCGACGGATCGACGCGTTCCTCACGGGAATGGCGCGTCGCTCGGGTCCGCTCGCGGGTGACGAGGAGGCGCTGCTCGCGGTGGCAGGCAACCCGGTCCGCTCGGTCTGTGCCACGCTCGCCTGGCGGGCGCTTGCCGCTGCGCTCGAGGACGCGGGACTCGCGTGACCGGCTCAGCGTGGCCCGTCCCGGTCGACTCCCGACCACAGGTCGCCGCACTCGACCTCGTGGGCGCCCGCCGCGCGCAGCAGATCGCGGGCACCGGAGTCACCGTGGACCGTCCTGATCAGCGCCAGCCAGTGCTCGCGGCCCAGCAAGACCGGATGGCCGGGGCGCCCGGCGAAGACGGCGCGGGCCAGCACGCCGGGTGTGGGCGGGGCACTACACAGGAGTCGCGCGCCGACTGTCACGGGCTCGTCCGGCAGGTCGACGAGGGTGACCAGGGCGGCGTCGTACGGGGCAGCATCACCCGCGTCATTGTTCGCCGCGGCGAGACCCGCTCGGAGCGAGGCCGAGAGGCCGAGAGGCCAGTTCTCCGCCACGACGATCTCGGCGCTCGGGGGTACCAGGAGGCGCGCCCGTTCGGCCCCGGCGCCGAGCACGACCAGGACGCGCCGGCACCCAACAGCCTCCAGCCGCTGCACCGCACGCTCCACCCACGGAGTCTCTGCGTCGTCGCGGCGGAGCGCCTTCGGACCGCCAGCCCGACGTCCCGCACCCGCCGCGAGTACCACTCCGACCACCGCATTCACTCGATCATCGTGCCTCAGACGATCCCGCTCCGCCCAACAAAGGAGACTGCGTGACTGCCCGCACTGCCCCAGACGAGACTCCGCGCGACGCGCTGCTCGCCTGCCTGGCCGTCCCTCGCTGGGCCGACGAGCTGGCGGCCGGCGCACCCTACGCCTCCGTCGACGTCCTCGTCGAGGCGGCCGACCGTCTCGCGCGGACGCTCAGCGCCGACGAGGTGGAGACCGCCCTGGCCGACCACCCGCGGATCGGTCAGCGGCACGGGGGCGCGGGACGCTCCTCCGCCTTCTCGGCCTCGGAGCAGGCCGCGAGTCTGACCACCGACGAAGCGCTGACCGAGCGACTGCTGGCCGGCAACCGCACCTACGAGGAGCGTTTTGGGCGCGTGTTCCTGATCCGCGCGGCCGGTCGTGACCGCGCCGCGATCGTGGCGCAGCTGGAGCGGCGGCTCGCGCTCGATGACGCCACAGAGGAGCGGATCGTCGCCGAGCAGCTGCGCGAGATCGCTGTGCTGCGCGTGCGCGGGATCGCCGACGGGCTCGTCGGTGAGGCGGAGCCGGAGCGATGAGCGGGTACGCCAGCCACGTGAGTACCCACGTGCTCGACGCTGTGCGCGGGCGGCCGGCGCAGGGCGTGCCGGTGTCGCTCGAGGCGCGGAGCGGATCCGATTGGGAACGCCTCGCCCAGGCGCGCACCGACGCGGACGGCCGGGTGAGCGCTTTCGGACCGGAGCGGCTGAGCGCCGGCGTCTACCGCGTCGTCTTCGACACGGCTGCCTGGTTCGCGGCGGCGGGAACGGAGTCGTTCTACCCCGAGGTCGTGGTGGTCTTCCGCGTCGACGGGGTGGCGGCGCACCTCCACGTCCCGCTCCTGCTCAGCCCGTTCGCCTACTCCACCTACCGCGGGAGCTGATCTGCAGATCGCACTCCACCTACTCCGGAGCCGTGATCGCCTGCCCCCGCACGTGCACCGCCGCAATCGCCGGCTCGCGCAGAGTCATCAGCAGCGCGAAGAGCACCTGCGCCGTCGCCTCCGTCTCGTCGTCCGCCCGAATGCCGTGCGCCAGGACATCGGCAAGCGGCTCCCACCGGTCCGGTTCAATGCGGAGGAAATCGGCGTCCTTTCCGACGTCGAAGTTGCCGAAGCGCTCCTCCTGATCGAGCGCTCGCGCCCCCGCGAGGGTCGCGGTGAAGAGCAGCTCGGCCGGGTGCAGCGCCGCCGCCGCCTCGCCCGGCTCCGACAGATGCACCTTGAACGCGTCGTTCGCCACACGCGAGAGCAGCCACTCGTCGCCCGCGCCGATGTCGCTGCCGAGCGCGATCGTCACACCGGACGCGGCAGTCCGTCGCCAGGGCATCGTGCCCGAGCCGAGGAATTGCTGCGAAGTGGGGCAGTGCGCGATCGACGTGCCGGTCTCGGCCATCCGGTGCAGCTCCGCGTCCTGGCAGTGCACGGCGTGGGCGAGGATCGTGCGTGGCCCGAGCAGCGATGACCCACCGGGCGCGGAGCCCGGGAGGAACAGGCCGTCGTAGGTGTCCAGGTAGCTGCGGGTGCCGTAGGAGCGGAGTACCGCCGCGATCTCGCCGTCGCCGGGGCGGTCGTTCTCGTTGAGGTGGCTGTGCACATAGACGCCGCTGGCGCGGACATCGTCGTAGAGGTCGCCGAGAGCGGCGAGGGTCGTCGGAGTCACGGACAGCGAGAACCGCGGGATGATCGCGACCTGGAGAAGCGGATCCCTGCCGTGCCAGCGCGCGATCTCGTCGGCGGTGAGCGTGAGTGCCTCCTGCTCCGACGTGATCAGCGGGGCTGCGGAGCCGGGTCCGACGGTTTGGATGCCGCGGCCCGAGACGATCCGCAGGCCTGCCTCGCGGGTGCGCTCGAAGAGAGCGTCCTGAGCGGCCGGGAACGCCGATCCGAACACCAGCGCGGCCGTCGTACCGGCCCGGACGCGCCGCCGGGTGAAAGCGCGCGCGACCATCTCGGCGAATTCCGGGTCGGCGAGGCGCGCCTCCGCGGGGAACACCGTCCGGTCGAGCCACTCGAGCAGCTGACCGCCACCGAAGCCGTCGGTCGAGAACGTCTGCGGGAAGTGCATGTGCGTGTCGACGAAACCGGGCAGGAGGAACGTGGAGGCGTCACCGGTCACCGGCCAGGCCGCGTAGTTGCGCGGCAGCTCGCGGTACGGGCCGACCCAGGCGACGGTGCCGGAGTCATCGACGACGAGCGCGCCGTCTGGGACCGAGACAAGCGAGGCTTCCGCCGTTGCCAGCACGGCCCGCCCCGCGATGTGCAGGACGTGACCGCGGTGGACGCCCCGCCTCACACCAGACCCGTGTAGGCGGACCAGGCCGAGCCGGCGGGCGGCGCGTCATCCCGGGTGATGCTCGCCTGGATCAGCCCGTAGGGACGGTCATCGGCGTGGAAGACCTCGTTGTCGTTCTCGACGCCGAACGGCGAGAGGTCGTAGAGGAAGTGGTGCTTGTTGGGAGCCGAGAGGCGGATCTCGACGATCTGCGGGAACTCCTCCAACACCGCCTTGCCCATCTCGAAGAGCGTCTGCTGCAACGCGAGCGAATGCACGGTCGCAAAGCGGCTCACCATCAGCGCCTTCACGCCCACGTAGACCACCTCCCAGTCCATTGCGTCGATCTCCTCCTCCGTCAGCGCGAAACGCCACTTCGCGACCAGGGAGGTGGCCATCACGCGATCATTCGTGGGCTGGAGGATCGTGTACGGGTCGGTGAGAAAACCGTGGAACTCGGAGCCGGTGGACTTGAGGATCGTGAGGTCCTTGAAGCCGCCGGTGATCCACACGTGCCGCTCGTCACCGCGCCCCTCGACGGTGACCGAAGCGATCCGCGTCTCCTGACCCGTGCGCACCCAGGTGTGGTCGTGCTCCTGCCCGCCGACCAGCACGCGCTCCCAGGCGAACTGCTCGATCTCGATCCGCGCGCCGTGGATAGGCTCGTAGCCGTCCACGAAGTGCCGAGCGAGATCCAGGCCGTACGGCTCGATCGAGCGCAGGTTTTTCTCCTTGGCGAAGGAGTACGCGGTCTGCTTCTGCGTGTCGGTCGGCAGCACCGCGGACTGATCGCCCTCGCGGTGCGCCGCCTCGAAGTCGCCGCGGAGCGCGGTCGACACGGTCACGTCGTGGATCTCGTGCCGCGGCGAGTCGCGGTAGATCCGCACGATGCGGTTCTCCGCTTTCCCGTACTGGTGGTCTCCGAGGATGATCGCCATGTCCGCTCCTATCGTGTGGTGGTCGCTGCCGATCTCCCGCCGTCTTTCCGGTTATGGGCGGGGGAGGAGGCGGGCTGGGGGTGAGGTCGGAGTGATGAGGGTGCCGCCGACCCAGGTGGCGGCGATGGCGCCGCGGAGGACGCGGCCCTCCCAGGCCGAGACGGGGGTTTTATGGGAGAGGGAGTCGGCGTCGACACGCCACTGCGCCTCCGGATCGAACGCCACGAGATCGGCGTCGGAGCCCGCGTGCAGCAAGCCCTTCTGCCCGAGCCCGGCGAACGCGGCGGTGGCCGTCGACATCCACGCCACCACCTGCTCAAGGGGGATGCCCCGCTCGCGCGCACCCGTCCACACCGCGCGCACGCTGACCTCGAGTCCCGAGATGCCGCCCCACGCCTCGCCGAAGTCGCCGGTCAGCTTGAGGTCGGCGGTCGCGGGGGAGTGGTCCGAGGCGATGATGTCGATCGTGCCGTCGAGCAAGCCCTTCCAGAGCAGCTCGCGGTTGCGCTCATCCCGGATCGGCGGGCAGCACTTGTACTGAGTCTCGCCATCGGGGATCGAACCCGCATCGAACGTCAGATAGTGCGGGCACGTCTCCGCAGTGATCGGTAGTCCCTCCGCCTTCGCCTCGCGCAGCAACGGCAGGGCCTCGGCGGAGGAGAGGTGCAGGATGTGCGCGCGGCAGCCGGTCTCGCGGACCGACTCGATCACGTGCAGGATCGCGAGGTTTTCGGAGGCAGGCGGCCGCGACTCCACGAAGGCACCGTAGGAGGCGCCCGGCTCGTTCGCACTGGCTTCCAGCTCGGCCGGGTCCTCCGCATGCACGATCAGCAGGCCGTCGAAGGCGGCGATCTCGCGCATCGCCTCGACCAGCTGCTCCCGGGTCAGGGGTGGGAACTCGTCCACTCCGCTCGGCGAGAGGAAGCACTTGAAGCCGAAGACGCCCGCGTCGTGCAGCTCGCGAAGGGTGCCGAGGTTGTCCGGGATCGCTCCGCCCCAAAAGCCCACGTTGACCCGTGCCTGCGGGGCTGCGGCCGCGCGCTTGGCATCAAGGCCCGCCACCGTCGTGGTCGGGGGGATCGAATTCAGCGGCATGTCGATGATCGTGGTGACGCCTCCGGCAGCAGCGGCCCGCGTGGCGGAGGCGAAGCCCTCCCACTGGGTACGGCCCGGCTCGTTGACGTGCACGTGCGTGTCGACGATGCCCGGTATCAGCACCTGACCCTCGGGAAGCACGATCTCCTCGGACGTGCGCCACGGAGCGTCGACCTCGCCGACCGCGACGATCAGGCCCTCGGCGATCGCCACGCTCGCCGGGCGCCGACCGTTCTCGGTGAGCACGTCGGAAGAGCGGATCACGAGGTCGAGGAAGGGAGCGTCGTCGGACATGGCTTGACCATATACTCGGGATGTTTCCTGCGTGTGTGCGCGTCGGCTGCGGGGCGCCGCCGGTTCTGAGGCCTGAAGCCTCCCCCGATTCGAGGAGGCCGTCGTGCTCGAACTCGCCGCCGCCCTGCTCGAGCGTGTCGAGGCGGGCGAGCGTGTTGCCGTGGTCACCGTGACCCACGTGCTCGGCTCGGCGCCGCGCGCACTCGGCTCCTCAATGGCGGTCGACTCGGAGGGTCGGGCGATCGGCTCGATCTCGGGCGGCTGCGTCGAGGCGGAGGCATACGCGCTGGCGCAGGCGGTCCTCGGCGGCTCGGGCAGCGCAGCCGAGCACTTCGGCTTCGACGACGAGGCCGCCTTCGCCGCCGGTCTCTCCTGCGGCGGACAGCTGCGCGTGTTCGGCCAGCTCGTCGACTCCGGGTCGACGGCCGTGCTGGCCGAGTTGCGTGCGGCGCGGGCCGGACGCGGCGCCGCTCTCGCACTGATCGTCGGCGGCCCCGAGGCGCTGGTGGGCCTCGTGCTGACGGGCGCGACCCGGGCGCAGGACGTCGGAGGACCGCAGCTCGACGACGACACGGTGCGGCGGATCCAGGCCGAGCGGGAGGCGAGGCTCGTCTCGGGCCGCTCGGCGACCGTTGGCATCGCCTGCCAGGGAGTGGAACTGGAGGTCGCCTTCGTCGTGCACGCCGAGAAGCCGAGGCTCCTGATCTTCGGCGCGGTCGACTTCTCCGCAGCGCTCTGCTCGGCCGGAGCGCTGCTTGGTTACCGGGTTACGGTCTGCGATGCGCGTCCGGTCTTTGCGACGGCCGAGCGCTTCCCTGGGGCAGACGAGGTCGTGGTGGAGTGGCCTGCCGACTACCTCGCCCAGACTCCGGTTGACACTCGGACAGTTATCGCGGTGCTCACCCACGACGAGAAGTTCGACGTGCCCCTGCTCGTGGCGGCGCTGTCCCTCCCGGTCGCCTATGTCGGCGCGATGGGCTCGCGGCGCACGCACGACCGGCGGTTGGGGCTGCTGCGTGAGGCGGGGGTGCCGGCGGAGGCACGCGCTCGCCTGCACTCGCCGATCGGCCTGGACATCGGGGCGTCAACGCCGGAGGAGACGGCGGTGTCAATCCTCGCGGAGGTGCTGGCGGCGCGGACGGGGGCGTCGGGCGAGCCGCTCGCGGGGCGCTCGGGTCCGATCCACGCGGCGCGCTGACCGCGTGCGATCTGCAGGCCCGCGTGCGATGTGCAGGATGCCTCGGTGCGATGTGCAGGACATCCCGCTCCTCCGCCGCAGGAATCAAGGGAAGACGGCCACCGCTGCATAAATCCCCTGCACATCGAACGCGGAGTCGATAGCACCTCCTGCACATCGAACGCCCCCCTGCTGGTAACAAGCGCGGACCTCGGGTCGCGGCTCTGAGGTGCACGGAACCGAGGTCGACAGCGGGTGTCGGGTCCGGGACGGGGCGATTCGGAGCATCTAACCTCGGTTGCGAACGCGGCGGCCTCGTCACAGAGCGACACCGCGGCCACGGCAGTGCATCCGCTTCTCACCTTGCAGGACTACGCGGTCAGCCCGGGGGAGCCTCGGCGGTGACCGTCGTGACCGGGGCGGCGCGGGGGTGCAGGAGCCGCCAGAGGCGATCGCGGGAGAGTGGCAGCTCGTACGGGCGTACACCGAGTGCGTCGCGCACCGCGTTGGCCAATGCCGGTGCCACGGGGTTGTAGGGGGCCTCGCTCATCGACTTCGCACCGAACGGGCCGAGGTCGTCCGAGGTGTCCGCGAAGTACACCTCGGTCTCGGGCACGTCCGCCATCTGCGGAATGTGGTAGTTCCGCAGGATCGCCGTGGTGACTGTCCCCTCGCCGTCGAGGATCACCTCCTCGTAGAGCGCCGTGCCGATCGCTTGTGCGACCCCGCCCTCGACCTGCCCGCGACACTGCGCCGGGTTGATCACGAACCCCGCATCGGCTGCCTGCACCGATTGCAGGATCCGCACCTCGCCAGTCGGTTCGTGGACCGCCACGCGGAACCCCTGCACGTTAAAGGCGAGCGAGCGCTGCGCACCGTCCTCGGTGCCGGTCGCCGTCACCGGTCCGCCCGCCGCCGTCACGAGATCGGCGAACGCGACCCGGGTGCCGTCCGCGGCGATCAGGCCGTCGTCATCCGGTTCGAAGTCGTCGTGTCCGGTGAGTCGCTTGGCGAGCGAGCGCAGATCGGCCAGCAGCCTGGTCGCCGCGGCGTAGACGGCCTTTCCCGCCACGACCGTGCCCGCACTGCCGAAGGCGCCGGTGTCGTAGCGAGCGGCGTCAGTGTCGGATTGGCGCAGGCGCACCCGGTCGGCGGAGGCTGCGAAGGCGCTTGCCACGAGCTGGGTGTGAACGGTCGTCGTACCGTTGCCGAACTCGGCCGTACCGACCCCGACGGTGAGGAGACCCTCTGCGTCGATGGTGACTGTCGCCTCCGAAAAGTGGCCTCGCGGCGGGATCGTCGCGATCATCGCCAGCGCCATGCCCTGCCCCGTCCGCCAACCCGGTCCGGTGGGGGAGGGAGAGCCGGAGCCGCTGTCGAGGGCCGCCTCGGTGAGGTCGAGGCACTGGTCGAGTCCGTAGGAGGCGAAGCCGATATCGTCGCCCTCGACGTGCGTCACGACGAGCGGCTCGCCGGGCCGCACCGCATTGATCCGCCGCAGCTCGAACGGATCGATGTCCAGCGTGCGCGCGAGGTCATCCATCGCCGACTCGATGCCGAAGATCACCTGGCCCAGCCCGTATCCGCGAAACGCACCCGAGGGCAGGTTGTTCGTGTACACCGCTTGCGCGTCGACGCGCTTGTTCGGCGCGGAGTAGACGGCCACCGACTCCGAAGTGCCGTGGAACAGGACGCCGGGCCCGTGATTGCCGTAGGCGCCCGTGTCCGAGAGCACGTCCACCGCCAGCGCGGTCAACCGTCCGTCGCTTCGAGCGCCAAGGGTGACGTCGACCTGCATCGGATGACGGCACGGCGCCATCGTGAACTCGTCGCTCCGGGTGAACTCGAACTGCACCGGCCGGCCGGTGGCGAGGACCGCGAGCGCGACCACGTCCTCGGTGAGGATCTCCTGCTTGCCGCCGAAGCCTCCGCCGACCCTCGCCGTGAAGACGCGGACGCTCGCGGGCTCGCGGTCGAAGATCCGCGCGATCTCGTCGCGCACCAGGAACGGCACCTGCGTCGAGGTCCGCAGTACCAGCTCGTCGCCCTCGAGCCAGCCAATCGTACCGTGCGTCTCGAGCGCGGCGTGGGCGACGCGGGATGTGCGGTAGCGGCCCTCGATGACCACATCGGCCTCGGCGAGCCCCGCGGCCACGTCGCCGTACTCGCCGTGCAACTCTGCCACCACGTTTGCGTCGGGCCTGGCGATCCGTGAGGCGATCGGGTCTTTCTCGGCGTGGAGGAGCGGAGCGCCGGGCGAGCGCGCCTCCTCGGGATCGAAAACCGCGGGCAGTACCTCGTAGTCCACCTCGATCAGGCGGCAGGCTGCCTCGGCCTGACCCACCGAGTCTGCGACCACGACGGCGACCCGCTGGCCGCGGAACCGCACCACGGTATCGAGCATGCGGGTGTCGTCGGGGTCGTCGAGTCGCGATTCGTGCCGCGCGGAGGAGTAGAGGACGTCGGGCACATCGGCGGCGGTGAGCACCGCGGTCACGCCGGGAAGCGAGCGGGCCGCGTCGGTGTCGATCGAGCGGATGCGCGCGTGCGCATGAGGACTCTGCAGCACCTTCAGGTGCAGCAGTCCGGGCACCGCGACATCGAGAGTGAACGGCTCGCGGCCCTGCACGATTCGGCGTCCGGCCGGTGCGCCGAGCGAGCGGCCCACCTGTGACTCCTCGGCGGAAGGGCGCCCGGTGCGCCGGACGGCGGTGAGCCGCGCCGCCGGAACTGTGCCGGAATCGCCGGACGCGCACGCCCCGGTCACCGCCTCCTGAATCGTTCGGTACCCCGTGCACCGGCACAGGTTGCCCTTCATCAGTCGCGGCACGTCCTCGACCGAGACGCCCTCGAGCGCGGTGGCGGTGACGACCATCCCGGCGGTGCAGAAGCCGCACTGGAACGCACCGGCGTCGACGAACGCCTCCTGCACCGCGGTCGGCTCCCCTCCCGTGCCCAGACCGGTGGCGGTGGTGACGTCGCGACCCTCGGCCCGGTACGCGGGGTAGAGGCACGAGTGGAACGGCGTGCCGTCGACCAGGACGGAGCAGGCACCGCAATCGCCGGCGTCGCAGCCCTTTTTGACCTCGAAGTGTTCGTGGTCGCGCAGCAGCGTGCGCAGGACCTGACCCGGCCGGGGCGAGGCGTTGACCTGCTCGCCGTTCACCGTGAACCTCATACGAGAGTTCCCGCCAGTTCGGTGCGAATCTCCTCGGCGAGCACCCGCACGACCGCGTGGCGCCAGTCGGCTGCGCCGTGTGGATCGGTGAACCAGGTCTCGATGCCGTCGACCGCGTCGCCGAGGTCGGCGGCGGTGGGGGCTTCACCGAAGCGGAGCACCTCCGGCCGTACCGTCGCCGCGGTCACCGTCAGGACGAACCCGCCGTCCGGGTCGAGGCGCCCAATCACCACGGCACCCGAGCGGCCCAGCGGCGAGAGCGCCGTCTTGCGAAACGCGGTGCGGGCCGCGAGGCAGGCCCGCGGGAATTCGATCGAGCGAATCACGTCACCGTGGTGGAGCGTGGTGCGCATGTTCCCGGTGACCAGGTCGGCGACCGGCACCAGCACGTCCGAACCGTCGGCGCGCCAGAGGAGAGCGGAAGCCTCGAGCGCGGCGGCAAGGCTGATCATCGGACCCGCGGGCAGGGCGTTGGCGATGTTGCCGCCGACCGTCGCGACGTTCCAGATCTTGAACGACCCGAGGAGGGCCGTGCAGCACTGAAAGAAGAGCGGATGCGCGGCGTGGCCCGCATCGGGCATCGCCGCCAGCTCGCTGAGTGTGCAGGTCGCCGCGATCGAAAGCCCCTGGCTCGTCTGACGGATCGGCTCCCAGCCCAAGCCGTGCAGGTCGAACAATTCATCGAGGTGGTCGTGGGGGAGCGAGAATACCCACGAGCCCCCGCCGATCACCGCGGAGCGTGGCCCCATCGCCGCCAGCTCGCCGCGCTCGCGCACTACCCGGACGCGCTGGATCGTCGTCAGATCCATGCCGCACCTCCCGTCCACCCTCGTCGTCGGCCTTCCTCCAGTGAACCCCACGCATGTGACACGAGTGTTTCCCCCGCGCTCACCCCAGCGAGGCGACCCACTCCGACGTGCCGTCGTGGAACGCCTGTTCCTTCCAGATCGGCACCGTCGCCTTAATGTCGTCCACCAGCGCTGCGCAGGCTTCGAACGCCTCCGCCCGGTGCGCCGACGCGACCGCGCACGCCAGCGCCAGTTCGCCAACGACCAGCGTGCCAACCCGGTGCATGGCGGCGATCCGCGCCTCGGGCCAACGCTGTGCGATGCGCCCGGCGGAGGCGAGCAGCGCGTCGCCGGCATCGGGATGCGCCTCGTAGGCAAGCCTCAGGACCCCGCGCCCCTCGTCGTGGTCGCGCACCACCCCCGCAAAGGTGACGACGGCGCCGTGTGCGGGGGAGTGGACCGCCTGCTCGCACTCGTCAAGCGTGATCGGCTCGGCCGAGAGCCGCGTGAGGGCGACGGGCTCAGCGGACATGATCGCCGCCGCCGAGCTGGTCGAGCAGATGCCCGATCACCGGGTCGAGCACGTCGATCCCGTCGCGCACCCCGCCTGGCGAGCCGGGCAGATTCACCACGACGGTGCGGCCGCTGACACCCGCCAGCCCGCGGCTCAGCACCGCGGTCGGCACCTGGCCCGATCCGCGCGCCCTGACCGCCTCGGCGAGTCCCGGCAGCGCCCGCTCCACAAGGGGCGCGGTCTGCTCGGGAGTGACGTCGCTCGGGGCGACGCCGGTCCCGCCTGTGGTCACCACCACGTCGATCCCGCTGCCGATCGCGTCGGCGATCGCCTCGCCAACTGCGTCACCATCCGCGACCACCACCACACGGGACTCCCAGCCCCGCCCCTCGAACCACGCTCGCAGCGCCGGCCCCGTTCGGTCCTCGTACACGCCGGACGCGGCCCGGGTGGAGGCGACGATCGCCACCGCCCGCCGCGTCTGTTCCCTGCTCACTTGCTCCTTGCTCACTCGCTCGTCCACGAGCCGCTCCTCCCGCCCGCCTTCGCGAGCACCCGGATGCCGGTAATGACCGCAGCGCGGTCGACGGCCTTGATCATGTCGTACACGGTCAGCGCGGCGACACTGACCGCGGTCAGCGCCTCCATCTCGACTCCCGTGCGTCCGCTGGTGCGCACCCGCGCCTCGATGCGGACCCGGCCGTCCTGCGGCTCCAGGTCGATGTCGACGCCGTCGAGCGCAAGCGGGTGGCAGAGCGGAATCAGCGTCGAGGTCGCCTTCGCGCCGAGAATTCCGGCGATCCGAGCCACACCGAGCGCCTCACCCTTGGGCAACTCGCCTTGCGCGAGCAGCCGCACCACCTCCGGCGTCGTCTCGACGTACCCCTCGGCGACCGCGGTGCGCGCGGTCACCTCCTTGGCGCTCACGTCGACCATGTGCACTGCTCCGTCGCCGCGAACATGCGTGAGCTCGTGGCCCTCAGTCATCGATCCTCCAGATCTCGACCGTGTCGCCGGTCGCCGCGTGGTCGATCCCGACCGGGATATGGATGAGCGCCGTCGAGCGCGCGTACGAGGCCAGCAGGTGCGAACTCGGCCCGCCGACGGGATGGACGAGGCCCTCGTCATCGAGGACCCCGCGACGGATCTGGTGCAGATGTGCGGGCGATTCCAGAGCAGCGCCGAGCCTGGCCCGGAGCCGAGGCCGCTCGGCCGGCACGCGACCCGCGAGCGAGCGCAGCACCGGACGCAGGAACACCTCGAACGACACCAGCGCGCTCACCGGATTGCCCGGGAGCGAGACGACCGGCAGGTGCACGCCCTCGGCCACCCGCACCAGGCCGAGCCCCTGCGGACCACCGGGCTGCATCTCGACGTGTCCGAATTCCGACCCTGCCGGGCCGAGCGCGTCGCGTACGACTTCGTAGGCGCCGGCGCTGACTCCGCCGACCGTGATCACGAGGTCGACCTCCGCCGCGTGAGCCTCAAGGAGCGCGAGCAGTTCGTCGGTCCGGTCGCTCGTGCACGCCGCGACGATCGGCCTCCCACCCGCCTCGCGCACCGCCTCGGCGAGCAAAGCGCCGTTCGCGTCGTAGATCTGCGCGTCCTCCAGTACCGCTCCGGCGGGTCGGATCTCGTTCCCGGTTGGCACGATCAGCACCCGCAGCCGCGGAAGTACCTCCACCTCGGTCAACCCGAGCGAGGCGAGCAGGCCGTAGTGCGCCGCGCGGAGGATCGTCCCGGCGGGCAGGGCCAGTTCGCCTGCGCGAGCGTCGCTGCCCCGGGCGCGCACGAAGGTCGCGGGGACCACCGGATGCGCGAAGGCGACGCTCCCCTCGGCCGGGAATCGCGGCGGATCGACGCGCTCGACCGGCACGACCGCGTCGGCCCCGGCGGGCAGCGGCGAGCCAGTCATGATCGGCGTCGCGGAGCCGTGCGCGTGCCGTGGCGCCCGGTCGCCGGCGGGGATCGGCGCTGCGACCGGCAACGACACGGGCTGCTCGGGTGTCGCGGCGGCAACGTCCATCGCGCGCACCGCGAAACCATCCATCTGCGAGTTGTCGAAGCTCGGCAGGTCAAGCGGAGAGGTGACCGAGCGGGCGAGCACCCGGCGGTCGTAGGCGCCCGGGTCGGCAGAGACGGCGGCCGGATCGAGCACAAGCGTCTCGTGGGCTCCCCGCGTCGCCAACGGAGCGAGCAGAGCCCGCACTCGGGCGCCATGCACGTCGATTGAGCTCATCGTGTCCTCTCGAGCGGGACGCCCGACCGGCGGACGGGCCGAGTCCATCTTGCCGGGTCGCGGCCACTTTCTGCGGCGTAGTGTGAACGGATGAGTACAGCACTGGGGATCCCCGGGATCCGGCCCCGACAGCGCGACGCCGTCCTCCCGGCCGAGCGTCCCGCGACGGGGCTCCTCCTGGACACCTATGGACGCGTCGCCGACGACCTGCGGATCTCGCTCACCGATAAGTGCAATTTGCGCTGCACATACTGCATGCCCGCCGAGGGACTCCCGTTCCTCCCGCCCGCGTCGCTGCTCACCCGCGACGAGATCGTGCGTCTGGCGCGGATCGCCGTCGAGCAGTTCGGTGTCCGCCAAATCCGCTTCACCGGCGGGGAGCCGCTGCTGCGAAAAGATCTGGTCGACATCATCCGCGACGTCGCTGCCCTCGACCCCCGCCCCGAGATCTCGCTCACGACGAACGCCATCGGACTTGCCGGACGGGCGGAGGCACTCGCCGGGGCGGGCCTGGACCGCGTCAATGTCTCGCTCGACTCCATCTGCGCCGAGACGTTCGCGAAGGTCACTCGGCGCCCGTTCCTTGATCGCGTTCTCGCTGGTATCGACGCGCTCGCTCCGGCGGGTCTGAAGCAGACCAAGATCAACGCGGTCCTCCTGCCCGGAATCAATGACCACGAGGCGCCGGAGTTGCTGGCCTGGGCTCTGGCCGGCGGCCACCAGCTGCGCTTCATCGAACAGATGGCGCTCGACGCCGACCACGGCTGGGACCGCTCGACCATGATCACGGCCGCCGGCATCCGCGCCCTCCTGTCCGAGCGCTTCGCGCTGAGCCCGCACTCCGCCCCGCGCGACGGGGCACCCGCCGAACTCTTCGACGTGCGGGAGGCGGGCGGCACCGAGGTTCTGGGTCACGTCGGGATCATCGCCTCGGTCACCGAGAACTTCTGCGCCGACTGCCGCCGCACCCGCCTCACTGCGGAGGGAGGAGTCCGCAGCTGCCTCTTCTCGAACGAGGAGACCGATCTCCTCGGCCCGATGCGCGCCGGCGTCGATGACCACGAGGTCGCGCAGCTCTGGCGCGGCGCGATGTGGGCCAAGCCCGCGGGCCACGAGATGAACCGGGCGGGTTTCGTCCAGCCCGAGCGCACGATGAGCGCGATCGGCGGATGAGCGTGCGGGTCCGCTACTTCGCCGCGGCGAAGGCCGCTCTCGGCCGTGCCGACGACGACTTCGACTCCCTCACGGACCTCGCTGCCCTGGAGGCGCACCTGGTCGCCTCCTCGCCTGCCGCGGCACCGATTCTTGCCCGCTGCACATTCCTGGTGAGCGGAGTCTCGACGACCGACCGTGCGACGCCACTGCCGGCGGGCGCCTCGGTCGACGTGTTGCCGCCATTCGCGGGCGGCTGACGCGGTCCTCAGGCGTCCCAGCCGGCGATGCCCTCCGCGAGCGAATCGGCCGCGATTCCCGCCTCCGCCGCACGCTCCGCGGCCAGTCGTGAGCGCACGCCCGACGCGCAATGCAGCACCAGCGGGCCGGTAGGCAGCGCCCGCGGGTCGAAGCGAGACATCGGCATCCGCACCGCGCCTGGGACCGTCACCGAGCGGTCCTCGTCGTCCTCCCGCAGGTCGACCACCGTCGGAGGCTGGGGTCCCGCCAGCCGCACCCGCAGTTGCGCCGCCGTGATCGAGCCAGCGGTCGCACGCACCGCAGCGACCGGAGGAACGCTCCGCGCCAACGCCAGCTCGCTCCACGACCCATCCAGCGCGTCGTGCAAAAGTATCCGGCCGAACAGGGGCGTCCCGACACCGGTCACCAGCTTCACCACCTCGGCCGCCATCGCCGAGCCGATCGTCGCGCACAGCGCCCCGAGCACCCCGACCGTCGCGCAGCTGTCCGCCGCGTCGTGGGCTTGGGGATGGAGGGCGCGCAGCGTGACTCCGCCGCCCGGCGCCTGCGCCCAGAACGTCGAGAGCTGCCCGTCGAAGCCGAGCGCCGATCCCCAGACGTGCGGCACTCCGGCCCGAGTGGTTGCATCGGAGGCGAGGTAGCGGGCGCCGAACGTGTCGAAACCGTCGACCACGACGTCCCAGCCGGCGACCAGCTCGTCCGCGCTGGCCGAGGTGAGCGCGACGGGGAATGCCCGCGCATCAATGCCGGGGGAGAGCCGCCGCGCGGTCGCCGCGGCCGACTCCGCTTTCGCCAGACCGATCGCGGAGTCGTCATGCGCCGTCTGCCGTGCCAAATTCGAGAGTTCGACCACGTCTGCATCGACGATGCCCAGCCGCCCTATGCCCGCCGCGGCGAGCGCCGTGATCACGGGCGAGCCGATCCCGCCCGCGCCCAGCACGAGCACGCGCGCGTTGCGCAGCCGCCGCTGTCCGAGCTCGCCGATCGGCGCGAGGCGGATCTGCCGCGCGAACCGCTCGCGCTCGGCGTCGGTCAGCGGGGGCCCGGGATCGACCGGCAGAGTCACGCCCAGCCGCTCGGGGAGACGTGGTTGCGGGTCTGAAGCCTGGCTCACCTCCCTAGTCTGCACGCCAGCCGTTCAGGTCAGACGCCGGGTTCGTCGCCCCCGGATCGAGGTCTGGGCCCGGCGTCGAGCGCTGCCCTGTTCGCAACCGAGGTGGAAAGTGCCAAAAGTGCCCGTTCGCGCCGTTATTCGCGTTCTCGACCTCGGTTGCGAACACATCGGCCCGGCGCCACCCCATCGACTACCGTAGGAGCGTTGTGGATGGGAGCGAGGCGACCGGGTGTACCTGAAGAGCCTGACCCTCAAGGGGTTCAAGTCCTTCGCTCAGCCGACCACGTTCGCTTTCGAGCCCGGTGTCACCTGTGTCGTGGGCCCCAACGGCTCGGGCAAGAGCAACGTGGTCGACGCGCTCGCGTGGGTGATGGGGGAGCAGGGCGCGAAAACCCTCCGCGGCGGCAAGATGGAAGACGTCATCTTCGCGGGCACCTCCACCCGCGGTCCTCTGGGTCGCGCCGAAGTGTCGCTGACGATCGACAACTCCGACGGCGCTTTGCCGATCGAGTACACCGAGGTAACGATTACCCGCACGCTCTTCCGCAACGGTGGGAGTGAGTACGCGATCAATGGGCGCGGCTGCCGACTGCTCGATGTGCAGGAGCTGTTGAGCGATTCGGGTCTCGGCCGCGAAATGCACGTGATCGTCGGGCAGGGGCAGCTCGATGCGGTACTCCACGCGACCCCGGAGGAGCGGCGCGGCTTCATCGAGGAGGCCGCTGGCATCCTCAAGCACCGCCGCCGCAAGGAGAAGACCCTCCGCAAGCTCGACGCCATGCAGGCGAACCTGACCCGCCTCTCCGACCTCGCCGGCGAGATCCGGCGCCAGTTGAAGCCGCTCGGACGCCAGGCGGAGGTGGCCCGGCACGCGCAGACCATCGCGGCCGTTGTCCGCGATGCCCGGGCGCGGCTTCTCGCCGACGACGTGGTCGGACTACGCGCGGCGCTCGACGGCTTCGCGCGTTCCGAGAGCGAGCGGCACAGCGAGCGCGTCGTCCTGCAGGAGAAGCTGGAGCAGGCGACGCTGCGAATGGCGCGGATCGAGGCGGAGATGATCGGCGACGCTGTAGACGACGCGCGGCGCACAACCTTCGAGCTGGAGTCGGTGCAGGAGCGGCTGCGCAATCTGTCGGCGCTCGCCGGGCAGCGGCTCGCACTGCTCGAACTCGAGTCCGAGCAGCCGCAGACCGCACCGCGGGTCACCGTGCAGCAGCTCGAGGAGGTCAGGGTTGAGGTGGAGCGCCTGCGACAGGGCGTGCTCGACGCCAACGCGGCCTGGATCGCGGCCCAGCGTGGCACGGTTGCCGCCCGGTCCGCTCTCGACGCGGTTGACGAAGAGATCGCCGTGCAGTCCGCCCTCGTCTCCCGCTACGACCTCGAACTCTCCACGCTGACCGGTCAGGCCGACATTGCCGCCTCCCGTCTGGCGTCGGTGCGGGGGGAAGTCCTGCGCGCTCAGAACACACTCGACTCCGCGGCGCAGCGAAGGGGCGCTGCCCGGCGCACCCTGGAGGCACTCGAGGACGAGATCGGCGAGACCGGCCGCGGCCCGGACGGCGCCCTCGACGAGGGCTACGAGCGCGCCCAGGTGGCCGTGTCCGAGGCGGAGCGCGAGATCGAGCGGCTCCGTGACGAGCTGCACGCGCTGGAGCGCGAGCGCGAGGCCCTCGCCGGCCGCACGAGTGCCCTCTCCCTTGCCCTCGACGTCTCCGACGGGTCGGCCGAGCTGATCGCCGCCCGGCTTGACGGCGTCAGCGGCAGGGTGGCCGAGCGAATCCAGGTGCGTCGCGGCTACGAGGCTGCCATCGCCGCCGCGCTCGGCGCGATCGCCGACGCCGTGCTCGTTGATTCGACCGTGCAGGCCGACGCCGCGCTCGACGCCGCCCTCGACCGCGAACTCGGCCGCGTCGAGCTGCTGGTCGCCGACTCCGCCCGCCCAACGTTCGACCTTGACGTCCCCGACGGCGCGATCCGTGCCGGCGAACTCGTTACCGCTCCACCCGGGGTCCTGTCCCTCCTGGAGCGCGTGCTCGTGGTGGACGATATCGCCACTGCGCGCCGCCTCCGCGCAGTCCTCGGCGGATCCGATCTCCTCCTCGTCACCCGCGAGGGTGCGGTGGTCTCGGATGTCGTGCTCAGCGCCGGGTCCGGCGGAGAGGGCAGTCGCATCGAACTCGTCTCGGAGCGCGACTTCGCCGCGAGCCGACTGGAGGAGGTGGAGACAAGCATCGGCCGCCTCCGCTTCGAGCTGGGCGAGCAGACCGGCGTGCTGCGGTCCGCGAAGGAGCAGTCGACGCTCGCCCTCGCCGCTCTCCGCGAGCACGACGCCGCGCGGGCGGCCCACACGGAGCGCCTCGGGCGGGTACGCGCTCAACTGGAGGCGGCGACTGCCGAGCACGGCCGCGGCGAGAAGGCGTTGGCCACCGCCTTGGAGCGGGTCGGCGACTCCGAAACCGCCGCGCAGAACGCGAGGAGCGCGCTCGACACCGCCCGCGCGTGCCCGAGGCCGGTCCTCGACGCCAGCGCCCGCGACGGCCTCCAGCGCGAGGTGGACGCCGCGCGCGAGCGCGAGATCGAGGCGCGCCTCGCCGTCGAGACGGCACAGGAGCGCGTGCGCGCGGAGCAGTCCCGCGGCGAGGCTCTGGCCGGGCAACTCGCCGCCGATCGCGCCGCCGCCGACGAGGCCGCCCGCCGCGCCGTGATCCGCCGCCGCCAGCAAGACGCCGCCGCCGAGGTGACTGCCGCGCTCCCGGCCGTCCTCGCCGCCGTCGACCGCTCCGTGCAGGAGGCGCGCGCCCAGCTCGTCGCCGCCGAAGCAGCCCGCTCGCAGCACAACGCCGAGCTGCACACGCTCCGTCGCGAGGAAGCCGCCCTGCGCGACCGGCTCCAGTCCGTCACTGAGAGCGTGCACGGGCTCGAGCTGCAGATCTACGAGAAGCGGCTCCAGCTCACCGGACTCCTGGAACGCGCCGGCTCCGAGCTAGGACTGGGCGAGGACGTGCTCGTGGCCGAGTACGGGCCGGACGTCGGCGTCCCGGACGAGACGGGCGAGCACGAGGAGCCGCGGGCCTACGTCCGCGAGGAGCAGCGGCGGCGCCTCGAAAAGGCCCAGAAACAGCTCGGCCAACTGGGACGCGTGAATCCGCTTGCCCTCGAAGAATTCGCGGCGCTGGAGCAGCGGCACGTGTTTCTCACGGAACAGCTCGCCGATCTCACCAGCACTCGCCGCGACCTGCTCACCATCATCGGCGAACTCGACGAGACCATGCAGACGGTCTTCGCCTCCGCCTTCGACGACACGCAGGCTGCGTTCGCCGAGGTGTTCCCCGTCCTCTTCCCCGGGGGCACGGGCAGCATCCGCCTGACCGACCCGGAGAACCTGCTCACGACAGGGATCGAGGTCGCGGTCCGCCCCGCAGGCAAGAAGATCGAACGGTTGTCGCTGCTCTCGGGAGGGGAGCGCTCGCTCGCGGCGGTGGCGTTCATGGTGGCGATCTTCACGTCGCGGCCGAGCCCCTTCTACATCATGGACGAGGTGGAGGCGGCGCTGGACGACGCAAACCTCGGCCGATTGCTGAGCATCTTCCAGACCCTGCGGATCTCGAGCCAGCTCATCGTCATCACCCACCAGAAGCGGACGATGGAGATCGCGGACGCGCTCTACGGCGTATCAATGCGCCAAGACGGCGTGTCGGCGGTGGTCGGCCAGCGCGTGGCGGCGCCGCATTCGTGAGTGCGCCGCCCGTCACGCCACCGGTCGGCCGCAGCGACCCATTCGACTACCGTGACGTCGTGCCGCCCCTGGATCACGTCATCCTGACCCGCTTTAGTGTCGTCTTCGTGCCCGAGCAGCCGCCGGCCTCCGACGACTGGCTGCGCTACCGGTGGGCGTTCTTCGAGGAGGCGACGATCGCCTCCCTCGAGTCGCAATCCGTCCAGTCGTTCCGCTGGCTCGTCTTCCTCGATGACCGCGCTCCCACCTGGCTGCGCGAGCGGATGTCCGCAGCCGCCGGCCCGTTCGAGCCGGTCTACCTCTCCGGCCCCTTCACCGTGGACGCCGTCCGGCGTGCCATCGGGAGCGATTCCGCCTCGCCCCTCCTCACCACCCGGCTCGACAGCGACGACGCGCTGGGGATCCGCTTCGTCGAGACCGTTCAGCGCGAGGCGACGACGGCAATCGCCGCCGGTCTCGACGCCGATGGTCTCTACCTCAACGCCACCCGCGGCCTCCAGCTCGAGCGCTCCGGTCGCATCTATCGGTACGACTACGCGTCGAACCCTTTTCTCAGCTTCGTCGAGACCCGCACCCCCTCGGCCTGGCCTCGCACGGTGTTTCAGGACGGCCGGCACGGCGGTGCGCGCGAGCACGCTCCCGTCCGCTCCATCCGCGCCGAACCTTTGTGGTTGCAGGTCGTCCACGGCAGCAACCTCATGAATGACATCCGCGGCGTGCGGGTGCACCCGAGGGCGGCGGAGCGATCCTTCGACGTGGCGCTCGGCTTCCGGCGAGATGTGCCTCCGCTTCGCCTTGTCACAGAGCGCCTCGTGTCGATGGCCGCTTTGGTGCTCCTGTGGCTCCGCCACCCGGGTCTGGGCCGCCAGGCGGTCGTGGGACGGGTCGAGTACCTTCTCGGCACGCGGACTCGGCCGCGGCGACGCCGGTAGCCTGGACGCATGGCAGAACGCACTTCCTGGTCACTCGGTCGCGCACTGCGCGGACTGTTCGAGAAGCGCACGATCGACGACCAGACCTGGGACGACCTCGAGACGGCCCTCATTACGGCGGACTTCGGTCCCGACATCACCGAGGAAATGGTGGACGACCTCCGGTCGAAGGTCGCCCGCTACTCCACGACCGATCCCCGCGACCTCCAGCGAATGCTCCGCGAGTCCCTCGAGGAGCGCCTGTCCAAGTACGACACGACGCTGAAGCTCAGCGAGCGCCCCGCCGTGATCCTCGTGGTCGGAGTGAACGGCGTCGGCAAGACGACCACCATCGGCAAGTTCGCCAAGTTCCTCCGCAACTACGGCCGCAGCGTCGTCGTCGGAGCCGCCGATACCTTCCGCGCGGCCGCCGTCGATCAGCTCGCCACCTGGGCGCAGCGCGCCGACGCGCAGATCGTCCGCCCGCAGCAGGAGCGTCAAGATCCGGCCTCCGTCGCCTTCCAAACCGTGCAGTTCGCGAAGGACAACGGCATCGAGATGGTGATCATCGACACAGCCGGGCGCCTGCACACCAAGGGCGGCCTCATGGACGAACTCACCAAGATCAAGCGCGTCATCGAGAAGCAGGCCCCGATCTCCGAGATCCTGCTGGTGCTCGACGCGACCACCGGTCAGAACGGCCTCAGTCAGGCGGAGGCGTTCATCGAGCACGCGGGCGTCACCGGCCTGGTCATCACCAAGCTCGACGGCTCCGCGAAGGGCGGCTTCGTCCTCGCCGTGCAGGAGCGCACCGGCATCCCCATCAAGCTCGTCGGTCAGGGCGAGGGCATCGGCGACCTCACCGGCTTCACCCCCCACGTGTTCGCCCAGCAGCTCGTCGCCTGACCCGCTCGCCCTCCTGCCGCGAGATGCCACTTCGGTACGCGACACGCCGAGCGGAGCGTACTCACGAGGCATCCCGCGGAGGCCTTAGACCGCCTGCGAGAAGCCGAGCGCCGCGTCGGCCAGATGGCGCAAATGCTCCGGTACCGGCAGGCCCTTTGACTCCATCGAGCGCGCCCAGAGGCGCCCCGCCCGGTAGGAGGAGCGCACCAGCGGCCCCGCGAGCACGCCGAGAAAGCCGATGTCCTCCGCCTCTTCCTTGATCGCGACGAACTCCTCCGGGTGCACCCAGCGATCCACCGGCAGGTGCCGCGGAGTCGGGCGGAGGTACTGCGTGATCGTCACGATGTCCGTTCCGGCGTCGTAGAGGTCCTGCAACGCCTGCGAAATTTCCTCGCGCTCCTCGCCCATTCCGAGAATGAGGTTCGACTTCGTGATCAACCCCGCCTCCCGGCCCTGGGTCAGCACGTCGAGCGAGCGCTCGTAACGGAACGCCGGACGAATGCGCTTAAAGATCCGCGGCACCGTCTCGACGTTGTGCGCGAACACTTCCGGCTTCGCCTCGAAGACCCGCTGGAGGTGCTCGGCGCGCCCCGTGAAATCGGGCACGAGGATCTCGACGCCCGTCCCCGGCGCCTGGGAATGGATCTGCCGAATCGTCTCCGCGTAGAGCCAGGAGCCCTCGTCGGGCAGGTCGTCACGCGCGACTCCGGTGACGGTCGCGTAGCGGAGGTTCATCCGCGCCACCGACTCGCCGACCCGTCGCGGTTCGTCGGCGTCGTAATCTGCCGGCCTGCCGGTGTCGATCTGGCAGAAGTCGCAGCGCCGCGTGCACTGCGCACCGCCGATCAGGAATGTCGCCTCCCGGTCCTCCCAGCACTCGAAAATGTTGGGACAGCCGGCCTCCTGGCACACCGTGTGCAGCTCCTCGCTCTTCACGAGCGACTGCAACTGCCGGTACTCCGGTCCCATCGTGGCCTTCGTGCGGATCCACTCTGGCTTGCGCTCGATGGGCGTCTCGGCATTGCGGACCTCGAGTCGCAGCAGCTTGCGGCCGCCCACCTCGGCGCTCACGCGGCGACTCCGGAGGCGTTCCGGCGCACCTCGGCAGTGTTTTCCGCCGACGCCGCAAAGGCCGGCGCCGCCTGGGCGAATCTCGCCAGCACCCGCGCCCGCACCACGTCCATCGCCGGCGCTTCGCCGCGCTCCCGCGCCACCGTGGTCACGCCCGCGTCTGCGATGCCGCAGGCGACGATCCGGGAGTAGGGCTCGAGGCTGTTCGAGACGTTGAGTGCGAAGCCGTGCATTGTGACGCCGCCAGCTACGCGGATCCCGATCGCAGCGATCTTGTTGGCGCCGTCCGGCCGCACGACCCAGACGCCCGAGCGCCCATCGACGCGGCTGCCGTGCACGCCCAGGTCCTCGAGTACGTCGATCAGCATCCCCTCCAGCGAGCGGACGTAAGCGAGTACGTCGACCGGTTCGCGCAGCCGCACAATCGGATAGCCGACAAGTTGGCCAGGGCCATGCCACGTGATCCTGCCACCGCGGTCAACGTCGACCACGGGGGAGCCGTCATCCGGGCGTTCGTGCGGCTCTGTGCGCTTGCCTGCCGTGTAGACGGAGGCATGCTCGCAGAGAACGAGAGTGTCGGGTCGCTCTCCGGCGGCGATCTCGGCATGGAGGCGGCGCTGCAGATCCCAGCCGTCGCGGTAGTCCAGGGGGTCAGCGGAGTCGCCCGCAACGAGAGTCTCGATCATCGGGCCACCATAACGCGCTTGCTGGACGGAATCCAGATAACGCCTCTCGCTCCTGCGGCAAGCTCCGGCATGGCTCCGGTAGAATTCCCGGCATCATGGCTACTTTCGGCACCCTCTCCGATCGACTCGTCGAGACCTTCAAGAACCTCCGCACCAAGGGCAAGCTCTCGGCCTCAGACGTCGACGGCACCGTCCGCGAGATCCGACGCGCCCTGCTCGACGCCGACGTCGCGCTCGAGGTCGTGAAGGAGTTCACCGGCAAAGTCCGCGAACGTGCGCTCGGCGACGAGGTCAGTAAGGCGCTCAACCCGGCGCAGCAGGTCGTCCAGATCGTCAACGAAGAGCTGGTGGGCATCCTCGGTGGTCAGTCGCGCCGCCTGGAGTTCGCCAAGCGGCCGCCGACCGTCATCATGCTCGCCGGTCTCCAGGGCGCGGGAAAGACGACGCTCGCCGGCAAGCTTGGCAAGTACCTCGGTAAGGACGGGCATACGCCGCTTCTCGTCGCGGCCGACCTCCAGCGCCCCAATGCGGTGCAGCAGCTTCAGGTCGTCGGCGAGCAGGCCGGAGTCGCGGTGTATGCGCCCGAGCTGGGCAACGGAGTCGGCAACCCGGTCACGGTTGCGAAGAACGCGATCCGCTTCGCCACCGAGAAGCAGTACGACACCGTGATCATCGACACCGCGGGGCGGCTCGGAGTCGACGCCGACATGATGAAGCAGGCCGCGGATATCCGCCGGGTCACGAACCCCGACGAGGTGCTCTTCGTCATCGACGCGATGATCGGCCAGGACGCGGTCGCGACCGCCAGGGCCTTCCAGGAGGGCGTCGACTTCACCGGCGTCGTGCTCTCCAAGCTCGACGGCGACGCTCGCGGAGGCGCGGCGCTCTCGGTCGCGTCGCTGACCGGCCGTCCGATCCTGTTCGCCTCCACCGGCGAGGCGCTCGATGACTTCGAGCAGTTTCACCCGGATCGGATGGCGAGTCGCATCCTCGACCTCGGCGACGTACTGACACTTATCGAGCAGGCGCAGGCCGCGTTCGATGAGGACGAGGCGCGCAAGGTCGCCGAGAAGATCATGAGCGACTCGTTCACGCTCGACGACTTCCTCGGCCAGATGCAGCAGCTGCGCAACATGGGCTCGATCAAGAAGATGATCGGCATGCTGCCCGGGGCGAAGGGTATGCGTGAGCAGCTCGACCAGTTCGACGAGCGCGAGATCGTGCGCACCGAGGCGATCATCCAATCGATGACCACGGCGGAGCGGCAAAATCCGAAGCTCCTCAACGGCTCGCGGCGGCTGCGGATCGCCCGCGGCTCGGGAATGACCGTGACCGACGTCAATCAGCTCGTGCAGCGCTTCGAGCAGGCCGCCAAAATGATGAAGACCGTGGCCAAGGGCGGAATGCCCAACGTGCCCGGCATGGGCTCCGTGCCCGGCGCTGGCTACCAGGGTCGCCCGAAGCCGCAGAAAAAGAAGGGCAGCAAGTCGGGCAACCCGGCCAAGCGTGCGGCCGAGAACGCGGCCCTCACGTCCGCACCGCGTTCCGGCGACGCAGGCGGCTCCGGCTTCGGCCTGGGCGGCGGTGCACAGGGCGCGCAGCCCACGCCCGAGGAGCTGGAGCAGTTGCAGAAGCTCCTCGGCCGATGAGATCGCGCACGGCCGGGGCAGCCGGGGTCTTCGCCGTGGTCGCGCTCGCGCTCACGGGGTGCGCGGGCGAATCGGGCACAGAAGCGAGATCGGTGCCCGCGCCCGCGGATCTCGCAGGGCGCTGGGTGACCGGAGTTGCCTACAGCGCGCCCGACGTCCCGTTCCTCCTCCTCGCAGAGGACGGCACCTGGACGGGCTCGGACGGCTGCAACGGCGCCAAGGGCGAGTGGTCGATCGACGGTGAGGGCAACCTGTCGGTGACCGCGGGCCCGAGCACGTTCATCGGCTGCGACGGAGCCGCGCTGCCGCGCATCTTCTCGGAGTCGGCGACGGCGTCGCTCGACGGAGGACGCCTGCGCCTGTTCGATGACGAGGGAGCGACCATCCTCAAGCTGGCTCGCTCGACCAGCGAGGAGGCGCCGACCGCATCCGCGGACCCTGCGGGGGAGTAGGCGGGCCGACAGGCGTCGGGGTCCCCGCGGGCGCTCTCGCTCGCTAGCGTGAAGACATGACAACAGCACCCGCGCGTCCCGTCCGTATTGGCGTCCAGATCGCTCCGCAGCACGTCCCCTACGAGGTCATCCGCGACACCCTCGCCGAACTCGAGGACCTCGGCGTCGATATCGCGTTCAACTGGGACCACTTCTTCCCTCTCTCCGGCGAGCCTGACGGGCTCCATTTCGAGGGCTGGAGCATGCTTGCCGCCTGGGCCGAGCAGACCAACCGAATCGAGTTCGGCCCGCTCGTGACCTGCAACAGCTATCGCAACCCCGATCTGCTCGCCGATATGGCACGCACTGTCGACCACATCAGCGCCAAGGGTGCTGAAGGGCGTCTGATCTTCGGCATCGGGTCTGGCTGGTTCGAGCGCGACTACGAGGAGTACGGCTACGAGTTCGGGACCGCCGGCTCGCGCCTCAACGAACTTTCCGAGTCGATGCCGCGCATCCGCAGCCGCTGGTCGATGCTGAACCCGGCCCCGACCCGCGACATCCCCGTGATGATCGGAGGTGGTGGCGAGAAGAAGACCCTGCGGATCGTCGCCGAGCACGCCGACATCTGGCACAGCTTCTCCGACGTCCCCACCCTCGAGCGCAAGCTCGGCGTCCTCGCCGAGTGGTGCGGCCGTGTCGAGCGCGATCCCGCGGCGATCGAGATCTCCACCGGCGCGAGCGTTCGTGGCGGTGTCGGCGACGCCTCCTTCGATGTCCTCGATCAGCAGTTCGATCTCGGTGCGCGCCTCTTCACGCTTGGCATCTCCGGCCCCGACATCGACCTCGCGCCCGTGCGCGACCTGCTCGCCTGGCGCGACGCCAAGACGACACGCTAAGCCAGACGCTAAGCCAGACCAGACGCCACGACGCCGCTTCCTCGTCGACGTGGGGGTTAGGGATCGGGAGCGTCCGTCGCGCGCTGGTCCCTCGGCACCGCGTGCGCCAGTCCTGCCTTCTCTGCCGCGCGCACGAAGGTGTCCGCCAGCACCTTCTGGCCCTCCACGGTCGGATGGACGTTGTCCTCAGCGAGCAGACCGACCTCGCGTAGCGGGTCCGGGTACTCCAGCACCTCGCCACCGGCGGCCGTGACCGACTCGACGAGTGCAGCGTCGTACTCGTCGAGATCGGTCGGCCGCGGATCGGGCCCCCACACGGAGTCGACCGCGATCAAGCGTGCATGAGGAGAGGCGGCGGTAATAGCGTCCACGGCGATCGGAATCGACGACGCGACCTCTTCCGGGACCCAACCCAGGTCGTTGCTGCTCGCAATCAGGATGATGACGTCGGGTTCCGTCTCCGCAATTTCCTCAGCTCGATCGCCGATCGCCGCGCCACAATCGCCGGGCTCGATGAATCCGCCGCCATCGCAGCCGAGATCTGTCACGCTCCAGCCCAGGTCGTCGCCGATCAGCGCCGGCCACGCTTGCTCGGGCTCCACGCCAAGCCCGCGGACGATGCTGTCGCCCACGACCGTGACGCGGGAGCCCGCGGGGATCGCACCGCCGAGAGCCAGAGGCTCCGGATTCGCCGTCTTCTCGGGCGGTGTGCTCTCCTCAGGTGAGTCCGTCTCCGGCGGGTCTGTCTCCGCGGACGGGTCGTTCTCCGTGGGCGTCTGCGTCCCCGTGAGCGGGTCCCCGGGCGAGGCGCTGCTCGCGATCGTGATGCCGGAGGGGGGCGAGCAGGCGGCGAGGCCGAGCGCGAGCACGACAAGCATCGACGCCGCGGCTGGGAGGCGGCGCCTCATGATCGCGGGTCCCGGAGTCCGTCGCGCAGCTCGCCGGCGAGCGCCCGCACCACCGCCGGCAAGTTGCCGTCGTTCGCGGCGGCCGTACGCCGCTGGCGCTGGTAACTTGCGCCAGCGACGAGGATGAGTTCGACATCGCCCAGTTCCTGCACGCAGCCAAGACGCTCGGCCACTGGTGCGAGGGTGACGAGCAGATCGCGGATGTCGTCGGTGACGAGCCGCTCCGCTCCCGCCGCGTTGAGGATGATGTCGGCGTCCAGGCCATAGCGGGCCGCGCGCCACTTGTTCTCGCGGACGTACCAGGGTTGCATTGTCGGCAAGCCCTCACCGGCGTCCAGGCGTGAAGAGAGGTGCTCGACGAGGCACTGGATGAGCGCGGCGACCGCTGCGATCTCCTGGGCGGAGGAGAGACCGTCGCAGGCGCGCATCTCGATGGTGCCCCACTGCGGCGAGGGGCGGATGTCCCAGCGCACCTCGGTGTGGTCGTCGATGACGCCGGTGCGCATCATGTCATCGACGTACTCCTCGTAGTTCGCCCAGGCGCCAAGCTGTGGCGGTAGTCCTGCCGTGGGCAGCTGCTGAAACATCAGCGCGCGGTTGGAGGCGTACCCCGTATCGACTCCGCCCCAGAAGGGGCTGGAAGCCGAAAGCGCCTGCAGGTGCGGGTAGTAGCCGAGCAGCGAGTTCAGGATGGGCAGCACCTTGTCGCGGCGCTCGATCCCGACGTGCACGTGAATGCCCCAGATCATCATGTTCCGGCCCCACCACTGCGTGCGGTCGATGAGCCGGTGGTACCGCTCCTTGTCGGTGATGCTCTGGTCGAACCACTGGGCAAACGGATGCGTCCCCGCGCAGACGAGGTCCAGCCCCATCGGATCGGTGATCTCGCGCACCTGTCGCAACTGATCCTGAAGATCGGCGACGGCGTCGCTGACCGTCGTATGCACGCCGGAGACGAGTTCGACGGTGTTGCGCAGAAGTTCGCCGGTGATGTGCGGGTGCGGGGCGCCATCGTCGTCGCGCAGCGCCTCCAGCACCACGTCGGCCACGTTGGCAAGGTCGCCCGTCTGCCGGTCGACGATCGCGACCTCCCACTCGATTCCGAGCGTGGAGCGGTCGGACGCGGCGAAGCTAATCTCCATAGCGTGGTCCTCATCGGATCCGGGCGCCCACCGATTTGGGACGCGCCCAGACATCCTCGCATCTAAGAACAGGGCGAACGCCGAAGGTCGACGCCGACGCACTTGGCGTCGGCCCCGGGCCACGAGAGGACCCGCGTGCGGGAGCAGTGTTCGGCGGCGGCGTGCCGGGCCCGCGCTGCCGTGCTTTTTCTGGCAGAATGATCCGTCGGGTCCGAGGCGGTCGACCCTCTACTCACCGCCAACGAAACCCCCTCGAGCTTCCGCCGGGTGTGCCCCCACGCTCACGGCTCAGTTCATCCATCATCGACCGGACACCGGTCAACGACCACACAGGAGAATTGTGGCTGTCAAGATTCGTCTGAAGCGCCTCGGCAAGATCCGGGCGCCCTACTACCGCATCGTCGTCGCCGACTCGCGCACCAAGCGCGACGGTCGCGTGATCGAGGAGATCGGCAAGTACCACCCCACCGAGCAGCCCTCGTTCATCCAGGTCGACTCGGAGCGCGCGCAGTACTGGCTCGGAGTCGGCGCGCAGCCGACCGAGCAGGTCGCCGCCATCCTCAAGCTGACCGGTGACTGGGGCCGCTTCCAGGGCGACGCCGACGCCGTGAGCACCGTCCAGGTGAAGGAGCCCAAGGCTCCGTTCGTCATCGACGCGAAGAAGAAGCCCGTTCTCAAGCCGAAGTCCGAGGCGCCCGCCAAGGTCGCCGCCCCGGAGGCTGCCGCCGACGAGACCTCCACCGAGGCGTAGTCCATGCTCGCTCCTGCCGTCGAACACCTCGTCAAGGGGATCGTTGAGAATCCCGCCGAGGTCCGCGTCGTGGCGACGAGCTCCCCTCGCGGAGAGGTCCTCGAGGTGCGTGTGCACCCTGAGGACCTCGGCCGCGTGATCGGACGTTCCGGTCGCACCGCCAAGGCTGTCCGCACCCTCGTCGCTGCCCTGGCCGACGGCCGTCGTGTGCGCGTCGACGTCGTCGACACCGACAAGTAGAGGTGACGGTCCCCGAACCGGGCACGACGCAGCTCCGCGTCGCCCGACTCACCAAGGCCCACGGGCTCAAGGGCGCCATCAAGCTCGAGCTCTACACCGACGAACCCGACAAGCGATTCACCCCCGGAGCCACCTTCACGTTGCAGGTGCCCCGCACCTCCGAATGGCACGGGAAGACGCTCGAACTTGTCGAGCTGCGCTGGTACAACACCCACGCGGTCGCATTTTTTCACGGCATTGAGGATCGCAATGCCGCCGAGTCCCTCCTCAAGGCGATCCTCTGGATCGACGAAGAGGTGCGGACGCAGCCGGGCGAGGACGACTCCTGGTACGACTATCAGCTGGTCGGGATGAAGGTCCTCCGCGAGGGCGTCGAGGTGGGCACCGTGCGCCGGGTCGACCACTTCCCGGCGCAGGACTTGCTCATCGTCGGCACTCCCGCGGGCGAAGTGATGGTGCCGTTCGTGAACGCGATCGTGCCCTCCGTCGATCCCGTCGCGGGCGTCGTCACGGTGACCCCTCCGATCGGCCTCTTCGAGGAGGCGCCGGAGGAGGAGCCCGCAGCTGTCGACCTCAGCGGGATCGACCTGGCGGATCCGACGCTCAGCGCTGCGGCGCCCCTCGATGACCCCGCATCCTTCGAGGAGGAGCCCCGGTCGTGAGGATCGACATCGTCACGATCTTTCCGGAGTTCTTCGGCGTACTCGACATCAGCCTTCTCGGCCGCGCACGTCAGAGTGGGCTCATCGAACTCGGCATTCACGACCTGCGTGACTTCACCCACGACCGGCACCGCACCGTCGATGACACGCCCTACGGCGGAGGCGCCGGAATGGTGATGCGGCCAGAGCCGTGGGGCGAGGCCTTCGATGCGATCCTGGCGCCCGCCGTGGATCCGCTCGTGATTTTCCCCTCGCCTGCCGGAGAGGTCTTCACTCAGGCCACCGCACGCGAGCTAGCCGAGGAATCATCGCTCGTTTTCGGCTGCGGCCGCTACGAGGGCATCGACCAGCGCGTGATCGAGCACACCGCCGAGCGCGCCCGTGTCCGGATGATCAGCCTCGGCGACTACGTGCTCAACGGGGGAGAGGTCGCCGTCATGGCGATGATCGAGGCAGTCGGCCGCCTCGTCCCCGGCGTGGTCGGCAACCCGGCGAGCCTCGTTGAGGAGAGCCACTCCGACGGGCTGCTCGAATACCCGAGCTACACCAAGCCCGCGTCGTGGCGCGGACTCGACGTCCCTCCGGTGCTGCTCAGCGGCAACCATGGAGCGATCGCCGCCTGGCGCCACGAGCAGAGCGTCGAGCGCACCCGCCGCATCCGCCCCGAACTCCTGTCCTGATCCCCTCCGCCCCTCTGCGAGATGCCTCTCCAGGTTCACCGGTGTGCCGCGTACCGAAGTGGCCTCTCGCGGGGAGCCCATTGTCGACGCGAGGCTGCGGCCTTAGTCGCGGGCTGAGAGGACGATATTCCCGGTCTCGGTGATCGCGATGGTGTGCTCCATGTGCGCGCCGCGCGAGCCGTCGCGGCTGCGCAGTGTCCAACCGTCCTTGTCGGTAAAGATCTCGTCGGTGCTCTGGAGGAACCACGGCTCGATCGCGACCACGAGGCCCGGGCGGAGGGGATAGCCGCGTCCCGCGCGCCCATCGTTCGCGATGTGGGGATCGCCGTGCATTGTCCGGCCGACGCCGTGGCCGCCGAAGTCGGTGTTGATGCTGAGGCCGTCGGCGCGCGCGACCGCGGCGATTGCCGCCGAGATATCCCCGATCCGCTTGCCGGGCTGCGCCGCCGCAATGCCCGCCTCCAGCGCGCGCGTGGTGGTGTCGATCAGAGCCAGGTCTTCCTTGCGCGGCGTCCCGACGACCACGCTGATCGCGGAGTCGGCGACCCAGCCGTTCACGGAGGCGGCGAAGTCGAGGGTGAGCAGGTCGCCGTCGCGCAGGCGGTAGTCAAAGGGAAGGCCGTGCAGCACGGCGTCGTTCACCGACGTGCAGATGACCTTGCCGAACGGGCTGGCGCCGAACGAGGGATGGTAATCGATGTAGCAGGATTCGGCTCCGGCTTCGCGGATCATGTCATGCGCCAGCCGGTCGAGTTCCAGGAGGTTGACGCCCACAGCAGCCGCGGTAGCAGTGGCCTTCAGGACCTCGCCGACAAAGCGGCCAGCAGGACGCATCTCCTCGATTTCGGCGGGCGTTCGTAGCTCGATCATCCTGATCCTCTCGGGGTCCGCTGAGCCGATGCTCAGCGGTGGTGGGTACGGTCGGTGCATGCGCACGCGACGGGCCTTCGGTTCTTGGCAGTTTCCGGCTGCGATCGTGCTGCCACTCTGGATACTCGTCGGATACGGGCTCTTCGGAGGATCGAGCGGCTGGACCGTTCTCGGTCTCGTGATCGCCCTCCCCATTCTGTCGGTCGCCCTGGCCGTCGTAGCGAGTATTGTCGCTTTCCGGGTGACGGTGCGGCCGACCCGCATCCCCGCGTGGGGCGATGTCGCGGCCGTCGGCGCCTGGCACCTGTCTCTGGTTGCCCTCGGCTTCTTCCCTCCGGGTGCCTGGGCTCTCGGAGTGCTCTCGGTGGCACTCGGAGTCGCGGCTTTCTGGCATTCAACGTGGCGCTTTGTCAGCGACGCCCGGGCCACCCTGCTCGCGTTCGCCGCAGCATCGACCGAACACTCGGAGGCCGCCACCCTTCGGGTCGACGGTTTCGACCCGGAGCGCCCGCAGGACGGCCAGACGATCGTCCTCTGACGACAACCGTTCCTCAGTAGGGAGTGGCGTTAGGTTTTGACGCCAGTCGGTGCCGGGTGGCATAATGAGCGATTGTGCCCGCGCAGGTTCTGCCACAGGGGAACCGCGACGACGCAGGCACGTACCCAACTTCCATCACTACAACGGTGTTCGACCTGTGGCGGGCACGGAGAGCGATACAGAATGCACATCCTCGATTCCGTCGATGCGGCGTCACTCCGCACCGACGTCCCACAGTTCCGCGCTGGCGATACCGTCAAGGTCCACGTCAACATCGTCGAGGGTACCCGCTCGCGCATCCAGGTCTTCCAGGGCGTCGTCATCAGCCGCTCCGGCGAGGGTGTTCGCGAGACCTTCACGGTTCGCAAGGTGAGCTTCCAGGTCGGCGTCGAGCGCACATTCCCCGTGCACTCCCCGGTCATTGACCACATCGAACTCGTCACCCGCGGTGACGTGCGTCGCGCGAAGCTCTACTACCTCCGCAATCTGCGCGGCAAGAAGGCCAAGATCAAGGAGAAGCGCGACGCCTGAGCGGCCTCCGCACAACTTCTCGGAACCCCGGTCCACCTATGATGGACCGGGGTTCCCCTGTTTCCACCGGGGTCCCGTCCGGGGAGTCCACCCGGCGATACACAGTAGGGGCAACGGCGAGCAATGACAGAGAGTACGGCCCCGGTCCGCCTCCCCGGAGACGAGGAGCACGCGCGACATGCGGAGGCGCACTCCGGTCGTCGTCCGCGTCGACGCCGCAGCGTCCTGCTGTTCTTGCGCGACGTGCTCATCATCGTGGTCGTTGCCGTCCTGGTCTCCTTCCTGGTGAAGACCTTTCTCATCCGCTCGTTCTACATCCCCTCTTCTTCGATGGAGCAGACACTCGTCGAGAACGACCGCATTCTCGTGAATGAGTTGGTGCCCGGAGTCGTGCCGATCTCGCGCGGGGACGTCGTCGTCTTCCGAGACCCGGGCGGATGGCTTTCTCCGAGCATCGAGCCCTCAGTTCCCCCCCTCCAGGCCGCGATCGACTCGGCCCTCTCGCTCATTGGCCTCACCGCACCCGATAGCAACGACCATTTGATCAAGCGTGTGATCGGCCTGCCGGGCGACCACGTCACGTGCTGTACTCCGCTCGGCCAGGCCGAGATCAATGGGAATCCGATCGACGAACCCTATGTGAAGCTGCCCGAGGGCGTGCAGGCCGTCTCGGCCACGCCGTTTGACGTCGTCGTCCCTCAGGGCTCGCTCTGGGTCATGGGCGACAACCGCTACAACTCGGCCGACTCCCGCTACAACACCGACAAGCCCGGTGGGGGTTTCGTGCCGATTGGCAACGTCGTCGGCCGTGCGGTGCTGGTCACCTGGCCCGTGCAGCAGTGGGCGTGGCTCGACGACTACCCGTCGGTGTTCCGCGGAGTTGAGACTGCATCCGCCCAGGAGAGACCGGACGACACGCACAGCGGGCAGGGCTAGGTGGCCGTCGCGGAGCCGACCCTCACCCAGGAGCGGCGGTTGTTCCGTCAGGGCTACGAGACGGTCATCGGCTGCGACGAGGTCGGCCGCGGCGCGATCGCCGGGCCTGTGTCGGTGGGAGTCGTCTCGATCCGACCCCGCTGTCGGGCGTTCCCGATGGGGCTCCGCGACTCCAAGATGCTGGCGCCCGCGCGGCGCGAAGCCCTCTTTCCGAGCGTGGTGAAGTGGGTCTCCGACTGGGCGATCGGTGAGTCCTCGTCCGACGAGATCGACGAGACGGGAATCATCGCTGGCCTCGGTCGCGCCGCCTCCCGGGGCATCGAGCGCCTGACCGACCAGGGCGTCGACCTCGGCACCGCGGTCGTCCTGCTCGATGGGGCCCACGACTGGCTGTCGCCGGCCCTCGGCGCCTGGGCAGCGGAGTTGACCATCGTCACCCGCGTGAAGGCCGACCGTGACTGCGCGGCCGTGTCCGCCGCCTCCGTGCTCGCGAAGGTCAGCCGCGACACTCAGATGGTGCGCCACCACGACGACTTCGCCGACTACGCGTGGGACAGCAACAAGGGCTATGGCAGCGCCGCGCACTGGGCGGGGATCGAGCGGGTCGGCCCGTCGCCACTGCACCGGGTGACCTGGCTGTCGAAGTCGCGCAAGGCGGTCCGGCCTGTCGCGAGCGGCGAGCGGGGTCTCAGCACCGGCGTAGGATTGTCCAACGATGGATGAGGACGAATTCGAGGACTACGACCGCGAGGTCGAGCTGGCACTGTACCGGGAGTATCGCGACGTCGTCTCGCAGTTCTCGTACGTCGTAGAGACCGAGCGGCGCTTCTACCTCGCGAACGAGGTCGAGCTGGTCCGCCGCGACACCGAACACGACTTCTACTTCGAGTTGACCATGCGCGACGTGTGGGTCTGGGACGTCTACCGGTCCGACCGCTTCGTGAAGTCGGTGCGCGTGTTGACGTTCAAGGACGTCAATGTGGAGGAGCTATCTCGCAAAGAGTTCGAGCTGCCGAAGGAACTCGCGCTCGACGAGTAGGGCTTGTGCTGGCGCAGATCTGCGGCGGGGCCGTCGGGCGGGTCTCGGCATTCGCACCGCCCAGAGGCACCTTTGCGCGGTCAACGGCGGGTGCAACGAGGTCCTCCTGCATGGCTTTCAACTCGGACGCTCGCTGCTCAGGACGACTGTCGTCGCCTGAGCGGAAGTGCGACGCCCGTCGTCACGCGCAAAGGTCAACTCGCCGCAGACGTTTACCTGCCCAGGACGTCGATCAGATTGACGGCGACAAGCTGCTTCCTCTTTTGCGGATGACGCGAAGGCACCTCAGCCTACCCAGACATTGCGTTCGCAAGGAGAATGCCGAGGACGGTTAATATTACCGTTATATTGATGGCAATCAGGATGGCCGATAGAGAGGTAGGGGTCGAACTAGATGCCATGTCTCGAACGAGTCGTACAAAGTTTATTGCGGCGATGAGGGCGGCAAAAGCGAACCAAAGCGGCGAGAGCGCGATAGCTAGAAAGGCCAGTCCGAGGACTAATATCACACCCGCGACGGATGAGCCACATGATCTTTTTTCGCTTTGGCGGGGCAGTGTCGATAGCGTTTGGCAACGATCGAATCGATAAAAGCGTCGAAATTTCATCCGATGCCGCAAACCGAGTCGCCGTGCGACGCAGCAAGCGTGAATATTGAGCGCGCACAGTAAGAGGGCTGTTGTATGTCGATCCCGCCAATATTGAGCTTGAAGTGGTAGCTTCCGTACACGAATCCTGCACCATCAGAAACACCGTGTCCGGTATCGCTTCCGACATAACTCCACCCGAATGCGGAGGTCTGGCCACCTCCGTCAACATAATCTGCCGTAACGATCGAGGAGTTGTCTGCGCAAGCTCGGCCCGTCGTCCAAAATTTTCCAAGTATAGCGCCGACTTGGTTCGAGAAGCTGCCGCGAGTCGTATACGTTCGACAATTGTCTAGAGCGGACATTGCTGAAGCGTTGCTTTCCGTAGTTGTCATCTGGGTAGACGTCGGCTTAATCCAGATTTCGAAAAGCGATTTTTCTTGCGGGGTAAGAGACTGGAGTTTTACTTCTGGATCAGGAGAAGCGACTACCGAATCGTAAACAATTTTTGCGTCGGTGGCCACGGTTTTCTCACTGGCGGTCGTTGCCGGCGAAACCGCAACGCTTGCCATAGTTGCGGCGGCAGCAATTGCAAACGCCTGCTTGATTATTTTCCCCATTGTAAAATTTCCCCTTCGGCGACAGCGAGGTGTATTCAGGGCACATTATCGCGGGCGTCGAAAGCGCTGCTCGTCACGTAAGTGCGACTCCGGCAAGGCATTGAATACACTTTTCATCATCGAGGACGTCGACGAGGGTGTCAAGGATGTGACGACACGCTGACAGGAAGGCGTATTCGTTCCGTGCGATCCGAGGCTCTGAAAGCGGCGCTGATCAGCGTGTTCTTTGTGGCCCGTTAGACTGCTGAACAGGCCTTCATGATTCGGCCGCGGAAGCATCGAAATGAAAGGTTGTGTCGGGATGTGAAGCTGACACTTCGAGCAAGATTCGGTTGATGCGGTTTGTGAAGGCACGGAGGCAGACGCGATGCCGTGAAGGTGTTCGAGGCGAGAAGTTGCGCCCGTTGTACTTGCGCACCGCAGCGACGGCCTTCTGCTGCCGGGCCGGAGTCTGCTTCCTGGGAAGGTACTCGTTTGGAGGTACTCGCCACGCGGCTCCCGCAGATGTTCCGTAGCGAGTTCGGCGAGATACGTCCGAGCCGCATTGCCCGGACCGCCATTGCCCCCGGTGTCACGTTCAACACGTCGGCGTGTCTCTTCACGTCTTCGACTGAGCCGAGCGCACGCCCCTCCCTACCCGGCAATGGCTCACTGGCATCGACTAGTCCGTCCTTCCAGACTGCGGCGCAAAAAGCGGTCGCGGTCCCCACTTTGCCTACCCTGGGAGATGCTGTGTCGTTTAACATCTTTGCTGAGGACAAATATCCTGCTCGTGAGCAGCGCGACCGTCGGCCATCTCCAAAGGAAGACAAGGCTTCTATTGTGCTCCTTCTCTTCCTGCTCGCTGCTGGAGCAGCTCTTTCTTTCATTGTGTTGATAGAACAGATGGGGATCGCAGCCTGCAGCGGAGCGCCGGGCGTGTGTGACTTCGCGCTCTTGGGTGTCACTACTTCGATCACTCCCACGGCGACGGTCCTTTCCGCCGCATTATCGATCGTCGCCCTCTTTGGCCGTTCTCGCTACCCGCGACGCACGCGGCGGGTCCCGATAATCGGAGTGATAGTCACGTTCTTTTCTTTTGCGATCGCGTCGTGGCTCATCTCTTTCGCACTTCATAGAGCGACCGGGTGACTTCGGATCGAATGATTGTTTTGCCCGCGAGCGAAAGGACAGCTCGCGGGCGGTGTGTGGCACGCCATTCGGTGTCCGTCCGGCGAGGCTTAGTGGCGATAAGATATTTGCGTCCCAATGAAGAGCGGATGGTGGTGTGATTCCCTCCGCTTGAGGTGCAGTGGGTGTCGCCCGATGTCGAACGAAGTGTTTTGATCGATGCCTGGTCCTGCGCCTTCTGTTGTCATGTGTCACGACAGCAATGGGTCGCTCCTCCACAGCCTCGGGTTGCCCAATTCCTCCCCAGATCCGCACCTTCGCTCTCCTGCTCCGCGCAGCATCCGCGACGCTTCTCGCAGGAGGTCGCATGGACAAGGACGAACTGGGGCGCCGCGGCGAGGAGATCGCGGCGGCGCACCTGGAAGCACACGGATTCGAGATTCTTGATCGCAATTGGCGGGTGCGCGAGGGCGAGCTTGACATCATCGCTCGGGAGGGCGCCGCGCTGGTCGTGATCGAGGTCAAGACGCGCTCGTCGACGCGCTTCGGGCTGCCGGTCGAGGCGATCACGCGCGCCAAGGCGCAGCGCTTGCGCAGGCTCGCTTATGCCTGGGCGAACGAGCATGGTGAGCGCTCGCGGCACCTGCGGATCGACGCGGTCGGCATCATCGCACCCGGGGGAGTCCCGACTCAGGTGCGCCACCTCCGGGCGGTGGCGTGATGGGGCTCGGCAGGACATCCGCCGTCGGCTTGGTCGGCTTCGCGGGTGCCGTGGTCGGAGTCGAGGCGCACTCCGCTGACGGCACGCCCGGCATGGTGATCATCGGCCTACCCGACGCCGCGCTCTCGCAGGCGAAGGAGCGGGTTCGTTCCGCCGCTATCAATTCAGGAAGTGCGATCGCGGAGTACAAGATCACCGTCAATCTCTCGCCCGCCGCGATGCCCAAACACGGCTCCGCGTTCGATCTTGCGATCGGGCTCGCCGCCCTGGCCGCTTTGCACGAGGTGAACGCGGAGTCGGTGGCATCCGTCGTGCATGTCGGCGAACTCGGCCTCGACGGCCGTCTGCGCTCGGTGCCCGGGGTGCTGCCCGCGGTTCTCGCGGCGGCTCGCGAGGGTTGCCGCAGGGTGATGGTTCCGGCTGAGGACCGTGCGGAGGCCGAGTTGGTCGACGGAGTGGAGGTGATCGCTGTGTCCTCGCTCGCCGCTGCCGCCGTCTGGCATGGCTCGGACTGGGAGGTGCCGGTGCTGCCGGAGAGCGCGCCTGCGCCTGTCGCAGCCGTCGAGTCGCGGGCGTGCCTGGATCTGTCCGATGTCGTGGGCAACGAGGAGGCAGCGGAGGCGATGATCGTCGCCGCTGCCGGTGGCCACCACGTGTTCCTCCTCGGACCTCCCGGCGCGGGCAAGACGATGCTCGCCTCCCGTCTACCCGGCATCCTTCCCGATCTCGACGATGACGCCGCCCTGGAGGCGACGTGTATGCGCTCCCTGATCGGCGCCTCGACCGGTGGGTCGCTGGTGCGGCGGCCGCCCTTCGAGGATCCGCACCATTCCGCCTCGCCGGCGGCGATCGTGGGCGGGGGCAGCGGACGCATTCGGCCTGGGGCTGTCGCCCGCGCGACCCGCGGGGTGCTCTTTCTCGATGAGGCGCCCGAGTTTTCGGCCGTCGCACTCGATGCACTGCGCCAGCCGCTCGAATCCGGAGTGATCCGCATCCACCGGGCGAACGCCGTGGCCGAGTTTCCGGCACGGGTTCAGCTCGTCCTCGCCGCCAATCCCTGCCCATGCGGCCGGTTCGGCATTCCGGGCGAGACCTGTACCTGCGCACCGGCGCTTCGTCGCCGCTACCTCGCTCGGCTCAGCGGGCCCCTCCTTGATCGAGTCGACATCCGGCTCACTGTGCGCAGGGTCGGGGCCGCCCAGCTCGCGGCGCGTCGAGATTCTCCCGGCCTGACCAGTGCGCAGGCGCGCGCCAGGGTGGTCGAGGCTCGCGCTCGGGCGGCGACTCGACTCGCGGGGACGACGTGGACGGTGAACGCGGAGGTTGCGGGCTCCTGGCTCCGCTCGGATGCGCTCCGTCCGACGATCGCCGAGTCCCGCGCGCTCGACCGAGCGCTCGAGCGCGGGCTCGTGACCATGCGCGGATACGACCGCGTCCTGCGCCTCGGTTGGACCCTCGCTGATCTTGACGGGGTGGAGCGTCCGACCGCCGCGCATCTCGCCCGAGCCCTTGTTCTTCGTGGAGGTGCCGCATGATTCCCCTTGACCGGCTATTCGACCGTGCCGAGTTGCGAGCCGTGCACATGCTTCTGTCGGCAAATTCCGAGACGCCGGCTGGTGATGCCCGCGATGCCGCCGCCCGGTGCGCTTGGAGCTCGCTGACCGAGCCGGGTGACTCCGTGGCCGCTCTGCTGATCGAGCGTCTCGGCGCTACTGAGGCATTCGCGCAGGTCGTGTCGTCGTCGTCCGCTGCACAGATACTTGCGGCATCGGGGCCCGGCGAGAGCGGACCCGAGGAGGAGCAGTCGAACCGGATTCCGGCCGTTGTGAACTCGGAGGTGGAGACGGTCACCTCCTCGGCTATCGCCGCGCTCGCGTCTGGGCTCGCGCGCTGGCGACCTCGCCTCGATCGCGCGCTGCTGCTGCGTCGACTCGAGATCGCTCGGCGTCTGGACGTGCGCCTACTCCTTCCCGGCTCCGCGGGCTGGCCGGACTCCATGAACGACCTCGGATTGCACGCTCCGCTCCTGCTCTGGCTGCGCGGCGACCCCGCCGCCTTCGACGCTGAGCACCGCCTTGCTCTCGTCGGCGCCCGTGCCGCCACCGGCTACGGGGAGCACGTCGCCGCCGAGCTCGCGGCAGGTGCTGCCGCTCGCGGCGTCACGGTGGTCTCGGGCGGTGCCTTCGGAATCGACGCGGTCGCTCACCGCGCCGCGCTCGGCTCCGGCGGGCGTACCGTCGCCTTCCTCGCGGGTGGCGCGGACCGCCTCTACCCGACCGCCCACTCCGAGCTGCTCCACCGCATCATCGCCACTCCTGGCTGCGCCGTCGCGACAGAGGTACCTCCGGGCACGACTCCGACGCGATGGCGCTTCTTGCAGCGCAACAGACTCATCGCGGCGTCGACAGGCGCGACGGTGGTCGTGGAGGCGGGTGCCCGCTCCGGCTCTCTGAACACCGCGGGCCATGCGGCCGCCCTCGGTCGCCCGCTCGGAGCAGTGCCCGGACCGGTGACCAGCGCCTCCTCGGCCGGCTGCCACCGACTCCTCCGCGAATACGCGGCGACCTGCGTCACCTCGCCTCCGGACGTCCTCGAACTGCTCGGAGTCGGCGCGGGTGACGAGTCGACGCGTGCGCTGACGAGCACCGAAATTCGCATCGTCGAGGTGCTGCGAGGTCGGGTGGCACAAGACGCCGTCGATGTCGCGCGTGACTCCGGCGAAACCCTCGGTAACACCCTCGCGGTGCTGGGAGCGTTGCTCGGAGAGGGGATGGTCACGCGGTCCGAAGACGGAGGCTGGTCGATGGCCCCCGACTGACCCCTCGTGCCGTCGAGTCCGTGTCGGTGGTGCCGCCTACGCTGGGGGACGACCGGCGAGGGGAGCGGCATGGACGAGTCAGCGGCACGGAGCAGCGGAGTGACGCCTCCGCAGCTGGGGCACTTCGCTGCCGCCGAGCGGGTGATCGCGCACCTCAGCGACACGCACATCCTCGCGGAGGGTGCTCCTCTCTATGGGAGGGTCGACACCGCCGCGCGGCTCGCGCAAGCGATCGAGCGGCTCCTTGAGCGGGGCGGGCACCTTGACGCGATCGTAGTCACAGGAGACGTGGCGGATCGCGGCGAGGAGGACGCGTACCGACGGGTACGCGCGCAGCTCGACCCGCTGGGTCAGCGGTTCAGCTGTCCGATCGTCTGGGTGATGGGTAATCACGACGAGCGCGGGGCGTTCCGGCGGGTACTGCTTGCTCTCGATGGGGCGGGCCCGATCGACCAGGTCGTCGATCTCGATGGACTCCGGCTGATCGCTCTCGACAGCGCGGTTCCGGGCTTTCACCACGGCGCCTTCACCACTGAGCAGATGGAGTGGCTCGCCGGCCAACTTGCGACACCCGCGCCGCTCGGGACAGTCCTTGCGCTGCACCACCCGCCGCTGCCGACACCACTCGGCGCAATGACAGTGCTCGAGTTGCGGGGCATGGACCAGTTCGAGGAGGCGGTGCGCGGCACAGACGTCCGCGCGATCCTCGGCGGTCATCTGCACTACCCGACCGCGGCGACTTTCGCGGAAGTCCCCGTCTTCGTCGCCGGCGCCACCGCCTACACGATGGACCTCGGTGCGCCCGAGCGGGAGCTAGCCGGGATCGACGGAGCGCAAAGCTTCTCCCTCGTCCATGTTCATCCCGAGACCGTCACGACCTCATTCGTGCCGACCGCTCGGGCGCCCCTCGCGACGCGGTTCGGCACCGATCTGCTCGACAGGCTCGAAGCGCTCGATGAGCAGGGGCGGATCGACCTCTGGTCGCGGATGCCGGACGGCTCATGACCGACGAGACGCTTGCGATGTCGGTCGAGCGGTTCCTCCGTTTTGTGCTCGACGAGCGCTCCCTTTCGCCCGCCACGGCGAAGGCCTACCGCTCCGACCTCGCGCGCCTCGTCGCCCACGCCGAAAGCCGCGGACAACACGGCACGGCCGAGCTCGACCTCGAGCTGCTGCGAGATTGGCTCTGGCGAGAGTCGGAGTCGGGGGTCGCCCGCGCGACGCTCGCCCGGCGCACCGCCTCCGTCCGCTCCTTCTCCTCCTGGGCACAGCGGACGGAGCGACTCCCGATCGACGTCGCCGCTCGGCTCAAGACGCCAAAGGCCGGCCGCACCCTTCCGCGCGTGCTCACCCAGCCGCAGACGCAGCAGGTGCTCGACGTGGTCGCTGCCCGCGGGGCGACGGACGAGCCGGTCGCGGTGCGCGACCTGGCGATCATCGAACTCTTGTACGCCTCGGGTATCCGTGTCTCAGAACTCGTTGCCATCGACACGACCGACCTCGATCTCGGCCGCCTCACTGTGCTGGTCACGGGCAAGGGCGGGAAGCAGCGGGTCGTCCCCTTCGGCGTCCCTGCGAAGGAGGCGCTCATCGCCTACCTCGACTCGGCCCGCCCCGTGCTTCACACCGGCGACGGCGCCCGCGCCCTTTTCCTCGGCCGTCGCGGGGCTCGGCTCACCCCGCGCACGGTATACGGAGTCGTCGCCCGTCTTCTCGATGGTGGTCAGGGCTCCGGACCCTCCGGCCCACACACCCTGCGCCACACTGCGGCCACGCACCTGCTCGACGGGGGAGCGGATCTGCGCGCGGTCCAGGAGTTGCTTGGTCACGCGAGCCTCGGCACCACGCAGATCTATACGCACGTGTCGACCGAGCGCATCCGCGACGCCTACCGGCTCGCGCACCCCCGGGCGTAACGTCGGGCGGGCCACGATGTCGTCCATCGGCAGCAACACCGCACGGGGGATGCCGCCGAAGAACCGCATCGGCGACACGTATTCCCCGCCTTTCCGCACGCCGAGATGCACGCACCGGCCGTCGCAGTGCCCGCCGGCACCGACAAGTCCGATCGGTGCTCCCGGAGCGACGGACTGGCCGATCACCACCGAGGCGTCGACCGGCTCGACGGTCGAGACCAGCCCGTCGGCGTGCGCGATGCTGACGACCGCGCGATCGACCACGTGGCCGACGAACGACACCGTTCCCGCGGCGACCGCGTTGACCTGCTGACCCGGAGTCGCAGCGAGGTCGACGCCGCGGTGCCCGGCGGCGTAGTGGTGCGCTGGCGCGCCCCACGGCGTGACGACCTGGAAGCCGGGAACCGGAGAGGTCCACAGGGGCGAGAGCAGCGTGATCAGGAGGACAACACCAGGATTCAGGAGAGGGGAGCGGAGCATGTCCCCACCCTCGCGAGTTGAGGGTCGTCGTGGACCCGTTCGGCGGAAAGCAGTGGAGAAAACGCTCAACAATCCGCCTGTAGAGGGACGTCACTCCTCCATCTTGGAGCGCAAGCTGTCACGGCGCGCTCCGGGGCTGGGGTAACGTGCCCGTGGTCGGGATCGGGAGGAGCACCAGCGCACCCACCGGCGGCGAGAATCGGAGACGACCATGACCAGCGGACGATCTGACACCACTAGCGGGAGGGCGGACATCCCCAATCCCTCGGCGGCGAAGCTGAAGAGGAAGGTGATCGGCCTCGCCATCGCGGCGGCTGTCGGTGGTTTCCTCTTTGGCTTCGACTCCTCCGTGGTCAACGGCGCCGTCGAGGCGGTGCAGGGCGAGTTCCGACTCTCGGCAGCCCTGATCGGCTTCGCCGTCGCCTCCGCCTTGCTCGGCTGCGCGCTCGGTGCCTACCTTGCGGGCCGTCTGGCCGATCGCTGGGGCCGCATCAAGGTCATGCTGCTCGGTGCGGCGCTGTTCTTCGTGTCGTCGATCGGCGCAGGCGCCGCCTTCGCGGTCTGGGACCTCGTGCTCTGGCGCGTCGTCGGCGGCCTCGGTATCGGCATCGCCTCTGTCATCGCACCGACCTATATCTCGGAAATCGCACCGAAGGCGATCCGCGGAGCTCTGGCCTCGCTCCAGCAGCTCGCGATTACGCTCGGCATTTTCGCAGCCCTGCTCTCGGACACCCTGATCGCGACCGGCGCGAACGGTGCCTCGGAGCCCTTCTGGCTCGGCGTTGCAGCCTGGCGCTGGATGTTCATCGCGTGCGCCGTGCCCGCCGTCATTTACGGTCTCCTGGCACTGACCCTCCCAGAGTCGCCGCGCTACTTGGCTACCCAGGGCCGCTCTGAGGACGCCCGCGCGGTCCTCGCGACGGTGACACCCCGTGACGAGGTCGATGGGGCTCTTGCAGACATTCAAAAGCGGATCGACGAGGATGCCGAGAATGCCAAGCGTTCCAGCCTGCGCGGACCGGCTCTGGGCCTGCTCCCGGTGGTCTGGGTCGGCATCCTGCTCTCGGTATTCCAGCAGTTCGTCGGCATCAATGTGATCTTCTATTACTCCACGTCGCTCTGGAGCGCAGTCGGGTTCGATGAATCGAACTCGTTCGCGATCTCGGTCTTCACCTCGGTAGTGAACGTCGTCGTGACTTTCGTCGCGATCTTCCTGGTGGACAAGGTCGGCCGAAAGCCTCTGCTACTGGTCGGCTCGGCCGGCATGGCGATCTCGCTCGCACTGATGGCCATTGCTTTCAGCCAGTCGACGATCAGCGGCGAGGCCGTCTCGCTGCCCGGTGCATGGGGCCCGATCGCGCTGGTCTCGGCAAATGCTTTCGTCGTCTTTTTCGGCGCCACCTGGGGCCCGCTGGTCTGGGTGCTGCTCGGCGAAATGTTCCCGAACCGGATTCGCGCCGCGGCGCTCGGCCTCGCCGCGTCCGCTCAGTGGATCGCGAACTTCGTCATCACGGTGACCTTCCCGGTTCTCTCGCAGGACGTGTCGCTCACCCTCGCCTACGGCCTCTATGCGGCGTTCGCGGCGATCTCGTTCGTCTTCGTCTTCATGTTCGTGCCCGAGACCAAGGGTCGCTCGCTAGAGGAGATGGACACGCTGCATATCCGCACTGTGATGAAGTCGGCACGTAAGTAGCACCTCTGTCCAGCAGCGGCAAGGGCGGCGGAAACGTTGGTGCTACACTCCTCGGAGCACCTCGCTTATCGGGGTGACTACGCGCGCCCACCGGGCCTCCGCTCCCCACGGTCCCACTCCGCTCACGCGGACGGGCGGGAGTGCGCCGGGCGCCAGGGTGACGAGCCAGCCGGCCGTCGCAGACAACCGAACGGGAGTTTGGCGCCGTCGTGCGCCTAAGCCCCGAGACAAGGAGAACGACTCATGGCAGTCGTCACCATGCGCCAGCTGCTCGACAGCGGTGTCCACTTCGGGCACCAGAAGCGTCGCTGGAATCCGAAGATGAAGCGCTTCATCCTGACCGAGCGCTCGGGCAGCTACATCATCGATCTCCAGCAGTCGCTGGCCTACATCGACAAGACCTACGACTTCGTCAAGGAGACGGTTGCCCACGGCGGCACCATCCTCTTCGTCGGAACCAAGAAGCAGGCACAAAACGCGATTTCGGAGCAGGCGACGCGCGTCGGCCAGCCCTACGTGAACCAGCGCTGGCTCGGCGGCCTCTTGACCAACTTCCAGACGGTCTCGAAGCGCCTCGCTCGCATGAAGGAACTCGAGGAGCTCGACTTCGACGACACGTCGAAGAGCGGCTTCACCAAGAAGGAACTCCTGATCAAGAAGCGTGAGCTCGACAAGCTGCACAAGTCGCTTGGCGGAATCCGCAACCTCTCGAAGACGCCGTCGGCCCTCTGGGTCGTCGACACCAAGAAGGAGCACCTCGCGATCGACGAGGCCAAAAAGCTGGGCATCCCGGTCATCGGCATCCTCGACACGAACTGCGACCCGGACGAGGTCCAGTACCCCATTCCGGGTAACGACGACGCGATCCGCTCGGTGAGCCTGCTCACCCGCATCGTCGCCGACGCCGCCGCGGAGGGTCTCATCCAGCGCCACCAGAAGCCCGAGGCCGAGGGCAACGTCTCGGCCGTCGAGCCGCTGGCCGAGTGGGAGCAGGAGCTGCTGTCCACCGGCGCCCCTGCCACCGACGCTGAGCAGCCCGTCATCGCGGAGTCGAACGAGCAGGCCGGCGCCGAGACCGAGAAGGTCGCCGACGCTGAGGCTGCGACCGCTGATGAGGCTGTCGCCGACGCCCTGGCCGTCGCTGACGCTCCGGTTGCCGCGGAGACGCCCGCCGTCGACGCCTCGACCGAGGACACCGCTACCGCCTGACACCCCGTTCCGTGACGGGGGTCGGACGGGCCGCGAGAGCGGACGTCCGGCCCCCGCTTGGTAGGTGCACGTCATCACGAAAAAGAACCGCCGACACCTCGGTGCGCTCGGCTCCCTCGAGGAGGGAGCTACCACTCCAGGTGCTCGAATCGCACAATTTCAGACTGCAGAGTTTGAGAACAACAGAGTCTCAGAACAACAGAGGAGTTCGCAGAACCATGGCAAATTTCAGCCTCGCTGACGTCAAGACGCTGCGCGAGCAGCTCGGTACCGGCATGGTCGACACGAAGAACGCGCTCGTCGAGGCCGACGGCGACCTGGACAAGGCGGTCGAAATTCTCCGCCTCAAGGGGGCCAAGGGCAACGCGAAGCGCGCCGATCGCTCGACGAGCGAGGGCCTCGTCGCCGCTGCCGAGAACGGCGGCGTCGCCACGATGATCGAACTCGCTTGCGAGACCGACTTCGTCGCCAAAGGCACAAAGTTCATCGCGCTCGCGGACGCGGTGCTCGCGGCGGTCGTCGCAGCCGGTGCCAGCACGGTCGAGGAAGCCCTTGCGGCTCCCGCCGGTGGCACGACCGTCGCCGACCTCATCAACGACGAGGCGGCGATCCTCGGCGAGAAGGTCGAGCTGCGCCGCGTCGCCGCCGTCTCGGGCGAGCACTTCGCGATCTACCTGCACAAGACCAACAAGGACCTGCCCCCGCAGGTCGGCGTGGTCGTTGGCTACTCCGGTGAGGACGCCGAGACGGCGCGCTCTGTCGCCCAACATATCTCGTTCGCGAACCCGTCCTACCTCTCGCGCGAAGACGTTCCGCAGCCCGAGGTCGACAACGAGCGCCGCATCGTCGAGGAGATTTCGCGGGGCGAGGGGAAGCCTGAGGCTTCTCTGCCGAAGATCATCGAGGGACGCGTCAACGCGTACTTCAAGCAGGTCGCGCTGCTCGACCAGGACTACGCGAAGGACAACAAGTTGTCCGTCAGCAAGGTCATCGGCGACGCAGGGCTGACCGTTTCGGGCTTTGCCCGTTTCAAGGTTGGCGCCTAACTAGCAGGCAGGGGGAGTCCGGGTCGTTCAGTCGATCCGGACTCCCTTCGCTCTGCCCGGGGCGGCCTGGGCGTGGTCGCGGGCATGCTCCGCGCGGGATAGGTTTGTACGGGTCTACGGGAGGAAACGTCCATGACGCAGACGGCTGCAATGACGACGGGCAAGCGCCGCAGGGTGCTGTTGAAGCTGTCGGGGGAGGCATTCGGAGCCGGCACTCTCGGCGTGAATCCGGACGTGATCAGCGCCCTCGCCCGTGAGATCGCCGACGCCGCGACAGAGGTGGAGATTTCGGTGGTCGTGGGCGGTGGCAACTTCTTCCGCGGGGCCGAGCTCTCACAGCGCGGCATGGACCGCGGCCGGGCTGACTACATGGGCATGCTGGGCACGGTGATGAACGCTCTCGCCCTTCAGGACTTCCTCGAGCAAGCCGGTGCCGAGACCCGTGTGCAGTCCGCGATCGCGATGACGCAGGTCGCAGAGCCGTACATCCCGCGTCGGGCTATCCGGCACATGGAGAAGGGCCGCGTCGTGATCTTCGGCGCCGGCGCCGGACTCCCATACTTCTCCACCGACACCGTCGCTGCACAGCGCGCGCTCGAGACGCACGCAGACGTGGTGCTCGTCGCCAAGAACGGCGTGGACGGTGTCTACGACGCCGACCCGCGAACCAAGCCCGACGCCAAGAAGCTCGACACCCTCACTTACCAGGAGGCGCTCCAGCGTGGGCTCAAGGTCGTTGACTCGACCGCGTTCAGTCTCTGCATGGATAACGGCATGCCGATGCAGGTGTTCGGAATGGAGCCCTCTGGCAACGTCGCGAAAGCCATCCGCGGCTCCGAACTCGGCACCCTCGTCTCGAACTAGACTGACCACTTCCCTCTCTTAAGGAGCCCCTGTGATCTCGGATATATTGGCCGACGCGAAGACCAAGATGGGCAAGGCCGTCGAGGTTGCCAAAGAGGACTTCTCCACGGTTCGCACCGGACGGGCGAATCCCGGCATGTTCCAGAAGGTGCTCGTGAGCTATTACGGCACACCGACTCCGCTCTCGCAGCTCGCGTCTCTGCAGAACCAGGAGGCGCGCACCCTCCTCGTCACGCCGTACGACAAGGGCTCGCTGCGCGACATCGAGCAGGCCATCCGGGACATGCCCAACCTGGGTGCGAGCCCGACCAATGACGGAACGCTGATCCGCGTCACTCTCCCCGAGCTCACCGCCGAGCGTCGCAAGGAGTTCGTGAAGATCGTGCGCACGAAGGCCGAGGACGCGAAGATCGCCGTGCGCAACATCCGCCGCAAGGGCAAGGACGATCTCGACGCTCTCAAGGGCGACATCGGTGACGACGAGCTCTCCCGCGGCGAGAAGGAACTCGAGGCGCTGACAAAGCAGCACGTTGACGCGATCGACGAGGCGCTCAAGCGCAAGGAATCCGAACTCCTCGAGGTGTAGAGCGTGCCCGAGATCACCGAAGGACCCGAGGACGGCGTGAGCAGACCGTCTCCGCGGGTCCCCGGTGCCCGGGGATCTCGGATGGTCACCCGCGATGCGCTGAGGGCGCGTGCCCAGCAGGGGCGGGCCGACGTGGAGCGGCAGCTGGAGGCGACCCGCGCGCAGCTCGAGGCGACGAACGAACGCCTGACCGCCCGCTCCGGCCGCAATCTGGTCTCGGCAACGCTGATCGGCGTGGTCGGTGCCGGAGCAATGGTCGTCAGCCTGCTCGTTGTCAAAGAGATCTTCATGGTGCTCGCGGGGGGCATGATCCTGCTCGCGGCTCTCGAACTCTCGAATGCACTGCGCCACGCGGGCCGGGATATCCCGCGCATCCCCACCGGGATCGTCGCCGTCGTCGCGGTGCCCGCCGCGTATTACGGGGGCCTCGGGGTCGCGTGGGCGACGGTACTTGGCGGCTCCGTCGCCATCGCACTGTGGCGGCTCGGTGAGCAGCTCTTTCGTCGGACCTCGTCGACGCCGCGGGATCTGGCGCTCGACATCGGCCTCGGTGCCTTTGTGCAGGGGTACGTCACGTTCCTCGGTGCCTTCGCGATCCGCCTCGTGGCCGAGGACGGCGGCCAACTGTGGGCGTTCGCGTTCCTGGCGCTCGTGATCGTCGTCGACACGGGTGCCTATGCGAGCGGATTGACGTGGGGCAAGCACCCGATGGCGCCCCGCATTAGCCCGAAGAAAACCTGGGAGGGCTTTGCCGGTGCGGCGGTCGCGGGAGTCGTCGTCGGCGTCCTCCTCGCGGTGCTCCTGCTGGGGGAGCCGTGGTGGGTCGGAGCCGTGCTCGGCGCAGTCGTCTTGCTGACGGCGACGTTGGGCGATCTGGCGGAGTCGCTGATCAAGCGCGATATCGGCATCAAGGACATGAGTTCCTGGTTGCCCGGTCACGGGGGAGTGCTCGACCGGCTCGATTCGATCCTGCCGTCGGCCGCCGCCGCATATGTGCTGTACTTTCTCTTCGTGCGCTGATCCCTGGCGAAGCACCCGCCGACACTCTTCGCGGGCCTGCAGACGCGCCGATACCGCTCTGCGCAGGCGATCTTGACAGAATGACGACATGACCGCACCCTTCCCCCGAGCCCGCGAGTCCCGTCCTGGTTACGACATGGCCGAGGTCGACTCGTTCCTCGCCTCCGCTCGTGAGGCCTACGCGCAGCTGTCGGGAGGAGTCGCCGAGCTGCGAGCGGCGGACCTGCGCCACATGGCGTTCACTCTGCGTAAAGGCGGCTACTCCGCTCCACACGTCGATGCGGCTCTCGAGCGGTTGGAGGACGCGTTCGCTCTGCGGGAGCGGCAGTACGCCATCGCTCAACAGGGCGAGGAGGCCTGGCTGGCCGAGGCTCGAGCGACGGCCCAGGACCTCGTCAACCGCCTTGCCCGAGCGCCGCGCGAACGCTTCACCCGCGCGGGCCTCCTGACGACGGGATACAACCTCCGGCAAGTGGACGCCTTCGCCGACCGAATCTCGGGCTACTTCCGCGACGGCTCCGTCCTCACGGTCGACGACGTGCGCACCGTCTCCTTCGCACCGCAGCGCGGCGGTTACCTGGAGCCGCAAGTCGACCTACTGCTCGACACGGTGGTCGACGTCATGCTGGCGGTCCGCTGACCAAGTTCGGATCTGCTGGCCGATCAGGACATCGTCCGTTATGCTTCCGTAATCGTGGCTCAGCATCCTCACTCCTCCGTCGCCCCTTCGCCCGCGTACCGCAACAGCGGTCGCCCGGCGGTTCCGCACCAGACCCCGGTCCGGCGCTCCTGGGCCCGGATCCCCGTGACGGTGCTCGCCTTCGCCGCCTCCTTCGCGTTCGTGATGGTCAACGTCGTCGACCCGTCGAGCGGAGCGGTCGCCTCGCCGTACTACCAGGCTCCGGCGCGTTTCAACGGTGATGCGGCGCAGCGTCTCGTCGTTGCAGGCGGCGTCGAACGAACCGTCGAGCGCGACTCGTTCGCGGCGCAGGAGAAGCCCAAGCCCACCCCTACACCGACTCCCACTCCGACGCCCGTCGCACCGCAGGCGCAGGCCACGACCAGCGAGAGCGAGCAGGATGCACCGGCCGCCGCCGCTCCCGTCGTGCGGGCCGCCACTCCGGACCCGGGATCGGCGAAGGCAATCGCGTACGACATGATCGTGCAGCGCGGCTGGGCCGACAGCGAATACAACTGCCTCGTGTCGCTCTGGACCCGCGAGTCCGGCTGGAACGTGTACGCCGAGAACAAGTCGAGCGGCGCCTACGGCATCCCGCAGGCCCTGCCTGGAAGCAAGATGGCCGCGGCCGGGAGCGATTGGGCGTCGAATCCGAGCACGCAGATCACCTGGGGCCTCGGCTATATCTCTGGCCGCTACGGCTCGCCCTGTGGCGCGTGGGCCCACTCCGAATCCGTCGGCTGGTACTGAGTCCGTCGGCTGGTACTGAGCGAACCGTTGCTTGCCGGCACCGTCGCCACAGCTGAGCGTCTCGCTACCCTGGAGCCGTGGATTACGCGCTGCTCGGAGTCGTCGGAATTATCACGGTCGTCACCGTTGCACGCTTCTCGTACCGTCTCGGAATCGCGGCTCCGTTGGTACTCGTGGTCGTCGGAATCGGCGCGTCGTACGTGCCGGGCGTCCCCGACATCGAGGTCGAGCCCGAGCTGATCCTGGCGGGCGTTTTGCCTCCGCTGCTCTATTCGGCGGCGATCCAGGTACCGCTGACGGATTTCCGACGGAATGTGCGCTCGATCTTCGGCCTTTCGGTGCTGCTGGTGGTCGTCACCGCGCTGGCGGTCGGCGGATTTCTCTACGCCGTCTTCCCCGACCTGAGCCTGCCCGCTGCGATCGCCCTCGGCGCTGTTGTCAGCCCGACCGATGCTGTCGCGGCGACCTCGATCGGCAAGAAGCTCGGTCTTCCGCCGCGACTCGTGACGGTGCTCGAGGGCGAGAGCCTCGTCAATGACGCCTCCGCGCTGGTCCTGCTGCGTGCAGCGACGGCCGCCGCGGCCGTGGTGGGTACCTCTGTCACCTCCGATGCGATCGACGCGGGCGAGGTGAGCGTCCTCTTTGCCTACTCGGTCGTGATGGCAATCGCGCTTGGACTCCTGATCGGCGTCTTCACTGTCTTCGTGCGATCGAAGCTGCGGGACCCCGTGCTCGACACCGCTGTCTCGTTCGCCGTGCCGTTCCTGGCCTACATCCCCGCGGAGGAGCTGGGGGCCTCTGGCGTGCTCGCGGTCGTCGTCACCGGCATCTATACAGGGCATAACAGTGCACGCTTCCTCAGCCCCCAGTCGCGGATCAGCGAGCGGGTAAACTGGCGCACAGCGCAGTTCCTGCTCGAAAACGGGGTCTTTTTGCTGATGGGCGCCGAGATCAAGGCGATTGTCAGCGAGGTCGGTCCGGGCGAGTTCGGGGCGGGCAGGGCGGTCCTGCTGGGGCTCGTCACGGTCGTGATCCTGATCGTCCTGCGCACTCTTTTTATCTGGCCGCTGCTCCTCTGGCTGCGCAACTCCGGCAGACGCGCCGAGCGAATCAATCGCCGACTCGCCGTCGGACTGATGCGGCTGCGCAACAGCGCATCGAGCGACGAGCGCTTGCGTCGCAGGCAGGTCCGGGCCGAGCGGCTCTACCAACGCCGTGAGACGGACCTCGCCGCGACGACCAGCGAGGCGTTCGGTTGGCGCGGCGGCGTGATCCTCTCCTGGTCCGGGATGCGTGGCGTGGTGACGCTCGCCGCGGCGCAGTCCCTGCCGCAAGACACTCCGTATCGGTCGCAGCTGATCCTGATCGCTTTTACTGTGGCCGTCGTGACACTGCTGGTGCAGGGGGCAACGCTTCCCGCGCTGATTCGGCTGACGGGCATCCAGGGCACCGACGGCGAGGCGGACCGCCGCGAGCTGGCGACGCTGCTCGACGAGGTCGCGGCGACGGGCATCCAGGCACTTCCGGAGGCTGTGGCCGAGTTGCCGGACGGGGAGGTCGGCGAGCGTGTGATCGAGCGAGTGCGGCGCGACACGCTCACTCGCTCACAGGTGGCGTGGGAGCTGGTGGAGCGCGATGACGACGCTCCGCTCGGCCCCCACGCGCAGTACCTGCGGCTTCGAATCGCCGTGCTGCTTGCTGAGCGGGAGGCTCTTCTGGAAGCGCGCGGACGCGGGGTTTACTCCTCCCGAACGTTGCGGCGGGCGCAGCGGATGCTCGATGCGGAGGAGACCCGGCTCGAGATGGACGAGCCGTCGCACTGACCGCCGCACGCGACGACTGCCTCCTAGACTGGGGGGATGCCGCGCAGCAATCGACCCCGGGGGAGTCGCCGGAGCGCTGACGACGAACAGCGGGACCTGTCCCAGATGCTCGCCGGACGGCGGCATACCGAGGTTCAGGCGGGCCGCGAGTGGACGGTCCAGCCCGTCTCCTCGGCCCGCGCGGTGAAGAACTACCTGTGCCCGGGCTGCGCGATGACGATCGACGTCGGGCAGGCCCACGTTGTTGCCTGGCGGGCGGATGGTGCTCTCGGCGACGCGGCATCTCTGGCCGGCCGCCGCCACTGGCATACCCGCTGCTGGAGAATTCGAGGAGCACGATGACCCACGAGATCCGCGGAGGCGTGGTCCTCCCCGCGCGCCGCGAAAACATTGAGCTGCACACGTCCGATGGGCTGACGCTGGTCGGTGAACTCGCCCTGCCGCTGGAGCGTGAGCCGGTGGCGACGCTGGTCACCCTGCATCCGCTACCCACCCACGGCGGTTTCATGGACTCGCACATCCTGCGCAAGGCGGCCGCCCGCCTGCCCGCCCTCGCGAACCTCGCGGTGCTGCGCTTCAATACCCGCGGCACGAGGTCGCCTCGCGGCACGAGCGACGGAGCCTTTGGGCACGGGACCGACGAACGAGCCGACGTGGCGGCGGCGATGGCGCTGGTCGCCGAGCGGGGGTTGGTGCACCCGTGGCTGGTCGGCTGGTCCTTTGGGACCGAGCTGGTACTGAAGTGGGGGAGGGAGCAGCCGGTGGACGGTGCGATCCTCCTGTCGCCGCCGCTGCATCGCGCGAGCGCCCAGGAGGTCGCCGCCTGGGGGGAAGATGGTCGGCCGCTCGTGGTGCTGGTCCCCGAATTCGATGACTACCTGCGCCCCGCCGAGGCCGCCGAGCGCTTCGCGAGTGTGTCGCAGCTCGAGCTGGTCGCGGTCGAGGGTGGCAAGCACCTGTGGGTGGGCGAGGCTCAGACGCGGCGCGTGCTCGACGAGATCGTCCGCGTGGTCGCGCCGGCCGCGTCTCCGCTCCCGACCCAGTGGGAGGGCGAGCTCGCCTGAGCCCGCCCGCTAGTCATCCGCGGCCTTTCCGTCCCCGTCTTCGGTGAGTTCGTCGATGTGTCCGATAAGGCCGCGCAGACCGGCCACGTAACCTGCGATGGCGTCGCGCTCGGTGCGGATCTCATCGAGCCGCCGCTCGGCAGTCTCCATCAGGTCGCGACTGCGGCGCTCGGCGTCGGCAAGGAGCCGCTGCGCCCGCTCGCGCGCTGCGTCCAGGAGGGCATCGGACTCGTCCTGTGCGGCGCGGCGCAGACGGGTCGTCTCGTCCAGCGCGTCGCTGCGCAGCGTGTCCGCCTCGAGGCGCTTGTCGTTGGCCCGCCTGATCGCGTCGGCGAGCTGGAGGTTCGACTCGTCGAGGTAGCGCTGAGTCTGCGCGACCGCCTCCTGGTGACGGAGGAGGTCGTCGTTGTCCGCCTCCTCGCGACGGGCCGCCAGCTCGACCACGAGGTCGATCCGCGCCTGTTCCACGTCGCGGGCGAGCGCGGCAGCTTCCTCGGCGGACGCGGCGCGGATCCCTGCGAGTTCGGCGTCGAGCACGGCCACGGCCTCCGCGCGCTCCTGAGCGAGTCGGGTGCGCTGGTCCGCGACCTCGCGGGTGCCTTCGGCTCGGATCGCCACGACCTCGGCATCGAGTGCAGCCCGCGTTGACAGCACCTCGGACTCAACGGCGGAGCGAGCCTCTGCGACCTCGGCCTCCGCGGCCGCGCGAAGGCGGTCGACCTCGGAGGCGACCTCGGCACGCAGCAGCTCGTTGGCCTGGGCGAGGCGTGCGGCTTCGGCGCGCGCGACCTCCATTTCGCGCGCGGCGACCGCTCGCAGTTCGGCGGCCTCCCGCTCTGCCTCCGAGCGGATGGCGGCGGCTTCGCGCTTGGCGGTGGCGCGCGTCTCGGCGGCCTCGGTCGCGACGGATCCGCGGATCGCTGCGGCCTCACGCACCGCGTCCTGAGTCAGGACATCGCGGTCGTCGGCCGCCTTGCCGAGGGTGGCGGCAGCCTGGGCCTCGGACTCAGCACGGGTACGGTCGGCCCGGCGACGCGCCTCGGTGACCAGGCGCTCGGCCTCGTCGCGCGCCTCTTGCAGGAGGCGGTCGCCCTCGTCGCGGGTGCTTCGGCGCACGGCCGAGGCATCGTTCTCGGCCTGGGCGATGATCCGCTCCGACTGCTCCTCCGCGACGCGCAGCGTGTGTTCGAGCTTCGCACCCAGGCCCGCGTAGGTGGGCGCGCCGACCTGTTGCAGCTCTTTTTCGAGACCCTCGACGCGGGAGGAGAGGCGCTTCACCTCGCGGCCGCTCTCGGCCGCCTGCGTGTTCGAGTTGATGAGTTCGCGGCGCAGGCCCTGGATGGCTTTATCCACCTCGTCTCGGTCGTAGCCACGGAACACCTGAGTGAATTCGGCCTCGTCGTTCGCCACGTCGTCTCCTTCAGAGCAGGGCCGCGGAGGGGCTCGCGGCACTCGGAAAGTGTATTCAGCGAGGGCCCGCCAGCCGGGGCGACACCCGCACCGCGCGCCGTCTCGGCCGTACTCTCGGCTGTTGCCGGGTCTTGAGTGGGAGGCATCGGCTATCGTGGACTGTCTTTGTCTGTTGCCGTCGCGCCCCGGTCCGGCTGCGTCCCCAAAGCCGGACTCGGCCGTTTCCCGATCCGGCAACGCAGGAGGAGTTCTTTCGTGCGGTTCGTTTTCGCCATCATCGCCACCGTCATCGCTGCCGCGCTGATCGTGCTCGGCATCGGTCAGCGAACGGTTTGGGCGCCTCCGGAGTCCCTGACCGCGCAGGCCACGCTCGACGCGTCGGCCCCCTACGCCGTGATCGACGGGAACGCACTCGATGCGAACCCGGGTCGCCAGACCATCACGGTCGAGGGCAACGGCAGCCTCGTGCTCGCCTACGCCCGTACGACCGATGTGCTCGGCTGGGTGGGAGGCTCCGCCTACAGCGCGGTCGGGCGTGGCACAGTGCGCGACGCGCTGACCGCCGAGCGGGAGACGGGCAAGGCCGTCGAGCTCTCGTCCGATGTTGCAACCGCCAACGCGGCCGTCGTCGACCCGCGCGGGTCCGACCTGTGGCTCGAGCAGTTCGAGGGGACCGGCAGCATGACGGTCGCGCTCGACGTGCCGGCCGACGTGTCCGTCCTGATCGCGAGCGACGGCACCGCGCCCGCGGCCGACTCCGTGCGGGTGAGCTGGCCGGTCGACACCGCGACTCCGCTCGCCGGACCACTGCTGCTGGGCGGTGCGGTGTTCCTGCTCATCGGACTCGTTCTGTACATCTGGGCGTTCGTGCACCTGCGCCGACAGCACGGTCCCCGTCGCAAGGGCCCGCAGGGCCGCATCCCGCGGGGAGCGCGCCGACCCCGGCCTCGCGCCGGCATTGAGGCCTCGATTGCCTCGCCATCCGTCACGCGCCGCCGCGGCGCCCTGGTGCTCCCTGTCCTGCTCGGCACCGCCGTGCTGCTCTCCGGTTGCAGCTCCGACTACTGGCCCAATTTGGCTGCCGGCGCGAGCACAGCGCCCACCGCGTCAGTGACGCCCACCCCGGGAGCCAAACCGGTTGCGGCCGATCCCACGCCCGTCGTTACGACGCAGCAGGCGGAGGCGATCGTCGCCGAGGTCGCCGATGTCGCGTCCCGAGCAGACGCAGCGCACGACGCGTCGATCCTCGCCTCCCGTTTCCAGGGCGAGGCGCTGACCGAGCGGACCACCAACTACGACGTCGTCGCCAAGGGCGGCACCATCGTCCCGCCGCAGACCATCCCGGCGTCGCCGGTGAGCCTCGTACTTCCGCAGGACACCATGACGTGGCCGCGCCTCGTGACGGCGGTCGTGCAGAATTCGGCCGACAGCACGCAGGCGCCGATTGCGCTGATGATGAGCCAGGCGAGTCCACGCGTCGACTACAAGGTCGACTACGCCATCTCGCTCGAGGCCAACGCCCGCATCCCAGATGTTGCCCCGGTTACGGTGGGAACGTCGATCGTCGCTCCCGACTCGCGTCTGATGAAGCTCGCGCCCCAAACGGTGGGCTCCGCGTACGCCGATCTGCTCGCGAACGGTGACACGAGCCAGTACGCCGCGCTCTTCTCGGCCGACGGGGACACGCTCCGAGGGCAGGTTGGCATCGACAAGAAGAACGCCGATCGCGCGGCGCTTCCGAGTACCGCGTCTCTCGAGTTCTCGAACACGGCCGGCACGTCGCCCACCATCGCCCTCGCGACGAACAACTCGGGCGCGCTGGTCGCGGCCAGTATCGCCGAGACGTCGACCGTACGTCCGACAGCCGAGGGCTCCACGGTCTCAACCTCGGGCGCCTCACAGACGTTGCTGGGCACCGACAAGTCGACCACCGGGATCGCGACCACCTACGGTTATCAGTTGTTGTTCTATGTACCGCCCGTCGGATCGGAGGAGAAAATCGTCATGCTCGGATGGAGCCAGGGACTTGTCTCGGTGGTGCAGCTGCCGTGAGTACCGTCCCGCCCCTGCCAGGAAACCTCCGCGGCGCCGTCGACCTGTCGTCGCTGGTCAACCGCCGCACCCCACCCGCTGGTGCCACTGCAGCTCCCGCCGCCTCCGATGCACCGGCCGCGAACCCGCTGCTCCTGACCGCCGGTGACGCCGAGTTCGACCAGGTGGTCCAGCTCTCGTCGCGCGTCCCGGTGATCGTGGATCTGCGGGCCCCCTGGGACGAGCAAAGTACGAGCATGACCGCGCTGCTCGAGAAAGTCGTCGTCTCGTATGCCGGGGCTTTCGTGCTCGTCGGAGTCGACGTCGAGTCCGCTCCGCAGCTCGCGCAGGCCTTCCAGGTGCAGGCCGTGCCGACCGTCGCCGCCATCATCGGCGGGCGCCCAGTGCCGCTGTTCAGCGGGCTTCTCGCCGAGGATCAGCTGCGCGACCTGCTGGAGCAGGTTCTGCAGCTGGCAGCGCAGAACGGCGTAACGGGGACGATCCCGGTCAATGCCGATGCTGATCCCGCAGACAAGGCCGAGCCTGAGCCGGAACCGCTGCCGCCGCATCATCAGGAGGCGTACGACGCGATCGACCGCGGCGACTATTCCGCAGCGATCAGTGAGTACGAAACCGCGATCGCGCAGAACCCGCGCGATGACCTCGCCGTCGCTGGTCTTGCCCAGGTGAAGTTGCTCCACCGGCTGCAGGGTCGCACTCTGGAGGACATCCGCTCGACCGCCGCGGCCGAGCCATCGAACCTCGATGCTCAGCTCGCTGTCGCCGACCTGGACGTCTCGGGTGGTCACATCGAGGACGCGTTCGACCGACTCCTGGCGATGTTCCCGCGGCTCGACGCCGAGGGAAAGGCGGCGACCCGCGCCCGCCTCCTTGACTTCTTCGAGATCGTCGGCCGAACGGACCCTCGAGTGACCAAGGCTCGCGCCCGCCTCACCACACTCCTGTACTGACCCACTCCCCACCTCGCGAGATGCCTCTGAGGTAGGCGACACGCCGAAGAACGTGTACCCAGGAGGCATTTCGCGAGGGGTTAGGGAGTCGGGCGGAGGTAGAGGACCGCCAGGGGCGGGAGGACGAGTTCAGCGGAGGCGGGGCGACCGGCCCACGGTTCTTCGCGAGCCTCGACTGCGCCGAAGTTGCCGACGCCACTGCCGCCGTACATCTGGGCGTCGGTGTTGATGAGTTCCTCCCAGCGGCCCGCCGTGGGCAGGCTCACCCGGTAGCCGTGGACGGCCGTGCCCGAGAAGTTGGCGATGACGGCGACGGGACGCCCCGCGCGGTCCTTGCGGAGGAACGAGACGACGTTCGCAGCCGCGGCACCGCCGTCGATCCACTCGAAGCCGGCCTGGTCGCTGTCGAGTTCCCACAGCGAGGGGGAGTCACGGTAGACGCGGTTGAGCTGGCCGACAAGGCTCCACAGCCCTCGGTGGCTGGGCTGGTCGAGAATCCACCAGTCGAGGCCGCGCTCTTCGCTCCACTCCGAATACTGCGCGAACTCCTGCCCCATGAAAAGCAGTTGCTTGCCGGGGTGTGCCCACATGAAGGCCAGGTAGGCGCGGACGTTGGCGAGTTGTTGCCAGTGGTCGCCCGGCATCTTGTTGACCAGTGAACCCTTGCCGTGCACGACCTCGTCGTGGCTGATCGGCAGGACGAAGTGCTCGCTGAAGGCGTAGACGAACGAGAACGTGATCTCACCGAGGTGGTACTGGCGCCACAGCGGATCGTTCGCCATGTAGTTCAGCGAGTCGTGCATCCAGCCCATGTTCCACTTCAGACCGAAGCCGAGACCGCCGGAATTGGTGGGCTGCGTGACGCCAGGCCAGCTGGTCGACTCCTCCGCGATCATCATGATGCCCGGGTGCAGCTTGTACGCCGTCGCGTTGACCTCCTGGAGGAAGCTGATCGCTTCGAGGTTCTCACGCCCGCCGTGCTCGTTCGTTAGCCACTCGCCCTCTTTGCGGGAGTAGTCGAGGTAGAGCATCGAGGCGACCGCGTCAACGCGCAGCGCGTCGACGTGGAATTCCTCGAGCCAGAACAGGGCGTTCGCGACGAGGAAGTTGCGCACCTGGGTGTGCCCGAAGTCGAAGACGTACGTGCCCCAGTCCATTTGCTCGCCGCGGCGCCAGTCCGGGTGCTCATAGAGGGCCTCACCGTCGAAGCGGGCGAGGGCGAAGTCGTCCTTCGGGAAGTGCCCGGGCACCCAGTCGACGATGACGCCGATGCCGGCCTGGTGGAGGCGGTCGATCAGATACTTGAGGTCGTCGGCGGTGCCGAACCGGCTCGAGGCGGCGTAGTAGCCCGTGACTTGATAGCCCCAGGAGCCACCGAAAGGGTGCTCAGCGAGCGGCATGAATTCGACGTGCGTGAACCCCAGCTCGGTCACGTACTCGATGAGCGGATCCGCGAGGTCGCGGTACCCGAGCCCGGGGCGCCAGGAGCCGAGGTGTATCTCGTAGATGCTGAGCGGCTGGGTATGCGGATCGACGGACGCCCGCTTTTGTAGCCATGCGGAGTCCTCCCACCGGTGGTGCGAGACGGGGACAGTGGAGGCCGTCGCGGGCGGGACCTCCGTCGCTCGCGCCATCGGATCAGCCTTCTGCACCCAGCGGCCGTCGCGCGAGAGCAGCTCGAACTTGTAAGAAGCGCCGGGCTCGACGCCGGGCACAAAGATCTCCCAGACGCCGGTCACGCCAAGGTTGCGGAGCGAGTGACCCTCGCCGTCCCAGCCGTTGAAGTCGCCGATCACGCGGGCGGCCTGAGCATGCGGCGCCCAGACGGCGAAAGAGGTGCCCCACACTCCTTCGTGTTCGCGGTGGCGGGCGCCGAGCGCCTCCCAGAGTCGCTCGTGCCGTCCCTCGCCAATGAGGTAGAGATCGAGGTCGCCGACGGTCTTCGAGAAGCGATACGGATCTTCCGCCGTCCACTCGCCGCCGCCGTCGTAGCGCGCCTCGATGGTGTATGCCTGCGGCCCGAGAACATGGAAGCCCTGCCAGACGCCGTGGCCGAGGTGGCTGAGTTCGACGCGGGCGCCGCTCGAAAGCACGATCGCAACCTTCTCGGCGAGGGGCCGGCGTACTCGCACGACAGTGACCGGGTCCCCGACGCCGGACGCTCGGACGACGTGCTGGCCGAGGACGTTGTGAGGGAGTGCGTTGCTGCCGGTGGCGATCTGCTGCAACACCCACTCGGGGAGGTCAGGGACAGAAATTGCGGACGTGCCGTCGATCTGTCCCGCGGCGGGTTCCGCGGCGACCGGCAGCGGCGCTTCCGGAACCGGCTCGACGGCGTAACGGCGTGCGTTCTCGCCGTCCGCTCCGGGGGGCTGGGGAGCATCGTCTGCAGTGCCGTAGCTCGTGGTCGTCGCCGAGCTGGTGCCTGCGGTCGCCACGGTCTCGGCGTGCGGCGCGAGGCCCGCGGCCTCGGCCGGGCTCTCGCCCTCGGGAACAGTTCCGCTCATCGCTCGTCCGCCTTCACGCTCAGGATGTGCACGGGCTCGACGAACGCGTCGAGCCGCACGTAGTTGTCGCTGCCCCAGGTCCAGACGGCGCCGGTCATCAGGTCCTCGACCTCGAATCGAGCTCCCCAGTCGAGCCCGATCGCGGGCAGGTCGAGATGCACGGTGGTCTCGCGGGCTGAGTGGGGATCGGTGTTCACGACCACGAGAATCGTGTCTGCCGCTCCCGTACCCGTGAACGCCTGCTGTAGGTGCTTGGAATAGACAAGGATCGCGTCGTCGTCGCTGCCATGCACCAGGAGGTTGCGGAGCTGCCCCAGGGCGGGGTGCGCCCGCCGGATCTCGTTGAGACGCGTCAGATACGGTGCCAGCGAGCGGCCGGACTCCTCCGCAGCCGCCCAGTCACGAGTCTTGTACTCGTACTTTTCGTTATCGATGTTCTCCTCGGCGCCCGGGCGTGCGACGTTCTCGACCAGCTCATATCCGGCATAGACGCCCCAGAGCGGCGATGCGGTCGCAGCGAGCGCGGCGCGCACCTTATAGGCAGACCGGCCACCGTACTGAAGATATTCGGTCAGAATGTCCGGCGTATTCACGAACAGGTTTGGCCGCATGTAGTCGGCTGTTTCGTGCGCGATGCTGGTGAAGAATTCGGCCAGCTCCTCCTTGGTGTTGCGCCAAGTGAAGTACGAATACGACTGCTGGAAGCCGACTTTGCCGAGCGCCCGCATGATCGCCGGGCGGGTGAACGCCTCAGCGAGAAACAGCACCTCGGGGTGCTCCGCGGTGATCTCGTGGATGACGAACTCCCAAAAGTCGAGCGGTTTCGTGTGGGGATTGTCGACGCGGAAGATGCGCACCCCGAGCGCGATCCAGTGGCGCAGAATTCGCAGCGCCTCCTGACGGATGCCCTCGGGATCGTTGTCGAAGTTGACCGGATAAATGTCCTGGTATTTCTTCGGCGGGTTCTCGGCATAGGCGATCGTTCCGTCGGGGAGCGTGGTGAACCACTCCGGATGGCTGGTCACCCACGGGTGGTCCGGTGAGGCCTGCAACGCAAAGTCCAGGGCAAGTTCGAGACCGGCGTCCGTGACCGCGGAGTGGAACGCACGGAAGTCGTCGAGCGTGCCGAGGTCGGGATGAATCGCGTCGTGGCCTCCCTCCGCTGAGCCGATCGCCCAGGGGGACCCTGGGTCACTCGGACCGGCGTCGAGAGTGTTGTTCGGGCCCTTGCGGAAAGCGCGGCCGATGGGGTGGATCGGCGGCAGATACAGCACGTCGAAGCCCATCGCAGCGACGGCGGGCACGCGGTCGATCGCGGTGCGGAACGTTCCGCTGCTGACGGTGCCGTCGTCGTGGCGCACGGCGCCTTCGGAGCGGGGGAAGAACTCGTACCAGGCGCCCACACCGGCGCGGGTGCGCTCGACGTGCACGGTCCGCGGCTCCGACACGCTGACAAGGCTCATCACCGGGCGAGCCTCGAGCGCTTCGTGCACGGCCGAGTCGGTCGCCGCGGCCAGGCGCTCGTCGGCCGGCAGATCGGAGTCCGCCAGGCGGGAGGCGATGCCGGCGAATAGGCCGCGCTCGGCTCGGGGCCGGGCCTCGTCGTCCGCTCCGGTTCGCAGGAGACCGGCGCCGATTGCGAAGGTGACTTCGATGTCAAGGCCTGCCGGGATCTTGACCTCGGCTGTGTGCAGCCAGGTGGCCCAGTCGTCAGCGAAAGCGCGGATGCGATACGTCCAGTCTCCTTCGGTGTCGAGCAGGACTAGGCGTCCGTATCGGTCTGTTCCCGTCGCAAGAAGCGACATGCGGTGCTCCGACTCCGCGCCAGTGGGGGAGGTGAGCAGGAGGTCGACGCCGATGAGGTCGTGACCCTCGCGGAACGCGGTGGCGGCGAAGGGGACGACCTCGCCGACGAAGGCTTTCGCGGGCCAGCGGTCGTCCTCGAGCCGTGGTTGCGGATCGAGGATCGGGATGCGCTCGGCTCGCACGCGGTAGCCGCTGCGGGTGGTGGCCGGCGCTTCGGCGACTGCCGGCGCCTCGGAGGCCGCAGGAGCCGACGCGGCCGCCGGGGCGGAGGCGGCGGCCGGAACGGTGGGTGCCGAGTCTCCCACCACCGCTTCGGGTGCGCGTTCGCGACCCGCTGGTCGTGCGTCGTCGCCGAGCGGAGCCGTGCCGAAAGGTATCTGAGCCACGTCATGACAGTAGCGATCGACGACCGCGCGCACACGGCGCTTGCGCCCGCCCGCGGAGCTGTGCGAGCAGTCCGCGCCGGAACGGATTCGGGCCGCGACGCTGGGCTAGGGTGACCGAGCGCGACCCGCGACCGTCTCTCCTGAGTCCGCAGAGAGTCGAGGGATGCTGTGAAGGCGATCCGCCGCTTCATCGTCCGCTCCGTCCTTCCGCCCGAGCTCTCGGCTCTGGGCGAGCTGGCCGGAAATCTGCGCTGGGCGTGGCACGAGCCCACCCGGCGCCTGTTCGAGCGGGTCGACCCCGAGCTCTGGCGCCGCGGGGGAGCCGACCCGACGTCACTGCTCGGAGCGGTGAGCCCCGAGCGGCTTGCCGAACTCGCCAGGGACCAGGGCTTCGTTGACGAGGCGTGGCGCCTGCGCGACGAACTCGAGCGCTACCGTTCCGAGCCGCGCTGGTACCAGTCGCTGGCGGAGGAAGTACCGCGCTCAATCGCCTACTTCTCGCCGGAGTTCGGCATCGCCGCGGCGCTTCCGCAGTACTCCGGCGGGCTCGGTATCCTCGCGGGCGACCACCTCAAAGCCTCCTCCGACCTGGGCGTACCGCTGATCGGCGTCGGCCTGTTCTACCGCTCCGGCTACTTCTCTCAGGGCCTCTCGGCCGACGGCTGGCAGTTGGAGTCCTACCCCTCGCTCGACCCGGACGGCCTGCCGCTGCGCGTCGTGCGCCGCGCCGACGGGTCGCCCGCCAGGATCGTGCTCGCGCTGCCCGAGGGCCGAGCGCTGTACGCCAGGGTCTGGCGCGCTGACGTCGGCCGGGTGACGCTGCTCCTCCTCGACACCGACATCCCCGAGAACGAGGACGCGCTGCGCTCGGTGACCGATCGTCTCTACGGCGGAGAGAGCGAGCACCGTCTCCTGCAGGAGCTGCTGCTCGGGATCGGCGGCGTGCGTGCGCTCGCACTGTGGGCCGAAGTTTCGGGCACCGCGGTTCCGGAGGTGTTCCACACCAATGAGGGCCACGCCGGCTTTCAGGGGCTCGAGCGCATCTCGAGCCTGATCGGCGCGGGCCTCGACTTCGACCAGGCGCTGCAGGTGGTGCGAGCGAGCACGGTGTTCACCACACACACGCCGGTGCCCGCCGGCATCGACCGCTTCGACCGCGCGCTGATCGGCCGATATTTCTCCACTGAGCTACTGCCCGGGGTGCAGGTCGAGGACGTCCTGGAGCTGGGAGCCGAACCGGGGGACTCCGGGAGCACCGCGTTCAACATGGCGTATATGGGTCTGCGCCTGGCGCAGCGCTCGAACGGCGTCTCGACCCTGCACGGGGAGGTGAGCCGGTCGATGTTCTCGAGTCTGTGGCCCGGCTTCGAGACGGCGGAGATTCCCATCGGTTCGATCACGAACGGGGTGCACGCGGCGACCTGGACCGACCCGATCCTCCGGACGTTGGCACGGGATCGGCTCGGCACCGACGACACGACCCGCGCCGACTGGGCCTCGGGCGACCTGAGCGACGAGGCGCTCTGGCGGGCCCGCCGAGCGATGCGGGAACAGCTTGTGCACGACGCGCGTCGACGCGCTGTTCGCTCCTGGCAGGAGCAGAATCCGGGCGGGTCACCGCCAACATGGCTCGACGAGATCCTCGATCCGGATGTGCTCACAGTCGGCTTCGCGCGGCGCGTGCCGACCTACAAACGCCTGACCCTGATGCTGCACGACCCTGATCGCCTGCGGGCGCTCCTCACTCATCCGGAGCACCCGATTCAGATCGTCATTGCGGGCAAGTCCCATCCGGCGGACGAGGAGGGGAAACGGCTGATCCAGAAGCTGGTCCGCTTCGCGCAGGAACCGGATATCCGGCGGCGCATGGTCTTCCTCCCCGACTACGACATTGCGATGGCCCAGCTGCTCTACCCGGGCACCGATGTCTGGCTGAACAATCCGCTGCGCCCGCTCGAGGCGTGTGGCACCTCCGGGATGAAGGCGGCTGTGAACGGCTCGCTGAACCTTTCGATCCTGGACGGCTGGTGGAACGAGTACTTCGACGGCGAGAACGGCTGGGCGATCCCCTCCTCCGACCGCGCCCTCGACCCAGAGGCCCGCGACATGCTCGAGGCCGATGCGCTCTACGAACTACTCGAGTCCGAGGTCGTGCCGCGCTTTTCCGAGCGCGACCAGGACGGCGTCCCGCACCGCTGGGTGCGCTCGATCCGCCACACTCTGGCGACACTCTCGCCCGAGCTGTCGGCCGAGCGGATGGTGCGCGAATATGTCGCAGCCCTCTACCACCCGGCGGCGGAGGCAGCGCGAGCGGTGTCGGCCGATCACTTCGAGCCCGCAAAGGAGCTTGCGTCGTGGAAGCGCCGGATACGCGCGGGCTGGCCGAGCCTCGTCGTGGCCTCGGTCGAATCAGGCGGAATCGATGCCGTGCCTCAACGCGGTGACCGGCTCGCGGTGCGTGCCGGGGTGCGCCTGGGCGAACTCTCCCCGGCAGACGTCACGGTGGAGGTGGTCTACGGCACCTCGACCGCCGACGGCTCGCTCACCTCGCTGCGCCGGCACGAACTCGAGGTGGTCGAAGAGGCCGGTGCCGTCGTCCCCGCCGACGCGGTCGGACGCGTCCCCTACGCGGGCGTGCTGACCCTCGACCGCAGCGGCTCCTTCGGCTATACCGTCCGCGTGGTCCCCCGTCACGCGCTCCTCGCCCACCCCGCCGAGCTCGGCCTCGCAGCCACCGCCACCTAACCCATGCCCGTCCCCCACCCTGCGAGATGCCTCTTGGATACGCGACACGCCGATGAACGCGTACCCAAGAGGCATCTCGCGGAGGGGCGGTGAGGCGTGGGTCAGCGGGCGAGGGGCGCAAGCTGGGCGCCCGTGACGGCGACGAGGTCGGCGGGGGCGAGTTCGATGTCGAAGCCTCGGCGACCGCCCGAGACGAGCACCGTCTCGAAGAACTCGGCCGACTCGTCGAGCACCGTGCGGTGCCGCGTCCGCTGACCAATCGGTGAGATGCCACCCAGGACATAACCCGTGCGGCGCTGCACGAGGGAGGGATCGGCCATCTCGGCGTGCTTGCCTCCGACCGCCGCCGCAAGCCCCTTGAGATCGAGCGAGCCGGTCACGGGCACGATGCCGACCACGAGTTGGCCGTCCACATCGACCAGAAGAGTCTTGAAGACCCGCTCCGGCTCCACGCCGAGTGCCTGGGCGGCCTCGATCCCGTAGCTCGTCATCGACCGGTCGTGGCGGTACTCCCGCGGGACGAAAGGGATCCCCGCTGCCGTCAACGCGACCGTGGCGGGAGTCCCCGGTCCGCTCCGCGTCATCAGGTCTCCTGCTCCACGGCCGACTCCTGCTCTGGAGCCGATCCGTGCGCCACGAAGAGCTGCATCGATGTCGCAGTCACGCGGATGACCTGCCCCGCCGCGAAGGTCTCGCCATGTTCCAGCGGCTCCGGCTCCGCGCTGTTCCACAGCCGCGTGTAGCCGGTCACGCCCTTGTCCTGCGCGAGCGCGACCGTCGTTTCCTGTTCCACACCGTGTATGACGAGGAGCACCCGGTCGAGATCGCCGTCGACCGACGTCGAGGCCGCGAGGTACTGCAGTGTTCGGTGCGCGGCCGAGGTCCAGTCCTCGCCGGACATCCCGCGGCCGTGCGCGTCGAACCAGCGCATGCTGCTCGCTCCCGGCGTGGCCTCCTCGCCTCGGCTGTACCGGGAGGGTCGCAACGCCGGGTGCTCGCGGCGAAGGCGGAGGAGGGTCCGGGTGTGTGCCCGTAACGCGAGCTGCCAGCTGGCGAGGTCCGCCCAGCGCAGCCAAGTGAGGTCCGAATCCTGGCAGTACGCGTTGTTGTTCCCGCGCTGACTGCGCCCGGTCTCGTCGCCCGCTGTGAGCATCGGGACGCCGGCCGAGAGCAGCAGGGTGCCGAGCAAATTGCGCATCGCTTTGCGCCGGTCGAGGGTGATCCGCTCGTCGGTCGTGGGACCCTCGAAGCCGTGGTTGAAGGAGCGGTTCGTCTCGGCTCCGTCGCGGTTGGACTCGCCGTTGCCGATGTTGTGCTTGACGTTGTACGAGACCAGATCGGCGAGCGTGAAGCCGTCATGCGCCGTCACGAAGTTCACGGACGCGAGCGGGCCGCGCTCGGCCGAGAAGGTGTTCGAGGAGCCGGCGAGCCGCGTCGCGAATCCACCGACGCCGACGGGGGCCGTCCCTGCGCGCCGGGCGTAGTCAATGTCCGAGAGCCAAAAGTTGCGCGCGCGATCCCGGTAACGGTCGTTCCACTCCGACCAGCCGACGGGAAAGTTCCCCGTCTGCCACCCGCCCGTGCCCACATCCCACGGCTCAGCGATCATCTTCACGCCGGCCAGCGCAGGATCCTCGACCGCGGCCCGAAGCAGCGGATGGTCGCTCTGAAAGTGGGCGATCTCGTCGCGGCCGAGAGTGGCCGCGAGGTCAAGGCGAAAGCCGTCGATCCCCAGCTCGCCCGACCAGTAGCGGAGTGAATCGAGGACGAGCCGCTGCGCGGCGGGCCTGCCGAAGTCGATTGTGTTGCCACAGCCCGTGACGTCTACGTAATGCCCCTGCGCCGTCTGCCGGTACCAGCCCGCGTCATCTATTCCGCGCAGGCTCGACGTCGGCCCGTCAGGTCCCTCCTCCGCCGTGTGGTTGTAGACGACGTCGAGGATCACCTCGAGACCGGCCTCGTGCAGCAGCTTCACCATCCCCTTGAACTCGCGCAGCACCGCGCTCGGTCCGCCACGCTGGGCGCTGGGGGAGGCGTACGCGGCGTGCGGACTGAAAAAATTCAGCGTGTTATAGCCCCAGTAATTGGTGAGGCCCTGCCGCAACAGCCGCTGCTCCGAGACGAACGCGTGCACGGGCAGCAGCTCGACCGCCGTGACCCCGAGATCGAGCAAGGCCGCGACCGTCGACTCGTGTGCGAGGCCCGCGTAGGTGCCGCGCAGCTCCACGGGGAGTGCGGAGTTGAGCTTTGTCAGGCCCTTGATGTGCGCCTCGTAGATCACGGTGCTCGCCAGCGGCGTGCCGGGCCGGGAGGAGGCGCCCCAGTCAAACGCGTCGTCGACGACGACCGAGCGCCACTCGTTCTCCGCCACCCGGTGCAGACCCCTCGAGTAGGGCTCGAGCAGGGCGCGCCGGGGGTCGAATCGGTGGCGCGGTCCGCTCGGGCCGTCCACGCGCAGGGCGTAGCGGCGGCCGGGCACCAGCAGCTCGGAGCAGACCGACCACACCGCGTCCTCATCGCGGGCGAGCGGGACGGTCCGCGTGATCCACGCCGGATCCTTCTCGTCGTACACCAGCAGGTCGACCGCGCTTGCACTGTCTGACCAGACCCGCAACTCGCCGCCCTGGTCGCCGACGCTCACGCCGAGCCGGGCGAGGGGATCGTGACAGGTCATGCGACTTACAGTAGTGACGGGCACCGGCCTCCCCCGTGCCCCTGACGCGGGAGGAATGGCTGCATGATCTACCTCGATCACGGCGCGACCACACCGCTGCGCGCCACCGCCCTCGCTGCATTCGCTGAGGCCTCGGCACGGCCGGGCAACCCCTCCTCTGTGCACGCCTCGGGGCAGGAGGCACGACGGCGACTCGAAGATGCGCGCTCGGCGCTCGCCGGCGTGCTCGGCTGCGAGCCGATCGAAGTCGTGCTGACTGCGGGAGGGACGGAGGCGATCAATCTCGCGATCAAGGGCCTCTTCTGGCAGCGGCGCGCGGAGGACGCTGCCCTCGTCCGCCTGCTCGTCGCGGAGGGAGAGCACCACGCCACGCTCGATAGTGTCGCCTGGCTGGCCGAGCACGAGGGCGCCCGGATCGAATGGCTGCCGCTCGACGCCGAGGGGACCCTGCAACCAGAGACGCTCGCCGCGGCGCTCGAGCGCGATCCCGGCTCCGTTGCCCTGGTGACCGCGCTGTGGGTGAACAACGAGATCGGCACGATCAACCCCGTGGTGGCCCTCGCCGAGGTCTGCGCGCGCGCCGGCGTGCCGCTGCACCTCGACGCGGTCGCCGCGTTGGGCCACCTGCCGCTGCGGATCGACGAGGTGCGCCGCGAGTCCGGTTCGCGCGGCGGCGCGGGGCTCGTCGCCGTCAGTGTGTCGGGGCATAAGGTCGGCGGACCAATCGCCACCGGCGCCCTCATGCTCGCCCGCGACGCGCGGGTCGTTCCGGTGCTGCACGGAGGTGGCCAGCAGCGCGGCGTGCGCTCGGGCACCCAGGACGTTCCGGGTGCCGCCGCCTTTGCGGCCGCCGCGGTCGAGGCGGAGGCGGAACTGCCCACCGAGACCCGTCGCCTCACCCTCCTGCGCGACCGGCTGGTCACCGGCGCCCTCGTGGCGGTCCCCGGAGCGACGCTGACCGGTCCGCCGCTTGACTCCGGCCGCCGCATCTCGAACAACGCGCACCTCGCGTTCCCCCGCGCGCAGGGCGACTCCCTGCTCTTCCTGCTGGATGGCGCGGGCGTCTCTGTCTCGACCGGCTCCGCGTGCACGGCGGGCATCCCCGAGCCCTCCCATGTGGTCCTCGCGCTCGGTCGCAGCGAGGATGAGGCGCGCGGGGTCCTGCGGATGACGTTCGGGCACACGTCGGTCGACGCCGACGTCGACGCGCTGCTCGCCGCGCTGCCTGCCGCCTACGCGCGGGCCGCGCGGGCCGGACTGTCCAACCGCGTGGTGCTTCCCGCCGGTTGATGCTCGACGCCGTTCGCCGCTCGTGCCTGGCGTGTGCGAAACGTAGACTCGCACGGTGAAGATTTTGGCGGCGATGAGCGGTGGAGTGGACTCGGCGGTCGCCGCGGCGCGCGCGGTGGAGGCAGGACACGAGGTGGTCGGCGTGCACCTCGCGCTGAGCAGGATGCCCGGGACCCTACGTACAGGGAGCCGCGGCTGCTGCACGATCGAGGACTCCATGGACGCCCAGCGGGCCGCGAACGTCCTCGGCATCCCCTACTACGTCTGGGACTTCTCCGAGCGCTTCAAGCTCGACGTGGTCGATGACTTTATCGCCGAGTATTCGGCCGGACGTACGCCCAATCCGTGCATGCGCTGCAACGAGCGGATCAAGTTCGCCGCACTCCTCGAGAAGGCGCTCGACCTCGGTTTTGACGCTGTTTGCACGGGCCACTACGCGTCGCTCCGCACCGCCGCTGACGGCTCGCCCGAGTTGCATCGCGCGAGCGACGAGGCGAAGGACCAGTCCTACGTGCTCGGAGTGCTCACCACGCAGCAGCTCGAGCACTCGATGTTTCCGCTCGGCTCCACCCCCTCCAAAGCCGTCGTGCGGGCGGAGGCGGCCCGCCGTGGTCTGAGCGTCGCGAGCAAGCCGGACAGCTACGACATCTGCTTCATCCCCGATGGCGACACCCGTGGCTGGCTCGCGGAGCGGGTCGCACCGCAGACCGGGGCGATCGTGGACCGTGAGGGCGCGATCGTCGGCGCGCACGAGGGCGCGCACGGTTACACGGTCGGACAACGGCGTGGGCTGCACCTGGGCGTTCCGGCCCCCGATGGCCGACCGCGCTTCGTGCTCGAGGTGCGTCCTGTTTCCAACGAGGTCGTCGTGGGTCCACGGGAGGCGCTGCGTATCGGACAGATCGCCGGCGCGCACTTCAGCTGGGCCGGAGCAGCACCGGAGGACGCGACGACGCCGTTCCGCTGCGACGTGCAGATCCGGGCGCACGCCGATCCGGTCCCGGCCTCGGCCGTGGTGTCGGTGGTCGATGGCAGTGTGGAATTTGTGATCACTCCTGACTCGCCGCTTGACGGCGTCGCCCCCGGACAGACTGCCGTCGTCTACCTGGGCACGCGTGTGCTCGGCCAGTGCACGATCGACCGCACGGTGGCTGCCGATACCGCTGCGGTGCTCGGATGAGCGATCCGATCGTCGATCCTGCTCGCCGGGTCGAGGAGCTGCGGGCGCGTATCCGTGCGGCGAGCGACGCGTACTACGCGGCCGACTCCTCCCCGCTCGCCGACGCCGAGTACGACGCTCTCGTGCGCGAACTCGCCGCCCTCGAAGCCGAGCATCCCGACCTTGTCGCAGACGACTCGCCCACGCAGACGGTCGGTGGCATCGTCGGCGCAGGGCTCGCTCCCATCGATCACGCCGAGCGGATGCTGTCGCTCGACAACGTGTTCTCGCCCGACGAGCTGCGCGAGTGGTGTGACAAGACGGTCGCGTCGGCTGACCGCCCCATCTCTTGGCTGACCGAACTCAAGATCGACGGCCTGGCCATCTCGCTGCACTACGAGCACGGTCGCCTCGTGACCGCCGCGACCCGCGGCGATGGCCGGATCGGCGAGGACGTCACGGTGAACGCGCTCCGGATTTCGGGCATCCCCGAGCGTTTGGCGGGCGAGGGGCATCCCGCGCTCGTCGAGGTCCGTGGCGAGGTGTTCATCCCGGTCGCCGCCTTCACCGAACTCAACGCCCTGCAAGAGCGGCTGCGCGACGAGGCGGTCGAGGAGGCGCGGGCGCGTTGGTCTGCCCGCCCCGCCGCCACTCGCGGCGTCTTCGAGGAGGAGAAAGCCCGCACGAGCGCGCTGCGCCGCTTTCCGACTTTCGCCAATCCGCGTAACGCGGCGAGCGGCGGGCTCCGGCAGCAGCTCGACAAGAAGGCCGGCCTCGATCTGCGCGCCGGCGAGGCCCGAGTCTCCTCGCTCGCGCTCTACGTCCACGGCATCGGCGCCTGGCCCGACCCGCCCGTGGGCACGCAGTCCGCGGTGTACGGCCTGCTCTCCGCCTGGGGCTTGCCGGTCAGCGCCCACAACCGCGTCTCGGAGTCGGTCGAGGAGGTGCTCGCGTTCGTCGAGCAGTACGGGCGTGACCGCCACGGTGTCGAGCACGAGATCGACGGAGTCGTCGTCAAGGTGGACGAGCTCGAGCTGCACGGCGAGCTCGGTGCCACCAGTCGGGCCCCGCGCTGGGCGATTGCCTACAAGTACCCGCCCGAGGAGGTGCACACGAAGCTCCTCGACATCGTCGTGAGCGTGGGGCGCACGGGCCGAGCCACTCCGTTCGCGCAGATGACGAAGGTCAGGGTCGCCGGGTCGGAGGTGCGCCAGGCGACGCTGCACAATGCTGACGTGGTCAAAGCCAAGGGCGTGCTGATCGGCGACACGGTCGTGCTGCGCAAGGCGGGTGACGTGATCCCCGAGGTGCTTGGCCCCGTGGTGGAGCTGCGAGACGGCAGCGAGCGGGAGTTCGTGATGCCGACCCAATGCCCCGAGTGCGGCACCACCCTCGCGCCCGCGAAGGCGGGCGATGTCGATCTTCGCTGCCCTAACGCGGAGTCGTGCCCGGCCCAGGTGCGCGGGCGCGTCGAGCACATCGGCAGCCGTGGTGCTCTCGACATCGAGGCGCTCGGCGAGGTGAGCGCGGCGGCGCTCACGCAGCCGCTCGTCCCGGCAGATCCGCCGTTACGCACCGAGGCTGGCCTCTTCGAGCTCACGGTGGCCGATGTCTTCCCGATCGAGGTCGTCGTCCGCGACTCCGAGACTGGGCTGCAGAAGCTCGACGCGAACGGCGAGCCGAAGGTCGTCACCCCGTTCAAGCGCAAGCGCCAGCCGGCGAAGGACGGCGCGTTCGATCCGGCGGCTGGCGCCTTCGCGGGAGATGCCGTCTCGGTGCCCTCCACCAACGCCCTGCGGCTGATCGAGAACATCGAGCGCGCGAAGACCAAAGAGCTGTGGCGCCTGCTGGTCTCGCTCAGCATCCGGCACGTCGGTCCGGTCGCGGGCCGAGCGCTGGCGGGCTACTTCGGTTCGCTCGACGCGATCCGCTCGGCGAGCCGCGACGAGCTCGCCGCGGTCGACGGCGTGGGCGGGATCATCGCGGACGCGGTGATCGCGTGGGTCGAGGTCGACTGGCACGTCGAGATCGTCGAGCGTTGGGCTGCGGCCGGCGTGCGATTCGCCACGCCGGGGCACCCTGGTCCCGGGGCCGCGGACGCCGCGGGCGGAGTGCTCGCCGGGCTCACGGTCGTCGCGACGGGCAGCCTCGAGGGCTACTCCCGCGAGGAGGCCCAGGAGGCGATCCTCGCCGCCGGCGGCAAGGCTGGTTCGAGCGTCTCGAAGAAGACCGACTACGTCGCCGCCGGTCCCGGCGCGGGCAGCAAGCTCGGCAAGGCCGAGGCGCTGGGGCTACGGATCATCACCGCGGCCGAGTTCCACCTGCTGGTGACCGAGGGGCCCGCGGCAATCGCGCTTCCCTCCGACGAATGACGTCCCACTTGCGACGCGCGTCAGGCCCCCACAGCTGGTTACCGGCGGTGTCTCGCGGCTCGGACCGACCAACGATATTCGCGGGGAGGCGGTCGGCACGCCGAGTAGACTGGGCGCCGGAAATCCACCGAACCACCAGACGGAGATGCATGTCCGAGATCACGGCCGACACGGTCGCCCATCTGGCCCAGCTGGCCAGGATCGACCTCACGTCCGACGAGATCCAGGACCTCACGCGCGAACTCGACCAGATCGTCGACTCCGTGCGCGCGGTCCAGGCCGTCGCCACTCCCGAGGTGCCGGCCACCAGCCACCCGATCCCGCTTGAGAACGTGTTCCGCCCCGACGTCGTCGGCGAGACGCTCACACGCGAGCAGGCACTCTCGGGGGCACCCGAGCATGACGGCAGCCGCTTTCAGGTCTCCGCGATCCTGGGGGAGGAGCAGTGAGCGGGCACGGCGACGAGCTCGTCCGCCTGAGCGCCTTTGCGCTCTCCGAGAAGCTGGCCGATGGTTCCGTTTCCGCTGTGGAGGCGACTCGCGCCCACCTCGACCGGATCGCTGCGGTCGACGGGGCGGTCCACGCGTTCCTGCACATCGCCCACGAGGGTGCTGTCTTGGCGGCCAAGACGATCGACCGCCGCCGCGCCGACGGCGAGTCGCTACACCCGCTCGCCGGAGTGCCGCTCGCAGTCAAGGACGTCATCGTGACGAACGACATGCCGACCACCAGCGGTTCCCGAATCCTCGAGGGCTGGCGCCCGCCATACGACGCAACGGTGATGCGGAAGGTCCGCGAGGCCGGACTCGTGCCGATCGGCAAGACCAACATGGACGAGTTCGCGATGGGGTCGACGACCGAGCGCTCCGCCTACGGCCCCACCCACAACCCGTGGGACCTCGACCGCATCCCCGGCGGCTCCGGTGGCGGCTCCGCCGCGGCCGTCGCGAGCTATGAGGCACCACTGGCCCTCGGCTCCGACACTGGCGGCTCGATCCGTCAGCCGGCCCACGTCACGGGCACGGTGGGCGTGAAGCCGACCTACGGCGGCGTCTCGCGCTACGGAGCGATCGCGCTCGCTTCGAGCCTCGACCAGATCGGCCCCGTGTCGCGAACCGTCCTCGACTCCGCCCTGCTGCACGACGTGATCGCCGGGCACGATCCGCGCGACTCCACCTCGCTCCGCGACGCCTGGCCCTCCTTCGCCGACGCGGTCCACCGCGCCGATGTGACAGGCCTGCGGATTGGCGTGGTGAAGGAGCTCGACGGTGGCGAGGGCTTCCAGCCCGGTGTGCTGGCTCGCTTCCACGAGGCGCTCGAGATGCTTCAAGGTGCCGGAGCCGAGGTCGTCGAGGTCAGCCTCCCGAGCATCGAGCACGCGGTGGCCGCGTACTACCTGATCCTTCCCGCCGAGGCCTCCAGCAACCTCGCCAAGTTCGACTCGGTGCGCTTTGGCCTCCGCGTGACGCCCCCGGGTGGTGGCACTGTCGAGCAGGTGATGGCCGCGACCCGCGAGCAGGGCTTTGGCCCCGAGGTCAAGCGCCGGATCATCCTGGGCACCTACGCGCTCTCGGCCGGCTACTACGACGCCTATTACGGCAGCGCGCAGAAGGTACGGACTCTGGTGCAGCGCGACTTCGACGCGGCCTTCTCCAGCGTCGACGTCATCGCGTCGCCGACCGCGCCGACCACCGCCTACCGCCTTGGCGAAAAGCTCGACGACCCGCTGGCGATGTACCGCGGTGATATCGCGACCATCCCGGCGAACCTGGCCGGCATCCCCGGCATCTCCGTCCCCGCCGGCCTCGCCGACGAAGATGGCCTGCCGGTCGGCGTGCAATTCCTGGCTCCCGCCCGTGAAGACGTACGCCTGTACACAGTCGGCGCCGCGCTTGAAGCGCTGCTGGAGCAGAAGTGGGGCCACCCGCTGCTCGCTGAGGCTCCCGACCTGACCCGCTCCGTACTCTCCGCGACCGAGGAAGGTGCCGTCTGATGGCGCTCACGCCCGCCCCTGAGCTGATGGACTACGACGAGGTCTTCGAGCGCTTCGAGCCGGTGCTCGGCTTCGAGGTGCATGTCGAGCTCAACACAAAGACCAAGATGTTCTCCGATGCGCCGAACGAGTTCGGCTCTGAGCCGAACACCAACGTCACCCCGGTCGATCTCGGACTTCCGGGCTCGCTCCCGGTCGTCAATGAGCAGGCGGTGCGCTACTCGATCAGCCTCGGCCTTGCACTCGGCTGCTCAATCGCGCCGTCCAGCCGGTTCGCGCGGAAGAACTACTTCTACCCGGACCTGGCGAAGAATTACCAGATCTCGCAGTTCGATGAGCCGATCGCTTTCGAGGGCACGGTCGAGATCGAACTCGGCGATGGATCACTCGTGCAGATCCCGATCGAGCGTGCGCACATGGAGGAGGACGCGGGCAAGCTCACGCACGTTGGCGGCTCCACCGGCCGCATTCAGGGCGCCGAGTATTCCCTCGTCGACTACAACCGCGCAGGTGTTCCGCTCGTCGAGATCGTTACGAAGCCGATCTACGGAGCCGGGAAGAGTGCCCCGGAGTATGCAAAGACGTACGTCGCAACCATCCGCGATATCGTGCTCGCGCTCGGCATCTCGGACGCAAAGATGGAGCGAGGCAACCTCCGCTGCGACGCCAACGTCTCGCTTCGACCGATCGGCCAGGAGAAGCTTGGCACTCGCACCGAGACGAAGAACGTGAACTCGCTGCGCTCGGTCGAGCGCGCCGTGCGTTACGAGATTCAGCGCCAGGCGGCGATCCTCGCCTCCGGCGGCACCATCACGCAGGAGACGCGGCACTGGCACGAAGACACCGGCCGCACCTCGGCGGGCCGCCCCAAGAGCGATGCGGATGACTACCGTTATTTCCCCGAACCCGATCTACTGCCGGTCGTGCCAAGCCCTGAACTCATCGAGGAACTGCGTGCCGCGCTTCCCGAGAAGCCGGCTGATCGTCGCCGCCGGCTCAAGGCCGAGTGGGGCTTCACAGACCTCGAGTTTCAGGACGTCGCTAACAGTGGCCTGCTGGTCGAGATCGCCGAGACCGTCGCCGCCGGCGCTTCGCCGCAGGCCGCCCGAAAATGGTGGACGGGCGAGGTTGCTCGTCTCGCGAACGCTGTGGGCGAGGATCCGGCCGCACTCGTCACGCCCGCTCAGGTGGCTGAGCTTGCTGGTCTGATCACGAATGGAACGCTCACCGACCGGCTCGCCCGCGAGGTGCTTCAGGGCGTCATCGCTGGCGAGGGGTCGCCGAAGCAGGTGGTCGACGTACGCGGGCTTGCGGTCGTCTCGGACGACGGGGCACTCATCGAGGCGATCGACGCGGCGCTGGCCTCTCAGCCCGACGTGCTCGCGAAGATCCGCGACGGCAAGGTCCAGGCAGCGGGAGCCGTCATCGGAGCAGTGATGAAGGCGATGAAGGGCCAGGCCGACGCATCCCGTGTGCGTGAGCTTGTACTGGAGCGCTCGGCCGGGTGAGCCGCACACGGTGAGCGGAATCGGCGGCACTCGGCGCGGCACTGGATCGTCTGCGCCGGGTCGGGACCGCGCGCCTCGTGCTAGTCACCGAGCACGGATCGGCGGCTCCCGACCCGCCTCATCCGAGGGTTTGCCCGTCCACGGCTAGGGGGTTTCCCGGATGCCGCGTCCAGGTGGCGTACGACAGGGTGGAGTCATGGCTACTCTCGTGCGCCCCCGTCGGGGCAGGATCATCGCTGGCGTCTGTGCCGGTCTCGCCCGTCGTTTCGGCTGGAGCCCCTTCGTGGTGCGGCTCCTTTTCGTGCTCTCGTGCCTGCTTCCCGGGCCGCAGATCATCGCCTACCTCGTGATGTGGGTGGTCATCCCGAAGCAGCGGTGACGCGGTCGCCGAGCGTGCATTGTCGGCGTGCACAATCGCCCGCGGCACGGCGGATTACACGCGTTCTCCGAGTTGACCGTGATTCTGCGCGCCGAAGAGACTGATAGGGGCCTACGGTGGCCTGTGCGCCGACGACGTGGCGCCGAGGAGGAAATCATGGGATTCCTGGACCGATTGTTGGGCCGCGACGAGCAGCCCGAGAACGCCCGCCGGGCCGACTACGCGCCGCCCCAAACCGGTGACCGCCGGCCCGAGTACGGCACTCCGCCCGCCACCTCGCCGCGCAGCGACGACGAGCGGGCCATCGAGCGTTACCGCTACCTTCTTCGCACCGCGCCCCCCGAGGCAATCGAGCAGGTCCACCGTGAGGCCTTTGAGCAGCTCACTCCCGAACAGCGGCAGCAGGTTTTCCGCGAACTGAGCGAGGGCGCACCCGCTGGCGACGCGCCCAAGGACGACGATCCGCGCACACTCGCGCAGTCAGCCACCCGCAGCGAGTTGCGCCAGCCCGGATTCATGGAGCGGCGCTTTGCAGGCGGGGGCGGGATGGGTTTCGGCGGTGTGCTCGCTTCCTCGATGCTCGGCACCATCGCCGGCTTCGCGATCGGCTCGGCGATCGCGGGTGCCTTCCTCCCCGACGCAGGCGGCGATGTCGCGGCCGGCGAGAGCGGCGATGTCGCGGCCGACGGCGGCGAGGCGGGCGGTGCGGAGGGAGGTGACTCCGGCGGCTGGGGTGATTCCGGAGGTGGTGACTTCGGTGCTGGCGGTGACTTCGGTGGCGGTGGCGACTTCGGGGGTGGCGACTTCGGCTTCTGACCCCTTATCCATGAGAGCACGGGTCGTGGGCCCTCTTCGTCGGATCACTCTCCCTCGGCCAGCATCGCTCTGACCTCGCGGCGCAGGACCTTACCGATCATGCTCCGCGGCAGTTCGTCCACGATGGTGATGTGCTTAGGCACCTTGTAGGGCGTAAGTGCCTCGCGCACCGCGGCGCGAGCCGCCTCGACGTCCAGGTGCGCTCCGGGCTCGAGCACGATGGCGGCTGCCACAGTCTCGCCGCTTCGGGCGCCCGGCAGCCCTACTACCGCTGCTTCGCGAACCGCGGGTAGGCGTAGCAGCACCTCCTCCACCTCGGAGGGAGACACGTTGAAGCCGCCCGTGATGATGAGTTCCTTGATCCTGTCGACGATGCACACGAAGCCGTCATCGTCGAGTGTCGCGATATCGCCCGTGCGGAACCATCCGTCGCTCGTGAAGGCGGATGCCGTTTCCTCCGGCTTGCGGTGGTAGCCGCGGAACACCTGTGGACCGCGCACCACAAGCTCGCCCTGTTCGCCCGTAGGCATCTCCGTGGAGGGGTCCTCCGGATCGACAATCCGCACGTCCGTTCCGGGCAGCGGCAGGCCGACCGTGCCCGCGCGGCGCGTCGGCCCGACTGGATTCGCCATCAGAACCGGCGAGGTCTCGGAGAGTCCGTAGCCCTCGACCAGCGTGCCGCCCGTCAACGCCTCGAACGACTCCACCAGCGTGGGATCGAGCGGCATCGCCCCCGAGATTGCGATCTCGATGCCGTCCAGCGAGATGCCACGCTCCTCGGCCCGCCGGGCCAGCCGCTCGGCGATCGGGGGGACGGCGGGCAGGAACGTCGCCGGATGCTTCTTTACGACCTTGAGCACGAGATCCGGGTCGAACTTCGGGAACAGCACGAGCCGTGCGCCCATGCTCATCGCGAATGTGAGGCAGAGCGTCAGCCCGTAGGCATGGAACATGGGCAGGACGGCGTAGACGATGCAGTCGCCGCGCCGCACCTGCGGTACCCAGGCGCGCGACTGGGCCGCGTTCGCGGTCAGGTTCGCGTGAGTCAGCTCGGCCCCCTTCGGGGTGCCGGTCGTCCCACTGGTGTACTGGATGACCGCGAGGTCGTCCGCCGTCGGTCGTGGGTGCGCGGCGTCGATCCGGCGGCGCAGCAGCGACTCCCAGTCGATGGCGCCCCGAACAGGAGCGGTCAGGGCGGAGCGCGACTCCCGCGCCTTCTTCAGCGGTAGGCGCAGGGCAGCGCGGGTCGGCGCGGGCATCGCACGAGTCAGATCGACGGCGATCACGGTCTCGACACCCAGATCGGCCGGCAGGTCCTGCACCACGGGGACGACGCGGTTCCAGGCAATAGCGACGCGGGCGCCGTGGTCCTCGAACTGGTGGCGAAGCTCCCGTGGGGTATAGAGCGGATTGTGCTCGACCACGACGGCGCCCAGGCGCAGCACGGCATAGAAGGCCACGACGTGCTGCGGGCAATTCGGCAGCACGAGAGCGACGGGATCGCCCGCGCGCACGCCGAGGCCGCGAAGCCCCTCCGCCGCCCGCTCGACCTCATCGGCGAGCTGCGAGTAGCTGGTCGAGCGGCCAAAGAATTCCAGGGCGACACGGTCTGGGTAACGCTCGGCCGAATCGGTGACGATATCGAGCAGCGAGCCGGTGGGGGGTTCGAACTCCGTCGGCACGCCGGGCGCGTAGCTGCGGATCCAGGGGCGGGGCGGGTGACTGCTCACCCGCCCTACTCTAGAAGGCGGAGCCCAGCTCAGGCGCCGTGAGCGACGGCCTCGTCGATCGGGCTCGTACCAGAGACGATCTCCCAGGTCTTCCCGATTGATGTCGGCTGCGCCAGCACCGCGATCACGGTCGCCGCGACGTCGGCGCGGGGGATGCTGCCCTTCTCGACGGAGGTGCCGAGGGTGATCTTGCCAGTGCCCTCGTCAGTGGTCAGTCCTCCGGGGCGGAGGATCGTCCAGTCCACTCCGGAGTCGCGCAGCGCCGCATCGGCATCGCGCTTTGCCTCGACATAGGCTTTCCAGCCCGCGTCCGTCTCCTCGGGAAGTGGCTCATCGACGCCCATCGCGCTGATCTGCACGAAGTGCTGCACGCCGATGATCGCGGCTGCCTTCTGGCTGAGCACTGAGGCGCCCAGGTCGACGGTCCTCTTGCGGTCCGGTCCTGAGTCGGGGCCGGCACCGGCCGTGAAGACCATCCCGTCGACGTGCCCGAGCGCCTCCGCAAACGCCTCAGGCGTGCTGTCCTCAAGGTCGTGCACGAGAGGCTCGCTACCCAATCGGAGGATGTCCTCGGCATGGTCGGGGTTGCGGACCACTCCAACAGACTCATGACCGGCGTCGTAGAGCAGGTGCAGGATCTGCTGCCCGACCTTGCCGTGGGCTCCGATGACGGCGATTCGTGTCATGGATGTTCCTCTCCTCGTCGGGGCACATCGCCCCGTGTCCGTAATGCCTTCCATCCTGCCGTCGGCTCGGAGCCGTCCCCCAGGCCTTGACGCGCTCAGGCGGCGAGGCGGTCGTCACGACCCGTGATTGCCAAGAGGCGACTCTGTAACGGCGCCGTCTCGTCGACCAAAACGGGTGCGGCGTAGAGTCCGCTGGCCCGCAACGTCTCCTCCTGCGGAGCGAAGAGTTCCCACACGGCCGCCACCAGTTCGTCCTCAAGACGCTCGTCGCTGCCGGTCGCTCGGGCGAGGTCCCAGGTGTGCACGGTGACGTCGGCCACTTGCTCCTGCACCATCTCGAGCGCGCTCACCGCGTCTCGGCCGAGCTGGAGCACCGCGGCGGGATCGACGGCCCGGGCCGCGTCACGGACCTGATCGGTCACGCGCCGCCACTCACTGCGTAGGTCGGAGGCCACGGGCTCGAGGCGGATTGGCGAGTCGTCACCGCCGGCGAGGAGGATGTGGGCGCGCTGCTGCTCGCGGATGACATGCAGGACGAGGGCTCGGGTGTCCCACTCGGTGTCAGGAGTAGGGGCCGACCAGTCTTCGACGGCTGCGAGGCGCACTTCGAAGGCTCGGTGCGCGTGATCCTGCAGGTCGAGCCAGCGGCTCATCTCGGTGGCGGTGGGGGAGTCGGGCTGCTCGTGCGTCATATGTCTCTCCGGAGCGTCGTGGTGGTCGGGTCAACCGCAGCGAAGCGGCGGCCATTCCCTCCACCGGTGTCGGAGGTGCGTGCGAGCATAGCGGGAGAGTGGGCGGCACGCGGCGGAGCGGGACACATCGGTGATCAGGACATGAGCGAGCAGGACGCATGAGCAAGCAGGACGGCCAGGACGCATGAGCAAGCAGGACGGCAGTGGGCGGCAAATCACGGCCGACCCGCTCGACGACCCCCGCGCCAGCATCCTGCACATCGACATGGATGCGTTTTTCGCCTCGGTCGAACTCCTTGAGCGCCCCGACCTCCGGGGGCGGCCGGTCATCGTCGGGCACCTCGGTGCCCGCTCCGTCGTGACCGCCGCAACCTACGAGGCGCGCCGGTTCGGCGTCAACTCGGCGATGCCGATGGCGGTGGCACTGCGCCGCTGTCCTCATGCTGTCGTACTCGAGCCGCACATGGAGCGCTACCGTGACGCCTCCCGCCGGGTGATGGCGATCTTCGACTCCTTTACCCCCTTGGTCGAGCGTCTGAGTATCGACGAGGCATTTCTCGATGTCGCCGGTGCGCGACGGATCTCCGGCTCGCCGTTCACGATCGGCACCGAGATCCGTCGCCGTGTCTACGCCGAACTGGGGCTCACCTGCTCCGTCGGCATCGCTAGTACCAAATTCGTCGCGAAGCTTGCCTCCGGTCGATCCAAACCCGACGGCCTGCTCGTCGTCCCGGCCGACGGCGTCCGCGCGTTCCTCGATCCGTTACCGGTCAGCGCCCTCTGGGGGGTCGGCGGGAGCACCGAGGAGTCGCTGGTGCGGCGCGGCCTGCGAACCGTCGCCGACGTCGCGACGACCCCGCTTTCGTCGCTCGTGTCGGCGCTCGGCGAAGCCACCGGTCGCCGCCTGCACGCGCTCGCGAACGGAGTCGACCCGCGAGCAGTCGACACCCGACAGATCGAGAAGAGCGCAGGACACGAGATCACCTTCGCCGAAGACGTCGCCGAGCCCGAACTCGTGCGCCGCGAACTGCTGCGTCTCTGCGACAAGGTCGCCGTGAGGTTGCGCCGCTCCGGCGTGCGCTGCCGGACGGTCGCCGTGAAGGTTCGCTTCGGCGATTTCACCACTCTCACGCGCTCGCGGACGCTCGTCGAGGCGACGGACGTGGCGCGGGTCCTCTTCGAGGCGTCGTCGGCGCTGCTCGAGTCGGCAAATCCGCTCCGTCGCCCGGTTCGCCTGATCGGCGTGCGCGGCGAACAGCTGGTGGAGGCCGACGAGGTCGCTTTCTCGCTCTGGAGCGACTCCGACGACTGGCGCGACGCCGAGCTCGCCGTGGACGATGTGGCCGCCCGCTTCGGTTCCGGAGCTGTGCGACCCGCCTCGCTCCTCTCGCGCTCTGCACCCGAGTCGGCGAAAGGCATCGACATCAGCGACACGGTCGCTACGCGGAGCCGATCGTCAGACTGATCGGCCTGTGGTCGGAGCCATTCGGCGGCAAAACGTCGAGGGTCGCCGACGGCACATGCTCAGCGAGGGCGTGGTCGAGGGCGACAAGCGGAAGGAGTGACGGCCACGTCGCCGGAAAGCCGATGCCGCCCGTGCGGACGAGTCCCGCCTCCGCCAGTACCGGGGCCAGCAGGTGATCATCGGTCGGAGTGTTGAAGTCGCCGATCACAAGGGTCCTCGTGGACGTGTCATCTCTCAACGCCGAAGCGAGAGCCGACAGCATGGTGTCCCGCTCCTCGTGATTGCCCGGACGGAACGAAGCGAGATGCACGACAAACAGACGCGTGCTGCCGACCGGCGTGTCGACATTGACGGCGAGAGCCCGCTCCCAGCCGAGGCCGAGATCGAGCGGCTCCTCCTCCGAGAGCGCCGTTCTGCTCCACACACCGACGGTGCTGGAGACGAACGAGTAGGGGTACTCGTCGGAGAGTTCGGCGTCGACGGCCCTCCGCGCTGCGCCGTCGAGCTCCTGCAGCGCGATGATGTCCGGTTCCCGCGAGGCAAGGGCAGCGGCGACGCTGGCCGCATCGTCGCTCGTCTCGATGTTCTGGCTGACCACGGTAAATGATCCCGAACGGACCGCGGGTGCGGGGAGCGCGACCGGGAGTACGAGGACCCCGTAGACCATCGCCAGCACGGTCACCGCCGCTGCGGTACCTCGCGAGCGCAGGCTCACCGCCGCGGCGATCAGCAGGAGCACGGCGAGCCCAGTCCAGGGGATGCCGATCTCGAACACCGACAGCCAGCCAACCGGATCGGGGAGCACCCGGTGAAACGCCAGGAAGACGGTGAGGAGGAGGGCGACGATCGCCGTCACCGTCGAGCGCACGGGTCGGCGACGGCGGGGGCGGGAGGACATCCGTTGATTATCGCCGCCCGCTCCGGCGAAGACATGGGCGAGTCCTGTGCGCCCCGGCCTGCCGCTTGTCGACGTCGAGAGTCGCGGAGTACCGTCACAACATGCCCAACATCGCAGTTTCCCTGGCCGACACCGTCACCACCGCGGGCACCGCGACGATTTACGGCGAGCCCGTCACCGTTGATGGTGTCTCGCTCGTCCCGGTTGCCCTTCGCTGGTTTGGCTTCGGCGGCGGCAGCGGCTCTGAGGATGGCCAGGAGGGCGGCGGAGGCGGCGGCGCCACGATCATCCCGATCGGCGCCTATATCAAGGACGATCTCGGTCTGCGCTTTCAGCCGAATGTCATCTCCGTGCTCGCCGTCGGTATCCCGTTCGTGTGGGTGACCGGCAAGGCGCTTGCGCGAATCATTCGTGCCCTCAAAAAATAGCTCCTTTGAGAAGGCGGGCGGGCCCTCCTGCGAGGAGGCCCTGTGCCGGATCAGCTGGCGCGTTGCTGGCGCGCGGTGAACCACTTCTTCTTTGTCCGGCCGAAGCCGACGATCAGGCGCTCGGCGTCATTCGGCCGCCGCGGGTCGTAGATCACCGCCGCCGGCTCGCCTGCCATCCACGCATCGCCTCGTCTTTGCGGCGTCTTCACCGCACGCTTCTCCTCACCCTCAGCCGTACGGTAAATGACCAGGAGACGGCCAAGATCCCGCGCGGAATCGCGGTCACCGCGGGCAGGATCGTGCGCAACGACCCTCGCGGCCACACGCGTCCCGTACGTCAGCAGCTCACGGCGAATGCGCCAACGGCGCTGCCAGAGCAAGACCTGGAGGAGCACCAGCAGGAGCACGGCCAGGACGACGACCACCGACCACGACATGACGTCTATGATTACCGACAAACACGGGAGTCCGGTGCACCGGACTGAGAGGAAGGCAGCAGCCTTCGACCGTCGAACCTGATCTGGGTCATGCCAGCGAAGGAACGTTTCGATCTCCTCTTCCAAACCCGTGCCCTCCATTCGCTTCCACGAAAGGGCACGACAGTGCAGAACACGAATGCGCAGAACACGAATGCGCAGAAATTAGGCGTGGGGAATTCGAGCGCGACATCCCTTCCTACGCCATCCAGGCGCAACCTCCGCTGGCGGGTCGTTGACATCGTGGTCGCGAGCGTCGTCGCCGTCGCGAGCGGCATCGTGTTCTGGGCGTGGGGTCTCGCCACGAATGTCCTTGGCGTGACTTTCGCGTTCCTTCCCGGCCTCGGTGGTCTCCTCGGCGGCGGCTGGCTCTTCGCCGGTGTCCTCGGTGGATTGATTATCCGCAAGCCCGGCGCCGCGCTCTACACCGAGCTCGTCGCCGCGGCCGTCTCGGCACTGATCGGTACTCAGTGGGGTTTCACCGTGCTGATCTCCGGCCTCGTGCAGGGGCTCGGCGCCGAGATCGTCCTCGCACTCTTCCTTTACCGCAGCGGACGCCCGCTCGTTGCGATGCTCGCCGGTGCCGGCGCGGGACTCGCTCTCGCGATCAACGACCTTCTGTCCTTCTATGCCGCAAATGACTCGCTGTTCAAGGCGGTCTACGTCGTCTCGTCGATCGTCTCCGGCGTCTTACTGGCCGGCCTACTCTCCTGGTTCGCGGTCCGCGGGCTGGCCGCGTCGGGCGCACTCGACCGCTTCGCCTCGGGTCGCGAGGGCCGGACGGTCGAGGGAGTCGGTGCGAGCGTTCGATGAGCGGCGCCTCGGTTCGCGCGCGGGGGTGGAGCTGGCAGCACGCGGGACGCTCACAGGCCGCGGTGATCGGAGTCGACCTCGCGATCGAGCCAAGGGAGCGAGTCCTCCTGCTCGGCCCGTCCGGAGCAGGCAAGAGCACACTTCTGCACGCCCTGGCCGGGGTACTCGGCGGCGAGGAGGACGGCGCCGCGTCAGGCGACCTCGAGATTGACGGCGCGGCGCCCCTCGCCCGTCGCGGCGTAGCGGGCCTCGTGCTACAGGATCCGGACACGCAGGCCGTCCTGGCACGGGTCGGCGACGACGTAGCCTTTGCCTGCGAGAACCTTGGCGTGCCGCGCTCCGAGATTTCGGCCCGTGTGCGTGAGGCGCTCGACGATGTCGGGCTCGCCGTGCCCCTCGACCGATCGACCTCGGCGCTCTCCGGCGGCCAGAAGCAGAGGCTCGCGTTGGCGGGCGTTCTCGCCATGCGGCCGAGGCTGCTCCTCCTCGATGAGCCAACCGCCAACCTCGATCCACAGGGTGTGAGCGAGGTGCGTGAGGCGGTCGAGCGCACCTGTCAGCGCACCGGAGCGACGCTCATCGTCGTCGAGCACCGGGTCGGTGTCTGGATCGACATGGTCGACCGGGTTATCGTCCTCGGTCGCAACGGCGCTGTGGTCGCCAACGGCGCTGGGTCGCTGGTCCTCGAGGAAGCGCGAGAGGTGCTGCGTGCCTCCGGCGTCTGGTTGCCGGGGGAATTCCCTGAGCGCCGCGCGGCGAGTGCTCAGCCCGCATCCGCTGTGCTGAGCGCGCGCGACCTGTCGATCGGCAGGCCGGTGCTCGGTCGGCGGCAATCGGCCGTCGTCGCCTCTGGGCTCGGCCTCACCGTCGATTCGGCTCGGGTGACCGCGGTGCTCGGGCCCAATGGCGCGGGCAAGTCGACCCTCGCACTGACCCTGGCCGGCCTTCTCCCGCCGTCCGCGGGTCAGATCTTCGCCTCCGACCTCCTGCGCTCCGGCGCCGCCCCGGAGCCGATTCGCTGGACCTCGGCGCAGCTCGCCGAGCGCATCGCGATGGTGTTCCAGGAGCCGGAGCATCAGTTCCTCAGGGCTCGTGTCCGAGCAGAGCTTGCGCTTGGCGCCCGCGACACGGCCGAGCGACGCCGGGCGGATGAACTGCTCGAGCGCTTGGGCCTTGCGCACCTAGCCGAGGCACATCCCTTTACGCTCTCCGGCGGCGAGAAGCGGCGCCTCGCTGTCGCCTCCGCCCTCACGCGAGCCCCGTCCGTCCTCGTGCTCGACGAGCCGACTTTCGGACAGGACCGATTGACCTGGGGGGTACTTGTCGATCTCCTCGCCGAGCAGCGCGACGAGGGCACCGCGATCGTCGCTGTCACCCACGATGAGGCGCTGGTGGCCGCTCTCGCCGACACCGTCGTGACCCTGGGCGCACGTGAGGCGGTGGCTGGATGACGCTCCTCGAGTCCGTCCCCGCGCGCAGTCCGCTCGCGCGAGCCAATCCTGTGGCGAAGCTCTTCGCGAGTCTCGTGATCGCGCTGGCGCTGATCCTCACCGTGGATGCGGTGTCGGCCGCCACGGCACTCCTCCTGGAGCTGCTCGTCCTGCCATTCGCCGGGCTTCGTGCGAGGGAACTCGTGCGGCGCACGGCCCCCGTCTGGGTCGCCGCGCCCCTGGCGGGACTTTCTACTGTCCTCTACGGGCGCGACAGCGGAGCCGTCTACGCCGAGTTCCTGATCGTTTCCGTGACCGAGGGCTCAGTCGCCCTCGGCCTCGCTATCGCGCTGCGTGTGCTGGCGATCGGGCTGCCGAGCGTGGTGCTCATCGCGACGACCGACCCGACCGATCTCGCGGACGGTCTCGCCCAGATCCTTCGCTTGCCGTCACGCTTCGTCCTTGGCGCCCTTGCTGGCATGCGGCTTGTCGGCCTCCTCGTCGAGGACTGGCGGACGCTGTCGATGGCGCGTCGAGCCCGCGGGGTCGCGGACGGCCGCGGTCCGGTGCAGGCCGTGCGAAGTCTCGCCTCGCGCACCTTCTCGCTGCTCGTTCTCGCCATTCGCCGCGGCAGTCGCCTCGCGACAGCGATGGAGGCGAAGGGTTTCGGTTCCGGCATCCCGCGCACCTGGGCTCGGGAGTCGCGACTCGGCGCAGGCGACGTCCTGCTGATCGCCGGAGGTACCGCTCTCGCGGCCATGTCGGTCGCTGCGGCCGTTCTGTCGGGCTCATGGAGCTTCGTCCTGCATGGCTAGGGCTTTCGCGAGCATGCCGCCGGCGCAGGACCTCACCGCCGACACGGCCCGGCGGCTCGCTCGGCGCATCGTCGCCGAGCGGAGACGGACGATCCTGCTCGACGGGCCGAGCGGCTCGGGCAAGTCGACATTCGCGCGTTCTCTCCTCGCAGAGCTGCTCGCCGTTTCGGGCGCACCCTCGGTCGAACTCGTGCGGATGGACGACCTCTTCCCCGGCTGGTCTGGACTCGACAGCGCTGCGCGAGCGACCGCACAGGACCTTGTCCGCGCGCACGCCCTCGGCCTCTCAGCTCGCTGGCGGCCCTGGAACTGGGCAACCGGGACGACCGCCGGCCGTCGTCGGGTCAGCGCGTCGCTTCTCCTTCTCGAGGGCTGCGGTGCCGCGAACGCCGCGGCGCGAAGGTACGCCGGTCTGGTTATCTGGCTGGAGGCGGGCGACGCGCAACGGCGGAAGCGGGCACTCACTCGCGACGGCGAACTCTTCGCCCCGCACTGGGAGGAGTGGGACCGCGATTTCCGCGCCTACTGCGCGCGGGAACGCCCCCGGGAAGGTGCGGACGTCGTGCTCGACACCAGCGGCGTGGACGACTGAGTCTCAGGCCCAACCGAGTTCGTGCAGGCGCTCGTCGTCGATGCCATAAAAGTGGGCGATCTCGTGCACGAGCGTGACGTGAACCTCGTCGCGGAGTTCGTCGAGGTTGTCGCAGACGGCGAGATGCGGCTCGCGGAAGAGCACAATCCGGTCGGGCATCTCGCCGAAGCCGTAGCGCTCACGCTCCGTCAGCGCGATGCCGTCGTAGATGCCGAGGAGGTCGAGCGAGCCGTCCTCCGGCCGGTCCTCGACGACGAACACGACGTTCTCGAGGCCATCGACCATGTCGTCCGGGAGCTGGTCGAGTTCGGCGACGACCAGCGCCTCGAAGGCTGCCCCGTCGAGTTCGAGCATCCGGTCGCCTCTCTGCACGAAGCCCGCACACGAAAAGGCCCGGAGTCGTGGACTCCGGGCCTCTTGAGCTGCATCCACAGCCACTGGGGTGAGTAACGGGGCTCGAACCCGCGGCCTCCTAGACCACAACCAGGCGCTCTGCCAACTGAGCTATACCCACCAGGAGTGTGTTTCTCGGGGCAGACCCCGCGAAGCAACTGTACGAGAGTACTACATCCTGGGAGTGAACTCGTCCACGACGCTGGCCGAAACGGCCTGCACCTCGGCGGTCGTCGGCCCCGGCTCCGCCACGAAGATGGCGCGCCGGTAGTAGCGCAGCTCCCGGATGCTTTCGAGGATGTCCGCGAGCGCGCGGTGCCCGCCGTTCTTAGCCGGAGCGTTGAAGTAGATGCGCGGGAACCAGCGGCGCGCCAGCTCCTTGATGGTGCTGACATCGACATTGCGATAGTGCAGGTGGGAGTCGAGGCGCGGCATGAACGCGGCGAGGAATGCCCGGTCGGTACCAATCGAGTTGCCGGCGAGCGGAGCCTGCTGCTCGGCAGGCACATGCTTCAGCACGTACTCAAGCACCTCGTACTCCGCCTCCGCGACGCTCATGCCGGAAGGGATTTCGGTGAGCAGGCCGGACGTCTCGTGCATCGTGCGCACAAAGTCGCCCATGTTCGCCAGCGCGCTGTCGTCGGGGCGGATAACGATCGAGAGTCCCTCGTCGAGGGGCTCGAGATCGAAGTCGGTGACGACGACGGCGATCTCGACAAGCTCATCGACGGAGAGGTCGAGCCCCGTCATCTCGCAGTCGATCCAGACAAGACGATCGGGGGCGCTACTCATGCGCAGAGTCTATCCGCGGCCACCGACAGCCCGATTCGGCCGCGGGGAGTGGCCTCTACACTTAATTCTCGTGATGACGCTCGTCTGCTGGGTTCTGATTGCCAACGCCGTCTGGAACGCCATCGTGTGGCCGCCCTTCCTCCGTCGCGTCCGCAAAGATCCTCGCGCGCGCGACACCGAGGGCCGTGCGACGACCTTCCTCCGCGTGCACACGGTGTTGATCGGCACCTCCCTCGTCCTGGCCGCCGTCTCGCTCGTGGTCGGCGTGCTCGGCCTCGTCCACGGAGCCTGAGAGCCGCCCAGTCGTTCGTCTTCTCCAGCCGGCAGGCGCCGCTCTTAGCGGCTGCTCGGACGGGGGCGCTGTCGACGGTGAGAAAAGAGCGGCTCGACCGGGGCCGCGCATCGTCGGAAAAGGCCGAGAGCCTACCGAGTCATCGGGCAGACCTCAGTGTCTCGCCGACATTTTTGGGCCTGCGCGTCGTCATTCGCGCCAACTCGTCGCTCTTACGCGAATACCGGCGGACGGCGTTCGACCGCGGTGTTAGCATTCCCCGCCAGGCGACCCAGACTGTGCCAGACGAGGAGAAGAATGAGTAGCACTACTGCCCCGCGATCACGCCGTGCGTCGACCAAACCATCCCGTGCGGGTTTTCGGCCGGATATCCAGGGGCTTCGCGCGTTCGCGGTGTTAGCGGTCATCGCCGACCACCTCTTCGCATGGCCGACGGGAGGCTTCGTCGGCGTCGACATCTTCTTCGTTATCTCCGGCTTTCTCATCACGGGTATCTTGCTCAAGGAGTTTCAAAAAACGGGGCATATCTCGTTCACTGGCTTTTACGCGCGCAGGATTCGACGGATCGTGCCGGCCACCATCCTCGTTATCGGCGCTACTCTCGCCGCAGCTCGAGCACTCTTCCTGGGAAACAAGTTCGACGCGACCGTCTGGGACTCAATCGCGTCCTTTTTCTTCTTCGCGAACTGGCGGTTTGCTAGCACCGGTACCGATTATTTTGCGCAGGGTGGCGCGCCGTCACCCCTTCAACACTTTTGGTCGCTGTCCGTTGAGGAGCAGTTCTACTTCGTGTGGCCCTGGCTCATGCTCGGGATTCTTGTGCTGGCCACGAAGGCTCTCAAGGCAACACCGGCGAAAGCAATTAGTTTCGCCGGTACCGCGATGGGCGTGATCATCGTCGGCTCCCTCGCCTGGGCGTTCTATGAGTCCGCCGCGTCATCGACGGTCGCATATTTCTCGCTGTTCTCCCGCACGTGGGAGCTTGGGATCGGAGCGATCCTGGCGATCTTCGCCAGTCGCTTCGCGAGCATCCCCACCGCGCTACGACCGGTCTTGGCGTGGATCGGTATCGGCGGTATGTTCGCCGCCCTGTTCATCATCGATTCGGGAACCGTCTTCCCGGCGCCAGGCGCCCTTCTTCCCGTTCTGTCCGCGGGACTCGTTATCGTCTCTTCTGCCGGTGGCACTGCCCGTTGGAACTTCCTGCTCGTGAATCCCGCCGCGAAGTACATCGGAGATATCTCTTACAGTCTCTACCTTTGGCACTTTCCGGTAATCGTGTTCACGGCGATCCTGATTCCAGATCTCGGCTTGCCTTACTTCATGACCGTGCTCGCCGTGACGGCAGTGCTCTCCATCACCTCCTACCATGTCGTCGAAAAGCCCATGAACCTCTCTCCGCTCTTCAAAGGTGGATCGTGGCACACGCAGCTTGAGGCATGGAAGAAATGGCGTAAGGAGAATGCTAACGTCAAGTACTACGGTCTTGGCTTCCTCGCCGCGGCGACAGTCGCGGTCGTGGGAGTGACCAGCGCGCCGCCACCGGCAGAGGAATACGTGCGGCCAGTCGCGGGGCCGAGCATGACGGCCACCTCGAGCGGCGCACCGGTGGTTGACACTCCTGGCGCAAGAGCTGAGGCTGCGCTGAAGGCGGCACTCAAGTCGACATCCTGGCCTGCCACGACGAGCCCATCGGTCGACAATGTCATTGATGAGGGTACACCTGACGAGGTGGCATTAGGCTGCGGCCGGACAAATTTTGATGACCCGTCATCATGCTCATTCGGCAACACGTCGAATCCGGAGATCGTCGTGTACGGCGATTCGCTCGGCATGACGCTGATGCCGACCGTCCGAGCGGCCTTCGAGGATCGTTACCACGTGCGCGGTGCTACCGCGACGGGCTGTGCTGTCATCGACCTTGATGTTGTCTTTACTCCGGCCGACCGGAAAGCTGGTTGCCTCAGCCACAGAGACAACTCACTTGCCTACATCAATAAGGTCAAGCCCGTGGCAGTCTTTGTGATCGAGAACTATAACTGGTCCCTTCCGAACAAACTAACGTCCGGTGCAACCGGTGCAGCAGCGCAGGCGGAGTGGAAAGCGGCGGCAGAATCCTTCGTGCAAAAAGCTTCGCCGTCGGGCGCAAAAATCATTTTCGTCTCTCCCCCGCCTGAGGGAAAGCAGATCGCGGATTGCTATACTCCGGTAGGAAAGCCGTCATCGTGCGAATCCCGTGTTCAGGATACCTGGACTCAAATTCATCAAGTAGAGCCCACTGTCCCCGGCACTTCCTACATTGACACGATGAACTGGTTCTGCACGGATGGCAAGTGCCCGATCCTCTCCGGCGACTACATTATTAAACGAGACTTCGTACACCCGACTCAGCAGTATGCGCGCAACGAGAACCTCGTCGCTGACTTCCGGGAGAAGGCCGAGGCGTTTCTTCAGGCCTCCGGCTGATTCACGTTTGCTCTGGCTGCCGTTCACTTCACGTGAGCGGCGCCGGCGCTGTGAATGCGAGCTACGCCTTTGGTTGAGCCGGATGAACGTGTCCCCTCGGCTACATGTAAGGAGAAAGTGGCACGCTGCTCTGTCAGACGTCGCCGATCGAACCGGACCTCTTCCCTTCGACATGAGGATGGGAAGGGAGAGTGGTGACACCAGCGATCAAAGATTCGCAGTACATCACGAAGGGTGAGCGCGGAGGAACGCCAGGCCGGATTCTTGTGCTTCGTCCGGCTGGCTGGCGGTTGTCTCGACGTCTAAACTCAATTTGGAGAACCGCACTTTTCTGAGTTCTCATCGTCCAATTGGCCTGTCCTCTGATGGTCACATTTAAATGCAAGACCGATGCCCTATTTGCTACTCGTTCCGGCCGTCATGTTCCCGAGCAGCTGGTTGGCGAGTGCTAATAGCTTGGGCGCGGGTCGTGAGCGCTTCCGACGAATTCGAGGAACCGGAGTCGGAATGATTGCTTGCGCTTGCCGTTAAGGCGTTCGGGCACGTCGATGGCGTTATTGTGCATCACGCCCGCGGCATCACTGCTCGTCTTGAGGACCTTACGGCTCAGGGGATCGATCGGTCCTTCGCGGTGAACGCTCGATCAGCGGTGCTGTTGGGTCAGCGAGCGCGTCTGGCGGAGGGGCGTTGGGGGCAGTGAGAGACAACCCGCTCCTCGTGACCCGGCTTCTCTCGGACGATGGTCGTTGGGCCTACGATCGACTCCGGGGAGGGATCCAGACTCCGGGGAGGGATCCAGACGGTGGCGGGTCCCGTCGTGCCTGCTCGCGGTTCTTGTACGCACCAAAGCGTACTGCCCCGGGAGGTCCCTCCGGGCCGAAACGTGTGGAGAGGCGACCGGTGTCCGTCTCGACGGAGGAGAGTGAAACGGGTTGGTGCCCTCGGCAGGACTCGAACCTGCGACCGTCAGATTAGAAGGCTGCTGCTCTATCCGCTGAGCTACGAGGGCGTCCGGCCAGGCTACTACGCCGGTTCCGCAAGTTCGGCTGCAGACGTCCCGTGCCGCGGGGTTCACATGGTCGGAGCGGTCACCGTTCTTCAGAGTTGACCGAGATCGGACGTCAGGGTCGAAACGTGGCGCGCGGATGCTTTCTTCCGGTGGCCTGACCCTCATATGAGGACAAGCATGACTTGCTCTTGTAACACACTGGCAAATCGGAGGCAACATCGGCGTGTTTCTCACTCTCCGACACTTGAGTGGGGGTGAGGCACCTAGTCTGAAGGTGTTCGGAATTACAACGACGTAACGAACGGAGGTACGACCATGCTGATACTCGCCATCCTCGGTGGAATCGCCGTCGCGTGGACGATCGTCGCGGCACCCCTTGCCGTGCTGGTCGGCCGAGTCGCCCGTGCACGCGATGCACACAGCTAGTACGGATGACAAGCACCACCCGCACTACAGAGAAGGCCCCGACCGCAGCTGCGGTCGGGGCCTTCTCTGCTCTTCTCGAAGTCCATGAAGACTTCACTCACATCGAATCAGTCGGACGGACGCTCGGAGGAAGCCGGGCGGTCACTCGCGGGTGCTGTCGGCTGGAAACGCGCTTCATCGGTTTGGACTGTTGCCGCATCAATCTCCTCGATCGGCTCGGCGTCCGGTCCATCGGTGTCCGGCGCGTCGCCATCCCGGGTCGGCTCCGGCGCATCTTTGGCAGGTGCGTGACGGTGTGACTCGATCGGCGGTAGCTCTTCAACAAATCGCTCTCGTGACGGAACGTCGAGGCGGTCGACATCGGCGAGAAGACGACTCGTCTCATCCTCAGACATGTCGCCCGCGGCCGGGGGAAGCACGATCGTCGGAGCCGAGGAGCGCGCAGAGTCACTACCGGGATCAGAGGAACCTGCTCCGACGTCCACGGGAAGCCCGGACGACGAGGGCCGAGACGTCGGCTCGTCCGACTGCGCAGTTGCAACGGGACGCTCCTCCTCCACCCCGCTCCAGTCGATGTCTTCTGTACGCTCGCGCCCAGTCTCCGAGAAACGCCAGCGTTCGAGATCTGCCAGGAAGGCCTTGCGTGCGCGGCCAGGTCTGTCGCGCCACTGCACGAGACGATCGCGGAACTCGCCCACGCTCGCCTGGGTCTGGTAACCGCCGGTGGTTGACGTGTGCTTCAGTTCGGCAAGTTCGTGAGCTGCCCAGTTGGCGGCCACCCCGGAGCCCTTGACGGGAAGGAGCCTGAGATGGGTCTCGGCCTGCGCCGATGCGCGATCACTCAAAACCCGCTCGGGACCGCTCAACACATTCCAGGCGGAGGCGTCGACTGCCGCATCGACGAGCGTCGCGATGATCGCGTTCTTCCTCTCGTGCTCCTGCTGCCGAATGAGGCGCGCGATCGACGCGCGGAACACGGACGCGACGATGACCACTCCGATCACCACGGCTACCAAGACCACCACGGCTGTGACGATCGCCTGGTACCCCTCGCCCGTGCGGATCCAGGACATGAACTCGTTCCACCACTGCATGACGCGAACGCTAGCCCGGGTGGTATCCGCGGTCTGGTCGGCACGCCGCCGTGGGCGGGTATCGGCGCGGCGGAGGCGCGAAGGGACTAGGCGACACGAAAAACCTCGACGGCATCATCGACGCTCCAGAACTCTCCGAGCTGTGCGCCGGCCGGCATGCCCGCGCGTAGCAGGCGGGCGCGGTACCGCTCGCCCTGCGGATCGTCGACCAGCTCGATGTGGCCGATGACGGCCCCGGAGCCGGTGTTGACCCGCCAGAGGCGCGGATTCACCCGCGTGAGCGTCGGCGGAGTGCGAATGGCGTGCAGCGTGGACAGGGACATCGGGTTCCTCCTGCTCGGTACGTACAGCACCCGCTTGCCGAGTGCTCCCGTAGGTTACGGCCGACCACCGACATACACACGCGGTGCTCAGCGCACGGTTGTCCCGTGGACGGCGAACTCGTCAATCGCGGCCATCTCGTCCGCCGACAGGGACCCGAACTCGAGTGCAGCGACGTTGTGCTCCAGCTGGGCGACGCTCGATGCTCCGATGATCGCGCTGGTCACCGTCGGGATCCGCAGCACCCAGGTCAACGCGAGCTGGGCCAGTGACTGACCGCGCCGTTGAGCGAGAGCGTTCAGGCCGCGAGCGCGGGTCAGGTAGTCCTCGTCGATCCGTTCCGAAGAAAGAAAGCGCGAGGTGGCTGCGCGCGAGCCGTGCGGGACGGTGCCGTCGAGGTAGCGGTCGGTCAGCAGTCCCTGCGCGAGCGGAGAGAAGACGATGCAGCCGGCGCCGAGCTCGTCGAGAACGGGGAAGAGCCCGCGCTCGGGTCCGCGGTCGAAGAGGGAGTAGCGCGGCTGATGCAGGACGAGGGGAACGCCGTGCGCCGCCAGCGCCTTCTGGGCGGCGCGGGTCTGCTCGGGGGAGTAGTTCGAGATGCCCACGTAGAGCGCTTTGCCCTGCTGCACCGCCGAGGCAAGCGCGCCCATCGTCTCCTCGATCGGCGTCTCGGGATCGGGGCGGTGGGAGTAGAAGACGTCGACGTAGTCGACACCGAGGCGATTCAGGCTCTGGTCGAGCGAGGAGAGGAGGTACTTGCGCGAGCCGCCGTCGCCGTATGGTCCTGGCCACATGTCGTAGCCCGCCTTTGAGGAGAGGACAATTTCGTCACGGTAGGGCCGAAAATCCTCCGCGAAGATCCGTCCGAAGGCGGTCTCGGCGGCACCGTAGGGCGGGCCGTAGTTGTTGGCCAGGTCGAAGTGGGTGATCCCGAGGTCCAGGGCACGGCGCAGGATCGAGCGCTGCGTATCGAGTGCACGGTCTGAGCCGAAATTGTGCCAAAGGCCGAGGGAGAGGGCGGGGAGCTTCAGGCCGCTCCGTCCACTGCGTCGGTATTCCATGCGGTCATAGCGGGCTGGGGCGGCGTCGTAACTCACGTGGGGACTCTATTCCAGGGACCATCTCCATTCCAGGGTCTCCCTCGACGGAATGCAGAGGTTCACGAGGGTGTTGGATGAAGAGACGTGCCCGATGCCTCGGATGCGTCGATGCGACAGGAAGTGAGTCACACGCAATGCGCACATTCGTACTCGCCGGAGGATGCTTTTGGTGTCTGGACGCCGTTTATCGCGTCCTCGACGGCGTGACCGACGTTGTCTCCGGTTATACCGGCGGCCGAACGACCGAGCCCGACTACGAGGACGTCTGCTCGGGTCGCACCGGGCATGCCGAGGCCGTGGCCGTCACCTTCGACCCGGACGTCATTCCTGAGCAGGTCATCCTCGACGTCTTCTTCACCCTGCACGACCCGCGTCAGCTGAACCGCCAGGGCAACGACATCGGCACGCAGTACCGGTCGGCGATGTTCTACTCCTCCGACGAGGAGAAGGAACTCTTCGAATCCGCCCGCGAGCGCGCGGCTGACTGGTGGGACGGACCGATCGTCACCGAGATCGCTCCGCTCGGCGTCTACTACGCGGCAGAGGACTACCACCAGGATTTCTTCGCAAAGAATCCAGGCCAGGGTTACTGCCTTGCGGTCGCCCAGCCGAAGGTCAACAAGATCCGAGCGTCGTATTCGAAGTACATCACCGCCGCATAGGCCTCCTCCACAGGGGCCTCTTTCGCGGATCTCTCCCCAGAAGGGCCTGCTTCCACCTCGGAGGCAGGCCCTTTGTCGCGACACTGATCCTGCGGCGCCCGAGTGGTACCAGCCCCCTCCACTCGGGCGCCGTCCCTGTCGCGGTCGCGACGGGTGCGACCAACGAGAGGACACCACCATGACCGACACGCTCACCGTTATCGGAGTCATTGGGACCGAGCCGCGGAGCATCGACACCTCCAACGGCACCTCGATGACCACGTTCCGCTTAGCCTCCGCCCAGCGGCGTTACGACCGCGCAGAACAGCGCTGGGTCGACGGCTCCACCAACTGGTACACGGTCACCGCGTTCAACGGACTGGCCGGCAATGCACTCGCGTCGCTGGCGCGCGGTGATCGCATCGTCGTCACGGGACGCCTCGGGGTTCGCGCGTGGGAGGCTGGCGGAAAGTCGGGGACAGACGTCGTGCTCACCGCCGAGGGGATCGGGCACGATCTGGCCTGGGGTACGACCCGGTACACGAAGACGGTCAACCGAACGGCTGCTCCGTCGGCACCGGTTGCCGAACCGGGATGGAGCGACCAGACGTCGGACGGCGGCGATGCCCCCAAGGACTGGGCCGCAACCCCCGAGGCCCAGCCGGTGGTGGCGGCCGGAGCGGCCGGAGCGGGCGGAGTGGATCCCTCGACTTCGATAGAGTCCGTGGGTACGCCGTTTTGAGCGGGGGCCCGGAAGGAGATCCGCTGCCCGGAAAAGGAGCCTCGTGACGACACGGAACGCTCGGTCGCGGCTCCTCGGAGCACTCGGCGCTTGTGCACTCGCTGCTGTTCTCAGCGGTTGCACCGAGCCCGGTCCTGCAGCACCGATCGCTACCCACACCGCCTCCGAGGATGGTTCTTCCACCCCTGCCGCATACGTTCCCGGCGGCACAGCCGAGCAGAACCTGCCGGCCTTCGATCAGGTTCTGCGCGCCGTAGCCGAGGCCGATCCGCAGGTACCCGGCGTCTCCGTGGTCCAGGCGCTGACATCGGCAGGCTTCCCTCGCGAAGCGATGCAGTTGACGGCGGACGAGACGTCCGTGGGACTGGATGCCGACTCGGTTCAGGTGTCGGTCAGGCTCGGCGACTCGTGCCTGCTGGGTCAGTACGGACCCAAGAGCGGCGGCGTGCATGCCGTCGTTGCCGCTCCGATTGCGACCGGCGCGTGCCTCGTCGGACGTACGGTGCCTCTCGACGGTTGATGCGTCGGCCTTACTAGCGTCGTCTGCTGCCTGACCAGGCTCCGCGGTCCTCCGGGTGGGGCGTTGTCTCATCTTCGGAATGCCTCACGATCGTTCTCGACCCTGAACGCGAAAGATTCGGTCTCGCGGTGCGTGGCAGGGCGACCGATGCTGCGTGCCGCAGCCTTTTTGTCAGGCTCTGCAGCACATCCATAGCACATCTGTTCAGTCGAGAGGTCGAAGGACGGGCAGGAGGGAGTCCCCCAGTTAGAGCGGAGAGAAAGCCGGAATGCACGTGCGGGAAAGCAGTGGGGCTTGACACTCGAAGGGCGTGTTCCTCTTCTTTGCAGAGAATAGTGGCGCCGGATATGCTTCGACGGCTGATCATTGGGGAGTGCTTCTCCTGCGCTTCGAGAACAACTGGTCGACGAGTGAGATCGGCACGACAACCACGACGATGGGGGACCACCGAATGATTGCTGACCGAGCGCACCAGACAATGCGAGCGAGGTGGCTGCGTTCCGCAATCGCCGTTGCCAGCGCCGCCGCTGTCGTCGTCGGAGTGATGAGCGGCACTGGATCGGCGTCGGCCGAGACCCGGAGGATTCATGTGTCGACGTCGCCCTACAACTGGTCCGTCTCAGAGCAGTACGGGGCATCCCAGGTCGCGCCGGTCGCCGGTGACGCCACGGAACTGGACGTCACGTTGTCGCCCTCGGCACGCCCAAACTCGCCGTACCCGAATTTCTCGACCGTGAACTGGACCCTAGGCGACAACGAATTGACCGGCAGCAGCACGCTGACTTCGGGGAGCCGCACATTCCGTATCCCGATGAAGCGAGCTCTGTCGACGTTTGGTGGCGGAAGCGTCGCTCTCCAGGTCTCGGCGCAAAAGGAGCCGATCGCCGCGGCTTCGATCCCGTCGGGTCAGCCCTTTGATGTCGGATACGAGCTGTTCACCACCGCCACCCTCGCCCTCGGCTCGCCTGCCGGCGGCAGCGTCGGCCGCGTCGACCTGTCTGCCGACGCCGCCTCCTTGCAGCGTGGGGGCTCGTTTTGGGGTCTCAACGCGACCGCGACTGCGGTCGCCGGCAGCGACGTCGTCGTCCTGGAGTCGAACAAGGCCGGCTTCTTCGATCTGCAGGGCATCGGTGCAAGCGTCGGGCCAAGCCGCTCCGAGCGCGTCTCTGCCCAAACCTCTGTCGACAGCGACAAGTCCGCGATCTCCGTCACTATCCCCGCCGCCGCCTACGACGCCTACAAGGACCGCGTCGGCAGCGTCATCCAGGTCTCCGGGATCAGCCGGGGCACAGCGCAGCCAGCGGGCGCGACGGTAGACGTCGACGCGTCCGTCCGCTTCACGAGCGCAGGACCGACTGCGCCGACCCCGACAGCCACGCCCACTCCGACAGCGACCCCTACCGCGACTCCGACGACCCCGCCGGTCAAGAGCCCCACCGTCAGCCGGATCGCGGGCACCGACCGCCAGGGCACGGCGGTCGCGGTCTCCAAGCGCACCTTCCCGGCGAACGTCCCAGTCGTCTACGTCGCGACGGGCCAGAATTTCCCCGACGCACTGAGCGCCGGACCCGCCGCGGCAAAGCAGGGCGGACCGCTTCTGCTCGTCGATCGCGACTCGATGAGCCAGGTCGTCCGCGACGAGCTGACCCGTCTGAAGCCGGCAAAGATCGTCGTCGTCGGCTCCGATCTCAGCGTTGGCAGCCAGGTCTACTCCGACCTTGCGGCTTACGCAAAGAATCGCGACATCCGCCGTCTGGGCGGAGTCGACCGCTACGACACGTCGAAGCTGATCATGCAGTACGCCTTCTCGGGTGGCTCCTCGACGGCATGGCTCGCGACAGGCGAAAAATTCCCCGACGCTCTCAGCGCGAGCGCAGCGGCAGGAACCGCTGATGCTCCGGTCGTCCTTGTCAACGGCACCGCTCATTCGGCGGACGCCGTCACCCGCGGGATTATCAGTGGACTGGGCGTGAAGAGGCTCACGATCGCGGGCTCCGAACTCTCGGTGAGCGCGGGGATCGAGCGCTCGCTGCGTGGACCAGTCATCACCCGGATCGGCGGGACCGACCGCTACGACACCTCCGAGAAGCTGAACAAGGCCGCTTTCACCAGCGCGAGGACCGTCTACCTCGCCACGGGAGAAAACTTCCCGGACGCGCTCGCGGGCGCCACCGCCGCCGGCTTCACCGGCAGCCCGCTGTTCGCTGTGCAGCCGACCTGCGTGCCAAGGGCCGTCCTCGCTGACATCACAGCATCGGGTGCGAGCGAGGTCATTCTGCTGGGCAGTGCGAAGACGCTGTCTGACTCGGTCGCCAAGCTGACGCCCTGCGGCTAGTCCGTGCGTTCTTCCACTGGCACGCCCTCCCCGTCGATGCTCCCGTCGGCGGGAAGGGCGTGTCAGTGGAATGCAGGGCCCCCTGCTGCCGACGCAGCAAGCAGACTTCCCGTTATCCTCGAACATGCGGACGGTCCCGCGCTTCGCGCTCCGCGTGCGGGCGAGGCCCGGCGTTCCGCCCCCAGCCCGGACCTTCGCTTGAGCGCGGAGAACAGGCCGAGCGGGCAACGCGACTCCGCGTAGACCTTCGGAACTTGAGGACTTGGTGTGGCTGAATACATTTACTCGATGGTGCGCGCTCGCAAGGCGGTCGGCGACAAGCTGATCCTGGACGACGTCACCATGTCGTTCCTGCCCGGCGCGAAGATCGGTGTGGTCGGCCCGAACGGCGCCGGCAAGTCAACGATCCTGAAAATCATGGCGGGCTTGGACACCCCCAGTAACGGTGAGGCGCGGCTCAGCCCGGGCTACTCCGTCGGCATCCTGATGCAGGAACCGGAACTCGACGAAACCAAGACAGTGCTCGAGAACGTTCAGGAGGGCGTCGGCGAGATCAAGGGAAAAGTCGACCGCTTCAACGAGATCTCGCTCGCGATGGCCGACCCAGACGCCGACTTCGACAGCCTCCTCGCCGAAATGGGCACCCTGCAGGAGGCGATCGACGCCGCTGACGCCTGGGATCTCGACTCGCAGCTGGAACAGGCGATGGACGCGCTCCGTACCCCGCCGGGCGACTCGCTCGTGACCAACCTCTCCGGTGGCGAGAAGCGCCGGGTTGCGCTCACCAAGCTCCTCCTGCAGAAGCCAGACCTGCTGCTTCTCGACGAGCCCACCAACCACCTCGACGCCGAGAGCGTGCTCTGGCTCGAGCAATTCCTCTCGAAATATCCGGGTGCCGTGCTTGCCGTGACCCACGACCGGTACTTCCTCGACAACGTCGCGGAGTGGATCGCCGAGGTCGACCGAGGCCACCTCTATCCCTACGAGGGTAATTACTCGACCTATCTCGAAAAGAAGCGTGCGCGCCTCGAGGTGCAGGGCAAAAAGGACGCCAAGCTCGCCAAGCGCCTCACCACCGAGCTCGACTGGGTACGCAGCAACGCGAAGGGCCGCCAGGCCAAATCCAAGGCGCGCTTGGCGCGCTACGAGGAGATGGCGTCCGAGGCCGAGAAGACGCGGGTGCTCGACTTTGACGAAATCGTAATCCCGGTCGGTCCGCGTCTAGGGGCTCAGGTGATCGACGCGAAGAAGCTGCACAAGCAGTTCGGCGAGCGCGTCCTCATCGACGACCTCAGTTTCACCCTGCCCCGCAACGGCATCGTTGGGGTGATCGGGCCAAATGGCGTCGGCAAGACCACGCTCTTCAAGACGATCGTCGGCTTCGAGCCGCTCGACTCGGGCGACCTGAAGATCGGCGAGACGGTCGACATCTCCTACGTCGACCAGAGCCGCGGCGGGATCGACCCGCAGAAGAACCTCTGGGAGGTCGTCTCGGACGGCCACGACTACATCACGGTCGGCAAGACCGAGATCCCCTCGCGGGCCTACGTCTCGCAGTTCGGCTTCAAGGGCCCGGACCAGCAGAAGAAAGCCGGCGTGCTTTCTGGCGGCGAGCGCAACCGCCTCAATCTTGCGCTGACGCTCAAGCAGGGCGGCAATCTCCTCCTGCTCGACGAGCCCACCAACGACCTCGACGTCGAGACCCTCGGCAGCCTCGAGAACGCGCTGCTCGAATTCCCGGGTTGCGCCGTCGTGATTACTCACGACCGGTGGTTCCTCGACCGGATCGCGACCCACATCCTCGCCTACGAGGGTACTGAGGAGGATCCGGCGAACTGGTACTGGTTCGAGGGCAACTTCGAGGCGTATGAGGAGAACAAGATTGAGCGGCTTGGCCCCGACGCCGCTAAGCCGCATCGCTCGGCCTATCGCAAGCTCACCCGCGACTAATGCGCATACACGTCGCCATCCCGCTGCGCTGGTCGGACTTCGACGCTTACGCGCATGTCAATAACGCCGAAATGTTGCGCTTGCTCGAGGAGGCGCGCATCCAAGCTTTCTGGAGGCCCGACTCTCCTCAACCGGGCGGGAGAGCGACGGCGGTGCTCGACGCCCGTCCGGGCGCGCCGTCGATCACCCTGATCGCGCGGCAGGAAGTCGAGTACCTCGCGCCCATCCCCTACATGCGGGCGCCCATCGACATCGAGCTATGGATCGGGCGGATCGGGGGCGCGAGCCTCGAGGTCTGCTATGAGCTGTACTCACCAGAGGGAGTCGTCCCGCGAATGCTCTACACCAGGGCGGCGACGACCCTCGTCCTCGTCACCGCCGCCACCGGACGTCCGGAGCGGATCCCGGAGGCGCTACGACACGCTTGGGCTCCCTATGTTGAGGAGCCGGTCGCGTTCTCGAAGCGCGGTTAAGCGCTCATTCGAGCGGGACCCGTACCATACCCTCCTGCGCCACGCTCGCGATCAGCGTGCCCTCTCGCGTATAGATCCGCCCGAGCGAGAGGCCGCGCCCGCCCGAGGCACTCGGCGCCTCCTGCACGTAGAGCAGCCATTGGTCGACGCGGGCAGGACGGTGCCACCACATCGCATGGTCCAGACTCGCAATCCGCAGCCCCGGCGTGGTCCACGAGGCTCCATGCTTGCGAAGAGTTGACTCGAGGATCGTGTAGTCGCTCGCGTAGGCCAGGGCGGCGCGGTGCAGCATCGGATTGTCGGGAAGTTGCCCGAGCGAGCGCATCCAGACGCTCTGATGAGCACTGCGGTCGGGGTCGGCGCGGAGATAGACGGGCTGCTCGACGTGTCGGACGTCGAAGGGCCGCTGCGTGGCCCAAAAACTGCCCACGGGATGCTCCACTTTGCCGAGTGCCTCGGCGGTGCTCGGCAGCGATTCCGGGTCGGGAACGCCCTCGGGCATCGGCGCCTGATGGTCCAGTCCCGAGTCCTCACTCTGGAACGAGGCGATCATCGAGAGGATTGGCCGGCCGTTTTGGTAGGCCTGCGTCCGCCGAGTGCAAAAGGAGCGACCGTCGTGGATCCGGTCGACCGAGAACGTGAGGGGGAGGGTGACGTCGCCCGGGCGGAGGAAATAGCCGTGCATCGAGTGCACAGCGCGGTCTTCCACCGTGCGTCCGGCTGCGATCAGTGACTGCGCGAGTACCTGACCGCCGAAGACCCGCCCCTCGGGCATCCACTGAGAGGGGCCCGTCGAGATGTCTTCGCTAGTGCGGGCGCCGGTGTCGACGAGGTCGAGCGCGGTGAGGAACGAGGACAGTGGATCGGGCACGGGACCTCCGGGGTGTCGGGCAGCGGGGCGCGCGGCCTCGGGTAAGTTTATGGGCGCGATGAGTTCGTCCTTCTCCCTGGCGGATCCGCCGAGCCTCTCGGATCTGCGCGTCTTCCTCGGTCGCTCGGCCCGCGTCGAGGATGGCGCTGTCCGTCTTCTCGCCGACGACCATGTACTGGCCGCCTACACGCCGATTCTGCAGCCCCGCGGTTTGCTCGACCGCTCGGCCACCGTTCTCGGGCTCCGGGTGTTCGCGCTCGACGAGTCCGCCGGATTCGACCGGGTCGTCCCGATCCGCGCTCTGTCCGACCGTCTGGCGCACTTGCAGTGGGAGCCGGGCGGAGCCGAGGGGAAACCGGTGGTGCTGCCCGACGGCGACGACGCCACTGCTGGTTCGTGGGCGGGCGTGTCGCCGCCTCGGGGCGGCTGGGTGCGGCGGGAGCCGGTGGATCCGCTTGTTCTCGATCGTGTCGCCCGCGAGGGCATCAATGAGATCGCGGCGGCCGTGGGTTCGGAAACCGGCGAGCACATCGTCGGTCGCGTGCGGTCCTCAGTGTGGGGACGTCCGCTGAATGGGTTCGAGGACGTCCCTGCTGGGGCGGCGTTCGCGCTCTTCGCGCTCGGTTTCCTCGATGCCGATGATCCGGTGACACTGCTCGAAAGCGGAGCGTGGCGGCGGCTCACCTCGCGGCGCGGACATGTCCTCGTCCGGACTCCGGGCTGAGACGGCGCGGCTGGTCCTCGACGCGCGAGCCCCGCGGGGCCTACTCCTCGACGGTGTTCACCATCGCGTGGGCGGCGCGCTCCAAATAGTCCCAGAGCAGAGCGTCGTCTGCCGGTGCCAGTTCGAGTTCGTCGACCGCGATGCGCATGTGCTGCAGCCAGTGGTCGCGCGCTTCGGGGTTCACCCGGAACGGCTGGTGCCGCATCCGCAGGCGTGGGTGCCCGCGCTCCGCGCTATATGTACCCGGGCCGCCCCAATACTGCTCCAGGAATCCCGTCAGGCGGTGGATCGCACCCTCGAGATCGTGCTCGGGATACATCGGCCAGAGGACCTCGTCCTCACGAACGCCTTCGTAGAAGCGGCGGACCAGGCGCTCGAACGTCGGCCGGCCGCCGATGGTCTCCCAGAAGCTTCGGAGCCCAGGCGTCCCGCCGATCTGCATGCCACTCATGAGCGCGCTCCCTGCTCGGGGGGAGTCGTGCCGCCGTCGTCACGGCGCTGCGGATTCGTGGAGCGCCGGAGGGCGCGGGGGAGGCGGACCGGTTTGCCGGGCTCCGTCGTGACCGCCGGCGAGGGCGTCGTCCGAGGCGGTTTCGCGCCTCCGACGCTCGTCGCTCCCTCGAATCCTTCGAGAACCACGGTCGAGAGCGAAGGCAGCTTGACGTCGAGCGCGTCGAGCGCCTTCTTCAGGCGTAGGCGCAGCTCGCGGGCGACGTCGTCCTTGGCAGTTGTGCGGGTCTTCATCACGACGCGGATGACGAGGGCGTCGTCAGCGATCGACTCCAGGCCCCACAGCTCCGGCTTGTCGATGACGCGCGTGCGCCACCGGCTGCTGGCTGCCAGCTCGTTCGCGGTGGCAAGGACGCTGGACTGCACTTGCTCGAGGTCGCTCTCGTAGGGGATCGCGAGATCGACGATGACCCGCGACCAGCCCTGCGACATATTGCCCACGCGGACGATCTCGCCGTTCCGGACGAACCAGAGGGTCCCATTGACGTCCCGAATCTGTGTGACGCGCACCCCGACAGATTCCACGACGCCGGTCGCCTGACCGGTGTCAACGACGTCGCCGACGCCCAGCTGGTCTTCGGCGACCATGAAGAGTCCGTTCAGCACGTCCTTGACGATGTTCTGGGCGCCGAAGCCCAAGCCTGCGCCGAGTGCGGCGGTGAGCAGGGCGAAAGAGCCGATCAAGTCTTTGTCGATGGTGCTGACGATCATGACCAGGGCGATTACGACGATGAGGATCGAGCTGATGTTGTTGAGGATCGAGCCCAGGGTGCGGGTGCGCTGCACGACTCGCACGGCGGCGAGCGGTGAGGAGGCGATTGCCTGGGTGTCGTCGGTCTGCTGACGGCGCTTGACGCCCGAGACGATCTGGTCGACGACGCGCCCGATGACGAAGTGCGCGACCACACGCACGAGCAGCGCGCCAAGCACGATGGCGAGGATCGCGACGATCTTCCAGAAGGCGGGCGAGTCAAAAAACGACACGGTTGCGGCGACGGGATCCGGGGTGGAGGTCTCAAGAAACAGCATGACCCGACCAGGCTACGGGACGCCCTTGCCGCTCATCCGGTGGACCGCTGACGCGACCGAGAACCGATCGGTCTGCGGCCCCTGTGGAGGCGAATGTGTCGTTGTGAGCCACCGGCCCGGTCACGCGTATAGATTCGATGCGGGCCTGCACAGGCCTCCGATCTCGCCCCCAGGGGAAGGACGCCCGATGCTCCACTCCACCCGGACTCCTACTGAGAAGCGGCGCCTGTTCCGCGAGCGCCTCGCCTCCGGGGAACTCGTGCAGTTACCCGGAGCATTCACTCCGCTCTCGGCGCGACTGATCGAGGCCAAAGGCTTCGACGGGATTTATGTGTCCGGAGCCGTCCTCTCGGCCGAGCTGGGCTTGCCGGACATCGGGCTGACCACGCTCACGGAGGTGGCCGGCCGTTCGCAGCAGATCGCGCGGATGACCGATCTGCCGGTCTTGGTCGACGCCGACACCGGGTTCGGTGAGCCGCTGAACGTGGCCCGGACAGTGCAGATGCTCGAGGACGTGGGAGTGGCGGGGCTGCATATCGAGGACCAGGTCAATCCCAAGCGCTGCGGGCACCTCGACGGCAAGGCGGTGGTCGATGAGGCCACCTCGGTGCGCAGGATCGCCGCCGCGGTCGACGCACGGCGCGACCCGGACCTCGTCGTCATGGCCCGCACGGACATCCGCGCTCTCGATGGCCTGCCCGCCGCGATCGACCGGGCGAAGCGCCTCGTCGAGGCCGGTGCCGACGCGATCTTCCCGGAGGCGATGCGCGATCTTGGTGAGTTCGAGGCCGTTCGCGCCGCAATTGACGTGCCGATCTTGGCCAATATGACTGAGTTCGGCAAGAGCGAACTGTTTACCGCGCAGCAACTGGCCGACGTCGGCGTGAATGTGGTGATCCATCCGGTCTCTCTGCTGCGGATCGCGATGGGGGCCGCGATGCGCGCTCTGGATACCTTGAAGGCTGAGGGCTCGCTCCGCTCCGAGGTGCCAGGCATGCAGACCCGCGCCGAGCTGTACGAGCTGCTCGACTACGCGTCCTACAGCCGCTTCGACGAGGGCGTCTTCGACTTCTCCCTCGCCGACCACTACGGCGCCTGATCCGGCGGCGCTACTTCGCGCCGGCGCTCTTCCGCGCCGTCGCCGACACTCTCGAAGGAGCGAAGGATGAGCACCACCGATCCGAACATCCGCATGGGACTCGTGGGGGTCGTCGTGGATACGACGGCGATCTCAAAGGTCGATCCGGAGTCGAATTCGCTGCTCTATCGGGGCTACCCCGTGCACGAGCTGGCGACGCAGCGATCGTTCGAGGACGTGGCCTGGCTGCTCTGGCACGGTGAGCTGCCGACGGCGGCGGAGTCGGCCGGGCTCGCCGTCGTGGAGCGCGAGCATCGCGCGCTGCTCCCCGAGGTGCAGGCGGTGATCGACCTGCTCCCCACGTCCGCGCACCCGATGGACGTCGTGCGCACGGCGGTCAGCGTGCTTGGCGCTCTCGATCCCCACGCTGATGCTGATGCCCCAGACGCCGTCCTCGAGCGCTCCGTACGACTCTGGGCGGCGCTGCCCGGGATCGTCGCCTACGCTCAACGCCGCAGGCACGGCCTCGAGCCGATCGCGCCGCGCGACGACCTCGACTACTCCGAGAACTTCCTCTGGACGACGTTCGGCGCGGTGCCCGAGCCGGTCGTGGTCGACGCCTTCCGGGTCTCGCTGGTGCTGTACGCCGAGCACTCCTTCAACGCGTCAACCTTCACGGCGCGCGTGGTCACCTCGACCCTCTCAGACGTCTACTCAGCTGTGACCGCGGCGGTCGGCGCGCTGAAGGGTCCGCTGCACGGCGGCGCGAATGAGGCGGTCCTGCACGTGCTCGACGACATCGGCACGGGTCCGCGGGCGCAGGAACGGTCGGAGGAGTGGCTCGCGGTAGCCCTGAGCGAGCGACGCAAAGTCATGGGCTTCGGACATCGGGTGTACAAGTCGGGTGATTCGCGCGTGCCGACGATGGAGGCCGCGCTGCGCCGGTTGGCGAAGTACGAGGGCGCGAGCGCACTGATCGAGCTCTACGATGCGCTGGCGACGGCGATGGCCGAGCGGACGGGCATCCTGCCCAACCTCGACTACCCGTCAGGACCCGCGTACCGATTGATGGGCTTCGACACCGAGATCTTCACACCGCTGTTCGTCGCGGCGCGCGTGGTGGGCTGGACGGCTCACGTCATCGAGCAGCGCGCGTCGAACGCGCTGATCCGGCCGCTGTCTGCATACGACGGACCGGCCCCCCGCCCGGTGCCGGAGCCCGAGGCGGGGGGACGTGATGCGACAGCTGCACAGCCTCCGCGACCAGCAGGGGCCACGCGCGGCAGAGATCAGGCGCGAGCGTCGCGCGCCTGAGCACGCAGCGCGCGTTCGACCGCAGCCAGGTTCTCGATCACGAGACGGCGCAGAGCCGGCACGTCGGGGTTCGCATCGAGCCACTCGTTCGTGGCATCGACAAGTGCCGACGTGGGCGTCGCCGCCGGGTAGAACCCGACCACCAGATACTCCGCGATCTTGTAACTCTTCGATTCCCAGAGCGAGCGCAGGGCGCCGAAGTAGACCGGAACCATCGCGTTGAGCAGATGCGGATCGGACACGCGTTGAAAGCCGAGGCCGGTCGAGCGGACGATCGTGTTCGGTGCAGAGTCGTCGGCGGTGACGGAGTCCCACGCCGCGCGCTTCGCTTCCACGGTCGGTAGCGCGGCGCGTGCCTGCGCGGCCGACTGCTGCCCGGTCGCGGTGTTGTCGGAGGCGAGGGCGGCGTCGATCTCGTCGGTGCCGACTCGTCCTCCCGCGACGAGCGCGATGAGCAGCTCCCAGCCGAGGTCCGTATCGATGTCCAGTCCCTCGAGGGCGGTGCTGCCGTCGAGAAGGGCCTGCACGGCGTCGAGGTGCGCGGGCGTCGACGCGAGTGCTGCGAAAAACTTCACGAACTGGAACTGCGCATCGCTGCCGACCGCGGAGGTCTGGGCGAGGGTCCACAGCGTGTCGCCCGCCTCCTGCACGACCTTGGCCCGGTGCTCGGGCCCGACGTACTGGGTGGCGGTGATCACCAGCTGGTTGAGCACGGTGCGGAGCGTCGTCGACTCGGTCTCGGTGGCGATGTTGCTCAGTACGAGGCGAACGAAGTCGCGCGGGGGCGTTTCGGCGTCGCGGGTTGCGTCCCAGGCCGAGCCCCAGACCAGCGAGCGGGCGAGCGGGCTCTCGATGCTCGCGAGATGCTCGATAGCGATGGCGAGCGAGGCCTCGTCGAGCCGGATTTTCGCGTAGGCGAGGTCGTCGTCGTTGAGCAGGACGAGGGCTGGGCGAGTGCGTCCGATCAGCTCGGGGACTTCGGTCCGCCCTCCGTCGATGTCGAGCTCGAGTCGGTCGACGCGCACGAGGCGCTCGCCCTCGAAATCGTAGAGGCCGATCGCCAGGCGGTGCGGGCGGATGGTCGGATACTCCTCGACCGCGCTCTGCAGGATCGCGAACGAAGCGATCACCCCGTTTTCATCCACGACAATGTCGGGGCGCAGCGTGTTCACTCCTGCGGTCTCGAGCCACTGGGCCGACCATTCGGTGAGATCCCGGCCGCTGGTGGCCTCGAGTTCGACCAGGAGATCGCGCAGTTCGGTGTTCGAGAACGCGTGCTTCACGAAGTACGCGTGAACGCCCGCGAGGAATTCCTTTTCACCGACCCACGCGACGAGCTGCTTGAGCACGGAGGCGCCCTTCGCGTAGGTGATCCCGTCGAAGTTGACCTGCACGTCCTCCAGGTCGTTGATCGTCGCGACGATCGGGTGCGTCGATGGCAGCTGGTCCTGGCGGTAGGCCCAGCTCTTCTCCATCGCGGCGAAGGTGGTCCACGCCTCGGTCCACTCCGTCGCCTGGGCGGTGGCGAGCGTGGAGGCGTACTCGGCGAACGATTCGTTCAGCCAGAGGTCGTTCCACCACTTCATCGTGACGAGGTCGCCGAACCACATGTGCGCGAGCTCGTGCAGAATCGTGACGACCCGGCGCTCCTTGATCGCGTCGGTGACCTTCGAGCGGAACACGTAGGTCTCGGTGAAGGTGACCGCTCCTGCGTTCTCCATCGCGCCCGCGTTGAACTCCGGGACAAAGAGCTGGTCGTATTTGGCAAACGGATACGGAACTCCGAACTTCTCTTCGTAGAAGGCGAAGCCCTGCTTGGTCTTCTCGAACACGTAGTCCGCGTCGAGGAAGGGCGCGAGGGAGGCACGGGCGAAGACGCCGAGGGGGATGGTACGGCCGTCAGAGGAAACCAGCGAGTCGGTCACCGCGACGTACGGACCGGCGATGAGGGCCGTGATGTAGGACGAGATCCGCGGAGTGGGATCGAAGTTCCACGTCGCGGCGCCGTCGCCTGCGGGCACCGACTCCGGCGTCGGCTGGTTCGAGACGACCTGCCAGGCGGCGGGAGCGGTGACGCTGAAGCGGAAGGTCGCTTTGAGATCCGGCTGCTCGAACACCGCGAACACGCGGCGGGAGTCGGGAACCTCGAACTGCGAGTACAGGTAGACCTCGCCGTCGACCGGATCGACGAAGCGATGCAGACCTTCGCCGGTGTTGGTGTACATCGCGTCGGCGATGACCGTCAGCTCATTCTCGTCCGCGAGCGAGTCAAGGCGAATCCGTACTCCATCGGCGACGTCGGCCGGGTCGAGTTCGACACCGTTGAGAGTGACGGAGTGGACCGTCCGCGTGATCGCGTCGAGGAAGGTCGCGGCGCCTTCGGTGGCGGAGAAGCGCACCGTGGTCGTGCTCAGAAAGGTCTCGGCGCCCCGGGTCAGGTCGAGAGCAATGTCGTAGTCGTGAACCTGGATCAGCGAAGCGCGCTGCTGCGCCTCGCTCTGGGTGAGATTGTCTCCTGGCACAGGTGTGCTCCATCCGTTCGTTCCGGGCGCTGCCGCCGGGCGCCTGGGGACCGGCGCCGCCGATCCAGCCTAGAGCCGCCGATGGTGCGGGGATGAGTCCGCTCGGCCACCTCAGCGGCTCCTTGCGGGCCGTGATCGAGGGAAGTCACCAGGAGCGGCAGCGCCGGTGCGGCGTAGCGTTATCTCATGACCTTCGTGGATTTTTGGTTCGACCCCTCCTGCCCCTGGGCCTGGATGACCTCGCGCTTCGTGGACGAGGTGGCCCCCGCCCGCGACCTCGACGTGACGTGGCACATCATGAGCCTCGCCGTCCTCAATGAAGACAAAGACGTCGATGAGGCGTACCGCGCTTTCTTCCCACGCGCACTCCGGTACACACGCCTGGTCGCCGCCGTCGCCGAGCGCGAGGGTCGAGAGCACGTCAAGGCGCTGTACGACGCGCTCGGCACGCGGATCCACGTGGGCGGTCGCTTCGATGCGGACGCGATCATCGCGGAGTCCCTCGCCGAGCTCGGCCTGCCTGCCAGCCTCGCGGCGTTCGCCGACTCGGACGAGTACGACGAACCGATGCGCGCCTCCCACTTCGACGGCATCGAACGCGTCGGTCAGGACGTCGGCACGCCCGTCATCGCACTCGGTGATGTGGCGTTCTTCGGTCCCGTGATCTCGCCCACCCCGCGCGGCGAGCAGGCGCTGACCCTCTGGGACGGCATCGTCGCAGCCGCGTCGTACGACGGCTTCTTCGAGCTCAAGCGCTCGCGCACGCGCGACCCGCAATTCGACTGACCGCGCCCGCGGTACTCTGGCTCCCGGCCCCGGCTCCACGGGCCCCCAGACGGCTTTCCCGGAGGACGAGCGCGTGCGCATCCACATTGCAACGGACCACGCAGGGCTGGAATTCAGCCGGCACCTGATCGAGCACCTCGGTTCCGCCGGTCACGACGTGATCGACCACGGACCGACGTCCTACGACCCGCTCGATGACTACCCCTCCTTCTGCATCAACGCCGCGGCTGCTGTCGTGCGCGACCAGGAGGCGGGCGTCGAAGCACTCGGCATCGTCTTCGGCGGCTCCGGCAACGGCGAGCAGATCGCCGCGAACAAGGTGGCGGGAGTGCGGGCCGCGCTGGTCTGGAACCTCAGTACCGCGGTCCTGGCTCGCGCGCACAATGACGCGAACGTGATCTCGATCGGCGCCCGACAGCACTCGGTTGCAGAGGCGACGAGCTTCATTGATGCGTTCGTCGCCGAGCCGTTCAGCTTCGAGGAGCGGCACGTGCGCCGGATCGCGCAGTTGGCCGAGTACGAGGCGACCGGCGACATTGCCGGCCGGGTCGTCGACTCCGCTGCGAAGGAGCGTTGAGTGCCCGAGGGCCATTCCGTCCACCGGATCGCTCTGCAATTCGAGCGCGACGTCGTCGGCCACCGAGTCGCGATGAGCAGTCCGCAGGGTCGCTTCGCTGAGGGAGCTGCGCTCCTCGACGGCCGTGAGGTGCAGACGTCGACCGCGGTCGGCAAGCACCTGCTGCTGCGCTTCGAGGGCGAACTCACTCTGCACGTCCATCTCGGTCTCTACGGGGCCTGGGACTTTCTCGGCCGTGTCTCGCCGCTGTTCCCGGACAGCACGGCGGGGAGCAGCATCGGGGCGCCGCGCCGGCGCCGCGCCGTGCGCCTGTCCGAGACGGAGCACGAGACTGACGAAGACCTGGAGGAATTCCCGCCTGCACCTGTGGGCGCCGTGCGCGTGCGGATTCAGACGGAGGAGACCGTCGCCGATCTGCGCGGCCCCACTGCCTGCGAGGTGATGGTCCCCGCTCAGGTGGACGCCCTGCTCGCCCGGCTCGGCCCCGATCCCGCCACCGACGACTCCGACGAGGCCCGTGACCGTTTCGTGAACCGGCTCCGCGCGACCGCGACTCCGGTCGGCCTGGTGCTGATGGACCAGTCGGTGGTGAGCGGCATTGGCAACATTTACCGCGCCGAATTGCTCTACCGCGCCGGGCTCGACCCGCACGTGCCGGGCAAGCAGGTGCCGCTCGAGGTCGCTCGCGAACTGTGGGCCGACTGGGCGCACCTTTTGGAGGATGGCATCCGCACCGGGATGATGATCACCCGGCGCGGCCTGACCTCCTCCGAGCGCTCCACGGCCGTGCGCAGTCGGGCCGAGCGCAACTACGTCTACAAGCGTGAAGGGCTGCCGTGCCGCGTCTGCGGGACGAACGTCCTGCTGGAGGAGATCGGCGGGCGCAAGCTGTACTGGTGCCCGGTGTGCCAGTCGTGAGCGGAGCGAGCGAGCGGATCACTGCCGAGGAGCGTCGCGGGCTCGTGCTGCGCGACGCGCGCCTGCTCGGGGCGGCCGAGCCAGTCTCGGTGCTGCTGCGCGGCGGGCGGATCGAGGCGATCGGAGCGGCAGCCATGGCCGGTCCCGGCGACGACGTCCGTGAACTTGACGGTCGCTGGCTGCTGCCGGGCCTCTGGGATGAGCACGTGCACTTCTCACAGTGGGCGATGACCGCGCCGCGACTCGACGTCTCGGCGACCGACTCCGCACGCGAGGTCGCTGAGTCGGTGCGCGCAAAGCTGATGACCGCTCCCGGACCGGGGACTCTGGTGGGATTCGGCTTCCGTGACGGGCTCTGGGCCGAGCCGCCGACGACAGCACTGCTCGACGAGGTCGCAGCGGAGCGACCCGTCGTCCTCATCAGCGGCGATCTGCATTGCGCCTGGCTCAATACCGCCGCCTACCGGCGATACGGATTCCCGGTGCAAAATGACCTTCTTCGCGAGGACCGGTGCTTCGCGCTGGTCACCGCGCTCGGGGCGCTCAGCGACGAGGACCTTGACGTTCTCGTCGAGACGGCGGCGCAGCGGGCGGCGGCGCGCGGTGTCGTCGGAGTGGTCGATCTCGAGATGCGCTGGAACGCGGGGGACTGGACCCGGCGAGTCGGCCGTGGCATCCGCTCGCTCCGCGTCGAGACGGGCGTCTACCGCGACCACCTCGACCGCGCCCTCGCCGAGAAGTTCCGCTCGGGCGACGAGATCCCCGGCGCCGCCGGCCTCGTGCGGATGGGTCGGCTCAAAGTCCTGATTGACGGCTCGCTGAACACCCGGACGGCGTACTGCGTCGACCCCTACATCGGGCACGGCGGGCGTGGCGCGCTCACGGTCGACCTGCACGAACTCGACGCACTGCTTGCCCGAGCGGCGGCGGGCGGCATCCGTTCGAGCGTGCACGCGATCGGCGATGCCGCGGCGACCGTCGCTCTCGACGCGCTCGGCCGGATCGGCGGAGGCCGGATCGAGCACGCGCAACTGCTCTCCGACTCAGACCTGCCGCGCTTCGCGGCGCTCGGAGTGGAGGCGGGTGTTCAGCCGGCTCATGCGCTCGATGACCACGACGTGGCGGACCGCTACTGGGCGGGTCGTACAGGCCGCGCTTTCGCGCTCCGCTCTCTCTTCGACTCCGGAGCGACGGTCGTGCTCGGCTCGGACGCGCCGGTGGCTCCGCTGGACCCGTGGGTCGCGATCTCGGCGGCCGTTTCCCGCGCGTTGCCCGGCAACGAGCCGTGGCATCCGGAGCAGCGGGTCAGCGTCGAGGAGGCGATCATCGCCTCCACACGCGTCCGCCGCCTGTGCCCGCAGCCGGGTGACGTGGCGGACCTCGTGATCGTCGACCGAAACCCACTTACAGCTGACGCAGGAGCCCTGCGCTCGATGCCGGTCGCCGCGACTCTCTTAGCTGGGCGCGTCACTCACGAACTCTGACGCACCCGGTCCTCCCTCCCGCGAAGGACGTCGAGAGCGGCCTAGCTCTCGCTGACGTGAGCGAAGAGGAACCAGCGGTCCTTCTCGAGACCGCGGCCGATCTCGATCGCGACGTCCTGGCTGCTCGCGTCGATGTCGGCGAGTTCGGCGATGGCCGTGTTCACGGTCGCGATCGCGACGTCCATCTGCCGGATGATCTCGACAATCGCGTTCTCGGAGCGCTGGAAGCCGGGGGTGAGCGGCTCGGACTGCGTCGCCGAAGCGACCGTTTGGATACGCGCGTCGACGGGAAGGCCCAGAGCGACGACACGCTCGGCGGCGAGGTCGGCCCACTCGATCGCACGGCCCACGATCGCGTCAAGCAGTTCGTGCACGCCAATGAAGTTCGCGCCGCGGACGTGCCAGTGCGCCTGCTTGCCGTTGACGGCGAGGGCGGTCATCTCGACGACGACCGGGCTGAGGAACTGCGCGACTCCGGATGCGACATCCGGGTTCGACGAGGTGAGCGACGGGACGGATGTGGTGGACATCGTCTTCCTTCCGAGAGGGGGTGATGAACTGTCGACACTACGCAGATCGTGAGCCGGCGCAAGCAAGCGCAGGCTCGGCTCAGTCGGGCACAGGGTAGGCTCACCCGCCCGCGATCCGGGGGTTCGCCTCCGGGTCCGCTGGTGTGCGCGCCGGTACGCTCGACCGGGTTGCCGCGCCTGGCAGAACCAGATGGGAGGAGCGGATGAGCGACGCGACATCGGCTCTTGGCGAGGCCACCCGTGCCTATCTCCGACTCTGGAGCAGAGTGCCGCGCGAAGTGCTCTCGCTGGTGCTCGCCCTCCCGCTCGTCATCGTCGGCGCGTTCTGCGCGGGAGCCGCGCTCGCGCTCGCGCTCGGACTGCTCGGCGTCCTCATCGGGCTGGTCTTTCTCCCCGCCGCCCTCTACGTCGCGCGTTTCTTCTCCCGGGCAGCGGTCGGCCTGGACGTTCTGGCCGGTCGACCCGCCGTGCAGGATCCGCAATGGCGACGGGCGCCGGCATCGGGCACCTCCGCCACCTTCGCGCTTTACGGGCCGGTGATCGACGGCCACTACTGGCTGGCGCTCCTGCACACGCTCCTTGTCGCTCCACTGCTCGCCATCCTGTTCGGTCTCGTCCTCCTGCTCTGGGTCGCCGCGGGTCCCGGCACCGTCGTCTCGGCTTTCGGCGGTGGCAGCTCGGGGGTGGTGAATGTGCTGGCCGAGCAGACCGCGAACGCCCTCCGCATTCCAGAGCCGCCTAATGGATTCGTCACCGCGGCCGCCGTCGCCGTCACGGTGCTGTTCGTCACGACGCTCCCGTTCGTGACCCGCGGTCTCACGCTCGCGCGGTTCCTCGTCGACCGCCTCCTGCTCGGGCCATGGGAGTCGGAGGCACTCCAACGCGAGGTCGCCGAACTCAGCGCTTCCCGTGGCGCGGCCGTCGCCGCCGAGGACCGGGCACTGCGACAGCTCGAGCGTGACATCCACGACGGACCCCAGCAACGCCTCCTGCGCGTGCAGATGGACCTCGCCTCCGCCCGGACCCGGATCGCCGCCGACCCCGAGTCGGCCGTCACTCTCGTCGACGAGGCGCGCGAGCACGTTCGGGCCGCGCTCGACGAACTCCGCGCGCTCTCCCGAGGCGTGGCGCCACCGATTCTCCAGGACCGCGGATTCGAGGCTGCCGTGCTCTCGCTCGCGGCACTCAGCCCGGTCCCCGTCGAGGTGCTGACCGAGCACTCGGTGGCCGATGTGCCGCCCGAGGTGGAGCGCAGCGTCTACTTCGTCCTCGCCGAACTGTTCGCGAATGCCTCGAAGCATGCCTCCGCGCGCTCGATCCGTGTGTACCTCGATACCCGCGACGCCGGACCGGCAGGGGAGCGTTGGCTCGACGCGTGGGTGATTGACGATGGAGTCGGCGGCGCCGCCGCGGTCGCCGGTCACGGCCTTGAGGGGATCGGCGGGCGGGTCAGGGGGCTGCAGGGGCTGCTGACGGTGGAGTCGCCGCTCGGCGGGCCGACCACGATCGGCGTTCACGTTCCCTTCCGTCCGACGGCCCTATCCTGAGCGGGTGCCCGTCATCCGCGTCGCCATCGCCGAGGACTCGGTCCTCCTGCGCGAGGGCCTCGTCCGTCTTTTCGAGGACGCGGGCTTCGACTCCGTTGGGGCATTCGGCGACGCCGACGGCCTGCTCGCTGACCTCGCTCGCGACCCGGGAGGCGTCGACGTCGCGGTGCTCGATGTGCGCATGCCGCCCACTTTCCGTGACGAGGGCGTGCGCGCGGCGCTAGAGATCCGCCGCCGCCACCCCGGGATCGCCGTCCTCTTGCTGAGCCAGTACGTCGAAGTGACGTACGCGCAGGAGTTGCTCGGCTCCGGCGACGGTGGCCTCGGCTACTTGCTCAAGGACAGAGTCGCGTCGGTGGACGAGCTCCGCGACGCTGTCGAGCGCGTCGCCGCCGGGGGAACGGTCCTGGATCCGCAGGTTGTCGCCTCTCTGCTGCACCGTCATCGTGATCCGCTGGCCGCCCTCACGCCGCGAGAACGCGAAGTGCTGGAGCAGATGGCGCAGGGCAGGACGAATGCCGGTGTCGCCACGGCCCTGTTCGTCGGCGTCGGTGCCGTTGAGAAGAACGTCACCGCGATCTTCCAGAAGCTGGGGCTCGAGGACTCGGGCTCCGACCATCGACGCGTGCTGGCCGTGCTCGCGTGGCTGCGCGCGGGCCGTTGAAGGCTACTGAGAGGATCATCCGATGTCACCGACTCTTTCGCAGGGCGCTCGCGTTCTCTCCCTGGCCGGTGGGCGCACGCCGGTCATCGCCGCCTCCGCCTGGGTAGCGCCTGGAGCCGTGATCATCGGCTCGGTGCGCCTTGGCGAGCGGACGAGCGTCTGGTACGGAGCAGTCCTCCGCGCGGAGCACGCACGGATCGAGCTCGGCGAAGGCAGCAATCTGCAGGACGGTGTCATCGTGCACGTCGATGAGGGCTTCGACGCCATGATCGGCGCGGACGTCTCGGTCGGGCACAACGCCGTCCTGCACGGCTGCACTCTGGAGGAGGGCGTGCTCGTGGGGATGAACGCGACGGTTCTCAACGGCGCCACCATCGGGGCGGGATCGCTGGTTGCGGCGGGCGCCGTGGTGCTGGAGGGCGCGACCGTCCCGCCCGGATCTCTCGTCGCCGGTGTTCCGGCCAAGGTGCGCCGAGAACTGTCCGAGGAAGAGCGCGCGGATATCCGCCGAAACGCCGCGTCGTACATCATCCTGACCGAGGAGCACCGCGCCGCGGAGTGAATCATCGCATGGTAGCTGTGGCACAGCCACGGTGGAGGGGCTGACGAGAATCGAACTCGCATCATCTGTTTGGAAGACAGAGGCTTTACCACTAAGCTACAGCCCCGAATGTGGGCCCCCATGGATCCTGACCCGGGAAATCCGACCCTGGCGGATCCGGAGGTGTGTAGCCCCGGACATTCGGCGTGTCCGCGTCTCTCGACCCGGGCACCAGGACAGCGTAGTACATCGGATCCGATTCGCGGACACCCCGCTCGTCCGCGTCACGCGGTTCCGGTCGTCGGAGCCGCCGTGCAGTACACTTGCGAAGGCCATTTCGGCGTGTTGCGCGAGCGAACGTGCGGGGAGGGCTTGACGAGAGTCTCATCAGCACGGTGCTTAGGCCCGCGCATTCGGGGCGTAGCTCAGCTTGGCTAGAGCGCCCGCTTTGGGAGCGGGAGGTCGCAGGTTCGAATCCTGTCGCCCCGACCACGAGAACTCATCGTTCTGACACCGACCCGTCACGACCGGTCATCCGGCGCCGACACCAACCAGCACAGGAGATCCCCTCACGTGAAGACCACGCTAGAACAGCTGAGCCCGACGCGCGTGAAGCTCGCGATTTCGGTCACCCCGGACGAGCTCGGCCCGAGCATCACGCACGCCTACGGCCATATCGCCGAGCAGATCACCGTTCCCGGCTTCCGCAAGGGCAAGGTTCCGCCGGCCATCGTCGACCAGCGCGTCGGCAAGGCAGCCGTTCTCGAGCACGCTGTCAATGAGGGCATGGACGGCTTCTATCGCGAGGCTGTCCGCGAGACGGAGGTCCGTCCGCTGGGCCGCCCGCAGGCCGACATCGTCACGTGGCCGAGCGAAAAGGACTTCGCCGGCGACCTCGAGCTCTCCATCGAGGTCGATGTCCGGCCCGAGATCACTCTGCCGGACTACGACGGCATCGAGCTGACGGTCGACGCTGATGTGGTCACCGACGCCGACGTCGAAGCCGAGCTGGATACGCTCCGCGGCCGCTTCGGCACTCTCGTTACCGTCGACCGCCCTGCGGCTCTCGGCGACTTCGTGCAGATCGACTTGATCGCGACGATCGACGGCGTGGAGGTCGACAGCGAGAACGGCGTCTCGTACGAGCTTGGCTCTGGTCGGCTTATCGAGGGCATCGACGAGGCCCTCGATTCGCTTACCGCCGGCGAAAGCACGACCTTCTCGGCTCCGCTGGTCGGAGGAGATCACGTTGGCGAGCAGGCCGAGATCGCCATCACGCTCACGGCTGTCAAGGAGCGCGAACTCCCCGAGGCCAACGACGACTTCGCTCAGATCGCCAGCGAGTTCGACACCATCGCCGAGCTGCGAGCCTCCCTCAAGGAGCGTGCCGCCGAGCAGAAGACGTTCGCTCAGGGCGGCGAAGCCCGCGAGAAGCTCGTCGACGCGCTGCTCGCGCTCGTCGAGGTTCCGGTGCCCGCATCCCTCGTCGAGGACGAGGTGCACCGACACCTCGAGGGCGAGAACCGCCTCGAAGATGACGAGCACCGCGCCGAGGTCACCGAGGCCAGCGAGAAGACCTTCAAGACCCAGATCCTCCTCGACTACGTTGTCGAGCGGGAGAAAGTACAGGTCAGCCAGGACGAACTCATGCAGTACCTCATCCAGGGTGCCGCGCAGTACGGCATGGAGCCGAACGAATTCATCAAAGTGTTGTCCGAGAACAACCAGATCGGCCAGATGGTGGGCGAGGTCGGCCGCAATAAGGCCCTCGCGATTGTGTTGGGCAAAGCCAAGGTGACCGACACCGAGGGCAACCCGATCGATCTCACCTCGTTCACCGCCGTACCGGGCGACGACGAGGCGGCCGAATCCGAACCCGACGCCGTGGAGGCCGCCGAGACCGAGGTCGTGGAGGAGGCGCTGGCCGTATCCGATGCCGAGGCACCCGCCGAGTCCGCGGCTGAGGAGGAGCCCGCAGCGGCTCCCAAGAAGAAGCGCGCCCCGGCCAAAAAGAAGGATGCCGCTCCCACCGAAGAGACCGCGGTAGCCGAGTAGTCCTCACAGTACACAGCTGGAGCCGCCCCCGATCCATCGGAGGGCGGCTCCTTGCGTGCGTGGCCGGTCGATCCGCCGCGGGCGAACACGGACGGCTCCGGCTCCGCCCCCGGCGAACACGGCAGGATCGGCGCTGCACCGTCCGATAGATTCGCCTCCGAAGCGACAACTGAAACGGAGCAATACATGGCCGACATGGTTATGCCCAACAGTGTTTTCGACCGCCTGCTCAAGGACCGGATCATCTGGCTCGGTTCTGAGGTGCGCGACGAGAACGCGAACGAGATCGCCGCAAAGCTCCTGCTCTTGGCAGCCGAGGATGCCGAGCGCGATATCTTCCTCTACATCAACTCTCCCGGCGGCTCCATTACCGCGGGCATGGCGATCTACGACACCATGCAGTTCGTCCCGAACGACATCGTGACCGTCGGCATCGGGATGGCGGCCTCGATGGGGCAGCTCCTCCTCACCGCTGGAACGCAGGGCAAGCGCTATATCACCCCGAACGCGCGAGTGCTCTTGCACCAGCCGCACGGCGGCTTCGGGGGTACCGCCTCCGACATCCAGACTCAGGCGCAGCTCATCCTTGACATGAAGAAGCGCCTCGCCGAGATCACGGCGAAAGCGACTGGCAAGACCGTCGAGCAGGTCAACGACGACGGCGACCGCGATCGCTGGTTCAGTGCCGAGGAGGCTCTGGCCTACGGCTTCGTCGACCACATCCGTTCGTCGGCGTCCGACGTGACCGGCGGTGGCGGAACCGCCATCGACGAGTAGTCCAGCGACCGCGCCGAGAGATCAGGAACAGACAATGACCACACCCACCTTCGGCACAACGGCGTTCGGCTCGGGAGCCGCACCGTCCTCGCGCTATATCCTCCCCACCTTCGAGGAGCGCACGGCCTACGGCTACAAGCGCCAGGACCCGTACGCGAAGCTTTTCGAGGACCGCATCATTTTCCTCGGCGTGCAGGTCGACGACGCCTCCGCAGACGACATCATGGCCCAGCTTCTCGTGCTCGAGAGCCAGGACCCAGACCGTGACATCGTCATGTACATCAACTCCCCGGGCGGCTCCTTCACCGCGATGACGGCGATCTACGACACGATGCAGTACATTCGCCCGCACATTCAGACCGTGGTGCTCGGGCAGGCGGCTTCTGCCGCAGCCGTGCTGACCGCCGCGGGCACACCTGGCAAGCGACTGGCGCTGCCGAACGCGCGCATCCTCATCCACCAGCCAGCCGTGCAGCAGGGTGGGGGTCAGGCCTCGGACATCGAGATTCAGGCCGCCGAGATCATGCGGATGCGCGAGTGGCTGGAGGAGACCCTGTCCAGCCACTCCAACCGCTCGGTCGAGCAGGTCAAGAAGGATATCGACCGCGACAAGATCCTCGGTGCGAGCGACGCACTCGAGTACGGGTTGATCGACCAGGTCCTCACGAGCCGCAAGAGCCTTCCCGCTCTTACGTCCTGAGGATCGTCAGTGCAGGGGCCGGGTGGCGGAGCGATCCGCGGCCCGGCCCCTGCTCTGTTCCGGCCCCTGCTCTGTTCAGGATCTGCTCTCTTCAGGATCTGTACTGCTCAGGACCTGCGTTCTCCAGCCGCAGCGCTCACCGAATCGCCCGTCATCCGTAGCAAAGCGCCATCCGCCGCGCAAGGGACGGCAAATTCGGCCCGCGTCCCGAGGCATCGCAGCTCAGAGGCTAGGCTCGGAGGGTCGCCCAGCGGCACCGTCGGTCTGGGTACGCCGGAGCTTCAGCGCTCAACTCGAACTCAGCACGACCAGACCTCCGCACGACACACGCACGACAAGGAAGTGGGGCATTCCCGTGGCACGTATTGGCGAGAGCGCCGACCTGCTGAAGTGCTCCTTCTGCGGTAAAAGCCAGAAGCAGGTCCAGCAGCTCATTGCAGGACCGGGCGTCTATATCTGCGACGAGTGCGTCGAACTGTGCAACGAAATCATCGAGGAGCGCCTGTCCGAGTCCAGCGAGGAGACGAGCCACGAGTTCGACCTCCCGAAGCCCAAGGAGATCTTCGGCTTCCTCGAGGAGTACGTGATCGGGCAGGAGCAGGCGAAGAAGGCCCTCGCGGTCGCCGTCTACAACCACTACAAGCGGGTCCGCGTCCGCAACACCATTACCGCGGCGGACGCGATCCACGATGAGGTCGAGATCGCCAAGAGCAACATCCTGTTGATCGGTCCGACCGGCTGCGGCAAGACCTATCTTGCGCAGACTCTGGCCAAGCGGCTGAACGTCCCGTTCGCGGTCGCTGATGCAACGGCCCTCACCGAGGCGGGCTACGTGGGCGAAGACGTCGAGAACATTCTCCTCAAGCTGATCCAGGCCGCTGACTATGACGTCAAGCGGGCCGAGACCGGCATCATCTACATCGACGAGGTCGACAAGATCGCGAGAAAGGCCGAGAACCCCTCGATCACCCGCGATGTCTCAGGTGAGGGCGTGCAGCAGGCGCTGCTCAAGATTCTCGAAGGGACGATCGCCTCGGTGCCGCCGCAGGGCGGCCGCAAGCATCCGCACCAGGAGTTCATCCAGATCGACACCACGAACGTGCTGTTCATCGTCGCCGGGGCTTTCGCCGGGCTGGAAGACATCATCTCGTCCCGCGCGGGCAAGCGGGGGATCGGCTTCGGCGCTCCACTGCACAACAAAGGCGACGAGATCAACATTTTCAGCGAGGTCTTGCCGGAGGATCTGCACAAGTTCGGGCTCATTCCGGAGTTCATCGGTCGCCTCCCCATCGTCACGACGGTCACTCAGCTCGACCAGCACGCGCTCATGCAAATCCTGACCGAGCCGCGCAATGCGCTCGTGAAGCAGTATCAGCGGATGTTCGAGATCGACGGGGTCGAACTCGAGTTCGACCGCAGCGCGCTCGAGGCCATCGCCGATCTGGCCGTCCTACGCCAGACCGGGGCTCGTGGTCTGCGCGCGATCCTCGAGGAAGTGCTCGGCCCGATCATGTTCGAGGTGCCCTCGTCCGATGAGGTCGCTCGCGTCGTCGTCACCCGCGCCGCGGTCCTCGACAATGCCGCGCCGACGATCGTGCCGCACGCGCCGCGTCGCGAAGAGAAGAGCGCCTGAACCGGCGGCCGTGTCGCTGACCGAGTGAGCGGATCGGCCATCCGCGCCAGTTCGCGGTGATTGGCCCCTCGCGTCGGCCAGAGCGATCCTGCGCCTTCCCTACTCTGGCGAAGCGCGAGATCGTCGCGTCCGTCGGCTTGCACCCGCGGTTCGCGCCCGGGAGGCACCGCCATCATCCAGCCGCTGCTCGCCGGGATCGTCGCTGCACTCACTGGCTTCTCTAGCTCTTTCGCGATCGTCCTTGGTGGAGTCGTCGCGGTCGGTGCCACTGATTCCCAGGCCGCCTCCGGACTCTTGGCCGTCTGCGTGCTGCAGGGCCTGTTGTGCATCCTGCTGAGCGTCCGCTACCGGGTGCCGATGACCTTCGCGTGGAGCACTCCGGGCGCGGCGCTACTCGCCGCGACGGCGACCCTCCCCGGTGGTTTCGATCGCGCGGTCGGCGCGTTCCTCTGTGCCTCCGCCCTGCTCGTGATCACTGGACTGTGGCCGGCATTGGGAAGACTCGTCGCGCGCATTCCTCGACCGCTGGCCAACGCGATGCTCGCGGGCATTCTCTTCCCGCTCGTCCTCGCCCCGGTGCGGGCCGCTGTCGAGATTCCCGAACGAGCGCTACCGGTAATCCTGCTCTGGCTGATCCTGGCTCGGCTCCTCCCGCGGTGGGCGGCGCCTGCGGCTATCGCGCTGGCCATCGTGCTGCTGCTGGTGACGGACGGGGCGGCCCTGGACAGCGCCCAGCTGCTCCCGGTGCCGCAATTCGTCGCTCCGGTCTTTGACATCGGCGCGATGGTGGGGATCGGATTGCCGCTCGCTGTCGTGACGATGGCGGGGCAAAACATTCCGGGCATCGCGGTGCTCTCGAGCTTTGGCTACGAGGCGCACTCCCGACCGGGCATCGTGCTGAGCGGGGCGTTTTCGGGTGTTGCGGCCGTGTTCGGCGGCGTGCCGATCAACTTCGCTGCCCTGAGCGCGGCGCTGACCGCGGGACCCGAAGCCTCGGCGCGGCCGGAGCAACGGTGGATCGCGTCCGTGTCGGCGGGCGGGTCCTACCTGGTGCTCGGTCTCTTCGCGGGCGCCGCCGCCGCTCTGGTGTCGTCTGCAAGTCCCCTCCTGATCGAGGCGGTCGCGGGGTTGGCGCTCCTTGGCGTCTTCGTCTCGGCCCTGCAGGCGGCGGTGGAGGACGTGACGCTGCACATACCAGCCGCTACGACCCTCCTTGTGACGGCCTCGGGCGCCACGATTGCCGGGATCGGTTCGGCGTTCTGGGGGCTCGTCGTCGGACTGGTCGTTCTGGCCTGGCTCGTGCCGAGGAGGCACCGGGCCTAGAGATCTCCGCGGGCGAGGACGGCCCGACTATCCCCAGTCGTCCTCGCCCTCGACGCGGCCCTCGGGCTGCGTAATGAAGGCCGCGTCCTCACCGGGACGATAGGTGATCGTGGTGCCGTTATCGAGTTCGAGCACGGGCTTGCCCTCGAGCCAGGTGAGTGTCCAGCGCCAGTCGGCGGTCGCCGTTCCGGAGTGGGTGAGCTCGCCCTCCACCTCGTGGACTGCGGTCACCACGATCGCTGGCAGGGTCTGCGGGGGCGTGTCGCCGACCGCCCATCGGGTTCCGAGTTGCATCCGGTGTCCTCTCTCGTGGTCGCACTGCGGGAGTCCCCTCCCTGGAGCTTTTACGCCTCGGTCTCGAGTTCGATTGCGACAGACAGCGCGTCGCCCTCGTCGAATGTCAGCTCCGCGATGCGCCCGACAGCCGCGAGATCGTTCGCTGCGAGCCGGAGCGAGGCGACGAAATCGGCCGGAGCGGTGACGGTAGCGGAGACCACCGCGGCCTTCTGCGACGCCTTCGCGTCGGTCTTTGCGCGTCGAATGGCAGTGAGCACTGAGCTGGCCGCCGTCAGCACCGATGGGTCGCCGTCCAGGCCTCCCGAGGTCGGCCACGGCTGACGGTGCACAGAATCGTCGTGCGACCACGACCATGTCTCCTCCGTCGCGAAGGGGAGAAAAGGAGCGAAGAGGCGCTCTAGAGCGTCGAGCGCCCGGTGCAGTGCGGCTGCCGCTGAGGCGCCGTCCTCGCTGTACGCGCGCTCCTTGACGAGTTCGAGGTAGTCGTCGCAGAACGTCCAGAAGAACGCTTCCGTTGTCTCCAAGGCCCGCGCATGGTCGTAGTTCTCGAGCGCGGTCGTCGCCTCGGCGATGACGGTATCGAGCGTCGCCAGCATGCTCAGGTCAAGTGGATTCGTCACCGTCGCGCCCTCGGCGGGCGGGAAGCCGTGGATGAACTTCGCCGCGTTGAGAACCTTGATCGCCAGGCGGCGGCCGATCTTGATCTGCGTCGGATTCTGCGGGTCGAAGGCTGCGTCGGTGCCGAGGCGGGACGAGGCAGCCCAGTAGCGGACCGCGTCCGAGCCGTGCTGCTCCAGCATCGCCGCGGGGGTGACGACGTTGCCCTTCGACTTCGACATCTTCTTGCGGTCGGGGTCGACGATGAAGCCGGACACGGTCGCGGTGCGCCAGGGAGCACGGCCGTCCTCGAGCTGAGAGCGCAGGAGTGTGGAGAAGAGCCAGGTGCGAATGATGTCCTGACCCTGCGGGCGCAGATCGTAGGGCGCGACCAGCTGCCAGAGCTCGTCGTCGCGCTCCCAGCCACCCGCGAGCTGCGGGGTGAGGGACGAGGTCGCCCAGGTGTCCATCACGTCGAGCTCGCCCTGGAATCCACCCGGCACACCGCGCTGCTCCTCGGAGTAGCCCGGAGCGGCATCGCTGGACGGGTCGACCGGTAGATCCGACTCCTCCGGAACGAGCGGAGAGTCGAAGATCGGAGTGCCGTCGCCGTCGAGCGGGTACCAGACGGGGATCGGCACGCCGAAGAAGCGCTGACGCGAGATCAGCCAGTCTCCCGAGAGGCCGTTTACCCAGTTCTCGTAGCGGACGCGCATGAACTCCGGCACGAAGCGCACGTCGCGGCCGAGTTCGAGCAGGCGCTCCTTGAGGGCTGCGTCGCGCGCGCCATTGCCGACGTACCACTGGCGGGTCGAGACGATCTCGAGCGGCTTGTCGCCCTTCTCGAAGAACTTCACCTGGTGCGTGATCGGACGCGGCTCGCCGAGCATCTCGCCCGACTCCTTCAGCAGTGCGACGACGGCCTGCTTGGCAGAGAAGACGGTCTTGCCCGCAAGCTGCGCGTAAGCCTCGCGGCCGGCATCACCCGTAATGGCGGCCGGCGCTTCCGAGATGAGGCGTCCGTCGAAGCCGATGATCGCGCGATTGGGCAGGTCGAGTTCCCGCCACCAGACGACGTCGGTGATGTCGCCGAACGTGCAGATCATCGCTATGCCCGAGCCCTTGTCCTTCTGCGCGAGGTGGTGCGCGAGGACCGGTACCTCGACATCGAAGAGCGGAGTGCGCACCGTGGTACCGAACAGTGGCTGATAGCGCTCGTCATCGGGGTGCGCGACCAGGGCGACGCAGGCGGGGAGCAGCTCGGGCCGGGTCGTCTCGATGAAGACGTCGTCGGCTCCGTCCCGATGAAAACCAATGCGGTGATATGCGCCGGGCTGGTCCTTGTCCTCGAGTTCGGCCTGCGCGACGGCGGTGCGGAAGGTGATGTCCCAGAGCGTGGGCGCCTGGGCCTGGTAGGCCTCTCCGCGAGCGAGATTACGGAGGAACGCGCGCTGCGATGCGGCCTGGGACTCGTTGCCGATCGTTCGGTAGCTCTGCGACCAGTCAACGGAGAGGCCGAGGGTCCGCCACACGTCTTCGAACTGCTTCTCGTCCTCGACGGTCAGGCGCTCACAGAGTTCGATGAAGTTACGGCGCGAGATGGGCTTCTGATCGGCCGCCTTGCTGCTCTTGGTGTCGCCGCCCTCGAACGGAGGGGTGAAATCGGGGTCGTAGGGGAGCGTCGGGTCGCAGCGCACTCCGTAGTAGTTCTGCACGCGGCGCTCGGTGGGCAAGCCGTTGTCATCCCAGCCCATCGGGTAAAAGACGCTCTTTCCCCGCATCCGCTGGAAGCGCGCGATCACGTCGGTGTGGGTGTAGGAGAAGACGTGACCGATGTGCAACGAGCCGGACGCGGTCGGCGGCGGCGTGTCGATCGAATAGACGTCGGCGCGGGAGAGTCCCGCACGGTCGAACCGGTAGGTCCCGTCGGTCTGCCAGCGCAGGCCCCACCTCGACTCCAGGCCCTCGAGGGCGGGCTTCGCGGGGAGACGGTCGGCGAGGGTCATGATGCTCCGGTTCGATGTGGGCGGCACCGCGTTGGTGGTGATGGTGCCTGGATGGCGGCTGTTAGCCGCGACAATGCTACCGGCCCGCGCGCACGTCTCTCGGGACACGACGGGGAACGGCACCGAGGGAAGGCGTCACACGTGCCGCTTGGCCGAGCGGCGCAGAGTCAGGCGACGACGGAGGCGAAGCCAGCGCAAACGGGCGCGAGCGCCTCTTCGAGGTATGGCACCAGCTCGCCGCGTGTGGAGCCGGCGGCACCCCACGACTGCACCGCTGCCACTGCTGCTCCGACGCTCGAGTAGGCGACGGACCGGGACAGGTGTGAGGGCAGCGGATGCGCACTGCGCTGCTCCACGAACGTCGCGATGATTGCCGCCTGCCGCGCGAGCCGCGAGAGGGCAGATGCCTGCAGCTCGTGAACGCCGCCGATCAACTCGGACTGAGTGAGTACCCACGGCACCGTGGCGGGACCGAAACCGGAGCCGACGACGAGCAGAGCGTCGCGGAGCGCGTCCATCACGGGACGGTCGGCGTCCGTCTCGGCGAGCGCCTCAGGGAGCTGCGCGAGGCGGTCGTCCACGAGTACCCAGAAGACATCGCTCTTGGATTCGAAGTAGTTGAAGAAGGTGTTGCGCGACACTCCGGCGCGCAGGGCGATCTGCTCCACTGTCGTTCGGCCGTAGCTCTGCTCGATGAAAAGATCGAGGGCCGCGTCCTCGAGCATCGACCGCGACGAGGCTCGAGGCCGTCCCCGCTTTGCTCCTCGTGTCATGATCGCTCCTTACTTTCCGTATCCGCCGACGCGCTAGGATAACGGTTGGACGACTGAGACCCGGCCATCACCGGTGAGTCTTCGGAAGAACAGCGTCGGCTCCGGCCGCTGCCCAGTAGACCCGGACGGGTGCGGCCCGTGATAGCCGATCGAGTGGGAACGCGTCAGTGGGCACTCCGTGAGGAGCGTCTGGCCGACCGGTCCAAGCGAGGTGGTACCGCGACCCGGCCCGGGGTCTGAGATCCGGGCGGGCCGTCCTCGTGCAGACCAGCAGCACTGCCAGGAGATCGCACGTGACCTACCCCCTGACCCCGCCCACCCCCGATGGCTTCGAGCCCGCCGAGAATTCCGCCGATGGCCGAGGCGTGACTCCCTCGCCGCGCTTTCCCGAGATTGAGAAGCGCGTACTGGCCTATTGGAAGGCCGACGACACCTTCCAGGAGTCGATTCGTCAGCGCGAGGGCGCGCCGGAGTGGGTCTTCTACGACGGCCCGCCCTTCGCGAATGGCCTTCCGCACTACGGGCATCTGCTCACGGGCTACGCCAAGGACGTCTTCCCGCGCTTTGAGACGATGCGCGGCAAGCAGGTGCATCGCCGCTTCGGCTGGGACACCCACGGCCTCCCGGCCGAGCTCGAGGCGGAGCGGCAGCTCGGCATCACCGACAAGTCGCAGATCGAGGAGATGGGCGTCGCAGCGTTCAACGCGGCCGCGAAGGAGTCGGTGCTGCGCTACACGGGGGAGTGGCAGGAGTACGTTACCCGCCAGGCGCGCTGGGTCGACTTCGATGACGACTACAAGACGCTCGACCCCTCCTTCATGGAGTCGGTGATCTGGGCGTTCAAGCAGCTCTACGACAAGGGACTCGCTTACGAGGGCCACCGCGTGCTGCCCTATTGCTGGCGCGACCAGACCCCGCTCTCGAACCACGAGCTGCGGATGGACGACGACGTCTACAAGATGCGCCAGGATCAGACGGTCACCGTCACCTTCCCGCTGGTCGGCGAGACTGCGGAGGCGCTGCAGCTCACGGCAGTGCGCGCACTCGCGTGGACCACGACTCCCTGGACCCTGCCGACGAACCTTGCCCTCGCGGTCGGGCCGGACATCGAGTACGCCGTCGTGCCAGCGGGCCCGGACGGCGCTGCCGACGGGAAGGGCGAGCCGGAGGAGCGCGAACTCTCGGCCGAGTACCTCTTGGCGATCGACCAGGTCGGCGCCTACGCGAAGGATCTGGGCTATCCCGACGCCGCGTCAGCGCTGGCCGCCGTCTCGCGCACGCACCGCGGTGCCGAACTCGAGGGGATCAGCTACGACCGCCTCTGGGACCACTACGCCGACACCGAAGCCTGGGGCACTCAGAACGCGTGGCGCATCCTCGTCGCCGACTATGTCACCACGAGCGAAGGCACCGGCATCGTGCACCAGGCCCCCGCCTACGGCGAGGACGACCAAAAGGTGTGCGAGGCGGCGGGCATCCCCGTCATCATTTCCGTCGATGACGGAGGCCGCTTCCTGCCTCAGATCGCCGAGGTCGCCGGGCTCCAGGTCTTCGAGGCGAACACGCCACTGACGCGGCTGTTGCGCGCGGAGCACCGCCTTCTCCGCCAGGCCAGCTACGAGCACTCGTATCCGCACTGCTGGCGCTGCCGCAATCCGCTGATCTATAAAGCCGTCTCCAGCTGGTTCGTCCGTGTCACGGCGATCCGGGACCGGATGGAGGAACTCAACCAGGAGATCACCTGGGTCCCGGAGAACGTCAAGGATGGCCAGTTCGGTAAGTGGCTCTCGGGCGCCCGCGACTGGTCGATCAGTCGCAACCGCTACTTCGGCTCGCCCATTCCCGTGTGGAAGAGCGATGATCCCGAGTACCCGCGCATCGACGTCTACGGCTCGCTCGACGAGCTGGGGCGCGACTTCGGCGTGCGCCCGGAAGACCTCCACCGCCCGTACATCGACGAGCTGACCCGACCGAACCCCGACGACCCGACCGGCCGCTCCACGATGCGCCGCATCTCGGACGTACTCGACGTGTGGTTCGACTCCGGATCGATGCCGTTCGCGCAGGTGCACTACCCGTTCGAGAACGCGGACTGGTTCGAGACTCACAATCCGGCGGACTTCATCGTCGAGTACATCGGCCAGACCCGCGGCTGGTTCTACACGCTGCACGTGCTCTCGACGGCACTCTTCGACCGCCCCGCGTTCCGCAACGTGGTCAGCCACGGCATCGTGCTCGGCAACGACGGGCAGAAAATGTCGAAGTCGCTGCGCAACTACCCCGACGTGGCCGAGGTCTTCGATCGCGACGGCTCCGATGCGATGCGCTGGTTCTTGATGTCGAGTCCGGTTCTGCGCGGCGGCAATCTCGTGGTCACCGAGGAAGGGATCCGTGAAGGCGTCCGCCAGGTGCTCCTGCCGCTGTGGAGCACCTGGTACTTCTTCTCGCTCTACGCCAACGCCTCTGCCGAAGGAGGCTATAAGGCGACCCGGCGTACCGACTCCGAGGACGTGCTCGACCGATACCTGCTGGCGAAGACCCACGATCTCGTCACGACCGTCAGCCACCACCTCCAGGCGCTGGACTCCACGCTCGCCGCGGCCGCGCTCCGCGACTTCTCGGATGTGCTCACCAACTGGTACGTGCGGCGCTCCCGCGACCGCTTCTGGCAGGGCGTCGACGCGGAGGGCCGCGGCTCCGAGGCGTTCGACACGCTCTACACCGTTCTCGAGACCGTGTGCCGCACGGCCGCTCCGCTCCTCCCGCTTGTCACCGAGCAGATCTGGCAGGGCCTCACCGGCGGGCGGAGCGTCCACCTGACCGACTGGCCCGAAGCGAGCGAGTTCCCCGTCGATGAGCCTCTCGTGCACGCAATGGACGCCGTGCGCGTTCTCTCGTCGACCGCCCTCTCGCTGCGCAAGAAGGCGGGACTCCGCGTACGTCTGCCGCTCGCACGCCTGACCGTCGTGGTCGCTGGTGCCGAGGAATTGGCACCGTTCGAGGCGATCCTCCGCGACGAGCTGAACGTGAAGGAGGTCTCGCTGGTGCAGCTCGTCGACTCCAGCGCCGCCGACTACGGAGTCACGTCGCGGCTCGCGGTCAACGCGCGCGCCGCGGGTCCCCGCCTGGGTAAGGGCGTGCAGACGGTGATTAAGGCAGCAAAGGCCGGCGACTGGAGCGAGACGGACGGCGTCGTCACCGCCGGCGGTGTCGAGTTGGTCGAGGGTGAATACGAGCTGACCCTCGAGGTCAGTGGCTCCGCTGGCGACGACCGCGCCATCGCGCTGCTCCCGCGCGGCGGCTTCGTGCTGCTTGACACCGCGACGACCCCCGAACTCGAAGCGGAGGGTCTCGCTCGTGACCTCATCCGCGCCGTGCAGGATGCCCGCAAGGCGGCAGGCCTTGAAGTCAGCGACCGGATCGTGCTGGAGATCGTGCTCGACGAGCCGAGTCTGCACGCGCTCGAGCCGCACGCGCTGTGGATCGCAGAGGAGACCCTCGCGACTGGCTGTGGCTTCACTCCGCTGACCGTGGCGCTGGAGGGTGGAGAGGGTGCGATCACCTTCGGCCCGGCCGGCACCGCCATCATCCGCATCGAGAAGATCGAGGCCGCCGATGTCTGATCCGCTCGACAACGACGAGCGTGCGGCCGCGGATGCTGTTTACGCGGCGCTCCTGGCGCGGCTCGGCGAGGCGAGCATCCGCCCGCGACTGGCGCCGACCCGCCGGGCAGTCGAGATCCTCGGCGATCCGCAGCGGGCTTACCCGATCATTCAGGTCGCGGGCACCAACGGGAAGACCTCGACCAGCCGGATGATCGAGAGCCTTCTGCGCGCCCACGGGCTGCGGGTCGGGCTGTTCACCAGCCCGCACCTGGAGCGCGTCAACGAGCGGATAGTCCTCGACGGAGAACCGATCTCGGACCGCAGCCTCGCGGAGAACTGGCAGGACGTCGAGCCCTACCTCCGGATGACCGACGTCGAACTCGCGGAGCAGGGCGAGGCGCCGCTCTCGTACTTCGAGGCGCTGACGGTGCTCGCCTACGCGGCCTTCGCCGATGCCCCTGTCGATGTCGCCGTGATCGAGGTCGGGATGGGCGGTGAATGGGACTCGACGAACGTCGCCGACGCTCAGGTAGCCGTCTTCACTCCGATTGCCCTCGACCACACCACTCGCCTCGGCTCCACGATCGAAGAGATCGCGCGGACCAAGTCGGGCATCGTGAAGCCGCTCGCGTCCGTCGTCTCGGCGAGGCAGGTCCCCGAGGCGGAGGCGGTGCTGCGCCATGCGGCTGAGGTGACCGAGTCCTCTTTGGTCTTCGAGGGCGCGGAGTTCGACGTCGAATCGACAACCGTTGCCGTCGGCGGTCAAGTCGTGACCATCCGTGGCCTCGTCAGCACCTACGAGCAGCTGTTGCTGCCGTTCTTCGGCGACCATCAGGCCGAGAATGCGGCGGTCGCCGTCGCGGCGGTCGAAACCTTCCTTGGCGGAGGCACGCAAGAGCTGACCGGCGACGTGCTCGACGAGGGCTTTGCGGCCGCCACCTCGCCCGGACGGCTGCAGGTGGTGGGCCTCGCGCCGCGCACTCTCGTCGATGCAGCGCACAACCCACATGGCGCTGCCTCCCTCGCCGCCGCGCTCGGTCGCTACTTCGACTTCGACCGGGTGACCGCCGTGCTCGGCGTGTTGGCCGAGAAGGATGCTGCGGGGATCCTCCGCGCGCTGCTGCCGGTGGTCGACGAGCTGATCGTCACGACGGCGCCCAGCGAGCGCGCTCTGCCCGCCGCCGACCTCGCGGCCCTTGCGCGGACGATCTTCCCGAAGGAGGCGGTTCGCGTGGCCGAGGACCCGCACGGCGCGCTCACCGCCGCTCGCGTCCTCGCGTCTCGTACCGACAAGGGCGCACTGCTGGTCACCGGCTCCATCACGCTCGTCGGTCGTACGATCACCATCGCCCGCGACGAGAAGTGGCTGGGGTCGTGAGGGCCGGACGTTCTCGCCGCACACGGACCGTGCGCGAGAGCCTCGGCTCGATCGTGCTTGGCTTCGAGGCGGTCATCGTTTTCCTCGCGACGCTCGTCGCCTTTGGGCTCAAGGTCGCTGATCCGGTGGTCGTGCTGGTCGCAGGAGCTGTGCTCTGCCTCGCGCTGGTCGCTGCCGTGGGCCTGCTGAACCGCCCGATCGGGTTCCGCGTCGGCTGGGTGCTCCAGTTCGTTATCGTGGCCTCGGGCCTGCTGGTCCCGATCATGTACGTCATCGGCGCCGCCTTCGTGGCGCTGTGGACGTACTGCATGGTGACCGGCACCCGCCTCGACGCACAGACCCACCGAGCCGCGCAGCCCGCCGATCCCACCGATCCCACCGAAGGAGAACGCTGAATCATGGCAACTCAGGAGACTCTCGTCCTCGTCAAGCCCGACGGCGTCGCCCGCAACCTCACCGGCGAGATCCTCCGCCGCATCGAGGCGAAGGGCTACTCTCTCATCGACGTCAAGCTTGTCGAGGCCGACCGCGGGCTGCTTTCCGCCCACTACGCCGAGCACGAGGGCAAGCCGTTCTACGAGCCCCTTGTGGAGTTCATGGAGAGCGGACCGATCGTCGCCCTCCGCATCGCTGGCGACCGCGTTATCGAAGGCTTCCGCGCCCTCGCCGGAACCACCGACCCCACCACAGCCGCACCGGGCACGATCCGCGGCGACCTGGGACGCGACTGGGGTCTCAAGGTTCAACAGAATCTCGTGCACGGCTCCGACTCCGAGGAGTCCGCCGCTCGCGAACTCGCGCTGTGGTTCGCCTGAGCATTGTGATGGGGGCACGCCCGAGCGTTGTGGTCGGGCGTTGTGGTCGGGCTGGGCGTGGCTGGCCCGAGGCGATCCGCTTGCCGCGACGGCCTCCGTCACAGGTAGGCGAGCACGTCCAGCCGCACCTGCGCCAGCACGGCGATGAGCAGGTAGCAGAGCAGGGTGAGGAACGGGGTCCAGCCGTACGCCGCGCGCGCGACGCGGCGGATCTTTGAGGGAACCGGGTAGACGCCCTCGCGGAGATTGCGCAAGGTCACGAGCCAAAAGCCGGGAATGACGACTGCCCACGTGAGCATGCACCAGGGGCACAGCGTCCCGAGAGCGTAGATGCTCGTTGCGACGAGCCAGCCGACGAAAACGAGCGCCAGAACGAAGCCGGCGTTAAATAGCGCCCAGAACCATCGGTCGAACCGCGCGCCCGCGAGCAGACCTGCCCCCACGACGATGGGCGCGATCCACGCGGCGAGCCCGATCAGCGGATTCGGGAAGCCGAAGATCGCGCCCTGCGTGGAGTTCAGATTCGCGCTGCACTGCACGAGGAGGCTGAAGTCGCAGCCAAGGCTCGCCTCAGGGGTCGCGAGGGCGGTGAACTTGTCGTTCGTGAGGGCGAATGCGGCGGTCCAGCCGATGATGCCCAGCGCGATCAGCAGGACGGCGAAAACGACCGGACGGTGCTGGGTGGGGGTGCCGTGCACCCCAGAATCGCTGGACACCGGGGGATTATGACATGCGCCGGATCAGCGCCTCTGGGAATGCGTGCGATAATCGGAGCCGTCGGTCCGGGAGACCCCGCATCGACGCGAAGAAGATTTACCGGGCGAGTACCGGGCCACAGGAGATCGACAGCGTTCCGCGAATGGACGCGCCCGGTCTCCGCTCGACCGAGAGACGACCGCTGGTCGCACGACGGTGGAGTACGTGTCGGATAGTCAGTTCCGAGAGTGAAGCTGCACCCGGAGTCTGCGCCACGTGAGCGATGGGACCGGGGGAGCGGAAGGATTCGCGACGGGCCGAGGCCCCTCGCACGAGAGAAGCATCCGGGGAATCGGCGCGGCGAACGACCCGGCCGAGGAGTGCACCAGGAATGGTGGAAGACAACAGCACGAGCGGATCCGATCCGGACCGCGACGAGCCCCGCAGCGGGGCCAGAAAGATCAGCCGCCTCTTCGGTGGCCGCCGGATGACCCGGCGGACCGAGTCGAGCGCGCCAGCGACAGGGGAGACCATCATCGATAGCACCGAGACCGACCAGACCGGCAACGACGAGACCGGGCGGGCGGAGGCTTCCACCGATGTGTCGACGCAGGCGCCCGGGCAGGCGCCTGAGGCCTCCACAGCAGCGCCTGAGCCGTCGACGCTGGCAGGTACCGCGTCCGCCCCCGCACTGCTACCGGTGACCGCTGAGGGGGAGGAGCCGCGCCGGCCCGTCCTGCCGCCCGCGTCACTCCTGTTTCAGGCCCCCGTCCTACCCGATTACGTCGAGCTGACTCCTCTACCCCCGCGAGGCGCCCCGCTCGGTCTCCGCGACGAGCGCGACGAGCGGGACGCTCCTTCGGACGAGCAGGGCTCGATCCGGCGCCGCTCGAGACGCCGCAGCGGCGAGAACGATCGAGGTGGGTCGGATGATCCTGAGCAGACCGTCGTCAGGGTCCGCCAGCCGCGCGAACCCCGCGAGGCGCGCGAACCCGAGCTGATCACCGAACCGCAGCGCATCAAGGGTTCTACCCGGCTTGAGGCCAAGAAGCAGCGCCGTCGCGACGGCCGCGACGCCGGCCGCCGTCGGACCGTCGTGACCGAGTCCGAGTTCCTCGCGCGCCGCGAGGCCGTCGACCGCGTCATGGTCGTGCGTTCGAGGCAGGACAGCATCCGCATCGGCGTGCTCGAAGACGGCGTGCTCGCCGAGCACTACGTCGCCCGCTCACAGGAGGCGTCGCTTATCGGCAACGTCTACCTCGGTCGCGTGCAGAACGTTTTGCCGAGTATGGAGGCCGCCTTCGTCGACATTGGGCGCGGTCGCAATGCCGTGCTGTACTCCGGCGAGGTCGACTGGGACGCCGCGAACAACGCCGGTGGCCCCCGCCGGATCGAACTCGCACTCAAGCCCGGCGACCGTGTCCTCGTGCAGGTCACGAAGGACCCGGTCGGTCACAAGGGCGCCCGCCTCACCAGCCAGATCTCACTGCCCGGCCGCTACCTCGTGTACGTGCCCAACGGATCAATGAACGGCATCTCGCGCAAGCTTCCCGACACAGAGCGCGCGCGCCTCAAGAAGATCCTCAAGGAAGTCCTGCCCGAGAACGTCGGCGTCATCGTCCGCACAGCCGCTGAAGGTGCCACCGAGGAGCAACTCACGGTGGACGTCGAACGCCTCACGGCGCAGTGGACCGCGCTGAGCGACAAGGCCGCAACGGGCCAGGCGCCGGCCCTTCTCCACAGCGAGCCGGACCTCCTGATCAAGATCGTGCGCGACGTCTTCAACGAGGACTTCGAGACGATGGTCATCGCGGGCGACGACGCCCGCGAGACGATCGAGCTCTACCTCAGTCAGGTCGCTCCCGACCTGCTCGAGCGCGTCGAGATCTACACCGGCGAGCAGGACGCCTTCGACGAGTTCCGCATCACGGAGCAGATTGAGAAGGCGCTGGAGCGCAAGGTGTGGCTGCCCAGCGGCGGCTCGCTCGTGATCGACCGCACCGAGGCCATGACCGTCGTCGACGTCAACACCGGCAAGTTCGTCGGCTCCGGCGGCAACCTCGAAGAGACGGTCACCAAGAACAATCTCGAGGCGGCGGAGGAGATCGTTCGCCAGCTGCGGCTGCGCGACATCGGCGGCATCATCGTCGTCGACTTCATCGACATGGTGCTCGAGTCCAACCGCGACCTCGTCCTGCGGCGCCTGGTCGAGTGCCTGAGCCGCGACCGTACGAAGCACCAGGTGGCCGAGGTCACCTCGCTCGGGCTCGTACAGATGACCCGCAAGAAGTTGGGGCTCGGTCTGCTCGAGACGTTCAGCGAAAACTGCGAAGTCTGCGCGGGCCGCGGTGTCATCGTGCACCACGATCCTGTGCTGAAGCATCGCTCGACCGCGGCGCCGCAGCAGGAGCAGCGCCGGCGCGGAAAGGGCGGCGATCAGCAGCCCGCCTCCGGCCGCTCGAACGGCGCGTCCACGGCTGCCGCCAAGTCGGTCAGCACTCACGCCATTACCGATGACGCCAAGAACGCCCTCGCGCAGATCGCCGCAAGCACCATTCAGCCGCAGGCAGCGCGCCAGGCTACGGAGGAAGTGGCCGAACTGGTCGAGGACGCCACCGAAACCGAGCCGATCGCCGCTCCCCAGGAGGCGGGAGAGAAGCAGCTCGCCGAGCCTGCGTCCCGTGGGGAACGTCCCGTTCGGGGAGAGCGGCGGCGCCGCAGCCGTGACCGCGAGCCTCGCCAGGAGAGCGCCGAGGCGCCTGTCGAGCAGATGGCCGACTTTGCCGCGGCGGCGATTCTCGACATCCCGATCCCGCCGGCGCCTGTCACGCCACCGCGTCGGGTACGCAGCGACGTGGCCGAGCACCTGCTTGACTCCGTGCTCGATGCGCTGCCCGCGCCGAAGCAGCCCGGTCAGGGTCGAGCCAAGAGCCGCCGGGTCACCACGGCCGCGCTCACGGGTGTCGCCGTCATCCCCGAGCACACGCCGCGGCGCGCCGACCAGCAATAGCGGCCGGGAAGGCGCTCAGGAGGGCCCGGAGGTCGGCGAGAGTCGGCACCGGGCCCTCTCGCGGTCGCGACCCCTGATCCGTAAGCCGCTGTCTCGGAGCCGCTCGACCAGCTCCCGCATGCTGACGTGCAGCGCGCCGGCGCCGATCAGTTCTGCAATCCGCTCCTGTGGCACGTCGTAGTGGTCGAGGTCGAAGCCGCGCTCCGGTACTCCGGCGCGTTGAGCGAACGCGTGTAGCTCCTCCAACGAGACGTCGCTCACGAGGTGCGCCCAGAGCGTGCCGTGAGCCGGCCAGCGTGCTGCGTCGATGAGGATGGCCACGCCTTGATCGTAGGCGGCGCGTCGCCGCCGCGTCCGCCCACAGCTCGGCTACCGTGACGAGGTCGTTGGTCGGACGGCGCAGCCCCAGTGGGTGCGTGAGTTTGACCGTGGAGTGTGTAACCCGTACTCTTGACCGTTGGTGTGGCGCGATCCATGTGCTCACGCAGATTTCCGTTGTCGCTCCGCCCCTTCGGGGGTGCGGGCCGCGGTGCCGGTTCCCTCTCATCGTGAGGAGACGGGTACGAACCGGAAGACCGGGGCACAGCCCCGTCCCTACAAGCCCCGGATGGCGCCTCCGCTCCGTCCAGACGAGAAACAGGTACGAGAAGTGGTTTACGCAGTTGTGCGCGCCGGCGGTCGGCAGGAGAAGGTCGAGGTCGGCACCATCGTGACGATGGACCGGGTCAAGGCCGACGAGAACGGCACCGTGCAGCTTCCTGCCGTGCTGCTCGTTGATGGTGAGTCAATCACCTCGGATGCGGCGACCCTCGCGGGTGTCACCGTTACCGCCGAGGTGCTCGAGGACCTCCGCGGTCCGAAGATCATCATTCAGAAGTTCAAGAACAAGACCGGTTACAAGAAGCGCCAGGGGCACCGTCAGGACCTCACGCGCGTCAAGGTCACTGGCATCAAGTAGTCCTGAACAGCAATTGAGCTGACCCGCGGAGCGAGCCATCGCCGTGCGGGCATCAGCACGGGGCTGCGGCCCCCCGGTCTCGAGGAGATGAGAAATGGCACACAAGAAGGGCGCGAGTTCCACTCGCAATGGTCGCGACTCGAACGCGCAGCGTCTCGGCGTCAAGCGCTTCGGCGGCCAGGTCGTGAGCGCGGGCGAGATCATCGTCCGCCAGCGCGGAACCCACTTCCACCCCGGCGCGAACGTCGGCCGTGGTGGCGACGACACTCTGTTCGCCCTCTCGGCGGGCGCTGTGCAGTTCGGTCAGAAGGGCGGCCGCAAGGTCGTCAACATCGTGGCGGCCGCCCAGTAGGGTCGGCCTCCTCGGCCGCACAGGCACAGGATGCAAGGGGCGGGCTTCGGCTCGCCCCTTGCGCGTTTCTGGGAGCTTCTGCTCCCGGCGGCGTCGGTATCTCGACACCGCACACCTCTTCATCGGACGGATATACACCCATGGTCACTTTCGTCGACAACGTCACGCTGCACCTGCGTGCCGGCCACGGCGGGAACGGCTGCGTCTCCGTGCGTCGCGAGAAGTTCAAGCCGCTCGCCGGCCCCGACGGCGGTAATGGTGGTCACGGAGGGGACATCGTTCTCGTCGCCGACCCGCAGACCACGACCCTCCTCGGGTACCACCGCCATCCGCACCGCAGCTCGGCGAATGGCGGACCGGGAATGGGTGACCACCGCGCGGGCGGAAATGGCGAGCTGCTTGAACTTCCCATCCCCATCGGCACGGTCGTCAAGTCGCTCGATGGCGAACAACTGATCGACATGGACGAGCCGGGTCTGCGATTCGTGATTGCCCCCGGCGGTCAGGGCGGGTTGGGTAACGCGTCGCTCGCTACGACGAAGCGCAAGGCCCCCGGTTTCGCACTGCTCGGCACACCGGGGTGGGAGGGCGATGTCGTCCTCGAACTCAAGACGGTGGCGGATGTCGCTCTGGTCGGCTTTCCCTCCGCGGGCAAATCGAGCCTCGTGGCGGCCATCTCGGCGGCGAAGCCCAAGATCGCCGACTACCCCTTCACCACGCTCGCTCCCAACCTGGGCGTCGTTCAGGCAGGGGAGTCGCGCTTCACCGTCGCCGATGTCCCCGGCTTGATCGAGGGAGCCAGCGAGGGCAGAGGCCTTGGCCTGGAGTTCCTCCGCCATGTCGAACGCTGTACCGCGCTCGTGCATGTGCTCGATTGCGCGACGCTCGAGCCGGGCCGTGATCCGCTGACCGACCTCGACGTCATCCTCGGCGAACTCGCCGCCTATCCCGTCGGCGAGGGGCAGGTGCCGCTGATCGAGCGTCCGCAACTGGTCGCCCTCAACAAGATCGACGTGCCCGAGGCGCAGGAGCTGGCCGACTTCGTTCGGACCGATCTGGAGGGCCGCGGCTACCGCGTCTTCGAGATCTCCGCCGTGAGCCACTCCGGGCTTCGGCAGCTCACGTTCGCTCTCGCCGAGATTGTCGAGAAGCATCGCCTCGACCTCGCCGCTGTTCCCCGCGTCGAGCGGATGACGATCCGCCCGCGCGCCGTGGACGAGAAGGACTTCGAGATCAAGGTCGAGGGCGGGTCGTATGGGAACGTCTATCGCGTCCTGGGCACGAAGCCGGAGCGCTGGGTCGCCCAGACCGACTTCACTAACGATGAGGCCGTCGGATTCCTTGCCGACCGCCTGGCCAAGCTGGGCGTCGAGAACGGCCTGTTCTCGGCCGGTGCCGTTGCCGGCTCCACCGTCGTCATCGGTCCGGGCGACGGAGTCATCTTCGATTGGGAGCCGACTCTGACCTCGACCGCCGAGCTGATTACCGCCCCTCGGGGCACCGATCTGCGGCTTGACGAGAATCAGCGCAAGACCCGCAATGAGCGCCGCGAGGATTACTTCGAGCGGATGGACGCCAAAGCGCAGGCCCGCGCCGAACTCGAGCGCGAGCGCGAGGGCGGAGTCTGGCGGGTCGCCGACGAGGAGGACGGCCAGGCGGACTGACTTCTCGGCCACCGGGTCGTCGGCGAATACACTGGCCCGATGCCGCAGACGACCCATGACAGCATCGAGCTGACCGAGCGCTTCGCCGCCTCCCGCGCCGCCTCCCGCGCTCTCAGGAGCGCGACGACCGACCTCAAGAATCGCGCGCTGATGGCCATCGCCGAAGCAGTGCGCACGAGCGCCGCGCGAGTAGTACCGGCGAACGAACTCGATCTCGAACGTGGCCGGGGCAGCGGCATGAGTGCGGGGCTGCAGGACCGCCTCCGACTCGATCAGGCCCGCCTAGGGTCTCTCGCCGAGGCTGTCCTGGCTATCGCAGGGCTGACCGATCCCGTCGGGCAGACCGTCCGCGGCTCGAACCTCCCGAACGGAGCCTCGCTCACACAGGTACGGGTGCCCTTCGGTGTCGTCGGAGCGATCTACGAGGCGCGGCCGAACGTCACCATCGACATCGCGGCGCTCGCCCTGAAGAGCGGCAACGCCGTCGTCCTGCGTGGAGGTAGCGCCGCCGAGAACACGAACCGCGTGCTGGTGGAGCTGTTGCAGGATGCAGTCGTCTCCGTCGGGCTGCCGGCCGCGCTGGTGCAGACGGTCGATGACCACGGCCGCGACGGCGCAAAGGCGCTGATGCGCGCGCGCGGCTACGTCGATGTCCTGGTGCCGCGGGGGAGTGCCGGCCTGATCGAGTCGGTCGTCACGGAATCGACCGTGCCGGTCATCGAGACCGGCGCCGGCGTGGTCCACACCTTTCTCGATGCGAGCGCCAACGAGCAGTGGGCGGTCGACATCGTGCACAACGCCAAGGTGCAGCGGCCGAGCACGTGCAACGCCCTCGAGACGCTTCTGGTGCACCGCGACGCGGCCGAGCGCCTACTCCCGCCCGTTTTGGGGCGTCTCGCCGAGGCGGGGGTCACCGTCCACGGCGACGACCGCGTGCTCGCTCTGCACCCCGCTGCAGTACCGGCGACGGAGGAGGACTGGTCAGCCGAGTACTACTCGCTCGACATTGCCGTCGCCGTTGTCGATGACCTCGACGCCGCGATGGCGCATATCGACAGGTACTCGACGCATCACACCGAGTCGATCGTGACGAACGACCTGGCAAACGCCGAGCGTTTTCTCGCCGAGGTTGACTCCGCCGTGGTGATGGTCAACGCCTCCTCCCGCTTCACGGACGGGGGCGAGTTCGGCTTTGGCGCCGAAGTCGGCATCTCGACGCAGAAGCTGCACGCGCGTGGGCCGATGGGACTCCCCGAGCTGACGACCACGAAATGGTTGCTGCGCGGAACAGGGCAGATCCGGGGCTGAATGCGCTGCGGCCGCTAGGCTGACCTGTCGCCCCGCGGCATCCGGGTACACTCGACGGAGCCCCGCCGGGGTGTCCACGACCTCCAAGGAGCACCGCATGTCCCTCGCGACGACCGTCCTTGCCGAAGCAGCGGCCCACGCGGAGCTTCCGTTCCCCCCGATCGTCTTCGGCCTGATCGCCGCCGTCGCCTTCACCGCTCTCGGCTTCGTCACCTGGAGCTACCGCGACGTCGCCAATCGCCACTCGCACAAGACTGGCGCGGGGTCGCAGGACCAGCACGGTCACGGCCACTAGCCTGGGAGCCCCGCTATCGTGACGTCCGCCTCGAGCGGAGACACCCGGCGTCCCCGCATCGGCGTGATGGGCGGCACCTTCGACCCAATCCACCACGGGCACCTGGTGGCCGCCTCGGAGGTAGCGCAGTCGTTCGATCTCGACGAAGTTGTCTTCGTGCCCACTGGTCAGCCGTGGCACAAGAAGACGGTGACCTCGGCCGAACACCGCTATTTGATGACAGTGATTGCAACGGCATCAAACCCCTCGTTTACCGTGAGCCGCGTTGACGTCGACCGCGTAGGGACGACCTACACGATCGACACTCTTCGAGACATCCACGCCGCGCATCCGGATGCCGAACTGTTCTTCATCACCGGTGCCGACGCAGTCGCCCAAATCCTGAGCTGGAAGGACTACGACGAGCTCTGGGAGCTGGCCCACTTCGTCGCGGTCAGCCGGCCAGGCCATGTCCTCAACGTTTCGGAATTGCCGGCGCAAGACGTATCCTTGTTGGAAATTCCGGCGCTAGCGATTTCCTCGACCGACTGTCGGAGCCGCGTGAACCGGGGTCATCCGGTCTGGTATCTGGTTCCCGACGGTGTCGTCCAGTACATCTCGAAGCACCACCTGTATCGGAGTACGTCATGACAGTTCAGCCCGAGGAGAAGCCGCTCACCCGGCGCGAGATCCGCGAGCGAGAGAGGCGCGAGGCCGGTGCGACCCCCTCCGCCGCCGCTCCGACGACATCACGCCGGGCAGCCACCGCCTCCGCGACAGCCGCCGGTGACATTCCGGTCCTCACCCCTACCCAGGCGATGCGGATCACGCCCGTCGCTCCGAGCCCCGCGAGCGAGCCTGACCTGCGGACGTCCTCGCTCGAGATTGTTGCAACGGAGAATGCGACCGGTCGCGCCCTCACTCGACGCGAATTGCGCGCGCTCCTCGCGCAGCAGCAGGCCGAGAACGTCGCCGCTGCACCACAGACCGAGCGGTCCTCCCACTTCGGCGACGTCGAAGACGCTCTCGAGCGCCCCTCGTCGATTCAGCCGACCGGTGCCGGTGCAGTCGAGGAGGCCGCGGACGTATCACGCGACGCCGAGCCCGTCCCCGAGTACAGGTCTGGGGACCTAGAGACCGGTGCCGCGCAGGAGCAGCCGGCCCTTGGCCCCTCCGGTCCTGTGTCGACGGACGACCCCGAGTCCGAGACGCACGACAAGCCAACAGACGACGACAAGCCAGCGGACGATGACGAACGAGGGACAGACGGCGAGTCCGGGCAGCCGCACCTGAACACCGCGCTCTTCGCTGCCGTCGGCTCCCTCGACATCGCAGAGGAGAAGGCGACTGAGATCACTGGCAACTTCCACCCTCCGATCGAGCACCTCGCCATCACCGAGGAACTCGACAACAAGTCGAAGGAAGAGGTCGACGCCTCGTTTGACTCGCTCATCGCGAGCGGAGTCGCCGCGACCGGCGCGGTCACGACCACTAATGCTCTGATTCTGCCGACGACCGGCTCGGGCACTACCGCGAGGGCGGACACGGGAGAAATCCTGGTCACCGGCTCGTTCGATCTGCCCCGCAGCCTCGGCTCGACCGGCCAACATCCTAATCTCTACGACTCGCCGGACGTCGACCGTTACGTCGATCGTATCGACCGTGAGCAGCCCGTCGGCGAATCGGAGCCTGTCCGCGCCTCGAGTGCCGTGTCCACCCACGCCGCCGGTACGTCGATAATCGCGCCGCAGAAGCGTGCAGGCATCAGCGTGCCCGTCGTCCTTGCGATCACGGCAGCCGTTCTCCTCGTCGCCTCCATCGCGCTGTTCGTCGGCGGCTTTGTGCTCCACATCTTCTGATCCCCACCACCGACACTGAAGGCTTCATGACTGCGACCGACTCCGCCCGCGCCCTGCTTCAACTCGCGGCCACCGCCGCCGACTCCAAGGGCGGAGAGGATCTTGTCGCGCTCGACGTCTCAGGCCCGCTGCCTCTCGTCGACATTTTCTTCCTCGTGACTGGTCGGTCCGAGCGAAACGTGGTCGCCATCGCGAACGAGGTGGAGGACCGACTGCACGACTCGGGGGCGAAGCTCCTCCGCCGGGAGGGACGAGCCGAGGGCCGCTGGATCCTGCTCGACTTCGGCGATCTCGTCGTCCACGTCTTCCACGAGGAGGACCGGATGTACTACTCACTCGAGCGCCTTTGGAAGGACTGCCCGACAGTGCCGTTCACCCTCAATCAGGCCGTCTCGGCAGACTCATCGGCTGCGACGACCTGAGGAACACGCCCGGCGGCAGGACTCGATTTCGCTGCACGAAGATCGTGTTGTAGGTTATCGGAGTTGCTTCCGCTGGGCGGTGACGGCACAACAGCAAGAAGCGCAGAACAGAAAAACTGTTACGCAGTAAAAACATCAAACAGCACTACTCACGGGTCCGTGGCGCAGCTGGTAGCGCACCTGCATGGCATGCAGGGGGTCAGGGGTTCGAATCCCCTCGGATCCACCGAATGGTCCGCACTCCTTTGGGAGTGCGGACCTTGGTCGTTAAGGGCGGCTCGCGGCCCTCCGTGCTGCAGGTGAGCGCCGGTCCCAACGAGGAACGTCGACGGGCTCTCGCGGCCGTCCTGCGCCAGGGTAGACGTCGCGCCACCTCGGCCAGCATGTCGGTCAGTGCCTCAGCGCGCGCGGCGATCCTGGTCTGTGCCGCCCTATCATCCGGGCGCGAAGGCGAGGGAAAGCGCCCACAGAAGGTGATTGGTGCATAGGCACATGGAGGGAGAACTCGTCGTCCCGGACGGCGTGCACCGTCTGTTCCGGGGCGACTGCTTCTAGCCCACCCATGTCGTCCCAGTCGCAAGAGTCGGCTCCCTCAATGCGCTCCGTGCGGCGGTTCGAGCGCTGGTCCCAGCCCGAACACGATCGTCGGCGTGAGCGACGCGGTCGAGACCACGAAAGACCCCCACTGAGCGCCTCTACCCTGGAGACATGCCCACTCTGCGCGACGTCCATGCCGTCATCGACCGACTCTGGCCCGAGGCGGCCGCCGAGGACTGGGACGCGCCCGGTCTCGTGACGGGCAACCCCGGCGCCCCTGTCGAGCGCATCCTTCTCACCATCGACGTGGTCGCCGACACGGTGGCGGAGGCTGTCGACGGCGGCTTCCAGTTGCTCATCGCGCACCATCCGCTTCTCCTGCGAGGCGTGACCTCTATCGCCGAGGATGGATACAAGGGCCGGCTCCTCGCCGACCTGATCCGTGGCGGCTGCGCCCTGATCTCGGCACACACGAACGCTGACATCGTGGCCAGCGGCGTCTCGGACGTGATTGCTGGCCGCCTGGGCCTGACCGGCGCGACCCCCGTCGTCCCGGGGGCCGACCCGTCCGTCGGGCTCGGTCGCGTCGGCAATCTGCCGGAGGAACTCACTCTCGGCCGCCTCGCCGCGGCCGTCGCCGAGATGTTGCCTCCGACGGCTGGGGGAGTGCGCGTTGCCGGAGGGTATGAGACGCCCGTGCGGAGGGTCTCCCTCTGTGGCGGAGCAGGCGACTCCCTCCTCAGCGCCCCTGCGGTGCGGACAAGCGACGTCTACATCACGGCTGATCTGCGGCACCACCCGGCGTCGGAGGCGCGTGAGAAGGCCGTGCACGGTACCGGTCCCGCCCTCATCGACGTCTCGCACTGGGCGAGCGAGTGGCTCTGGCTTGACGTCGCTGCCGCCGCGCTGCGTGAGGCGTTGCCGACCGTGACCGTGACGGTCAGCGAGACCCGTACCGACCCGTGGGATTTCGCCATCGTGCGGTGAGCGGCGATCGGCACGGGAGAATAGACGCGGCACGCTCACCCTCCGTGCCGGGAACGAGGACAGCGACGTGAACGCCACCCCCGCCGACCAGCGCCAACTCCTGACGCTGGCGAGTTTAGACACGAGGGGCGCGCAGCTTCGGCACGCCATCGCGACCCTCCCGCACATCGCAAAGATCCAGGCGTTGCAGGCTCGTGACAACGAGACTCGCCGCGCTCTCGCCGAGCGAGTCGGACGTCTCGAGGACGTGCGCACCGAGCTTGGTCGCATCGAGTCCGACGTCACCGTCGTCGAGAAGCGCCTCGCGCGCGACCGCGACCGCCTTCAGACCGCTTCGTCCGCGAAGGACATCGCGGCGCTCGAGGGCGAGATCACCTCGCTCGTCAAGCGCCGCGGCAATCTCGAGGACATCGAGCTCACGCTGATGGAGCGGATCGAGGGAATCGAAGGTGAGGTCGCGGCGGCGCAAGCCGAGCGTGACGAGGTCGTTGCAGCGCTGGCCGCCCTCGCTGACGAGCGAGACGCCCAGGCCGAGAAGCTGCGGGAGAAGCAGGAGGCGCTGGCCCGCGATCGCGCGTCGCTCGTCACTACTCTTCCCGAGGATCTCGTGGAGCTCTACGACAAGCAGCGTGCCCGCTATGGCGTTGGTGCGGCCCTCCTTCGCGGCAAGGTCTCCGAGGGCAGCGGAGTCGCGCTGACGGAATCGGACCTGTCCTGGATCCGTGCTTCCGCGCCCGACGAGGTCGTCCTTTGCCCCGATAGCGGTTGTATTCTCATTCGCGGTGAGGAGTCCACTCTCGGGTGAGCCGTACACTGGTCGGGCGAACGGGTCGGCAAGACGGTCGCGTCACCGGAGCGAGAGTTCCGGTGCCGAGGAACGTCCGGGCTCCGCAGAGCAGGGTGGTGGGTAACACCCACCCGGGGCAACCCGCGAGACAGTGCCACAGAGAACAGACCGCCGCAGACTCCGGTCCGCGGTAAGGGTGAAACGGTGGTGTAAGAGACCACCAGGGGCCGGAGTGATCCGGTCCGCTCGGTAAACCTCGCCCGGAGCAAGGTCAGACAGAGGACGATGCGGCTGCTCGTCGGGTCCTCGGGTAGACCGCTGGAGGGTCGCGGCAACGCGACTCCGAGAGAGATGGCCGTCTAGCGCCCGCCGAGAGGCGCGGCGTGAACAGAACCCGGCGTATCAGCCGACCCCTTCGCCGGGAGACGCCCCACTCCGGTGGGGCATCTCCCGTCCCCACCCCCCTCCCACGCTCCTCGCCCTTACGCGTGCCAGCAGGAACCGCCGTGCCAACGAGGACCAGGCCACCCACCGAAACGCCTACCAGCGTTTCGACGCAGCCGTTCGCGCCCCGCTCTGCAAAACGCCTACGTCGCGAGGCCAACCGCGCCACGGCAGGCAGGGACCGCCATGCCAACAAGGACCAGGCGACCCACCGAAACGCGTGCCAGCGTTTCGACGCAGCCGTTCGCGCCCCGCTCTGCAAAACGTCTACGTCGCAAAGCCAACCGCACCACGGCAGGCAGGGACCGCCATGCCAACAAGGACCAGGCGACCCACCGAAACGCGTGCCAGCGTTTCGGCGCAGCCGTTCGCACCCCGCTCTGCAAAACGCCTACGTCGCAAAGCCAACCGCGCCACGGCGGGCAGGGACCGCCGTGGAAACAAGGACCAGGCGACCCGCCGAAACGCGTGCCAGCGTTTCGGCGCAGCCGTTCGCGCCCCGCTCTGCGAAACGTTTACGTCGCGAAGCCAACCGCGCCACGGCGGGCAGGGACCGCCGTGGAAACAAGGACCAGGCGACCCGCCGAAACGCGTGCCAGCGTTTCGGCGCAGCCGTTCGCGCCCCGCTCTGCGAAACGTTTACGTCGCGAAGCCAACCGCGCCACGGCGGGCAGGGACCGCCGTGGAAACAAGGACAGCCTCAGCTCGGCCCGCCTCCGGCAAGGGCGGCGGCGCCGAGGATGCCCGCGTTGTTGCGCAGAGCCGCCGGAACGATCGGGGTGCGCAGCTCTAGGAGTGGGAGGAATTCCTCGTGGTGCTTCGAGATGCCGCCGCCGACGATGAAGAGGTCTGGCCAGAGCAGGGCTTCGAGGTGTGAGTAGTAGCGTTGGAGCCGCTTCGCCCAGTGCTTGTAGTCGAGGTCGTCCCGCTCCTTCGCTGCGAACGAGGCCTTCTTCTCGTAGTCGCCGCCGTGGATCTCGAGGTGGCCGAGTTCGGCGTTGGGGATCAGCACGCCGTTGTAGATCTGGGCCGTGCCGATGCCCGTGCCGAGCGTGGTCATGATGACCAGGCCACCTTTATCCTTTGCGGCTCCAAAACGTGACTCGGCGTATCCGGCGGCGTCCGCGTCGTTGACGAAGGAGATATTGCGGCCAATCGCGTCCTCGAAGAGCTTCTCTGCTTCGAGGCCGATCCACTCGTCCGAAACGTTGGCCGCTGACATGGTGCGGCCGTGAACGACCGCAGCAGGGAAGCAGATGCCGACGGGAGTGCTCGACGGTACATCCGGTATCGCCTCCAGGATCCGCTCGACCGTCGCGACAATGTCTCTTGGGCGACCGCCTTCAGGGGTAGGCAGCTTCATCCTGTCGCTGAGCAGCAACCCTCCGCCCAGGTCGACCGAGGCTCCCTTGATGCCTGTTCCCCCGATGTCGATCCCGATGGCCATTGCCTCAGCTGTCATACGCGTCATGCTAGCGAAGCACGAGGGAAGCGGCGTGCTGACGACCGGCATAGGATCGCCGCATGACTGACGGCGACGCGAACTCCTGGTGGTACAACCTGAAAGCCGGTGCGGTGGAGCAGGGCTTCGTCTCCCCATCCGTTGACCGTGTCGGGCCTTTCTCTTCGCGGGAAGAGGCGTCGCACGCGCTCGAGCGACTGCACGAGAACAGCCGCAAGTGGGCCGAGGAGGACGCCGCCGAGGACTAGGGCCGGCTACTCGAAGCTGTGCTCGGTGCCGGGGTACGCGCCGGACTCGACGTCCTCCCGATAAGCGGCCACCGCTCCCGCGAGCACTCCGCGCAGGTCGGCGTACTGCTTGACGAAGCGGGGGATGCGGCCGGTGGTGAGGCCAGCGAAATCGGTCCAAACCAGTAGTTGACCATCGACGTGGGGGCCGGCGCCGACTCCGATCGTCGGGATGCGCAACTCCTCGGTGACCTGGCGGGCCGCGTCGGCCGGCACCATTTCGAGGACGACGGCGAACGCCCCTGCCTCCTGGACAGCATGGGCGTCCGCGAGTAGTTGCTCCAACCCCTCACCGCGACCCTGCACCATGTGGCCGCCCAGGCCATGCTCGCTCTGAGGCGTGAATCCAATGTGCGCCATCACGGGGATGCCCGCCTCGACGATGCGGCGAATCTGCTCTGCCGAGCGCACGCCCCCCTCGAGCTTCACGGCGTGGGCGTGCGTTTCCTTCATAAAACGGAACGCCGTGTGCAGTGCGTCGTCCGCTCCGGACTCGTAGGAGCCGAAGGGCATGTCAGCGACGACGAAGGCGCGATCGACGGCCCCCGCCACCGCTCGCGCCAAGGGGATCAGCTCGTCTACTGTGACCGGCAGCGTCGTGTCGTAGCCGAGGACGGTGTTGCCGGCGGAGTCGCCGACGAGGAGGAAGTCGATGCCCGCCTCGTCGAAGATCTTCGCGGTGAGCTGGTCATAGCTGGTCAGGCCAGTGATGCGCACACCCGATTCCTTTGCGTTCTGGAAGTGGCGGGTTCGAACGCGTTTCACCGGCTGCGCTGACATGGCCGCCACTCTACCGGCGCCCCCGCCGCAACCCGCGGGCACTGGTCGGAGGCAGTAGCCTGAGGGGCGAAACAGAAGGAGTCTGGATGGACAAGCAACGGGACTTCGTTCTTCGCACCATTGAAGAGCGAGGGATCAAATTCGTTCGCCTCTGGTTCACGGACGTCGTCGGCACGCTGAAGTCAGTCGCGATAGCGCCCGCCGAGGTCGAAGGGGCATTCGCCGAGGGCCTGGGGTTCGACGGCTCTGCTATTGAGGGCCTGACGCGCTCGTTCGAGGCCGACGTGCTCGCGCATCCGGACCCATCCACGTTCCAGATCCTGCCGTGGCGGGGCGAGATTGATCCGACGGCGCGGATGTTCTGCGACATCACCACGCCCGACGGCCAGCCCGCGGTCGCGGACCCGCGAAATGTGCTCAAGCGCACGCTCGCAAAGGCGGCTGAGCGCGGCTTCACGTTCTACACGCATCCCGAAATCGAGTTCTACCTCTTGAAGTCCTCGACGTTCGGCGCCGAGGGCCCCGAGCCCGTCGATTCCGCGGGATATTTCGACAACGTCCCGGGAGGCACCGCGCACGACTTCCGTCGACGCTCCGTGCGGATGCTGGAGGACCTGGGCATCTCGGTCGAGTTCAGCCATCACGAGGCCGGCCCTGGCCAGAACGAGATCGACCTCCGTTACGCCGATGCGTTGACGACGGCTGACAACATCATGACCTTCCGCACGGTCATCAAAGAGGTTGCCATCGAGCAGGGCGTGTACGCGACCTTCATGCCCAAACCGCTCTCCGGCCACCCCGGCTCCGGCATGCACACTCACCTCTCCCTCTTCGAGGGTGACGTCAACGCGTTCTACGAGCAGGGCGCGCAGTACCAGCTCTCGAAGCTTGGCCGCCAGTTCATCGCGGGGCTGCTCAAGCACGCCCCCGAGATCACCGCGGTCACCAACCAGTTCGTGAACTCGTACAAGCGACTCTGGGGCGGCGACGAGGCGCCGAGCTACGTCTCCTGGGGTCACAACAACCGGTCAGCCCTGGTGCGGGTGCCGCTTTACAAGCCGAACAAGGGCCAGTCCTCGCGCATCGAGTATCGTGCACTCGACTCTGCTGCAAACCCCTACCTCGCTTACTCGCTGCTGCTGGCCGCGGGGCTCAAGGGCATCGAAGAGGGCTACGAGCTACCTGCCGAGGCTGAGGACAACGTGTGGGCTCTCTCGGACGCCGAGCGCCGTGCACTGGGATACGGCGCTCTGCCCGCGAGCCTCGACCGCGCCATTTCGCTGATGGAGGAGTCGGAGCTGGTCGCTGAGACGCTCGGGGAACAGGTATTCAACTTCGTGCTGCTCAACAAGCGGAAGGACTGGGCCGAGTACCGCGCGCAGGTCACTCCGTACGAGCTGCGCAGCAACCTCGAGATGCTCTGACTCCTCGGCCATGCCGCGCGAACGCTCACTCCGCGATATCGCGCGTCTCGGCTTCGCCGCGCTCGGCGAGACGGGGGCGCGCTTGGCGGAGGCGGAGGAGCGAGCCGGACGCGACCTTGAGTCCGTGCTGCCATCCTTCGCCGCTGTCGCCGACCCGGATGCTGCGCTGAGCGCTCTGATCAGTGTGCTCCGTCGGCATCGCGACCGGATGAACGAGGTCCTGGCCGACGACGAAGCACTCACTCGGCTTCTGCTCGTGATCGGCGCCTCCTCCGGTCTTGCCGATTTCCTCCAGCGTCGGCCGGACGAACTCACGAGCTTCCTGGAGCCGGTGCCGTCCCTGCCCGGACGCGCCGAGTTCGTGGGCGAACTGCTCGACTCGGTGGGAGCCGTCGATGGCTTCTCGACGCTGCGGGAGGAGGCGGGATGGACGGCGCTGCGTGTGCGGTACCGGCGCTTGCTCACTCGTATCGTGGTGCACGACATCAGCCAGCCCGATCCGGTCGCAGCGATCGACCGCGTCACGCGCGCACTCGCCGACCTTGCTGGAGCTGCGCTGGAGGCCGCACTCGCCGTCGCTCGCACCGAGCTTGTCGAGGGCACGGGCCCCGGTCGATTCCCTCGCGGCGAGGTGGCAGCGACCCGATTCGCCGTCATCGGGATGGGCAAGGCCGGCGCCTCCGAACTCAACTACGTCAGCGACGTCGACGTGATCTTCGTCGCCGAGGGGGATCCCGAGCGTGAGCTCTCGAACGCGCGTGCTCTTGACATCGCGACACGCCTCGCCGTCCTGCTCATGCGCGGAACCTCGGCGCCCGCAGTGGAGCCCGAGCTGTGGGAAGTCGACCCGAATCTTCGTCCAGAGGGCAAGCAGGGCGCGCTCGTGCGCACTCTCGAGTCGCACATCACCTACTACGACCGCTGGGCCAAGAGTTGGGAGTTCCAGGCCCTGCTCAAGGCTCGCCCGCTCGCCGGCGACCCAGAGCTAGGCCGTGCCTACGTCAACGCCGTCGCCCCCAAGGTGTGGTCGAGCGCTTCCCGGGAGAATTTCGTCGAGTCCGTCCAGCGGATGCGCGAGCGAGTCACGGAACACATCCCGCAGAAGGACGTGCATTATCAGATCAAGCTCGGGCCTGGCGGACTGCGCGACATCGAATTCACGGTCCAGCTGCTCCAGCTCGTGCACGGGCAGACCGATGACGAGATCCACATGCCTGGCACGCTCCTTGCCCTGGGCGCGCTCGCCGAACGTGGCTATATCGGACGGTCGGCAGCGGAGGAGTTCGCGCAGGATTACCGCGCGCTGCGCCTCCTCGAGCACCGCCTCCAGCTGCGTCAGCTCCGGCGCACGCATCTCATGCCGCGCGACGAGCACGAGCTGCGCACGCTGGCTCGTTCCAGTGGCCTCGCGCGCACGGCCGAGGAGCTGCTCCAGGTCTGGAACGGCATTAAGCATCGGGTGCGCGGCTTGCATGAGCGCCTGTTCTACCGCCCCCTGCTCTCGGCCGTTGCGGCGCTCCCGGAGGGCGGCGCCGAGCTCTCGACGGGCCAGGCGGAGGCGCGCCTCGCGGCGATTGGCTTCGCGGACTCGCGCGGCGCTCTCGGCCACATCGCGGCGATGACGTCCGGCGTCTCGCGGCGCGCGAGCATTCAGCGCCACCTGGCGCCGGTCATGCTGCAGTGGTTCGCCGACGGCGCCGACCCTGACTACGGTCTGCTCGCCTTCCGTCGGCTCAGCGATGCCCTCGGCGGTACGCCGTGGTTCCTACGGATGCTGCGCGACTCCTCCGGGGCGGCGAAGCGACTCACGACGGTTCTCTCGGGCTCGCGCTTTGTCGGGGAGCTGCTCGACCGCATTCCGGAGTCGGCCGCGTGGCTCGAAGACGACGACGCCCTCCGCCCGCGCGGCGCCCCGCAGCTCGATGAGGAGGTGCGCGCGGTCCTGTCCCGCCACGAGACTCCCGACGCGGTCGCCTCCGTCCTGCGCTCGATGCGCAGACGCGAGGTGTTGCGGACGGCGATGGGGGGCGTGCTCGGACTGAGCACGATCGAGGAGATCGCGGCAAGCCTCACCGACATCATCAGTGCCTTGCTGAGCGGCGTGCTCACGGCGATCCGGCGTGGCAGTGCGACCCGGCCGGGCGCGGAGGCGGAGTTCGCGATCATCGGCATGGGGCGCTACGGGGGCGCAGAGCTCGGCTTCGGCTCCGACGCCGACGTGATGTACGTCCAGCGCCCCGGCGCCGCCGAGCCGCACCAAGCGCAGCTGTACTCGCAATTCCTCGTCGCCGAGCTGGTGCGCCTCACCGAGGACTCGCGCCTCCCGCTCGACCTCGACGCCAACTTGCGGCCCGAGGGGAAGAACGGACCGCTGGTGCGGTCGCTCGACTCCTACCGTGCCTACTACGCCCGCTGGTCGCTGACCTGGGAGGCGCAGGCTCTGCTGAGGGCCAGGGGAGTGGCGGGCGATCGGGCGCTGATCGACGACTTCGAGAAACTGGCCGACGATGTCCGCTACCCGGGCACGATCTCGGACCGCGACATCCGCGAGGTCAAGCGGATCAAGGCCCGCGTCGAAAACGAGCGGCTGCCGCAGGGCGCCGACCCGCGTCGGCACCTCAAGCTCGGTCGCGGCTCGCTGAGCGACGTGGAGTGGCTGGTACAGCTCCTGCAGCTGCAGCACGCGCGCCGGATGCCATCGTTGCGCACGACCTCCACGCTCACGGCCCTCGCGGTCGCGGAGAGCGAGGGACTGGTCGGTGCGCACGATGCCGAACGCCTCCGTGCAGCATGGCTGCTCGCCTCCCGCGTGCGCTCGGGGACGACCCTGTGGCCGAACCGCACGAGCGACGTCCTCCCGACCGACCGCCGCCAGCTCGACGGTGTCGCGCGCCTGCTGGAGTACCCGGCCGGCTCAGCGACGGCCCTGGAGGACGACTACCTCGGCGTGACCCGCCGCTCGCGGGCAGTCTTCGAGCGGCTGTTCTACGGGCCTGCGGCGGGGGATGTGCCCACCTCCAGCTGAGGACGCTCGCGGATCGAGGACGCGCGTCTGCGCCAGTCGCGGCACGACCAGGTCAGCTACACCCACCCTCGGCTCTTAAGTTCGGCCGCAAGGCGGGCCCCAATGTGCGACGCAAACTGCGTCTTGATGTGCTGGCCGTCGTGGGTGAGCTGCGGGGCGAGCGCGTCCTCAAGGCGGTTGTCTCGGTCGGACTTGTAGGTGTAGCCGTTGATGGTCACCGGTGTCGTGCCCTCGGTCAGGCCAGCGACGCCCATGAGGCTGTCCTGGATCCAGTGGCGGAGGTCGTAGTAGAGGTTGGGGTAGATGCGTGCGAGTTCGTGCTCCACGTTCCACACGACGTAGTGCTTCTCGCGACGGTTCTTATTGACATCATTCAGTGCTGGCAGGTTGCCGTCGATCAGCCACGGGCTGGGGCCGCCATCATTTGCCCGGATCAGGGATCCAACCAGCAGGGTCCGCTTCACGGTCGAGCGCTGAGCCTCGACCATCGCGCAGGTCGCCGTGACGCATCGACCGACCGCCTGCCGGATGGTCTCGCCGGGCATCGCCACGGAGTCATTGACCGCGGAACCGATGATCTGGACGGCATCCCCGTAGAGCTTCTGGTCGTCGCTGACGAACCACATGGACGTCACGTCCGTGATGACAGTGCCTGGGGTGGAACGCAAGAAAAAGTAGGTGCTGCCGTCGCTCGTGCTCTGATGTTGGAGGGTTCCGTGGATCGCGGTAGTCCCACTCGATGTCACGACGGTGAGAGTGCCTGCGTCCGCAGGTATAGGCCCGGCCGTCGTGCGGAAGCGGACGTCCGCGACGAGAGTCGCGTAGGGGCTGTTGGTCGCGGGGAAGGTCTGCGCCGCCCCTTGCATCGTGAACAGGGGAGTGATCGCGCCGGCACGGAGCGCGGCTTCCTCGGACGTGCTTCCGCCGAGCGCGCGCACGATGACGCTTGCGGTGGGTAGCTCCTGGTCGAGGAAGTACGGCCATGACTTCTCGTACGCAACGTCGCCTTGGGGCGAGGATCGCCCCAACATGTGCGAATCGCCTCGAACAATCACGTGACTCGGGTCGGGGACCATCACGGAAGGGAGAGTGGAAGGCGGCGGCAGATGAATCGAGTGGTAGGGGTTCACGAACGGGGATCCGGCCGGCAGCGTGTAGGGCCAGTCACCAGGGTCGTTGTTGCTCAACGAAGAGTCCTTCCAGGTCGGTGCCGCGGCCGGTTCAGTTTGCACAATGACGACCGTCCACGACGAAGGCTGAACAGTGCTGCTCAGCTGGGGAAGTTCCGCAACGGAGAACGGCCGTCGCTATCAGAGGTGCGCGACGATGTGCCGCGTGCTGCGGGGTGGGCAGCTCGCCGAGGAGGCTATCGCTGCTCGCGACGACGCCCAGTCCCGCGGCGCGACGCGCGTGACGTGTAACGGTTCGGGGGTGTCGCGGAGGAGCGGCGAACGAGAGCCGGCCCGGGGCCAACCAGCGAACAGGCAGCACGCTTCGCCCTCGACCCCCCCCGTGTGAGGAATGGCGCGTGCTGGGGTCTGACGCGACCTGCCGCTTTACGCGCTGACGAGGTACGGCCACCGCTGAAGCAGTAGTGGCTCCCACCCGAATTCACGACTGCCTGCGGGAACACGTGGCCCGACACAGACGAGTCCGCACGAGCGGCCGTTGCACAGGTGCTGGCCGCTCGTGCGGACTCGATGCGGACTGACTCCGCTATTTCCGCGGGATCTCGCTAGACCCCGTAGTACAACTCGAACTCGAACGGGTGCGGGCGCTGCGCGAGGGGCTTAATCTCCTTCTCGCGCTTGTACTCGATCCAGGTGTCGATGAGTTCCTGGGTGAACACGCCACCCTGAAGCAGGAAGTCGTGGTCGGCCTCAAGGGCGTCGAGCGCCTCACCGAGGGTCGCAGGGACCTGCGGAATGAGCTTGGCCTCCTCGGGGGGCAACTCGTAGAGATCCTTATCGACCGGCTCATGCGGCTCAATGCGGTTCTTAATGCCATCCAGTCCCGCCATCAGCTGGGCGGCGAACGCGAGGTACGGGTTCCCCGAGGCGTCCGGCGCGCGGAACTCAATGCGCTTCGCCTTCGGGTTTGTGCCGGTGATCGGGATGCGGATCGACGCGGACCGATTGCCGGCCGAGTAGACGAGGTTGACCGGCGCCTCGAAGCCCGGGATGAGACGGTGGTACGAGTTGACCGTCGGGTTGGTGAACGCGAGGACAGCGGGGGCATGCTTGAGCAGGCCGCCGATGTACCAGCGCGCGACATCCGAGAGTCCGCCGTAGCCGTTCTCGTCGTAGAACAGCGGCGTGCCGTCGTTCCAGAGCGACTGGTGGGTGTGCATTCCCGAGCCGTTGTCGCCGAAAAGGGGCTTGGGCATGAATGTAGCGGTCTTGCCCCACTGCTCGGCCGTGTTCTTGACGATGTATTTGAACTTCAGAATGTCGTCGGCTGCGTGCACCATCGTGTCGAAGCGGTAGTTGATCTCGGCCTGGCCACCCGTACCCACTTCGTGGTGGGAGCGCTCGAGGATGAGCCCGGCGTCGATCAGCTTCAGGCAAATGTCGTCGCGGAGATCGGCCTGCTTATCCACCGGGCTCACCGGGAAGTAGCCGCCCTTATAGGGGGTCTTGTTGCCGAGGTTGCCGCCCTCCTCGACGCGTCCCGAGTTCCAAGCGCCCTCAACCGAGTCGACGGAGTGGAATGCGGAATTCTGCGTGACCTCGTAGCGGACGTCGTCGAAGATGTAGAACTCGGCCTCGGGGGCGAAGAACGCGGTGTCGGCTATGCCGGTCGACGCGAGATACTTCTCGGCCTTTTTGGCGACCTGGCGAGGATCCTTGGAGTAGATCTCACCGTTGCGCGGGTTGTAGATGTCGAAGACGAGGATCAGCGTGCGCTCGATGCGGAACGGATCCACGTAGGCGGTGGTCACGTCAGGGATCAGCTGCATGTCCGATTCGTGGATGTTCGCGAATCCGCGGATCGACGACCCGTCGAAGAGCTGGCCGACGGAGAAGAATTCCTCGTCGACAGTCGAGGCGGGGATGTTGAAGTGCTGCTGGACACCGGGAAGATCGGTGAACCGGATGTCGAGGAACTTGACGTCCGTGTCCTTGATGAACGTGAGCACCTCGGAAGAATCTTTAAACATGCAAAGGTCTCCAATGGCGTAACGGGTGGCTGCAGAGCGCAGCCGTTTCAGGGTAGTGATGGGCGGTTTCCCCGCCGTGTCCCTTCTGTTTCCGGTATGTTACGCGGCCGCCACGGGGGTTCGCTCCGCGTGGCTCGTCCCACGTGTCCGGCGATAGAGTCGGAGGATGCCAGGAGCCGACCGAAGGACCTTCGCTGACGCCGCCCCAAGTGAGTACCCGGGGGAGCGCCTAGGTCTTCCTCAGGATGGCCGCCTCTCCATTGGCCGCTCTGGACGCCGCATCGCCGCGCTGGCCGTTGACTTCGCTCTTTCTGCCCTGATCTCGTTCGCGTTCTTCGACTACGACCGTTGGGCAAGCCTGCTGCTGTTCGTCCTGCTGCAAGCGGTCTTCATCCCGACCATCGGCGGCAGCCCCGGCCATCGACTGCTCGGGATGCGCGTCATTCGGCTCGGCGGAGGCTGGGTGGGTGTGTGGCGTCCGCTGGTGCGCTCGGTGCTGCTGGCAGTGCTCGTGCCCGCCCTAGTTTGGGACTCGGACCAGCGGGGCTTCCACGACAAGGTGGCCGGTACCGTGCTGGTGCGCTACTGACGGGCCTTCCCGAACACGGAGCCGACCCTTCGCAGACACGGAACGGGACGGGAATGGCTGCCAGCGGCCCACAGTCTCGTGAAGGTCAGCGCGAGCGCTGCGGCCGCACCTTGAAGGGATCGACGCCTTTGGGGATCGGCAGTGAGGTATTGAGGGAAGCAAGACGATTCTTGACCGCAAGGACCTCGGCCTTGGTCAGAACCTTTTTCGTCTTTGCAAGGCGGCTGGGGACTCTGTGCAGCGGCACGGCGTCAGCATCCGGGCCCACGGTGACGAAGGTCACGGGTACGTTCGGCAGGATGCGGGTAACCTTGCGTCGCTCGTCCTCGAGCATCCGCTTGGTGCGACCGGCGGGGCCCTCCGCGATCAGCACGACACCGCCGCGACCGACCGCTCGATAGACCGCGTCCTGGGTCTTGCCGTTCACGGCAACCGGCATCTCGCCGCCGGTCCACGTGCCGCGAAGTCCGCTTCGCAGGACCGCGCCGACCGCGCCGGGCTGGCCAGCAATCTGGCCGTAGGCCGCACGTTCTGCACGGCGGGAGAGAACCGCGAGGCCGGATACGAGACCCGCCATGACGCCCACGAGAATCCAGAGAGCGATGACGAAGCCGTTGCCGTTCCCAAGCACGATACCGAGAAGGACGCCGAGAAGGATCGGGAGCAGGAGCGCGAGGAGGATGATCCAGACGGCGCTGCTGTCGTAGCGGCGGGTCATCTGGAACACCTGCCACATCTGCTTGAGACGTCCTGGTTCCTTGGCCGCCTTCGTCGACGGTTCCGTGCTGCGTGCCATGCGGTCAAGGATACCGAGCGAGCGCGAGGCGGCGGACCCTGTCAGCGTGATCGCGCTCCTCCACAGGCGAACGCTCGTGCGATTCGTCCACAGAATGTCGCCGGAGCCGCCTGCTCCCGCGGAGCCTGGACCACGCTCGGAGTATGAGATCGAGGAGCGCCGGGCGGCGCAGCAAGATCGGCGGTTACCGGGTCGTCGAGCGGACGCCGCGCGGTCTTGTCCTCGTGAACGAAGACGGCTCGGAGTTTGCCGGGCGGCGGCTTAGGCCACGCGAGGCCGAGGCGGTTCGCGAGTCGCCGATGGCCCGTCTCCCGGCCCATCGACATCGGGAGGCCATCGTCGGGATCGTGCCTTCCCGCGGACGGCGTGTGGTCGTCGCCACGCCGTCCACGGTCGCCACAGGCGAGCAGCTGCTTGCAGGGGAGCGACCACTGCGGCTGGGGGCCGCGATCACTCTCCTCGGACCCGTGATCGGAGCGGTCCGCTCCGCGGGAGCCGTCGGCGTGCACTTGGCACCGACCGCCGCCGATATCGGGCTGACCTCAGAGGGCCGGCCTGTGTTACTCCTGACGACTCCCTCCGTACCATCCCCTCGGGAGACGCGGGCTGCGCTGCGGCGGCTGCTGACCGAGGTGAGCGTACGCTGCGCTGAATTGCCCGTCACGCTCCTCTTAGAGCAGGGTGACCTCCTTGCGCTCGAGGGTCGGCTCTATGGACTTGCGGATCCCGAGGGCATCGGCTTGGTCCGCCTCAGCGCAGGGACGACCACCACGTCCGTCCGACGACGTGAGCACACTCGTTCTTCAGCTGCACGCCACAGGCGGCGGCATCCTCTCGACGGCTGGCGATCCCGAGTCCAGGACGTCGCAGTGCGGCGTCGCGGCCCTCTGCTTGCGGCCGCCGTCATCATGCTCGGCGCGGTCATTGCGGGAGTCCTCGGGACCCCGCCGTCCGGCCGAGCCGATCATTCCCGCACCCCGACCACCGCGTCCCCTTCTCGCAGTCCAGTGTCCGAACCCCCCGCCACGCAGGCGCCGTTCGTCGGTATGCCGTCTTCGCCCGGGTCCGCGGGGAGGGCGCAGACTCCGGCCGAAGCGGAGGAGGCAGCGCACCTGCTCGTCGAGGCCGCACTGGCCTGCTCCGACGCCGACTGCCGTCGAGCGTTGACCACTGCGGAGTCACCGTTACGCACGGCCGCGGACGCACTCGCCGAGCACCTACCGGCGGGTGTTGGTGTCGGGGTGGTCCTGGCCGACGTGAACGGTTCCTCCGCAGTGGTCGACCTCGAGACGGCCCCGGGCACAACAGCGGCCTCCGTCCTGATCATCAGGACGGAGGCCGGGTGGCTTATCCGCGATGTCTATGCCGGAGCCGCACCGTGACGGGCCGACTCAGCGCTGATACCTCAGACTCCCAGGTCGTTCTCGAACGAGCCCTCCTCGAGGCGCTCCTTGATCGCGACCAGGAAGCGCGCCGCGTCGGCACCGTCGACGGTGCGGTGATCGTACGAGAGCGCGAGGAACACCGTCGAGCGGATGGCGATAGCGTCTGCGCCATCGACCTGCACGACCGCCGGCTTCTTCGTGACGATGCCGGTACCGAGGATCGCGGTCTGCGGCAGGAACACGACGGGCGTGTCGAACAGCGCTCCGCGGGATCCCGTGTTGGTCAGCGTGAAGGTGCCGCCCGCGAGCTCATCGGGCTTGAGCTTGTTATTGCGCGTACGCTCCGCGAGGTCGCCGATGGTGCTAGCGATCTGCGCGAGGTTCAGCTCGGAGGCGTTCTTGAGCACGGGGGTGAGCAGGCCGCGCTCGGTGTCCACCGCGATGCTGATGTTCTCGTGGTCCGGGTAAACGATCGACTCGCCGTCGAGCGTGGAGTTGATGACCGGATACGCCTTGAGGGCTTCGGCTGCGGCAAGGGCGAAGAAGGGGAGGAAGGAGAGCTTGGCGCCCGTCTTCTCCTGGAAGCTCTTCTTCACCGAGTCGCGGAAGCGCGCTACCGCGGTCACGTCGACCTCGATGACCGACGTGAGCTGAGCGCTCGTCTGCATCGACTCGACTGCCCGCTGCGCAAGAACCTTGCGCAGCCGGGACATCGGTTGCGTGGTACCACGCAGGGGAGAGGTCTCGAGCGGGGTGCGCGTGGCCTGAGCGGCGGCGGCGATCGGGGCCGCCGCTGCAGCGGCGGGAGTCGACTTCGCGGCCTCGACAGCGTCGAGAACGTCCTGCTTGCGGATGCGGCCGCCCACGCCGGTGCCGGTCAGGGCCGAGAGGTCGATGCCGTGCTCGCTCGCGAGCTTTCGGACGAGCGGAGTCACGTAGCCGGGGTTCGAGTCGGTGGGCTCGGGAGCCGCGGCGGGTGCGGGAGCCGCAGCAATCGGAGCCGCAGCGGCAGGCGCGGGAACCGAGGGGGCAGGTGCGGTGACCTCCGGCGCAGAGGGCCTTTCGACTGCCGGAGCGGGCTCGGGCTCGGCCGGCGCGGGCGCCTCGGCATCGCTGTCGGCGTCGACGGACGGGGTCGCCTCCTCCGTGGGCTCAGTCTCGGCTGCCTGAACCTCGGGCTCCTGCTCAGCGGGTGCCTCGGGCTCGGAGGTGGAGGCCGCACCGGAGCCATCGCCGATGCGCACGAGCTCAGCGCCAACTTCAACGGTCTCGTCCTCCTGGACGAGGATCTCCTCGATGACGCCGGCGACGGGCGACGGGATCTCCGTGTCGACCTTGTCGGTCGAGACTTCGAGCAGGGGCTCGTCCACCTCGACGCGGTCCCCGACGTTCTTCAGCCAGCGGGTGACCGTTCCTTCCGTGACACTCTCTCCGAGTGCCGGGAGGCTGACGGATTCGCTCATGAGCCTGTCTCCTTAAAACGCTTGTGCTTCGATGTTCAGCTTACTAATGCGGACGCAACGGGTTGCCGCGCCGCAATGGTTCTACAGTGCGTGCAAAGGCTTGCCGGCCAGAGCGAGGTGCGCCTCGCCGAGCGCCTCGTTCTGAGTCGGATGCGCGTGGACAAGAGGCGCGACGTCCTCGGGATGGGCTTCCCAGTTCACGATGAGCTGCGCCTCGCCGATCAGTTCGCCCACACGGGCGCCGACCATGTGGACTCCCACGACGGGGCCATCCACCACCCGCACTACTTTGACGGAACCGGTCGTGCCGATGATGGTGCTGCGTGCGTTGCCGCCCAGGCCGTAGTCGTAGGTCGATATGCGCTCGGCGCCGAATTCGGCGATCGCGCGCTCCTCGCTGAGGCCGACCGAAGCGACCTCGGGGTCGCTGTAGGTCACTTTCGGAACGTTGACGTCCGAGACGATCTGAGGACCGAGACCGGCGATCTCCTCCGCGACAAAGATGCCCTGCTGGAAGCTCCGGTGCGCGAGTTGGAGGCCGGGCACGATGTCTCCCACTGCATACACCCCGGGCACGGAGGTCTGCAGGCGCTCGTCCGTCAGCACGTAGCCGCGGTCGAGGCGGACTCCGACCTCCTCGAGGCCAACGCCCGCGGTCACGGGGCCGCGGCCCACGGCGACCAAGAGCAGCTCGCCCTCGACGGTCGCTCCGCCCTCGAGCGAGACCCTCACGCCCTCGTCCGACTGCGACACCGAGGCGACGCGGGAGCCAAGTTGAAAGGCGATGCCGCGACGCCGGAAAGCCCGCTCCAGTTGCTTGCTGACGCTCTCATCCTCATTGGGCACGAGGTGGTCGAGCGCCTCGACAATGGTGACCTCGGCGCCGAAGGATCGCCAGACGCTCGCGAACTCGACGCCGATCACTCCGCCGCCAAGGACCACTACCCGCGAGGGAACGTGGTCGAGTTCGAGGGCCTGGTCACTCGTGAGAACGCGTCCGCCGATCTCGATACCGGGAAGGGTGCGCGACGCAGACCCCGTCGCGACGACGATCGACGATCCGTGCACAACATGCTCGCCGACCGTCACCGTCCCGGGAGCCGTCAGACGTCCCTCCCCAGAGATCACGGTGATCCCCCGCGAGGACACGAGGCTCTGCAGACCCTTGTACTTGCCCGCCACAACGCCCTCGCGGTAGCGGGTGACGCCTGCCATGTCGATCCCGGCGAAGCTCGAGAGCACGCCGTATTTCGCTCCGTCGCGGGCGCCGTCGGCCAGCTCAGCGGCGTGCAGAAGCGCTTTCGTCGGCACGCAACCGCGGTGCAGGCACGTGCCGCCAAGCTTGTCCCGCTCGATGAGCGCAACGCTCATCCCGAGCTGCGTCGCCCGCAGGGCTGCCGCATATCCACCGCTGCCACCACCGAGCACGACCAGGTCGTAGCGCTCTTCCGACACTCAGTGACTCCCTCGCAACGTGCGGTCCCACTGCATCGCCGACCGGCTCCGGCGCTGAGCGCTCGGCGGATCGGGAAGGGAGACGAGGCGAGGTTTCCCGCCCCGACGACCCTACTACGCGCGTGCGAGGCGCTCGGCCAGCGCGATCAGCGCCCGGACCGAGACCCCGGTCGCACCGGCACCGGTGAAGCCGTAGGCGCCGCCACCGTTGCTTGCCGGGCCCGCGATGTCAAGGTGTACCCACGGAATCGAGGTCGTATCGTCGCCCTCACCGCGTGTACCGACGAACTCGCGGAGGAAGTGTGCGGCAAGCAGCATGCCACCGGCGGTGTTGCCCGGCTTCACATTCGCGATATCGGCGATATCCGAGTTCAACAGGGGCCGCAGCTCGGCCGGAAGCGGCATGTGCCAGAAGGATTCACCCGAGGCGCGCGCGGCCTCGAGTACCTCAGCGACAAGCTTCTCGTCGCCCATTGCGCCGACCGTCCGGTTGCCGAGGGCAACGACGGACGCCCCGGTGAGCGTCGCGACGTCGATGATCGCATCGGGCTGCTCCTCGCTCGCGGCGACGATGCCATCGGCGAGCACGAGCCGACCCTCGGCATCTGTGTTCAGCACCTCGACCGTCGTCCCGCCACGGATCGTGAGGACATCATCCGGTCGGATCGCGGTGCCAGAGGGCAGGTTCTCGGCGATGCAGAGCCAGGCGGTGGCGCGGATCGGGAGGCCGAGTTCCGCGATGGCGCGCACCACGGCGTACACGGTCGCAGCACCCGCCATGTCGGTCTTCATCCCGATCATCGAAGCCGGCGGCTTGAGCGAGAGTCCGCCGCTGTCGAAGGTGATGCCCTTGCCGACCAGGGCGAGGTGGGTATGAGCGCCCTCGGGGGAGTAGGCGACCTTCACCAGACGCGGTGGGCGGGAGGATCCACCGCCAACCCCGAGGATCCCGCCGAACCCACCCTCGGCGAGGGCCTTCTCGTCCCAGACCGTCACATCGAGGGGCAGCCCTTCGATGCCTCCCTGCACGGCCTCGGCGAGCGTTTGGGGGTACAGGTGGGAGGGAGGAGTGTTGACGAGATCCTTCACCGTCGACACCGCGCGCCCGAGCACGAGGGCACGGTCGAGAACCTCCGCGTCAGCGGAACCATCCGCGCCCAGGAGGACGACGTGCTCGACAGGCGCCTTCACCGAAGAGGCGGTGCTGCCGCGGAAGGTGGTGAAGGCGTACGCGCCAAGGGCGGCGCCCTCGGCGACCGCGGCAAGAGAGCCGTCGGATCCGCGGGGAAGAGACAGCGCGACCCAGGCGCAACCGGCAAGCGCGCGGATTGCCGAACCGGCGGCGGTCCGCAGAGCGGCGTCGTCGGGTTCGGCCGAGCCCAGCCCGACCAGCACGACGACTCCGGCGTGCACAGGCGAGGGAACGCGGATGATCGACTCCGCCGCGCCGGTCACTCCGAGAGCAGTGAACGAGGAGGCCAGCTCCTCGAATCCCTCCACGCCGACGAGGCGTGGTCCGTCCGGTCCCGGAGCAACGCCCAGCACGAGCGCGTCAGTGTCGATCTCGGAGGCGGGGACAGTCGAGTATTCGAGAGAGGAGAGGGGCATGGCGGCAATGCTAGGTGCTGTTCGCTGAGGGCTCAGCGGAGCCGGGCGGGCGAGACAGACGCCCGTCTAAGCTTGTCCGCATGCTGGATCCGGAAGACCTGTTCGAGATCGAGGGCGACCTCTCCGAGATCCCCCGTGGGCTGCACCTGGTTGCTGGGCTCACCGGTTCGGCAGATGCGGGTGGCGCCGTCGGGCAGCTCGGCGAATACCTCCTCGACACACTCGAGCACCGTTCCGTCGCCGTCTTCGACCAGGACCAGCTCCTGGACTACCGTGCTCGGCGGCCGATCATCACCTTCGACCAAGACCACCTCACCGATTATCGTCCGGCGATGTTGCGGCTTTCACTCGCCCACGACGAGCTACACCAGCCCTTCCTTCTGCTCACCGGCTTCGAGCCCGACTTCCAGTGGGAGCGGTTCACCCGTGCCGTGGTATCGCTGGTCACCCGTCTCGACGTCGCCTCAACCACCTGGGTGCAGGCGATCCCGATGCCGGTCCCGCACACTCGGCCCGTCGGCGTGACCGTCAGCGGAACTCGCGAGGACCTGGTTGATGCGATGTCAGTATGGAAGCCGCACACGCAGGTCCCCTCCAATGTCCTGCACCTGCTCGAACTTCGTCTTTCTGAGCGCGGGCTCGTCGCCGTGGGCTTCGCGCTGCTCATCCCGCACTACCTCTCTGACACGGAGTATCCGCAGGCTGCGGTTGCGGCTCTCGAAAGCATCTCGGCGGCGACCGGCCTGATCTTCCCCACCGACCGACTCCGCGAGAGCGGCCGGGAGTTCCTGTCGAAGGTCGACGAACAGGTCGCCGGTAACGAGGAGTTGCAGAAGCTGGTGTCGGCCCTCGAAGCTCGGCACGACACCTATATGGAGGGAACGAGCCTCCGCTCGCCGCTGACGGACGAGGACGGTTTCGTACCGAGCGCGGACGCCATCGCCGCGGAACTCGAGAAATTCCTCGCCATCCGCCGACCCGGCGACGAGCCCGCCACCTCCTGACCGCCGGCCGACGCTTGGGGCGTTGGTAGGATCGCGGGAGTGCGAGATCGTCGGGCCTGGTTTGTCTTCGGTACCGGCGCATTCGCCTATCTGGTGGCAGTCCTCAATCGCACGACTCTCGGTGTGGCGGGCGTCGATGCAGCGGAACGATTCGGAGTCGCGGCGGCGGTCCTCTCGACCCTCGCGGTCGTCCAGCTAATCGTGTACGCGGGGATGCAGATCCCCGTCGGGATCCTGATCGACCGCTTTGGACCGCGCGCACTCATCCTCAGCGGGACGGCGCTCATGATGGCGGGACAGATCGTGGTAGCGGTCGCGCCGAGCATCAGCATCGCAGTCCTCGGGCGCGTGCTGCTGGGGGCGGGTGACGCCGCGATCTTCACCTCTGTGATCCGCCTCACCGTGACGTGGTTCAGCGGCCCGATCGTTCCCCAGCTGTCGCAGTGGACCGGGAACATCGGTCAGGTGGGCCAAATCCTCTCCGCCCTTCCTTTCGCCGCCGTTCTGCACACGTTCGGCTGGACTCCTGCATTCCTCTCTGCTGCGGGTACCGGGGCTCTCGCGTTCCTCGCCGTGCTCTTCCTGATCAGCGACCTACCACCGCGCGCGGAGCAGGTCGTCCCTGGGCCGTCGACGCTGAGGGCGACCGTCGCGCAGCTCGGAGTGAGCCTGAGCCGGCCCGGGACGCAGCTCGGCTTTTGGTCGCATTTCACGACGCAGTCCTCCGGCACGGTCTTCACGCTGCTGTGGGGCTACCCGTTCCTCGTCTATGCGATCCAGCTACCCCCGGCGGTCGCGGCGCCCACCCTGACGATCGTTGTCGTCGCCGGAATCGTGGTCGGCCCCGTCCTCGGAGTGCTCACCGCGCGCCATCCGACACGCCGTAGCAATCTGGTGCTGGGGATCGTCTCGGCGATGGGCGTCGCCTGGACCGCGGTGCTGCTCTGGCCGGGCATCCCGCCGTACTGGCTCGTCGTGGTGCTCCTCATCGTCGTGGGAGCGGGCGGCCCGGGCTCGATGATCGGCTTCGACTTCGCCCGTACTTTTAATCCGTCTCGGAGTCTCGGGGCGGCGAATGGGGTCGTCAACGTGGGCGGATTCCTCGCGAGCTTCACGATGATGTTCGCGATCGGCCTGATCCTGGACGCTCTTGCGGGCCCGGACGCGTCGTCAGAGCAGACGTATTCCCTCGAGCATTTCCGGATTGCCTGGTGCGTGCAGTACGTCGTGATTGGTGCCGGGGTCGTGGGGCTGCTTGTTGCTCGGCGCCGCACCCGCCGCCGCCTCGCCGAGGACGAGGGAATAACCGTGGCACCGCTCTGGGTTGCACTGAACAACCGTCTACGCTGCGACGACCGTCTGCGCCGCGGGCGCACGGGGCGCTAATCGTCATCTGCTTCCGATCGTCATCTACCTCCGATCGCTCGCCGAGAACCGTGATCTTCCTGTGTGACGCAGCCTGGTCGGGCGGTTCTCGGCCTGCAAGGGGCGCAATCGCACCCCACCGCACAGCTGCACTACTCAGACGTGCAATAATTGTCAATAGGACCCGTTCGGGTCGAGGAGCACCAGGCCTACGTCGGGTGTGCAACGTCCTCGACTTGACATGGGTCCTCGTAATGCCCACCGACAGACGACGCTCTCCTGGCGTCGTCCGCCTCCGGGACGCAACGGATGGAGAGGTGCCGCCATGGCCACCAGAGCTACCAAGACCGCAACGCTCGACGCCGTCGATGACGACGTGACGACGACCACCAAGAAGCCCGCGACGCGCAAGCCCGCGGCAAAGAAGGCGGCGACGAAGACCACCGCTGCCAAAACCACCCGCTCGCGCGCGACCACGAAGGCCGCAGCTCCCGCCGACGGCGACGAGGAGCCGACCGAGGCGGTTGAGCCCGACGAGGTGGAGGTAGCTGAAGACGACGAGACCGAGGTCGTCGTCGAGGACACCGAGACCAAGGACGACGCGGAGGTCGCGGATGCTCCCGTCGTCGCAGTCGCGGCGCCCGCGGAGCCGCTCCCGAGCGGCGCCCTCGTTCTCTCCTTCGGCGGCGAGGACGACGAGGTCCCGGTCTACTCGACCGCGATCACCGGCGCGACGGCCGACCCGGTCAAGGACTACCTCAAGCAGATCGGCAAGGTCGCGCTCTTGAACGCGGCCGAGGAGGTCGAACTCGCGATGCGCATCGAGGCAGGTCTCTTCGCCGAGGACAAGCTCGCAAACTCGTCCGATCTCAGTCCTGAACTCGTCCGCGAGCTGCGCTGGGTCGCGAAAGACGGCCAACGAGCGAAGAGCCACCTTCTCGGGGCAAACCTCCGACTCGTAGTCAGCCTGGCCAAGCGCTATACCGGTCGTGGAATGCAGTTCCTCGATCTCATCCAGGAGGGCAACCTCGGCCTGATCCGTGCGGTCGAGAAGTTCGACTACACCAAGGGCTTCAAGTTCTCGACCTACGCGACGTGGTGGATCCGCCAGGCCATCACCCGCGCGATGGCCGACCAAGCGCGCACCATTCGCATCCCGGTGCACATGGTAGAGGTCATCAACAAGCTGGCTCGCGTGCAGCGCCAGATGCTGCAAGACCTGGGCCGAGAGCCAACGCCTGAGGAACTTTCTCGCGAGCTCGACATGACCCCGGAGAAAGTCATCGAGGTGCAGAAGTACGGCCGTGAGCCGATTTCGCTGCATACGCCTCTCGGCGAGGACGGCGACAGCGAGTTCGGTGACCTCATTGAGGACACCGAGGCGGTCGTGCCGGCCGATGCGGTGGGCTTCACCATGCTGCAGAAGCAGCTCGAGTCACTTCTCGATTCGCTTTCGGAGCGCGAAGCGGGCGTCATTCGTATGCGCTTTGGCCTCGGCGACGGCATGCCCAAGACGCTCGACCAGATTGGCGACACCTTCGGTGTCACGCGCGAGCGGATCCGCCAGATCGAATCCAAAACGATGGCCAAGCTGCGTCACCCGTCCCGCTCGCAGTCGCTCCGCGACTACCTCGAGTAGGCCGGTGATCCGCTACGCCCCGGCGATCCTCCTGGGAAGGGCCGCCCGATTCGCAGCGCGGGTGCGAAAGCCCGGTGGGGGATCCGCTGTTCCCGGGCTGGTGGTGAATCGCCTCGCACCGGGCTTTCTCCCCGCCGTGGTAACTGGCTTCCCGGAGGGACTCGTCGTTGTGACGGGATCCGCGGGCAAGTCCACGACAACGAAGATGCTCGTTGCCATCCTCCGCGCGCACGGCCTCCGGGTGTTCACCAACCCCTCGACTGCGAATATCGCACAGGGGCTCACCTCTGCCCTGCTCGAGCGAGCCGATCTCCGCGGCCGAATCGACGCGGACATCGCCGTCCTCGAGATGGACGAGGGGCACGGTGCACGGCTTGCGCCACGTCTACGCCCTCGCGTGGTACTGCTGACAAATGTGGTGGTTGATCAGATCGACCGTTTCTTTGACCCCGCGATGGTCGCGCGGATGCTCGCGGCGATCGCTGCCCGGGCGACCGGACGGGTGGTGCTGAACGCCGACGACCGACACGTCGCCGACATAGCAAGCGGCCTCTCCGATGACATCGTCCGCTGGTATGGCGTCTCCGATTCGGTGCGCGCTGGCTTCCCACGCGGTCTCGGTTATGCCACTGATGCCGAGGGAGGTGACCGCGCTACCACCGTCGTGGAGTCGACTCACGGCGACGCTGCCGAGATCAGGAGTGACGGTGACGCGCTCGCCGTGCGCCTCCCGGCTCGAGGCGTCCACTACGCCGTCGATGCCGCAGCGGCCGTCTCGACCGCCCGGGCGGTGCTCGACGCGCGCTTCGATCCCGCGACGACCGCCCACGCGCTCTCATCAATCGAGCCCGTCTTTGGCCGGGGCGAAGTCGTGACCGTTCGAGGCCAGGAGGTGGAGTTTGTCCTGGTGCAAAATCCGGCAAGCTACCGGCTCAACATTGCCGAGATTCCGGACGGCACCGAGCAGATCATGCTCGCGATCGGCTCCGACGTGCGCGACCCGTCGTACTTCTGGCCCGTCGACACCTCGGTTCTGCGACGGGTCCGCGTCATTTCGGGATCGAAGGCCTACGAGGCGGCACTGCACCTGCGCTACGACGGCGTTGCGGTCGACGCGGTGGACGAGGATCTCGGGCGAGCGCTCGAGAGTTTCCTCGCCCTGCCGACGCCGACTATCGGGCGAAAGACGATCGTCTTCTCAGCAGACTCGATGCGCCGCACACGTTCTCTTCTGCATCTCACTACCAACCGCGAGGAGCCCGAATGACCACGTTGCGCATCGCGGTCCTCGCCCCTGACATCCTCGACAGCAACGGCGATGCCGGGAACGCACGTGTTCTCGCCGCGCGCGCACGCTGGGCCGGAACGGATGCTAACGTCCTCCCGCTCGCGAGACCGGAGGACGCCGCTGTCCGACCCGATGTGTTGGTCGCGGGTACCGGTGCCGAAGCAGACCTTCCGGCCGTCCTGGAATTCCTACGGACGATTGCCTCGACCGTGCACGCATGGGTTGCGGAGGGCACCCAGGTTGTCGCTGTCGGAGCCGGTTGGGAGCTGATGGCGGAGTCCCTTGTGACGCCCTCAGGCGAGCTAAAGGGGATTGGCCTGTTCCCAGGACGCTCCGTGGCCGGAGACCGAGTGGCCGACGACCTCGTCGTCGACGGGGCGGACGGCCTGCTCATTGGCTTCGAGAACCACGAGCGCCGAATGACTGGCATCTCTGCCGAACACGCGCTCGGCCGCGTCCTGTACGGGACCGGTGACGGAGCCGGCTACGAGGGTTACTTCGCGGGCGGTCTGCTCGGCACACACCTGCACGGGCCCGTTCTCGCGAAGAACCCCGCACTGGCCGATGTCATCCTCCGCCGCGCCCTCGGCGACGCTTACTCGATCAGCGATGAGCGCATCCGCTCGGTGGATGACACGGCACGAGCCGCCCGCAATATCATCGCGAAGCGGCTCGGTGTCGGTCGGTAGGGTTGTCGGTCGGTAGGGTACAGACGCTCCAACCGGGCTGATCAAGGGAGCGCTACGGGCGCTGTTCCTCGAAGAGCCGGGCGGATTCATCGTGCCAGCTCTGGGCGATGCCGGAAAGCTTCTCCTGGTACTTCTTGCCGTGGTGTGAGCAGAACAGCAGTTCGCCGTTGTTCACGACCACTCGGATGTACGCCTGCGCACCGCAGCTGTCGCAGCGGTCGGCGCCGGAGAGCTGGTGGGCACTGGCGAGTTCGTCCACGCCATTCTGGGTTGCTGTGGTCGACATGACTTGGCCTCCTGCACTCGGTCTTCGATCTCTGCTTAGTGGAACCATCCAAGCACGCGGATGTTTCCCGGCGGAGTCGATCAGGCGGCATTTCGCTCTGCGCGTAGGCGGGTCGGTCCCCGGAGGGATGTGCTGAATGCCTCGTCCGCGCCGCAACCAGGGGGAGCGTCACCGCGAAAGTAGACTCGACGGATGGCCTCTACCGACTACAACGCCCGGCATCTCTCGGTCCTCGAAGGTCTCGAAGCGGTCCGCAAGCGGCCGGGGATGTACATCGGCTCGACCGATTCGCGCGGGCTGATGCACTGTGTGTGGGAGGTGATCGATAACTCCGTCGATGAAGCCCTGGCGGGGCACGGCACCGAGATCAGCGTTCTGCTGCACGCCGACGGGAGCGTCGAGGTCCGCGACCGAGCGCGCGGAATCCCCGTCGACATCGAACCCAAGACCGGACTCTCCGGGGTGGAGGTCGTCTTCACGAAGCTGCACGCGGGGGGGAAGTTTGGCTCCGGCTCGTACGCTGCGTCCGGCGGCCTGCACGGCGTCGGCGCCTCGGTCGTCAACGCGCTCTCGGAGCGGCTCGACGTCGAAGTCGACCGCAACGGCCGTACGTACCAGATGTCCTTCCACCGCGGCGAGCCGGGCCGCTTCGCCGACGCTGGCGAGCCCACTCCGGACGCGCCGTTCACGCCGTTCGAGAACGGCTCCGAACTCACCGTCATCGGAAAAGTCGCGAAGGGCGTGACAGGAACCCGCGTGCGTTATTGGGCCGACCGCCAAATTTTCACGAAAGGCGCGTCATTCCAGACGGACGAGCTCGTTACTCGGGCGCGGCAGACAGCGTTTCTCGTCCCCGGTCTCACGATCGACATTGTCGATGACCGGGCGGAGGAGCGCCGCGCGGAGATGTTCCGTTACGACGGTGGCATCTCGGAATTCGTCGAGTTCCTCGCCCCTGACGCGCCGGTGACCGACATCCTGCGCCTCACGGGCTCGGGTACCTTCACCGAGACGGTCCCCGTGCTCACCTCGGGCGGTGCGATGGTGCCGACTGAGGTCGAGCGCACCTGCGAGGTCGACATCGCCCTGCGCTGGGGAACCGGCTACGAGACTGTCGTGCGCAGCTTCGTGAACATCATCTCGACACCCAAGGGAGGGACGCATCAGACCGGGTTCGAACAGGGCCTGCTCAAGTTGCTCCGCTCACAGGTCGAGGCGAACGCTCGGCGCCTCAAGGTCGGCTCGGACAAGCTGGAAAAGGATGACGTGCTCGCGGGGCTCACCGCGGTGCTGACCGTGCGACTCCCTGAGCCGCAGTTCGAGGGCCAGACCAAAGAGATTCTCGGCACGCCGGCGGTGCGCGCGATCGTCGCGAGCACACTCGCCTCGACGCTGGGCGCGGTCTTCTCCTCGACCCGCCGAGAAGATAAGACGCAGACGTCGCAGCTGCTCGAGAAGGTCGTCGCCGAAATGAAGTCGCGCATTTCGGCGCGCGCACACAAGGAGACGCAGCGCCGGAAGAATGCGCTGGAATCGTCGTCGCTGCCGGCGAAACTCGTGGATTGTCGTAGCAACGACGTGGAGAACAGCGAGCTTTTCATCGTCGAGGGCGATTCCGCTCTCGGCACCGCGAAGCTCGCCCGCAACAGCGAATACCAGGCGCTGCTGCCCATCCGCGGGAAGATCCTCAACACTCAAAAGGCCAGCATCGCCGACATGCTCTCGAACGCCGAGTGCGCGTCGATGATCCAGGTGATCGGCGCGGGCTCCGGCCGCTCGTTCGATCTTCCGGCGGCCCGATACGGGAAGATCATCCTGATGAGCGACGCCGACGTCGATGGCGCGCATATTCGCACCCTGCTGCTTACTCTGTTCTTTCGCTACATGCGCCCGCTGGTCGAGGCGGGCCGAGTCTTCGCTGCCGTTCCGCCACTGCACAGGCTTGTCGTCATGAACGCCGGTAAGAAGCCGAACGAGACGATCTACACATACTCCGAGAAGGAGCTGCAGAGCGTCCTCGCTGCGCTGGGTAAAGCGGGCCGGCGCTACCAGGACCCGATTCAGCGCTACAAAGGCCTGGGTGAGATGGACGCGGACCAGCTGGCGACGACCACGATGGACCGGGCCCGACGCACGCTCCGTCGAGTCCGCGTGGCCGATGCCGAAAATGCGGGACGGGTCTTCGAGCTGCTGATGGGTAACGACGTCGCCCCGCGCAAGGAGTTCATTGTGCGCGGTTCGGAGTCGCTCTCGCGGGATCGCATCGACGTCTGAGGTCGGTGGTGCGGGCGCTCACCGCGATTCACGTAGTCAGAGCGGGCGCACGTACTCACAGTGGCTCAAGGGCTCGCAGCGGTTCGAGGGCTCAGAACAGTTCAGATGCTGCTCCAATTGTCGCGATCGGTGCGGCGAGCGCGACGCCGGATCCATCGCGCTTCATCCCCGACTCGGGGAGCGACGCGACCGAGCCGTCGGCCTCGAGAGCGTGAGCCGGGCCGGGACCGACCCACGCGACTCCGAGGGCCGTCTCACCCCGGAGGAAACGCTGCGCGCGGACCCCGCCGGTCGCCCGCCCCTTGCTCGGGAACTCGGAGAAGGGCGTCACCTTCGCGCTGCCGGTGTCGGTGCCTGTCAGGGCCCAGCTGTCGACGGCAACGGTCGCAACGACGGCGTTTTCGCGGTCTTTCGCCGAGACCACTCCGAAGTGCACGACCCCGTCGGTCTCGCCGAGCTTCACTCCGGCCATGCCCGCCGCCGTGCGACCCTGCGGCCGGACGGCGGCGGCGCTGAATCGGAGGAGCTGCGCCTCACCGGTGACGAATACGAGTTCGTCATCGTCGGTCGACCCGGCCGCGCCGACCACGACATCCTTCGGCTTCAGTGCGATCAGCTCGATGTCGGGCCGGTTGGGGAGTTCGCCGGGAGCGACGCGTTTGACGACGCCCTGCAGGGTCCCGAGAGCGATGGGCCGAGGGTCATCGAGGGCGACGAGCGACAGCACGCGCTCGTCCTTCATCAGATGCGGGAGGTACTCGGTCATTCGCACTCCCGCCGCCAGCTGCACCGAGGAGGAGGGCACAGCCGGAACGTCGACGGGGGAAAATCGCAGGAGGCGCCCGGCAGTCGTCACCGCACCGATCTCCGTGCGCGTCGTCGTATCGAGCACGCTGAGTATGGCGTCGTGCTTCGAGCGGCGTGTGGCGCGCTCAGGGTGGGGAGCGGCCTCCGGGTCGCGGTCGACGCGCACCATCCGACCGGTGGTGCTGAGCAGGAGGCGGCAGGGGACGTCGGCGATCTCGAGCACGGCGGCGGCTTTGCGCCCCGTTGTGGCGATCGAGGGGCGCGCCTCTGTCAGCAGCGTGCGACGAGGAGTGCCGAGGCGCTGAGCGACCTCGTCGAGCTCGTCTGACACGAGTTCGTCAATCCGCGCGCGGTTGGCGAGGAGCGCCTCCAGCTCGGCGATCTCGGCCAGCAGGGTGTCGCGTTCAGCCTCGAGCTCGATGCGCGAGAACTTCGTCAGGCGGCGCAATTGCAGCTCGAGGATGTAGTCGGCCTGCAGCGTGCTGAGTTCGAAGACCTCGATGAGCCGGGCACGCGCGGCGGACGTGTCGTCGCTGGCGCGAATGAGTTGGATGACCTCGTCGATGTCGAGGATCGCGATGAGTAGGCCCTCGACGAGGTGCAGGCGCTCCTGACGCTTGCGCAGTCGGTAGCGGGAGCGGCGGGTGACGACCTGCACCCGGTGGCCGATGTAGACCTGCAGGAGTTCCTTCAGACCGAGCGTGCGGGGACCACCGTCGACCAGCGCGACGTTGTTGATCGCGAAGGCGTCTTCGAGCGGCGTGTACCGGTAAAGCTGCTCCAGCACCGCCTCCGGGCTGAAACCGGTCTTGATGCCGATGACCAGCCGGAGGCCGTTGTCGCGATCCGTGAGGTCGGTAACGTCCGAGATCCCGCTGAGCTTCTTGTTCTGCACACCGTCCTTGATCTTGTCGATCACCTTTTCGGCGCCGACGAGGTAGGGCAGCTCTGTCACGACGAGGCCCGATTTGCGGGCCGTCATGCTCTCCACGGAGACACGCGCACGGGTCTTGAAGCTGCCCCGGCCGGTCGCGTAAGCATCGCGAACCCCGGCGAGGCCGACGATCGTGCCGCCGCTGGGGAAGTCAGGGCCGGGCACGAACGACATCAGGTCATCGAGGGAGGCGTCGGGATGCGCGATGAGATGCCGCGCTGCTCCGATGACCTCTACCAGATTGTGCGGCGCCATATTGGTCGCCATGCCCACGGCGATGCCGCTCGCGCCGTTGACGAGAAGGTTGGGGAAGGCCGACGGCAGCACCTCGGGCTGGTCGTGGGAATTGTCGTAGTTCGGCACGAAGTCGACGACGTCTTCGCCGAGGTGCTCAGTCATCGCCGTCGCGGCCGGAGCGAGGCGCGCCTCCGTGTAACGGGCCGCGGCGGGGCCGTCGTCGAGGGAGCCGAAGTTGCCGTGCCCATCGACGAGCGCCACCCGCATCGTGAACGGCTGCGCCAGGCGCACGAGGGAGTCGTAGATCGAGGCGTCGCCGTGCGGGTGCAGCTTGCCCATCACCTCGCCGACCACTCTTGCCGACTTCACATGGCCGTGATCGGGGCGGAGGCCCATCTCGCTCATCATGTAGAGGATGCGGCGCTGAACCGGCTTCAGGCCGTCGCGGGCATCGGGCAGCGCTCGGGAGTAGATCACCGAGTACGCGTACTCGAGGAACGAACCCTCCATCTCGGCCGAGACGTCGACGTCCTCGATCCGCTCGGTCAGCGAAGATCCGGAGGAAGGGGCTGCTGCGTTCATGACTCACTTCGGTGGCGGACGCGGGACGGCGGGGTGAGCGCCTCCTGAACGGATGACTCCCGACAGGGAGCCACGGGTGAGAGCGGGACGAGGCACCGGCGGAGGCGGCGTCGCGCCGGTCCAGGCGCGTAGTCCTGCCCGTCGGTTCCGCAGCGTCGGCCCGGCGGGGACGGCGGCGCTGTGCGAAACTGGGCGCAATGACCCTCATGATACCGGTCGCCCCCGCCGGGCGGCGGTGCCTCGCCGATGTCCTGCCGGGAGCCCTCGACGCGATCCTCGGTCGCCCCGGACTCCTGGGTTCCCGGCACGTCGAGCGGATTCTGCTGGTCCTTGTCGACGGCCTCGGGGCAGCGAACCTTCGACAGCGCTCCGGGCACTCGCGGGTACTCGCGCCCGCGCTGAATCGCGCCACCACGCTGGTCTCCGGATTCCCGACCACCACGGCATCCGCCCTCGCCAGCCTCACCACCGGGCTGCGGCCGGGGGAGCATGGGATGGTGGGCTACCGCGTGCTCGACCGCGCCTCAGACCGCCTGGTCAACCAGCTCTCGGGCTGGGACGAGCGCATGGTTCCGGAGCAGTGGCAGCCACACCCGACTGTGTTTGAGCGAGCCGTCGCCGAGGGCATCCGCACCGGCGTCATCGGCCACCCGCGCTACGCCCACTCGGGTCTCACCCGGGCCATCCTCCGCGGAGCCGAGTACCACTCCGCCGGCACCGTCACCGAACGCTTCGCCGCGGCGCGAACGCTGCTCGATCGGGGTGGCCGGCAACTCGTCTACCTCTACGTCCCCGAACTCGACCAGGTCGCGCACGCACGCGGCTGGGAATCACCGGAGTGGACCGCGGCGCTCGAGCAGCTCGACGGCGAGCTCGCCACCGCCACCCGCCTTCTCGGCAGCCGGGAGGGGCTCGTGGTCACGGCCGACCATGGGGTGATCGACGTGCCTGCCTCTTCGCACGTCCTTCTCGAGCGTCCCCTCCTCGATGGCGTCCGCCATCTCGGCGGGGAGCCGCGCTGCCTCCAGCTGCACCTCGAGCCGGGCGTCGATGCCGACGAGGTTGCGGGACGCTGGGCCGAGGCCGAGGGCGAGCGGGCCTGGATCGGCACGCGGTCAGATATGGCGGCGAGCGGCTGGTTTGGCGAGGTCGGACCAGCGGCGGCCGCGCGGATGGGCGATGTGTTCGTCGCCGCTCGCAAGGCGATCGCCTACTACTCGGCGAGCGACTCCTCCGGTCGTTCGATGATCGGCCAGCACGGCTCGCTCACCCCCGAGGAGACCCACGTCCCACTGCTCGGCTTTGGGGCGCTCGCGACGAGCTGAGCGGCGGCCGTCCCGCGAACGACGACCACCTCAGTCGTCGCTCCGCGCTCCGAAGACGATCTCGTCCCAGCTCGGCATCGACACTCGACCTCGTCGGACACTCCCTCGCGCCGCCGACGGCTGCTCGGGCACCGGTGGGGTCGCACGCGGCAGCTCCGGCGCCTTCTCGGCAACGGACGCCTCGGCGCCGTGCTCAGGCTCCTCGCGGACACGCAGCGAGGAGGCGTGATCGCGCTCACCACGGCGGCGGCGCAGGGCATCGAGCAGATCGGCGGTGTCGTTCAGGTTCCGTTCGCGTTGCTCCGTGGTGCTCGTGACGGGGCGGGGGAGCGTCGAGATCGGGCGAGGGGTCTCGGCCAGAGCCGGCTGCGGCTCAGTGTCCGAGGGGCGGACCGCGGCGGGGCGCGCATGCGGCATCGCGGCCGGGCGACCCGCAGTGGGGTGGTCGGCCCGCGTCGAACGCGCCCGTGACTGCGGGGCGCTGGAGTCGGGATCGAAGCGGGTAGCCAATTCGTCGACCGCGGCGGGGACGACAGCGCGCAGGCGCGGGATCAGCGTCGGCCGGATCTCGCCCTGCTGCGAGAGAGTGACCGCCTCGGCGGTCAGTGGCGAGAGGAGTGCCTTGCGCGGGTCGAACCGCCAGCGGGCGTCATGGTCGATCTCGTCCGAGCGGAAAAGGAGCTTCACGATCCACCCCTCCTCCTCCTTCCAGCTCGACCACTGCTCGCCCTCGGCGCCGAGGGCGACGAGACGTTCGCGAATGACGTCCCCGAAAGGGGTCCCCTCTTCGAGGGGGTCGGGATCGGCGCTCGTATACACGCGCACCGCAAGCGCGGAAGCGACGACGTGCTCGCGTTCGGCGGTTACCGGACCTTCGAAACGAAGGACATAGTCGAGATCGGCGCCCGTGAGGTCGGCGACCTCGACTGCCGAGAGCCCCGAGCGAATGTGGGCCTGGATCTCGCGCGGCGACACGCGCTTCTCCCGCGGCGGGAGAGAGTGGACGCGCGGCCGCAGCTGGCTTTGCAGCGTCTCGTCGATGCGAACGGAGAATCGGTCGCCGCCCTCCGACACGAGGACGAGAGATCCGCCCTCGACGCCGATCACCTTCAGTTCCATCATCGTGGGAGACCTCCTTTTGGACGCGGACGGGCCAAGGATGCCACGCGCCGCGGCGATCGGCCGGGAATACCGCGGGCGGGTCGAAAGTTGGTGGGGAGGAAGAGCGGTGGACGGTGTCAAGAGCCGCGCGACGTGGTTTGCGAATCGATCCATCGTGATGCACACTGACCCCGCCGATGTGTTGAACAGCTAAATAAGAAGTGGATGGGAATGGCTACGGACTACGACGCCCCCCGCAAGACCGATGACGACTCCGAGTCGATCGAGGCCCTAAAGGAGCGAGTCCCCGACAAGATGTCCGGAGTCGTGGACGTCGATGACGCCGACAACCCGGGCGGATTCGAATTGCCCGGCGCCGATCTGTCCGACCTCGATCTGGACGTCGTGGTCCTTCCGCCCCAGGCGGACGAATTCACGTGCGTGAGCTGCTTCCTCGTGAAGCACCGCTCGCAGATCGACCACGAGGAGAAGCTCGGACCGATTTGCCTGGAGTGCGCCGCCTAGGCGCCTGGCAGACCTGAAGGACGACCGCTCCGTCGCCGTGATCCCTGGATCGCGGCGACGATGTCGTTGGGGCGCCGACTCGAGAGCAGCCAGTACGGCGTCGGGTCTTCCGGGTCCTCGATCGGCACCCGCACCACGTCCTTTATCCAGCCGCGGATGACCAGGTAGGCCCGCGCGTCGAGCCGGGGGCCGCGCTCGGCGAACGCCTGCTGGCCGGCGTGAGCGCTGGGCTCGCCCACCAGGTCGAGCGGGATGTGAGCGCGACCGGCGCGCAGCTCTCCCTCCGCCACCTCGATCGTGGGCGAGAGCGCGAGCAGCGCGAGCACACAGCCGGAGTAGAGCACGGCTGCCACGATCACCCCGACCGTGAAGTCGATCGGCGCGAAAACCAGGATGCTGGCGGGAATGACGAGGGCGGTGGCAACGAACAGCCACGGCGCGGGCCACAGCCTCTCTCGGTAGGACGGCATGACCCTATTGCACCAGACGATTGGTCTACCCTCGTCACGTGCTTGCAACCGTCGATGTCCCGATCCGCGCGGATCGGCTGCCCACCTATGCTCGACCGGCCGATGCCGGAGCCGACCTGCACTCGACGGAAGACGTCGAACTCGCGCCGGGTGAACGGGCGAGCGTCGGCACCGGTGTCGCGATCGCACTACCCGAGGGGCACGCCGGCCTCGTGGTCCCGCGCAGTGGGCTGGCCTTCATGCATGGCGTCACCATCGTCAACTCCCCGGGAACGATCGACGCGGGCTATCGCGGCGAGATCCGGGTCGCGCTGCTGAACACCGACAGTCGCGAGAGCTACCGGGTCTCGGTGGGTGACAGGATCGCGCAGCTCGTGATCGTCCCCGTCGTCCAGGCGCGCTTCACAGCCGTCGACGAGCTTCCCGAATCGGTCCGCGGCACGGGCGGCTTCGGATCCACCGGGTACGCCGCCGGCGCCCGGGGTCCCAGAACCCACGAGGAGAGCGCATGAGCGACATCCAGCCCACAGCCGACGAGGCACTCGAGCCGGTCCAGCAGGACTTCGAGAAGTCGGCTCCGCACGACCGCGCCGAGGCGGGCCCCCTCGACGAGCGCGAGGCGAACCCGGTTCGCCCCTACATCGACCTCGGCGGGGTGAAGGTGCTCCCTCGCGAGGGGATGCACATCCGTCTCGAGGTCGAGGAGGGCACGAAACGCGTCATCGCCGTTGGCCTGGACTACGCAGGCTCGACGCTGCAGGTGCAGCCCTTCTCGGCGCCGCGATCATCCGGGCTCTGGCACGAGATCCGCGCGCAGATCGGAGAGCAGATCGGTCGCCAGGGCGGTGCAATTGCGGAACGCGACGGCGTGTTCGGCCCCGAGCTGGTGGCCGAGCTGCCCGTCGCCGGCGGTCAGACGCGGGTCGCGCGCTTCGTCGGTGTCGACGGTCCCCGCTGGTTCCTCCGCGGAGTAATCGCGGGGGCGGGCGCCACCGACGAGCAGGCCGCCGCCGCTGTCGAGGAACTCTTCCGCAGCATCGTCGTGGTGCGAGGAAGCGGCCCGATGCCTCCGCGCGACCTCATCCCACTCAAGGTGCCCACCGGCGGCCAGACCCAGCAAAGCGCGAGCTGACCCGCATGGAGGCGGGACGATCCGAGCGCGAGGAGCCCAGTGAGCCGGCGCGCCCCGAGGTGAGCGAGGCGATCGCCGACGCGGCCCGCCGCTCCGGACTCGGGGTTGTTGCGACGGGCGAGCCCTTCGACGGCCGCGCGCTGTTGCGCACGATGGGCGGGGTGCGTGGGATCCTCGAGGCCGTCGTTCCGGGCATCGCCTTCGTTCTCCTGTACACGATCACGTCGAATCTCGTGCTCTCGCTCGCCGCATCGGTCGGGCTCGCACTGGCGTTCACCGTCGCACGCGTGCTCGGCCGCACCCCGGTCATCCAGGCTGTCGGCGGTCTACTCGGAGTGGTGGTCTCAGCGGCGCTCGCGCTGTTCACCGGACGCGCTGTCGACAACTTCGTGCCTGGCCTGATCACGAACCTCGCCTACGGACTGGTGTTCCTGATCTCGGCCCTCGTGCGTTGGCCGCTGATCGGCATCGCCGCTGGTTACCTGATGGGAGACGGGACCGTCTGGCGCGACGACCGACGCAAGCGCCGCCTCTTTGCCGCACTGACCTTCGCCTGGGCGGGACTGTTCCTCCTGCGCTTGGCAGTGCAATACCCGCTGTTCCTTGCCGAGGACACGACGGCGCTCGGTACCTGGAAGCTCGTCCTCGGTCTTCCTCTGTACGCACCGCTGTTGGTGCTCACCGTTCTCGCGGTACGGGCGGAGTACCGGGGAGCCGCAGAGCGCAAGGATGCGGGTAACCCCTCCGAACAGGCGTAGAATTGTCTCGACGTCGAGATAAATAGCACTCGCCTCCCCGCACCGTTGCGGAGGGGATGACCGGGAGCGACGACGTTGTCGAGTTAGGTCCTCCTTGGTGGCAGGTCGCTGTGCGCGGTCGTCAAGATGAGGGCGGAGAGCGGCGCCGCCCGACGGCGGATGCTGCAGTCAGCGAAGGAGAGGGCGACGTGTCCGCGGTAGACAGCTTTGGATCCAAAGACACCCTGACGGTCGGCTCGACCGACTACGAGGTGTTCCGCATCGACCGGGTTCCTGGTCACGAGAAGCTTCCGTTCAGCCTCAAGGTGCTGCTCGAAAACCTTCTCCGCACGGAGGACGGCGCCAACATCACGGCCGACCACATCCGCGCGCTTGGCGAATGGGTCCCGGAGTCGGAGCCAGACACCGAAATCCAGTTCACCCCAGCCCGCGTCGTGATGCAGGACTTCACCGGCGTGCCCTGCATCGTCGATCTCGCGACCATGCGCGAGGCCGTGGCGGCCTTGGGCGGCGACGCGAACCGGATCAATCCGCTCGCCCCTGCCGAAATGGTCATCGACCACTCCGTCATCGCCGACATCTTCGGCACCGAGGACGCCCTCGAGCGCAACGTCGAGCTCGAGTACGAGCGCAACGGCGAGCGCTACCAGTTCCTCCGCTGGGGCCAGACCGCCTTCGATGACTTCAAGGTCGTCCCGCCAGGAACCGGCATCGTCCACCAGGTCAATATCGAGTACCTGGCCCGCGTCACGATGACCCGCGAGGTCGGCGGAGTGTTGCGCGCCTATCCCGATACCTGCGTCGGCACCGACTCGCACACCACCATGGTCAACGGTCTCGGAGTGCTGGGCTGGGGTGTCGGCGGCATCGAGGCCGAGGCAGCGATGCTCGGCCAGCCCGTCTCGATGCTCATTCCCAAGGTCGTCGGTTTCAAGCTGACCGGCTCGATCCCGACCGGCGTGACCGCAACCGACGTCGTCCTCACCATCACCCAGATGCTGCGCAAGCACGGCGTCGTCGGCAAGTTCGTCGAGTTCTACGGAGCCGGCGTCGCCGAGGTCCCGCTGGCGAACCGCGCGACCATCGGCAATATGAGTCCCGAGTTCGGCTCGACCGCCGCGATGTTCCCGATTGACGACGTCACCCTCGACTACCTGCGTCTCACCGGCCGTCGCGACGAGCAGATCGCCCTCGTCGAGCAGTACTCCAAGTTGCAGAAGCTCTGGCACGACCCCGTGGTCGAGCCCGTGTTCAGCGAGTACCTCGAGCTCGATCTCAGCACTGTCGTCCCCTCGATCGCGGGTCCGAAGCGCCCGCAGGACCGGATCGAGTTATCGTCGGCCAAGACTCAGTTCGAGGCCGACCTCACGAACTACGCGGACGTCTCCCACGACATCGTCGACCTCACCCTGACGGAGTCGTTCCCGGCCTCCGATCCGGGAGAACTCCAGCCGCAGGACGAGCACAGCAGTCACGAGCACATCCACCGCTCGCACGCACCCGCCAGCGCCTCCAAGCCGACCGTTGTCGAGCTGGGCGAGAAGGGCGAACGCTTCACGATCGACCACGGCGCCGTCGCCATCGCCGCGATCACCTCCTGCACCAACACGTCGAACCCCTCGGTCATGCTCGCGGCCGGCCTGCTGGCCCGCAACGCGGCGCAGAAGGGGCTCAAGGCCAAGCCGTGGGTCAAGACCACGTTGGCTCCCGGCTCGAAGGTCGTCACCGACTACTACGAAAAGGCTGGCCTCACGAAGTCGCTCGAGGCCCTCGGTTTCTACACCGTCGGCTACGGCTGCACCACCTGCATCGGGAACTCCGGCCCGCTGCTCGAGGAGATCTCGGCCGCGGTGCAGGACAATGACCTCGCCGTGACCGCGGTGCTCTCGGGCAACCGCAATTTCGAGGGCCGCATCAACCCCGACGTGAAGATGAACTACCTGGCGAGCCCGCCGCTCGTGATCGCCTACGCGCTCGCCGGCTCGATGAACTTCGACTTCGAGGTCGACGCGCTCGGCACCGACTCCGACGGCAACGACGTGTTCCTCAAGGACATCTGGCCCGACGCGGCCGAGGTGCAGGCGACGATCGACTCCTCGATCGACAAGTCGATGTTCGACACCCAGTACGCGGGCGTGTTCGACGGTGACGAGCGCTGGCGCGCGCTACAGACCCCCGAGGGTTCGATCTTCGAGTGGGACGAGTCGTCGACCTACGTGCGCAAGCCTCCGTACTTCGACGGCATGACGATGGAGACGACCCCGGTCACCGATATCGCCGGCGCGCGCGTCCTCGCCAAGCTGGGCGACTCCGTCACCACCGACCACATCAGCCCCGCCGGCTCGATCAAGGCCGATAGCCCCGCCGGCCGCTACCTCGACGCGCACGGCATCGACCGCAAGGACTACAACTCCTACGGCTCGCGCCGCGGCAACCACGAAGTGATGATCCGCGGCACCTTCGCGAACATCCGCTTGCGCAACCAACTGCTCGACGGGGTGGAGGGCGGCTACACCCGCGACTTCACCAAGTCCGACGCGCCGCAGTCGTTCATCTACGACGCCTCCGAGAACTATCAGGCCGACGGCACCCCGCTCGTCATCCTGGGCGGCAAGGAGTACGGCTCCGGCTCGTCGCGCGACTGGGCCGCTAAGGGGACGAGTCTTCTGGGTGTCAAGGCGGTCATCGTCGAGAGCTTCGAGCGGATCCACCGCTCCAACCTCATCGGCATGGGCGTCGTCCCGCTGCAATTCCCGGCGGGGGAGACCTGGCAGTCACTCGGACTCGACGGCACCGAGTCGATCAGCATCTCGGGTATCGAGAAGTTGAACGCGGGCGTCACCCCCAAGACCGTGCATGTCGTCGCCGAGCCGACCGAGCACTCCGCAGCGGGTAAGCACACCGTCGAGTTCGACGCGGTCGTCCGTATCGACACCCCCGGCGAGGCGGACTACTACCGCAACGGCGGCATTCTGCAGTACGTCCTGCGCTCGCTCGTCTAATCAGCCGCAGAACGTGTGCGCCTCCCCTTCAGGGGGAGGCGCACACGCATTCCCGGCGGGCCCGTGCGTAGACTCGGGAGACGTCCTCACCCTCGACTCCTCTCCCGGAAGGCGGCGCGCATGGCTGTTCTCGAGACCATCGGCGGTCCTCGCGATCTTGATCGCCTGACCCGTTCCGAGCTCGAGACCTTGGCGCAGGAGATCCGCGACTTCCTCGTGCTCGAGGTGTCCAAGACAGGCGGTCACCTCGGTCCAAACCTCGGCGTGGTCGAGATGACCATCGCGATCCACCGGGTCTTCGACTCGCCACACGACGCGATCATCTTCGATACCGGGCACCAGTCGTACGTGCACAAGCTTCTGACGGGGCGGCAAGACTTCTCGCGCTTGCGTCAGCGCGGCGGCCTCGCGGGCTACCCGCAGCGGTCGGAGTCGCCGCACGACATCGTCGAGAGTTCGCACGCCTCGAGTTCGCTCTCGTGGGCCGACGGCATCTCCCGCGCGTTCACGATGACCGGTCAAAAGGACCGCCACGTCGTGGCCGTCGTTGGCGACGGAGCGCTCACCGGGGGAATGACCTGGGAGGCGTTGAATAACATCAGCGACGACAACTCCCGGGGGCTCGTCATCGTGGTCAACGACAATGGTCGCTCCTACGCCCCGACCATCGGCGGCATGGCGCGGTTCCTCAACGGAGTGCGGACCCGGCCCGGCTATCGCACGATGCACCGGGGCTCCCGCGCTGTCTCGGAGCGGCTCGGCGGACCGGCCGCCGCTGTCTACCGGGGTGTGCGCGGCGGGCTGCACGGCTTCCTCAGCCGCTTCATCAACAACGAGGCGCTGTACTCCAACCTCGACATCAAGTACCTCGGGCCGATCGACGGCCACGACCTCACGGCGATGGAGGAGGCGCTCCAGCAGGCCAAGGACTACGGCCAGCCGGTCATCGTGCATGCAATCACGCAGAAGGGCAAGGGTTTTGGTCCTGCCGTGGACGACCTCGCCGACCAGTTCCACGCCGTCGGGCAGATCGACCACGAGACCGGCGAGCCGCTCGCGGCTCCCGGCGCCCGCTCCTGGACGTCGGTCTTCGCGGAGGAGATCGTCACGCTCGCCGACGAAGACCCGAGCATCGTCGGCATCACTGCGGCGATGCTCCGCCCGGTCGGCCTCGATCGCCTCGCGGAGAAGTATCCCGAGCGGGTCTTCGACGTCGGCATCGCCGAACAGCACGCCGTGACCTCGGCCGCGGGTTTGGCTTTTGGTGGGCTCCACCCCGTGGTGGCGCTCTATGCGACCTTTGTGAACCGTGCCTTCGACCAGGTTCTGATGGATGTCGCGCTCCACCGCGCGGGAGTCACCTTCGTGCTGGACCGCGCGGGAGTGACGGGACCGGACGGACCGAGCCACCATGGCATGTGGGACCTCGCGATCCTCCAGGTCGTACCCAACATCCGCCTAGCCGCCCCCCGTGACTCTCTTCGGCTGCGCGAAGAGCTGCGCGAGGCCGTGGGCGTGACCGACGCGCCGACGGTGCTTCGCTTCTCGAAGGGCGACGTCGGTGACGAGATCGAAGCCATCGAACGTCTGAGCGACGGGGTCGACGTTCTTGCTCGCGGCGAGCGGCAGGACGTGCTGCTCGTCACCGTGGGACCGATGGCGGCAACGGGGCTCGACGTCGCGCGGCGCTTGAGCGCGCAGGGCATCGGAGCCACGGTCGTCGATCCGCGCTGGGTCGTTCCGGTACCGACGAGCATCATCGAACTCGCTCGCGAGCACCGCATCGTCGTCTCGATCGAGGACGGCGTGCGTGTCGGTGGGATCGGCACTCGGATCCGTCAGGATCTGCGCGAGGCCGGCGTGGACACAGCGGTGACCGAACTCGGCCTCCCTGACCAGTTCCTCGACCACGCGAAGCGCGATGAAATCCTTGAGGACGTGGGGCTCACTCCGCAGCACATCGCCCGCGACGTGGTGGCGCAGGTGCTCGGCAGCAAAATCCCCGTTGCCCGCCCGCTGCCGGACGAGGTTGCGGCGCGGGACGACGCCCGCAGCGACTGACTCCGGCCGGACGCTCGGCACGCCGAGGTTCGATGTGCAGGGGACGGTGCGATCTGCAGGACTTTTTTCCGAAATCCGGGTGCTGCCGCGAGGTTGGACCGAGGACGGAAGAATCCCCTGCAGATCGCACGTGCCCCTGCACATCGCACGGCGCGGGGGCGCGCCGGTGGATCTCCGACGCCCCGCCGGTCAGTCGACGCCGCGAATCGCGGGGTGGTGGAAGGTATCGCTGAAGGCGCGCTCACTCGCGCCGACACGGTCGAGGTAGGGAGTCAGCCCGCCCATCTGGAACGGGTAGCCCGCGCCCAGGATGAGACAGAGGTCGATGTCCTCGGCGGCGTGCACGACGTCGTCGTCCAGCATCCGCTTCACCTCATCGGCGAGACCGGTCTCGACGCGCAGCCGCAGCTGCTCCGCTGTCATCGGCTCGGTACCGCCCGCGACGATCGCGACCGCGCGCTTGTCGACACCCTTCACGCGGCCTTTCGCGTCTCGCTCAAACACGTGGCCGAGTTCGGCGAGGCGGTGCAGGTTGGGACTCTTGAAGAAGCGGTCCGGGAACGCGGCGTGGTGCGTGTCGAGCACGTGCGCACCGACCTTGAGGCCGACCAGCTCGAGCAGTTCGAACGGGGTCATCGGCAGACCGAACGGGGCGAGCGAACGCTCGACCACCTCGAAAGGCGTGCCCGTGTCGACGGCGTGCATCGCCTCTCCAAGCACTTTCGCGAGAACACGGTTGACGACGAAGCCGGGAGTATCGCGCGTAATTACCGCGTTTTTCTTGAGTGACGCGGCGGTCACCATCGCAGTCGAGAGAGTCTCGTCGTCGGTATGTGGTGTCCGAACGACCTCGATCAGCGGCATCACCGCGACCGGGTTGAAGAAGTGGAAGCCAACCAGGCGCTCTGGGTGCTGCAACCGCTCGCCGATCCGCTCGACCGAGAGGGACGAGGTGTTGGTGGCGAGTACCGCGGTCGGCGAGACGTAACGCTCGATGTCGGCAAAGACGTCCTGTTTGACGGACAGCTCCTCAAAGACCGCCTCAATGACCCAGTCGGCATCGGCGAAGTCGGAGCGGTCGGTCGTGCCGGTGATGAGTGCGCGGAGGCGGTTGGCGTCATCGGGAGACACGCGACCCTTCGCTAGAAGCGTGTCAATCTCGCTCCGGATGCCCGCCACGCCCTTGTCGACCCGTTCCTGATCGAGGTCGGTGATGACCACCGGGACCTGAAGGCGGCGCAGGAAAAGCAGAGCGAACTGCGAAGCCATCAACCCCGCTCCGATCACGCCGACCTTGGTGACCGGCTTCGCGAGCGCCTTGTCGGGCGCGCCCGCTGGACGCTTGGCCCGCTTCTGCACCAGGTCGAAGGCGTAGATGCTCGCGCGGAACTGGTCTCCCGAGATGAGGTCAGCCAACGCCTCGTCCTCGGCGGCGAACCCCTCCTCGCGGGTCGTGTTCTTCGCCGCTTTGAGCAGGTCCAGCGCGCGATACGGCGAGGCCGCAACGGTGCCGATCCGCGACTCCAGCTGCTTGCGGGCGATCGAGATCGCGGCGTCCCACTTGACCAGGCGCTCCAGCTTGCCAGGCACATGTGACCGCTCCACCGTGACAGTGCCGCCGAGCACGCCGTCGGCCCAGCGGAGCGAGTCCTCAAGGAAGTTCGCAGGCGCGAAGATCGCGTCGGCGATACCGAGGTCGAACACCTCCTGGCCCTTGAGCGTGCGGTTGTTCTTCAGTGGGTTCTCGACGACGACCTTGAGCGCGTTTTCGATCCCGATCAGATTCGGCAGGAGCCACGCGCCGCCCCAGCCGGGGATGATCCCGAGGAACACCTCGGGCAGCCCGAGCGCGGGAATGGACGAATCGACGGTGCGGTAATCGGCATTCAGGCCGATCTCGGTACCACCGCCGAGCGCGAGTCCATTGATGAAGGCGAAGGACGGGACGCCCAGTTCGGCGAGCATCCCGAGTGTGCGGTGGCCCAGACGCGCCAGTTGACGGCCGAGCTCACGGCTCGGGATGTGTCCGACCTTGCTGAGGTCGGCGCCCGCAGCCAGGATGAACGGCTTGCCGGTGACACCGACCGCATGAATGGCACCGCGCGAGGCCCGCTCCTTCTGCGCGATCAACATGTCGGCCAGCTCGAAGAGCGAGGCCGGACCGAACGTGTTGGGCCGCGTGTGGTCGCGGTCGTTGTCGAGCGTGATCAGGGCGAGCGTGCGACCGCTGGGCAGTGGCACGTCTCGGAGGTAGGAGTGGGTGACGACCTCGCCCTCGGCGAGGTCCACGAAGTTCTCGAATCCGTCGAGCATGGGTTAGCGTCCCTTCCGTCGTCCGCGCTTGCCGTCGAAGTGCGGGTTCTCCCAGATCACTGTGCCGCCCTGGCCGAGCCCGACGCAGAGCGCGGTCAGGCCGTACTGCACATCGGGGTGCGCCTCGAACTGACGGGCGAGCTGGATCATCAGCCGCACTCCGGAGGATGCGAGCGGGTGGCCGATCGCAATCGCTCCGCCGTACTCATTGACCCGGGGGTCGTCGTCGTCCAGGCCGAAGTGGTCGAGGAAGGAGAGCACCTGCACGGCGAACGCCTCGTTCAGTTCGAAGAGCCCGATGTCCTTGATGCCCAGGCCCGCCTTGCGCAGCGCTTTCTCGGTGGAAGGGACGGGTCCGATTCCCATGATCTCGGGCTCCACCCCGGCGTACGCAAAGCTCACCATCCGCATCTTCGTACTTAGTCCGAGCTCCTTCGCCGCCTCGGCGCTGGCGAGGAGCGAGACGGTTGCCCCGTCGTTGAGTCCGGAGGAGTTGCCCGCGGTGACGCGGCCGTGGGGTCGGAACGGAGTGCGCAATCCCGCGAGGCCCGCAAGCGTCGTCTCGGGGCGCGGCGCCTCGTCCGTGGTCGCGAGGCCCCAGCCGGAGGCACTTCGTGTGGCGACCGGCACGAGGTCGGGCTGGATGTCGCCCGCGGCGTATGCGGCGGCGAGCTTCTGCTGGCTGCGCAGGGCGTAACGGTCGGAGCGCTCCTTGGTCAGGTGCGGAAAGCGGTCGTGGATCCGCTCGGCAGTGCGGCCCATGTTGAGAGCGTCTTCGCCGACCAGGCGCTCTGAGAGAAAGCGCGGGTTGGGGTCAGCGCCGAAGCCCATCGGATGGCGGCCCATGTGCTCGACTCCGCCCGCGAGGACGACGTCGTACGCGCCGAACGCGATGCCACCGGCCGTGGTGGTGACCGAGGTCATCGCTCCGGCGCACATCCGATCGATGGCAAAGCCCGGCACCGATTTCGGCAGACCGGCGAGGATCGCGGCGGTTCGTCCAAGGGTGAGGCCCTGGTCGCCCTGCTGGGTGGTCGCGGCGATGGCCACCTCGTCCACCCGCTCCTTCGGCAGAGCGCCGTTGCGCTCGAGTAGCCCGATCATCGCCTTGACGACGAGGTCGTCGGCTCTGGTTTGCCAGTACATACCCTTCTCGCCGGCACGCCCGAACGGAGTACGGACTCCGTCGACGAATACGACTTCGGATCTCTCGGCCACAATGCCTCCCAGGAACTCACGGTCGCCGTCGATCGTAGGAAACCGCACCGCGTAGCCGGAATCCTTTGCCGCTTCCTACGAAGGGCTTTCGGTGCCCTCGGCCGGCGCTTGGGCGGCTTCGACAAATGCGGTCGCAATCGAGCCGGACGTCGCTTCGATCTGCCAGGGTCTGGCTCCGGCGCGGGCAAGCTCCTCGGCGACCGTCGTCGCGTCGAGCGGCTCGGGCGGGTTCCACGCCAGGCGGCGCAGTAGCTCCGGCGTCAGCAGATTCTCCACGGGCATCGTCAGAAGTTCAGCAATCTCGGTCACGACGGCGCGACCGGCCTTGAGCCGGGCGTCAGCAGCCGGGTTGCGGTCGCCCCACGCGCGCGGCGGGGGGAGGGTGTCGACGGCGGGCCGAGTGGGGTTGGGCAGCTCCTCCGTCGCGACACCCCGTTCGATCGCTGCCCACCAGCGCTCTACCTCGCCGCGACTGGCTCGACCGGTAAAGTCGCGCCGACCCGAGAGTTGCCCCACGCTGGTGGGGATATTGCGAGCGACGGCGATGATCGAGGCATCCGGGATGAGTCGGCCGGGCGCGATGTCACGCTCGCGGGCAAAGGCGTCGCGAGCCAGCCAGAGTTCTCGCGCCACGGCGAGGGGCCGCTGGCCGCGGAGGGAATGCACTCCGGCGAGGCGTCGCCAGGGATCGGGCGGGATGACCTTCGGCGCGCGAGCCAGGGTCGCCTCGAACTCCTCGCGCACGATCCGGGTCTTCCGGGCCGCGACAAGCAGCTCCTCCATCCGATCACGCAGGTCGATCAGGAGTTCGACGTCCTTCGCGGCATAGACGAGCCAGCTCTGGGGGAGCGGCCGGGTGGACCAGTCGGCCGCCGAGTGTTCTTTCGCGAGGTGGACGCCCAGCAGATCTTCGACGACGGCGCCGAGACCCACCCGAGGCAGGCCCAGGAGCCGCGCCGCGAGCTCGGTGTCGAAGATGCGGACGGGATCGAGGCCGACCTCGCGCAGGCACGCAAGGTCCTGACTCGCGGCGTGTAGAACCCACTCCTCCTCGCCGATGACCGCCTGAAGCGCATCCATCCGGCCGATGGCGGGCGGGTCAAGGAGGAACGCGCCGGCACCACGCCGATAGACCTGGATCAGGTACGCGCGCTGCGAGTAGGTGAAGCCGGAAGCGCGCTCGGCGTCGACAGCAACCGGACCCTCGCCGGCGGCGAGGGCGTCGACCGCGGCGAGGAACTCGTCGGGTGTGGAGAGGACTCGGTAATCAGTCACGATTGTTCCGTCGAAGGGCGAGCGAGGTCACACCGTCGCCCGATACGGGCGGGAGACCCGCGAGCATGCACAACAGCTCCCCCCACCCTTCCACGTGTGCGGCAAGCTGCGCATCCTCTGGACTCCACGATGCACGGATCTCGATCTGCGCGCCGTCGCCCTGGGTGGCCAACTCGCCGAACCCGGTCGAGAGCACCTTCGTCGCGGTGCCGGAGGCGGCGGAGTATCGGGCGCCGCGCACCTCGAGCGCGTCGATCAGCCACGACCAGGCCACCTCGGCGAGGAAGGGATCCGTGCCGATCTCAACCTCGAGTGGAGCCTGGGCGAAGCAGACCACTCGGAAAGGGCCGCCCCACTGCTCGGGCTCCTCAGGGTCATACAGCAGGATGAAGCGGCCGGTGCCCAGTTCGGAGTCGCGGCCGTGGGCGTGCGGAGAGACGTCACCGGAGAGGGCGAAGGCCCAGGGAGCGAGTCCGGCGGGCGAAGCGATCTCGGACACGGTGAGTTCCTCGCGCGTCACGGCCGTGCGGATCGACTGCGTCGCGATCCGGAACTCCTCGGGTAGCTGGGACGACGCTGGGAATTCGGGCACGTCCGCAGACTAGGGTTTTGGCGCGCTTGTGGGCCGGAGGCACGCCGCGCAGCGCGCCGACCGCCAGCGTCCGAGAGTTCACGCGCGGCGGACATCAGTGCACACGGCTCCAGCGCGCGTAGGTAGAGCCGGAGTCGTCGACCGCGAGAAGCGCGAGGGCGAAGGCGTCGTCGATGACGGCGTCTCCGGTCGCGATCGGAAGCCCCGGCAGAACGACGCGAGGCGACGTCGTCAGGCAGAACTCATCGACGCGGCCGGAGGCAAGGAACTGGCCGGCGAGCGACGCGCCTCCCTCGCACACCACTCGATGCAGGCCGAGGTCGGCGAGAGCGCGCAGGACGGCGTCGACCGCGAGGCGGCCATCGGCGGAGGGGACCGCGACGACCTCGACTCCCACGGGCAGACCGGCGACCGCGCCGAGCGACTCCGGGACGAGGAGGAGGACCCGAGATCCTTCCTGCAGCTCGAGCCGGTGCCCAGCCAGGTTGCCCGACGCCGAGACAACAGCCAACGGCACCCGTCTGGGCACCCGATAGCCCTCGGCACGCACACTTGCCGCGCCTACAAGCACGACGTCCGCGTGCTCGCGGATCACGCCCAGGATCGTCCGGTCGACCCGGTTCGTGAGAGTCTCGCTCGTTCCGTCCGACCCGGTGCTCGATCCGGTGATGCTCGCGATCATGTTCAGCCGCACCCGTACGCCGTCGCTCGGGCGGTAGGCCTCGACGATCGCAGCACGGGCGCCCTCCTCGCCCACCCGGATCGGCGGGCCCGCCGGGACGAGCGGTTGCAGGATCATGTGGCGAGCAGGGCACGCACCTGCCGTTTGGTGCGGCCGAGAAGCGCGGTCATGCCGCGCAGGCGCAGCGGTGACACCGCCTCCGAGAGCCCGATGGTCTGCGGGAAATCGTCCGGTACGGCGAGCACCTGCTCGGGCGTGAGACCGTCGAGGCCCTGCGCGAGGATCGACGCGAAGCCGCGAGTCGTCGGCGCCTCGCGTGGGGCCGTCGCGTGCAGGTGAACCGCTCCGTCCTCGATATCGACGACGATGAACACCGGCGCCTGACACTCCTCGACTCGCTCGAAGAGGTCGGGATGATCGCGGTAGCGTTCGGGGAGTTCGGGGAGGTCATTCGAGAATTCGAGGAGGAGCTGGAGGCGCTCCGGCTTCTCGAGAGCGAGGAACTCGTCGCGGATGTCGCGGAGCGCATCGGAGAGCGCGGGCGTCGGGTCAGTCATCGAATCCAGTGTCTCATCGAGGAGTTGGTTTTCGGTGTCGCGCAGAAGGCCGAGGAGCCGGATCGCCCGCTGACAGACGACCGGGCCCCTCGCCCTCGGCGCTGCGTTCAGCGGGCGGCTGGGGCCTCTCCCGGTTCGGCGCCCTGGACGATCGGGACGCGCACGGCGCTGCCCCACTCGGTCCACGAACCGTCGTAGTTGCGCACACCTTCGAAGCCGAGCAGATGGGTCAGCACGAACCAGGTGTGGGCCGACCGCTCGCCGATGCGACAGTAGGCGATCACCGAGTCGCCGTCCTTCAAGCCCGCGCCCTCACGGTAGATGCCGTTCAGCTCATCGAGCGGACGGAAGGTGCCGTCGTCGGCCGCGGCCTTGCCCCAGGGCACGTTCTGGGCACTGGGGATGTGGCCGGCGCGGAGCGCGCCCTCCTCCGGGTAGGCCGGCGCGCTCGTGCGCTGGCCGGTGAACTCCTCGGGCGAGCGGACGTCGATCAACGGGTTGCCGAAGTGCGCAAGCACGTCGTCCTTGAAGGCGCGGATCTCGGCATCGCTGCGGTCGACAACCGGGTACTCGACGGTCGAGGGGGAGGAGGCGTCTGTCGTCGTGGGGCGCCCGTCGGCGATCCACTTATCGCGCCCGCCATCGAGGAGGCGAACGTCCTCGTGGCCGAAGAGGGTGAACACCCACAGGGCGTAGGCGGCCCACCAGTTGTTCTTGTCGCCATAGATCACGACGGTGGTGTCGCGGGCGATCCCCTTGCCCCCGACCAGCGCCGCGAACCCTGCGCCGTCGATGTAGTCGCGCTGCACGGGGTCGTTGAGGTCGGTGTGCCAGTCGATCTTGACGGAGCCGGGGATGTGACCGGTCTCGTAGAGCAGGACGTCCTCGTCGGACTCCACGACGACGAGACCGGGGGTGCCGAGACGGTGCTCGAGCCAGTCGGCGCTGACGAGTCGTTCTGGGTGCGCGTAGGAGGCGAACTTCGGCGACGGATCGGTTTCGACGGGCAAGAGAGAACCTCCAGGATGATGCGCGGAGCGCGGACGTGATTCCACGGCGGGCTACGCTGGAGCCCGCCCTCCTGCGACAGTACGCGTCCGCGGACGACGCCGCACGGAGGGCGCCGTAAGAGTTCGACGCCGAATCGGGTGAAGAACGAACCGGATCGACACCACACCGCGGCGGATCCGCACCCTTCGCCCTGATGCGAAGCGGACGCTGCCACTGAGCGCGCGGAGCCTCCAGCCAGCGCAGGATGCGAGACGCGAGTGAGCCCCGACGACGTCCGATCGACGAGCAGCCTGACCGTGCGGTCGCCGCAGATCAGTGGGCACGAGATCGCGTCGACGCTCGTGCCGCCACGCCAGTTCGAGGGCGCGACCTTCGAGAGCTACCGTCCTGATCCGGAGTATCCCTCCCAGGCCGAGGCAGTCGAGGTCCTGCGCGCCTTCGCTGCGGGCGGCAACTCGAAGGGCGGAGGCGGCTTCCTCGGCTTCGGACGCAGGAAAGCGCCGACCAGTAAACCCGGCGTGTACCTCGACGGAGGTTTCGGAGTCGGCAAGACGCACCTGCTCGCCGCCATCTGGCACGCCGTTCCAGGGCGCACCTACTTCGGCACCTTCATCGAGTACACGGCGCTCGTCGGTGCGCTCGGCTATGCGGCGACCGTCTCGTTGCTGAAAGGGTCCGCTCTGCTCTGTATTGACGAGTTCGAGCTGGACGATCCGGGCGACACGATGCTGATGACCCGCTTGCTCGGCGAGCTTGTCGCCTCCGGGACCCGCATTGCTGCCACCTCGAATACCCCGCCGAACGCCCTGGGCGAGGGTCGATTCGCCGCCGCCGACTTCCTTCGCGAGATCCAGTCGATGGCCGCGCACTTCGAAACGATGCGGATCGACGGCACCGACTACCGCCGCCGCGACATCGAGGGCCACGCCCTGGTGCGCACCGACGACGAGATCGACGCGCTCGTGGCCGCCGCCCCGTCCGGCTCCGTGATCACCGACGACTCCTTCGCCGCGGCCGTCGGCCATCTGGGTACCGTGCACCCCTCCCGCTACATCAAGGTGATCGACGGAGTGGACGCCATCGTGCTCCGCGGCGTCGAAGCGCTCACCGACCAGACCGATGCGCTGCGCTTGGTTGCCTTCATCGACCGGGTTTACGACGCGCAGATCCCCGTGCTCGCCTCAGGAACGCCACTGGACGACGTCTTCGGCGGCGACATGCTCAGCGGCGGTTACCGCAAGAAGTACCTCCGCTCAATGTCTCGTCTGATCGCGCTAACGTCGATGCCGCCCCGCGCCTAGGCGCGCCGCACTTCCACCCGAGGAGTCCGGGCCGTGCCGATCGACAACGCCCTGTAACGCGCTGTTTACCTGCGGGGCTCGTCCGTAACCTCCGCGAAACGTGCTGCCGCACGCGTTGAAACGTCCCGCCGCCAGACTGTCGGCTACCCGAGGTGACCCGACACCCACGTGTCTCGCACACGTACACCGACTTCGCATCCTCGCTCCGGGCTTTTCTCTGCACACTCACGAGAGGTTCACTTATGGATCAAGGCAATACCGCGTTCCTGCTCATCGCAGCCGCGCTGGTCCTGCTCATGACCCCCGGACTCGCCTTCTTTTATGGCGGTCTGGTCCGTGCGAAGAGCGTCATCAGCATGATGATGCTCAGCTTTGGAGCAATGGGACTCATCGGCGTCCTCTGGGTGCTCTACGGTTACGCGATCGCGTTCGGCAACGGTCCCGATGGAGCCGCCGGCTCCGACACCTTCGTCGGTATCGACGGCGTGCTAGGCATCGACACCGCTCAGATCGGCCTGCAGGGGGTGTACAACGACGCGCTCGGCGAGCAGTCGTCGGCCTATCCGACCCTCGCCTTCGCCGCCTTCCAGGCGACCTTCGCGATCATCACCGTCGCGCTGATCTCCGGCGCCATAGCCGACCGCGCCAAGTTTGGGGCCTGGCTGGTCTTTGCCGGAGTCTGGGCGACGGTCGTCTACTTCCCCGTCGCCTCCTGGGTCTTCAACTTCACCCTCGGTGATGATGGGACCGTCGTCGACGGTGGCTGGATCGCCTACGGTGTCGGTGCAATCGACTTCGCCGGCGGCACCGCCGTGCACATCAACGCGGGTGCCGCCGCTCTCGCCCTCGCCCTGGTGCTGGGCAAGCGCGTGAACTTCACCAAGGGCGCACACCAGCCGCACAATCCGCCGTTCGTCCTGCTCGGCGCAGGCCTGCTCTGGTTCGGCTGGTTCGGCTTCAACGCGGGGTCCGAACTCGCGGCAGACGGAATCGCGGCGATCGCGTTCCTGAACACCATCGCCGCGCCCGCTGCCGCGATCCTCGGCTGGCTTGTCGTCGAAAAGATCAGGGATGGCAAGCCCACGTCGATCGGAGCAGCGTCGGGCGCCGTGGCCGGCCTCGTCGCCATCACCCCGGCCTGCGCCAGCCTGTCGCCGTTCTGGGCCATCGTGCTCGGAGTCATCACCGGTGCGGTTTGCGCCCTTGCGATCGACCTCAAGTACCGCCTCGGCTATGACGACTCGCTCGATGTCGTCGGCGTGCACCTGGTGGGCGGTCTGATCGGAACGCTGTACATCGGCTTCTTTGGCACCGACGTTGGCCTGTTCCTCACCGGCGACGCCAGCCAGCTCGGCAAGCAGGCCCTCGCGGCCTTCACTGTCCTGATCTACTCCTTCGTGATGACCCTCCTGATCGGCTGGATCATCCAAAAGACCATGGGCTTCCGCGTGAAGAACGAAGACGAAATCGCGGGCATCGATACCGCGATCCACGGCGAGGCGGGCTACGTCCTGGCGGACTAATCCCTCTTGAGACTGCCCCCAGCGGGGTGTCGGCTCCCCGGAGTCGGCACCCCGCTGTCGTTCACGCGCCGTTCGCGCGGGGCGGACCGCATCCCGGCTAGGGTTCCGTGGTGCCCTCCTCACGCTCGGTCGTGTCCCTGCTCCTCCGACTCCTCGGGCGTACGAGCGCTCCCCGTCCCGACGCTGGCCCGCTCCCGCAGCGGCCATACCTGTCGACGACCGCACCAACGCCCGGCGCCAGCGGCGTGGGCCGCACGGTCGAGGTGGATCCGTCGAGACTGCGCGGCGTGCGCCTCACCTACGGCCCCACTCCCGACGGAGATCCCGACCCGGGCGAGGTCGTCTGGACCTGGGTTCCCTTCGAGGAAGACGACGGCCGCGGCAAGGACCGGCCGGTCCTGGTGCTCGCCGTCGAGAAAACGGGTTCGGTGCTCGCGGTGCGCCTGAGTTCGAAGGAACATGCGGACTACCTCGCGGTGGGCGCCGGCGCCTGGGATCCGGACGGACGCCCGAGCTGGGTCGACCCCGAGCGCGTCTTCCGTGTGCACCCCGCGGGGATGCGGCGAGAAGGTGCCGCCCTCGAGCGCTCACGATACGACGCCGTGGCGCGGGTGCTCACCGCCCGCTACGGCTGGCGCTGACGCAGATCCGGGGATCAGGCTGGGCTGATCCGCACGAAGTCCGCGTACTTCGCCGCACGACCGTCGCCTGATGAGGTGCCGGTGAGCCGACGGCGTAGCCAGGGCGCCACGTGCTGGCGGTAGTACTGCGCGGATCCACCGCGCGCTCGAATCGGCTGCCGCAGTATCGTCGCCGAGCAGGCCGGGGGAGTGAGCCCAAGCGAGCGGAGGACGCGGCCCGCAACGCGCTCATGCCCGTGGGGACCAAGATGCAATCGGTCCTCGGACCAGAGCGACGGATCCGCAAAGGCCGGGTCGTGCCAGTTGTCGGCGAGGACGACATCGCTCCGCTGCCCTATCCGGCGCACAACGGCGTCGGCCAGCGCGTTCCCCCTTCGTCGGATGAGGCGTCCCAGCGGTAACCGCGGCGACGGGTCGGCGCCGGCGAGTGCGATCAGCGTCACTCCCTCCTCGTTGCAGCGTTCGAGGACGCGAAGGTAGGCGTCGGCGATCCGCTCGATGTCGGCGCGCGGGCGGAGCATGTCGTTGCCTCCGCCGTTGAAGGAGAGGTGGGTCGGGCCGAGTGCAAGGGCGGGCTCGAGCTGTTCTGCGAGAATGGCGGCGATCAGGCGGCCGCGGATCGCGAGATTCGCGTACTCGATCTGCTCGCCAGTAGCGTCGGCCCAGCCCTGCGCGGCGAGATCGGCCCAACCGCGAGGCGTGCCGTCGGGAAACTCGTCGCCCACTCCCTCGGTGAAGGAGTCGCCGATCGCGACGTAGCGGACGGTCGTCATCGGTGAGATCCCCAGGAGCGCATCGAGGCACTGTACCGCTCCGGAGCAACGGTCATGTACGGCGCGGGAACAGGTGAACGGGCGCGAGCGTCTCCCCGGAGTTCCCGCGCGTCGGGACCGTGACGGGCGAAGGCTCGTGCGGGGCGCGACGCGGCGAGGCCCGGAACCATGCGGCGAGGGCAGGCGTGCGGTGATAGCGCCGGTGGTCGCGATCAAGCTCGGCGATGCTGCGGTAACCGGAGACACGGGCGATCTGATCGAGGCCACCGAGCGCGACCGGAGTGCTCGCCATCATCACGGCGGCGAGTTCGAGCCGCCGCAGCGCCAAGTGCTCGTCAAGGCTGAGACCGTAGAAGCGGCGGAACCGTATCCGGAGCAGGAGGACGCTGACCCGCAACTCGGCGGCAAGACCCAGCAGCGTGAATCGGCGGTCGGTGTAGCGCTCGTTGACGAGGGCCGCGGCGGCAATGGCGAGCACGTCGAGACGACGTCCGCGGCGGCGGGCAATGGCGGGGCGGAGGGGTGATACGGGGGCGCAGTGAAGAAGGGGCATAGGGAGGAGACCGGGTTGGGGCTCCATGATGACGCGGTGGCGCGAGATCCGTTTGCGGTGGCGGAGTTTCGGGACGGGAGGGGCCAACGTCGGGAGCGTCGTGCGCGGGCCGCGCCGACGCATTCGGATCGAACCGACTCCGAAGCCCACTCCATCTTGCGAGAAGGCTTCGCTCTCCGCCCCGTCTTTCGCGACAAGAGGGCGAGGGAATATCCGAACGATTCCTTTCCTCCTGAGTGACACTCGCGCCATTCAAGGATTACACTCCTTGGAAAGGCGTGGGAATACAGAAGTTCGAGCAGTAGAGCTGGATATCTGCACGCTTTCCCCTCTCTATTCGATAGGTGTCCCCACTATGGTCACAATCGGAAAGGTTCTGCGACGATGGATACCCACAAGAATGCCTTCTCCGTTCTCTCCCGACGTGCGATTCTCGCCGCCTCCGTCGCCGGCGCGGGAACTCTCGCCTTCGCGACTCCCGCATTAGCAGCGGGTGATCTGCGTGCGGTGCCGAAGCTTCCGGGAGAGGTCTCTCGCCTAGCGACCGCGACGTCGCGCACGGGAAAACGGCGCTACGAAGTCATTGACGTGGTTGTCGTGGGAGACCGGGCGCGGCTCTTCGTCCCGCACACGACTCCGCCCTCGAGAAACACCGGAACGACAATGCTGTGGTACTACCACGCGCGCAACGGCAGCCACACGGCGCTCTCCAGCGCCTTTGCCTACTCCGCCGACCTCGCCGTCGACCGTGGAATCGTCAGCATCTGCCCGACGTACGGCGGCAGCATCTGGACGAGCAAACGGGCGCTCGAGATCCAGGCCGCCGTGGCCGCCTGGGCGTCGTCGGTCTGGCGCATCGACGCGAGTCTGCTGCGCTCGGATTCCGGCGGAGGGCCGCTGCTCACCTGGGCCTACGGCACACGAATGCTGCCGAACATCCTCGGCGCCTACCTCAGCAACAGCTCATACGACCTCGAGGAGCGGGCGATGAGCGAACCGGACAAGGTCCTCCCGCACTACGCCGACCTCGCGGCGGTGGCAGCCGCGAACCCGGCTCGCCTGCCCCCGTCGGTGTGGCGGGGCGCGCGCCTGCGCATCACGGGATCCTCCGACGACGTGGTCGTCCCGTTCGCGAAGCACGGCATGGCCCTGCGCGCCGCCGCGCTTCCGGTCGCGAAGGAGGCGACCATCCGCATCCACGCGGGCGAGGGCACAGGGGGCCACACCGTTCCAAGTTTCACCAACAAGGAGATGCTCGAGACCTTCCAGCGCTGGCTCGCGGAGGGGCCGGTGCCGGGACCCGAGACACCGCCGACGCCGCTATCCGGCGCGGGAACCTACGAGAACGGGTCCGACACGATCGTGACGACCGGCATCTGGTCGACCCTGCACGCCTCGGCCGACAGCGGTGGGAGCATCGCACAGTCCAGCTCCGTCGGCGCCTCCGCGACCCTGACCTTCACCGGTACCAGCGTCAGCTGGATCAGCCGCTTGACCAGCTCCTCGGGCGTCAACGACGTTCAGCTCGACGGCGTCACGGTCGCCACCATCGACGGCTACAGCGCCACGGCCCGCTCCCGCCAGACCGTCTGGAGCAGCGGCCGGCTCCCCGCGGGGCCGCACACCGTCACGATCAGCCGCGGCGGCTCCCGGCACCCCGCCTCCACCGGATCGACCCTCATCCTCGACGCTTTCGTCGTCGGCGAGGTGACGTCACCGCCCGCCACAGCCGTACCAACCCCGATCGCCGAATGGTCCTTCACCGAGAGCAGGGCGCCGTTCGCATCGGCCATTGCAGGAGCCCCAGCACTGCGGCAGGGGACCGGCTCCGCGGCCCGCCGCGTCACGACTCCTTTCGGCGCGGGCATCGACCTCAACGGCAGTACCGATTATCTGACCGTACCGAGGACCGAGCTCGGCCCGCTCAATCTGGGCGCCTCGACCGGCGCCGTCACGGTCGCCGCCTGGGTGCTCACCTCCGATTCGAACAGCGCCTGCCTCGCCGGTGTCTGGGAGGAGTCGACAGTCGGGGCGTTGCGCTCCTACGCCCTGTTCAACAATCTCCCCCAGTACGGCGGGTGGGAGCGGGTGTGCATGCACGTCTCGAAACGTGGGGGACCGACGCCGGGCTACCCGTTCTCGCGTGACTACTCCGTCGAGCCGCGGCGCCTGAGTCGGGGCGTGTGGCAACTGCACGTTGGCACCTATGACGGAGCGGTGGCTGTGTCTTATCTTGACGGGACTGCCACGGCTTATCCGAGCTACACCGATGCGCTCGGGGCCACCTATGCCAAAAATCCCTACGTCTATCCAGACGGACTGAATGCTGCTCCTGGCGACTTCGTGGTCGGCGCGAACGGTCGTGACGGCGTGATGATTAACCAATACAGGGGGACTCTCGCGAGGGTGCGGGTCTGGGATCGCGCTCTGACCGCCGAACAGGTGAGGGAGCTGTACACCCTCGAAAAGGTGACCCTCTCGTGACCCTTTCGTGGATCGCGAGGTGCCTGAGAATGCTGCTGACCGACGGAGCGGAGAGCATTCTCGGGCACCTCAGGGGACAGGAGCGGAAAGAGGCGCGCAGAAGATGCGCCGCGCTCCGAGGCGCGAAGAGCTCGCCCGGCGGGTCGCGGAGTACCGCCCTACACTCGGACAATGCGACACGGAATCGTCATCCTCCCCCAGGACCCGTGGGTTAAGGCCCGACGCAGGTGGCAGTCGGCCGAGGGGCTGGGCTTCGACCACGCCTGGACCTACGACCACCTCTCCTGGCGTTCCCTCGCGGGGGAGCGGTGGCACGCGACCGTGCCCACCCTCACCGCAGCGGCACTGGTCACGACGACCCTGCGACTGGGCACCTTCGTCGCGTCGCCCAACTTCCGCCATCCCGTCCCCTTCGCGAAGGAGGTTGCGACTCTCGATGAGATATCCGCTGGGCGCGTGATTCTGGGCCTGGGTTCGGGCGGCACCGGCTTCGACTCCACGGTGCTCGGGCAGCGCGACTACACGCCGCGGGAGCGCCACGAACGCTTTTCCGAGTTCGTGACGGCTCTCGACGTACTGCTGCGCCACGAGGAGCCCGAATCCGGTGGCATCGACCTCGATGGCGACTGGTTCACCGCGCGCGGCGCCCGGATGGTGGGGGAGCCGGCTCAGCGGCCGCGCGTCCCCTTTGTCCTCGCCGCGAACGGACCAAAGGGACTGGCTCTCGTCGCTGAGCGTGCTCAGGGCTGGGTCACCACCGGCCCCACAGGAACGATGGGGGAGGAGTGGTGGAACGGCCTTGCCACGCTAGCCCGCCGCCTCGATCAAGCACTCGAGGTTGCCGGTCGCGACCCGCGCGACATCGAGCGCCATCTCTCCCTCGATTCCGGCGGCGAGTACTCCCTCGACAGCGTCGCTCGCTTCGAGGACATGGCCGGCCGTGCCGACCAGCTCGGCTTCACCGACGTCGTCTCACACTGGCCCCGCCGCGAGGGCATCTACGCGGGCGACGACGACGTCCTCTATGAGGTCGCCTCCCACTTCTGAACTCTCCACAACAGAATCGGAGACAGATGCCCAGTTGGCCGCACAATCGCCGTCCTTCGCTAAATTCGCCGACGCCTGGCAGGCACCGGCGAAGATCGTCTACTCCACCCGCATGTCGGCGCCCACGACCGCGCGCACGAGTATCCAACGCACGGTGAATCGCGCCGAAATGGAGGCCATGAAGTCCGCTGCCGGGGGTGATCTCCTGATCGGTGGCGCGGATCTCGCCGCCCAAGCCATCCAGGCCAGTGTGGTCGACGAGATACAGCTCTACCTTCTGCCGCTCACTGTCGGCGGAGGAAAACCGGGTCTGCCGACGACAACGCGCCTCGACCTCGAACTTCTCGAGCAATGTCAGTTCGGAAACGGCGTCGTCTTTCTCCGCTACGCGGTCCGCACACCGTTGCGGTCTTCCCTTTCCTCGACTCGCTGACGTCCGAGGCCTACAGTGGCTGCGACGTCGGTGCACACGTGACGAAAGTCCGATGCCGTCAAGCACCCTCTTCCGGCGAAAGGAAGACATGTCCTCGACCGCTTCACCGTCCGCGACCGCGAGTGTGAACACGACGAACCTCCGCACCTTCTGCCACATTCTCGTGAACACCGCGGTCGCGAATGTGACAACGAGTTTCCTGTGGTTCGCGTTGACGTTCTGGGTCTACCTCGAAACGCGGTCGGTACTCGCGACCGGCGTGATCGGCGGCGCGTACATGCTGCTCGTCGCGATCCTCGCGATGGCCTTCGGCACCATTGTGGACCGGCACCGCAAATACCAGGTGATGGTGTTCGCAGGCGCGGTCACCCTGGGCTCCTTCGGAGTCGCAGGAGGACTGTATCTCGCGCTTCCGGAGACGGCGCTACTCAATGTCGGCGGTCCCTGGTTTTGGGCGTTCTCCGGCATAATCCTGTTCGGCGCGGTCATCGAGAATATGCGCAATATCGCACTCTCCACGACGGTGACGCTGCTGGTTCCTGTGGCACGCCATGCCCAGGCAAACGGCCTGGTCGGCACCGTACAAGGGCTCGCGTTTGTGGTCACGAGTGTGTTCAGTGGACTGTCGATCGGCTTTCTCGGCATGGGGTGGACAATCCTGATCGCGATCAGCGCATCGGCCGCCGCCCTCCTGCACCTGGTCGTCCTGCGCATCCCTGAGGACAAGCCCGCATCGACAGGCGAGCGGACCCCGCTCATTGATCTGCGCGGCAGCATCACCGCGGTGCGGGCGGCGACTGGCCTGTTCGCGCTCATCATCTTCTCCACGTTCAACAATCTGATCGGCGGCGTCTACCTGGCGCTGATGGATCCATACGGGCTCGAACTGTTCCCGGTGGAACTGTGGGGGATTGTGCTCGGCGTCACCGCTACAGGCTTCATCGTCGGCGGGCTGCTGGTCGCCAGATACGGCCTCGGGACGAACCCGATCCGGACGATGCTGCTGCTCGTGATGGCGATGGGTCTCATCGGTGCAGTATTTACTCTGCGCGATTGGTGGTGGCTCTATGCCGGCGGCATCTGGATATATATGGCGCTGATCCCCGCGGTTGAGGCGGCCGAGCAGACGGTCATTCAGAAGGTCGTCCCGTTCGAGACCCAGGGACGAGTGTTCGGCTTCGCCGCAGCGTTCGAGTCAGCGGCGGCCCCGGTCACCGCATTCCTCATCGCTCCGATCGCCGAATTCGCTCTCATCCCGTACATGGAGTCGTCAGCCGGCCAGGCAGCCTACGGATGGCTGCTCGGCGACGGGGTCGGGCGCGGAATCGCCCTCGTGTTCCTCCTCGGCGGAATCGTCATGACGGTCGCAGCCGGAGCAGCGCTGTTCACGCGATCATTCCGAGTGATCTCAGCGGAGTACCTGCGAGGGCAGCCGTCGACGAACTCGAACTGACATAATGTGCATTATCGGATAACCGCCCAACCTGCCCAGGAGTCGTCACCCCACCGCGGTTGAACAGCATGACGGGGCGACGAGCACTCAGGCGAAGTCGGAAATGTCTCCGACCAGACGAGTGTTCTCGGCCGGGATCGGTTCGACCGCCGCCAGAGCGACCTCGGCCGCGAACTCCTGCACATTGTAGAGCTTTCCGGCCGATTCACGACGTGAACTGATTGCGCCTGGATTCGCGCGCTCGAGCAGCGTTGCCGTGATGGTGCCCTCGATCATGTCGCCCGAGACGACGACGAACTCGATTCCACGCTCGGCCAATTCGCCGATCCGCTCGCGCAGGGCATCTTCACCGGCGCGCTTAGAACGGGCGACCGGCTCGTACTCGGGCATGGTCGGCGTCGAACGGATGAAGTGGGCCTGATGACTCGTCACGAAGACGACGCGCGAGCCCTCGCGGAGCAGCGGCAGCGCCGCGTCCAGCGTCGCAACCTGGGAATCGCGGTTGAGGGCCATCGCGTAATCCGCTCCCCTATTGCTCTCCATGCCACCCGAGGCATTCAGAACGAGCACGTCGAGTCCGCCGTACTCCTGCTCAATGCGGGAGAACATCTCAGACCGAGACGCCGTCTCCGTGAGGTCAGCGCCGACGGCGATCGCGGTTCCGCCCGCCTCGATGATCTGGGCAACGAGCTTGTCGGCCCGCGGTGCCTTCGAGCGGTAATTGACGACAACGCGGGCACCGGCCTCGGCAAAGTAGCGGACCGTGTCGGCGCCGATACCTCGGGATGATCCGGTGACGAGGACACGCTTGCCATTGAGCGAGCCGGGAGCGAGGGGGTTGGACACGAGGAATCTCCTCCAGGATACCGGCGCTGAGCCGGATCGGGCACGGTGTCGGGCCGCAGCCCGACGGGAGAGTCTAGCAACCGCCCCGTGCCGCCCGCGTCGTCCGGCGTCCCGCCTTGGTCCTCCCAGCCCTCATTCGGGGGGCTTTGTTACCGTGGAAGCGCTCGGCGAAGCAAAGGAGCACTCAGCATGGACACTCTCACCCACTACGCGTGGGTCGTTTGGCTCGCGCTCATTCTGATCTTCGTCATCGTCGAGGTATTTACGCTCGAGTTCACATTCCTGATGCTCGCCGTGGGCAGTGTCGGTGGCCTTGTGAGTGGCGTCCTCGGTGCACCGTTCTGGATCCAGGTACCGGTCGCCGCGGTCGCCGCGGTCCTGCTGCTGTTCACGGTCCGACCATCACTGCTTCGCCTCCTGAAGCGTGGTGGCGATCCCACGCCAAGCGGAGCGGATGCGCTCCTCGGTCTCACCGGCAGCGTCGTGCTCGCCGGCCCCGGACCTGGTCAGGTGAAGCTTGCCAATGGCGAGACGTGGACCGTCCGTCTCTCCCCACTCGTCGAGAACCGCATTCTCAGCGTCGGCGAGAGAGTCGTCGTCACCGCCATCGAGGGCGCGACCGCGGTCGTCGTCCCCGCCGAAAGGAGCACCACGTGACACCGTCCGCACTCGTGCCGCTGATCATCGTCGCGATTATCGTCGTCCTCGTCTTAGTCGTTCTCTTCCGGGCGATCCGCATCATTCCGCAGGCGACAGCCGGAGTCGTTGAGCGCCTCGGGAAGTACCACAAGACACTCCTGCCCGGCCTGAACTTGGTCGTGCCGTTCGTCGACCGCGTTCGCCCCTTGATCGATTTGCGCGAGCAGGTCGTCTCCTTTCCGCCCCAGCCCGTCATCACCGAAGACAATCTGGTCGTCTCGATCGACACTGTCGTCTACTTCCAAGTAACGGATGCTCGCGCTGCGACCTATGAAATCGCGAACTACCTCGGGGCCGTCGAACAGTTGACCACGACGACCCTCCGCAACGTCGTCGGCGGCCTGAACCTCGAAGAAGCGCTGACGTCGCGCGACAACATCAATGGTCAGCTGCGCATCGTGCTCGATGAGGCCACTGGCAAGTGGGGCATCCGTGTCGGACGCGTCGAGCTCAAGGCGATCGACCCGCCGCTGTCCATCCAAGATTCGATGGAGAAGCAGATGCGCGCCGAACGCGATCGTCGCGCCGTGATCCTCACCGCGGAGGGGACCAAGCAGTCGCAGATCCTGAATGCGGAGGGACAACGCCAGGCAGCGATCCTCGCCGCGGAGGGACAGGCAAAGGCTGCGGTCCTGCGTGCCGAGGGTGAGGCGAAGGCCATCACCACGGTCTTCCAGGCGATCCATGAGGGTCGACCTGATAGTGAACTCCTGGCCTACCAGTATCTTCAGACACTCCCGAAAATCGCCGAGGGCAGCGCGAACAAGCTGTGGCTGATCCCGAGCGAGCTGACAGAGGCACTCAAGGGCATCGGCGGCGCTCTCGGCCAGCGGAGCCAGGGCGCACCGAGCGTCCGTCCGCAGGATTCCGCGCCCACTCCCCCGGCGCCGCACATCTGATGCTCGCCATTCTGCGGCGCGTGCATGCGTTCGGCTGCGAAATCCTCCACTGAATCGCGATATTCGCTACCGAGTCATGATTGTTCCGGAGCGGGTGGCGGCGTTTTTCGACCAGGTAGCGACGGCCGCAGGACAGGCCGAGGAAACGTCGCGTAGGCCGCCGCAGTCGCGGCTCGGCGCGACTGAGAAAAGTCTTCCTCGGACCGCCGAAAAGTGCCCCCGACCTGAGGATTCTCTGGCAAACGCCAGGACAGGAAGACCACCTTCAGGTACGACGTTGACACTGGGGAAGCACGGCGAGAGGAGACCACAATGGCAGATCGAAGCTTGCGAGGAATGCGGCTCGGATCACAGAGCCTGCAGAGCGAAGAAGGCGTCGTCTTCTCCCCGCGATCGACCTACGAATACCACTGCCCCGACTGCGGCCACGACACCGACATGGTGTTCTCGGCCGACGCGGAAGCACCGGAGACCTGGGAGTGCCGCTCCTGCGGTCACGAGGCCACTCTGATGGTGGATTCGAAGCCGGTCGTGGTGGATAAAGGAGAACAGAAAGCGCCCCGAACCCACTGGGACATGCTGCTCGAGCGCCGGACGCGCGCCGAATTGGAGGAGCTGCTCGAAGAGCGACTCGCCTATCTTCGCGCCCGTCGCGGCGAGCACAAGATTGGCGCCTAGCGCCGCTCTCCAGGTCGTCGCTGACAGGTGACGATGAGAAGGCCTCCGGGAAGATGCGAGTCGAAGGACTCCTATCGACTCAGGGGGCCTTCGTCATTTCCACTCCCCTCTCCTCTGCGAGCGGGGCAGCCTCGTACTCGTTGCAGGGATCTCCGATTCCCGCCTCGGTCAGCGGGGATGACGTTGCGGCTCGCGAGTCCTGAGGACGAACGAGATCGCTCCGACAAGACCGGCCGCAAAGAAGTACCAGCCTAGGTTTCGCGCCCACTCCAGCGCCGGGGTCATGGTGGAGGCAAGGGGAACGTCGTCCACCATGGCGCCGGGCTCAAACCAGGTCAGGGAGTCGATTGTCGAACCGTCCGGCCCGATGATCGCACTGGTCCCGACGGTCGAGATGTTGACGACGCTGCGTCCGGTTTCGATGGCCTTGAGACGCGCAATCGCTAGCTGCTGAACACTCTCGTCTGTCCGACCGAAGTCGGCGTTGTTGGTCTGCCCGAGGATGACCTGCGCTCCCTCGTCGACCATCGCGTTCGTCAGGGAATCGTCCGAGATATCGAAGCAGATTGCGATACCGGCAAGCACGCCGTTCACGTCGAAGACGTTCGGCCGCGTCCCCATCGAGTAGTCGCGGCTGACGAGGTCGACGAGGTCCGGAGCGAACATGCGCCAGAAGGCCCGATCCGGCATGTACTCGGCGAAGGGCACGGGGTGCACCTTGTCGTAGACCTGGGTCGCCCCCTCCCCTGCCTTCCAGAGCAACGAGCTGTTGTAAAAGACATCGTCGGAGGGGTTCGTGATTGTGCCGACGATGAATGGCACGTTCATGCTGCGGCTGAGGTAATCGAGCACAGCGGCCGACTGGGCGTTCTTCGTGGGGTCGATGTCAACGCCGTTCTCGGGCCACACCACCATGTCGACGGACTGATTGAGGATCGGTAGGGTCGCCGAGGTGTGGTCCTCGAGAATCTGGCCCCGATAGCTCTGCGAAAACAACCCGGCGTCGGAGTCGCCCTGCACAGCTGCGATGCGCGTCGTTCCCTCCGTCGGCGCCGGCCAGGCCGGGAACACCAGCGCGGCAACGGCAAAGCCGGCGACCGCGCTCACCCGGGCGGAGGCGGGCACCGAGACATCGCGCACGGCCTGCGCCAGCACGGCAGCCAGGAATGCGACCACGAAGCCGAGGCCGGCGAAACCGATCCAGGCCGCGAGGCCCGCGAGCGGACTCAGCGATTGTGAGATCGCCAGCCGGCCCCAGGCGAAGCCGCCATAGGGCCAGACGTTCGTGATCGTCTCGCGCCCGATCCACAGTGCAGCAAGCAGGGCGGGGATGCCGACCATTCGGCCGAGCGGGCCTGTCCAGACCCGGTGGCCCCGCGTGGAGACAACGGCCATGAGTCCCGCCGAGAGCGAGAAAAAGATCGCCTGGAGACCCGCGAGAGCCGCCCACGGAACGGGGCCGAGATAGAGGGTCAGCCACGAAATGTGCATAGCCCAGAAGACACCGCCGCCGACCAAGCCGACGAGGGCGCCACTCCACAAACCACGCCCGGCGAGGGCGAACAGGATCGTCGCGGCGCCGACAATCGCGAGCGGCCAAACGTCGGAGTCAGGGAAACCGCGGTCGAGCATGGCACCACCGAACGCGGCGAGGGGCAGCGCAACCCACAACGGAACTGTCCGCCCGCTGGATGGAGGAGGGAGCGGCCTCATGCGACCGTCGAGTACGCGACGATGCCACGGCGCACCAGATCGAGCGCCGTCCTGGCGGCCCGACCGACCTTGCCCTCGGCGACCACCGAGAGCTGGTCGAGCAGGTCGATGGTCTGCTTGGCCCAGCGCACGAAGTCACCGGCAGCCATGTCGGACTCGCGCAGCACAGTATCGAGCGGCATACCCTTCGCCCACATGTTCATCGCGAGCGCGAGACTGGTCGAGATCGGGTTGCTGCCCGGCAGCCGGTGCTCGCGCTCCACGTCGTCGAGGCGGGCCCAGAGCAGCTGCGTCTTCTCGAGCGCCTCGGGGAATGTTCCGCGAGGGAGGAATTGCTCGCCGAGCGTCCCCTCTTCACGGCGCGGCTCGAAGACGAGGCAGCAGGCCATTGCGGCGAGGCCTGCCGGGTCGAGTTCCGTCCAGGCCTGCTTGCGGAGGCACTCGGCAACCAGCAGGTCACGCTCGCCGTAGATCCGGCGCAGGGTCCGCCCGTTCGGCGTCAGCGAGAACTCGCCGACGTCATCGCGCCGGAAGTACCCCAGCTCGATCAGTACGTCGGTGATGCGGTCGAAGAGGCGGGCGACCGCTCCAGTGCGCGAGCGGATCTGACGCTCGATCTCGTCGGTCTCGCGTCGCAGCTTCCACCAGCGCTCAGCCCAGCGAGCGTGCTCCTCCCGATCGGAGCACGCGTGGCACGGGTGCGCCTTCATCCGTCGACGGAGACTCGTCAGCTGTGCCTGGCGCTTCTCGCGCTCGGAGTGCGAGGCCGATTCGCCCCGCACCGCTCCCCGGCGCTCAAGGTCGCCGATTTCTCGTCTAATCGCGGCGTACTGTTCGAAGTCGCCGAGGTGGCACTGCAGAGCGGTGACGTAGCCCTCAAGCGACTCCTCCTGCTGCCGGACCCTGCGCGCGAGATCGACAACGGAGCGGTCGGCCTGGAACTGCGCGAAGGACGACTCGAGGATCTCGCGCGTGTGCGCGCGGCCGAACTGCTCGATCAGGTTCGCCGCCATGTTGTAGCTGGGCCGGAAGCTCGAATTCAACGGGTAGGTACGACGGGACGCGAGTGAGGCGACGGCCTGCGGGTCCATCCCTCCGCGCCACTGGATCACGGAGTGGCCCTCGACGTCGATACCGCGCCGCCCTGCCCGGCCGGTCAGCTGCGTGTACTCCCCCGGCGTGATCGGCACGCGGGCCTCGCCGTTGAACTTCTCGAGCTTCTCGAGCACGACGGTACGGGCCGGCATGTTGATGCCCAGCGCGAGAGTCTCAGTGGCGAAGACCACGCGAACCAGCCGACGGAGGAACAACTCCTCGACCACTTCCTTGAACGCGGGAAGCATGCCCGCGTGGTGGGCGGCGACGCCTCGTTGAAGGCCATCGAGCCACTCCCAGTAGCCAAGGACGGCAAGGTCCTCGTCGCGGATCGTCCGGCAGCGTTCCTCGACGATGGCGCGGATTTCATCACGCTCGTGTCGTTCCGTCAGCCGTACGCCCGAACGGAGTACCTGGCGGACGGCCTGATCGCAGCCCGCGCGGCTGAAGACGAAGAAGATGGCCGGGAGAAGGTTCTTTCCTCGAAGGATGTCGACGACGTCCGAACGCAGAACGAGGTCCTCTGTCCGCGCCTCGGGGTAGCGTCCACGCCCGCCGCGACCACCAGCACGGCCGCCGCGCGCGCCGCGCTCGACGCGGGAGCCCCCCTGCGCCATTCGGGCGAGCTCGGGATTCACGCGGTTTGTGGCGGCGCGACCGGACGAATCGAAGAGGTCGACCAGCTTGCCGCCGACGAGCACATGTTGATCGAGTGGGACGGGCCGCTCCTCCGAGACGACCACCTCGGTCTCGCCGCGTACCGTCTGGAGCCAGTCACCGAACTCCTCGGCGTTTGACACCGTCGCACTCAGCGAGACCAGCCGCACCCGTTGCGGAAGGTGAATGATGACCTCCTCCCACACGGCGCCACGGAAGCGGTCGGCGAGGTAGTGCACCTCATCCATCACCACATAGGCGAGATCGCGCAGTAGATCGGAGTCGGCGTAGAGCATGTTGCGCAATACCTCGGTCGTCATCACGACGACCCGGGCCCGAGCGTTGACGTTCGAGTCGCCCGTAAGTAGCCCGACCTCGGATGCTCCGTAGGCCCCTACGAACTCCTGGAACTTCTGGTTGCTGAGCGCCTTCATCGGCGTCGTGTAAAAGACCTTCGCCGTCGGATCCTGCAGTGCCAGGTGAATCGCGTACTCGGCAACGGCCGTCTTTCCTGCGCCCGTCGGGGCTGCAACGAGGACACTGCGGCCGTCATCGAGAGCGCTGCACGCCTCGTACTGGAAGGGATCAAGGTCGAATGCGAGAGTCGAGCGAAACGCCTCTACCCTCGCATGGCCCTGACGGGTGCGGAACGCTGCGAAGCGTTCCGCGGGCGACAGATCGGTCACGCGGGCAGGTCGGAGGGGCTGCCGTCGAACACCAGCTGACGCTTGGCGACACGCCGATCATGCAGGATTGCGATCCCGCAGGCGAGGAAGAACAGGAAGATGATCGGGATCGCCAGCAGGAACATCGAGATCGGGTCGGCAGCCGGAGTGGCCACCGCTGTAAATAGCACGATAGCCATAATCGCGAGGCGCCAGGACTTGAGGATCAGCATCCCGGACAGGACGCCGAGGAAGTTGAGCAGCACCAAGAAAACCGGCAGCACGAAGGCGATGCCGACGACCAGGACGAGCTTGAGCACGAACTCGTAGTAGATCTTGGCGTCGAGGAAGCTCGCCGCATCACTCCCCGTAAAACTCGTCAGCAGCTCGACGATGTGCGGGAAGACGAACCAACCGGCCGCGCAGCCCGCAAAAAACAGCGGAATCGCCGTCAGAATGAATCCGAGGCCGTACTTCATCTCTTTGCGAGTGAGCCCGGGCACGAGGAATGCCCAAATCTGGTAAAGCCAGACAGGACTGGCGAGTACGAGGCCGACGGTCAGCGCGATTTGCAGGCGCAGGTCAAAGGCACCGGCGATCGTCGGAAAGTTGAGGATCGCATCCTTACCCTGGCTGGCGGCGACCTCGGAAATAGGTGCTTTCAATGACTCGAAGACCCACTCCGAGACGAACCAGCCAGCGATACACGCGATAACAATCGCGATCGCCGACTTAAAAAGCCTGTTGCGAAGTTCGATCAGATGAGACCCGAGCGACATGCGCCCATCGGGATTCTTCGACCGCTTCGTCCGTGGCTTCTTTGATGCCACAGACGTCATTACTTGAGCGGGGACTCAGGCGGCGTGGTCGAACCGGTGCCGGAAGTCGAACCGGTGCCGGTGGTCGTCCCCGTTGTGCCAGGAACGGTGCCGGTCGTACCGTCGGCCGACGCAGGGCGCTCGGTGCCGTCCTCGTCCTTCATGGTCTTGACCTCGCTCTTGAAGATCCGCATCGACTGCCCGACACTGCGGGCAAGCTGCGGGAGCTTGGGCGCACCGAACAGGAGGAGGATCACGGCGAGGATGATGAGGAGGTGCCACCCCTGGAGGCCAGCGAACATTGCAGACTCACTTCGTTTGTCGGTTGCGGTGTACCAGGAGCTTACCCCGTTCGACCCTTGCTGACCGGCGACCATCGATCCTGTCGCGCCGGGAGTCGCGCCGGACTTCATGAATTCGCCGGACTACGTCGCGATCGACGAACAGAGACGATGCCGACCGCGGCGGTGCAGGGTCGGTGCTCCCCGGACTCAGCGCTTCCAGCATCTCGGTCACCTCAGAAATCTGTCCGAGCAGGGCCGTTCCCCTACGCCAGTAGGAGACCGCGAAGAGGACGAGCATGGCGACCGCACCGAGCACCAGACCCAGCCAGATCACGATCCACGACCACCACGTCATGACTGCTCCTCATCGTCCGCGACCAGTGCGGCTCGTGCCCACTCGGCCACCGCGGCCCGCGCCTCCGTGGGTGCAACGACAGTCACCAAACCGGGGAGGGAGGCGACCAGCCGGGTAAGACCCTGCAGGTGCGCGACTCGAAGGCGCACGAGGACACCACGATCCTCCTCCCCCGCGGTCGACTCGGGAAACTCGGCGTCAGCCGCGTAGTCGCCCAGCAAAACGACGGCGCTCGGCGCCACTCGCAGTTCGACGACGAGGTCGGTTGCCGAGGCCTCGAACAACCTCTCCGACAGCGTGACCTCGTGACGTCGACGCACGATCGGACTCCCGGTGTCCCGGAGCGAGCGCATCCGGTCGACCCGGAACGTCCGCACCCCCTCGCGAAGGTGGTCCCAGCCGCGCAGATACCAGTCGCGGTCCACGGACTCGAGGACGAAGGGGTCAACGAGGCGTGATTCCGTCTCGCCTCGCGCGCTGCGGTAGTCAAAGGCAACCTGTGTCGCCGAAGCCATGGCGGTACGCAGGAGGGCCACCGAGCTATCCGCTCCGATACCGCGGGAGACAGCGACCGCGCTCGGGGCGCTGGACGCGCCCCGCGACAGCTTGCCCATCAGCGAAACAATTCGGTCGTTGCCCTGGTTCTCGGGCAGGGCTGCGAGGTACTGCATTCCGGCGATCAGGGCCGCCGCCTCCCGCGCCGAGAACCGAGGCGATTCGTCGATCGCGACCTGCTGAGTCAGGACGATGTGATCGTTTTCCTCGAAATCGTCCCAGCTGATGTCGAAGAGGTCGTTCGCCTGGTACTGCGCGGTCTCGCCCGGGATGCCGGAGACGGCAATGAGGCGGACAGCGCGCCGCACCTCCTCCTCCGGAATCTCGAAGTGCTCGGCGACCTCGCTCACTGAGACGCGCCCGCGGTCGAGGAGGTAGGGGACGAGCGAGAGCAGCACGGCGAGGCGGTCGCGGGCCTGCAGCGAGCGCGGCCTAGCCACTGACGCCACCTCCGTGATCGGCGAGGATGCGACGGAGCCGGTCGCGCACGCGACGGCGCAACTCGGCCGGCTCGACGACACGCACTTCCGGCCCGTAGCCGGCGAGCTCGTCGGCAAGCACGTCGGCGTCGGTGTAGTGCAGACGGAGAGTGTCCTGACCCTCGCCCGTGGCCTCCGCGCGTCCGCCGAGGCGCAGCGCGGCGTCGGAATCGGCAGCGACCCTCAGCAGCGCGCTGGTGCGTTCGAGGATCTCGTCGAGCTGAGCGAGCGCGATCACAGCGTGGTCACCGTCGATGGCCGGGGCTGCCCGCCCGGTCGCCGCAACTGGTCCGACAATGCGCGAGAGGAGGAATGTCCGGGTACCCTCGGCCGCCTCGTCCCAGCCGTGCAGGTGCCAGCGGCCCTGGTGATTGACGAGTGCGCGCGGCTGGACGGTCCGAACGCGCGGCTCCTCGCCTCCGGGCTTGAGATAGGGGAAGCGCACGACCTGTCCGCGATCGAGAGCGGCGTTCAGCGGCTCGAACGACGCCTCCCGGACTCGTATCGACGGGCTGATCCCGATGACCGGGTCGATGGACTCGACCCCCATCGAGCGGAGCTTGATCAGCGCGCGTCGAGACTCCGCAGAGAGCGTGCCCTCTCGCCAGACCGCCCCAGCGAGGCGGAGCAGCGCGAGCTCCTCCGGATCGAACGTGAGGTCGGCGGGGAGGTCGTAGCTCCGCTTCGCGATGCGGTAGCGCACGGTCTGCGTGTTGCCGGGATCGCCAGGGGCATCCACGGTCTCGATCGGGATGCCAAGCTCGCGCAGGTCGTCCTTGTCGCGCTCGAATTGGCGCTCTAGCGAGGCCCGGTCTTCCCGGCCCGACCGCTGACGGTAGCCCTGGACCGTCGAGAGGACATCGGTCTTAGTCAGCCCGTGCTCGGCCGCGACGAGAGCGAGCACGAGATTAAATAGACGCTCCTCAGCCGGGACGCGGCGTGAGGACGGGGCGTCGGCAGGCACGCACTCCAGTCTAGGGCCGCGCCGGGTCAGGCCTTTCCGAGGATGTCGGCGACGAAGACGAGGGTCGCGCCGCCCGGGATCCCGCCCTGGGGTGAGCCCTGGTCGCCGTAGCCCTGGTCCGGCGGGATGACCGCGATGACCTGGGAGCCGACAGGCTGACCGATCAGCGCCTTCGCGAATCCGGGGATGACGCCGCCCCGGGTGGTGGATCCGTCAGCAGCGGTGAAGACAGTGGGGGCGCCCTTCTCCCAACTGGAATCGAACACCTTCCCATCACTCCACTTCCAGCCGGTGTATGCCACGACGACCTGATCGCCCTCCGCAATCACTTCGCCATCGCCCTTCTTGAGCTGGGCGATGCGCAAATCGGTCGGAGCATCGCCGGAGGGCTTCGCGAGCCCGGGTCGACCGTCGTCGCCGAGCGTGACGGTGGGGACGCCATCGGGCGTTGGTTGCGCTGCGCCATCCGCGCGAGCGAGCGAAGCTGAGCGCACATCGGCCACGACCACGAGGGTGTCGTCCGGCGAGATGCCGAGCTGTGCCGAGGAGCTACCAAAGCCGTCCTCCGGTGCGATGGCGATCGCCACCCGTGAGCCGACCTGTGTACAGAGCAGGCCCTCGTTGAGACCGACCAGGCCAGCACCACCGACACCGAATCGCGCAGGGCTCGATCCGTCATAGGGCGAGGTCTCGAGGACGGTGCCGTCAGCACCGTTGACAAGCGTGTAGTCGATCGTGACCAGCTGGCCCTTCTCGAGCGGGGTGCCCGAGCCCTGGATCAGCGTGCTCACCTGGGTGCCCTTCGCCTTGAGCGGAGTGGGGACCGACACGTCCGGCTTGACACCGAAGTCGCCGACCGCGCCGATTGCCGACGAGGAGTCCCCGGAGGAGAAAGGAGCCTTGCAATCGGCCGGCGAGGTGGACGCGGAGCATCCGGTGAGGGCGGCGACGATGCCGATGCTGGCGATGAGCGCCGTAGTCCTGCGCACGAGTCCTCGATTCGACGGGAGTGGAGTGGTGACGCCCGGGGGCGGACGGCCCTGAGGCCGGGAACAGCTTAGAGGATGCCCTTGGCGTCGTCGCGAGCGGCAGCCTCGTCCTCGCCGAAGCCCCTGGCGCGCGAGAGCTCGGCACTGGCTGCCGACTCGCGCACCCGCTTACGCAGGCTTTTGGGGCTGACGGCACGCTCGCCGAGGGCACCGGGCGTCCACGCTTCGACGTCCTCGTCGCTGAAATCGGTCTTGGAGGGACGACGCTTCAGCTCGGGGAGAACGGTGTCCGGAGCCAGGCGGCGGGCGGTAATGAGGAAGCCGGTGTGGCCGATCATCCGGTGATCGGGGCGTACAGCGAGGCCCTCGACGTGCCAGCCGCGCACCATCGTCTCGTTCGAGGCGGGGTTGGTGAACAGGCCGGAGGCGCGGATTGCCTCCGCCACCCGAGAGAGCTGCGTCACAGTGGCGACATAGCAGAGCAGAACTCCCCCGGGCGTGAGTGCTTCGGCGGCGGCGTCGAGGCACTCCCACGGCGCGAGCATGTCGAGGACGACGCGGTCGGCCCTGCCTGCCGGGACGGCATCGGGAAGTGCCTCCACGAGATCGCCGACGGTAACGGTCCAATTGTCGGGGGTGTAGCCGAGGAAGGTCTCGACGTTCGCTCGCGCCACTTCGGCGAACTCCTCCCTCCGCTCGAACGACGAGAGCCGGCCGGCGGGGCCGACGGCCCGCAGCAGCCACAGCGAAAGGGCACCGGAGCCGACACCCGCTTCGACCACCCGAGCACCCGGGAACACGTCGGCCAGGGCCAGGATCTGCGCCGCGTCCTTCGGATAGACAATCGCCGCACCGCGCGGCATCGACATCACGAAGTCGGCGAGGAGAGGGCGCAACGCCAGGTGTTCAACGCCCACCGTGTTGGTGACCACGGAACCATCGGGCAGGCCGATCACGGTGTCGTGCTCGATGCCTCCTCGATGAGTGTGGAAGACACTGCCGGGGACGAGTGTGATGGTGTTCATCCGCCCCTTTGGACCCGTGAGCTGGACGCGGTCGCCTGCGCGGAAAGGGCCAGAATGCTGCAGGGCCTCGCCACTCATGGGCGGGCCTGTGTTCCGATCGTGACCCGGCCGGTCTGGCGATGTTCGGCGGATACCGAGGCGAGATCCGCGACGGTGCGGCCGACGAGGGTGGGCCAGAGGGCGTAGGGAGCCGCAGGATCGAGTTCGAGCTGGTGCGGAACTCCGATGACCGCGGCACCGGAGGCGACAGCCGCGCCCAAGCCGGCATAGGAATCCTCGATCGCGACGCAGGCAGCGATCTCGACACCGAGCATGCTCGCGGCGAGGAGGTACGCCTCCGGATCAGGCTTGCCGCGCTCGACCATGTCGCCACTGACGACCGTGGCGAATGCGGGGACCGGCAGGCGCGCGATGACCGCCGCGGCCATCCGTCCCATCGACATGGTGACAAGGGCCTGGGGCACGGCGGCGTCGCGCGCGGCCTCCAGGAGTTCGACAGCACCGGGACGCCACGGGATGTCGTCGGCGAGGCGCGCAATGACCTCGTCGGTCATCCTGTCGATAATCGCATCGACGGGCAGGTCGACGCCCTTGCCCTGCAGGATGCGGGCAGCGTTCGGCAGACTCGCGCCCACGAGGCCCATCGCGTCCTCGTGCGTCCACACGCCGTCGAAAGTGGCGACGAGCGCACGCTCGGACGCCATCCAATAGGGCTCGGTGTCGACCAGCGTGCCGTCCATGTCCCACAGGACGGCAGCCGGGAGCGCGGCGGAGGGCGTCTCTCGACGCTGGTCGATGGTCAGCGGCCGGGCGGGGGTCTCGGAGGTCACGAGCGACCATGGTACCGGCAGGCCTCCGAGAAGCCGGGCGCTGCGAATGCGATGCGAGCCCTGAGAGAACCGCGTCCGCAATCCTGCCGACCGGACAGGTGCTGCCATGGCGGGTCCTATCCTGGACAGACGGGGCAGGCGCACTGTGCTCTCTCCGGACATCGAACCGAACGCGGAGACACTGCCTATGAACGTGATCACGGGGAACGTCCTGGTCGTGGCCTTCGAGGGCTGGAACGACGCTGGTGACGCCGCGAGCGGAGCCCTGCGCCTGGTCAAGGACGCCGGGGAGTTCGTGCCCCTCTTCGCGGTCGACGCCGAGCAGTACTACGACTTCCAGTACACGCGTCCGATGCTCTCGATCGGCGAGGACGGCCGACGCAGCCTGTCGTGGCCAGGCACGCAGATCTTCGGACCGGCCGAGACCTCGGTCGACGCCGAGAGCGCGCTCTACCTGATGATCGGCACCGAACCCTCGCGGAGCTGGAAGAGCTTCGCGGCTGAGGTCGTGGACGCCATGCTCGCCATCGACATTTCAGCGGTGGTGTTCCTCGGCGCGATGCTCGCCGATGTGCCGCACACTCGTCCGATCTCGATCTTTGCCTCCAGCGAGAACGCGGAGCTACGCAGCACCTTCGAACTTGAGCGGTCGAGCTACGAGGGGCCCGTCGGCATCCTCAGCGTGATCGGTGAAGCGGCGCAAAAGGTGGGCATCCCGGCTGTCTCGATCTGGGCCTCCGTGCCGCACTACGTGCACAATGCACCCTCGCCCAAGGCGATGCTGGCGCTGCTCGAAAAGCTCGAGGAGGTCGTCGGCCTCGCGATTCCCCGCGGCGACCTGGTCGAGGAGGCCGAGGAATGGGAGCGCGGGATCGACGCGCTCGCCTCCGACGACGAGGAGATGGCGGCGTACATCGCGCAGCTCGAGCAGGCGCGCGACACGGTGGACTCGCCTGAAGCGAGTGGCGAGGCCATCGCGCAGGAGTTCGAGCGTTACCTCCGCCGTCGGGGCGACGGCCGTTCGGGCGACGAGCCCTGGCGCCCGTGACCCTGGCACCCCCTTCGTGAGGGAGCGCTGGAACGTCGAGGGCGCCATCTATTAGGCTCCCTCGACGTATGAGGGTTCCCTCACGGGCAGCTCAGGCTGGACGGACGCCGAGCAGAGCATCCAGAGCATCGCGGAGGAGCGCGGGGACGTCCACACCCTCGACCAGCGCTGCGTCCACCACCGACAACGCCGCCGGAGTATTCAGATCGTCGGCAAGCACCTCGCGGAGCTGAGCCAGAACCTCGAGAGCGGAGCGTGGTCCCACGGCTGTGAGCGCCGCCTCCCAGCGGGCCAGGCGTGCCTCGGCAATCGGCAGGTCCTCGGGCAGCCACTCCCAGTCTGACCGGTAGTGGTGGGCGAGCAATGCGAGGCGGATCGCCCGCGGGTCGACCCCCTCGCCGCGGAGCCGCGAGACCAGCACCAGATTGCCCAACGACTTGCTCATCTTTTCACCCTGGTAGGCCACCATCCCAGCGTGCGCGTAGGCGCGGGCAAGCGGTCGCCCCGAGAGCGAGGAGGCGTGGGCGGCGCTGAACTCGTGGTGCGGAAATACCAAGTCGCTGCCTCCGCCCTGAAGCGTGAACTCCACTCCCAGGCAGTCGAGCGCGATCACCGAGCATTCGATGTGCCAGCCCGGTCGGCCACGACCGACCTCGGCGTCCCAGGCCGGCTCGCCAGCGCGCTCAGCACGCCAGAGCAGTGGATCGAGAGGATCCCGCTTGCCTGCCCGCTCCGGATCCCCTCCACGCTCGGCGAAGAAACGGGACATCGACTCCAGACCGAGACCGCTCTCGCTGCCGAGGTGCCAAACCGGGCTCTCCCCTGCGGCGATGTCGTAGTAGAGGTCGCTCGCTCCATCAACTGCGGCATCGGAAGCGGGGACGCGATAGGCGACTCCCTCCCGCTCGAGCCGGGCCACCGCCTCCGCGATCGGCGCCACCGTCTCGGTGACCCCCACGTAGTACTTCGGCGGCAGGATGCGCAGGGCCGCCATGTCGCCACGGAACAGCTCCACCTGCTCCTCCGCCAGATCGCGCCAGTCGACGCGCATTGCGGTGGCACGTTCGAGGAGCGGGTCGTCCACGTCGGTGACGTTCTGCGCGTACTCGAGGGCGTACCCCGCATCGAGCCAGACGCGCTGCACGATGTCGAATGCGAGATAGGTGGCGGCGTGGCCGAGGTGGGTCGCGTCGTAGGGCGTGATGCCGCAGACGTACAGGCTCGCGACTCCGCTCGGTGCGTCGAGTTCGATGGGAGCCGCGGTCGCAGTGTCGTGCAGACGCGGGGCGCGCCCTCGGCCAGGTAGCGCCGGAATCTCGGCGGCGATCCAGGCGCGCATTTAGGCGGCGATGAGGCCCGTGCCGAGCGCGACCATCAGGACGACCCCGAGCACGATGCGGTAAATGACGAACGGGAGGAAGCTGCGACGCGAGATGTAGCTCATGAAGAACGCGATAACGACGAATCCGACGACGAACGCCACAATCGTGGCGACCAGAGTCTCGAGTCCACCGACCTGGACCTGGTTGGGAAGAATCTCCGGGTCGCTAATGCTCTTATACAGCTGGTAGAGGCCGCTACCGAATACCGCCGGAATTGCGAGGAGGAAGGAGTAGCGAGCCGCAGCCTTGCGCTCGTAGCCGAGGAAAAGGCCGGCGGTGATGGTGCCTCCCGAGCGCGAGACGCCCGGGATGAGGGCCAGCGCCTGTGCGCCTCCGAAGATCAGGCCGTCGCGCATGCCTAGGTCGCGCAAGCGGCGCTTCTTCGCTCCGACCGCATCGGCGACACCCAGCAAAATGCCGAAGACGATGAGAGTGGTAGCCACGACCCAGAGCGAGCGCAGAGTCGTCTCGATCGCATCCTGGAACACGAGACCGAGCACGATGATCGGGAGGCTGCCGAGGATGATCAGCCAGCCCATGCGTGCGTTCGGATCAGAGCGCGGGACGCGGCCGACGAGCGATCGGGCCCAGCTCGACACAATCCGCACGATGTCGCGCCAAAAATAGATAATGACCGCGGTCTCAGTCCCCAGTTGGGTGATCGCAGTGAACGCGGCTCCCGTGTCACGCCCGCCCAGACCGGGCAGCAATTCGCTGACGATTCGAAGGTGGGCGCTGGAGGAAATGGGGAGGAATTCGGTCAGACCCTGAACGAGTCCCAGGATCAGCGCGTCGATCAGGCCCATGCGTCACTTTCGAGGAGGGCTGGGGCGTCGTCGGCCAGCAGGCGGTCGGTGTCGGTCGGCACTGACCATCCGATCGCCGCACCCTCAGGAGCGGCCTCGTTGTCGTGGCAGCCTCAGGATCGCAGCAGCAGATCGGTCAGGACCTTCCTGCCAAAGACTAGTGCGTCGAGTGGGACGCGCTCGTCGACTCCGTGGAACAGCGCCGGGAAGTCCAACGACGGCGGTAATTGGAGTGGCGCGAAACCGTATCCGGTGATCCCCAGGGTCGAGAGGGCTTTATTGTCGGTGCCCCCCGAGAGAAGGTACGGGAGGACCTCGGCGTCCGGGTCGAAGCGCCGCAGCGAGGCAGCCATGCTCTCGACGAGTGGGCCAGCGAAGGGGACCTCCAGACCGATGTCGCGGTGCTGCACCAGGATCTCGACATGCTCGCCCGCGAGAACTCTCAAGCGCTCCAGCACGGCGTCCTCCTCTCCGGGAAGCACGCGGACGTCGATGGTCGCCTCGGCAGTCCCTGGGATGACGTTCGCTTTGTAGCCGGCCGAGAGCATCGACGGATTCGCCGTCGTCTGCAGCGTCGCTGCGACGAAGCGGGAGGCGGTACCGGTCGCGAGGGCAAGCTCCTCCGGAGTACTGCGCTGCGGGTCGTAGCCGAGCAGGCGCGCCACTTCACTCAGCAGCGCCCGCGTTGTGTCGGTCAGCCGGGTGGGCCACGTCTCACTGCCAATGCGGGCAATGGCCTCCGCGAGGCGAGTGACAGCGTTTTCCGGATTGATCTGCGACCCGTGGCCAGCAGTGCCGTGGGCGCGCAGTGTCAGCCACATCAGGGCCTTCTCACCCGTCTGCACGAGATAGGCCCGTTTCCCCGCGAGTTCGACCGAGTAACCACCGACCTCGCTGATCGCCTCGGTCGCGCCGGCGAAAAGCTCGGGCCGGGTGCGGACGACGTGGGCGGAGCCGCGCACGCCACCCGCCTCCTCGTCGGCGAAGAAGGCCACGACGAGGTCGCGGGAGGGACGGCGGCCCTCGCGGAGGATGTCACCGAGGGACGCGAGGATCATCGCATCCATGTTCTTCATGTCGACTGCGCCGCGGCCCCAGAGCATGCCGTCTTTGACGACGCCGCCGAACGGATCGACGCTCCACGCGTCTGCGATGGCCGGCACTACGTCGAGGTGCCCGTGCACGACGAGGGCCCCACGCTCGCGGTCCTCCCCCGCAACCCGAGCGACCACGCTCGTACGCCCCGGGTCGGAGTCGATCAGCTCGGGCTCGAGGCCGAGATCACGCAGCTTCGCGGCGACGTATTCGGCGGCCTCCCGCTCCGGCTCGGCCTTGCCGTCGCCGTAGTTGCTGGTGTCGAAGCGGATCAGATCTCGCGCGATCACGGTGGTCTCGTCGAGGCTGGCGTCGGTCGGATCTGCGCTGTCTGACATACGAGCAACGGTACCCGGGCCGGTCCGTCGCCGGGCCGGAATGCGTCGGCGGGCGCGGTTCTCGGCCGGTCATCGCGATGGCGGGGAAGCCTGCGGAACCGTGCTAAAGTCTTCTTCGGCCGCGGAAACGCAGGTCAGAAGCGACACTTGTCCGGGTGGCGGAAATGGCAGACGCGCTAGCTTGAGGTGCTAGTGCCCGTATAGGGCGTGGGGGTTCAAGTCCCCCCTCGGACACACGATCAGATCCCCTCGTCTCTCCTTATTGGAGAGGCGGGGGGATTCGTGCTTTCCGGGTTGTTGCGGGGGCCGGCAGGGACAATCTGGGGACGGTTCGCTGCCTGGCAACGTTCTGCGTCAGCGCTGCCCAGCCTCTTCCGCTCCTCTCCTGCTGCTCAAGTTCACGGGCAACGGTGGCCGCTCCGACGAGCAATTGCCTTGTCGACCTGCCCGTCACTCGTGCTGTCAGCTTCTGTGTCCCTGAGGGTTATCGCCAGCCCAACGCCGGGGCGACATGACGCGCGACCGTCTCAAGAAGTGTTGTGCAATAAGCAACGCCCAACTGGTTGGGGACCGTCAGCAGCAGCGTGTCCGCCTCCTGCACCGCGACATCGGCGGCGAGTTCCGCCGCGATCGCATCCGGCTCGCCCGTGTAGCTGCGGCCGAAGCGGGCACGGACACCCTCGAGGGAGGCGACCTGGTCTTGCTCGTCGCGACCGCCGAAGTAGAAGCGGTCGAGGTCGCTCGTGATGGGGAGGACGCTGCGCGAGACGGAGACGCGGGGCGTGCGCTCCCAGCCTGCCTCCGCCCAGGCCGAGCGATACTCGCGAATCTGGCGCGCCTGGAGTTCGTCGAAGGGGATGCCCTCCTCCTCGAGAAGCAGGGTCGACGACTGCAGGTTCATACCCTGCTGCGCTGCCCAGCGCGCAGTCTCGAAACTGCCCGCGCCCCACCAGATGCGATTCTCGAGACCGGGCGAGCGCGGCTCAATCGCGAGCGGAATCGACTGGCGGGTCATCGCAGGGTCGGACTGCGCGACGGGAGCGCCGACGAGAGCCTCCCGAAACAATTGCACCTTATGCCGGGCAAGATCGGTATCGGTCATGCCCTCGGGCGGGACAAAGCCGAACGCCTCAGAACCGCGCAGCGCGGTCTCGGGTGACCCTCGGCTCACCCCGAGTTCGAGTCTGCCGCCCGAGATCAGATCGGTCGCGGCCGCCTCCTCCGCCATATAAAGCGGGTTTTCGTAGCGCATGTCGATGACGCCGGTGCCGATCTCGATGCGACGGGTTCGGGCGGCGATGGCCGCGAGCAGTGGGAAGGGCGAGGCCAGCTGCGGCGCGAAGTGGTGCACACGCACGTAGGCGCCGTCGAGCCCGATCTCCTCGGCAGCCTCGGCGAGTTCGATCGTCTGCAGGAGGACGTCGGCGGCGGTATGCGTCATTGACCCCTGCACCGACTGGTAGTGGCCGAAGGAGAGGAAGCCGATGCGCGAAACCATGCCTTCTGCAGCGCCATAGCGGTAGCGGATATTCCGCGTCGTGGCGCGGGATGACCGCTGATCCGCGTCACGGCGCACGAGAACTGCTCAATACTCGTATGGTGTGTGCAACGCGAGCACCCTGCTCGCCGGGAGCGGAGGAAGACGTCATGCCGGAGGCGATCGTTACGGTTCCGGGGGTGCCGCGACTCTGCGGCACCCCCGGCTCGATCTCAGAGCACTTCGAAGTCAGCCGAGACCGAGGCCGTGACCTCGATGTCCTCTGGCTTGAGGGCGAGCGGCTCCTCCGACGCGCTGAACGCCGCGGCGCGGCTCATCATCGCCGAGCCGCCTTCGATGCGCGTGTGCGGGCGCAGTCCTGGCTCGAAGAGCGTCAACACGCGCACATCCGAGAATCCGAGGGCGGCGGCGTAGGCCTCCGCCCTCTCCCGAGCATCGCGCACCGCGGCGACGCGAACATCACGTTCGATGCTCGTGCGTCGGACGGCGGTGACGTCCCAGTCGACACCAGAGACCTGGATCCCCGGCACCTCCGAGATCGATCCGACCCAGCGACCGAGCGCCGCGAAATCGCGGTACTTCACTCGCACGCCGGCAGCAGCCACGTGAAACAGCTGCGTGACATCGGAGTCCTTGAGGTACCGGCGGACCGTCGAAACGGAGATCTGATCGGACGACCACCACGTCGCGACTCCCGAAGCCTGCTCGGCCGCTGCCTCCCGTCGCACCCTCGCGTGCAGCGAGGTGACCTTGGCGAGCGATTCGGTTCGCGAGAGAGACTCGCGGCGGATCTCGAGTCGAACCGTTCCCCGCTCGGCAGGGTGGAAGTGCTGGGCGATGCCCGCGACGGTGATGGTGACCATGCCACCATCGTGCCGCACCGATCCGCATCAGACCCGAGCGGTGATTATGCAGCGGATGCGCTCAACTAGAGCACGCTCTGTCGCGAGATTACTGACGATCTGGGCACGGTGCGCGCCGCAGGCGCCCGGAATCGGCGCACCGGTTACCGGATCGAGTCCGCCGCGGAGCAAGCGCTCCCCCTGAGCAATCGATGCCTCGAGCAGCGCGAGCCGACGGGCGAGCCGTTCGGACTCGAAGCTCTCGACCGAGCTGTGGTTCTCGGAGGGGCGGTCAGCGGTGAAAGTGGGAACGCTCATCATCTTCCATTCCGTTGGGGCACCCATAAGTGGCGCCTTCACAAGAGAGACTTCTGAGCGCGTCGATCATGACGCGGCGGCGCGAAACTCGTCACAAAGTGGCGCGCCACCTCACTGGCAGAAGTCTCGGACCGGAGTGGATGTCAGCGAGATCGCGCGGAAGACGGTGACGTCGTGGCGGGAGATCGCGACATCAGGGGCGGAAGACCACAAGGTCCGCGTTCTCGACGATGGCGAGAGTGCGCACGAGACGGGTGTATCGCTCGACCAGCTCATCCTCTCCCGCACCCTGACCCAGCAGCGCGGAGATACTCTCGGCGGGGAAGAGCGAGACGATCTCCATCGCGACGGCGCGGGCGTGCTCCGACGACAGCGCGCGGGCGTACTCGAGTGCGCGGGTCAATTGCGGGCGTTCCTCCGCCTCGTGAGCGGAAGCGGCGGGGAGGGCGGCCGCGTGACCGAGCACCGCCACGAAGACGCGAGCAATCTCGTTGACCCTCAGTGCCCTGACCAGAGTCAGCAGGCGGGAGGAGACGCGCGAGATGCCACGGGCGAGGAGTTCGCCGCCGAGCGCACGCACTTCGACCACGTCTCCTCCGCCAAAATCGCCCGAGACGCGCTTGATACCGGAGGCGAACAGGCTCGAACCGGCGGCGATGCTCCGCTCAGCCTCAAGATTGATCTCGACCCGGCCGCGGCTGGTCGCGACCCCTGAGATCCAGCGTTGCTCCACAGGCGGATGCGCGTGCACGGCGCGAACGAGGGTGCCGGGGCCCGGACCGCTCAAAGCGCTGAGGACGACCTCGGGAGTCCGCGCTCCGGCGATCCTGGTCGAGACGCCGTTGTGCGCGGCGAGTTCGGCAGCTCGCAGTTTCGAGCGGATTCCACCGCGGCCCGTACCGCCCTTCTGCACACCGATCCGGCGCAGCTCCCTGATTTCAAGCTCCTCCAGGTGCACTCCCTCGGCGATGCTGCCCGCGAAAACGCCCGGCACGTCGGTGAGTAGCAAAAGCAGATCAGCGCCGAGGAGCATCGCGAGACCGCCTGCGACGGCGTCATTGTCCGAGCCGGCGGAGTCGATCGTGTCGTTGCCGTTGACCACCGGAACGACGCCGGCGTCCAAAGCGTTCCGGATTGCCTCCGCCACATGTGACATCTGCCGGGGCGAGGCGAGATCAGACTCACCGATCAGGATCTGCGCGACCAGTGCGCCTGAGAGTTCGGCAACGGAGCGGTAAAAGCCCATGAGGACCGTCTGGCCGACGGCCGCAGCCAGGCGCGGGCTGATCGGCTCCTGCTGGGTGCGAGCGAAGAGGGCATGACCGGAGGAGACGGCACCGGAGGAGACGAGCACGACGTCCCAGCCCAATGCGCGGGCGGCGAAGGCGCTCTCCAGCGCGCTCGCGAGGAGCACGGGGTCAGGGCCGGACTGCTTCGTCACCGAGCTAGAGCCCATTTTGACCACAAGAGTTCGCCTGCGCGGGGCGAGCGGAGCGCCAAGAACGTCACGGGCGGCAGAGTCGGACAGGGCGTCGGGCATGGCTCTCATGGTAGAGGCGCGGGCGGAGACGGCTTGGCGCTGTGACGCGGGGCAGCGGGTATGTCGGAGGCGGCTGCCAGACTGCCGGAACGGGTCTCGGCCGTCGCCTCCGCGCTTCGCAGAGACTCCTCCACAGGTCGCTCATCACTCGTTCTTCCACCGGTTTACCCGGCCCGCCGACGATGTCGGTGGCGATTGACATACTCGAACACATGTTCGAACATGGGCAGATGAGCCCCCCTTCCCCCCTTCTCTCTGCGGAGACGGCCGAGGCCGCGGATCCCCTTCTGCAACAGCTCGCGTCGGTGAAGGAGCTGCAATCGCGGATCCGCGACATGCAGGCGACCACCCTCGAGACGAAGAGCCTCGCCACTCTGCCTGCGTTCGCCTCGGTACTCCCCGGTGGCTCGCTCAAGCAGGGCGCTGCCTACTCGGTCGAGGGCTCGATGAGCCTCGCGATGGGGCTGCTCGCCGGCCCCTCGTCTGAGGGCTCGTGGTGCGGTGTCGTCGGGGTTCCTGAATTCGGAGCCGAAGCGGCGGAAAGCATGGGCATCGACCTCGAGCGGCTAGTGCTGGTGCCCGAGCCCGCCAAGCACTGGCTCACCGTCACGGCCGCATTGGTCGACGTCCTGACCGTCGTGCTCACCCGCCCGCCCGCCTCCGTTTCTTCCGCTGATATCTCCCGGCTGGGGGCGCGGCTGCGGCAGCGGGGAGCGGCACTCGTGGTCCTCGGAGAGTGGCCGCAGGCCGAAGCTCGACTGAGTATCCGCAGCAGCCGCTGGGAGGGGCTCGGAGCCGGTCACGGCTACCTCCGCTCACGCGAGGCGATGGTCGATGTCGTCGGTCGCGCCGGCACACGAGTCCGCACAGTGCGGATGAACATGCCGGGCACTGAGCAGGCCTTCGGCACTCTGCGTGAGCACGCCCGATTGCACGAGCGGGCGGTGTGAGATGGCGAGCGCACCCGAGCTGCGTCGGACGATTCTCGTCTGGTGCCCCGACTGGCCCCTCCTCGCCGCTGCCGCCGATGCGGGGATGGGCGCCGAGCAACCCCTGGCCCTCAGCGAGAGGAGTCTCGTCTTCGCCTCCTCCCCCGCCGCCCGAGTCGAGGGAGTGCGCCGGGGGATGCGGATCCGCGAAGCTCAGTCCCGCTGTACCGGTCTCGCCGTGCTGCCGTACGATTCGGTGCTCGATCACCGGGCGTTCGAGCCGCTGATGCAGGCGCTCGAGGAGATCACGCCGGGGGTGCAGCTGATCCGCCCCGGTCTCTGCGCCATTCGCGCCAGGGGGCCTCAGCGGTATTACGGCGGCGAGGAAGCCGCCGCCGAGGCGATCCTGCAAAAGCTCGCCGACCTGGGTCTCCCCGGAGCGCGGGTTGGGATCGCCGATGGGCTCTTCGCGGCCGAACTCGCCGCTAAGCACTCCGGCCGGGCCGTCGCGATCGTGCCCGCAGGAGCGGCGGCTAAGTTCCTCGCTCCGCTTCCTCTCGACGCGCTCGAAACCGAGGCCATCGCGGCCCCAGCCCGGGTGCCGACGCGCGGAGACGACCTCGTGGCCCTCTTGCGCAAGCTCGGCGTGCGCACGCTCGGAGCCTTCGCCGCCCTCCCCCGCGAAGATGTCGCCATCCGGTTCGGGTCGGACGGCGCCCGCGCGCACCTCCTCGCGGCGGGCGCTGAAACGGCGACGGTGGTGCCACGGCTACCACCCGAACGCCTCGACCGCGCGATGGAATTCGAGCCTCCGCTAGATCGCATCGACCAGGCGGCGTTCGCCTTTCGTGTCCCCGCCGAGGAGTTCGTCGCCGGGCTCACCCGGGCGCAGCTGGTCGCGACCGCGATCCGCATCGAGGTGGTCAGCGAGCGAGGAGAGGTCTCGTCGCGAAGCTGGCTGCACCCGCGCTGGTTTACCCCGGGCGATGTGCTCGACCGCGTCCGCTGGCAGCTTCAGGGCAGCGGAGCGGTCGACACCGGACTCGGCGCTCCTCTCGCCCGCCTCCGCGTCGAGCCGGAAACCGTCGACGCAATCGGGCATCACGAGCAGGGCCTCTGGGGGACCGCTCCCGAGGAGCGAGTGCATCACGGGCTGAGCCGTGTACAGAGCATGCTCGGGCACGAGGCCGTCACGACCGCGTCGATCGGCGGCGGACGGGCGCTACGCGACCGTCAACATCTGATCCCCTGGGGCGACCGCGAGCCCGGCGACGCCCGGCCCCGTAATCTGCCGTGGCCCGGGTCCCTGCCGCCGCCGCTACCTCCGACCGTCTTCGCCGAACCCGCCGCCGTGCTGGTGCGAGGGCCGCGAGGCGAGCCGGTCTCGGTCGACGAGCGTGGCGCCCTTACCTCCGTGCCCGCCTACTTCGCATCCGGCACCTCACAGGCCCGGCTCGAGCCGGTGGCGGGATGGGCAGGACCCTGGCCGATCGACGAGCGGTGGTGGGATCCGCGCACGGCCGTCCGCTACGACCGCTTCCAGGTCGTCGACTCCTCAGGCATCGCCTGGCTGCTGGTCTGCCTCGACGGCGAATGGGCCGCCGAAGCCCGCTACGACTGAAACTGGGCAGCATCTTCCGCCCCGCATCCCCTCTTGCCCTGCATGAACGAGTGAATCCTTCACTCACGAGCACCGAAGGAGCCCCGATGGGCTGGAACAACCCGCCGATCCCCTGGTCGGAATTCGAACGCCGCCTCTCCAGCGGCCGACGCACCGACGGCACGATCGTCCGCGGTGACGGCGGTGACAGCCCCGCATGGTCACACAAACGACCGGCCTACTTGCCGGGCGATGACGTGCGCCCTCCCGCGCACAAGGTGCCCTACGCCGAACTGCACGCCCACTCCCACTTCAGCTTCCTCGACGGAGCTAGCAGGCCCGAGCAGTTGGTCGAAGAGGCAATCCGGCTCGGAATCGACACCCTCGCCCTCACCGACCACGACGGGCTCTACGGCATCGTCAGGATGGCCGAGGCCGCCCAGGGCCAGGGAGTGCGCACCGCGTTCGGCGCCGAACTCTCGCTCGGGCTTAGCGCGCCCCAGAACGGCGTCGCAGACCCGCAAGGCTCGCATCTGCTGGTTCTCGCTCGCCGCGAGGAGGGCTACCACCGCCTCGCCCGCGCCATCACCTCCGCTCAGCTCGCCGGCGCCGAAAAGGGCAAGCCGAGCTACGACCTGGACGAGCTCGCTCGCGCGGCCGACGGGCACTGGATCGTGCTCACCGGCTGTCGCAAGGGATCGGTACGGCAGGCGCTGGCCGCCTCGGGTGAAGCCGCCGCCCAACGCGAGGTCCGCGAACTCGTCCGGCTCTTCGGACCGGCCAACGTGCTCGTCGAGCTCTACGACCACGGCGATCCGCTTGCCTCACGACACAACGATCTGCTGGCCGGCATCGCCGAGCGCCTCCGGCTGTGCGTCGTCGCGACCGGTAACGTGCACTACGCCCGTCCCGAGGAACGCCCCCTCCAGACGGCACTCGCGGCGGTCAGAGCGCGGCGGAGTCTCGACGAGATGAACGGCTGGCTGCCCGCAGCCGGCGGCGCGCACCTGCGCTCAGGTGCCGAGATGGCCGAGCGCTTTGCCCGCTACCCGGGCTCGGTCGAGAACACCGTGCGTGTCGCCGACGAGATCGCCTTCGAACTAGGCCGCGTCCGTCCCCGCCTCCCTCGGCAGGAGGTGCCGGACGGGCACACCTCGATGAGCTGGCTGCGCGAACTCGTCCGCGAAGCCGTACCCGCAAAATACCCGCACGCCAATTCCGACGTCTTCGCTCGGCTCGACAAGGAACTCGCGGTCATCGAGGAGAAGGACTTCCCCGGCTACTTCCTGATCGTGCACGACATCGTGCACTACGCCAAGCGCAAGGGGATTCTCTGCCAGGGGCGCGGTTCCGCCGCGAACTCCGCGGTGTGCTACGTCCTCGGGATCACCGCGGTCGACTCGATCTTCTACGACCTGCCGTTTGAGCGATTCCTCTCCAGCATTCGAAATGAGGAGCCCGACATCGATGTCGACTTCGACTCCGAGCGGCGCGAGGAGGTGATCCAATACGTTTACCGCAAGTACGGGCGGCTCAACGCAGCTCAGGTAGCCAATGTGATCACCTATCGGCCCAAGTTCGCCGTTCGCGACATGGCCAAGGCCCTCGGCTACAGTGCCGGACAGCAGGACGGCTGGTCACAGCAGGTCGAGCGCTGGGGCTCGATCACCGAGAGCACCGACCACGACATCCCCGAGGACGTCGTGGCGCTGACCACCCGGGTGCTCGGCACGCCACGGCACCTCGGCATCCACTCCGGGGGCATGGTGCTGACCGACCGTCCCGTGGGCGAAGTCTGCCCCATCGAGCCCGCGCGGATGGAGAACCGGACCGTTTTGCAGTGGGACAAGGACGACTGCGCCTGGATGGGCCTGGTCAAGTTCGACCTGCTCGGGCTCGGGATGCTCGCCGCGCTGCAATACACCTTCGACCTCGTCACCGAGCACATCGGCGAGAAGTGGGACCTCTCGACCATCCCGCGCGAGGAGAAGGGCGTCTACGACCAGCTCTGCCGCGCCGACTCCATCGGCGTGTTTCAGGTCGAGAGCCGTGCCCAGATGGGGACCCTGCCTCGGCTGCAGCCGCGACGCTTCTACGACCTCGTGATCGAAGTCGCCCTGATTCGTCCCGGGCCCATCCAGGGCGGAGCAGTCCATCCGTACATCCGCCGAAAACTCGGCGAGGAGCCGGTCGTCTACCAGCACCCTCTGCTCGTGACCCCGCTCAAACGCACCCTGGGGGTGCCTCTCTTCCAGGAGCAGCTCATGCAGGTCGCCGTGGCGGTCGGTGACTGCAACGCGGAGGACGCCGATCTGCTCCGCCGCGCGATGGGGTCCAAGCGCGGCACCGAGAAGATCGAGACTCTCCGTGAACGGCTCTACCAGGGGATGGAGCGCAACGGGATCACCGGCGAGGTTGCTGACGACATCTACCTCAAGATCCAGGCCTTCGCCAACTTCGGCTTCGCCGAGAGCCACGCGATCAGCTTCGCTCTGCTGGTTTACGCGAGCGCATGGCTCCGCCTGCACTACCCCGCCGCCTTCACCGCGGCACTGCTGCGGGCCCAGCCGATGGGCTTCTACGCACCACACACCCTGGTCGCGGACGCCCGGCGACACGGGGTCGACGTCGCCTCCCCCGACGTCAACCGCTCGCTGGCGCATCCAAGCCTTGAAGCACAGGAGGGCGCACCCGCACCGCGCCGGGCAGGCGCGCCCTCTGGGAAGGATGAGTGCCTTTCGGCCGATCAGCCCCCGACGGGTCTCTTCGACCGCTTGGAGCACTTCCACACGGACGACCACCGCCGCGACAGCGGCTTCGTGATCCGGCTTGGGTTGGCAGGCGTGAAGGGCATTGGCACCGCTCTGGCCGAGCGCATCGTGACCGAACGCGAGCGCGGTGGCCCCTACGCGAGCATGGCCGACCTCTCGAGGCGGGTGGGCACGAACGCGACCCAGCTAGAGGCGCTCGGTGCCGCGGGCGCGTTCGACTCCCTGGGGCTTGAACGTCGACAGGCGCTGTGGGAGGCGGGGACTGCGGCAGGAGACCGCGAAGAATTCCTCGCTAGCTCGACGGTCGTCGTGCAGCCTCCCTTGCTGCCGATGCTCTCCCCGCAGGAGCGCGTCGTCTTCGACTTCTGGGCCACCGGAATCTCACCCGACGACCATCCGCTGCGGCATCTCCGCAAGAACCTCAAGCACCGCGGAGCCCGCTCGACGGCCGACCTCCCCAAAACCCCCTCGGGCACGCGGATCGAGGTCGGCGGAGTCGTCATCCATCGTCAACGTCCCTCCACAGCCGGCGGAGTGACCTTTCTTAACCTCGAAGACGAGCACGGGATCCTCAACGTGATCTGTTCCGTCGGAGTATGGAACCGCTACCGCCGCGTAGCTCGCGAGGCACCCGCCCTGCTCGTCAGGGGGATCCTCGAGCGCTCCGACGAGGGGGTAACGAATCTCCTCGCCGACCGGTTCGAGACCCTGGCGGTCGGCGCCCGCACCACGTCCCGCAACTTCCGATGATCCACCAACGGCCCCAGCCGCTGCCACGAGAAAGCGACACCATGATGACCGTCAACCACGCCGACCCGTCCCCGCACCTCGACGCACCACTCCTCCACGACCGCGAGCTGCGCGAACGCGTCTCGTCACTGATCGGCCCGGCCTACCGCCGAGCGCTTTGGCCGATCTTCCTCGATCGAGCCGGAGTGCAATTGCCGATCCTCTACCCGGTCGACGGAGTTCCCGTGCATCCCGACGCGGAGAAGACCGAACGGATCGTCGCGACACTCGCGAAGGCCGTCGCCCATCAGGAGGTGGGATCACTCGTCTTCGCGTTGGAGCGACCGGGGCGGGCATTCCTCAGCGAGAACGACCGAATCCTTGCTCGGCACCTCGCCGCAGCCTGCCACCGACGCGCGATTCCGCTGCGAGCCCTGCTCCTCGTGCACAACGAGGGCGTCCGCGTCATCACCGCGACGGAGTACGCCGCGGTCACGATATGAGCACTCAGGCGGGGGCGCCCAGGGTCACCAGCAGCGAGGAGGCTCCGAGGGCGACCTCGAGGGCGCCGGGCTCGACCGCGTACTCGCCCACGCCGAGAAGCGACTCCGCCACCTCCGGCAGCGGAACCCGAGCAGCCGAGTCACCGACGTTGATCGCGATAGTGACACGTCCACGACTGAGAGTCAGCCAGTGTGCCTGCTCGTCGAGTTCGACATGCACCGAGCCGAACCGCGGATCGGTGAGTTCCGGGAAACGACGACGCAGCGCCGCCAGCTCGCGATACACAGCCAGAATGCGCGCGTGGCGCCCCTCCTGCACCTCAGACCAGTTGAGCCGAGAGCGCGCAAAGGTCTCGGGATCCTGCGGATCAGGCACGACCTCCGGGTCCCACCCCATCTTGGCGAATTCCTCGATGCGGCCCTTCGCGGTGGCCTCGCCGAGGTCCTTCTCTGGGTGCGAGGTGAAAAACTGCCACGGCGTCGACGCAGCCCATTCCTCACCCATGAAAAGCATCGGGGTGAACGGGCCGAGCAAGGTGAGAGCAGCCGCGATCGCGAGACGACCTTCGTCAAGGGTCGCTGTCAGTCGGTCGCCAATCGCACGATTGCCAATCTGGTCATGGTTCTGGCTGCAGACGACGAGACGCCAGGTGGGCATCCGCTCGATGTCGACAGGACGGCCGTGATGACGGCCGCGGAATGTCGAGAGGGTCCCGTCGTGAAAGAAGCCCTTCGTCAACACCTTCCTGAGAGCACCGAGGGGTGCGAAATCTTCGTAGTAGCCCGTCGTCTCGCCGGTCAACGCAACATGAATCGCGTGGTGGAAGTCATCGCTCCACTGGGCGTCGAGCCCGTAACCACCCGCCTCGCGCGGCGTGATGAGCGTCGGATTGTTGAGGTCCGACTCCGCGATCAGCGTGAGGGGGCGCCCGACATGCGCCGAGAGCACGGCCACCTCCGAGGCCATTTCCTCCAGCACGTGCACAGCGCGCTCATCCGAGAGGGCGTGCACCGCGTCGAGGCGCAGGGCGTCGACGTGATAGTCGCGCAACCACATCAGCGCGTTGTCGATGATGTAGCCGCGGACGACGTCCGAGCCCTCACCGTCCAGGTTGATCGAGCTGCCCCAGGTATTGGCCTTCTCGTTCTTCAGGTAGGGACCGAACTCGGGCAAGTAGTTGCCGCTCGGCCCGAGATGGTTGTAAACGACGTCCTGCACCACACCGAGACCCGCACGATGAGCGGCGTCGACGAACCGCTGATACGCCTCCGGTCCTCCGTACGGCTCGTGCACCGCATACCAGAGGACGCCGTCGTAGCCCCAGTTGTGCGTGCCATTGACAGCGTTCACCGGAAGGATCTCAACGAAGTCGACCCCGATCGACCGCAGGTGCTCGAACTTGCCGGCCGCGGCGTCGAGGGTGCCCTCCGGGGTGAACGTGCCGACGTGGAGCTCGTAGATCACCGCACCCGCCAGCTCCCGGCCCGTCCACGACTGGTCCTCCCACTCATGGGCCGCAGGATCGAACGTGCGCGAGAGTTCGTGCACGCCCTTCGGCTGACGTCGCGACCGTGGATCGGGGAACGGTCCTCTCCCGTCGATCCGGTAGCCGTAGTCGACGTCGCCCGACTCGGGCGCCGACGACGGAGCACGCCACCAACCCTCGTCCCCGAAACGGGTCATCGCGACGGAAGAGTCGGCGCCCAGCACGAGTTCGACGGTCGAGGCGTCGGGAGCCCAGACATCAAAGCGAGCCGCTCCAGACCAAGGAAGGGCGTAGCGGTAGGAAGTCGTGCGGGTCACGGCGATCTCCAGAAGGGGTCAGGATGGGCGACGGAAAGGCGAGTCGGTCGGTCAGACGATCGGCGCGAGCAGCGCCACCGGGTAGTCGGCGAGCAGCTCGGCCACCGGCGTCACTCCACCCGCAAAGGTGCGACCGGTAAGGACGTCCTCGACAGGGTGACCGGGGAGCACGATAACAGTCTCGTCCCAGCCCCCGCGTGCGGCGAGCCCCGTGGGCAGACGAGTCGCTACGGTGAGCGCTCCACCGCGATCGAACGCGACCGCGTGCTCGGCCGCGGGACCGATCGCCGGCACTCCCGCGTAGCGGGTGAACAGCTCTGGGCGGTCGCGGCGCAAGCGCAGGGCTCGGGAGGTGACGAGCAGCTTTGCTGCACCCTCGGCGTCAATTGCCGGCTTCCAGCCTCCGTCGATCCGCTCGAGCAGCGTGCGACGTCGGCCAAAATCGACCTCGCGGCGATTGTCCGGATCCACGAGGGACGTCTCCCAGAGCTCGCTGCCCTGGTACACGTCAGGAATGCCGGGTGCCGTGATCTGCACGAGCTTCGCCGCGAGCCCGTTCGACCAACCAGCAGCAGAGACGCGCGAGACGGTCTCTTCCACCAGTCGGCGCACGGCAGGATGGTCGAAGGCGGCATCGATCGCCGCGTGCATCCGCTCCTCGAACGCCTCGTCCGGAGCCGTCCAGTGCGTCGAGTCGTCGGCCTCGCGCGACGCCTTCTCGGCGTAAGCATGCAGACGCTCGCGACTCGCGGGCCATGTGCCGACGACAGCTTCCCAGAGCAGGTGCTCGATGGCACCGTCGCCAAAACCCACAAGGCCGTGCAACTCGCGCAGTGTCGTCGCCCAGGCCCCCGGGTCCTCGGCCAAAGCAGTGATCCGGGCCCGGGTGTCTTCGCCACGCTTGGTGTCGTGGGTCGAGAGCGTCGTGAGAGACGCCGGGAACGACGCTTGCCGCACGCCCTGACGGCGATGGAACTCGACGAGATCGATCGCGAACTCGTCCGGGTCGGCTCCGACTTCGTTCAACGACGTGAGACGGCTGAAACGGTAAAACGCCGTATCCTCAACGCCCTTTGCCATGACCATGCCGGACGTTTGCTGGAAGCGCATCGACACAGGAGTGCCAGTCTCGCTCAGCGCAGCGGCTACCTCGTCGAGGGTCGCCGCAATCTCGGGACGTCGGTGAATTGCGTCGATCCTGGCGTGCTCAAGATGCTCCGCGCCATAGGGCAGGTAGCTGCGGTACACGGGGTAGGTGGCCAAAAGCTCGGCCACAGCGTCGTCGGCACCACTGATGCCGGGCAGCAAACGGGCGAGTCGAAGTACCTCGGAGCGGAGGATGCCATCGGCGATGCCGCGCTTGGTGCCGTGAATCAGGTCGGCCCACGCGACGGGCGAGCCTCCGCCGCTCATCTCTGCGTCGAGTCCCTCAAACACGGGCCGCGCATCGGGATCGACCAGAATGCGATCGATGTCGGCGAGGGCGTCGTAACCCGTGGTGCCCACCGTCGCCCAGTGCGGCGGGAGTTCCTCGTCGCCCTCAAGGATCTTCTCGACCCAGACCGGTGCGCCACCAATGGCGCGGGCAAGATCGTCGAGATAGCCGCCCGGGTCAGCCAGACCATCCGGGTGGTCGACCCGGAGGCCGTCTGCGAGCCCCTCGGTAAACCAGCGGACGATCTCACGATGCGATGCATCGAACACCTCGGGGCGCTCGACCGTGAGTGCGGCAAGGGTGTTCACTGCGAAGAAACGGCGGTAGTTCAGCTCGGCGTCGGCACGGCGCCAGTTGACGAGTTCGTAGCTCTGCCGTGCGTGCACGGCGCGTCCCGAGTCTCCCGGTCCAGCCGTCCCCGGCGCGATCGGCAGGCGGTTCGTGTAGTAATGCAGCTCGTCACCCACGATCGTGAGCGCATCGAGTTCGCTGTCACTGTCACCGTCGCTCGCCCCGTCGCCGAGGATCGGGACGCGCAGCCTGCCTCCACCCGCCTCCCAATCGACGTCAAACGCAGAGGCGTAGCGCGAGGCGCGCCCATTTTTCAGCAGATCCCACCACCACGAGTTCTCACTCGGCGTTGCGACACCCATGTGGTTCGGCACGATGTCGATCAGCACTCCCAGGCCCTCGGCCCGCGCCGTCCGGGAGGCGTGTGCAAGGCCCACCGCTCCACCGCGCTCAGGATCGACCTGGGAGTGGTCAACCACGTCGTAACCGTGGTCCGAGCCCGGCTCCGCCCGCAACAGCGGCGACAAGTACAGCCAATCGGCGCCGAGGGCCCGCACGTAGTCGGCGACGCGCGCCGCCTCATCAAGACCGAACCCGGACCGGATCTGCAGGCGGTAAGTGGAGGCGGGCAGACGCACGTCAGACTCCTGTCGAAGCGGCGGTCGCGGAGTCGGTGGACTCGGCGTGGGGGCTGGTATGGCCGGTCGAGGTCACGATCGGGATTGCCGAGGTCGCCGCGAGCGAGGCGAGCGAGGCGGCCACCGAGTGGTCGACCTCAGGTTCGGGGGCGCTGTGCTCCTGCAAAATGACCAGCGACTTCGCCTGGACGGTGAGCATCGCCCCGGCCGGGCGCGGGATCGAATCCGCCTCCGCACCGGCCGTATCAACAAGAACGCTCCACTGAAGCGCATATTCGTCGCTCGGAATCGCGAACTCCACGTCTACATCATCAGCGTTGAAATAGAGCAAGAAGCTGTCGTCGGTCACCGGACGGCCGCGCTCGTCGCGCTCACGGATCCCGTTTCCGTTCAAGTACATCCCCACCGAGCGGCCAAGACCAGAATCCCAGTCGGACGGCGTCATCTCGGTTCCGGCCGGTGTGAACCACACGATGTCCGGCAGCGGCTCGCCGGTCCCCCGCAGAACGGGACGGCCGTCGAAGAAACGCATCCGACGGAAGGTCGGGTGCTCGGCACGGAGGCGAATAAGCGCCGCCGTGAACTCAAGCAGAGGGCGGTCAGCATGAGTCCAATCGATCCAGGTCAACTCACTGTCCTGAGCGTAGGTGTTGTTGTTACCGTCCTGCGTACGGCCCAGCTCATCGCCGTGCAGGATCATCGGCACGCCCTGCGAGATCAGCATCGTCGCGAGGAAATTCCGCTGCTGCCGCGCCCGCAATGCGAGCACGTGCGGGTCATCCGTTGGCCCCTCGGCGCCGTGGTTCCACGACCGATTGTGCGACTCACCGTCGTTGCCGTTCTCGCCGTTCGCGTCGTTGTGCTTCTCGTTATACGAGACCAGGTCGCGCAACGTGAAGCCGTCGTGGGCCGTGACGAAATTGATGGACGCGACGGGATAGCGGCCCGAACGGGCGTAGAGGTCGGCCGAGCCGGTCAGCCGGGAGGCGAATTCGCCAAGAGTCGACGGCTCGCCACGCCAGAAGTCGCGCACCGTGTCGCGGTACTTTCCGTTCCACTCTGTCCACTGCGGCGGAAAGTTGCCGACTTGATAGCCGCCGGGACCGACATCCCACGGCTCGGCGATCAGCTTCACCTGCGAGACCACCGGATCCTGCTGCACCAGCTCGAAGAAGGTCGACAGCCGGTCGACGTCGTAGAACTCCCGTGCGAGCGCCGAGGCGAGATCGAAGCGGAAGCCATCGACACGCATTTCCGTCACCCAGTACCGCAGCGAGTCCATGATCAGCTGGAGCGAATGCGGGTGGCGGACGTTCAAGGTGTTGCCCGTGCCCGTGTAGTCCATGTAGTAGCGCCTGTCATCGTCGACCAGGCGGTAATAGGCCTCGTTATCGATGCCGCGGAAGGACAGGGTCGGACCGAGGTGGTTGCCCTCGGCCGTGTGGTTGTAGACCACGTCGAGAATGACCTCGATCCCAGCGGCGTGAAGGGCCTTCACCATGCTCTTGAACTCCTGTACCTGCTGGCCCTGGCCGGCCGTCGAGGCGTAGGTGTTCTGCGGAGCGAAGAAGCCGATGGTGTTATAGCCCCAGTAGTTCGACAGGCCCTTTTCCATCAGCGTCGAGTCATTCACGAACTGGTGCACCGGCATGAGTTCGATCGCTGTCACGCCGAGGTGCTTGAGATGATCGATAACCGCGGGATGGGCGACGCCCGCGTATGTGCCTCGCAGATCCTCCGGGACCTCGGGATGGCTCCGGGTCAGCCCCTTCACGTGAGCTTCATAAATCACCGTGCTGTCGTACGACGTGCGCGGTCGGCGGTCTCCCGCCCAATCGAAGAATGGATTAATGACGACGCCCATCATCATGTGAGCAGCGGAGTCCTCGTCATTCCGGGAGTCCGGGTCGCCAAAGGTGTACGAGAAGAGAGACTGGTCCCAATCGATCTCGCCCGCCACAGCCTTTGCGTAAGGGTCCAGCAGCAGCTTGTTGGGGTTGCAGCGGTGGCCCGCCGCGGGGTCGTACGGACCGTGGATCCGAAAGCCGTAGCGCTGGCCGGGCTGCACCTGCGGGAGGTAGCAGTGCCAGACGTACGCATCCGATTCGAGAACCTCGACCCGCGTTTCGACGCCGTCGTCGTCGAACAGGCAGAGTTCGACGCGCTCAGCGATCTCGCTGAACAGGGCGAAGTTCGTGCCGCTTCCATCGAACGTCGCGCCAAGCGGGTAGGCGGTTCCGGGCCAGGTCTCCACGAGACTCCTCAGGGGATCATGCTCGGGCAATCCAGGAGAGGCCGATGTGCGGTCTGCGGACGCCCGACGTCGGGGGTGGTGGTCCGGCACTTCCGCATCGGACCGACTGCCCACTGTAGCGAGCGACTGTCGTGCGTTCTCCTGCTGGTCAGCGTTCATCGCACGTTCCTCCTCCGGCGGTCTCGACCGCAGGCCAGAGCAGCGGTCCGGCACATCCTGCACGCGCAAGAGCGAAGAAGACGTTCCAGGAGGCCACGATCGAACAGTACGGGCGGGCTGACGCCCCCTGGGAGGGCTGGCGCCGCGCCCGGTGCATCGGCTACACCGACGTTAGTGAGAGCCGAGCCTGCGACGCACGAGGTCGATCCGAGCCTGCAGCTGCGTGACGCTGGCCTGCGCGACCGCCGGACCGCCGCAGAGCCGTCGCAGCTCGGTGTGAACCTGACCGTGCGACTCTCCGGTGCCGCGGGCCCACAGCCCGACCAGCGAGTTCAACAGGCTCCGCTGCTCTTTGAGGGTGCGGTAGAGCGGCGCCGGGATCTCGCTCGCCGTCTCCGCTGGGGCCGCCGCACCCGTGCGAGCACCGGCCCGCTTCGCCTGACGTTGCTGCCGGTTCTGCAGAAGTTCGCGCACTTGGTCGGGCTCGAGCAGGCCCGGCAGACCGATGAAGTCGAGCTCCTCCTCGCTCTCGACCTCGACCTCCATCCCGAACTCGGCGCCCTCGTAGACGACGCGGTCGAAGGTCGCAGCAGAGCCGAGCGATTCGAATTGTCCTTCCTCGAGCAGGTTGGACGAGGCCTTCTCGCTACGCTCGGCGTCAGCCATCAGGTCGGCCTCGGGGTATTCCTCATCCTCCGACGAGCGGCGATCGAGCGCGTGGTCGCGCTGCACCTCCATCGACCCGGCCAATGCGAGCAGGCCGGGCACGTTCGGGAGGAACACCGAGGCGGTCTCGCCGCGCCGCCGGGCGCGCACGAAGCGGCCGATTGCCTGCGCGAAAAACAGCGGAGTCGAGGCCGACGTGGCATAGACCCCGACCGCCAGCCGCGGCACATCGACACCTTCCGACACCATTCGCACCGCGACCATCCAGCGCCCGGTCTCCTTCGCGAACTCGTCGATGCGGTCGCTCGCCTCCTTTTCGTCCGACAGGACGACGGTGACCGATTCGCCGCTGATCTCGCGGAGCATCGCGGCATAAGCCCGGGCGGAGTAGTGGTCCGTCGCGATGACGAGGCCACCCGCGTCGGGAACGGCGCGCCGTACCTCCGTCAGCCGCGTGTTGGCGGCACGCAGCACCGAGGGGATCCACTCGCCCTTCGGGTCAAGCGCGGTTCGCCACGCCTGCGAGGTGATGTCCTTCGTGTTGCCCTCGCCGAGCCGCGCCTCCATTTCATCGCCGGCCTTCGATTTCCAGCGCATCTGGCCGGCGTACACCATGAAGAGCACGGGGCGCACGACGCCGTCGGCGAGCGCACGGCCGTAGCCGTACGCGTAGTCGGTCAAAGAGGTGCGGATGCCCTCGTCGTCGGGCAGGTAGCTGACGAACGGGATGGGTGCCGTGTCCGAGCGGAACGGCGTCCCGGTGAGCGAGAGCCGACGCACGGCGGGCTCGAACGCCTCGCGGACCGCTTCCCCCCAGCTGAGGGCGTCGCCCGCGTGGTGCACCTCGTCGAGGATTACGAGGGTGCGACCCGAGAGGGTGAGTTCGCGGTGCAGCTCAGCGCGAACCGCCACCTGCGCATAGGTGACGGCGACACCGTGGTAGTGCCGGGCATGCCGGCCCATGCGGTTCGTAAACGTGGGGTCGAGGCGGATCCCGACACGATGCGCGGCCTCTGCCCACTGGCGCTTAAGGTGCTCTGTCGGGGCAACGACCGTGATGCGGTCAACCGTACGGTTGTGCAGCAGTTCCGCGGCCAGGCGCAGAGCGAAGGTGGTCTTGCCCGCCCCGGGGGTCGCTGCGGCGAGGAAGTCGCGCGGCTCGTTCTGGAAGTAGGCCTCGAGCGCCTCGGCCTGCCACGCCCGGAGCTTGTGGGCGGTACCCCACGGGGCCCGCCCCGGGAACGACGGGGACAGATGCTCGGCGGCGGAGGTGCCGACCTGATGACCGAAGCTCGTGGGACTGCTCACGTGGATCGAATCTAGCCGACCCCTCCGACAGCGGACGGTCCTCCACAGCACCTCGCGACGGGGCACGGCGTGTCGCCCCGAACCGCGCCTCCCGCGGCACTACCGGTGGCGTCGGAGCACAATGGAGGGATGGTCGAGCAGCGTCATCCGTGGTCCCGCTATGTCGCCTTGGGCGACTCCTTCACCGAGGGAATCGGCGATCCTGAGCCCGCGAGCCCCGGCGGGCACCGGGGCTGGGCAGACCGGGTCGCCGAGGTTCTCGGCAGCCAAAACGACGACTTCGCCTACGCAAACCTCGCCGTCCGTGGGCGCCTCCTGCAGCAGATCGTCGACGAGCAGATCGAGCCGGCCCTCGAGCTGCGGCCCGATCTCATCACGATCTCCGCCGGCGGCAACGACGTCATCCGCCCGGGCACCGACCCCGACGATATCGCGGCACGATTCGAAGCAGGCTTGGCACGGCTGCGCTCGAACGGAGCGACGGTGGTGCTCTTCACCGGTGTTGACGTCGGCTTCTCCCCCGTCTTCAACCGGATCCGCGGCAAGGTCGCCATTTACAACGAGAACCTACGGGCGCTCGCCAGACAGTACGACTGCATCGTCGCCGACCAGTGGTCGCTTCACGAGATCCAGGATGTGCGGATGTGGGCGCCCGATCGCCTGCATCTCAACCCGCACGGGCACCACGAGGTGGCTCGGATGGTACTCGAGGCTCTCAACGTCACGAACGACCTGCGCCCCCTCGCGCCCGAGCCGCTGCTTGCTCGGACATGGCGCGCGGCGCGAACGGAGGACTTGCAGTGGGCCCGCGAATACCTCGTGCCGTGGGTGCTGCGCCGAGTACGGCACCAGTCCTCCGGCGACTTCATCACGGCGAAGCGCCCGTCGGCACAACTCTGGCGGGCCGACGCCACCCTTCCCGGCGGGGAGGCGCCAGGAAATGCCACCCCGGAGCAGGTCGACGCGGATATCGCCACGGCTGGCGTCCGGATCGAGCGCCTCGGGGACTAACGGAAGAGTTCGCCCGGGTGAGCGATCCGCCAGCCGAAGCCGGGATCCCCGATCGCGCCGTCCGCGACGAGCGGCAGCTCATAGGGCGTGCCGTTCACCTGCACGGTCGCCGTCCCGACACGTCCACCGTCGGCGACGACCTCGACCGGATCCAGGGCGACAGTGGTGGTCGTCGAGACGTCCCCCCAGACCAGCACCGACCGCGCTTCGGCCGTCTCCGCCACCACCTTCTCGCCCCACGCGCTGGTGAGGCTGCCGTAATCCTGCCCAGTGGTGCTCAACGGGAGGGTGTGAAAGCCGGCCTCGATGCTCGGGATCAGCGTCAGCACGTCGGCCGTCAGCTGCTGATGCGTCTGTGCCCCAACCACGACGCCGACCAGGGTCATCGCCTGCCCCTCGATGGTGGCGACGAGCGAGAAGAGCAGGCAGGAGCCAGCCTCGTCAGTCGTCCCCGTCTTGATCCCGTCGATGCCGGAGCGGCCCAGGAGCGAATTGGTGTTCTCGAGGGTCCCGACACCCGGGAGGGTCGCGGTGGGCAGTGCCACAATGGGCGCCAACACGGGATCGGTCACCAGCAACTCGCCGAGGCGCACCATCTCGGCGGTCGTGCTGACCGTCGCCGGCGACAATCCACTCGTGTCAGCGAGTGAGGTGCGGGTGAGTTTCTGCCCGTCGAGCCAGACCCGCGAGGCGGAGAGAAACGCCGCCTCGGAGCCATAGGCCCAGATCGCGAGCGACTTCGCGTAGTTATTCGCGGAGGGGAGCATCATGGCGGTCAATGCCTCCCTCTCGGTGAGCTGTAGACCGGCCGTCACCGGGGCATGAGAGCCGTTCTCGGCAACTGTCTCGTTGTAGTACTGCACATCGGCACTGGTGAAGGTAATGGTCTCGCCGTCAGTCCCGTCGGCAAGAGGTCGTGCGGCCAGGATCATCAGTGCCGTGACGACCTTGGCGATGCTTCCGGTGGGCAGCACATCCTGGGAGCCGTAGCGCGCGAGCAGTCCGTCTTCCTCCGTGCCCTCGACGCCGACCGCCGCCACCGCACCGGACCCGTACGCAGGCCAGGCCGGGGCTGAGGCGTCGAGGGCGTTTGAGACGGGGGGCATCGCAGCAACGCTCGCCGCGGGGAGCTCAGCGGTCGCTGCGTTCGTCGCGTAGGCGCCGCCCGCGGCCACCAGAACGGTCGCGAGTACGACGGCGGCGATGAGCGGCCCGCGACGACGGGGACGTGCCGCCTGGCGTGCAGCAGGGCCGGGCAGAGCGAGCGCATCGTCGGGCCTGGTCGTGGGGGTCATCCCGTCATCGTAAGGCGGCGTCGCCGGCGATCCTTGAGGCAGAGCCCCGGAGACTCCCACCGACCTTCACCGACGGGGCGCGTCGCCGTCTCAGCGCCCGCGCGTCAGCGCCCAGAGGGCCACGGCCCCCGCCGAGGCGACGTTCAACGAGTCGACCCCGTGCAGCATCGGGATCGTCACCACCACGTCGGACGCGTCGAGCGCCGAACGGCTGAGCCCGTCCCCCTCCGCTCCGAGCACGACGGCGACCCGCTCCGGACGCACCGCCGCGTACTCGTCGAGCGGGATCGCATCGGGCGCGAGCGCCAGCGCGGCGACCGAGAAGCCCGCCGTCAACAGCGACTCCCGCGCCGTCGCCCAGTCCGGAGTGCGGGTCCACGGCACCTGGAGCACCGTGCCCATGCTCACCCGGACGCTACGCCGGTAGAGCGGATCGGCGCACCGCGGGGTCACCAGCACTGCATCGGCGCCCATCCCGGCCGCCGCGCGGAAGACAGCCCCGACGTTCGTGTGGTCGACGAGGTCCTCAAGAATCACCACGAGAGAGGCTCCCTCTAGCAGCTGCGCCATCGGCCGCAGCGGCGGACGGTGCATCGAGGCGAGCGCGCCGCGATGCAGGTGGAAGCCCGTCAGCTCTTCGATGAGCGGGTCCGGCGCCACGAACACCGGAACGTCCGGGAAGCGCTCAAGCACGTCCGTCGCCTCCAGTAGCCGCTTCTGCTGCACCAGGACAGACCTCGGCCTGTGCCCAGCGTCGAGCGCGCGACCGATGACCTTCGCCGATTCGGCGATGTAGAGGCCGCCCTCCGGCTCGAGCACCCGCCGCAGCGCCACATCGGTCAGGCGGTGGTAGTCGGCGAGGAGGGGGTGGTCGAGGTCGTCGATGGGCACGATCGGCATCCCGGCAATCTAGGGCACGACGCGGGCTAAACTCGCCAGGGGCCGCCCGAACGGCCCTCGAAGGAGGCGCGGATGAAGGTCAGTCCGTCACCGGTCACGAAGGGCCCCGCAGCCCTGGCGATCGAGCAGGCCGTCGAACTCCTCAGCGGGCGCCGCATCGCCGCCGTCACAGGCGCAGGCATGAGCACCGATTCGGGCATCCCCGACTATCGCGGCGCGGGTGCCCCCGTCCGCAGCCCGATGACGTACTCGCAGTTCGTCGCCGACCCGGATTACCGCCGCCGCTACTGGGCGGGCAGTCAGCTTGGTTGGCACCGCTTCACGAGCACGGTCCCGAACGACGGGCATCGCGCACTCGCACGCCTTGAGGAACGCGGCCTGCTCACGGGCGTCGTCACGCAGAACGTCGATGGACTGCACGTGAGGGCCGGATCGCGCCGTGTCGTCGACCTGCACGGTTCGGCGGATCGCGTGCGCTGCATGACCTGCGGCCAATACTTCGCCCGCGACGCCGTCGCAGAGCGGATCGAGCGACTCAACCCCTGGCTCGACGATCCGGGCGTTTCCTCCCTCAACCCCGACGGCGATGCCGAGGTGCACGACGTTTCGGCGATGACTGTGCCCGAGTGCACCGTCTGCAGCGGGATTCTCAAGCCCGACATCGTGTTCTTTGGCGAGTTCATCCCCACCGAGCGGTTTCAGGAGGCGCGCGCGATCGTCGCGGGCGCCGACGCGCTGCTCGTGGCAGGGTCCTCACTGGTCGTCAATTCGGGCATTCGATTCCTCGAGATCGCACGCCGGGCGAAGATGCCAATCGTCATCGTCAACCGAGGCGCTACCAAAGGCGACTCGCGCGCGGCGATCAAGATCGACGGCGGCACCAGCGAGGTGCTCCGCGAGCTGGCCGGGCGCCTGCCTGAGCTACGCCCCGCGTCGGTGTGACTCCGCGCAAAGACCGCAACGACCGACCCGCCCCGACCTCACGAGAGGCCCCCGTGACCCAGCTCACCCTCGTCCGACACGGCCAGACCGACTGGAACGCCGCCCGCCGCATCCAGGGCAGGAGTGACATCCCTCTCAACCCAGTCGGCCGCTCGCAGGCCCGCGCGGCTGCGCGCCTTCTCGGCGATCGACACTGGGACGCCGTGGTCGCAAGCCCTCTTCAGCGTGCGTACGACACGGGCGCGATAATCGCCCGCGGCCTCGGCCTTGACGAGCCGCTGGCGGTCGACGGACTCGCCGAGCGTTCCTATGGCGACGCGGAGGGGATGACCGGAGCCGAACTCACCGAGCGGTTCCCCGGTGGCATCGAGGGCGGACGGATCCCCGGCTGCGAGACCCGGGCCGAGGTCGTCACGCGCGCCACCATCGCGCTCCTCGATGCGGCCGAGCGCTTCCCTGGCTCCGCCATTGTCGTGGCTACCCACGGCGCCGTGATCGGCAGCCTCCTGCGCGCGCTCAGCAGCGACGACCTGCCGGCGCACGGCATCTCGGTCGGCAACGGCTCCCGGCACGACTTCGTGATCGTCGATGGAGCGCTGCGCGTCGTCGGCTTCGATGACTCCGGTGATGTGGTGGTCGCCGACGTCGACCTCGACGACGTGCTCAGCCCGGCAGCGGGCGCCTGAGACTCAGCGGCGGCCGAGGTCGCCGAGCAGCCCGAAGAGCACGCGAGCGGAGTCGCGCCACGAGTACGCGGCCGCCCGCTCACGGGCCCGGTTCGACTGCTTGCGCCAGACGACGCCGTCCTCGAGTAAGCGGACACCGTCGGCAATCGCTTTAGCGCTCGACGGATCGACATACACCGCCGCATCCTGCGCAATCTCGCGAAAAATTGGGATATCGCTCACGACGACCGGCGTTCCGAGGGCCATCGCCTCCACCAACGGAATACCGAATCCCTCGTCGTGGCTCGCCGTGACGAGGGCCGTCGCGCGCGCCAGGACCGCACGGTACTCCGCATCCGGAGCCCCCTGATGGAACACCAGCTTCGCGGTCGGTGCCAACGCACGCAGCGTCTCGACCGTTTCGTCGCTTGCTCGGCTCATCAGGTGCAATTCGTAGTCGGGCAGGAGGCGCATCGCCCGCGCCAACGACTCGACGTTCTTGTATGGCATGAACGAGCCCATATAGACGAGGGAGCGCGCCTCCGAGCGGTCCGGCAGCGAGGCGGCAAGTGCGGCGCTCGCCTCGTCGGGCTCGGTCGCTGCGTTGGGCACGACGACGACAGGTCGCGTCGTGAGGCGGTGTTCGCGGATCAGGTCTCGCGTGGTCTGAGAGACCGTCACGACGGCGTCCGCCCGCTCAAGGAGCCTGCGCTGCGGCCACCAGGCCAGGTGGTAGAGACGCCAGAGTCCCCGCACGGGCGCCGTCAGATCCCGCGGGGGTGTGCGGTGGCGGTAGTAGATGAGATCGTGCACGGTGAGAACAAGGCGGTATCGGCGACCGAGCGAGCCCATCGTCTGCATCGGCGAGAACACGACGTCCGGCTGGAGTCGGTTGACCAGCAGCGCGACGAACGGCTCGAAGGGGCTGCTCGGACCGGTCACCCGCTCCCACGGCAGCGCGGGCAGCATCGTGAGCTGGCGGCGGTCGCTGATCAGCATGATGACGTCGTGAAGCTGCGCCAGTTCCCGGACCAATTCGGCCGTGTACCTACTGATGCCGTCGTGGCGCTCGAGCCGGGTATACCGGCAGTCGACGACGATCCTCATCGATCGATCCCCTCCTCGAGGGCAGCGCGGAGAACTGCGGCGGCCTCATCCGGCTTCTCGTAGTGGATCAGATGACCGACGCCGTCGATCACGTGCAGTCGGCCGTGCGCCAAATGATCGAGAAGACGATACTGCGCCGAGAGCGGAGTGATGTCGTCCTGCGCCGCCGCAATCAGCTGCGTCGGCACGGCTATGCGGGAGGCGTATTCGCCAACGTCGTGCGAGACCGAGGCGCGAAACGCCTCCAGGAGGGTGTCCCGCGAGGCGAACGCGCTGAAGTAGCGGTCGTGCTGGTCGTGCACGAACCGGCGCAACGACGGATCCCGCGTTTTCACCATCGCCAGGCTCATGACTCGGACGATCGGCGGGGCGCTGAGTAAGCGATCACCGAGTGGGCGTGGTAACACTGCGGCGAGCCGGTAGTAGAGGACGGCGAGGCGCGTCAGCGCGCCGCGAGGTCCCGCCAACGCCGGCGCCCCGATGGGGTTCACCAGCACCAGGAGCGGCGTCGGCAGCCCGTTCGCGACTGCGGCCGCCGCAATGATCGAGCCGAAGGAGTGGCCGAGCACGACGGCCGAACCGCGCAATCCAAGCGCGTCGAGGAACCCGTTCAGCCAGGAGGTGTACCCGCCAACGTCATGCAGATGTGCGGTCATCGGCGGGGAGGCGCCGAAGCCCGGCAGGTCGGGCGCGACGACCCGGACATCCGCTCCCCCGCCCAGGAGGCGGGCGATCACCGGCTCGAGGCCGTGGTGCTCACCGCGGAACCCGTGCACCAGCACCAGCGCGGTCGACGCCGTCGGCGACCCGTAGATCCAGTACGCGGTCGGCGCTCCCGCGACATCCACCGACGCCTCCTCGATCAGGAGGCGACCGAGGTCGGCGGCGTAGGGGGAGGGTAACGTCATGGCGCTCCCCATCGTAGGGAAAGCCTGTGGAACTTCTCGCCGCAACGCCTTGCGTGGCCCTGATCCGAGCCGCAACCATGAGCACGCGCTCGCATCGTGGCGCACCGCCCCCGTCTCGCAGACGGTCATCCGCTCAGGCAGCAGCAGAAGGAGCACCGTGAGCTTCACGTCGCCGATCCAACTCCCCGGACTCGCCCTCGACCCCCAGTGGTATCGCCGGGCCGTGTTCTACGAGGTGATGATCCGGTCGTACTACGACTCCAACGGGGACGGCGCCGGCGACATCAACGGACTCGCGTCCAAGCTCGACTATCTTCAGTGGCTCGGGATCGACGCCCTCTGGCTTCCGCCGTTCTACCTGTCACCCCTGCGTGACGGCGGCTACGACGTCTCCGACTTCAAGGCGATCCTCCCCGAATTCGGCACGATGGAGGATTTCCGGGACCTGGTGCGAAAGGCCCATGAGCGCAATATGCGGATCGTGATGGACTTCCCGCTGAACCACACCAGCGACCAGCATGAGTGGTTCCAGCAGTCGCGCTCCGACCCCGAGGGCCCCTACGGTGACTTCTACGTCTGGAACGACACGGACGACAAGTGGCCGGATATTCGCATCATCTTCGTCGACACCGAGGATTCGAACTGGGCATTCGACGCCGAACGCCGCCAGTTCTACTTCCACCGCTTCTTCTCGCACCAGCCCGACCTCAACTTCGAGAACCCGGCGGTGCACGAGGCAATCCACGACATCGTCAAGTTCTGGCTCGACCTGGGCGTCGACGGCATCCGCCTCGATGCGATCCCCTACCTCTACGAATCCGACGAGGGCAACGGCGAGGGCGAACCTCCGACGCACGATTTCATCAAGAACCTTCGCACAATGGTCGACCGCGATTACCCGGGCCGCATTTTGATCGCGGAGGCGAATCAGTGGCCGCGCGAGGTCGCCGCATTCTTTGGTACGGAGGAGGAGCCCGAGTGCCACATGGCATTCGACTTCCCGGTGATGCCCCGCGTCTTCTACTCTCTCCGCGCGCAGACCGCGAACGAGCTGAAGAAGGTGCTCTCCGAGACCTTCGACATTCCCAGCGGAGCCGCCTGGGGAGTGTTCCTGCGCAATCACGACGAGTTGACTCTCGAGATGGTCTCGGAGGAGTACCGCCAGGCGATGTACGGCTGGTACGCCTACGACCCGCGGATGCGCTCGAACATCGGCATCCGGCGTCGCCTCGCGCCACTGCTCGACAATTCGCGCGCAGAACTCGAGCTCATCAACGCGCTCCTCTTCTCCCTAGCAGGAAGCCCCTTCCTCTACTACGGCGACGAAATCGGGATGGGCGACAACATTTGGCTCAACGACCGCGACGCCTCCCGCACGCCGATGCAGTGGACGCCCGATCGCAACGCCGGTTTCTCCGCCGCCGATCCGGGCAAGCTCGTGCAGCCGATCGTGCAGTCGCTCGTCTACCACTACAACCAGGTCAACGTGGAGGCGCAGCTCGCGCAGTCCCGCTCGCTCCTGCACTGGATGCGAAACGTCCTGCACGTGCGTCGCGGCCACCCGGCGTTCGGCCTCGGCTCGATGCGTGTGCTCGAGACTGACCACGAGTCGGTGCTCGCTTTCGTGCGCGACTACGCGGGTTCCGGTAGTGAGATGGGCGACCAGCCCGAGGAGGTGCTCTGCGTCTTCAGCTTCAACCACAACCCGGTGTCAGTGACGATCACCGACCCCGAGAACCCCGGATCGACGCTGAGCGACCTCTTCGGAGGCGGACGCTTCCCCGGCTTCACCGAGGCCGGCACGCTCACCATGACCCTCGGCACCCAAGGCTTCTTCTGGCTGCACGTGGCGAAGGCGCGCGGAGCGCGCTGAGCCGCAGCACACCGCGGGGCCTCCGGCCGATGTCAGAGGCCCCGTTTATGCTGTCCGCGTGAGCACCACCGCACAGACCGAGCCCACCCTGTTCGACGATGGCGAGTTCGGCAGTGATGCCGAGTTCGAGAGGCCGGACGAACGTGCCCCGGCTGCGGGAGCGCACTGGTTCGATCTCCTCGCGGTGTTCGACCTCGAGACGACGGGCATCGACGTGCGTACGAGTCGCATTGTCACGGCATATGTCGGCGTCCTCGACGCAGCGGGCCAGCCCATCGAGGGAACGACCTGGCTGGCCGACCCCGGAATCGAGATTCCCCCCGGTGCGAGCGCCGTGCACGGCATCACCACCGACTACGCGCACGAGCACGGACGCCCTCCCGGCGAGGTCGTCGCCGAGATCTCGGAGTCGCTGCGCTCGCTCCTCGCGCGCGGCGTCCCGGTCGTCGTGTACAACGCACCCTACGACCTCTCGCTTCTGGCGCATGAAGCGCGTCGCTGGGGCGTCCCGGTCTTGCTCGACCCGAGCCCGGTCATTGATCCGCTCGTCATCGACAAGGCGGTCGACCGCTTTCGCAAGGGCAAGCGCACTCTCACCGTCGCTGCCGAGCATTACGGAGTCGCCCTTACCGAGGCCCACGATGCCGGAGCCGACGCGATCGCCGCCGGTCGGGTCGCTCAGGCCATCGGCCGCGCGTTCGCCAACGAACTTGGCGTCGACGCCGAGGCCCTCCACGAGCTGCAGGTCGACTGGTGTAGCACGCAGGCCGCATCATTCCAGGAGTACATGCGCCGCGTACGCGACGAGTCCTTTGTCGCTGATGGCACGTGGCCCGTCCGCCACTAACGCCCTTTAAGTAAGGGTGCGCCCCTGCTGCAGCAGCGCCACGTACTCCGCGATCCGCCGCTCTCGCGTCTCGGGCCGCTTGAGCTGCGAGAGCCGGAAGAGGAACGCGAAGCGTTTCTGCCCGCTCACTGTCGCGAAGAAGGCCTGCGCCACCGGATCACCGTCGAGCGCCACCTGAAAATCGGCCGGCACCTCTGCATCGCGCTGCCGGTACGCCGCATCCCAGCGCCCGTCCGCCCGAGCCCGCTCCACCTCCGCGAGCCCCGCGGGCAGCATCCGCCCCTCCGCAAGCAACCGGGCCACATGGTCGCGGTTGACCTTCGACCACGGGCTCGCCCGGCGCCTCGGGGTAAACGCCTGGAGCTTGAACTGCTCATCGAAGGCACCCGCTTGGCCGTCGATCCAACCGTGGCAGAGCGCGATGTCCAGCGCCTCCGCGTAGGTGATCCCCGGATCCGTGGCCGCCTTCTTACGCAACTTAAGCCGGACACCTCCCGGGTCCGGTTCCCCGCGCAGGTACTCGTCCCACTGCTCGGCTGTGGCGAACGGCAGGATCGGCTTGTCGGCGAAGGACACCATTCCGGGACGCTACCGCGTCCGCGGCCCCACCGCGCTACGGATACGCAAGTACCGCTTGTCCCCGTTGTGTCCGCGCAAGGTCGATTGCGGCCCTGGTGACGGTGACGGAATTCTGCCGACTATCCTCCGAATCCGTCGCCTCGAAGCCGTATGCGCCGAGCACGACCGGCGCCGAGCACGACCGGCGCCGAGCACGACAAAGGGCCCCCGACCGCGTGGTCGAGGGCCCTTCGAGGACGTGCTACTTGCCGAAGTTCTTGAACCGGAGGTTGAACTTCTCGACGCGACCGGCGGAGTCCATGAGACGCTGCTTGCCCGTGTAGAACGGGTGTGAGGCGGAGGAGATCTCGACGTCGATGACGGGGTAGGTGACACCGTCAAGCTCGATCGTCTTGGTGCTCTTCGCGGTCGAGCGGGTGAGGAACGTCTCACCGGACGCAAGGTCGCGGAAGACGATCGCGGAGTACTCGGGGTGAATGTCGGTCTTCATGGTCGTGTCCTGTCCTCGATGGTCCTGAACCGCACCTGTCATCGACGGGAACGGGTGGAAGTGGGCGGGAACACCGCGAACGGGCCCGAACCAGCTATCGAGAATATCAGACCGACAGTGTCGAGAAAAGGCCGCGCCCGCACTCAGCCGCGAGCGCGGGCCGAGAAGCGCCCATTTTCGCGAGTAAGCGCGATGTCGAGCCCAAACGTCTCGGCCAGGGTCGCCTCGGTCAGCGATTCCGCCAGGGGACCGGCCACCACGACCGCCCCATCTCGAAGGAGCAGCGCGTGGGTGAAGCCGTCCGGGATCTCCTCGACGTGGTGGGTCACCATCACGATTGCGGGCGAGGCCGGGTCCTTCGCGAAACCGCCGAGCAGCTGCACCAGCTCTTCGCGGGCGCCGAGGTCGAGGCTCGCGGCCGGCTCGTCGAGCAAAAGCAGCTCGGGGTCGGTCATGATCGCGCGGGCGATCTGGACGCGCTTTTGCTCGCCGTCCGAGAGCGTGCCGAAGGTGCGCTCGGCAAGGTGCTCGAGCTTCCACTCGGCCAGAACTCGGCGAGCTCGGCGCTCGTCAATTGCGTCGTAACCCTCGTTCCAGCGGCCGGTTACGGCGTAGGCGGCGGTCATCACCACGTCGAGCACGGTCTCGCCGGCGGGCAGTCGTCGGGCCATCGCGGTCGAGGCGTAACCGATACGCGGCCGCAGCTCGAAGACATCGACGCGACCCAGCGCGTCCCCAAGCAGCTGCGCGATACCGGTCGAAGGGTAATTCTGCGCGGCGGCAATCTGCAGGATCGACGTTTTACCGGCGCCATTGGGGCCGAGGATCACCCAACGCTCGTCCTCGGCGACGTCCCACGACACGTGATCGAGGATCCGCTTGCCGTTCCGGACAAAGGAGACATCGGCGAACGAGACAACGCTGGGCATAGCAGCCATTCTAAAGGGAGTGCCTGAGCGGGTCAGACGAGCGACTCGTAGATGGCTCGGGTGTCCCGAGCAATGTGGGTCCAGCTGAAATGGCTCTGCGCGCGGTCGCGGCCCGCTGCACCCATTCGCTGAGCTGCCTCGGGGTCGGCGACGACCTCGGCGAGTGCCGCGGCCAGGTCAGCGACATAGCGTTCAGGATCGACGGGCGTGCCGGTTCCGTCCGTCGCCTGCTCGATCGGCACGAGCCGACCGGTCACTCCGTCGACGACGACCTCCGGAATACCGCCGGTCGCCGTGCCGACGACCGCCGCGCCGCAGGCCATCGCCTCGAGGTTGACGATGCCGAGCGGCTCGTAGATCGACGGGCAGACGAACGTGGTTGCGGCCGTCAGCACTGCCGAAAGATGGTGCCGAGGCAGGTGCCGGTCGATCCAGACGACGCCGGTGCGCTCCTCCTGGAGACTGCGAACGAGCGTCGTCACCTCGGCCATGATCTCTGGAGTATCGGGCGCACCTGCGCAGAGCACGAGCTGCACGTCGGGCGGCAGGGTCGCCGCGGCCCGCAGGAGGTAGGGCAGGCCTTTCTGTCGGGTGATGCGGCCAACGAAGACCACTGACGGTCGCGAAGAGTCGATGCCGAGCTCCGTCAGGACAGCCTCGTCCTCGACCGGGTGCCAGGCGTCGAGGTCGATGCCGTTGTAGACGACGTGCACCTTGGCGGGATCGAGCGCCGGGTACGAGCGGAGGATGTCGGTGCGCATGCCGCCGGATACCGCGATCACGGCGTCGGCGTTTTCGTACGCCTCGCGCTCGATCCAACTCGAGACGCGATAGCCGCCGCCGAGCTGCTCGGCCTTCCATGGCCGCAGCGGCTCGAGGCTGTGCGCCGAGACCACGTGTGGGATGCCGTGGAGCAGTTGAGCCAGGCGTCCCGCCGCATTCGCGTACCAGGTGTGGGAGTGGACCAGATCGGCTCCCGCCACATCCTGCGCGATCTGCAGGTCGACTCCGAGGGTCTGCAGCGCACCGTTTGCCTGCGCCAACTCCGCGGGAACGGGATACGCGAACGTCCCCTTCTCGTCGCGCGGCGCACCGAAGCAGCGCACCACGACCTCCAGATCTCTCCGCAGCGCCATCGTGAGTTCGGCCACGTGCACACCGGCTCCCCCGTACACCTCAGGCGGATATTCCTTGGTCAGCAAATCGACTCGCACCCCCGAACCGTAGTACAGCCCGCTACTGCGGCGACAGACGGGTCCGCTGACGAGCCCAAGCCCCTACTGTTAGGCCATGCAGTCAAAGAAGATTTTCGGCATCGTCCTCGCCGGCGGCGAGGGAAAGCGGCTCATGCCCTTGACGGCCGACCGAGCGAAGCCCGCGGTGCCGTTCGGTGGCCAATACCGGCTGATCGACTTCGCGCTCTCTAACCTCATCAATTCCGGTCTCACCCAGATCGTCGTGTTGACCCAGTACAAGTCGCACTCGCTCGACCGCCACGTCTCGCAGACCTGGCGCCTCTCCGGACTGCTCAACTCGTACGTCGCGTCAGTGCCCGCGCAGCAGCGCCTCGGCAAGCGCTGGTTCAGCGGCTCGGCCGACGCCATCCTGCAGAGCCTCAACCTGATCCGCGACGAGAAGCCCGACATCGTCGTCGTGGTCGGCGCCGACCATGTCTACCGGATGGACTTCTCGCAGATGATCGACGCGCACGTCGCGTCGGGCGCGAAAGCGACGGTCGCGGCTATCCGCCAGCCGATCGCGCTCGCCGACCAGTTCGGCGTGATCCAGCTCGCGGGCGACGAGGCGGGCGACGGAATCGTCCCCACGATGATCTCGGAGTTTCTCGAGAAGCCGAAGAATGCTGTGGGGCTCGCTGATGCGCCCCATGAGGTTCTCGCCTCAATGGGGAACTACGTCTTCGATGCCGACGCGCTGATCGACGCGGTCATCCGCGACGGTGAACTCTCCTCCTCCGATCACGACATGGGCGGCGACATCATTCCGGACTTCGTCGCCCGCGGCGAGGCCGGCGTCTACGACCTCAAGCTCAACGAGGTCCCCGGGTCGACCGATCGCGACCGCTACTACTGGCGCGACGTCGGCACCATCGACTCGTTCTTCGAGGCGCACCAGGACCTCATCTCGGCGCTGCCGGTGTTCAACCTTTACAACCAGCAGTGGCCGATCTTCTCGTCGCAGCTGAACTCACCTCCCGCCAAGATCGTGCGCGACGGCAAGGGCAACATGGGGTCGACGATCGACTCGGTTGTGTCGCTGGGCACGGTGATCTCGGGCGCGCATATCGAGCGCAGCGTCGTCGGTCCATGGACCGTCATCGAGTCGAACGCCACCGTCACCGACTCCGTCGTCTTCGACAAGGTGCGGATCGGCCCGGACTCTCTCATCATGCGCGCTATCCTCGACAAAGACGTCGTCGTCGAGCCCGGCGCTCGTGTCGGCGTGGACCACGATCACGATCGCGAGCGCGGGTTCACCGTTACCGAGTCGGGCATCACCGTCGTTGGCAAGGGCGTCGTCGTCCACCCGTAGCATCCCCGCGGGTGCTTATCAGCACGCCCACCCGACCGATTGGCCCGGCCCTTGAGTGAGCGTTCCGCGACTCCTTCCCGCTTTCTCGTCGTTCTCGACGCGGACTCCACCCTCCTGCAGGACGAGGTGATCGAACTTCTCGCTGTGCACGCGGGCTCCGAGGAGCGGGTAGCCGCTATCACCGCCCGGGCCATGCGCGGCGAACTCGACTTCGGCGAAAGCCTGCGCGAGCGGGTCGCGACACTGGCGGGCGTCTCGGAGTCGATCTTCGCCGAGGTGAGCGCCGGCGTCCGGGTCACCCCCGGGGCCGCGCAACTGGTCGCCGGAGTTCATGCCGCGGGTGGTCGAGTCGGAGTCGTCTCAGGCGGCTTCCACGAGATTCTCGATCCGGTCGCTGGCACCCTCGGCCTCGACTTCGTCCGCGCGAACCGGCTCTGCTGCTCCAGTGGCCGCCTCACAGGAGCGGTCACCGGCCCGGTCATCGACGCTGCGGCGAAGGCGAAGGCACTGCGCGAGTGGGCGGCTGAGTGCGGCGTCCCTCCTCAGCGCACCATCGCTGTGGGTGATGGCGCCAATGACCTCGAGATGATGGCGATCGCCGCGCTGTCCGTCGCCTTCAACGCCAAGCCCCTCGTCCGTGAACGTGCCGATCTCATCGTCGATGGCCTCGATCTCTCGCAACTGCTGCCGCTGTTGGGGCTGCGCGGCTGAGGATCGGCGGTTCTCGCTCCGACCCCGCAGCGGCCTCGACGGGCATGGTCGCCTTGATGCGCATGCATCTCAGCACGACGCTGATCGTTCAGTGCCCCATCCCGAGGCCGCCGTCGATCGGGATCACGGCGCCGGAGATATAGGCCGCCTCGTCGCTCGTCAGCCATCGGGTCACCTTCGCAACCTCTGCGGCCGTGCCATAGCGCGCGAGAGGGATGGTCTTGCGGTATTCGGCCTGCTGGTCCGCCGAGAGTTCAGCGGTCATATCCGTCTCGATGAAGCCGGGGGCGACCACATTGGCGGTGATATTTCGGGCGCCCAATTCCCGCGTGAGCGAGCGAGCGAAGCCGACCAGCGCAGCCTTCGACGACGAGTAGTTGATCTGACCGGGCGAGCCGTAGAGACCGACAACACTCGAGACGAGCACCACGCGACCGAATCGCTGCTTGAGCATGCCCTTCGATGCACGCTTCACCACGCGAAAGGCGCCGGTGAGATTGGTGTCGATGACGGAGGTGAAGTCCTCCTCCGTCATACGCAGCAGCAGAGTGTCGCGGGTGATACCGGCGTTGGCCACCAGGATTTCGACAGGACCGAGTTCGGCCTCGACCTGTGTGAAGGCGGCATCGACGGAGGCGGTATCGGTTACGTCGGCGACCACGGTGAGCGACCCCTCCGGCCCCGCGCCTGAGCGCGCCGTGACAGCGACCCGGTGACCGGCGGCCACGAACTCCTGAGCGATGGAGTAGCCGATCCCCCGGTTGCCCCCGGTGACGAGGACGGTGCGCGGCGTGGTCATGATGTCCCTCCTGCCGGCGCGCGGGTGGCGCCGGACGACCCGTACATCCTAGAGGCGCCCCGCGCAACACATCGGGGGATGCGGGCCACCCGTCCTGCCCCCACCCCGTGGGACGTAGGCTTGAAGGGCTGTGAAATCACGCGAGACACTCACCTCCCTCCCGCCGTCGCCGAGCGCCGAGCGGCGCTCACGCGCGATCAAATACTCCATCGCCATGAGCATCCGACTGCTGTGCGTGATCTGCCTTCTTTTCGCGCACGGCTGGTGGCAGCTCTTTTTCGCGATCGGAGCCGTCGTCCTTCCGTACTTCGCCGTCGTGCTCGCCAATGTTGGCAGTGCGGGCGAGCGGGGCAACGTCGAACGACCGGGAGCAATTGTGCTGTCTCGGCCCGCACCTACTCCCCAGCCCGCTGCCGACGCTCCGGCTGCCACGAACAGCGGTGCGGGGACCGACGCATCCGAGGGCGGCGACCCCGCGGGACACCGCTCGTGATCCCGCTGGGACGCGTACCGGATGCGCACGCCTGCTCGCGTACCGGCTGCCCGAACACCGCGACCTGGGCCATTGAGTGGCGCAATCCACGGATCCATGCGGAGAATCGCCGGAAGACCTGGCTCGCCTGTGCCGAGCATCGTGATTTCTTGCGCGAATTCCTCCTGGCGCGAGAGTTCCCACTCGAGGTCAAGCCGCTCTACACCGTCGATCGAGGGGCCGCGGAGTGAGCGAGGACCCGTCCCGCCCGTCCTGGCACTTTGTCTTCTCGCGGCGGTGGTTCGGCTACCTCGCACTGGCCGTCGTCTTCGCCGTCGCATGCGTGCTCCTCTCTCGGTGGCAGGTCGCGCGGCTCGACCAGGCAGCCTCGACCAATCGCCTGGTCACGGCCAACTGGACCGCCGAGCCGGTCGCGCTCGACGGACTGCTGCCCGCTGCCGCAGCCTGGGACGATTCGCTCGAGTATCGTCCCGTCGAGGTCAGCGGCGTTTATGACGTCACCGGGCAGACCCTCGTGCGCAACCGCCCCTATAACGGCAATCCGGGATTTGAGGTCCTGACTCCGCTCCGCCTCGACGACGGCAGCGTGTTCGTCGTCGACCGCGGCTGGGTGCCTGTTGGCTCGAACCAGGACTCCCCCGATACGATCCCCGCTCCTCCAAAAAATCAGGTCACGGTCATCGCTCGATTGAAACCAGCGGAAGGCCGGATCGAGGGCCGCTCCGCTCCGGCCGGTCAGATCGCCACGATTCACCTGGACGACCTCTCGGCGCAGCTCGATGAGCCGTTGCGCAGCTCCGCGTACGGCCTCCTCGTTGCCGAGTCGCCAGCTCCCTTCGACGCTCCCCCGCTCGCCGCGATGAAACCGGTTGCCGACGAAGGCCTGCATATCAGCTACGCGATCCAGTGGGTGCTGTTCGCGGTGATGGGGTTCGGGGGGCTCGGCTGGGCGATCCGGCATGAGTACCGCCTCCGCAACGCCGAGGATCCCGAGGTCGTGGCGGCAGAGAAGCGCCGAGAAGAACGGCGCCGCCGTCGGGGACGTAGCGACGCCGAAGTCGAGGACGAACTGCTCGACACCCGCTAGGGACGGGAAATTTCGTGCAGTCGCCGCTCACGGCAACGGAATTAGCGTTGACGCTCGCTCGCCTCGGCAAGAGTCGACAGAGTGGAGCGCAGCCCGGGGAAGGCACCGTCGAGATCGTCAGACCGGAGAGAGGTCCATCGTGTGGTGCCGTCTTTGCGGCTCCGCGTATATCCGGCTTCACGAAGAGTCTTGAGGTGGTAGCTCATCGTCGGCAGAGGGATGTCGAGCCGGTGGGCGAGCGCGGAGCAGGTGTATTCATTGCCATCATCGAGAATATCGACGACGCGAAGACGGATGGGATCGGCTACGGCGCGGAGAAGGTTAATGACGTCGACGGAGGCGAGTTCTGGGTGGAAGGTCCGGGGCGCCATGACGTCCTCTCAGGAAAGGGGGCGAACACTGGTCGTATTCGCCCCCTCACACTACGTCGACTCCCTTGCAATAACGACGACGATCACCTCGACTGACTGAGAGGCTCGCGGGCAGCCGGCATGACGGCCGCGGATGTGGCTCGCGCCGCTGCTCGGCGGCTGAGCCAGTTGTTGAGAAGGAGTGACGTGAGGACGATCGCGGCGCCGATGAGAGCGATCGGACCGGGGCGGAAGCCGCTGATCATACTGATGGTGAATGTCGTGACGGGGACCAGATTCATGAAGAGCGTCCCGTTGAGGGCACCCAGCATGCCGATTCCCTTGTTCCAGAACAGGACAGCGACGACTCCGGCGAAGATGACGAGATACGCCAACTGAGGCCAGGCCGCGAGTACGTGCTCGACGGTGGGCGCCGAGACGTAGCCGACAGCCGACGCGACGATGACCGCGGCGGCGATGGAGATGCATCCAAGCGCAGTGGTCAGGGTGGTGTACCGGAGGGCGGACCAGCCAGGGAACGCCCCGGCACCTCGGGTGTAGGTGACCCAACAGATGGCGCCGAGGAGCGCGAGGAGTTCACCGAGCCCGAGCTGTCCGCTGGCCAGCTTGCCGAAGTCGCCCTGAGTAATCACCAGCGCGACCCCGATGAAGGCGAGCACGATGCTGCCGACGGTGTACAGCGGTGGCATCTTCCGCGTGGCGACGGCTCCGACGATGGCGCCGATGGCCGGCATCATGGCCATGATGAGGCTCACATTCGGAGCACTCGTGTAGTTCAACGCCGTAAAGGCGAGTAGACCAAATCCGGCAAACCCGGAAGTGCCGAGAAGGAAGAGTCGTACCACCTTGCCGTCGGTGGCGAAGGCACCGCGGCCTTCGGCCCGCACAAGCATGAGGACGAGGATCGCGGCGGCGAGGCCGTACCGAATGAGAGTCATATGAAAGGCATTGACCGTCGGGGAAATGCTATTCGCGAGCGGGAACATCCCGCCCCAGATCAGCGGAGGAATGAGGCAATAGAAGATTGCTTTAAAAGATGTGCTTTTCACGGTGTTCCTTAGCTCTTCGAGATCGAGGCGGTAACGAGACTGGTCGGTGTAAGGGTCGTGGACAAATCAAACTTGCCGGTGGAGGAGAAGACGAGGTGCTCGACTGTGTGAACGCTGATGGGAAGTCGTACCCGGCGCTGGACTGCGACTCGAGCGGCGAGGTACTGCAGCAGCGCGGGATCCGTGGCCGGTTCGCGGCCGAGAGCGAGGACGACCACGAGTGAGGTCCCGTCCGTGGCCACCTGGGTAGCGACATCGGTGACATCGGGCAACAGGCGAAGATCGTCTTCGAGCCCGAAGAGATCGCCACACGCCGTGGCCGCCGCGAACTCACTGGAGCGACCGAGGATGCGGAGGGTGCCGTCGTGCTCGAATCGACCGACATCGCTTGTGAGGATGTAGCGCCGATTGTCAATCTCGAGGGACGGGATCGACGCGCTCGCATAGCGTGCCGCGCCCATGAAGCTCGCGACAGCGATACGGCCGACCGCACCCGGTCTGTCGAGTGGATGGTGGCTCTCGTCGAGGACCGCGACATGAGAACCGTCGAGAACTCGACCGGATGTCCGCGGGTTAACGAGCAGATCGGAAGGGTCTGCCATCACATTCACGCCGGTCTCGGTTGTGCCGTAATACGAGTGCAGGACGGGGCCAAGAGTGCTGTACACCTGTCCGACCAGCGCCCCTGGGACATGTCGTCCTCCGGTCAGGAGGAATCGCAGGCGAGATTCCACGCGCTGGCCGTGGCCGCGACTCGCCAGTGTCGACACGACCCGTGTGAGCATCGGCGGGACAAGGAGCGTGGCGGTGATCGCGTTCTCCGTGATCTGATTCGCCACCGCGGCCGGATCTGGCGCCTCGATAACAACCGTCGATCCGGCCGTCAGGAAGGTTCTGGCCCAGCCGTGACTAGAAGCGTGCGACAACGGAAGGCACAGAAGGAACCGATCGGTACTGGTGAAGCCGAATCGCGCGATGAACATCGACGTGCGTCGCTTCTCGCTGGGTGTGTCGCGGAGTACCAGCTTGGGCATGCCGGTCGTACCAGAGGTGAATCCGATGGCTCGGAAATCTCTCTGTCGAGATATCGGCGTTTCCGTCAGCGTCGGAATGTCCGCATAGCTCACGACTCCTGCGCTGGTCGCGACAACCAAGCGCTCGTCCAGGGTGCGGAGGATCAGTGTCGGTTTCACCGACCGCAGCTGTTCCTCTCTGATGGCCGGTGGCTGTGCGGAATCGAGAGCGACCCAAGGGACCCCCAGAGTGGCCACTGCACTCGTGAGAACAAAGACGGCGATGCTGATCTCAGATTCGACAGCGACGACGTCGAGGTCGGAGCGCAAGTGAGTCTCGACCCACGGGAGGATACGTTCGACCTCTGCGGCGTAGTCCCGCCACGTGATCCGAGTGCCTGCATGTTCGAAGGCAATGGCCGTCGGCATGGCGTGGGCGTGGTTGCGGATGACATCGAGAGTGATCACGCGGAATTCCTCTCGAGCTCTCGGGCGGGGATGAAAAAGATTTCGGCGCCGGCGATGCGCTCCTCAGAGAGGGTCCGATCGTGCGTCCTAGTCCACACGTCACCCGGGCCTGCGATCGGAACGCCCGGTGGGTACGGAATGACGTGGCAGTCGACGACGGCTCCGATAGCGAAGCGGCTGGCTTCGCTTTTTGCCGCCATTCGTCGTTCGCGAGCCAGCGAATGCAACGCCCCGAGCAGAGCAGCAACATCGGTCGCGTCCACTCCAATGTGGAAGTGGAGGGTGAGACCGGCGGGGCTGCAGCGCGCTATGTAGATATCGAATTCGTCGAAGAGCCGCTGTCGAATCCGGCCGGATTCGCCCAGGTCGCTGACATTCAACGTCATCCGCATTGGATCGGTGAAGAAGACGCCGGACGATTCATCGACCGTGTCGGCATCGCGAATCAGCTGCCGAAGGAGGGGGTCCGTTCGGATCGCGGACGCGAAGTCTGCGCGAAGTCGGATGGCGGAGGACACGGCGGCCTGCCCGAACATCTCTGCATGCAGGCGCGCCAGATCGAGAGACGCAAGAATCGGCCAGGAGGGAGACGTGGTGTGATTCGTAAAGACTGCCCGCCGGATGCTTGGGGCGACCCCGGTACCGAGAGCGTGGAGATAAGAACCCTGCCGCAGAGCGCCCATAGACTTGTGCGCGGACATCGTGACGATGATCTGAGGGAGTTGAACTCCCTGCAGCCGGAGATTGCGCGCGGCGCGAAGGGCTGTGTAGCGGACGACGTCACTGTGGAACGAGTGAATAGCTGTCCAAGCAGAATCGACGAGGATCGCCGTCTCCGGGGACGCCTCGACAAGTCGGGGCAGCGCATGATCGAATCGCAGGACGAGGCCGTCGTAAGACGAGGCCGTGACGGCGACGATGTCAAACGGGCGCCCCGCGCGGTGAGCGGCTCGCAGCTGGTCGACGATACCGTCCAGATCCGGAACCATGACGGAGCCACGTTGAACTTCGTTCACCGTCGTCACCTCCATTCCTAAAGCAGTCGAGCTGAGAATCATCGACTGATGAGAGGAGCCATCGAGCAAGAGCCGAGACCCTGGCCCGCCGAGTGCGTCGAGCGCGATGCGGTTCGACTGGCTGGTGCCTCCGGTGACGAAGTAGGAGAAATCTGCGCCAAAGGCAGCGGCCGCGGCTTCGTGAGCGGCGGCGAGCGGTCCGACCGGAGCGAAGAATGAATCAAGAGCACGACCGGAAAAGCTCACATCACTTGTCACGCCGTCGAGCATTGCGGAGTAACGATCGCCGAGTTCCGCCGGCAGCGACCGTCGAACACCGTGCAGTGGGAGCGCATGGAGATTGATAATGCGCCGTCCGGACGTCAAAGTCCTCAGCCGTTCTGCGAGTGGAGCGGCTCGTCGCGGGCAGCTTTCTAGGAGGTCTCGACTCATGATGCTGCTGGTGCCTCTCACTAATTTTCATGTGCGTCCAACTACGGAACGATGAGAGCATATCCATACGAGAGGTTGAGTCAAGTTAATATGCACACGTATAGAGCAACCGCACCTTAGTGCGGCGTCGACGACCGCCTCGTGGTCAGAAACGGCAGGCGTCATCGGGCGTGAACTCCCCGGTCACAAGCCGATCGCCACGCCTGCCACAGCGCCGTCAGGTCGATTGCACGCCTGTCGCGCTCGGTGGCGCTCTACCGTCCAGCAGGAGACGATCGCTTCCAGGCTGGACGCTGCGCCAGGCGCGGCTGCGTCACGCCAGCGCCTGTCCACGCCTCATCAACGAAGCACCGTCCGTTCTGCACGACGCACCGGGTCTGCACGATGCACCGGGATCAGCGGGCCCACGCCCCCCGAACGGCTACTGCGCCGCGTCGATTCCCCGCGGGCAGTACCGCTAGGCCAGCGTGATGAGGTCGAGGTAGTCGGCGGCCCAGTGATCTTCGGTGCCCTCGGGCATGATGAGGACGCGCTCGGGATTCAGCGCCTCGACAGCACCCTCGTCGTGACTGACCAGAACGACCGCTCCCTCGTAGTGCGCAAGAGCGTCGAGGATCTCTTCGCGGCTCGCCGGATCGAGGTTGTTCGTGGGCTCGTCGAGCAGCAGCACGTTCGCGCCAGAGACGACGATCATCGCTAGAGCGAGGCGCGTCTTCTCGCCACCCGAGAGCACACCCGCCGGCTTGTGGGAGTCATCTCCCGTGAACAGGAACGAGCCCAGCACGCGGCGCGCCTCAGTCTCAGTGAGGTTCGGGCTGGCCGACACCATGTTCTCGAGCACAGAGCGTTTGACGTCGATGGTCTCGTGCTCCTGCGCGTAGTAGCCGATGCGCAGGCCGTGGCCCGCCTCGATCACGCCGGTATCCGGCTGATCGACTCCGCCGAGGATGCGCAGCAGCGTCGTCTTGCCCGCACCGTTGAGCCCGAGGATCACGACTTTCGAGCCCCGGTCGATTGCGAGATCGACAGCGGTAAAGATCTCGAGAGAGCCATAGCTCTTCGACAGGTTCTCGGCGTGCAAGGGTGTGCGGCCGCAGGCCATCGGAGTCGGGAAGCGCAGCTTGGCGACACGGTCGACTGCGCGCACCTCCTCAAGTCCGCTGAGCATCTTCTCGGCGCGCGCCACCATCTGGTGCGCGGCGGCGGCCTTCGACGCCTTGGCGCCGAAGCGGGCGGCCTGGAGCTGCAGGGCCCCGGCCTTCTTCTCGACGTTGGCGCGCTCCTTCTTGCGCCGTTCCTCGTCAGCGGCGCGCTGGCGCTGGTAGTTCTTCCAGTTCATGTTGTAGACGTCGATGACCTGGCGGTTCGCGTCGAGGTAGAACACGCGGTTCACCGTCTCGCCGACAAGTTCGATGTCGTGGCTGATCACAATGAAGCCACCGCGGTAGTTCTTCAAGAACTCGCGAAGCCACACGACGGAATCGGCGTCCAAGTGGTTAGTCGGCTCGTCGAGGATGAGCGTGCTCGCGTCCGAGAACAGGATCCGAGCCAGCTCGATTCGGCGGCGCTGTCCACCCGAGAGTGTCTTTAGCGGCTGGTCGAGGATACGGTCCGGGAGGTTGAGATTGCTCGCGATCGACGCGGCCTCCGCCTCCGCCGCGTATCCGCCCAGGGCGAGAAAACGGTCGGTGAGGTTGCCGTACTTCTTCATCCCGGCCTCGCTGACGGAAGTCTCGCTGCTGGACATCGCGATCGTCGCCTCCTGCATGCCGAGGACGAGCTGGCCGAGCCCACGCGCGTCCAGGATCCGCGTCCGCGCGAGTTCCTCCGGGTCGCCCGAGCGTGGATCCTGCGGCAGGTAGCCGATTTCGCCGCCGCGGTCGACCGTGCCCTTCGAGGCGATGAGGTCGCCCGCGAGAACCTTCGTCAGCGTCGTCTTCCCTGCTCCGTTGCGGCCGACGAGGCCAACCTTGTCGCCGTCGCTGACCCGGAAGGAGACATTCTCCATCAGGAGTCGAGCGCCGACTCGGAGTTCGAGGTCGTGCACGCTGAGCACAGTTCTGTCCGTTCCCGCCAAGAAATGGCGTTCGGTTCGGGAGGAGTGAGGGAAGGGGCTGCGATACGGTAGCCCCATAGTATAAATGCTGCGCCGCCGGGCAGACAGAGTTCCGGTCCCGCTCGACGCTTTCGCTCCTCGTCGCCTCGGCGGCCCGGTCTCTGGAGAACTCATGTCCACTCTCACGCTCGGTCCGTCCCGGCCGGTCCTCGCCGACCGAATCGTCTCACGTTCACTCACGACCGACGTCGCTCTCGTCCTCGGGGGTGCCGCACTGACCGCGGGGCTGGCGCAGGTCACGGTGCCCATGTGGCCGGTTCCGATCACGGGGCAGACACTCGCGGTCCTGCTGGTCGGTTCTGCGCTCGGCGCGGTGCGTGGCGCGTCGTCTCTCGCTCTGTACCTCGTCCTCGGCCTCGTCGGCCTTCCCGTCTACGCTCCGCAGAGCGACGGCGGGCACCTCACCGGGTTTGCAGCCGCCGCATCGCCGAGCTTCGGCTACATCGTTGGCTTCGTCGTCGCCGCAGGAGTCGTTGGCTGGCTGTCCGAGCGGTCGTGGGAGCGCCGGTTTCCCAGGGCACTCGCGGCTTTCGCGGGCGGCTCGCTGGTCGTGTTCGCCATCGGTCTCCCCTGGCTCGCCGTGAGCTTGCACGCCCTGGGCTACCCCAGCGATCTCGAGTCGACCCTCGTCGGTGGCTTTTACCCGTTCCTCCTGGGCGGGGCAGTCAAAGCCATCATCGCCGCGATCCTCCTTCCCGTCGCCTGGCACGGTGCTGACGCACTCGCCGAGCGACGCCGCTGAGCACCCATTTCTCGCAACGTCGAAGGGCCGGGAGGACAGTTCCTCCCGGCCCTTCGACGTTTATCTGGTCCGACTCAAATCGAGAAGCCGAGCGCGCGCATCATGTCACGGCCGTCCTCAGTAATCCGCTCGGGGCCCCAAGGAGGCATCCATACCCAATTAATCCTAAAGGCCTCGACTATGCCGTCGAGCGACTCTGCTGTCTGCTCCTCCAGCACGTCGGTAAGGGGGCACCCCGCGGATGTCAGGGTCATGTGAATGACAAGCGCGTCGTTATCGTCATCCCAGCCCAGGTCGTAGATCAGACCCAGATCGACGACGTTCACCCCGAGCTCGGGGTCCATGACGTCCTTGAGCGCCTCCTCGACCTGATCGAAAAGCTGGGGATCGAGTGTGGTGACGGCCACGATTACACCGCCGCCGAGGTGAGGAAGCGGTCATAGCCCTCGTCCTCAAGTCGAGTCGCGAGTTCTTTGCCACCCTGCTCTGCCACTCGGCCCGCGACGAAGACATGCACGAAGTCGGGCTGGATGTAGCGCAAGATTCGTGTGTAGTGCGTGATCAGTAGCACACCCAGTCCGGTGCTCTGGTGAGCTCGATTGACGCCCTCGGAGACAATCTTGAGCGCGTCGACGTCGAGTCCTGAATCGGTCTCGTCCAACACGGCGAACTGTGGCGCCAGCAGCTCCAGCTGGAGGATCTCGTTGCGCTTCTTCTCACCACCCGAGAAGCCCTCGTTGACATTACGCGCCGCGAAGGAAGAGTCCATTCGGAGGTTCGCCATCGCGGTCTTGACGTCCTTGGTCCAGTGGCGGATGGCGGGCGCCTCTCCGTCGATCGCGGTCTTGGCCGTGCGGAGGAAGTTCGTGTTGGTCACTCCGGGGATCTCAACCGGGTACTGCATCGCGAGGAAGAGGCCGGCTCGAGCCCGCTCATCGACAGTCATATCGAGCACCTCGACGCCATCAAGCGTGATCGAGCCGCCATCGACGTGATATTTAGGGTGGCCAGCAATCGTATAGGCAAGAGTGGACTTGCCGGACCCGTTGGGGCCCATGATCGCGTGGATCTCACCCTTGTTGATAGTGAGGTCGACGCCGCGCAGGATCTGCTTGGTCCCCTGCTCGGTCTCGACGCTGACGTGGAGATCGCTGATCTGGAGAACGGACATTCAGACTTCCTTCGTGACGGTCGGGTCAATGTAGACGTCGCCGTCGATGATCTCGACGACGAAGACGGGGACCGGCTCGTAGGCCGGCAGGTTCAGGGGTGCCCCGGTGCGGAGGGAGAACTGCGAGCCATGCGCCCAGCATTCGAGACTCTCGCCCTCGACAAACCCCTCGGACAGAGAGATCTCTCCGTGCGTACACGTGTCGCCAATCGCGTGGATTTCGCCCGCGGAGTCTTGTACGACCGCGATCGCGACTCCGTCAACTTCGACCCGCATGGCCTGGTTGGGGATCAGCTCGGACACCGAGCAGATCATCGCGGCGTTGCTCATGCGGGGAGCCCCCGCGCGGCTCCGGTCTGGCCGGCGCTACCGGCGAGCTCGGCCTCGATCGCGAGCTGTAGGCGGTCCTCCAGCTCGGCAATCTTGATCTGCTGCACGATTTCACTGAGGAAGCCGCGGACGACGAGTCGGCGCGCCTCATCTTCGCGTATACCGCGCGACTGCAAGTAAAAGAGTTGTTCGTCGTCAAAGCGGCCGGTCGCCGAGGCGTGCCCCGCCCCGGCGATGTCACCGGTTTCGATCTCGAGGTTCGGGATGGAGTCTGCTCGCGTGCCGTCGGAGAGAACCAGGTTGCGGTTTTGCTCGTAGCTGTCAGTGCCGGTCGCGCTGTTTCTGATCAGCACGTCGCCAATCCAGACGGTGCGTGCACCCTCGCCCTGCAGTGCGCCCTTGTAGGTGACGCGGCTCCGGGTGTCAGGAGCGTCGTGGTCGACGTAGACCTGCTGCTCCAGATGCTGGCCGCCATCGGCGAAGTACAGGCCGAAGAGTTCACCATCGGCGCCTCGCTCAACAAGGTGAGCGGAAGGGTTCACGCGCACGATGGAGCCGCCGAGGGTGACCACGATGTGCTTCATCTTCGCGTCACGCCCTACGCGGATAAAATGATTCGCCAGATGGCGGGCCTCGTCCGCCCACTCCTGGACGGTAACGACGGTGAGCTGAGCACCCTCGCCGACGAGAATCTCGACGTTTTCAGCGAGCGAGGCTTCGCCCTCGTTGTGGAGCACGACCACGGCGCGTGCGTAGGGCGCTGCCTCGATGATCGTGTGCGCCGCGCGAGGAGCGGAACCGAGATCGGAGCGAACCAGAGTCACCACCTTCTCGTCCGCACCCGTGACGCGAAGGGCGAGTGCCTGCTCAAAGCTCGACCAGGCGTTCGCTGCCGCGCGGTCTTCGGGCAGGCCGGCGGTGCCGATCCGCTCGTCCTCGCGACCAACCCAGGAAACGTCGACGCCATCGACGGGGGTGTACTCCACCGGAGTCGGCGAGCCGTCGAGGGGGCCGTCGATCAAGTCGCGCAGCCGCGCGACCGGCGTCAATTTCCAGGCGATCTCGCGACCGGTGACCGCCTCAAACGCATCGACGTCAGTCGACGCGAAACGCTCGGAACGCGTCTGCACGGGCGTAAACGCCCCGTCGGAGTGGGCGCTGATACCTAAACGCTTGGCGGCGGCCGCGCCGTCGATCTCGGGGGTCATCGCGGCGCTCGTGGGGACCGTCATCAGGCGGTGATTCCTTTCGATGGGTGCGGGACGCCCGGTCCGGACGCCCCTTCGAGGACGGAGGCGCGCGTCAACCGACGCTGCCCTCCATCCCCATCTCGATGAGCTTGTTCAGCTCGAGGGCGTATTCCATCGGCAGCTCGCGCGCAATCGGCTCAATGAAACCGCGGACGATCATGGCCATGGCCTCATCTTCCGGCATACCGCGCGACATCAGGTAGAAGAGCTGCTCCTCGCTGACCTTCGAGACGGTTGCCTCGTGCCCGAGCTGCACGTCGTCGACGCGGATGTCGATTGCCGGATAGGTATCGGATCGCGAAATGGTATCGACCAAAAGCGCGTCACAGCGCACAGTGTTGGCCGAGTGATGCGCATTTGCGTCCACCCGAACTTCGCCGCGGTATCCAGCCCGGCCGCCTCCGCGCGCAATCGACTTCGAGACGATCGACGACTGCGTGTACGGCGCCATATGCACCATCTTTGCGCCGGCGTCCTGGTGCTGGCCGGGGCCGGCAAACGCGACCGAAAGGGTCTCGCCCTTAGCGTGCTCTCCGACCAGGAAGATCGACGGGTACTTCATCGTGACCTTCGAACCGATGTTGCCGTCAATCCACTCCATCGTCGCGCCCTCGTGAGCGATTGCGCGCTTGGTCACGAGGTTGTAGACGTTGTTCGACCAGTTTTGAATCGTCGTGTAGCGGACTCGTGCGTTCTTCTTCACGATGATTTCAACGACGGCCGAGTGCAGCGAGTCCGACTTGTAGATCGGCGCCGTGCAACCCTCGATGTAGTGGACGTAGCTGTCCTCGTCGGCAATGATCAGGGTCCGCTCAAACTGGCCCATGTTCTCGGTGTTGATGCGGAAGTACGCCTGGAGCGGGATGTCGACGCGGACGCCCTTGGGGACATAGACGAACGAGCCGCCGGACCAGACCGCGGTGTTCAGCGCCGCGAACTTGTTGTCACCCGCGGGGATGACGGTGCCGAAGTACTCCTCGAAGATCTCGGGGTGCTCGCGCAGCGCCGTGTCGGTGTCCATAAAGATGACACCTTGCTCCTCCAGGTCCTCGCGGATCTGGTGGTAGACGACCTCGGACTCATACTGGGCTGCAACGCCGCCGACGAGTCGCTGGCGCTCCGCCTCGGGGATACCGAGCTTCTCGTACGTATTTTTGATGTCGTCGGGGAGGTCGTCCCACGTCTGCGCCTGCTTCTCGGTAGAGCGGACGAAGTACTTGATGTTGTCAAAGTCAATGTCCGAGAGGTCGGCCCCCCAGGTCGGCATCGGCTTACGCTCGAACAGCGTGAGGGCCTTCATGCGACGGTCTCGCATCCAGGCGGGCTCGTTTTTGAGTGCGGAGATGTCGGAGACGACCTCGGGCGAGATTCCGCGACGTGCGGAGGCCCCGGCGGAGTCTGAGTCGGACCAGCCGAACTCGTAAACGCCCAGGCTCGCGAGCTCGGGGCGGTCGATCAGGATGTCTGACATGTGTACCTCGTTTCCTACCCACTGCTAACCGGTCGGGTCCCGGAGTCATTCCCCCGGCGTGACCCGCGGGTGCTCTCCGGCCGGTCGCGCGATCGCTCTGATGCGCGGAGGGGGTGATGAGTGTCCCTGGGATTCCGGAGGTGTGCTGCGGCGCTTCGTCGGGCCATCGGAGTCGATCCCCGCACCCTCTGCGCGGACGACCACATCGCGCGCTGGATCTGAATCAGCACGCGCTGGATCTGAATCAGCTTCTCATTCTACGTTCCCGCAGCTCCCAACGGAACCTCTTCAGCTGGGTGTCGCCGCAGATGTGACCTGCACACCACCAGACAAGCGTGGCCATACGAGTGTCAGTGGTCCGTGATGGGGTCTGATCATGACGAACGATGACCGAACTCCACTCCCCCTCCGCCTCCTGACCGCGCTGCTCATGCTCGGCCTGGCCCCGCAGTCCGCACGCTGCTTCGGCCCGCTCGCTACGGCGCTGCACCACGAACTCCCCGCTCGAGCACTTCCCCGTGCACTACTGCGGCTGCGCCGGCATCTGCGCTCCTCCGAACGCCGCGGCGACCGATCAGCGGACGGGCTGCAGCTCCCGGGCTGCCTCTCGCCGTTGAGCACGAACGGTGAAGAGCCCCGGGTTGACATCGAGCAGCACGCGGACGGCTCCGACCCAGACGAGAGCAGAACCCAGCAGGTGCACGGCGACCAGTGACTCCGGAAGTGCCGTCAGCGACTGCGCGACGCCGACGAGCGCCTGCAGCAGCAGCACGACGAGGTACGTCACAACCCGCCGGCGGGCGAGCCCGGACTGCTCGACGCGGGTCAGCAGCGCCAGCAGGACCACACCGAGGACCACCAGGGCTGAGCCGAGGACGCCGTGGATCACGGTCACGCTCTCCCAGCGGAACTGCATTCTCGGCACCTCGGCGGAGTCGCCCGCGTGCGGCCCCGTTCCGGTGACGAGCGTCCCGATGAGGATCACCAGCAGGGTCACCGCGACCAGAACGATGCTCGTCGCCCTCGTCGCCCCGTCCGGCTCGAACGCGGTCGACTGCGAACGGTGCGCCCGGTGCCAGGTGAGCGCCGTGGTCGTGAGGAGCGCGATGGCGAGAACGAAATGGCCGGCCACGATGTACGGATTGAGTCCGGAATGCACAGTCGCGCCGCCCGCGAGGGCGTTCGCCACGACAAGCCAGAACTGCGACCAGGCGAGGCGCGTCATGGTGCGGTCGCGCGGCTTCTGCAAACGGGCCGCGGTGATCGCCCAGCCGACGGCGACGACGAGGACGCCGGTGAAGGCTCGATTGGTGAACTCGATGAATCCGTGAATCCCGAGTTCGGGCGTCGAGGTGAGCGATCCCGCGTCGCACGCGGGCCAGGTCGGGCAACCGAGGCCCGAGCCGGTCAGCCGCACGACTCCGCCAAAGAAGATGATGAGGATGCTCGCTACGAGCGCCGCGGTCGTACCCCACCGCAGGGCGCGCGGCCCGAGGGTGACGCGCTCGGCCAGGAGCGAGAAGGGCGTCACCATCAGAAGGGCAGCAGCGGGTCGATGCCGACGGCGAGAAATAGCAACGTGAGGTACCCGATCGAGCCGTGGAACACGCGCATCGGCGAGACGTGTTCGTGACGAATCGCGAGGCCGTAGAGCCGGTGGGTCTCGGCGACGAACCACACTCCGCTAGCCAGCGCGACGACCGTGTACACGACGCCCATCTCGGCGACCGGGATCAGCAGGAGCGAGCAGGCGACGGTGGCCCACGCATAGAGGATGACCTGGAGTCCGACGATGGTGCGCCCTCGAACGACGGCCAGCATGGGCACGCCGGCCGCCTGATAGTCGTCGCGATATTTCATCGAGAGGGGCCAGTAGTGCGGCGGAGTCCAGAGGAAGATCACCGAGAAAAGGATGACCGGCGCCCAGTCGAGCGAATTGGTGACCGCTGCCCAGCCGATCAGGACCGGCATGCAGCCAGCGATGCCGCCCCACACGATGTTCTGCGGAGTGCGGCGCTTGAGAAAGAGAGTGTAGAAGACGACATAGATCAGGATCGCCGCAAGAGAAAGACCTGCCGACAGCCAGTTCGCGGTCAGGCCGAGCCACAGGATCGAGAGGACGCCGATAGCGCTGGCGAAGACGAGAGCCGAGCGGTCCGAGATCTCTCCGGTCACGAGTGGACGGTTCTTCGTCCGGTTCATGATCCGGTCGATGTCGCGGTCGAAGTAGCAGTTGAACGCTCCCGCGGAACCCGCGCTCAACGCGCCTCCGATCAGGACGTTGACGACGAGCAGCAGGTCCGGGATACCGCCCTGCGCCAGGATCATCGTCGGAGCGGTCACGACGAGGAGCAGCTCGATCACCCGGGGCTTCGTCAGGGCAACGAAGGCCTTCACCTTGCGCGAGAGCGCCGTCCGCGACGACCCGCCTCGTTCGACGGCGGTGGTCTCTACGGCTACGTCCATTGCTCCTCTAACATCCACGATCCCGAATGAGTGTAATGCGCACGCTGGTGCGAGGGCCCGGCGTGCACGCTTGTCCAAACCGGAGCCGACATATGCGACCACGCAACCCCCGGTCGGTGGGGTACCCCTCTCCGTATACTCGACATCGCTCGCCAGAGCACCCGGCACGTGCCCGAGTCCGCCCGATGATCATCGGCACGAGGCCGAGAGGGTCGTTGCCGGAGCATCGTGTCGAAGTCGTGATGCGGCGTGCTCCACCATGCGAGAGGGCGGACGGTCCCCGTACGCCCCACGTCTCGAGAAGGGTCAGTACCAAGTGTCAGAACTGCAATGGGAATCCATTGATAAGAAGGCAGTCGACACGGCGAGGGTTCTCGCCGCGGATGCGGTGGAGAAGGTCGGGAACGGCCACCCCGGAACGGCCATGAGTCTCGCGCCGGCCGCATACCTTCTTTTCCAGAAGGTCATGCGCCGTGATCCTTCGGACGCGACCTGGATCGGGCGCGACCGCTTCATCCTCTCGGTCGGCCACTCGTCGCTCACCCAGTACGTCCAGTTCTACCTGGGCGGCTACGGTCTTGAACTCGACGACCTCAAGGCGCTGCGCACCTGGGGCTCAAAGACTCCCGGACACCCCGAGTACGGCCACACGGACGGCGTCGAGATCACCACCGGACCGCTCGGTCAGGGGCTCGCTTCGGCCGTGGGCTTCGCCTACGCGGCTCGATTCGAGCGCGACCTGTTCGACCCGGAGGCTGCCGCCGGCGCCTCACCGTTCGACCACTTCGTCTACGTCATCGCCGGTGACGGCGACCTTCAGGAGGGCGTGACCAGCGAGGCATCGTCGCTCGCGGGCCACCAGAAGCTCGGCAACCTGGTCGTTCTCTACGATTCGAACCAGATCTCGATCGAGGACGATACGAACATCGCCTTCACCGAGAACGTCAAGGCGCGCTACGAGGCCTACGACTGGCACGTCCAGGTCGTCGACTGGAAGAAGACCGGCGAGTACCACGAAGACGCGGCGGAGCTGCACACCGCGATCGAGGCCGCGAAGGGCGAGACCGACAAGCCGTCGCTCATCATCCTGCGCACGATCATCGGCTGGCCGTCGCCGAAGAAGCAGAACACCGGCAAGATCCACGGCTCGGCCCTCGGCGCCGACGAGCTCCGCGGCCTCAAGGAAGTGCTCGGCTTCGACCCCGAGAAAACCTTCGAGGTGGCAGACGAGGTCCTCGAGCACACGCGCAAGGCCGTCGAACGCGGCCAGGCACAGCACGCCGAGTGGAACGAGCAGTTCGACGCGTGGGCGTCGGCGAACCCAGACAAAAAGGAGTTGCTCGACCGCGTGCTCTCGGGCGAGCTGCCCGAGGGCATCCAGGAGGCGCTTCCCGTCTTCGAACCCGGCAAGGAGGTGTCGACCCGCGCCGCCTCCGGCAAGGTCATCAATGCACTCGCCGGCGTCGTACCCGAGCTGTGGGGCGGCTCGGCCGACCTCGCGGAGTCGAACAACACGACGATCGAGGGAGCGGGTTCCTTCGTCCCGTCGGAGTTCTCGACACACGAGTGGACCGGCACGAAGGGCGGCCGGGTGCTGCACTTCGGCATCCGCGAGCACGCCATGGGCGCGATCCTGAACGGCATCGTCCTGCACGGCAACACCCGTCCGTTCGGCGGTACGTTCCTGATCTTCTCGGACTATATGCGCCCGGCGGTCCGTCTTGCCGCGCTGATGAAGGCGCCGACGATCTACGTCTGGACACACGATTCGGTGGCGCTCGGCGAAGATGGCCCGACACACCAGCCGATCGAGCAGCTCTCGACCCTCCGCGCGATTCCGGGCCTGGACGTTGTCCGGCCCGGAGACGCCAACGAAGTGGCCTACGCCTGGAAAACGATTCTCGAACGCCGCGAGGGCCCGGCCGGTCTGGCGCTCACCCGTCAGAACATCCCCGTGTTCGAGCGCGGCGAGGGGGACGCCGAGGGCGAGACGTTCGCCTCCGCCGCCAACGTTGCGCGCGGCGCCTACATCCTGGCCGAGGCGCCGAATGGCACCCCGGATGTGATCTTCATTGCGACCGGCTCGGAGGTCCAGATCGCCGTCGAGGCGCGTGAGGCCTTGAAGGGCGAGGGCATCAACGCCCGCGTCGTCTCGGCGCCCTCGCTCGAGTGGTTCCAGGAGCAAGACGCCGAGTACCGCGAGAAGGTGCTGCCCTCCTCCGTGAAGGCCCGTGTCTCCATTGAGGCCGGCCTGAGCCTCGGCTGGGACAGGTACGTCGGCGACGCCGGGCGCTCGGTCTCGATCGAGCACTTCGGCGCGTCGGCCGACTACAAGACCCTGTTCCGCGAGTTCGGGATCACCACCGAGGCGGCACTCTCCGCCGCTCGGGAGTCGCTCGCAGCCTCCTGACCTCGAGGGCCGCGTCCGTCACGGACGCGGCCCTCGCCGTCGGGACGCCGGCTCCCCTCCCCGCCACGCACTACCTACGCAGAAGAAGAAAAGACATGACTGAGAACACACCCACCGCAAACCTCTCCGCCGCCGGCGTGAGCATCTGGCTCGACGACCTCTCGCGCTCCCGCATCTCCTCCGGAGGGCTGCGCAAGCTCATCGACGAAAAGAACGTCGTCGGAGTCACCACTAACCCGACGATCTTCGCGGCAGCGCTCACCAACGGCGAGTCGTATGACGAGCAGGTTCGCCAGCTGGCCGCTGCCAACACGTCGGTCACCGACGCCGTCTTCGAGATCACGACCGACGACGTCGCGGCCGCATCCGACATCTTCCGCCCGATCTACGACGCGACCAGCGGCTACGACGGCCGTGTCTCGATCGAGGTCGAACCCGGACTCGCGCACGACGCGCACGGCACCATCGAGCAGGCCAGGGCCCTCTGGACCAAGGTCGACCGCCCCAATGCGATGATCAAGATCCCCGCGACCGTCGAGGGGCTCGAAGCCATCACCGAGGTCATCGGCTCCGGTATCTCGGTCAACGTCACCCTGATCTTCTCGCTCGCCCGCTACCGCGCCGTCATCAACGCGTACCTGGCCGGCCTTGAGAAGGCGAAGGAAGCGGGAATCGACCTGTCGACTATCCACTCCGTCGCCTCGTTCTTTGTCTCGCGCGTCGACACCGAGATCGACAAGCAGCTCGACGCGGTCGGCACCGATGAGGCCCGTGCGCTGAAGAGCAAGGCGGGCGTGGCCAATGCACAGCTCGCCTACGAGGTGTTCGTCGAAGCGTTCGCTACCGAGCGCGCACTGCTGCTGCAGGAGGCCGGCGCCAACCGTCAGCGTCCGCTCTGGGCCTCGACCGGCGTCAAGTCGGCGGATCTCCCCGACACCCTTTACGTGACCGAGCTGGTCGCGGCGGGGGTCGTCAACACGATGCCCGAGAAGACCCTCGAGGCGACCTTCGACCACGGTGAGATCACCGGCGACACCGTCACCGGCTCCTACGCCGACGCGAACGCGGTCCTCGACGCGGTCGCCGCGCAGGGCGTCTCCTATGCCGACGTCACCGAACTCCTCGAGAAGGAAGGCGTCGAGAAGTTCGTCGTGTCCTGGAACGAGCTGCTGGACACCGTGACTGCGGCGCTCGAAGGCGCGAAGGAGCAGGCCTGATCATGTCGATCCAGATCCATGTCAGCGGAGACGCCGAGAAGGCTGTCGACCGCATCGTCCCTGAACTCGTCGCCGACGAGGTCGCTTCCGGTATCACCGCGCAGGTGCCTACCCTCTGGGGCGCCGCTGCCGAGGAGGAGGCGGCGAAGCGCCTGGGATGGACCGAGTCGACCACGGTCTCGCGACCACTAGTGCCCGAGATCCTTGCGCTGCGCGAGAAACTACACGCCCAGGGCGTCGACCACGTCGTACTGGGTGGGATGGGTGGCTCGTCACTCGCCCCCGAGGTCATCACCCGGACCGCGGGCGTCGAGCTCACCGTCCTCGACTCCACGGCTCCCGGGCAGGTTCTCGCCGCCCTGGAAGACCGCCTCGCTTCGACCGTCGTCGTGATCTCGTCCAAGTCGGGCTCGACCGTGGAGACCGCGAGCCAGAAGAAGGCGTACGAGAAGGCGTTCGCCGACGCGGGCATCGACCCTCTGGAGCGCATCGTCATCGTGACCGACCCGGGCTCGCCGCTGGACTCCTCCTCCCGCGAGGCGGGGTACCGCGTGTTCAATGCCGACCCGAACATCGGTGGGCGCTTCTCGGCACTCTCCGCGTTCGGACTGGTGCCCTCCGGGTTGGCCGGCGCCGACATCGAGGCCCTGCTCGACGAAGCCACAGAGGCCTCGCTCGGGCTCGCCGTCGACAGCCCCGAGAACCCGGGCCTGATCCTCGGAGCGGCGATCGCCGCGACCAGCCCGCGCCGCGACAAGCTCGCGATCGTCGCCGACGGGACCGACATCGTCGGCTTCGCGGACTGGGCGGAGCAGCTCATCGCCGAGTCCACTGGCAAGGACGGCACGGGCATCCTCCCCGTCGTCCTCGGCACCCTCGCGCCCGAGCTCTCCGAGGACCTGCCCGACGTGCAGGTCGTCCGTCTCGTCGAGGACGCGACGGCGCTGCACCTCTTCCCCCGCGACCGCCACGAGGGCGAGATCCTGCTCTCGGGCTCGCTCGGCGCGCAGATGCTGACCTGGGAGTATGCGGTCGCTGTCGCAGGACGCCTGCTCGGCATCAACCCGTTCGACCAGCCCGACGTCGAGTCGGCCAAGGTCGCGACCAGGGCCCTGCTCGAGAAGCGCCCGGAGCCGGTGGCCCCCGCGTTCACCGACGCGGGCATCGAGGTCACCGGCAGCAGTAGCGTCACCGAGGGCGTCTCGACCGTCGCCGCAGCCGTCGATCGCCTCCTCGCCCAGCTGGGCGACGGCGGTTACGTCTCGATCCAGGCCTATGTCGACCGCCTCGCACTCCCCCAGCTCGAGGGCGTCCGCGATCTGCTTGCTGCACAAGCTCAGCGACCCGTCACCTTTGGCTGGGGACCGCGCTTTCTGCACTCGACCGGTCAGTACCACAAGGGCGGGGAGCCGACCGGCGTGTTCCTCCAGATCACCGAGCGCGCCGACGTCGATCTCGAGATCCCGGAGAGCCCGTTCACGTTCGGCCAGCTGATCCTCGCGCAGGCCGCGGGTGACGCGAGCGTCCTTGCCGAGCACGGTCGCCCAGTTCTCACTCTGACGCTGACTGACCCCGACGCCGACCTCGAGATGCTCTTCGAGGCGCTCAACACCTGACCCCGTCGGCTCTCCGCTCCCCGTCGGCCCCGACGGGTTGCGGAGGGCACGCGGTGATGGCCCGCATCGTCTCCCGGATGCAGTCTCGGCCGCATTTCGGCGGGTCCCCTCCTCCCCCTCCCTCACCGAGAGCAGTGCGCCGGTCCTCCCGGCACACAGAAGGACACTGCACATGCCTGTGGATATCTCCCCCGAGTTCAACCCGCTGAGGCTGAGCTTCGATCGCCGGTTGAACCGGATCGCCGGGCCCAGCGGACTCGTCATCTTCGGCGTCACCGGCGACCTCTCTCGCAAGAAGCTGATGCCCGCCGTCTACGACCTCGCTAACCGCGGCCTCCTGCCCCCGGGCTTCGCCCTCGTCGGCTTCGCCCGGCGCGACTGGGATGACCAAGACTTCGAGCAGGTCGTGCACGATTCTGTGAAGAAGCACGCTCGCACCGAGTTCCACGAGGAGGTCTGGGCGCAGCTCGCGCAGGGCATCCGCTTCGTGCAGGGCGAGTTCGACGACCCGGACGCGTTCGCCCGCCTCAAGACGACCGTGGACGATCTCGACCGCGAGCGCGGCACAAACGGGAACTTCGCGTTCTACCTCTCCATCCCGCCCAAATCCTTCCCGCAGGTCACCGAACAGCTGCGCAATTCCGGCCTCGCCGAGCAGAAGGACGGCCAGTGGCGCCGCGTCGTCATCGAGAAGCCGTTCGGCAGCGACCTGACGACGGCGAGAGAGCTCAACGATGTCGTCGAGTCGGTCTTTCCGCCCGACTCTGTGTTTCGGATCGACCACTACCTCGGCAAGGAGACGGTCCAGAATATTTTGGCGCTGCGCTTCGCCAACATGATGTACGAGCCCCTGTGGAACTCGAACTACGTCGACCACGTGCAGATCACCATGGCTGAGGACATCGGCGTCGGCGGTCGTGCGGGCTACTACGACGGCATAGGAGCGGCGCGCGACGTCATCCAAAACCACCTCCTGCAGCTGCTTGCCCTCACCGCGATGGAGGAGCCGATTTCGTTCGACGCTGCCGATCTCCGCGCCGAGAAAGAGAAGGTGCTTGCCGCGGTCCGCCTCCCCACCGACCTGTCGACGGCGACCGCCCGCGGTCAGTACGCCGGAGGCTGGCAGGGTGGCGAGAAGGTCCCGGGCTTCCTCGAGGAGGACGGCATGAGCCCGATCTCGACGACCGAGACCTACGCGGCGATGCGACTCGACATCGGCACACGCCGGTGGGCGGGTGTGCCGTTTTACCTGCGCGCCGGTAAGCGGCTCGGCCGACGGGTCACCGAGATCGCGGTGGTGTTCAAGCGCGCGCCGAAGCAGCTCTTCGCCGAGAGTCAGACCACATCGCTCGGTCAGAACGCGCTCGTGATCCGTGTGCAGCCCGACGAGGGAGTGACCATGCGCTTTGGCTCGAAGGTCCCCGGCGCAGGCATGCAGGTGCGCGACGTGACCATGGACTTCGGCTACGGCCACGCCTTCACGGAGGCGAGTCCCGAAGCCTACGAGCGGCTCATCCTCGACGTTCTCCTCGGCGAGCCGCCGCTGTTCCCGCGGCACGAAGAGGTCGAACTGTCCTGGAAGATCCTCGATCCGATCGAGGAGTTCTGGGCCACGCAGGGCCAGCCCGAGCAGTACCGCCCCGGAACCTGGGGCCCCGATTCCGCCGACGAGCTCCTGGCTCGCGACGGCCGCACCTGGAGGCGCCCGTGATCGTCGATCTGCCTGACACCACGACCAGCGAGGTCTCGAAGACCCTGGTCAAGATCCGCGAGGAGGGCGGCGCCGTTGCTCTCGGCCGGGTGCTGACCCTCATTATCGCGACCTCTCGCGGCCACGAGGAGGAGGCGATCGAGGCCGCGAACGACGCGTCTCGGGAGCACCCGATGCGCGTCATCGTCGTGTCGAAGGACGATGGAACCACGACGGTCCCGGTCGACGCGACCGCTCGAGTGGATGCACAAATCCGGGTGGGCGGCGATGCCGGGGCGAGCGAGGTCGTCGTTCTGCGCCCCTACGGGGATGCCGCGGAGGATGAGGAGAGCCTGGTCACCGGGCTGCTGCTTCCCGACGCTCCGGTCGTCGCCTGGTGGCCCAACAGCGCGCCCGAGAACGCCTCCCGCTCGCCGATCGGCCGCATCGCCACCCGTCGCATTACGGATGCGTCAGCCCAATCGAACCCGGCGGAGGCGCTCCATCACCTCGCGTCCACCTACACCCCCGGCGACACCGACTTCGCCTGGACACGGCTCACGCTCTGGCGTGCTCAGCTCGCCGCGGTGCTCGATCAGCCACCGTACGAGCCGATCACGGCCGTCGAGGTCTCGGGCGCACCCGATTCGCCCTCGACTATCCTCCTCGCCGCCTGGCTGCAGCTCGAACTCGACATTCCCGTCGACCACGAGCTGACGATCAGCGCGACGGGCTCGAGTGGGATTCACGGCGTGCGGATGATCCGTGACTCCGGAGTTATCGAGCTCGAGCGTTCCGTGCCCAATGTCGCGACGCTCACCCAACCCGATCAGCCGGTGCACGACATCTCGCTCCCCCGCCGCAGCCTCCGGGACTGCCTGGCAGAGGAACTGCGCCGACTCGACCCGGATGACCTGTACGGTGAAGTGATCTCTCGCGGGGTCGACATGCTCACCGAGAAGTCCGAGGACCGCAGCGCCTCCTGAGGTACGAGATGCCTCCTGAGGGGCGGTGCACCCGGAGACGGAGGAACCGCCCAGCGCTTCCGACACGGCGCCGATTCGCCGATCGGCCCCGAACCCGAAGGAGATTTCACATGACCACAGAACGCCGCGTCCTGGTCCACCGCGACAAGCAGACACTCGCCGGATCCGTCGCCGCCAGGTTCCTCACGAAGACAATCGACATCCTCGACGACCTCGGCTCGGTGAACGTCGTACTGACCGGCGGAACGATGGGGGCGGCGACCCTTCACGAAATCGCCACCTCGTCGGCGGCTCGAAACGTCGACTGGTCACGCGTGCACTTCTGGTGGGGTGATGAGCGCTGGGCTCCCCGCGGCCACGAAGACCGTAACGACGTCCAGGCGGGTGACCTCTTCACTGCCCTCGGCGTCCCCGACGAGAACGTGCACCGCTACCCGGCGTCCGACGAGGGGCTCGACCTCGACGCCGCGGCGGCCTCCTACGACGCAGAGCTGCGCGCCCACGCGGATGAGGGCCAGGACTACCCGCGGTTCGACATCACCTTCCTCGGGGTGGGGCCAGACGGCCACATCGCCTCCCTGTTCCCTGAGCGCTCTGCGATCCGCTCGACCTCGCCGGGAGTTCTCGCCGTGCGGAACTCCCCCAAACCGCCGCCCGAGCGGCTCACCCTGACCCTTCCGCTGATCAATCAGTCGGACCGGGTCTGGATGGTGCTTGCGGGCGCTGACAAGGCATCGGCACTCGGACTCGCTCTCGCGGGCGCCAATACCAACGAGGTCCCGGCCTCGGGCGCTTTCGGGCGCAAGCGCACTGTCTTCTTCGTCGACCAGGAGGCGGCCGCAGAGGTTCCGGAGTCGCTCATCGCGCCGACCTACTGAGACTCGCGTGGACATGCCGGAAGGCCCGTCCCTTCGGGGAACGGGCCTTCCTGCATTTCGCTCTCGGTGCGAATTACGAGGGGGTCGCGGTGCCTCGCCGGGCACGCAGTTGCTGCAGTGCCTCCTCGAGGAGCTGAGCCGCCTCTGCCTCAGTGCGCCGCTCCTTCACATATGCGAGGTGCGTCTTGTACGGCTCGGCCTTGGCGACCTGCGGCGGGTTCGCCCGGTCGCGTCCCGCTGGAAGACCGGACTGCGGAGAGTCGATCACCTCGGGGATCTCGTCCTCGGGGAGAGCCGCCGAGAAATGTCGAACGGTCTCGTTGCCGAGCGCGTCCCAGTAGGAAATTGCGACCCGCTCCGCATGGAAGCCCCGGTCTTGCTCACCCATGGGTCCTGCGCCGACGCGCGAACCGCGGATTGCACTGCCGCCTGATGCCATTGCGAGTACCCCTATGCTCCGGTAGTGAACTTGGTGATGAGGCCGAGCACCACGATGCAGGCGAACCAGACGAGGCCGAGAATCACGGTGATGCGGTTGAGGTTGCGCTCCGCGACACCTGAGGCGCCGAGGTTCGAGGTGACTCCGCCGCCGAACATGTCGGACAAACCGCCGCCGCGCCCCTTGTGGAGCAGGATCAGCATGGTGAGCAGGAGGCTCGTGATGCCCAGGATGACCTGGAGCACGACCTGGAGGATGTCCACGCGGTACCTTTCGAAGTTCCGGCGCGTTGCGCGCCCCGACGAGTATAACGGCGCCTGCGAATCCCCGAGGAATCCATCGCCACGTGTCCGGGGCGATGTATACGATTCGGGTTCCTCGACGCGGGCTTTCAGTCGCTTCGCGGGGCGGGCTTCTGAGAGGGGTCAAGGGTGAGATACCGCCGGTGACTCGATGCGTCACAGGAGTGGGCGGGGGCTCGTCGGCCTACCAGCCGCCCGTCCAGTTCCTGACGCACACCGGCGATCAGCGGTTCAGCGTCGCCGATCGCCACCCGCTCCGTGAAACGAACCACGTCGCGCAGCCGACCGTGCCCCGCCGCGCAGGGAGAGGCAGGGGACGACGAAAGGGCGAGCCCGGAGGGACCCGCCCTTTCGTCGCAGAAACTTACACCCCGACGTGTGCGCGGAATCGAGCGATCGCCGCGAACTCGTCGACCTGGAGGCTGGCGCCTCCGACGAGCGCGCCATCGACATCCGGCTCGCGCATGAAGCCGGCGATGTTGCCGGACTTCACAGAGCCGCCGTAGAGGATGCGGGTCTTCGCAGCGGTGTCGGCGCCGAGGATATCGGCGACCACTGCGCGCAGCGCCTTACAGACCTGCTGGGCCTGCTCGGGCGTCGCCGCCTGGCCGGAGCCGATGGCCCAGACCGGCTCGTACGCCACGACCAGGTCGGCGTCCGCCGGCAAGCCGGTGAGGGCCTCCTTCAGCTGCGCGACCGGCACGGCCGAGGGGCCGTGCTTCTCGAGGTCCTCCGCGGTCTCGCCGACGCAGATGATCGGGGCGACGCCGTGCTTGAGCGCCGCCGCTGTCTTGGCCGCGATGTCCGCGTCCGTCTCACCGTGGAGCGTACGCCGCTCCGAGTGGCCGACGATGACGTAGTCGCAGTCGAGCTGCTTCAGGAACTGGCCCGAGATCTCACCGGTGTAGGCACCGCTGTCGAACTTCGAGATGTCCTGCGCACCGTACTTGAGCGCAAGCTTGTCCGAGTCGACGAGGATCTGCACCGGCCGGAGGTCGGTGAAGGGCGGGAACACCGCGACCTCGACGCCGTCGAAGTCGTGATCGGCGTCATTGAGGCTCCACGCAAGCTTCTGGACGAAGGCGATGGCCTGGAGGTGGTCCAGATTCATCTTCCAGTTGCCGGCGATGAGCGGGGTGCGGGCGGTGGTGTCTACCATCCGAGGACCTCCAGTCCGGGGAGGCGCTTGCCCTCGAGGAATTCGAGGCTGGCTCCGCCTCCCGTCGAGATGTGGCCGAACTGGTCGTCCTCGAAGCCGAGGGCGCGCACGGCGGCGGCGGAGTCTCCTCCACCGACGACGCTGAGCCCGTCAACCTCGGTGAGCGCCTGGGCGACCGTCTTCGTGCCGGCCGCGAATGGCTCAAGTTCGAAGACCCCCATGGGCCCGTTCCAGAACACCGTCTTCGACGCCGCGACAATCTCGGCGAAGCGCTTTGCCGTCTCCGGCCCGATGTCGAGGCCAAGCCCCTTTGCACCGAACGGCGTGCCCTCGATCGCATCGGCTGCGGCGACCTGGTGCTCGGCGTCGGGGCCGAACGTCGAGGCGACGACGACATCCGTTGGCAGGACGATCTCGACCCCGAGTTCCTTTGCCTTCGCGAGGTAACCGAGGACGGTGTCGACCTGGTCGGCCTCGAGGAGGCTCGCGCCAACCTCGTGGCCCTGGGCCTTGAGGAACGTAAAGAGCATTCCGCCACCGATGAGGATCGAGTCGACCCTGGGCAGCAGGTGCTCGATGACTCCGAGCTTGTCCGAGACCTTCGAGCCACCGAGGACCACTGTGTAAGGGCGCTCGGGTCTCTCGGTAAGCCGCTCGAGAACTTCAAGCTCGGCCGCGATGAGCGTGCCGGCAGCGCTCGGGAGCAGCTGGGCAAGTTCGTAGACGCTCGCCTGCTTGCGGTGCACCACACCGAAGCCGTCCGACACGAAGGCGTCACCGAATGCGGCCAGCTTCTCGGCAAAGGCGCGGCGCTCGGCCTCGTCCTTGCTCGTCTCACCGACGCTAAAGCGCAGATTCTCGAGCACGACGACCTGGCCGTCCTGGAGGGCCTCGACGGCCTTGGATGCAGAATCGCCGACGGTGTCCTCGGCGAAGGACACGGGTGCCTCGAGAAGCTCGCCGAGACGGGCTGCGACTGGAGCGAGGCTGTACTTCGCCTCGGGCTTGCCATCAGGACGGCCGAGGTGGCTGATGACCACGACTCGGGCGCCCTCGGCAACTAGACGCTGGAGCGTGGGCACCGACGCACGCACGCGGCCGTCGTCCGTGATCGTTCCGTCCTTCAGGGGGACGTTCAGATCGCAGCGGACGACGACGCGCGTGCCAGCGAGGGAGCCCAGTGAGTCCAGGGTGCGGAGCGTCACTGCGCTGAGCCTTAGAGCTTGCCGGCGACGAACTCGGCGACGTCGACGAGCCGGTTGGAGTAGCCCCACTCGTTGTCGTACCAGGAGGCGACCTTGACCTGGCTGCCGATGACCTTGGTGAGGCCCGAGTCAAAGATCGAGGAGTGCGGGTCGGTCACGATGTCGCTCGAGACGATCGGGTCCTCGGTGTACTTGAGGATTCCCTTGAGGTTGCCTTCGGAAGCCGCCTTGTACGCCGCGTTGATCTCCTCAACGGTGGCGGGCGTGGTCAGCTCGACCGTGAGGTCGGTGATCGAGCCGGTCGGAACCGGGACGCGCAGGGCATAGCCATCGAGCTTGCCGACGAGCTCCGGGATGACCAGGCCCAGGGCCTTGGCGGCACCGGTCGAGGTCGGGATGATGTTGACCGCGGCGGCGCGTGCGCGACGCAGGTCGCTGTGCGGGCCGTCCTGCAGGTTCTGGTCGGCGGTGTAGGCGTGGACCGTGGTCATCAGGCCGCGCTCGATGCCGAAGTTGTCAAGCAGCACCTTGGCGAGCGGCGCGAGGCAGTTCGTGGTGCAGGACGCGTTCGAAATGATGTCATGCGTCGCCGGGTCGTAGGTGTTCTCGTTCACGCCGAGAACCAGGGTCGCGACATCGCTGCCGGTGGCGGGAGCGGAGACGATGACCTTCTTGGCGCCGGCGGTGATGTGCTTGCGCGCATCCTCCGACTTGGTGAAACGCCCGGTCGACTCGATGACGACATCGACGCCCAGCTCGCCCCAGGGGAGGTTGGCGGGGTCGCGCTCCTCGAGGACGATGATCGGCTTACCGTTGACGACAATGCGGTCACCGTCGAGCTCGACGGTGGCGTCGAGGCGCCCGGTGATGGAGTCGTACTTCAGGAGGTGCGCGAGGGCCTTGTTGTCGGTGAGGTCGTTGACCGCGACGATCTCGAGGTCGCTGCCCTTGGCGAGGGCCGCGCGGAAGAAGTTACGGCCGATACGGCCGAAGCCGTTGATACCGATCTTGACGGACACAGATATCTCCTGATGAGGGAAGGCACCTCGACGGTGCAGTGGAGGGGTGGAAGCCGACGACCAGGCGCCCCGGGTGTAGTGCCCGGGACGCCGAGATCGCTACGACAGTAGCAGGAGGCCCGAAGTTCTCTCGCGGGCCTTCTCGAAACGCTCGGAGACGTCGGCCCAGTTCACGATGTTCCAGAACGCCTTGACGTAGTCGGCCTTCACATTGACATAGTCGAGGTAGAAGGCGTGCTCCCACATATCGAGCAGGAGGACTGGGACCGTCGCCGCGGCAAGGTTGCCCTGGTGGTCGTAGAGCTGCTCGATGATCAGCTTCTCACCGAGGGAGTCCCAGGCGAGGATCGACCAGCCTGAACCCTGAATGCCGAGGGCGGAGGCAGTGAAGTGAGCGCGGAACTTGTCGAACGACCCAAAGTTGTCATCGATGGCCGCGGCGAGTTCGCCGACGGGCTTGTCGCCGCCATCCGGGGAGAGGTTGTTCCAGAACACGGTGTGGTTCACGTGACCGGCCAGGTTGAAGGCCAGGTCTTTCTGCAGCTTGTTGACGTTCGCGAGGGCGTCGCTGTCGCGAGCCTCCTGCAGCGCGGCAAGGGCGGTGTTCGCCCCGGTCACGTACGTCGCGTGGTGCTTGTCGTGGTGGAGCTCCATGATCCGCCCACTGATGTTCGGCTCGAGGGCCGAGTAGTCGTAGGGCAGTTCGGCGAGCGTGTAGTCAGCCATGTGCGATCTCCTGTTCGTGGTCGTCGTTCCCGTGCGACCCGCCGGCGTCTCGGCGTCCGCAGCGCGGCGGAGGAGGAGGGCCGGGAGTGTCCTGAGCGACCCGATCAGTCTAGCGAGCGACCTCTCGCGCGTTCGGAGGGCTTGCGCTGGTCGCGCAGCCGACGCTCAGCGTTCATGCCTCGTCGACCTAAAGGTCGCGGAGCTCGGCGGGGAGGTTGGCGTCGGTGCCCGGGATGTCAAGGTCCAGCGCCCGCTTGTCGGCCATGGCGAGGAGACGGCGGATGCGACCCGCGACCGCATCCTTCGTCATCGGTGGGTCAGCGTGATGGCCCAACTCATCGAGACTCGCGTCACGGTGGGCCAGGCGCAGGCGCCCGGCGTAGCGGAGGTGCTCGGGAATATCGTTGCCGAGAATTTCCATCGCCCGCTCGACCCGAGCGCATGCGGCGACGGCGGCCTGCGCCGACCGGCGGAGGTTCGCGTCGTCGAAGTTGACGAGACGGTTTGCCGTCGCCCGCACCTCCCGGCGCTGGCGCAGCTCCTCCCAGCTCGCGACCGTTGCGGTCGCTCCCATGAGAGTGAGCATCGCGCTGATGCTCTCGCCGTCGCGGATGACCACTCGGTGAACGCCGCGCACTTCGCGCGACTTGGCCTGCACACCGAGGCGCCCTGCCGCTCCGACGATCGCCATCGCCGCCTCATTGCCGGGGCAGACGATCTCGAGCGCGGCGGAACGGCCAGGGTCAGTCAGAGATCCCTGAGCGAGGAAGGCACCGCGCCAGAGAGCAGAAAGCTCCTCCCGCGAGCCAGTCGTGAGCCGGTTGGGCAGACCGCGCACGGGACGGCCTCGCTGGTCGAGCAGGCCCGTCTGGCGAGCGAGAGTCTCGCCGCCGTCGACGACGCGGACGAGCCAACTCGTCGTGCGCCGGGAGCCTCCGGCCGAGACGATGCTGCCGTCGCTTCGGACACCGTACAACTCCGCGAGGTCGCGGCGGACGCGGGTCGCCAGCGGAGCGGAGTCCAGCTCGACCTCGACCGCGAGGCGATTGGAGATGATGTGCAGTCCTCCAGAAAAGCGGAGGATGGTCGCCAATTCGGCGGCACGGACGGTGTTCTTGCGCGAGACGATCGCGACCAGTTCGCCCTTGACGTCTGCGGTGAGGGCCACGGAGTCTTCCTTACGTCGGGTGCGCGGCGGAGCGCGCGGGAATCATTCTCGACCGAGGTCTCGGTGCGCCACACTGACAGCGACTCCCGGCAGCTCGGCGAGCCGGGCAGCGATACGGCCGGCGACCGCAACGGAGCGGTGCTTACCTCCCGTGCAGCCCACGGCGATGGTCGCGTGACGCTTGTTCTCGCGCTGGTAGCCGTCGAGCACGGGTCGCAGAGCACGCGAGTAAGAGTCGATGAACTCCTCGGCGCCCTGCTGGGCCAGCACGTAGTCTCTCACCTCTTCATCGAGGCCCGTATGCGGGCGCAATTCCGGGATCCAGTACGGGTTAGGGAGGAAGCGCGCATCGGCCACCATGTCGACATCGGTCGGAAGCCCGTACTTGAAGCCGAAACTCATTACGGTCACCTGCAGCCCGGCGCGGCCGGCTTCAGCAAAACGGTCGGTGATGCTCGTGGCCAGCTGGTGGATGTTGAGGTCAGAGGTATCGATCACAATGTCGGCGGACTCGCGCAGTTGCGCGAGTCGCGTGCGCTCCGCCGTGATGCCGTCGAGCAGAGTGCCGTGCCCCTGCAACGGATGCGGCCGACGCACCTGCTCGAAGCGGCGCACGAGCACCGCGTCCGTTGCCTCGAGGAACACCATCCGGAGGTCGACTCCCGCGCGGAGCTCGCGGACAATCTCGCCAAGGTCCTCGAAGAAGTCGCGTCCGCGGACGTCGACGACCGCCGCGATCTTGGGCAGCGTGTCGCCCGCGCGCTTCGCGAGGTCGACGAGCGGCCGCAGCATCTGCGGTGGCAGGTTGTCCACCACGTACCAGCCGAGATCCTCCAGCGCATTGGCGGCCGTGGACCGGCCCGCACCGGACATCCCCGTGACGATCAGCACATCCTGCTGCTCGCTCTCCGTGCTCATGTGCTCTCCGTGCTTGTCTCTGCTGTGCGGCGCATCCGACCAGTGGCGTAGGTGCTAGTAGCGTAGGCGTGTCGGTGACGTCGGTGCTCCACGATGGCTACCAGACACCCGCCGGCCTCCCTGGGAGGACGGGTCTCCAGCCTAGAGCGTGGCTCAGACACTCGACCGGTCGGCGTGGAGGTAGGCGTGGATCGCTCCGGCTAGCGCCGGGCCGATCCCCTTGACCTCAGCGATCTCCGTCTCGCTGGCTTCGCGCAGCCGCGTGACCGAGCCGAAATGCTTGAGCAGGTCCCGCACGCGGGTGCCACCGAGCCCGGGCACCTCCGCCAGCTGCGACGAAATGTCGCGCTTGCGACGCTGCCGCTGATGCGTAATGGCGAACCGGTGCGCCTCGTCACGGATCCGCTGGAACAGGAACAGCGCGTCGCTGTTGCGCGGAAGGATCACGGGGAAGTCGGAGTTGGGCAGCCAAATCTCCTCGAGCCGCTTGGCGATACCGCAGAGGGTGATGTCCGTCACACCGGACTCGTCCAGCGCTCGCTGCGCCGCCGCAACCTGCGGTTGACCGCCGTCGACAATGAGCAGCTGTGGCGGGTAGGAGAACTTGCGGCGCTTCGCCTCGCCGGTCTCCGGGTCGATCGGTGCCGGCTCGACGGGCTCGCGCAAGTAGGCGAGCCGCCGGGTCAAAACCTGGTGCAGCGACTCGGTGTCGTCGGTCGACTCCGCAATTGAGAATCGTCGGTACTGGTCCTTCCGGGCGAGACCGTCCTCGAAGACCACCATCGACGCCACAATGTTCGTGCCGCTGAGGTGCGACACGTCGTAGCACTCCATCCGCAGGGGCGCCTCACTCATGCCGAGGGCATCGCGGATGTCTTCCAGGGCCTGGGTGCGCGCGGTGAAGTCAGCGGAGCGGCGGGTCTTATAGAGCATGAGCGAGTGCTTCGCGTTTTGCGTCGCCGTCTCAAGTAACGCCGCCTTGTCGCCGCGCTGCGCCGCCCGCAGCCGCACATTCGCCCCACGGATCCCGCTCAACCACTCCTCGAGAGCGTCCGTGTCTTCGGGAAGTTCCGGCACCACCACCTCGCGGGGCGGGATGTCGCCTGTCTCGTAAGCCGCCTGGAGGGCGGTGTCGACGAGTTCGGCGGTGCTCATATCGAGCTCTTTGTCGACGACCCAGCCGCGCTCGCCACGGATGCGGCCGCCGCGCACGCGGAACTGCTGCACGGAGGCAGCGAGCTCGTCGTGCACGATTGCGTAGAGGTCGACGTCGACGTTGTCCTTGAGCACGACCGCGCTCTTGGCGAGCACCGCATCGAGAGCGGCAACTTGATCGCGCAGCTTGGCAGCACGCTCATACTCCATCGCAGCCGCGGCCTCGCGCATTTCTTTGTCGAGTTCGCCGATCATCCGCCGGTCGTGGCTGCCCATGAAGGCGACGAAGCGGTCGACCATCTCGCGATGCTCCGCGAAGGTGACTCGGTGCGAGCAGGGCCCGCCACAGCGTCCGATCTGGGAGGCGAAGCAGGGCTTGCCGCTCTGCATTGCGCGCTTATAGGTGGAGTCGTTGCATGTCCTGATCGGGAACGCCTTGATCATCAGGTCGATCGTCTCGTGGATCGCCCAAATCTTCGGATACGGGCCGAAGTAGCGGGCCTTTCGAATCTTGGCATTGCGGGTGACCATCACCCGCGGTGCCTCGTCGCCGAGTGTCACCGCCATGTAGGGGTAGGACTTGTCGTCGCGGAACTTGACGTTGAACGGCGGGTCGAACTCGTTGATCCACGTGAATTCGAGCTGGAGCGCCTCGACGTCGGTGCCGACAACGGTCCACTCGACACCGGACGCCGACGTGACCATCCGTCGCGTGCGCTCGTGCAGGCTCGGCAGCGGTGCGAAGTAATTGCTCAGCCGTGCGCGAAGATTCTTTGCCTTGCCCACATAGAGCACCCGGCCCCCGGCGTCTCTGAAGCGATACACGCCCGGGAGGGTCGGTATCTCGCCCGGCTTCGGTCGGAAGTCGACTGTGTGCGTCATGCCTCTCGCTCGCCTGTCGCCGAGGTCAGCGAAGGATCTCGGCGAGGAACATGCCCGTGTGGCTGCCCTCGACCTCGGCTACGTGCTCGGGAGTGCCGACCGCGACGATCTGACCACCACCCGCTCCCCCCTCTGGACCCATGTCGATCAGCCAGTCAGCGGACTTGATCACGTCGAGATTGTGCTCGATGGTGATGACGGTGTTGCCCTTGTCGACCAGCCCGTTCAGGACGAGAAGCAGCTTGCGGACATCCTCGAAATGCAGACCCGTGGTCGGCTCGTCGAGCACGTAGACACTGCGTCCGTTCGAGCGACGCTGAAGTTCGGTCGCGAGCTTGACCCGCTGGGCCTCGCCACCGGACAGGGTCGTCGCGCTCTGCCCGAGGCGCACGTAGCCGAGGCCGACCTCGACCAGCGTCTTCAGGAACCGGTGGATCGCGGTGATCGGCTCGAAGAAGTCGGCCGCCTCGGCGATCGGCATGTCGAGCACCTCGGCAATGTTCTTGCCCTTGTAGTGCACGGTCAGAGTGTCGCGGTTATAGCGCGCTCCCCCGCAGACTTCGCACGAGACATAGACGTCGGGCAGAAAGTTCATCTCGATCTTGATGGTGCCATCGCCCGAACATGCCTCGCAGCGGCCGCCCTTGACGTTGAAGCTGAAACGGCCGGGCAGGTAGCCGCGGGCCTTCGCCTCCGTCGTCTCGGCGAAGAGGTTGCGGATGCGGTCAAAGACGCCGGTATACGTGGCGGGGTTTGAGCGCGGAGTGCGGCCAATCGGATTCTGATCGACATGCACGACCTTGTCGAGGTTCTCGAGGCCTGTGACGCGGGTGTGCTTGCCCGGCACCTTACGAGCGCCGTTCAACTGATTGGCGAGAACCCGATACAGGATGTCATTGACGAGCGTGCTCTTGCCCGATCCTGAGACGCCGGTCACCGCGACGAACGTGCCGAGCGGAAACTCCGCATCGACCTTGCGCAGATTGTTGGCGTTCGCGCCGACGACCTTGATCATTCGCTTGCGATCGATCCTGCGGCGCTTCTTCGGTACATCGATTGCCCTGCGGCCGGAAATGTAGTCGCCAGTGAGCGAGTGCGTGTTCTCGAGCAGCGACTCATACGAACCCGAGTGCACGACCTTGCCGCCGTTGACGCCAGCCCCCGGGCCGATGTCGACGATCCAATCGGCGGTGCGGATCGTGTCCTCGTCGTGCTCAACGACGATCAGCGTATTGCCGAGGTCGCGCAGCTTGATCAGTGTGTCGATGAGACGGCGGTTATCGCGCTGATGTAGCCCGATGCTGGGCTCGTCGAGGACATAGAGCACGCCGGTAAGCCCGGAGCCGATCTGTGTCGCCAGGCGGATGCGCTGCGCCTCGCCGCCGGAAAGGGACGCTGCGGCTCGCGAGAGATTGAGGTAGTTCAAGCCGACCTCGATAAGGAAGTCGATGCGGGCACGGATCTCGCGGAGCACCTGCGCCGCGATGTGGGCCTCACGGTCGGTCAGCTCGAGCCTGCTCATGAAGTCTTGCGCGTCGCCGAGGCTGAGGTCAGCGACATCCGCGATGCTCGCGCCATGGACGAGGACGGCGAGAACCTCCGGCTTGAGCCGGGAGCCCTTACAGACTGGACAGGGTACCTCGCGGAGGAACTCGGACCAGCGGGTGCGCTGGACGTCGGTCTCGGCCTGCACGAACTGGCGCTCGATATAGGGCACAACGCCCTCGAAGCCGGAGGTATAGCTCATCTCGCGGCCATAGCGGTTTTTCCACTTGACTTTGACTTCGAAGTTGTCGCCATGAAGCACTGCCTGCTGCACCTCGGTGCTGAGACGCTTCCACGGTGTCGCAAGCGAGAAGCCCAGATCACGAGAGAGGCCATCGAGCAGCTTTTCGTAGTACTGGAACAGGCCCTTGCCCTGCGTGGTCCAGGGGATGATGACGCCCTCCGCAATACTGAGGTCGGGATCGCCCAGTAGCAGCTCGTCATCGACGGACATGCGGGTACCGAGACCGGAGCACTCGGGGCAGGCGCCGAACGGGGCATTGAAGGAGAACGTGCGCGGCTCGATCTCAGTCAAGGAGATGGGGTGATTGTTGGGACAGGAGAGTTTTTCCGAGTAGGTGGTCCAGGCACCCTGGCCCTCGCCGCCCACGAAGTTGATCTGGACGATCCCATCGGTGAGGCGCAGCGCGGTCTCGAGCGAGTCGGTGAGGCGGCCGAGGATGTCGGGGCCAGCGACCAAGCGATCGACCACGACCGAGATATCGTGCTTGTACTGCTTCTTGAGCGTGGGCGGGTCGCTGAGCTGGACGAGGGTCCCGTCGACCATCGCGCGGGAGTAACCGCCGGCGGACAGCTCCTTGAAGAGGTCGACAAACTCGCCTTTTTTCTGGGAGACGACAGGGCTGAGGATCTGGTAACGGGTGCCGGACTCGAGTTCCATCAGCTGGTCGGCTATTTGCTGGACCGTCTGTGCCGAGATCCGCTCGCTGCAGATCGGGCAGTGCGGCACTCCGATGCGCGCCCAGAGCAGGCGCATGTAGTCGAAGATCTCGGTAATCGTGCCGACGGTGGAGCGCGGGTTGCGGTTCGTCGACTTTTGGTCGATCGAGACGGCGGGGCTCAGACCCTCGATGAAGTCGACATCGGGCCGGTCCACTTGCCCAAGGAACTGGCGGGCATAGGCGGAGAGGGACTCGACGTACCGCCGCTGTCCCTCGGCGAAGATCGTGTCGAACGCGAGGGATGACTTGCCGGAGCCCGAGAGACCGGTGAACACCACCATCGAGTCACGTGGAATCTCGAGGTCGACGTTTTGCAGGTTGTGCACCCGCGCTCCACTCACCACCAGCTTCGAGACCGACTCGTCGAGCGAGGAGACGAAACGATGGAAGGAGGGAGAGGGCGTGGAGGAAGGGTCCGTAACGGCGTTCAGGATCGACACTCCGAAAGTGTATGTGGCACCACCGACATCGCTCGAAGCGTTCGCTGGCCGCTGATCTCGGAGCCTCTGCCGCTGCCGCTCATGAGAGGTGGCCCGCCTTCTCCATCTGCCTGAGCTCGCGCTTCAGTTCCTGGACCTCGTCGCGAAGCCGTGCCGCCAGCTCGAACTTGAGTTCTCCTGCGGCCTGGAGCATCTGCCCGTTGAGATCGGCGATGATCGCTTCGAGATCGTTGCCACCGTTGGCCGCCAGACCCTGCCGACGCAAATTGGGTGTAGGGCTCTTTTTCTGTGAGTCTCGCCCCGCGAGGAGTTGTGCAGTGTCGGCCCCCTCACGGGCGAGGGCGTCGGTGATGTCGGCGATCTTCTTGCGCAGTGGCGTCGGATCAATGCCGTGATCGAGGTTATAGGCGACCTGCTTCTCTCGCCGCCGATCGGTTTCATCTATGGCAAGACGCATCGAGTCGGTGACCCGGTCGGCGTACATGTGCACTTCGCCCGACACATTTCGGGCTGCGCGGCCGATGGTCTGGATCAGTGATGTCGACGAGCGGAGGAAGCCCTCCTTGTCGGCGTCGAGGATCGCAACGAGCGAGACCTCGGGCAGGTCGAGTCCCTCTCGGAGCAAGTTGATGCCCACCAGGACGTCGTAGACACCGGCACGCAGCTCGGAGAGCAGCTCGACCCGGCGGAGGGTGTCGACGTCGGAGTGGAGGTAGCGTACGCGGACGCCGGCCTCGGTGAGGAAGTCAGTGAGTTCCTCCGCCATGCGCTTGGTCAGGGTCGTGACGAGCACGCGCTCGTCGCGCTCGGTGCGGCGCGTGATCTCTTCGAGCAGATCGTCGATCTGGCCCTTGGTTGGCTTCACCACAATCGCGGGGTCGATAAGGCCGGTCGGGCGGATGATCTGCTCAACGATGCCGTCGGCGATCCCCATCTCGTAGCGACCCGGTGTGGCCGAGAGGTAGACCGTTTGGCCGACGCGGGACTTGAACTCCTCCCACTTCAGCGGGCGGTTATCCATTGCAGACGGCAGGCGGAAGCCGTGCTCGACGAGCGTGCGCTTGCGGGAGGCATCACCCTCGTACATCGCGCCAATCTGCGGAACGGTGGCGTGAGACTCATCAATGACGACGAGGAAGTCGTCGGGGAAATAGTCGAGCAGGCAGTGCGGCGCCTCACCGGACTCACGGCCGTCGATGTGCCGCGAGTAATTTTCGATGCCGGAGCAGAAGCCGATTTGCTGCATCATCTCGAGGTCAAAAGTGGTGCGCATCCGCAACCGCTGCGCCTCGAGGAGCTTGTTCTGCTTCTCGAGATCGGCGAGACGTCCCTCGAGTTCCTGCTGGATGGTGTCGATTGCGCGGTGCATGACGTCCTGGCTGGCGACATAGTGCGAACCGGGGAACACCGACACCGACTCGAGCTTGCGCACGATGTCGCCGGTGAGTGGATGCAGCGTGTACAGCGCCTCGATCTCATCGCCGAACATCTCGATGCGGATCGCAAGCTCCTCGTACATCGGGATGATCTCGATCGTGTCGCCGCGCACGCGGAAGGTGCCGCGCGCGAAGTCGACGTCGTTGCGGGCGTATTGCATCGAGACGAACTTGCGGATCAAACGGTCGCGGTCGACGCGTTGACCCACCTGCAGCGCCACCATCGCCTCGAGGTACTGCTCCGGCTGGCCGAGACCGTAAATGCAGGAGACGGTGGAGACGACGATGACATCGCGGCGGCTCAGCAGTGAGTTCGTGGTCGAGTGCCGCAGGCGCTCCACCTCGGCATTGACCGAGCTGTCCTTCTCGATGAAGGTATCGGTCTGCGGAACGTAGGCCTCGGGCTGGTAATAGTCGTAATACGACACGAAGTATTCAACGGCATTGTTCGGGAAGAGCTCGCGGAATTCGTTGGCGAGCTGCGCCGCAAGCGTCTTGTTGTGAGCGAGGACGAGGGTCGGACGCTGCACTGCCTCGACCAGCCATGCCGTCGTTGCTGACTTGCCTGTGCCGGTAGCGCCCAGCAAGACGACATCGGTCTCGCCGGCGTTGATTCGGGCGCTCAGATCGGCGATCGCCGCGGGCTGGTCACCGCTCGGCTTGTACTCGCTGATGACCTCGAACGGGTGCACGGCACGGGTGGGCTCCATGGTTCGAAGCGTAGCCGCGACCACCGACACTCATGCGCGCGTGCGCTGCCGGCGAACGAGAGTACGCACGGGGACCAGTGCGATCTGCAGGGGCTCGACCGCCCGCGCGCTCCAGCATGCGGGAGAGAGCGCTCTATCTTGCGGAAGCCCTGCAGATCGCACTGAGTCCTGCAGATCGCACGTGGTCCTGCAGATCGCACGTGGTCAGCGGGTGAGCGTCAAGTGTTCCCAGAGTGCGTCGGTCCGCTCCAGGGTCTCGTCAAGAGTGCCGGAGGAGTCGAGCACGACGTCTGCAAGAGCCAGGCGCTCCTCATCGCTCGCCTGGGAGGAGACGCGGGCGCGGGCGTCCGACTCGGTCAGTCCGCGCAGCGCAATCAGACGGGCGATCCGCGTCTGCTTCGGCGCATGGACCACCACGACCTCGTCGAACTCGCCAGTGCCGCGCCCCTCGGCAAGGAGGGGGACGTCGTAGACCACGACAGCAGCCGGATCCGCCTCGGCCGCCTCCGCGAACAAGCGCTGAGAGCGAAGAGTGACAGCCGGGTGGGTAATCGCGTTCAGGTCGGCGCGGGCGTTCGCGTCCGAGAAGATGACCGCTCCGAGCGCGGCGCGGTCGAGCGCGCCATCGGGACGGATCACGGTCGGACCGAACCGCTCGGCGATCGCTGCCAGCGCGGGCTCCCCCGGCTCGACGATCTCCCGCGCAAGCCGGTCGGCGTCAACGACCACGGCTCCATGCTCGGCGAGTCTGCGGGCGACGGTGGACTTGCCCGAGGCGATGCCTCCGGTGAGGGCGACGAGATGCACCCGGCCACCCTATCCAGCACACAGCACGGAGGGGAGACGGCAAACGGCCGGCCCCGAGGGACCGGCCGTTTGATGCGATGTGCTCGCAATTAGTTGGTCGAGGACAGCTTCTCGCGGAGCGCGGCGAGCGACTCGTCATCGGCGAGCGTGCCCACCGTGGTCGACTCACCGGTGAAGCCGGCGCCGACCGAGACGCCCTCGGAGACCGTGGAAGCCTCCTCCTGCGACTTGACGACCTGAGCCTTGTGGGCCTCCCAGCGCGCCTGAGCAGCGGCGTATTCCAGCTCCCACGCTTCACGCTGCGACTCGAAGCCCTCGCGCCACTCGTTGGTCTCGGGGTCGAAGCCGTCGGGGTACTTGTAGTTCCCCTGGTCGTCGTACTCCGTCGCCATGCCGTAGAGAGCCGGGTCGAACTCGGTGCTCTCGGGGTCAACACCCTCGTTCGCCTGCTTGAGCGAGAGCGAGATGCGGCGACGATCGAGATCGATGTCGATGACCTTGACGAACACCTCTTCGCCGACAGACACGACCTGCTCGGCGAGCTCGACGTGCTTACCTGAAAGTTCGGAGATGTGGACGAGGCCCTCGATGCCGTCCGCGACGCGGACGAATGCACCGAACGGAACCAGCTTCGTGACCTTGCCCGGCGCGACCTGCCCGATCGCGTGAGTACGGGCGAAGACCTGCCACGGGTCCTCCTGGGTGGCCTTGAGCGAGAGCGACACGCGCTCGCGGTCGAGGTCGACCTCGAGGATCTCGACGGTGACTTCCTGGCCCACCTCGACGACCTCGGAAGCGTGCTCGATGTGCTTCCAGGAGAGTTCGGAGACGTGGACGAGACCGTCGACGCCGCCGAGGTCGACGAACGCACCGAAGTTGACGATCGAGGACACGACGCCCTTGCGGACCTGACCCTTGTGCAGGTTGTTCAGGAACGTGGTGCGGCTCTCGGACTGCGTCTGCTCGAGGAGCGCACGACGCGACAGGACCACGTTGTTGCGGTTCTTGTCAAGCTCGAGGATCTTCGCCTCGATCTCCTGGCCGAGGTACGGCGTGAGGTCGCGGACGCGGCGCAGCTCGATGAGCGATGCGGGGAGGAAGCCGCGAAGGCCGATGTCGACGATGAGACCACCCTTGACGACCTCGATGACCGAACCGGTGACGACACCGTCCGACTCCTTGATCTTCTCGACGTCGCCCCACGCACGCTCGTACTGAGCACGCTTCTTGGAGAGGATCAGTCGACCCTCCTTGTCCTCCTTCTGGAGAACCAAGGCTTCGACGCTGTCGCCCACGTTGACGACCTCGGAGGGGTCGACGTCGTGCTTGATGGAGAGTTCGCGTGAGGGGATGACGCCCTCGGTCTTGTACCCGACGTCGAGGAGAACCTCGTCGCGGTCGATCTTCACGACGATGCCTTCGATGAGGTCTCCGTCGTTGAAGAACTTCAGAGTCTTTTCGACCGCGGCAAGGAAGTCTTCAGCGGACCCGATGTCGTTGATCGCGACCTGCTTGGTTACCTTGTCGGTCGTTGCGGTTGTCATTAAGGGATGCTCCAGGATGGATAAGTCTCGGGCGGCGGCTACCGGCGGACCAGATGGCGCGCGTGCGTGGTGACCACCGCGATGGTGAGGGATGTGCCTCCGGCTTGACGGGCGACGCTCGGCGGGCCGGCGGACCGGTCCTCCTCGCGCGCTTCAGGCACAGCGGCGCCACAGATGTGACTCCCCAACTTTAGTCATCCCGGGAGGTGCGTGGCAATCCGCCGACACCCACCCGTGCATCCTCAGGCTGCGAGACTCGCCCGAAGGGTGTCCAGACCCACTCCACCAAGGTCGAGCGCTCGCCGGTGAAATGCCGCGAGCGAGAACGCTGCGCCCTCGCGGGCCTCGGCGTCGTCGCGAAGCTGCTCCCAGATCCGCTGCCCGATTTTGTAAGACGGGGCCTGGCCCGGCCAGCCGAGGTAGCGGTTCACCTCGAAGCGCACGAAGGCGTCGTCCATATGCACATTGGCGCGCATGAAGTCCAGCGCCGAGTCCGCGGTCCAGGGATGATCGGAGCCGGGCATCCGCTTCTGCAGGTGCACCCCGATGTCGACGACGACGCGGGCGGCGCGCATCCGCTGACCGTCGAGCATTCCGAAGCGGTCGGCAGGGTCGTCGAGGTAGCCGAAACGCTCCATGAGTCGCTCCGCGTAGAGCGCCCAGCCCTCGGAATGCCCGGACGTGCCCGCCAGCTGCCGACGCCAGGTGTTCAAATTCGCACGGTTATGAACTGCCTGCCCGATCTGGAGGTGATGGCCCGGCACACCCTCGTGATACACCGTGGTCAACTCTCGCCAGGTCGCGAACTCGGTCACGCCGGCCGGCACCGACCACCACATGCGACCGGGACGCGAGAAGTCATCGCTCGGGCCGGTGTAGTAGATGCCGCCCTCCTGCGTGGGCGCGATACGGCATTCGAGACGGCGCACCTCATCCGGGATGTCGAAGGCGGTGCCGGCGAGTTCGCGGACCGACCGGTCACTCGTCTCCTGCATCCACTGCTGCAGCGCGTCGACGCCATGCAGCGTGCGGGACGGGTCGTTGTCGAGGTGCGCGATCGCTTCGGCAACGGAGGCGCCGGGCAAGATCTCGCGCGCGATCGCCTCCTGCTCGGCCGTCATCCTGGCGAGTTCCTCGAGCCCCCACTCGTAAGTCTCGTCAAGGTCGATGACCGCACCGAGGAAGTGCCGCGAGCGCAGGGCATAGAGCTCGCGGCCCACGGCGTCCTGCTCGGAGGCAGCGGGCGCGAGTTCGGCGCGCAGGAACCGGGCGAGCCCGTCGTACGCGGTGCACGCCCGTCGGGCGCCGTCCTCTAACTGCCGCGCAAGCGAGGCGGGTAGCGCGCCTGCAGCGGGCGCGGCCTCTGCGGCGAGCGTGGCGAAGAAACCCCGAGGCGCGCCGATCTTCTCGGCCTGCTCGGCGACGAGCACCACCTGGCGGCGCGCTGGAACGATTCCGGTGCGGGTGCCCTCACGGAGGGTCTCGACGTACCCCGCGAGCGCTGCGGGCACGGCAAGCATCCGCTCGGCAACCGCCTCCCAGTCGGCGACCTCGTCGGTCGGCATCAGGTCGAAGGCGTCGCGTATTTCCTGCGTCGGGGAGGCGATGACGTTCAGATCGCGCAGCGGCAGTCCCGCCTCGTGGCTCTCTAGGGAGAGGCGCAACTCGGCGCCGAGGTCGGCGAGCGTCACGCGGTCGACGGCGTCGACGGGCTCCGCTCGCTCAAGATCAGCGAGGGCGGAGGCGGCGGCGGCATGTGCACGTTCGAGACCTGCGGGCGAGTAGTCACCCAGACGACTGTTCGCTTCGGCCCGGCCGATCATCGTGCCGAGCGTCGGGTCAAGATCGACGAGGGTGTCGACCCAATGCTCAGCGACCCGGTCGACAGCGGTTGGCTCGCGTGGTGTGTCGCTGCTCATGCCTCCGAGCCTAGCCAGGCGTGCAGGCTTCTTGGGCGGCCGCAGGCCGAGTCAGTGCGCCGCAACGTCCCAGTTCGCGCCGTGGCCGACCTGTACCTCGAGGGGCACGCTCAGATCGGCGGCGCCCGCCATTCGCTCGCGGACGATGCTCTCGAGCGACTCCTCCTCGCCGGGAGCGACGTCGAAAATGAGCTCGTCGTGTACCTGGAGGAGCATCCTCGAGCCGAGGCCACGCTCGTCGAGATCGGACTGGATCCGGATCATCGCGAACTTCATGATGTCGGCCGCTGACCCCTGGATGGGAGAGTTCAGCGCCGCTCGCTCGGCGTTGTCGCGAAGGACCCGATTGGCGCTCTGAAGATCGGGGAAGGGCCGGCGGCGCCCGTAGATCGTCTCGGTGTATCCCGTCTCGCGCGCCTGCTCGACGACGCTGCGGAGGTAGTCGCGCACGGCGCCGAAGCGGACGAAGTAGTCGGTCATCAACTGCTTGGCCTCGGCGCTCGAGATGCGCAGCTGCTTGGACAGGCCGAACGCGCTCAGCCCATAGGCGAGGCCATAAGACATCGCCTTCACCTTGTTGCGCATGGCCGAAGTCACCTCTCCCGGTTCGACGCCGAAGATGCGTGAGCCGACGAAACGGTGCAGGTCCTCGCCACTATGGAACGCCTCAATGAGTCCGGCATCACCGGAAAGGTGCGCCATGATCCGCATCTCGATCTGGGAGTAGTCGGCGGTGAGCAGAGTGCTCGCTTCGGCTCCATGCACGAAGGCTGTGCGGATGCGGCGGCCGACCTCGCTGCGGACGGGGATGTTTTGCAGGTTGGGGTCGTTGGAGGAGATGCGGCCCGTCGCGGTCCCGGTCTGGTCGTAGCTCGTATGGATCCGGCCGTCAGCGGTGATCGACTTTTCGAGGGTCTCGATGATCTGCTTGAGCTTTGTTGCGTCACGATGCTCGAGCAGCAGGCCGAGGAACGGATGCGGATGCGACTCCTGCAGGTCGGCAAGGGCGGAGGCATCGGTCGTGTAGCCGGTCTTGGTCGCTCGGGTGCGCGGCATGTCGAGTTCCTCGAAGAGGACCTGCTGGAGCTGCTTCGGCGAGCCGAGGTTCATCTCGTGCCCGATTTCGGCGAAGGCGCGGCTCGCGAGTTCAGCGGAGGTGACGGTGAGCTCGCTGTGCAGGCGCTCCAGCACCGCGGCGTCGATCGCGACACCGGACAGCTCCATCGTCGCGAGCACCTGCACGATCGGCAGTTCGATATCGACGAGCACCGACAGCATCCCCCCGCCGAGTCGCTCCGTGAGCGCACCGACCAGCCGGAATGCGTACCAGGCTTCGGTGGCCGGGCCCATCGGCTCGACCGTGGGGACGAGCTGGTTCGGGTCGCCCTGCGCCATCGTCTCGTCGAGGTGCTGCGAGACCTGCGCGGCCAGGGTCGCGGGGTGGCCCGATGGCTGGAGTAGCCAAGAGGCGACTCGCGTGTCGAAGGCGAGCCCCCCCACCGGCAGGCCGGCGCGACGGAGCGCCTTGATCTGCGGCTTCGCATCGGCAAAATACTTCGGCGCTGGCCCGGCAAGCCACTCCTCGAGCGCTGTGTAGTCGGGACGCTCGGCGGCCCACGGCACGAACGCCGTCTCCTTCTCTCCCGCGAGGCCGACACCCTCGAGCCCCTCGGCGCCGAGCTGTACCTGCACCGCAATCGGCGCCGAGCCCTGTGCCGAGAGACGGTCGAGCCAGTGCGCCAGCTCTTCATCGACCAGCGTGCGCACCGCGGGGGCCGCGGTCGTGACCACGTCGCCCGCGAGAGCCGCGGCTGCTCCGTCGACCCCCTCCTCGGCCGCGATCGTGAGCACGCGCTCCTGCAGCGTCTTGAACTCGAGGCGGCTGAAGATGTCGCGCACCGCATCGGGGTCGATCCCGCGGCGAGTGAGGTCGTGTGGGCCGAGCGGCAGCTCGACATCGGTCACGAGGCGGTTGAGACGGCGATTCCGGAGCGCGTTGTCCTTTTGTTCGCGAAGCTTCTCGCCGACGACGCCCTTGATTTCATCGGCGTGGGCGATGATGTCGGCGACCGTGCCGTACTGGTTGACCCACTTCGCCGCGGTCTTTGGACCGACCTTGTCGACTCCGGGCAGGTTGTCGCTGGTCTCTCCGACGAGCGCCGCGATTTCGGGGTACTGGTGCGGCTCGACTCCGTATTTCTCGAAAACCTTGTCGCGGTCGTAGCGGGTGAGCTGTGAGACGCCCTGGGTGGACGGGTAAAGCAGGGTGACCTCGGGGGTGACCAGCTGGATAGTGTCACGGTCGCCCGAGACGACCAGGACGCGGAAGCCCGCCTCGGCGCCCTGGCGAGCGAGCGTCGCGAGGATGTCGTCGGCTTCGAAGTCCTCCTTGGAGACGGTGCGAATGTTCATGGCGTGCAGGGCCTCCTCGAGAAGAGGGACCTGATCCTTGAACTCGGGCGGTGTCTCTCCGCGAGTGCCCTTGTACTCGGGGTACTCGCGTGTGCGGAACGAGTAGCGCGAGATGTCGAACGCGACGCCGAGGTGCGTGGGCTTCTCGTTCTTGAGCAGCAGGATGAGCATCGACAGGAAACCATGAATTGCGTTCGTGTGCTGGCCATCGCGGGTCTGGAAACTGTCGACCGGAAGCGCGTAGAACGCCCGGAACGCCAGGGAATGGCCGTCGACGAGCAGGAGGGTAGGCTGTTCCGGATCTGACACAGGGCCAGACTACACAGCGCCTCCGACACCGGATCGGGTCCGGTCGCGACCGTCCGCCGCACCGGCTCCGAGGCTCCACAATGAGGAGTACCGTGACCGAGCAGACCCCCCGCGAGACGCCCTGGATCCGCCCGCCGGCCCTCGATCTGGTTGCTGCGATCGGCCGCGGCATGGGCGAACTCGCCGAGCGGATGGGCATCGTGTGGCACGAGCTCACCCCCCAGCACTCCGTTGCGTCGATGCCCGTCGAAGGCAACCGCCAGCCGGTGGGCATCCTGCACGGCGGCGCACACGTGGTGCTGGCGGAGTCGATGGGCTCGATCGCCGCGAACGTGCACGCGGGCGCGGGCCAGTTGGCGATGGGGATCGAGCTGAACGCGAGCCACAGCCGCTCCGTCGCCGCAGGCTTCGTCGTCGCCACGTGCGACGCGATCCATCTCGGCTCGACGCTGACTACCCACGAAATCGTCGTCCGCAATGAGGCAGGCCGCCGCCTCTCGACCGTGCGGATCACCAATATCATCCGCGCCACCCGCTGACGGGGGTGCCGCGATCGGTCAGGCATGGCTGCGAGAGGTGATGTCGAGGGCCGCTCCAACGATCGCTACGATTCCCGCCGCGACGAGTGACACCATCGGCACATCTACTTGAAAAGCAACCACCATGCCTGCGATGCCGACGACGAGTTGGACGTACTACGCGCGCGCCGCCGATGTCGCGTTGATTCGTTCACACAGCCACGCCCTCTTTTCCGGCTCTTCGCAGTTGAGGGTGTAGCCGTACGGGTGTGGGGTTGGCGCGTCGTGGCCGGGAGTGGGGTCGAGGTCTTCCGATGATGGAGGTTCCTA
>NZ_QGDV01000003.1 GCF_003149025.1 Rathayibacter iranicus NCPPB 2253 = VKM Ac-1602
TTACGTCGCTCTTCACGCGACGCCCTATCAATAGCCAACAATGTCACTCCTCCCGTAAGGAGACCCACCCCTTACACACACCATTTGACACGCTCCAGACGAAGCATCGTCAGTACGACCGCGCTGAGCCGGCTCAGTTCCGAAAACTGGAACATGCTTGCCGGAATTTACCAAGAGCGCTTCCGCCCAGCGGGTTTCCTGTGGACAATCACTTCCCGGCTCGTTCATCTTGGACGGGACAGCGCCGTTCACTGACTCACCGCCTCGCACGGGAAAGGGCTTATGTCACCCGAATCAGTCCGCCGAAAATACTCCCTCTAGGGCGAAAGTGCTCGGAGTTGGCTCGCCGAACGGCACTTGTTCGGAGAAGTCGGCGCCGGGTTTCGGCTCGTCTCCGACGAGATTCGTTTCGCGGGTTACCGGGCCGCCCGGCTCTGGCATAGCGAGGGCGAATACTCGATAGCGCGTCGCTCGAGGATGGCGCTGCTGCTCGTGCAGATCGAGGGAGAGGCGACGGTGCAGGTGCCGCTGTGGGGCGAGGTGCCGAAAGTACTGAAACCCGGCGATCTGGCGGTGCTGCCCGGAGGGACGGCGAGGCCCTTCCGATTCTGCGCGAAGCGCCCGGTTGCCCGATATCAAATTGAGTACGACCTGGCCGGCCTTCCTCCGCAGGCGCGCCTCGAACTCGAACTTGGAATGGTGTTCTCGCAGCCTGCGAAGCAGTATCGCGACGCCGTTGCGGCGACCGCGAATATTGCGCTGAATTCCTCGATGGGGAATGAGGAGACGGGCTTCATCGACTTTGGAATCGGACTCAGGCATCTGACGACGGCACTTCTTCTGCATGCCCTCGACGCGACTGCCCCCGAACTTCCGGAGGCTGCGGAGCGAGTGCACCGCGCGGCCCTTCGGGTGATCTCGATGCGGGCGACGGATCCCGCTTTCACTGTGGAGTCCCTCGCCGACGCGATCGGCACATCATCCCGCAATCTGCGCCACGTTTTCGCCCAGGCTGGGTCCTCGGCTAAGGCGGCGCTCACGGCGGAGCGGGTGCGCCGGGCTCGCAACCATGCTGCCCCGCGCGAGTACGGCCAGCGATTCACCCCGGCCGAGATAGCGCGGCTCTCCGGATTCCGGAACGTGCGGGCTCTTCGGCGTGCACTCGAGAAGGGCGAGGAGGAGTGCGCGTCTTAGCGGCGTGACGCCGCGTGTCAGCAGCCCCTTTGAGCCGCCCGAGTGCCTTGTGAAGCACCGAACATCTGCGCCAACTTGCACCAAACATGATTACGCCGCAGATGAACGAACGTCACCGCAGCGCGCCGGAGAGACTCATTTTGGAGGGTTATTCCGGCGTCGTGTTGAGTGATATCGGCGCCTAATAGGATGGCAAATTTTTCTAATAAGAATTTAGAGCGTTATTCATAGGACTTGATGTTTGCGTTGGTTCCGCCCCCCCTGCGGTTGACAGCGTGTCAGAGGCCGTCGCTCGCAAGCAATTGATTTAACGGCGGCGCGGATAATCTTAGGGCCGGGGAGGGTATGGAGATTCCAAGAGGCGTCGTGCGAAATCACGCCTTGTCGAACGGAGGGGTGGGAGGTATGGAGGCTTATGTAAAACGGCATCGCGCGCTGAACAAAGGTGCTCCTGACCTAAGTTTTGTGGCGCTCAGGAGGGTTTTGCATAGGCTTTATGATCGCGAAGAGGGACGTCCGGACGTGCTTTGCGCCCGGACGTCCCCTGATCTTTCGCCGAGTTCCCCTAATTGCTGAAGCTACGGCGAAACACTAGGTTGTATTACTATTTGCAAGCGGGTGACTTCTTGTAGGATGCGTAAGTCGTACTGCCGCTCTTGTAAAGTGAAACGAGCTTGCTATCCACAATTACGTCCTTTTCGGTGCCCTTGACGATGCCGGCGCCACTGTTTCTGATCGTGCCATCGGAACTCTGATAAACGAATGCGCCGGTTGCTCCATCGGAGACGAGCGTCGTTGCGGACTTCGAGTCCGCGGTCGCGCTTTCGATTGGTCCGGTGGTCGTACCATCGGAGAAGTTATAGCGGTATACCCCATCAGCCTTCTTGTAGTAGACGTAGGTCTTTCCGGCGTCGGTGGCTAGGGTAACGAGGCCTGCGCCCGTGTCAACTCCCGTGTCGGTACCCTTGACGAGAACACCGGTACTATTGTAAATGCTTCCGTCCGAGGTCTGGAAGACGAAGGCGCCGCTTCCGGCGTCTGAGATGAGCGAAGTCGCGTCCTTTGAATTCGCGATGGGCCCGGTCGTCGTCTTGGTGGAGAAGTTGTAGATGTAGACGCCGTCGGACTTCTTGTAGTACAGGGATGTGGTCCCGTCGCTTGTCGCGAGGGACGTGAGACGCTGGTCGGTGGATACGCCGGTTGACGTTCCTGGCACGAGATCGCCGCCGCTGTTACGGATGCTCCCGTCCGAGCTCTGGTAAACGAAGGCGCTTCCGCCCGCGTTGGAGATCAGCTTTGTTGCGGTCTTCGAACTCGTATTGGTTGTAGTGTCCGTGATAGGTCCACTCGTCTTCTTGGTGGTGAAGTTGTAGCTATAAACACCGTCGGCTTTTTTGTAGTAGACGGTGGTTTCACCCCCGCTAACCTGTAGAGTGACGAGGCCGTCCCCGGTGTCAACGCCTGTTTCAGTGCCGGGAACGACTGTGCCGTCGCTACTGTGGATTGACCCGTCCGAGTTCTGGAACACGTAACCTCCGCCGGAGGCGGAGGAGATGGTCTTGATCGCGGTTCCCGAGTTAGCCACCGGTCCGGTGGTCGATCCGTCGGTGAAGTTGTAGAGATAAAGTCCGGTCTCTTTGGAGGGGTCCGCAGATACGGGTGCATTCGTGGTCAGGGCATCCGACTTCGCAGCGAAGTTGCTCTTGCCGCCGGTTGAGGGGACCTTGATGTCCGGCAGCGTGACAAGCCCATTGGCATCGGTCGTTCCCGTGTAGGTGGTCGAACCATCGGCGAACGTGTAGCCGTCCTTGAGCGTGACGGTGACGGTCTTGCCCGGGTCGGGAGTGGTGCCGTCGGTGGTGCGCTTGACCTGCACGCCCGTGATGGTGCTGCAAGCAGTTCCGGTGTAGGACGCCTTCGTGAACGCCAGCGTCGGCGTCTTCGACGCTGCGGCAGCCGGCGTCGCAACCGCAACCGCAACAACGGGGATGGTCCAGGCGGCGCCCTTGACGATGGTGCGGCGGTGGACGCCGTCCTCGGCGGGGATGGTCCACTCGGTGAGGGGTGACCCGACGTCGCGGAATTTGTCGAAGGAATTCTTTGTCATGTGCTCGAACTTTCGTCTGTGATGAGGGGGACAGACGAAGCATTGCCAGGTCAGCGAGGCAAACGAGCCGCTGGGCCGCAAATAGTTCCGCCGGGGCCGGAACTTGCGATCACGGTAGCCCCTGGGCGATACATACGCAGACGATTATTCTTGGGTACATCGACAATTGACGAGATCCTGTCGATTTACTCGATTTACCGCTGAGCTCTTGGAGGGCTTATGTCACCCGATTCACTGCGCCGTAAATTCTCTCTGCAAGGCGAAGATGCCCAGCAATGGCTCGCGGAGCGAGACTTCTTCGGAGAATTCGATACGACTTTCCGACTTGTATCAGACGAGATCAGCTTCGAAGGTTTCGGAGCCGCCCGCGTATGGCACAGCGAAGGGTCATACGAGATCGCCCGCCGCTCACCCACGGCCCTCTTGATCGTGCAGATCGAGGGCGAATCGACCCTCCAGGTGCCCACGTGGGGCGAGGCGTCGAGGGTCATCAGCCCGGGTGATGTTGCGGTCCTCCCTGGCGGGGGGGGGGTGGCACCATTCCAATTCGCTGCCACCCGCCCGGTCGCGAGATACCAGATCGAGTTCGATCTCGCCGGACTTCCAGCCCAGGCACGCCTCGAACTCGAGTTCGGGATGGTGTTCGCTCAACCCGTGAAGACGTATCGCGACGCCGTCGCGGCCACCGCGAACATTGCCCTCAATTCCACGATGGCCGACAAGGAGGCGGGGTTCGCCGACTTCGGGTTGGGGCTTCGGCACCTCACGACGGCGCTTCTGCTGCACGCTCTCGACGCCACGGCACCGGAGCACTCCGAAGACACCGAAAGTCTGCACCGCGCGGCGCTCAGGGTGATCGCGATGCGGGCGACCGACCCCGATTTCACGGTAGAAGCCCTCGCGCACGCCATCGGTAGGTCGCCGCGGAATCTGCGCCACATCTTCGCTCAAGCCGGATCCTCTGCAAAGGCCGCGCTCACCGAGGAGCGGGTGAGGCGGGCCCGCAGCCATTTCGGCACGACGGAGCACGGACAGCGCTTCACCGCACCAGAAATCGCCCAGCTAGCCGGTTTCCGGGATGTGCGGGCACTGCGCCGCGCCCTCGCAAAGGACGAGGATGGCCAATAAGTTACTTCTTCGTCAGCGACGACTCCTTATGCGCGGCCTTCGCATCCGTCTTATCGCTCTGCACGATCCAATACGGCTCGTCCTCCGAGGCGTTGAATTTCTGCCCCTCGAAGTGGAAATCTTTCGTCTTCTTCTCGACGAGCTCCCCGCGAGTCTCGCCCTGCGAGGTGTTCCAGCTGATCTTGTCGCCCTTTTTCACGAGGCCTGTCCTTTCTCTCGGTCGCGCACGAGCGCGGGTTTCCCTTCACGCGGCAGCGCAATGGTGGTCGTCACATCGACTATCGCCGGAGCAGCGGGAGCCGACGAGAAGCCGAAACGCACGGGAGGCGAAAGCGGCCGCAACGGGCCGAGGTCCGCCTCCGCGAAAGTCGCCTCGACGCCCTCTATTCGGCGAATTCCCCGCACGCCGTAGTACTCCCGCAGCCCGTGCCCAGCCGAGCCGGCGGTGCGGACGCCGCGCACGAGCAGCGAGGCGACCGGCGAGATCGCGGTCAGCCACGCGGGATGCTCGGCCACCCGCCCCGGCACCGCCCGCAGCAGGCGCCCAAGCGGAGTGAGCCCACCGAGACGCAGCCTCACCCCGAGGGGACCGGCCGCAAGAGAGAGACCTCCGGCGATCCTCCGCCATTCCACCGCCGCCACCACGACCTCATCGAAGGCATACGTCGACCCGATGAAGTCGGCGATCTCACGGGTCGGCGCGATCAGGAGACGGTGGCCATCGCCCGCCTCGATCATCGCGTCGGCGAATGCCCCGAAGGGCGTGCGCTCCCAGAGTCCGAGCGCGACCCGCGTGCCCGAGGCCGTGCCGAACCCCGCGATGCGCCCGCCGAAGCGGAGTCGGCGCGGGGCTTGGCCAGGCATCAGGAGGCCGACCGCAGCAGCGTAAACGAACCGTCACGGACAATCAGCGTGGTCACCTCACCCGCGACAACCTGCTCCGGGTCGCTGGACGCGGCGAGCGTCCACTCCGCCCCGGGCGCCTTCGGCACCGTGAATTCGACGCCGTTCTCGGCCGCGTTCAGCAGCAGTGCAAAGCTCGCGCTGCCTCCGTGCTCGAACACGAAGGTGATCGAGCGGGCGTCCGGGTTGTCCCAGTCCTCGTCGGCGAACCCCTGCGCGTCCGAGCGGAGGATGCCGACGGAGTCGCTGCCGCCATCACCCGGGGCCCGGCGGAACCACTTCGGGTGCAACGCCGGCTCGGCGGCCCGCAAGGCAATGAGTTCGCGGGTAAAGGCGAAGAGTTCGCGGTCCGCGTTCTCCCAGTCGAACCACGAGATCTTGTTGTCCTGGCAGTAAGCGTTGTTATTGCCACCCTGGGTGCGGGCAATCTCATCGCCACCCAGGATCATCGGTACTCCCGCCGAAAGCAGCAGCGTGGCGAGGAAATTGCGGCGCATCCGATTGCGGCGCTCGATGACCGCCTGGTTGCGGGTCGGCCCCTCCGCGCCATTGTTCGAAGAGCGGTTGTCACTCTCGCCATCGTTGTTGTCCTCGCCATTGGCCGCATTGTGCTTGCGGGAATAGGCCGTGAGGTCGGCGAGAGTGAAGCCATCGTGCGCGGTGACGAAGTTGACGCTCGAGAGCGGCGAGCGACGGTCGGCCTCATAGACGTCGGGCGAGCCGAGCACACGCTGCGCGGTCGTGCCGAGGACGGAGTCGGCGCCGTGCCAGAAGTCGCGCACGTCGTCGCGGAACTTCCCGTTCCACTCCGACCAGTCCGCCGGAAAACCGCCGACCTGATAGCCCGCGGTATCCCACGGCTCCGCGATCATCTTGACGGGCGCGAGCACCGGATCCTGCGCGATCAGGTCGAGAAAGGCACTGTGCACCTCCGCCTCGCCGCTCTGGCGGGTGAGGGTGGTGGCCAGGTCGAAGCGAAAGCCGTCGACATGCATCTCGGTCACCCAGTAGCGCAGCGAATCCATGATGAGGCCGAGTGCGGCCGGATGCGCCACATTGAGGCTGTTGCCGGTGCCCGTGGTGTCGAAGTAGTGGGCGCGGTCCTCCTCGACCAGGCGGTAATAGGAGCCGTTGTCGATCCCCTTGAACGAGAGTGTCGGGCCCTTGTCGTTGCCCTCGGCGGTGTGGTTGTAGACCACGTCGAGGATGACTTCGAGCCCCGCCTCATGAAATGCCTTGACCATCGCCTTGAACTCATCCACCTGCGAGCCGTCATCGCCGGCGTGCGAATACTCGTTGTGCGGGGCGAAGAAGCCGAGGGAGTTATAGCCCCAGTAGTTGCGCAGGCCCTTCTCTTCGAGATGCGAGTCCTGCACGCACTGGTGCACGGGGAGCAGCTCCACCGAGGTGATGCCCAGGTCGGTGAAGTGCTTGATCGCGGCGGGGTGCGCGAGGCCGCGGTAGGTGCCGCGGATGTCCTCCGGCACGTCGGGGTGCAGCTTCGTGAAGCCCTTCACGTGCACCTCGTAGACGACCGTCTTTTCAAGCGGAATGCGCGGGGCGGTGTCGCCGCTCCAGTCAAAGGAGCCGGGGTCGGTCACGACGCAGCGCGGCACCAAGGCGGCGGAGTCGGCATCGTTTCGGCGGTCGGCGTCCTCGTAGAACTGCCCGAAGACGTCCTCCGACCAGGTGTAGGAGCCCTCGATCGCGGTGGCGTGCGGGTCGAGCAGGAGCTTCGCGGCATTATGGCGGAAGCCGTTGGCGGGGTCCCAGGGGCCATCGACCCGCAGGCCGTAGCGGGTGCCGACGCGCATGCCGGGGACGATGCCGTGAAAGACGTGGCCGGTCCGTTCCTTCAGGGCGACGCGGGTCTCTGTTCCGGACTCGTCGAAGAGGCAGACGTCGACGCTGTCCGCGGTCTCGGAGTAGACGGCGACGTTGGCGCCGACGTCGCTACGGAGCGAGACACCGAGGGGATACGGGAAGGAACGGGGAGAAGCGGGCATGCGATCATCCTGACCGTGCGACTGCGGCCGCTTCTCGGCCTTGTCCGGCGCGCCTGCTGCCGCTACGCTCGCGGGCCCTTGTGTCCCGGTCGCGAGGGACCCGACCGTGCTCAGCTGAGCGGAGCCGAGTCGTCGGTCGTGAACACGATCTTGCCGATCGTGCCGTCGGTCCCGGTAGCGCGACGCGAAAGCACGTCGATGACCGCGCCGAGCGGATGCACCGCGCCGGGCTCGGGGCGCAACTCGCCGGAGGACGCCAGCGAGACCGCGCGTCCGATCCGCTCCGCCGTCGCCGCCACGATGAGGTTGCGCACCCGCGGCCGGTCGCGGCGTACCACGCCGGCGGCCTGAGCGCCGAGCGCCGGACCACTGGGGACGAGGGTCGCGATCCGGCCGCCCGCGGTCAGGAGGATCGCCGCGTCGTCGACCGCCAGGTGCCCCGAGATATCGACCACCGCGTCGAAGCGCCCCGCCAACACCCCGAGATCGAGAGCCCGGTAGTCGTGCGGCTCAGCGCCGAGGGCGCGCAGAACATCAGCGGAGGCGGCCGAGCCGGTCGCGGCGAGAGCGCAGCCCGCGCGCAAAAGCAGCTGAATCGTCAGGTTCCCGATGGCTCCGGAGTCGCCGCCGACGAGGATCCGCTCGCCGGCGCGCACGCGCAGGGCGTCGACCAGGCCGATCGCGGTGCCCCCGGACATGGCCAGCGTCACCGCCTGCACGAAGTCGAGGCAGTCGGGCAGGGGGACGAGCGAGCGGCTGCGCACGATCGACGCGTCGGCGAAGGCGTCACCATCACGGGTCATCCCCACGACGCGATCACCGATGGCGACGGAGTGCGGGCCGGGACCCAGAGCCTCCACGGTGCCCGCGATATCGAGCCCGAAGCCGTAGGGGCGCGAGCGGCCGACGGCCATGATCCGCGCGGAGCCGGACAGAATCTTCTCGTCGGTCGCGTTGATGCTCGCCGCGCGAGTGCGCACAAGCACCTCTCCGCGACGCGGCATCGGGACCGGAGCCTCACGCCAGGAGAGCAGGTCGGGCCCGCCGAACCTGTCGTATCCGAGTCGTCGCATGTCACTCCCGTCGTCCGTGCCGTTCTGGCGCTCGCCCCCCGAGCCTAGGGCGTGAGGCTCGGAGCAGGACGCTCCCTGCACAGCAGGGGAAGCCCCCCTCGTGCGCTGATCGCCGGTGCTACCGTGGCGGCCATGAGCGCAGACCAGAGCCCCGAATTCGCAGGCTTCGAGGCCACACCCTCGTCCGATGTCGAACAGGCCGACGACGTCCGCTCGGCTGACGCCGAGTCCGAGGAGAACACCAGTGCCGAGGAGAGCCGTGACCCGGATCACGGATACGACCCGATGAGCGAGAGCGGTTCCGAGAACGCCCCCGAGGACGAGGTCGGCGCTCGCGAGGACGAGGAGGGCCTCCTCCCTCCCGGCAGCACCGCGGACGGAGCCGGCACGTCGCTCGGCGCAGTCCCCGCCGAATCCGCCGCCCCCCTGGGCGAAAACGCAAGCGACGGCACCCCACCTCAACTCGCCGACGAGCGCTGGCGCACCAACGGCCCCAACCCCCTCGGCTAACCCCGCCTCGCCCCGCCTCGTCTCCTCCCCTCCCCTCCTCCTCCCGTCCCCGTCCGCGAAATGTCGCGACATCGGCTAATCCGGACGAAACACCCCGCCGATTCCTGCGATCTCGTCCGTTCCTCCCGATCTCGTTGCCCGACCTCGGTCGTAGGGGGCGGCGCACCTCGCGAAAGAGCGCCGGACGGACGAAATACCCGGTTTCGGCGGCCGATCTCGTCCGTTCGAGGGCATCTCGCGACATTTCGCGGCGGGAGAGAGGGGGAGGAGAGAGGGGGAGGAGCGGGGGAGCGGAGGGCTCGGCGTCCAGGAAGTACTCCGGTCGCTCGGAGGAGGAGCGGGGTCTGGCACCGTAGCGTTCCGGATGCGCGGCACGACGGCCGCGCGGACGGGGAGTCCCATGTCGTTGTTCTTGAACCGCACGCGCGAGGTCCTCTGGACCGAGGACGAGCGACGCGCGCTGGCCGAGGCCGTCGCTGAGGACAGGGCGGCGGCGTGGCGAGGAGTCGGGACGCTCGACCGCACGGTCGTCATCTCCACCGAGGATCCCGGCGTTCGCGGGGGCGCCCGCTGGCCCACGGACCATCGTGCGTTCCTTCGCGTCGACCGCGGCTCGTCCGTCGTCATCACGACCGACGGGCTCAGCGACCCGTTCGACAGGCTCGCGCATCCGGGCATCGGCCTCGGTCTCGAACTCTGTCTCGAGACCTCAGCGGTCCGCGGCGTCCCGACCGCCGAGTTCTGGAAGCACTGGCACTTTCGCCTGCTCTACGAAGCCGCGCGCCGCGCCACACTCCAGGGCGTCTGCTGCCGCGCCGGACTCGACACCGCCCGCCTCGCCGGGGCCGACGCACCGGCTGCGTGGGCGGACGATCAGGGAACGGTCGGGGTGCTCTTCGGTCTCCGCAGCCCCGGTCTGCCCGAGCGCCTCGAACTGGCAACCGGAGACGCCGACCTCGTGACCGTCACTCCGCTGCGCCCGCAGGAGTACGCGTGGGCCGCGGTCGACGCGACCGCGCGGACCGAGATCGCCGCGCGTCTCCGCGCCCTGCCGCACGAGGAACTCGTGCACACCGCGCGTCCGCTCGTGGTCTAAAGCCTCAGGCGCTGTCGGCGGGCTCCGACATGACCGTCATCTCGCCCGTGTTGTTGGCGCTTGCCACGAGCTGCTCGATCCATGCGCGGTTGAGCGCGGGCCTCTTGCTGCCGTGGAAGCGGTAGTGCAGCGGCGTGGACGGGTGCACCCAGACGGAGCTGCGGCCGTACCCCATCGACTCGGGTTCGCGCCACGACAGGCTAAACGCCTCGTTGCGCCGCATCTTGGTGAACATGGCGACTTTGAGGTGAGCGAGCAGCCGATCATCGAAATCGATCTCGAGTGCTTGCGGTCCGTAGATCAGTCGTCCCATTGTCTCCGCCGTGCTGGTCGTGTCGATGCTCAGGAGTTCCGTCGCGCCGTGGGCTCCCTGTGGTTGGGAGGTGCCACGGAGAGGATACCGATCTGCCCGTCCGCGCGAAGTGGCGGGCACGAAGAACGCCCCGCCGACCGGATCCGGAGATCGTGGTCGACGGGGCGTCAGAAGTCAGAGATTACTCGCCGACGCCGCGGATGTTCGCGGCCTGCGGGCCCTTACGGCCCTGCTCGACGTCGTACTCGACTTGCTGGTTCTCGACGAGCTCGCGGTAGCCCTGCTTCGCGATGGCGGAGAAGTGCGCGAACACGTCGGCGCCTCCGTCGTCGGGAGCGATGAAGCCGAAGCCCTTTTCGGAGTTGAACCACTTAACGAGGCCAGTAGGCATTTCTTTTCCTTATGTGTTAATGACGCCGACCGTGGCCGACGTCGTCAGAGTCCGCACAGATGTGCGGTACCCGCTCGACTCGTCTTCTGCGGGTGAAACACGCAGCGGCCGGAGTCGTCCGGGTTGTCTAGAGGCTGAGCACGCGATTCCGGAGGAGGGCGGCTCTGCGGGGGAGAACGTCCCGTGCGTCGACGGAGTCGGCGGAACGGGGGTCGAACGAGAAACGGCGCGGCTTCCGCGGCGTCCTGTGAAGGGCGGTACCCGCGTGCGAGGCGGGCGTTCGAACCGTTAGACCGAGGACGATGCGCTCGATCGGTGCGGTTTCTATCAGGGGCTGAGTCTCTTCGTCGTGCGACTTGTCTCTTCGTCGTGCGACTTCTCAGCCGTGGAATTCGGGCGATTGCCCAGGAGATGTCTTAACTGTACGGGATCACTGCCCTCGAGCGCGACTGTGCACGTCACACGGCGTGCCGCTCCTTGTGGTCTCGGCCTCGGATCCGCGTTCCGCCCGCCACCAGGGCCACTCAGACCGTCTCGGCGCGCTTCTGCCGCGCCGGCTCGGCGGGGGCGTCCGGTCCATTCCAAATCGACACGATGCCCCAGACGACTGCCGCGATGGGCACCGCCAGCACGGCTCCGACGATCCCGGCCAGGACCGTGCCGACGGTCAGTGCGATCAGCACGATCAGCGGATGCAGCTTCAGCGAGCGCGCCATCACGACTGGCTGCAGGAAGTTGCCCTCCAGCTGGTTGACCCCGATCACGACGAGGATGACGATCAGCGCCGCGACCGGCCCGTTCGCGACCAGGGCGACGAGGGCGGCAAGGATACCGGCGGCCGTCGCTCCGACAATCGGAATGAACGCCGTGAGGAAGACGATGACGGCAAGCGGGATGGCCAGCGGCACCTGAATGATCGCCAGCGCGACTCCGATACCGACCGCGTCGACTGCCGCGATCGTCGCCGTGCCGCGGACATAGCCGCCGAGCACCTCGACGCCCTTGTGCCCGACGCGCTGGGCGCGCTCATAGCTCGATCCGGTGAACGGGCGGAGGAGGAACTCCCAGATCTTCGGCCCGTCCTTCATGAAGAAGAAGAGCACGACGATCATGAGCACGAGGCCGGTGATGAAGTTGGCCGCCGCCGAGACGCCGGCCAGAGCGCCAGTGCCGAACGAGCTCGAGGTCAGGAATCCGACGACCGACTGCCGAGCATCCTCGATTTGCTGGTCGGAGATCTGGAACGGCAGGTGCTGCACGTAGTCCTGCAGAGACGTGATGCCCTCGGAAGCACTGCTCACCAGCTCGTCCCACTGGTTGCGCACGGCGACAGTGATGAGCCAACCGACCGCACCCAGGATCGCGAGCAGCCCGATCAGAGCGAGCCAGGTCGCGAGGATCGAGGGGACGCCCTTCCGTCGCATCCAGCCGAGGACCGGGTGGATCGCTGACGCGAGGATCAGAGCGATCATCACCGGGATAAGCACCAGCGTCAGCTGCGTCATCGCAAAGACGAGTACCGAGGCGAGCAGTAGCACGACGACCACCTGGAGGCAGCGGAGCGCGAACCGGCCGAAGCCGTCGGTCCACACCGTCTGGCGCTGATCGGGTTGAAGGCGCTGATCGGGTTGAAGGGTCGAGGGGTCGTTGCGGTCGAAGAAGCCCATGCAGGGACGGTAGCGGCTCGCCGGGCTCTCTCGTGCCTCCTTGACACCCGCTACCGCCGACGGCGAGGTGCCCGAGAATGCTCCGATTCCAGCCGGCCTGGAGCACGGTCGGGCACCTCAGCCGGTCGTCGCGATCAGGCCGGGACGCGCACCGTGAGTCCACCCGGCTCGATCCAGGTGTGGAACGCCGACGTCAAGCCGAACGCGTCACCGTCGAGTTCGATCTCCTGCGCGCGCTCGAGGCGCACCGTGAGGTCTCGGCCCTTCACATAGCGCAGGGCCGAGACTTCCTTGGTCAGGCCCATGAGCTTATTCCCCACGACACCGCCGCGGCGCAGGACGCCGTTCTCCCAGACGACCTTGAAGATGATCTGCGCCCAGCCAATGAAGCCGTCCGGCCGCAGCAGGACGATGTCGAACTCGCCGTCGTCGACCGCAGCATCCGGCAATAGCAGGATGTTCGCGGGCAGAGCCCCGCAGTTGCCGACGATGATCGTATGCGCGCGCACCCTCCGGGTCTTCGAGTCGTCCAGGCGGTAGCGGAACTCCAGCTGGTTCTTATCGAGCAGCGCCTTGCGAAGCGCATCGACGTACGCGAGCCAGCCCGCGCGCTTCTTGAGATCGTCGTCGGTGTTCGCGAGCATCTTCGCGTCGATCCCGAGGCCCGCCATGACGACGTAGGCGTGCCGGTCCCGGCCCTGGGGTGTCTCGATGTCGATCATCCCGACGTCGATCGCACGGTCTTTCCCCGAAAAGGCGACGGAGAGCGCGTTGTCGATGTCGTCGAGGGTGAGGTTGAGGTTGCGGGCGAGCAGGTTGCCTGTGCCGGAGGGCAGCAGGGCGAGCGAAGCCTCGGAGTCGCGCAGCGCCTCCGCGACGACGCGCACTGTGCCGTCCCCACCTGCCGCGATCACCATATCGACGCCGGCGGCCAGTGCCTCCTTCGTCTGTCCGGCTCCCGGATCCTCGACGGAAGTCTCGAACCAGAGCGTCTCCTCCCAGCCCGCGGCCTCCTGCGCGCGAGCGATGGCGGCCTGCACTGTCTCGAGATCGACCTTGACCGGGTTGTAGACGATCGCTGCGCGGCGGTGCTCAGGCATCGTCCCGGCTCTCGCCGTTTTCGTCCACCCGGCCGGGACGCACGTCAGCGTCCTCGCGGATGTCGATGCGGGTGTCGCCTGCCGCGGTCGTCGAGACGTCGATGCGCGGGGCCGCGTCGGCCTCCGTCGCGTGTGGGGCGCTGGTCAGCTGGTCGTGGCGGTCGTCCGCGCTCTGGTCGCTCATGTCTGGACGCTAGCAGCGGGCCGTCCGGGGTTGCACGGGCTTGCGGCGGCGCACAACGTCAGCTGAGACGCCTCCTCATCCACCATCGTGGATGAGACCTCTTTTCAGCTGACGTTGCGTTGCGCCCTCAGCGCGACCGAGCAGCCTGGAGCCCCCACAGCACGAGCGGGACCTGTAGCGGCAGGCGCAGGAGAGTGATCGCGCGGGCCCGCGGGCGGCGCGCATCCTTCGCCATCTGCACGTTCCCGGGGAAGACGGCGGCCATCAGCGCAGCGGAGGCGAGCCCACCGACGGCGCGCGTGCGAGGCAGGAGGGTCGCGACGGCACAGGCCAGTTCCGCCGCTCCGGAGGCGAGGACCCAGCCGCGGGCCGAGCCCGGCATCCCGCGCGGCACAACCGCGTCGAACGTCTGCGGATGCACGAGATGTACCACTCCCGAGATCGCCATCGCCGAGACGAGGACGAGCGGGCCGGTGCCGAGCCGGGTCACTGCTCCTCCGCTCCTCGTTCGAGCGGAGCGACGTGGTCAAGGATGCGCCGCCACTCCCGCACTAGCGCCAGCCGCCCCGCGCCAGCGACGGTAACCGTGCGTGCGCGGTCGAGCCGCCCGCGGTACCAGCGGCCGTCCTCCGCGCTTGCGACCGGGTCCGCGTCGCCGTGCACGAGCAGGGTCTCGGCGGTGACCCGGTCCAGATCGTCTGCCCAGGAGCCGTGCCGGAGCGCGGCGAGGTCGATCGCCGCGCCGCTCGGCCCCTGCCTCCAGCCCTCGCCGAGCATCCGCTCGAGTCGATTGCGCAGGCCGCCGTGGCTCGCGAGGACCGGGTCGTCCGAGTCGATGCCGAGCGCGTCGAGTCCCGGCTGGGTCTGCGGTAGGGAGGCGCCGATCGCGGCGGCGTCCTCGTCCGGGAGGATCTCGCGCCGCTCCCACGCGCCGGTGGAGTGAACGAGGACGCCGGCCTGCGGCGGTGCCGGCGTGCCGACGAGGGCGAGACGGTCGACGAGGTCGGGGTGCCGCGCGGCGAGCGAGAGGGCGAACACGCCCCCGGACCCCCACCCCACCACGCCGACGCTGCCGAAGCGCGCGCCCTCGACCATGCGGGCCGTCCGCTCGGAGCGACGCAGGTACTCGGCCAGGTCATCGGCGCGGTCCTCCACCCGATCGTGCGCGGCATCGACCGGGTCGGAGGCGCCGTAACCGGGACGGTCGAGGATCAGCAAGTGCAGCCCCCAGGGTCCGGTGATTGTCGGGTCGGGGTCGAAGCCGCCCGCTCCCGGAGTCGGGTGGCAGAACACGACCAGACGGTCGGCGACGGGATCCCCCGCCGCCGAAACTCCGATCCCTCGGCCGGACCGCAGCTCGAAACGGTGGTTCGCCATGTCGCCTCCCAGGCACGCCGACCGCCGGCGCATCGTCCCCAGTCAAGCGGAGCCGAGCGCCCGCGCGCTGGGCCTTGCGCCGGAGGAGACGCACCCGTGTCAGTCGTCGGTGGACTGTGCCCGGCGGGAGCCCCTGCTCACAATCGGAGGCACCTCAAGGTGGGGCACGGCCCGTTTCATGAAGCGGTCGAAGTCCGGGACGGTGAACGCCGCGTAGCCGTACTCTGGAGTGTAGAGGAGCCCCATATCGATCAACTCCGCTCGAGTCGGGCCCAACTGCTGGGACGATCTCTCCAGAAGAGCTGCGACGTCACCCGCCTTCTGCGGCTCCGGGCCGAGTTCCGCCATTGCGCGCATGTAGGCGGTCTGAAGCTGCGTCGCTCGGTCGAGTCGGACGCGGAAGAACGAGCTGTCGAGCTTGGCCTCGTAGGCGTCCCTGGCGAACTCGACGTCTTCCTGAGTGATGCGGTTGGCGGTCGCCACGGTCCAGACCTGGTAACCCAGCTCCTGGATGAAGTACGGATATCCGCGCGTGATGGTGACTGCGAGTTCGACCGCCTCGTCGTCGTATGTCGCTCCTTCCGCGGCTGCAGGCTCGCGGAGCGCTGCGGCCGCCGCGTCGGGATGGAGGGAGCCGATTCGGGGAAACGTGAACAGCCGCTCTGCGTACGATTTCGCATCGCCGGCCAGCTCGGCGATCTGCGGGAGGCCCGCTCCTACGAAGGTAACGGGGAGGTTCCGCTGCACCGTCTTGTGAATGGCCTGGATGAGGGCTTCGAGCTGTGATGAGTCGAGGAACTGCACCTCGTCGATGAGCAGCACGATGCCCTCTCCCTGTTCGGCCGCTGCCTCTCCGACTGCGACCAGGACGTCTGTGAGATCGAGCCCGAGATCTCTGTGATCCGCGAGCCCTTCTGCTGGTGGGACGTCCCAGCCGATGGACCACGCCCCGTCGGCGCCGACCGAGACCGCGAAGGCGCTCAGCGCCGCCGCAGCATTCCGACCGCGGTCCGACCAGCGGGCTCGCGGTGAAAGCCGCAGCAGCGCGGCCTTGAGCTGGGAGGCGATCACCTGGCGGAACTGACCTTCGCCGTGCTTCACGGCCTCGAATTCGATGACCTCCCAGTTCTCCTCCTGGGCTATGGACCGGAAGCTGTTCAGGAGGACCGTCTTCCCCACACCCCGCAGACCGGTGATGATCATGGACTGGTCCGTGCGACCTCGCCTCAGGCGCCTGAGGAGAGTGCGGAAGGCCTCGGTCTGCTCGTCGCGCCCAATGAGTATCTCCGGCCGAGCGCCGGCGTTCGGCGTGTACGGGTTGTCAACGGCATCCATGACGGCGAGTTTAGGGAGTTTAGAGTGGTTTATCCAGATCTCCTAAACTGCACTAAAGTCAAAAAACCGCGGTCGAGCCGGCCGCTGACGTCGACCCGAGCCGACTGAGTAGAGGCCGCACCCGGCACCGGATCCCGCCCTTGGACGTGCAACGCTGCGAACGCTGGCATGCTGTACAAGATGGTCGGTGCGCTCAGGTGCGCCGCACGGACGGCTCCTTCCGCATGACAGCGGCGAGCTGACCCCGTCCCGTACACCTCCAACCGCTCCCGACAGCGCGCGACAGCGCCGGAGCGACACATCACCGCGGCCCGTCCGGGCGCGCGGTCGGACCGGCGCCGTGCGCACGAGTCCCGCCACTCCCTCCGGAAAGCACACATGAGAAACAGCAGAACCGCGAAGCCTGCCCGCCACCACCTTGAGCTCCCCAGGCCCAAGCCCCTCGAGAAAGGCGCCCTGCGGATCACGCCGCTCGGAGGCCTCGGCGAAATCGGCCGCAACATGACTGTCTTCGAGCACAAGGGCAAGCTGCTCATCGTCGACTGCGGCGTGCTGTTCCCCGAGGAGAACCAGCCCGGGATCGACGTGATCCTGCCCGACTTCGCCGCGATCCGCTCGCGCCTGAAGGACATCGAGGCGATCGTTCTGACGCACGGCCACGAGGACCACATTGGCGGCGTCCCGTACCTGCTCAAAGAGCGCGGCGACATACCGATCATCGCGTCGACCTTCACGCTCGCGCTGATCACCGCGAAACTCACGGAACACCGCATCACTCCGCGCACCCGCCCCGTCAAGGAGGGCGACCGCGTCGACGCGGGCGTCTTCGACCTCGAGTTCCTTGCCGTGAACCACTCCATCCCGGACGGACTCGCCGTCGCAATCCGCACCGAGGCCGGTCTCGTCCTGCATACCGGCGACTTCAAGATGGACCAGTTCCCGCTCGACGGGCGCACCACCGACCTCCCCGGCTTCGCCCGCCTCGGTGACGAGGGCGTCGACCTCTTCCTGGTCGACTCCACCAATGCCGACGTCCCCGGCTTCGCGATCTCGGAGGGCGATCTCGCTCCCGCGATCGACCAGGTGTTCCGCACCGCGCCGCGCCGCATCGTCGTGTCGAGCTTCGCCAGCCACGTGCACCGCATCCAGCAGGTTCTCGACGCCGCGCAGCGCCACGGCCGCAAGGTCGCCTTCGTCGGCCGCTCGATGGTCCGCAACATGGGGATCGCCGCCGAGCTGGGCTACCTCAAGATCCCGGCCGGCCTCGTCGTCGACATGAAGGTGCTCGAGAAGCTCCCCGCAACCGAGATCGTGATGATCTGTACCGGATCCCAGGGCGAGCCGATGGCTGCGCTCTCGCGCATGGCTAACAAGGACCACATCATCGACATCGGCCCGGGCGACACCGTTCTGCTTGCCAGCTCGCTCATCCCCGGCAATGAGAACGCGATCTACCGAATCATCAACGCGTTCACCCGATGGGGTGCGACCGTCGTGCACAAGGGCAACGCCAAGGTGCACGTCTCGGGTCACGCCAGCGCGGGCGAACTCGCCTACTGCTACAACATCCTCCGTCCGACCGCTGTCCTGCCGGTGCACGGCGAGTGGCGCCACCTGACGGCGAACGCGGCCATCGCGACCCGCACCGGGATCGACGAGAAAGACGTCTTCGTGATTGAGGACGGCGTCTCGCTCGACCTGGTTAAGGGCCGTACTCGAATCAGCGGCCGGATCGAGGCCGACCACATCCTGGTCGACGGCACCACCATGGGTGTCGCGACCGAGGACGCCATGCTCGATCGTCGCGTCCTGGCCGAGGAGGGGGCGATCACCGTCCTCGCCATCGTCGATGTCGACCGCGGCACGCTCGGAGAGTCGGTCGAGTTCTTCACCCGGGGCTTCGTAGAGGAGCCGGGTTGGAAGGCTAACGCCAGCAAGGCGATCGACGAGGCGGTGTTGCAGGCCGCGGGCTCGCCCACCGACCGCGACGCGATGGAGAAGCTGATTACCCGGACACTCGGCCGCTGGCTGACCCGCCGCCACCGCCGCAACCCAGTCATCACGACCATCGTGGTCGAGGAGTAAGCGCCCGCGTCCACTGCGCCACGCGACGCCCAACGCAACGGTTGGGTGGTAGCGTGGCGCACAGATCCTTTTTCCGGGATCGAAGGGCGGAGTGACATGGCATCCATCCAAGCGGAGCAGCAGACACGGCGGCCTCCCGCGGTGACGATGGCGCACAGGAGTGACGAGTCCGCCATCGAGTCCGCCTTGCAGGTGCGGGTGGCGCTCCTCATCGAATCCCTCGGAAGCGGAGCGGAGGTCGCGAGGCTTCTCGACGTCAACCGCAGCCAGCCGTCGCAGTGGCGTCGCGGAAACGAGCAGCCAGGGCCCCGGACGAGTCAACTGCTGCTCGACCTCGACTACGTCGTCGCCAAGGCTCGGCAGGCCTGGTCAGGGCGCGCCGCTGTCGACTGGCTGACCGGCGCCAACGCTGTCCTCGATGGTGCTCGGCCCATCGATGTCCTGAGGAGGTCCGGCAGCACCGAGGTCATCCGGGCCCTCGACGTCGCCATGGCCTAGGCGTGCTGGTCTACCGGGTTTTCCCCTACGATCCGGCGGCGAGGCTCGGCGAATCGGGGCACCCCGACTTCGTGTATCAGCCCGCTCAGGGAGCCTCGAGGCTCGATAATCCTGCGTCGTACACGACGCGGTATTTCGGCCACACACCGGAGGTAGCCGTGGGCGAGTCCTTCGGCGACCTGGCTACTTGGTCGGACGACATGTTCGAGACTCCCTGGCTCCCGCTCGGTCGCCGGGTCCTCGGGGTCTTCGAGATTTCCGACGAGACTCCGCTTCTCGAACTGGACGACGCCGCGAATCTCGTGGAGCGCGCGCTCCGGCCCACCCAGGTCGTCACGAGGGTGCGAGCGGTGAGTCAGGCGTGGGCGCTGAGCATCTTCCGGGAGGAGCGCCACGGTGCCAGGCGCTGGGCGGGAGTCCGATGGTGGTCCTACCAGCGCCCGCACTGGACAGTCTTCGGGCTCTGGAACGTCGAGGACGGAGCCGTGCAGCACCGGCTCGTCGAGGCGCAGACCCTCTCGCGGACGCATCCCGCTGTCGTCTCGGCCCAGGCCTCCCTAGGAAAGACCTGGCACTGAGCGGCGCCCTGTCACGCCCGCCTCCGCCTCCGCTACCCCCCTGCGCCGTCGGGCGGGGCGGAGCAGAGTGGAGAAGGTCGGCAGAGCGTCGACGCGAAAGGAGAGCGCTATGAGCACCGACCGCACCACAGGCGACGACACCGAGAAAGACGACACCGAGAAGACCGAGGACCTCCCCGACGGCTCCGGAACCGACACGTCGTCCGGCGGAGGCGACACCGACACCGTGTCCGGCGGCGAGCCGGAGGAGCCCACGAAGTAGGGGACCTTGCGGCGGGAGGAGCGGGGAGGGCGGAGCGGATAGCACTGGCCCACCCCGGCGCTCACCGCCCGCTTCCTCCGCTCGCTTAGGCCAAAGGGCCGTCGGTCTCGCTCGAGTGGCGGGTGACCTGCTCGCCGCTGGCCGGATCGACGGCCGAGCGGGTGGTCGACACGGCCTGGCGGCGCCGCGTCAACAGGACCAGCCCGAGGATCAGGCCGACCGCGCCTGCCGCCATCAGGATGTAGCCGACCAGCTTCAGGTCGATACCGGACACCTGCACGTCGACGGCGAAGGCGAGGACCGCGCCGATGACGAGGAGGAAGATCCCTGCTCCGATGCTCATTTCATACTCCTTCTGCATGTCGCCGATGCGCACGCTGGGGCGCGCAGAAACGTCGGCGATCGCTCCACGGTAAGCCGGGAGATGCGGGGCGACCCAGGCCTTTCTCCGGAGGGCGTCGGGGTGTAGGAGCCGCTCGCACGGCCCGCCGACGACTGGGCTCGTGACAACTGGGCTTGCGACAGGGGAATGCGGCGAGCGATCAGCGGTCGGTCACCCGCAGCATCACGCGGGTGCGGTCGCCACGGCTGACGAGGCGCTCGATCAGCATGAAGACTCGGTACTCGAGCCGATACTTGCTGAGGAACACCAGGCCAAGCCGCTCGACCTCCGCCGTGTCCGCATCGATCGTGGCATCCGCCTCCAGCACTGCGGCACGGTCGGCCACTCGACCGCGCCGGTCGCAGGGGACCAGCGTCACCCGCGGGTCGTTGCGAAGGCGCTTCACCTTCCCGCTGTGGCGGGGAGTGGTCACGATCAGCTCGTCCCCGTCCCTGGCGATCCACACCGGTGTCGACACTCCGACGCCGTTCTTGCGGAAAGTCGTGAGCGAGACGAAGGACGCGTCGCTGAGAGCGGCGAGGGCGGGGGAGAGGGGCATCTTCGAAGACTAGAGCCGCCGGGAACCCCCACCGCAAGCCTCCAAAGGATTCCAATTCGCCCCCGTAGGCTCGCAGGATGACCGCCCCGACGCCTCTGATCGGCCACACCGAGGCGCCCGACCTGCACGTGATGACCTACAACATTCGCCGGCGGATGCCGCGTCTCACCTCCCGCGCCGTCGACCGGTGGGAGCGTCGCCGGCCCCTCGTTCAGCGCCTCCTTGAGCAGGAGCGACCCTCGATCCTGGCCGTGCAGGAGGCGCTTCCCGACCAGTCCACGGCCGTGCACGACGCGCTCGGCTCCTCCTTTGAGGCGATGGGCTTTGGCCGCGACGCCGACCGCGGTGGTGAGCGCGTGATGCTCTTCGTCGATCGAAGCCGCTTCGCCGTGCGGGACTGCAATCAGATCGCGCTCTCTGAGACGCCCGACATCGCAGGCTCGCGTAGCTGGGGCAACCGGATCCCCCGCACCGCGGTGATCGCCGAGCTCACCGACCACGCGACGAATCGCGAACTCACCGTGGTCAGCACCCACTTCGATCACATCTCCCAGCGCTCCCGGCTGAGCTCCGCCGAGCTGGTGGCCGCGCGGGTGCTCGAGTTCGGGCGTCCAGCGATTGTGATGGGTGACACCAACACCGATGTCGACACCGCTCCTTACCGGGCGCTGCTCGACGGGGGCCGGCTCGTCGACTCCTGGGACGTCGCCGAGCAGCACCTGACCCCGGCGTGGGGCACCTTCTCGAACTACCGGGCGCCCGCATCGGGGCGGCGGATCGACTGGCTGGTCGTCAGCGCCGGCGCTGTCGATGTCCTCTCGGCGGGGATCAACGCGGTCCGCTACGACGGTGCGGCACCCTCCGACCACGAGCCGGTCCAGGCCGTGCTGCGCTTCACGAAGCCGTGAGCGGCTCCGTCCTCGTCGCGACCTTCCTCCAGCCCCCGCGCACCCGTGGCGAGTGGCTGGCCGACGCCGTCCGCGGAGTCGGAGCGGCGAGCATTGTGGCCGCCGCGATCGGCTGGGGCCTTGTCGACGTCGCCGTCCTGGCGCTCGCGGCGATCGGCCTCGTCGTGCCGCGATTCCTCGGTATTCGGCCGGCGCTCGACGCGGCGTTCGGTGTGGCGCTGCTCGTCGCCTCCTGGAGCAGCGTGCTCGGGCTTTACGAAGCATGGGTCGGCTGGGATCTGGTGGTGCACTGCGTGCTGAACGGGCTGGCCGCGGCGGTCGCCTACATCGTGGCCGCCCGGGCCGGAGTCGTACCGACGGTGTCCGGCGCGCGCGGACCACTCGCTCCCGCAGTCGTGCTCTGCGCATGCTTCGGCACCACCGCAGGCGTGCTGTGGGAGTGGGGCGAATGGGCAGGCCACCGCTTCATTGACTCCTCGATCTTCATTGGCTACGAGGACACGCTGGGCGACCTCGCTGCCGGCACCGTGGGGTCTCTCCTCGCCGGTCTCCTCCTGCGCTTCTGGTCTGCGAAGTCCCGCCTCGCCTCCTGACCTCGCGCGCGTCTCTCGCGCGTCGCCGATGGCGCGGCGTAGCGTGTGGCCCATGTGCGGCCGCTTTGCGATGGACTCCACGACCGATGAGTTGATCCGCGAGTTCGTCGCGGCGGGCGGGAGAGCGCAGGACTGGGCGCCCGACTTCAGCATCGCGCCCACCGACTCCGCCCCGATCGTGCGCGAGCGGATGCGCGACGGCGAGCCGGAGCGTGAGATCGAGGTGGCCTCCTGGGGCTTCACCCCGTCATGGTCGAAGGGGAAGGGAGCGTCGCCGATCAACGCCCGTCTCGAGACCGTGGCCTCGAACGGTCTGTTCCGCGGCGCCTTCGCCAAGCAGCGCGCGATCGTTCCGATGCGCGGCTACTACGAGTGGGAGGCCCGCGCGGACGGCAAGCAGCCGTGGTTTGTGCACGGCGAGCAGCCGATCCTCGCTGCCGCCGGCCTGTACGCCGCACGCAGGGAGGGTGACGAGCGGCGCATCTCGTTCGCGATCATCACCCGCGAGGCTCGCGACTCCTCCGGCGAGGTGCACGACCGGATGCCGGTGTTCCTCACGCCCGATATCCGAGATGACTGGCTGAGCCCTGAGCCGCTCGCGTCGGCCCAGGAGTTGCTCGCGACGCTGGATCGCGTGTCTGTCGCCATCGCGGCGACCATCACGGCATATCCGGTGGACCGCCGGGTCAACGACTCCCGCACCGTCGAGAAGCGGGACCCCCGCGTGTTGGAGCGAATCGGCTGACGCCGGAGCGACCCCGCGGACGAAGCGGTGCTCAGCCCCCGATTCGGCGATGGGGAGGCGGCGTCCGGCGCCAGAATCGATGCCGTGCGGAGCCCTCGACCTATCCTCAGCGGAAGATAACGCTGGAGAGGGGGACACGAGTGATGCACGCTGTGTCGGTTGTGGTGTTCGATGCCGAGATCGCCGAGAAGCTGTGCGCTCAGTTGCGGCAGGCTGCGGACGTGCTCGAGGGTCAGTTCGCGTCGAGAAGCGCGATGGTCGAGCAGGCGATGATCGACTTCTCGGGCATGTACTCGCGGATGTTTCACGACAATTTCCGGGACGAGGTGAGCGATCGGCACCGGCTCATCGGTGAGCTCCGCGAGTTCGCAGCGCAAGTCACCCTCATCGCGGGTCAGGCGGAGTCCGAGAATCGGCGTCGACGCGAACTCGCCGAGTGGCAGGAGCGCGAGGATCAGCGACAGCGCGACTCCGCTGACCCTGTCCTCGCGCTGGCGCAGAGCCTGGATCAGTTCGTCGACCTGCGTCCGAGTACGGAGCCGATCATTCCGAAGCCGATCATGGTCAGTTTCGCCCCTCGGCCTCGGTACCGGTACTGCGGCGGTTCGCCGACCCGCGAGCGAAGCTCGGCCGACCCTGAGCGTCTCCGCATCTTCGCAGGGAGGGTCCGAACGCTCGTCGACGAGGCAGTCGGCCCGCTCGTCCTGCTGCGCTCGTTCTGGCGCTACTTCGTCGAGGACTGCTGGTGGGCGCGGATCGAGTACGCCGAGGTCCTGCCCGGCTTCGAGTCCTTTCTTGCCGCGCTCGTCGAGGATGCGAGCTGGGCCGAGCGGATCGCCACCGCGTTCGAGCAGGCGGGCGGTGCAGGGCTCACCAACACTGCGCTCGATGCTCGGGCTTCCTCCCAGGCGCCGCCCGGTGTGCTGCGGCTGCTCGAGCCGGGCCTCGGTCCTGCCGAGGTGGCGGCGGAGTGGTCCCCGATGGATCTCGCGCTGGAGGATATCGCCGCGCTGCCCCTGCCCACGCGCTTGGGTCTGGCGGGCCTCAACGGACTGCCGGCCGCCGTCCGAGATGCCGCCTCCCGTTCGCTGCTCGCCGATGCCATCGCGGATCCGGCGCGGATGCGGACCTCAATGGGACTGACGTCGCCCGGGGGGCCTTCGCTGGAGGAGTTCGAGCACCAGGTGAGCTCGTTGGCGGCGGGACTGGCGTCGGCGGATGCCCGAGCACGGCGGAGAGGCACGGTTGCGCAGTTGGTGGGGTTCGGGTCGGATGACGGCATGCTGACGGCGGCCGTCTCGATCGGCGACCTCGACACCGCATCGACGGTGCTCGTCAACGTGCCTGGCGCGGGAACGACGCTCGACGGAATCGGAGGGAACCTGGACGCGGCGAACGACCTGCGGTCGGCGACGATGAAGGAAGTCGGCGGACCCACCGCCGTCGTCGCCTGGCTCGGCTACCGGGCCCCGTCTTTCCCGGAGGTGCCGGGGATAGACCGGGCAACCTCCGGCGCTGAGCGCTTCGCCACCTTCCTCGACGGACTGTACGACTCGCGGCGCGATGCCCCGCCTGATCGGGTGACGGTCATCGCCCACTCCTACGGGTCGACCCTCGTCGCCCTTGCGGTGCAGCTTACCGAGCATCGGATCGACGACTTCGTCGCTTACGGCTCCCCGGGTTTCCAGACGGGGACGGAGGTGGCGGACCTGAACGTCGATGAGGTGCACGCCACCGAAGTCACGGCGGATAACACAGCCATCGTGGGTCGCTTGTTGTCGGCTCCCAATCGAACGGATCCGCGGGAACTCTCGGGCGTGCACGTGTTCTCCTCCGAGGAAGGCCCTGGCACGCGCGCCGTGACGACACACGACATGACTCCCGATCAATCGGGTGGGGTCGTCGGCTATCTGTCGCCCGACTCCACAACGATGGCGTCCATCGCCCGCATCGCGGTCGGAGGTGAGCCGTGACGGAGTGGGGACGACGATGGCGGGTTATGGGGCTCGCGGTGCTGGTGTTGGTGATGAGTGTCGGGTGCGGCGCGGGAGAGGAGCGGAACGTGAGAGATGCGGCGGGTCTGACGCGGGAAGAGGTCGCGGTGTTGAGTCAGGAGCAGGAGTTCGCTCTCGTGGCGAAGCGTTATGCGCATGTGGAGGAGTTGCTGCGGGAGGCGCAGTTGCAGATCAGCGACGGGGAGTGGACCTGGATCGACGTCGACTGGCTTCCGCACGGCGGTGGCTCGGGCGGAGTCGGCGGGCCGCTCCCGGGGTCGAACAGTGGGAACACTTATTACCTTGAGGCTGGTCGGTATCAAGATGTGCCGGGCGGTTCGGGCGACGAGGCGGGTTTAGAGCCGATGCGCCGGTATTTTGAGGAAAAGGGCTGGCAGTATTACGTCCGGGAAATGTCGGGGACTCACGACATTTGGGGCATCACCGGTGATGGTTATCGGGTGGCGTGGGCGGTGCGTGATATCGGCCGTTATTCACTCGAGGTGTATAGCGAGTTGTTTTGGTCGAATGATTCGACCGAACTGACGATCGCGATTGGCGGCCGGGATACGACGAACACGCCGGTCACGTCGCGGCCGGGTGTTTTCATCCCGTTCCCGAAGTGGGAGGACCCGTTTACTCGCCCGCCGATCATGCGCGAACCGCCTGCGCGGTCATAGGAGTGGAGGGGGCGAAGGGAGCGCGGCGTTGGCCGTGGCGGATGATCGTGCTCGCGTTAGTGGTGCTGCTGGTGAGCGGGTGCGGCGCGGGAGAGGAGCGGAACGTGAGGGATGCGGCAGGTCTAACCCGGGAAGAGGTCGCGGGGTTGAGTCAGGAGCAGGAGTTCGCTCTCGCGGCGGAGCGTTATGCGCATGTGGAGGAGTTGCTGCGGGATGCGCAGTTGCAGATCAGCGACGGAGAGTGGACCTGGATCGGAGGTGACCGAGTGCCTTATGGGGGCGGCGCGGGCGGCGTCGGCGGGCCGCTGGCGGGATCCAACCACACGAATAGCTATTACCTTATGGCGAGCCGTCTTCAGGTTGTGCCGGGTGGGTCGGGTGATGAGGCGGGTTTGGAGCCGATGCGCCGGTATTTCGAGGAGAAGGGCTGGAAGTATTATATCCGGGCTATGTCGGGGTCTCACGATATTTGGGGCATGACGGGTGATGGTTATCGGGTGGCGTGGGCGGTGCGTGATAATGGCCGTTATTCGCTCGATGTGTATAGCGAGTTGTTTTGGTCGAATGATTCTACCGAGTTGATAATTGCGATTGGCGGCCGGGATGCGACGGATACGCCGTTCACGTCTCGTCCCGGCAGGTTCGTTCCGTTCCCGAAGTGGGAGGACCCGTTCACTCGTCCGCCGATTATGCGCGAACCATCCGCCACTCCGTAGCAGGAGGAGCGGAGCCGCGGCCCCTCCCCTCCCCGGCGCTCTACTTCGTGCCGGCGTGGCCCGGGAACGGCTTGCCGTTCAGCGAGACCTCATCGGGGTCGACCTCGACGGTCCCCACGTCGTCCGGGCCACCGGTGCCGGGCACGGCGGTGACGTGTGCCGAGCCGGAGACGTCTGTGCGGCTCGCGGCCGGGTCTTCGTCCTGCTTCGCCTCGGTCTCGCGCTCACTACCGGGAGACTCGGCCATGTCCTTCTCGATCGTCTCGCTTTCGGAGGAGGTGGCCGGCGCTGCCCCGTCCGGCGCGCCGATCGTCGAGCCCTGGTCGTTGTGTTCCGTACGGTTCTGATCCATGTCGTCGCCTCTCATCGTGACCTTCGACGCTACGTCCGGACGCAGCGGCAAGCACCGGCTTGACAGCTCTGCTCCCGTGCTTCGGATGGCGTCAAGGGAGGACGTACTACCCTGGGAGAACGGTCGCACCGGGGGGGCGCGGCACACGCCGCAGCACCCGCGCGAGGAGGATCCGTGGCATCCCACCGGACAGGCGAGACCCCTGTCGTCGGCATGACGATCGGCAGGCGGTACACGGTCGAGGCGCTCATCGGGCGCGGAGGAATGGCGACGGTGTACCGCGCCCGCGACGAGATCCTGGGCCGACCGGTCGCGCTGAAGATGTTTGCGTCGGATATCGACGATGCGCAGGACCTGCAGCGCAAGGCCTCCGAAATCCGCTTGCTGGCGGCTCTGAATCATCCGGCGCTGGTCACTCTCTACGACGCGCACGACGGCGGGGACGACACCAACGGTCAGGCATACATGGTGATGGAGCTCGCTGAGGGCCCCAGCCTCTCCGAACGCCTCGCCTCCGGGCCCGTCGCCCCGAACGACGTCGCCTCGATGGCCGCCGATCTCGGTGAGGCTCTGCATACGGTCCACGCGGCCGGAGTCGTGCATCGCGATGTCAAGCCGTCGAACGTCCTCCTCGTGCCGAGTCCGCTGACGAGCCGCGAGTTCCGGCCCAAACTCGCCGACTTCGGTATTGCGTCGCTCATCGACGCGACACGGATCACGGCCCCCGGCACGCTGATCGGCACCGCTGCCTACCTCAGTCCTGAGCAGGCCCACGGCGAGCCGCTCACGGCCGCGAGCGACGTCTACTCGCTCGGGCTCGTGCTCCTGGAGTCGCTCACTGGTCGTCGCTCGTTCACCGGCTCGGCCATCGAGGTCACACTCGCGCGGCTGCTGCGCGACCCCGAGGTATCGGAGTCGCTCGGGAGCGGCTGGTCCTCTCTCCTGGGTGCGATGACTCGACGTGAGCCCGGTGGGCGGCCGAGCGCACTCCAAGTCTCGGAGTCGGCGCGTCGCCTGATCGACCCTCGACGGGACGTTCCGCCGACGGCGATCGTCGTGCCGGACGTGCCTTCGTCGGCGACGCGGCTTCTCCCGGTCCACGAGTCGACGGACTACCCCGCCACCGAGGTCATGGAGCCGACGGTCGCGGGGCCGGAGTCGTTCGCGCCGACGCGTCGCTCCGAAAAGACGGGCCACCCCACCACAGATGTTCTGGCTCCGTCGGAGCGGGGTGCTTCGGCGCCTCGCACGGGACCGGCTCCCGCGAGGTCGCGTCGCTCCGGGCCGAACCCGTGGCTGCTCGTCCTGGTCCTCGTGCTGGTCGCGGTCGCGGTCGGGCTCGCGGTCATCCTGTTCGACAGCCCGCAGTCGCCGCTGCCCGCGGTCGACGGCGACCTCGGCGAACATCTCCGCCAGCTGCGCGAGAGCATCCGCTCGTGAAGCGTCTTCAACTGCGCGCGTCCGGCGCTGTTCTCGCCACGATCCTCCTTCTGAGCGGATGCTCCGCTTCGGCTCCGGGGATCGACAACGAGACAGCGCAGACCCTGGATGCTGCCGTGATCGCTGTGGCCGAGAAAGCGTCGACCAGCGATTATCGGGGGGCGGTCACCGCTCTCGATGCTCTGCAGGTCGCCCTCGACTCCGCTCTCGCCGGCGGGTCGGTGACGGCCGAGCGTGCGAGGACCGTGCAGGCGCGCGTCGATGTCGTCCGCGCAGACCTCGAGGCCCTGATCACCGGCGCCGCAGAGACGACTCCGCCCGCGACTCCGAGTAGCGAGCCCGCGCCGGAGGAGACGACTCCGGTCGAGGAGGAACCGGAGGAGGCTCCCGCGCCCGCCGAGACCGAGGACGATCCCGCCCCCTCACCCGAGCAGTCGGAGCCCGCCGAGACTCCGGCCGAGCCGGAGCAGCCCGCGCAACCCACGGAGGAGCCGACCGGAATGGGAACTCCCGGAACCGGTAATACGGGCAACGGGAACAACGGCAATGGCGCTCCTGGAAACAGCGGTAACGCGCCCGGAAACAGCGGTAACTCCCCGGGAAACAGCGGTCAATCCCCCGGCAACTCAGGAGGCTCCGCGGGCCGCTGACGCCCAGATGTTCGGCGAAGCCGCCCGCGCTTGCTGAGGCGCGGTGCCCCGCCGGCTCCCGGTCACTCGTCGCGGTCGGTGTACTCGCCCTCGCCCTCGGAGCCGGTGCCTGCCGCGCCCGTGTCGACGTAGCTGCCCTTCTGGGAGCTGTCCTCCTTATTGGTGGACGTGTTGATATAGCTGCCCTCTTCTTCTTCGGACGTGTGCGAGACGCCGTCGGTCGAGGTGTACCCGCCCTCCGTCTCCTCGGCGTCAGTGCCCTCAGCGAGGTGCCGCCCCCGCTCGCTCTCGTGGTTCTCGTTCTCGTGGGCCATAGCGGCCTCCTCGCCTCATCGCGGTCGTGCGCGGTCGGATCGGCCGCGCTCGGTCTGACACTTCTGCATCGTGGCTGGGCGTGCAAGGTATTGCGCCTGCACATCCGTGCCGCGCAACTCCTAGCCGCACTCGAGGCGTGCGTTTAGCCTCCGAGCATGAGCAGACCCCCTCGCACCCGCTGGATCGCGATTGGCCAGCTCGGACCGGTCTTCGACGACGGCGGGCCGATGCTCCTCGTCGAGGCCCGCTCCGCGTTCGGGAGACGGCCCATGCACCGCGCGAAGGCGCAGCTACTCCTCTCGGCTCTGCGTCATCGCGCCCGGGAGCTGGGAGATCGCGCCGAGTACGTCCAGGCCGACACCTTCGCCGAGGCGCTGTCAGGCCGTGACGATCTGGAGGTCATTGACCCGCCGACCCGGGGTGGCCGCCGGCTTGCGCGTCGAGTCGGGATGAGCATCCTGCCCAGCCGTGGCTTCCTCACCGCGGAGGAGGACTTCCGCGAGTGGGCGTTGGCCCGCTCCGGGAAGCGCCTGCTGCTCGAGGACTTCTACCGCTGGGGCCGCGAGCGCACAGGCGTGCTCATGCGCGGCGACCAGCCGGAGGGTGGGCGCTGGAACTTTGACCAGGACAACCGCGAGCCGCCGCCCAAGGGAGCCTCCCGCCTGGGTCTGCCCGAACCATGGTGGCCCGAGGAGGACGACATTGACAAGGAGGTGCGTGCCGACCTCGCCCGCTGGGAGGCGGAGGGTGCGATCCGTCTGCTCGGCGCCGACGGGCCTCGCCGGTTCGCGGCGACCGCTGCAGAGGCGGAGGAAGCGCTCGCCGACTTCGTCTCCTCGCGCCTGGCTGACTTCGGGACGTATGAGGACGCGATGCTCTCGGGCGACTGGACCATGGCCCACTCCCTCCTGAGCGCGCCGATGAACCTCGGCCTGCTCGACCCGCGCGCGGTCATCGCCGCCGCCGAGGCGGAGTATGCGGCGGGAGGCGCGCCGATCGCCGCGACGGAGGGGTTCATCCGCCAGATCCTCGGCTGGCGCGACTACGTCTGGAACCTTTTTTGGTACCTCGGACCCGAGTATCGGACGCGCAGTCGTGCGCTGGGCGCCTCCGCCCCACTGCCCACTGAATTGCTCTCGCTCGATCCGACTGGCATCGAGGCGAACTGTCTGCGCGAGACGCTCGACGACGTCCGCCGGCATGGCTGGGCGCACCACATCCAGCGTCTGATGGTGCTGGGAAATTGGGGCTTGCAGCGCGGCTGGGATCCCGCCGAACTCAACGATTGGTTCGTCGATGTCTTCGTTGACGGAACGGAGTGGGTGATGCCGGCGAACGTCATCGGGATGTCGCAGCACGCGGACGGCGGCGTCGTCGCGACCAAGCCCTACGCGTCCGGCGGCGCGTATATCAACCGCATGTCCGACTACTGCGGCGGCTGCCGGTTTGATCCCAAGGTGCGCCTCGGTGAGAACGCCTGCCCGGTTACCGCGGGGTACTGGGCGTTCCTCGACCGCGTTGAGCCGGTCCTCGCCGGCAACCATCGGATGGCGCAGCCCCTCGCAGGCCTGCGCCGCCTCGCCGACCGCGCCGCCGTTGTTGACCAGGAGCGCCGCCGCGACTCCTTCTGACCCTCTACTCCTCTCGCACGAATCGCGAGACTGTCACCGCCACGGTGACCGTCGTCGTTCCCGTCACCCCGGCCAGCGCCGTGTCGAGCGCTACCGGATCCACGTGGTGCGCGCTCGGGCCCATGAGTACCTCTGCGCGCAGCTCGGCCGCGGTCATCGCGACCGTGTGGTCGATCTCGTCCCGTCCGACGGCGGAGAGCCCGGACAGTTGCTCGTCAAGCCGTTCTGCCTTGCCCGGGTCGATGCCGAGCATCCCGAACCGCTCGCGGATCTCGTGCAGATGCCGTTCGCGCGGGGTGACCACCACCGCGACTGCGCCCAGCCGCAGTATCCGCCGCATCTCCGGGGCGTTGCGCGGGGCGAAGACCGTGAGCAGCGCGTCGGCGCAGGAGTCACGGAGCGGGAGCGGCTGCCAGAGGTCGGCGGTGGCGACGGCTGCGCGGGAATGGGATCGGGCCGCGCGGCGGGCGGCAGACGCTGAGAGGTCCAGCCCCAACCCGTCAGCGTCCGGGCGCGCATCGAGCACTGCCGCGAGGTACGCGCCCGTGCCGCACCCCAGATCGACGACGAGCCTGGCGTCGTGGGGGACTGCCGCGGCCACCGCCTCCTGGATCGCCCGGTAGTGCCCCGACCCGAGCAGCTCCGCGCGCGCCTGCACCATGGCGGAGGTGTCTCCCGAGGTCGCGTGCCGGCCGCGCAGGAGGGAGACGTAGCCCTGGCGGGCGAGGTCGGCAGTGTGCCCGAGAGCGCAGCGGAGGGACGCGGGTTGCGGCAGCGAGTCGGGTGTCAGTGCCCCGCCGCAGACCGGGCAGGCGAGCGCGGGCAGCACCGTCGAGCCCGGCCGCGAGCCAGGATCGAATGCGCTCATCCCGTGCCCGTGCCCGTGCCCGTGCCCGTGCCCGCGGAGCGCATCGCGGTGATCGCCGCGTTGAGCGTCGCAATCGTCGGCACGGCGAACAGTGCACCGGCCAGTCCCGCGATCTCGAGTCCGGTCGCGACGCCGAGCACAACGGCGAGCGGATGCACCTTGACCACCGTCCCGAGGATGAGCGGCTGTAGCACGTGGCCTTCGAGCAGGTGGACGACGATCACGACGCCCACCATCACGAGTGCGGCGACCGGTCCGCTGAAGAGCAGGGCCACGAGCGCGGCGAGCGCTCCGGTGACGATCGCACCGAGGATGGGGACGAAGGAGCCGAGAAACACCACGATCGCGATCGGCACGACCAGCGGTAGCTGCAGGGCGAGCGCTCCGATCCCGATGCCGACCGCGTTGATGCCGGCGACCCCCAGCTGAGCGAGCACGAAGTGACTGAGTGTCTGCCAGCCGGCCGCACCTGCGCGTTCCAGCGCCGGTCGCGCGCGCCGCGGCAGCAGGCGGAGAATCCATTGCCAGATCCGTCGCCCGTCGAGCAGCAGGAAGATCAGCGAGAAGAGGGTGAGCAGTGTTCCGGCGACGACCTCGGCCACTTGGGAGCCGACGGCGAGCGCGCCGGAGGCGATGGTCGACGCCTGCGTGTCGGCCCAGGTGATCGCGTGCTGGGCCCAGTCGCCGAGCTGCACGTTCGAGAAGGAGAGCGGCGGGCCCTGCAGCCACTTCTCGACACTCTCGACAGCGTCGAGCGCCCGCTGACCGATCCCACTGAACCCGGAGCGCGACTGCACGATCACGAGGCCGACGAGCCCGGCGAGGGCGAGGAGCATCGCGAGGAGCGAGACGAGGACCGCGACGCCGCGGGGGAGGCGCAGGCGCTCGAGCCGGTCACGGAGCGGGGCGAGCAGGGCCGTCAGGAGCAGCGCGACGAGCACGGGCACGACGACGACGGGGAGCAGCGACACGAGCCGCACGAGGAGGTAGAGGACGGCGGCTACGGCGAGGAAGCGCCACGACCAGGCGGCGGCGATGCGCATCCCGGGGGCGACATCGCCGGCAGCGTCACGGGCACGGTCGGTCGGGGGTGCCGCGGGGACGGCCTCGACAGCAGGAGCGGTCGCCTCGGTGCGGCGTCGCCCCTCGCGCGCCCGGCGTTCGTGCATATCCCCTCCGATCCTCTCGCAGTGTACGGCGAGGAGGACTCAGCCGCCGGTGGCTCAGGGTGGTCGTCGAGTGCCGTTCCTGACGGAGCTGACCGCGGCGGCGTTCATGGGCGCGCCGAAGGGAGGCACGTCGCCGCTCGCAGCACGCCGTTCGCGCCTCCGCCACCCCGTTCTCCGCCCAGGGAGCAGGCAGGCTCCCGCAGGCGGTATGGTCCTGCGGGATAGAAGCCGACCGAGAGGACATCGAATGCTGGAGGTTGTTCTCGCGGTAGCCGCGTGGTGTGCAGGAGCGGTGCTCGTGGTGAGCGGTGCGCTTAAGCTCGGCCGGGTCGCGTCCTTTCGGGCGAGCCTTGCCGCACTGAGGGTGCCGCGTGTTCTGCAGCATCGCGGCTGGTTCGCCTCCGCCTTTCCCTTTATCGAGATCGCGCTCGGGGCGGCGGTCGTCCTGGCGCCGGCCCCGCTGCACCGAGTAGCACTCGCTCCGGTGGCGTTGCTCGACGTCGTCTTCCTCGTGGTCGCGATCCGAGCCGCCCGGGCCCCTGAGCCGGTCGATTGCGAGTGCTTTGGTGGGCTCGGGTCGACGCGAATGACCGGTCGCACCGTTGCGCGCAACGCTGCCCTGCTGGCGCTTGCTCTGGCCGGCCTCGCCGGTGCCACCGCGCCGTCCGCCCTGCTCGCCGAATCGGGAGGGGGCCTGGCCGCGACCGTTGCCTCAGGCCTGGCGGCAGCCCTCGCCGCGGTCGCACTGGTGCTGGTGCGTGACCGTCGTGCGGCGGCGGAGCGGGCCGGTACCGCCTCCCATAGCTCGGCCAACGCTGACGCCTCTGCCGACGCCGACCGGCTCGAACTCGCCACGGCCACGGGCGAGCGCCTGTCGTTGGAGGAACTCTCGCGCCCCACTACTCACCTCGTCTTCTTCTCACCGTCCTGCACGTCGTGCCACCACCTGGTCGACCGCTTCCGCTGGTGGCCGAACGGGTTGCGCGAGGGGGAGGAGCTGATGCCCGTGTTCATCGGGACTCGCGAGGAGTTCGCCGCGTACGACGTCTTCGCTCCCCTCCTCGACCATGCGCTCTACGATCCCACCGGTCGCGTCGCCGGCGTCCTCGGCCGCTCAGGAACTCCGGGTCACGTCCTCCTCGACGAGAACCATCCCTTCGGCGACGGCTGGACCTCCGGGGCGATGGACATCGAGGCGCGCGTAGTGCGGTCCGACTTCCTCGCTGACATCCAGGCGGGGGTCCTGATGCCGGTGCACGCTCCGACGCCCGCGGAGTGACGCCGGACAGTCGAACTGCCAGGCTGAGCGAGTGACAGCACTCCTCGTCGTGATCGTGACCGCGCTGGTGGCGGTCGCAGCTGCGGCCGTGCTCGGCCCGCGCCTCGGCATCGCGTCACCGCTCGTGCTCGTGGTGATGGGAGTGGGCGCGAGTTTCCTGCCGATGCTGCCGCCGGTGGTGATTGAGCCGGAATGGGTGCTGCAGGGGATTCTGCCTCCGCTGCTCTACTCCAGCGCAGTGTCGATGCCGGCGATGAATTTTCGCCGCGAATTCGGTGCGATCGGCGGCCTCTCGGTGCTGCTGGTGGTCGGCACCTCTCTCGTTCTCGGGCTCTTCTTCCTCGTGGCAGTCCCGGATCTCGGTTTCGCGTGGGGTGTCGCGTTAGGCGCCATCGTCAGCCCTACGGACGCCGTGGCCACCTCGATCGTGAAGGGCACCGCCGTCTCGCGGCGGGTCGTCGCGATGCTAGACGGTGAGAGCCTGCTGAATGACGCGACCGCGCTGGTGCTTCTGCGTACGGCGATCGTCGCGGCGGCCGCGGGCTTCTCGTTCTGGGGAGCGGTCGGCTCCTTCGCCTATTCCGTGACTCTCGCCCTGGCGCTCGGCATCGCGGTGGGGGCGCTTGACCTCGCCGTGCGCCGCCGCATCGCCGACCCGACGGTCACCACCGTTCTCTCCTTCACGGTTCCGTTCCTCGCCGCCGTGCCCGCCGAGCTGCTTGGCGCGTCCGGTCTCGTCGCCGCGGTCGTCGCGGGTGTCGTGACCGGTGTTCGCGCGCCGCGGGAGCTCTCGCCGCGCAACCGGCTCTCTGACTCTCAGAACTGGCGAACCGTCGAACTTGTCCTCGAGGGTGTCGTGTTCCTGGCGATGGGGCTCCAGATGCGCTCGATCGTCACGAGCGTCGAGGAAGACCACGCCGGAGTGTGGCCCGCCGTTCTCGTGGCCGCCGGGGCGCTGCTGCTCACACTGCTGGTGCGCGCGGCGTATGTCGGCCCCCTGTTGGCGGTGCTGGCGAGTCGAGGTCGTCTGCGCGAGCGGATGCGACCGCGGGTCGAGGGGCTGAACGAGCAGATGACCACGCCGGAGGGGCGTCGCGACAGTCTGGAGTCGCTGGGTCGCCGTCGCCGTCGGCCGTCCGCGCGGGATCTTGACCGCTTCTCGGTTCGGCTGAGGCGGATGCTCGCCGATATGGAATATTTCGTGCGCGAACCGCTCGGCTGGCGTGACGGCACCGCGGTGGTCTGGGCGGGCATGCGCGGTGCCGTCACGGTCGCCGCAGCGCAGACCCTGCCCGAGGACACTCCTCAGCGCTCGGTACTCGTGCTGATCGCGTTCGCGGTCGCCGCCCTCTCGCTCCTGATCCAGGGTGGCACGATTGGACCCCTGCTGCGCCTGCTCGCACCGCAGGTCGACGGGGAAGCTCGAGCGACGGAGTCGGCAGCCGAGCGCGAGCGGATCTACGGGCTGCTGCGGACAAGCGCTGAGGCCGTGGCGGCTCCCATCCCGGTTCCGGAGGACCGCAGTCGAGCCGCGTTCGAGGCTGCGCGGACTCACCGGCTTGCGGTGATCGCGGCGCAGCGCTCGGCGCTGCTCGACGCGCGGGACGACGGTACTTTCGACGCCGACGTGCTCGCGTCGGTCCTGGCTGCGCTGGACGCGACGGAGATCGAGATCGACCTGCGTGCCCAGGCCGCGGGCTGAGTTCAACGCCGCTGCGGATCGGACGGCTCCGGGTCGGCGACGAGGTCGTGGGGAGCGGCGAGCCCGGTCGGATCAGTCGTGCAGTGCCCAGGCGTGCGGTGCGATCTGCACTCCGCCGACGGTGACCGTCTCCTCGCCCAGGTTCAGTGCGAGCCTGGCCGTCTGCCCCTCGTTGCCCTCGGCGAGGAGCAGTACCGCGGTGTTCGTGAGGTCGACTGTGCGGATGCGGGCGCTGACAAGCCACGGATGCCGACGACGGAAGGCGATCACCTCCTGGTGAGTGCGGTACGCCGCGCCGCGCGGCCACTCGGCCGGGTCGGCGGGAAACGGAGGCCTGATGGCGTCGTCGCCGCCGATCCGCTCCTCCTTCACACCGCGCAGCCCGCGCTCGTCACCGGAGTAGATGCTCGGGACCCCGCCGACGAAGCCGAGGATCGCGGTGGCATGGCCGTGGTGGCGCTCGTCGCTGATCGCGCTGGCGAGGCGGGTGACGTCGTGGTTGCCGACGAAGGTGAGGGGCGGGAACTCTGCGACGAAGCCATCATGGCGCTCGAGCGACCACGCGAGTTCGAACAGGTTCGCCTCCTGGATCGAATTGCGCACCGCCTTCCACAGCTCGTACTGCGTGACGGAGTCGAGGCCGGACTCGCGCACGTAGCCCGCGTAGTCGCCGTGGATGACTTCGCCGACGAACCACGCTTCGGGGAAGCGGTCGCGCACCGGTTCGATCGCCGCTCTCCAAGCCTCGGGTGGCACCGCGTATGCGGCGTCGAGGCGCCAGCCGTCGATCCCGCGCTCGAGCCAGTGGAGGAGGACCGAGGAAACGTACTCCGCTACCTCGGTACGACCGTTGTCGAGTTCGACGAGAGCGTCGTGGCCCTCGAAGACGTCGACGTGGAGTCCGTCGACCACCTGCGAGCGGTCGCTCCGGGAAAAGCGTGCCAGCTCCGCAGACCCCTCGCCAGCCTCGACTGCCGCTCGCCACCAGGGGTGCTCGCGGCCCACATGGTTGAAGACGCCGTCGAGGAGCACACGGATACCGCGCTCCCGGCAGGCCGCCACAAGTTTGTCGAAGTCGCTGTCGTCGCCAAGGCGGGGGTCGATCCGGAAGTGGTCGATCGTGTCGTAGCCGTGGGTGCTGGAGGCGAACACTGGTCCGAGCAGCAGACCGTTGCAGCCCAGCGCCAGCAGATCGTCGAGCCAGGGAAGCAGGGCCTGGAGCCGATGCCGCGGCTCCTCGTCCGCCGTCGGCCCGGTCTCGGCCGCCGTCGGGGCTCCGGTAAATCCGAGCGGATAGACGTGCCACCAGATCGCCGTCGAGATCCAACCGTCCGTCTGCGCCATCGTCGTCGCCCTTCCGGCGCGCTCGAGCGCGCGCCGTCCGCCACTGTAGCGAGGACGCCCGCACCGTGGACGCCCGCACTGGGGAGTCCCGCACTGGGGAGTCCCGCACTGAGTAAGGCCGCACCGTGGACGCCCGGCTCGCAGCGTGCGTGCCGCTTACGGTCCCGGCCGCAGCGCGGCGAGCCACCCCAGCAGTGCGAAGCCCGCCCCGACCGCCGCCGGCGCGGTGATCGAGCACACGAGCAGTGCGAGCGCTGCACACGCGAGACCGGCTGCGGCCGGCCGCCGTTCGCCTCGGCACGGCAGTGCCCTGGCCGCTGCTGCTCCGGCGACCACGGCCACGGCGATTGCGGGCACCGACCAGAGCGGGTGCACCGACGAGGCCAACGCGAGCACCCCCCATGCCAGGGCCACCAACCCCGGCTCGCGGAAGCGCCCGTGCGGAGTGCGCCGCCGAGTGCGCCAGGGGGAGGGACGCGTGGCCCGGGTGTGCCCGGGAGAGAGGGGAAGGATGCTGATCGCCATGCGCCGATCCTGCCGAGTGAGCACGCCGCAGGGAGGCTCTGCCGGTCAATCGGTGGAGAGAAGAGGACCCGCTCTGCCTGTGGAGGAGCCGTGAGAGCGTCGAAGAGGGGTAGATCGCCGTCATTCCGGGCCTACTGAGGCCGGAATCGCGAGGATTCGGGGATCGGGCTGGTAGGTTACCGACGGTCCGACTGGCTGAGGGCATCCGTCCCCGGCCGAGGACGATCCACCACAACCAGCTGTTCTCAACAGCGCGAACGTCCTGGGAGGACACTCCATGGCTGACAAGTCGCTCAACCGCACCGAGCTCGTCGCGAAGATCGCCGCCGACTCCGGTCAGAGCCAGGCCGCCGTCAACGGCGTCCTCGACTCGCTCTTCGCCACCCTCGCCGACTCCGTCTCCAACGACGTGAAGGTCACCGTCCCCGGCTGGATTGCCGTCGAGCGCACCTCCCGCGCCGCGCGCACCGGTCGCAACCCGCAGACGGGCGAGACCATCGAGATCGCCGCCGGTCACTCGGTCAAGGTCTCGGCCGGCACCAAGCTCAAGGCCGCCGCCAAGTAGTCACGATCTCCGGCACGGCCCCGACATATCGTCGGGGCCGTCGTCGTGGCCGGACGGCTGGTGACCCGCCGTGGAACGTAGGCTGGGGGAGTGAATCGAACCGTCCGGATCGTCGGCCCCGCGCTCGCGCTTGTCGCAGCGTCGCTCGTCGCACTCCTCGCGGCGCTGGCTTTCGGTGGGGGTGCCGCCCCCCAACTGCTCAGCGATCCGGGCCCGGTGGTTCGTTACGGTCTTCCGATCGCGAAGCTCGCGGTCAATCTCGGTGCGGCCGGCATGATCGGCTCGCTCGTGCTGACACTCTTCGCGCTCAGCCCCCGCGCGCTCAGTCCTCGAATCGGGAACCCCGAGAACACCCGCGCTCTCACCGTCACCTCCGCTGGTGGCGTCTCTCGCTCCGCGACGAGCCGCACCGCCATCGCCCCCGCGTCGGAGCCTCGCACCGAGTTCTCGATTGCCCTCGACGTCGCCGCGGCGAGTGCCGCCTTTTTCGCCGCCGCAAGCGCTGTCACGGGTTTCTTCACCTTCCTCAGCGTGACGCAGACTCCCTTCAGCCTCGACCGTGATTTCGGCACCAAGCTCAGCTACTTCGTCGGCAGCATTCCGGTTGGCCAGGCGTGGCTCATCACGACCCTGCTGGCTGCGGTCACGACGGTCCTCTGCTTTGCCGTCCGCAACCAGACGGCGCTCGTCTTCGTCACCGCCCTCTCTCTGCTCGCTCTGCTGCCTATGGCGCAGCAGGGCCATGCGGCCGGAGCCAGCGGGCACGACGCGGCGGTGACCGCACTCGGTCTGCACCTTATCTTCGCGGCGGTCTGGCTCGGTGGCCTCATCACGGTTGTCGCCCTGCGGCCGATGCTGAGCGGTTCGCGCCTCCTGCCCGTGATCGAGCGCTACTCCAGCCTGGCGCTCGTTAGCTTCGTTGTCGTTGCGGCCTCCGGCTACATCAGCGCCGAACTGCGGTTGGCGACTTTCGACAACCTGCTCACCGGCTACGGGATCCTCGTGCTGGTCAAGGTGGCGGCGCTGATCGCGCTCGGCCTCTTCGGTGTCGTGCAGCGGCGCTTCCTGATCGCGCGGATGCGCTCCGCGGGAGGATCGGGCGGCCGCAGCTTCTGGTGGCTGGTCGGCGCCGAAATCGCCTTCATGGGTATCGCTTCCGGAGTCGCCGCGGCCCTCGCACGCACGGCGACTCCCGTCGATCAGATCGCCGCCAGCCAGCTCGCCGACCCCACCCCGGCGCAGCTGCTCACTGGTGAGCCGCTGCCGCCGCCCGCCAGCGCCATGAACTTCGTGACTCTCTGGAACGTCGACCTCGTCTGGCTCCTGGTCTGCTCGTTCGGGATTGCCTTTTACGTCGGCGGAGTGGTCCGCTTGCATCGTCGCGGCGATAACTGGCCTCTGCACCGCACGATCCTCTGGATCGCCGGGATGCTTCTGCTCGCGTACATCACCAACGGTGGCGTGAACGCCTACGAGAAGTACCTGTTCAGCGCGCACATGGTCGCGCACATGGTCCTCACGATGGCGGTGCCGCTGCTGCTCGTCCCCGCCGCACCGGTCACGTTGATCGCGCGTGCGGCGGTCCGGCGTACCGACGGCTCCCGTGGTGCCCGCGAGTGGGTGCTGCTCGCCGTGCATTCCCGCTTCGCCACCGCGATCTCGCATCCGATCGTCGCGGCCCTGCTCTTCGTCGGCTCCCTCTGGGGCTTCTACTATTCACCGCTGTTCCGCTGGGCGACGACCGACCACATCGGCCACGAGTGGATGATCGTGCACTTCCTCATCACGGGCTACCTCTTCGTCAGCGTTCTCATTGGGGTAGACCCCAGCGTGCACAGGGTCCCCTACGCGATGCGACTGCTGCTGCTGCTGGGCACGATGGCGTTCCATGCCTTCTTCGGCCTCGCACTGATGACGGGCGAGGGCCTTCTGCTCGCCGACTGGTATGGAGCGATGGGCTGGGGCACGTCCGCCCTCGCCGACCAGCAGGCGGCTGGCGGTATCGCGTGGAGCATCGGCGAGATACCGACCCTCGCGCTGGCGATCATCGTCGCGATGATGTGGAGCCGCTCCGACGCCCGCGAGACCAAGCGCCGCGATCGCCAGGCCGACCGCACGAATGAGGCCGAGCTGACGGCCTACAACGACCGACTTGCCGCGCTCGGCAGACGCGGCTGACGCGGGTCCCTCCGTGACGTCGACCCGGCGGGAGGCCGCGAACGGCCGAGGACGCGCGGGTACAGTAGACCGGTGACCGAGCCGACCCTCTCCGACGAGCAGCAGCGGGTGTTCGACCTCATCGAGAACACGCGCGAGCACCTGTTCGTCACCGGTCGTGCGGGCACCGGCAAGTCCACCCTCCTCAACCACCTGAGCTGGAACACCGAGAAGCAGATCGTCATCTGCGCGCCCACCGGCGTCGCGGCGCTCAACGTCGGCGGGCAGACCATCCACTCGCTGTTTCGCTTGCCGATCGGGGTCATCGCCGACTCCGATCTCGATCAGCCGCCGGAGTTGCGCAAGCTTCTGAACACCATCGACACGCTGGTGATCGACGAGATCTCGATGGTCAATGCCGATCTCCTCGACGGGATCGACCGCAGTCTGCGTCAGGCGCGGCAGCGGCGTTCCGAGCCGTTCGGAGGCGTCCAGGTCGTCCTTTTCGGCGACCCGTTCCAGCTCGCGCCCGTTCCCGGCGACCCGGAGGAGCGAGCCTACTTCGCCGACCGCTACCGCTCGCTGTGGTTCTTCGACGCGCTGGTCTGGCAGGACGCGCCGTTGCGCATCGTGGAGCTTGGCACGATCCACCGGCAGAGCGACGAGCGCTTCAAGTGGATGCTCAACGCGGTCCGATTCGGCATGGTGACGAAGGACATCGCCGACGTCCTTAACGCGGCTGGTGCCCGCACTCCGCCTGCCGACGACGCCATCACTCTCGCCACCCGTAACGACGCCGTCAACCGGATCAACCAGACGGCGCTCGCCCGCCTCACGGGTCCTCTCAAGACGGCCTCTGCCGAGATCAGCGGCGACTTCGGTGGCCGCGCCTACCCGGCGGATCAGAAGCTCGAGCTCAAGATCGGCGCGCACGTGATGTTCCTGCGCAACGACTCCGATCAACGCTGGGTGAACGGCACGATCGGTCGGGTGACGAAGGTCGCCGGCACGGTCTGGGTCGAGGTAGACGGCGAGGTGCACGAGGTGGCGCCGGCCACCTGGGAGCGCTACCGCTACTCCTACTCCGCGGCCACGAAAAAGCTGACCCGCGAGATCGTTGCGGAGTTCGCGCAGTTCCCGCTTCGCCTCGCCTGGGCGGTCACGATCCACAAGTCGCAGGGTAAGACGTACGATTCGGCGGTGGTCGACCTCGGCCAGCGCGCGTTCGCGCCGGGCCAGACGTATGTCGCGCTCAGCCGAATCACGAGCCTCGAGGGCCTCTATCTCACCCGTCCACTGCGCCCGAGCGACATCATCGTCGACAAGGATGTCCTGCGCTTCATGTCGGAGCGGCGCGCTGAACCGGCAGGTGTCGCGGGGGCGGCGGGAGCCTGATCCGGCGGGCGGATTATGCGGCCGCGCGGGTGCGAGCGAGGTCGCGGAAGAGTTCCGTCGTGAGGCGGTAGGCCTCTGCGACCTCGGCGATCACGCGCTCCCGCTCGGCCTCGTCCCAGCCGGCGCGATCGAGCTGTTCACGGTAGGTCGCCCGGAATGCGGAGGGAGCGGCAATCTCGCCGTAGAGGAAGAAGCCGACTCCGTTGGTCTCGAAGCCGAAACGGCGCTGCAGCAGGGCGCGCACGATGGCACAACCGGAGAGGTCGCCGAGATAGCGCGTGTAGTGGTGCGCGACGAAGCCGCCGCTCCAGCCGGCCGCGACCGTGCGAATGCGCTCGACGTACGCCCGGGTCGAGGGGAGCGGGCTGATTCGCGAGCGCCAGTCCTCGCCGACCAAGAAGCGCAGGTCCTCCGCAATCGCCGGGAGCCGGGTCAGCTTGGCCGAGAGGAACGGGGCGGCGACCGGATCGCCTGCCATATCCTCGGCGACGGCCTCCAGCGCCTCGTAAACGAAGTAGTGCTGCGAGATCAGCGCGATGTAGTCGTCGCGGCTGCCGGAGCCGGTCATCAGCGATGTCATGAAGGCAGCACCCTCATCGTCGGCACCAGACTGCCCGATGCGCTGGCGCAGGGCCTCGGAGAACGGGATCACGTTCGACACGGCGGCCTCCCTCCACGACTTAGGTTGGCCTTACCTTAGCCGAGCGGAGCCGCAGTGACCAGGGGTGTCAGTGGTGATGTCCACCGTCAACGACCGAGGTCATCATCCCGCCCATCTCGCCTGAGCCGCCCGAGGAGGCAGCGAGTGCCGGAGTCGCGAGCGCCGAGACGGTGAGGGCGCCCGCGAGCATTCCAAGAACCACGCGGGACGGTGAGATGGGGCGCTCCTGACCGGGCGAGGAGCGCAGTGACACGGCGACCACGGCGGCGGCGATCAGTTGCAACACCGCCGCGCTGAGCGCGGGCAGCGGCTCCCGGAGGATCCCGGCTGCGAGGGCCGCCGCGAGGGCAGCGAGAGAGGCGGCCGCCACGACGAGTGCCGTCCGCGGCAGGAGGAGGCGTCCGCGGGCCAACACCAGCACAGACCAGAGCAACTCAGCTATTCCAAGAGCGCCGAGGACCGGCGCTGAGGGCGCGACGCCCCCCGCGGCGAGCGAAAGGTGGACGAGTCCGGCGCCCAGTCCGGCGAAGGCAGCGTTGCAGCGGGCCACGGTGGTCATGGCATCTCCGATCCCTGAATTGCGGAGAAAAGAAGGAGGCCCCGGATCGACACACCGCATCGTGTCGTCCGAGGCCGTCTAGTCCGTCCGCCGCGGAAAACGGCGGGTCCGCGGCGGACGGAGTCTCAAGGGGCGGCAGGAGCCGCCCGGGGTCAGGCGGTCGCGGCGGTGCGCGTCCTCGCCGACTTCTCGGTGCCGAGTCCGACTCCCAGCAGCACCAGCGCACTAGCCAGGTGGAGGAAGTGATCGGCGGTGTTCAACGCGAGCACATTCACCGCCGTATCGACCAGGAAGAACCCGACGATACCCAGCGCCAAATAGACCGCTCCGATGGTGATGTTCACCGTCTTCGCCGCAGATACTGTCGACAGACCTGCAATCAGCAGGGCCCCGCCGATAAGCAAGTGCGCGATGTTATGCAGTGGATTCACCTCGAAGATGCCGAGCAGAAGCCCGCCCTGCGTCGCGAGGAATTGCACGCCTCCGGTCACGACGAAGCCGAGAAGGCCAACGACGACGTAGACGGCTCCGAAGAGAGTCGCCAGCAGTCGATTGGGGGATCTGCGCATGGTCTCTTACCTCCTTCGAGCAGCGCCTCTGCGCTGTACTCCCTCTCTTCGTAACCCTGCTCTCGTCGGTTTGGAAACGGGGTGGACGTCGCCGGTCATGGTCCTGCTCCGACACCGTCTCCTTCCGTGTCGAGGTGTGGCCTCCCCGTGCTGAGTCGCAGCCGCGCCGCTGAGCGCTCGGCCTACTCTGGTGCCATGCCGATCACTCCCGACACCAAAGACTGGACGTGGGTGCTCGAGCGCCCCTGCCTCGACTGCGGCTTCGACGCCGCCCTCGTCGACCCGGCCGAGGTTCCGGCTCTCATCCGTGAGAACGCCGCCGCGTGGCCCTCTGTCCTCGAGCGCGACGATGCGGCGGGGCGCCCCGATGACGAGACCTGGTCGCCTCTGGAGTACGCGGCGCATGTGCGCGACGTCCACCGCCTCTACCGCACCCGGGTCGAGCTGATGCTCGACGGCGACGATCCGCTGTACCCCAACTGGGACCAGGACGTCACCGCTGTGGAGGAGCGCTATGACCGGCAGGATCCGCCCACCGTCGGCCGAGAGTTGGTGGAGGCCGCCGACCGCGTCGCCTCCGTGTTCGAGGGCGTCTCCGGAGCGGCATGGCAGCGTCCTGGTCGCCGCAGCGACGGCGCCTCCTTCACTGTCGACACCATTGCGCGGTACTACCTCCACGACGTGCAGCACCACCTCCACGACGTGCAGGGCTGAGCGCTCAGGTGTCGATGAGCTGCGGATTCAGGAATGAGAGCGTCCGCGCATAGGCGAGCGCGGCGGAGGAGGGGCTGACCGCCGCGCGCAGGTTGCCGTTCGCGAAGTGGCGCTCGGTATCCGGGTAGGTGTGCGCCGTCACGGGCGTGCCCGACTCCTTCAGCCGACCGACAAACGACTCCGGATCCTCCCCTCCCGGCCACTCGTCGCGCTGCGCGTAGTGCAGGAGCGTCGGACAGGGCACCAACACGTGCTCCTCGGCGCCGAGGGCCGCGTAGTAGGCGACGACCGCGTCGACGAGGCCCGTCCCTGCGGCGAGCAGCCCGAGCCGGCCACCGAAGCCGAAGCCGACGATCGCTCTGCGCGGCGCCCCGGCGGCGACTCCGATCCGCACGGCCTCGATGACGGAGGCGAGCGTGCGGTCCTGCGCAGCCATCGCTGCGAGATCGCGGGCATCCTCCGGAGCGAGGGTCGCCCACCCGTCGTAGAGGTCGGGAACGAGCACGTGGTACCCGTGTTTCGAGACCGCCTCGGCGAACGGCTCGAGCCACGGCAGGCGCCCGAAGACATCGTGCAGAACGACCACCACGGGGCGGCCGGGCGTACCGTACTCGAGGGCGACGCCCGGCGACGGGATTGGGACGAGCTCACTCACGCCTCCACCCTGCCGTGCGCGGGCGCGAATCCAGTGCGGTTCCGAGGATCGGCCCGGCGTGTCGCGCTGGAACGGAGTCAGGTGCCGCACGTTGCCAGCCTCAGTGCCGACCGGCGTCTTCGCTCTTTGTGTTCCTGCAATCGCGCCCCTGGTCGACGGGTTCGGAGCGGCTCCCGATCGAATCCGAGATCTGAGGATGGCGCCGCATAGCGGGTAGCGTGCCGTGCACGTCTGGTTGAACCTTGAGGGCTCGGCGAAGGTCGAGGTGCAGGGGCGAACGCGGCCCGGGCCACCCGCGTGGACGACGAGTACCTCCACTCCGTCGCTACGGCAGCGCCCGACGAGCTCGAGTACCTTGCGGCCGGTGTCGTCGGCCCGCGGAGTCGTCGGCCCGCGGAATCGCATCGACAAGCTCGTCGGACGCCTCCGCTCCTGGCCTGACGCGACCGACCGCACGGCCGCAGTCGCGATTAGGGGAGGACGACGACCTTGCCCCGGATTCCGCTGTTCGCGGCTTCGGCGTGCAGCGCGGGCAGCTCGGCCAGTGGAATCCGGCGATCGACCTGGACAGTGAGCGCGCCGTCGTCCACCAGGGACACCAGCGCGGTCAGGCGTTCGCGGTCGGCGCGGACGAACACGGTCGCCGCCCGCACTCCGCGGTTTTCGTCGCCGGGGGTCGTCATGAAGGCGGTCGTGCTGACGACGGCGCCGCCGTCGCGGACGGCCGCCACGGCGTCGGCGAACTGCCCGGGCTCGATCGGTGCGAGGTTCAGGAGTACGTCGACCTGCCCGTCGAGGGCACCGAGCACGTCCGTGACGGTGTGGTCGATGATCCGGTCCGCACCGGCTGCGCGCACCGCGTCGATGCTGCGCGGGCTCGCGGTCGCAATGACATGCACGCCGGCGCGCTTCGCGAGCTGGATGGCGTACGAGCCGACCACTCCGCCCGCGCCGACGATGAGGACGTGCTGCCCCGCCTGGAGTTGGCCGTCGTCGAAGAGGGCCTGCCAGGCGGTGAGAGCTACCGAGGGCAGGGCGGCCGCATCGACGAGCGGGATGCTCGTGGGGGCGGCGACGACGGCCTCGGCGGGTGCGACGACATACTCGGCCGCGCCGCCATCATGCTCCATTGGCAGGAAGGCGACCACGGCGTCGCCGACCGCCGCGCTGTCGACGCCCTCGCCGATCGCGTCGACGGTGCCGGAGACGTCGTAGCCGGGAATATGGGGGAGCTCGATGGGGATCGGCAGGAACCCGCCCCGCATGCCGGCGTCCGCCGCGTTGAATGCCGAGGCTGCAACTCGGAGTCGCACCTGTCCCGGCCCGGGGATGGGCTGTTCGATGTCGCTGAAGCGCAGGACCTCTGGCCCGCCTGTCCTCTCGAACCGCACGGCCTTCATCAGGCCGGTTCCTGGGTCATGTGCGCTCGTCATGTCGCTCATGGTCGTGTCCCTTCTCGTTTGCTTCCAATTCGAAGCACCTGTGGCGACCATAGCACTGCTTCGATTTCGAAGCAATAGGTACGATGGGCAGATGACCGAGACCCCTCCGGCGCTCACGCCGACGCAACTCAGCGCCTACCTCGCGTTCACTGAAGTGGGCAGCCTCCTGCGACCTGCGGTCGAGAGGCAGCTCCGTGACGCCGGCCAACTGAGCTACGTCCAGTTCCAGCTCCTCGCGCGCCTCGGCGACGCTCCCGACGGGCACCTACGGATGACCGACCTTGCCGACAGCGTCGTCTACAGCCGCAGCGGCCTGACCTATCAGGCGCAGCTGCTCGAGCAGCGCGGACTTATTACGCGCTCGCCGGGGCCGGATGACGAGCGCAGCACCGTCGCCGCGATGACGGCGGCCGGACGCGAGGTGCTGACTACCGTGTTCCCGGGACACATTGCCACCGTGCACGGACTGCTATTCGCACCGCTCACCGCCGGTGATGCCGCCGATCTCGCGCGGATCCTCGGCCGCGTCGGCGAGCATCTTCGGGCGGGTCCGCCCCGGTCGGCGAATCGGCGTCGCGCGGGCTGACGCGGCGCCGTTCAGCCGCCGACGTGCGACCCGAAGCCCGCCTTGCCTGTGCCGCCGAAGCCCCCCGAGAGCGTCGCGCGCGAGCCGACGGTCGACCCCGCCGGCGCCTTCTGCACGACGTCCGGCTGCGTTGATCCGCGGGCCGCGAAGCCGCCGGACGGGACAGTCGCCCAATTCGACGCGCGGGTCGAGTTCCAGCGTGACGACGGGAAGATGATGGGGCCGAGCCAGAGGCCGCCGCTGTAGTGGCCGCGGTATTCATCGGTCGATTCGCAGATCTGCTCCGGATCATCACCTACCGGCTCGCCCTCGGCCTGAAGCTTCGCAATCTGTTCCCGAACATCCGCGAGACAGTCCTCCCGGCTCGAGTAGACGGGGCGCTCGGCGTTCTCGGGGATGACGTAGTCCTCCCCGTCCGCCCCCGTCGTGACCACGCCGTCCGTCTGCGGGTTCCCGGCCGCGAGCGCGACGGCCAGCCCGATCGCCCCGACCGCGACCGCGCCGCCGATCAGTAGTCCCCGTCGCCGTGCCGCGATCCCGCTGATGCCGACTCTGCCCGACCGGCGCCGGTCGGGCGAAGTGGCAGCGGTCTCGTCGGCAGCCGTGTGCTCGGGCTCGGTCATTGCCTCTCCTCATTCTGCGGACGGTCGCCGCGGACCTCCTGCGCTCGGTGGTGCTCGGGTCGGCCGAACACGGGCGACCCGTCCGCGTTCTCGGGGCGCCCGCCCTCGATGAAGTGGGGGACGAATTCGGCAAGGTCGCCCGTGATCGGCCCGCTCGTCTCGCGCACGTCGATCCCGGCCGGAGTCTCGCCGACGATCCAACTGCCGATCACGACCGTCTTCCCGTCGACTCGAGCGAGTTCCGCGCGGGCCTGATGGACGAAGCCCTCCTCGCCGTAGCCGCCGCCGTTCTGGGCGACGACGGTGCCGTCGGCGTCGAGGACCGTAACGTTCGCCCCCTCCCTGCCCAGGCGCGGCTTGCGCACGTGCGCCCGACCGACGAGCGGATGAGCGGAGGCGGGAAGCAGATTCGGGTGCCCGGGGAACATCTCCCACAGCACCACGAGCAATTGCTTGTTACTGAGCAGCAGCTTCCACGCAGGCTCCACCCATCGCGTGCGCTCACGCCGGTCCAGCAGGAGCCCGCCGAACTGCTCGCCGAGCATCCACTCCCACGGGTACAGCTTGAAGATGCGCCGGATCGGCTCGCCGTCGGCATCAACAAAGCCGACGCCGTCCAGTTCGTATCGGATGTCCTCCACGAAGATGAGCTTGGGGTCGAAGCCCGCCTGGGCGGCCGTCTCGGCCATGTAGGCCACCGTGTCTGCGTCCTCGACAATGAGTTGGCCGTCTCCCGAGTCATGCAGCGACGCGAGGTGCAGCCGGGCGCCCTCATTAAGCTGCCAGCGCTCGAGCCGCAGGTGGCGCCACTGTTCAACGAGCCGCTCGTGCAGGCTGTTGAACTGGTCGGCGTCCGGCCCGCGGGTCTCGATGAGCCACTGCCACTGGGCGGCGGCCGTCTCGACCAGGGAGGTCGGGGTGTCGGCGTTGAATTCGAGCAGCGTGACCGTGTGGTCATTGTCGTAGGCGAGGTCGAAGCGTCCGTAGACAGTCGGGTCGTCCTCGTCCCAGGAGGTTCTGACCAGATCGTGGAAGCGCCCGGGGATGCCAAATTCGGCGAAGCGTCCCGTCCGCACGATGTGCTCGCACGCCTCCATGCAGAGGTCGAAAAGCTCCTGCGTGACGCGCTCGAACATCGTGATCTCGTCGCCGGTGAAGCCGTAGGCCGCCGACTCATTCCAGTAGGGCCGATCACCCTCGGACGGGAGGTCGTAGAAGCTGAAGCCGACCTCATCGCAGCGCGCTCGCCAGTTTGGTCGCGGGGTCAAGCTATATCTGCGCATGGTGTCGCGTCAGTCTACGGCGGGGGCTCTCGACAAGCAGGTCTCTCAGTATGAGCTGAGAACAGTATGAGCTGAGAAGTAGTGGAGCGAGTGACGGGAATCGAACCCGCGCCATCTGCTTGGGAAGCAGAAGTTCTACCATTGAACTACACTCGCGCGGCGCCGCAGTGGCGCACTACGACATCGTAGCAAGGCTCGCGACGGCCTCACGCCCTAGGATCGCCTGGTGCTGCTCTCCGATCGCGACATCAAGCTCGAACTCGCCGCCGGCCGCGTCGGGCTGGCCCCGCACGATGCGTCGATGATCCAGCCGTCGTCCGTCGATGTGCGCCTCGATCGTTTTTTCCGGTTGTTCGACAACCACCGCTATCCCTACATCGACCCTGCGAAGGATCAGCCAGAGCTGACTCACCTGGTCGAGACTCCGGCAGGCGAGCCGTTCATCCTGCACCCTGGCGAGTTCGTGCTCGGCTCGACCTACGAGGAGGTGTCGCTGCCGGATGACATTGCGGCGCGTCTCGAGGGCAAGAGTTCGCTCGGGAGGCTCGGCCTGCTCACCCACTCCACGGCAGGGTTCATCGATCCGGGCTTTACCGGCCATGTCACGCTCGAACTGAGCAACGTCGCGACGCTCCCGATCACCCTCTGGCCCGGAATGAAGATCGGCCAGCTGTGCTTTTTCCGCCTCAGCTCTCCGGCCGAGAAGCCCTACGGATCGGCCGAGTACAGCTCGCGCTACCAGGGCCAGCGTGGTCCGACCGCCTCCCGCTCGTCCCTCAACTTCCATCGCACGGACGTCTACACCGACTGACTTCCCTCCACCCCGAGGGAGGCCTACCGAAGAGGCATCCCGCGAGCGGGGGTACCAGCCTGCGTCAGGCCAGCAAGCGAGGGAGTTGCAGTACCAGCCACGGGGAGAAGGCCCACGGGGTGACGCGCACGGCGGCCAGCGTCGCTGCAGGGTCGACCCACTCGTAGTCCATGACCTCGTCGGCCCGCGGCGAGAGAGCGTCGCGGCTTGCAAGGGTCGCGGTGTAGACGGGGCAGATCTCGTTCTCCACGATCCCGGAGGCGTCAACCGCCCGGTAGCGGAAGTCGGGCAGCGCTACTTCCAGGCCGCCCAGACGGGCCCCTAGCTCCTGCTCGGCGCGGCGCACCACAGCCTCCTCAATCCGCTCGCCCGGAGCGGGATGGCCGCAAAACGAGTTGGTCCACACGCCCGGCCAGGTGCGTTTCCCGAGCGCTCGCCGCGTCACGAGGAGCGCCCCATCGGGGGAGAAAACGTGGCAGGAGAACGCGAGATGCAGGGGAGTGGCCCTGTCGTGGACGGTCGCTTTATCAGCGACTCCGACGGCGATTCCCGTCTCATCGAGGAGGACCACCTCCTCAATCTGGTTCGTCTGCATGGCGATGCCTGGCGAAGTCATACCTGCAAGTGAAGCACGCCGCAACACTTCAGTCGGCTTATCGTTCCCGAAGTCGCTTTGTTAGCCTTCTCCCCGTGGATACGTGCGACCCCGTGGTTCTGTCCCGGCTGAGGCAGTCGCACGTCGACGCTGTTCTGGACCGTTTCTTTTCACTAGCGAGGTCTCGGGCGGTCCGTCTCGGACCCCGCTACCTCACGCTCTGGCAGACCCTCGAGGCGAACACTCGCGGCGGCAAGCGCTTCCGGCCGCTGATGGTGATCTCGGCGTACGAGGCCCACGGCGGTCAGGATCCGGAGGCAGCCGCTCACCTCGGCGCGGCTTTCGAACTGCTGCACACCGCGCTGATCGTGCACGACGATGTGATCGACCGCGACTTTGTTCGTCGTGGTAGCCCCAACGTCTCCGGCAGCTACCGCGACGAGGCCACGACGGTCGGCCTCTCGATCCCGATCGCGGAGCACCGTGGCACGTCGGTCGCCGTGATCGCTGGCGACCTCGCGCTGACCGGTGCGCACCGCCTCGTGGAGGGGGTCGGAGCGTCGGACGCCGTCCGCGCGCGGCTGCTCACCCTGCTCGATGAGGCGGTCTTCGCCTCCGCCGCGGGGGAGCTAGCCGATGTCGACTTCTCACTCATGCCCGGTATGCCGTCGGTCGACGAGGTCCTCGAAATGGAGCGACTGAAGACCGCGGTCTATTCGTTCGAGGCGCCGCTGCAGGCCGGGGCGATCCTCGCCGGGGCTCCTGATTCGGCGGTGGAGGCGCTCGGCGAGTTCGGGCGTTACATCGGCATCGCCTACCAGATCGTCGATGACCTGCTCGGCGTCTTCGGCTCGGAGGGGCAGACCGGCAAGACCACGCTTGGCGATCTGCGGGAGGGCAAGCGCACGGTGCTCATCGCACACGCAGCCGGGACCGGCTGCTGGATCGAGATCGAGAAGCTCATCGGGGACGAGCATCTCGCCCCGGAGACAGCCGAGCGGGTGCGTCGGATCCTCGAGGAGTGCGGGGCCCGCAGCTACGCCGAGGGACTCGCCGCCGAGTTCGCCGCCCGCGCCTGGGCCGCGCTCGAGACTCCGGCGGTAACGGAGGCCTTCCGCAACGAGGTCCGTCCGCTCGTCGCGAGCGTTGTCGGGCGTACCCGATGAGCGCGGTGTGCCTCGCGCAGTCGGCCGCTACGATGCGGTCGGCCCGCTCTTACCCCCGTACGGTGGCACGATGAGCCGCCAAAGTGACCTGTACGATCGCGTTGCGCACGAGTCGTCGGCGCAGGTCATCCGCCGCTACTCCACCTCGTTTGGGCTGGCTACTCGGCTGCTCGACGTGGGTGTCCGCGAGCGCATCGAGGATATCTATGCTCTGGTCCGCGTCGCCGACGAGATCGTTGACGGGGTGGCCGAGGAGGCACGCCTCGACCGGGCGGCCGTCGAAGACTCGCTCGACGCCTTCGACGCCGACACCGAGCGTGCACTGGCCACCGGCTACAGCTCGAACCTGGTGATTCACGCGTTCGCGCGCACGGCCCGCGCGACAGGCTTCGGCACGGAGCTGACGCGCCCCTTCTTCGCGTCGATGCGCGCCGACCTGCGCGAGACGGAGCACACGCCCGAGTCGTTCCAGGCTTACGTGTACGGTTCGGCCGAGGTCGTCGGTCTGATGTGCCTGCACGTCTTCCTCGCCGCACCCGACGCGGGGTTCGTCTCGGCCGCCACTCGCGAGCGCCTGGTCGCTGGTGCCCGCCGCTTGGGCGCCGCGTTCCAAAAAGTCAACTTTCTCCGCGACCTCGCCGCCGACGTCGATGGTCTCGGTCGGAGCTACTTCCCTGGAGTCGACCCACGCGCCTTCTCGGAGCGTGACAAGGCCGCCCTGCTTGCCGACCTCGACGCCGATCTCGAGGCGGCCGGCACCATCGTTCCCGAGCTGCCGCGTTCGAGCCGCCGGGCAGTGCTGCTGGCCCACTCTCTCTTCGCCGCTCTCGCCGACCGGATCCGCGCGACTCCCGCCGATGAACTCCTCCGCGCCCGCGTGAGCGTGCCGACGGCGACGAAGGCGGCGCTCGCCGCGAAGGCGGCCGTCTCGACCCTCGGCCCGCGTCTCGGCCCCGGCCCCGTTCGGGCCACCCGGTCGACGGCCGGGCCGCACCGCGCAGTCGTCATCGGTGGCGGGATTGGCGGCCTCGCCTCCGCCGCACTGCTCGCCCGCGACGGCTGGGACGTGACGCTACTCGAGGCTCGCGAGGTCGTCGGCGGACGTGCCGGTTTCTGGGAGCACGAGGGCTTCCGCTTCGACACCGGTCCCTCCTGGTATCTGATGCCGGAGGTCTTCGACCACTTCTTTCGCCTCATGGGCACCAGCGCCGAAGAACGCCTCAACCTGGTCACCCTCGATCCTGGTTACCGCGTCTATAGCGAGGGCGTCGAGGAGCCGATCGACGTGCTCGCCGACCTGGAGTCGAACCTCGCCCTCTTCGAGAGCATCGAGCCGGGTGCGGGCGAGCGGATGCGTGTCTACCTCGATTCGGCGCGTGACACCTACGAGACGGCGAAGCGCCGCTTCCTGTACACCAGCTTCTCGTCGTTCCTGCCCCTGTTGCGCCGCGACGTGCTCAGCCGCACGGCGACACTTGGCAGGCTGCTGCTGACTCCGCTGGATACTTTTGCCGCGACGGCCGTGACCGACAACCGGCTGCGCCAGATCCTCGGCTACCCCGCTGTTTTCCTGGGTTCCTCGCCCTACACCGCGCCGAGCATGTACCACCTGATGAGCCACCTCGATCTGGCCGACGGCGTTCTCTATCCGATGGGCGGATTCACCACGCTGATCGGGGCGGTCGCCGACGTTGCCGAGGAGGCCGGGGTATGCATCCGCACATCGTCGCGCGCCACGCGCATCCTTACCACCCGAGCCCCGCGAGGTGCGCGGCGGGGCGCCGAGGTCGTCGGAGTCGAGTTCGACGGGCCGGAGGGGACGGAACGTGTGCCTGCTGACCTGGTCGTCAACGCCTCCGACCTCTTCACCACCGAGCAGTCGCTGCTCCCGGACGAACTGCGCACCTTCCCGCCCGCCTATTGGGAGAAGCGAGAGTCGGGCCCTAGCGCCGTCCTGGTTCTTCTTGGCGTCCGCGGTGAGTTGCCGCAGCTCGAGCACCACACGCTGCTGTTCACCCGCGACTGGCGCGACAACTTCGCCAAGATCTTTGGCGAGAATCCGAGCGTCCCCGATCCCGCATCGATCTACGTCTGCCGTCCAAGCGCTACCGATCCGAGCGTTGCTCCGGAGGGACACGAGAACCTGTTCGTGCTCGTCCCGATCCCGGCCGACACCTCGATCGGGCACGGCGGAGTGGACGGCGCCGGCGATGAGCGCGTCGAGGCCATCGCCGACGCCGTGATCGAGCAGATCGCGACGTGGACGGGAGCGAGAGACCTCGCCGAGCGGATCGTCGTGCGCCGCACGATCGGTCCAGCCGACTTCGAGAAGGATCTTGGCGCGTGGCGCGGGACGATGCTCGGCCCCTCGCACGTCCTGTCGCAGAGCGCGTTCTTCCGTGCGGGAAATGTCAGCAAGCACGTCGACGGGCTGCTCTTCGCGGGCAGCTCGACGATCCCGGGCATCGGCCTGCCGATGTGCGTCATCAGCGCCGAAGTCATGCTCAAGCGGGTGCGCGGTGACGTCTCCACCGAGCCTCTCCCGGTGCGTGCGGCGCCGACCGCTCCGGTGGCGCCGAGCGTCTCGCTCCCGCCCGCCTCCATGCCCCCGGCGGAGTAGGCGTGGGCGTCCTCTACCTGCTCGCCCTTGCCGTCTCGATCACCGGGATGGTCGTGCTCGACCGGCGCTTCCGGCTGTTCTTCTGGGCCGACGCCCGACGGGCCGCAATTGTCCTGCCGGCCGGGGTGGCGTTCTTCCTGGTCTGGGACCTCGTCGGGATCGGCCTCGGCGTCTTCTTTCGCGGCGAGACCTCCTATATGACGGGCATTCTGCTCGCGCCGGAGTTGCCGGTCGAGGAGGTCCTCTTCCTCACCCTGCTCTGCTACCTGACGATGGACGTGCACGGCTTCCTCGCGCGGCAGACAACCCGGCGGACGGGGGCGCGGGCGTGACCTACCTCCTCCTTAACACTGTGTTTCTCGCGGTGGTGCTCGTGCTTCTCCTCGTCGCGGTGCGCCGCCGTCTCCTCCGACCCGCGGCACTGCTCGGTACGCTCGCGGTGGTGCTGGTGATGACAGCGATCTTCGACAACCTGATGATCGGGGTCGGCCTCTTAGTCGCCTACGACGACGACCTCATCTCGGGCATCCGGATCGGCGTCGCCCCCATCGAGGACTTCGCCTACGCGATCGCCGCCGCCGCCGCCCTTCCCGCGCTCTGGGTGCTCCTGCCCGCGCGTCGACGGAGCGAGCCGTGAACCGGCTGCGCGCGCTGTTCGTCTCGAGTCGCCCGCTGAGCTGGGTCAACACCGCCTACCCCTTCGCGGCGACGTACCTGCTGACCACCCGCGAGGTCGACGTCGCCTTCGTACTCGGCACCCTCTATTTCCTCATCCCCTACAACCTTGCGATGTACGGGATCAATGACGTCTTCGACTACGAGTCGGATTTGCGGAATCCGCGCAAGGGTGGGGTCGAGGGGGCCGTGCTCGACCGGAGCGAGCACCGCGCCACCCTGGTCGCGGCGGTAGCGACGAACGTCCCTTTCCTGATTGCGCTGGCGCTGCTGGGCTCGCCGGTGTCGTGGCTGGTGCTCACGATCAGCGTGTTCGCCGTGATCGCCTACAGCGCTCCTGGTCTGCGCTTCAAGGAGCGGCCGTTCGTCGACTCGCTGACCTCGGCGACCCACTTCGTCAGCCCCGCCGTCTATGGAATCGCCCTCGCTGACACTGTGGTCACCGGCCCGCTGGTGGCTCTGCTCGTCGCCTTTTTTCTCTGGGGGATCGCGAGCCACGCCTTCGGGGCGGTGCAGGACATCGTGGCCGACCGGGCGGGCGGTATCGGCTCGATCGCGACGGTGATCGGAGCGAAGGCGACCACGCGTTTCGCCATCGTGGCCTACTCGGCGAGCGGAGTGCTCCTGCTGCTGTTGCCCTGGCCGGGGACGCTCGCGGCGCTCTTGGCCGTGCCGTACGCGGTGAGTATCTGGCCCTACCGCTCGCTCGGCGATGCCGAAGCGGAGCGCGCCAATGCGGGCTGGAAGCGCTTCCTGGTGCTGAACTTCCTGACCGGGTTCTTGGTCACGCTGCTGCTGATCGTCTTCTGGCTCGCGACCTGAGCGCGTGGTCGTGCTCTCGATCAGTGGCCCAGGCTTCTAGAACAACTCGTGCTTCTAGAACAACTCGTGCGGCGCGACGATTAACACCGCGACGAACGCGAGACCGATAAGCAGGCCGGCCGCCAGGAGGACTAGTCCGGTGCGCCGGGTCATGCGCTTGACGCGGGAGGCGCGCGATTCGGTGCGTTTCTTGCGAATGCGGATCGACGCGGGTCGCGCCGATTGGTCCGCGCCGGACGTGGCGTCCGCCTCGGCCTGTCCGCTCGCCTCGGTGGGTCGATCCGCGCCGTCCGGCGAAGCTGCGCCTGCCGCCGCCGTTGCAGCAGGTGACTTCGGCCATTCGGATGCCGGGCTGACAACTGGCCGTTCGGTCGCCGGTGCTGCCTCTTGCGTGTGCTGTTCGGGCTCAGAGAGCCGTTGGTCTGCGGGACGTGTCGACATTTCCGGCCTCCTTCACGCCGCGACTGCGCGGCGAGGCCACTTTAGGAGGTGAGGTGAGCCTGTCGTGGCTCTGGCGCGGGACGGGTGCTCGACGGCGGGCTGCGCACCGCACGAGCGTGTTGAACGCGGCTTCGCCCCAGTCCCGTTGCACGGCTGGAAGCACCCCGGCTGGGGCGTTCACAGCAGAGATTCTGATGCGGATCGTGCGCCGCTGGGGGCGGCACTCTCACGGCTTGCGTCGATCACGACCTGCAGTCGCGCGCCCGAGCGATGGTGGACGGCGAGGAACGCCGGCAGCGTGAGACGGGGCTGGATCGCCGCGATGGAAATGCCCTCGTAGACGTGCTCGGCTTCGTACGCAGCGAACACCGGTGTCCACATCGGAGTGGGATGCGCCACCAGCTCCGCGAACGTTGCCTCGATGGTGCTGAAGCGCATTCCCACCTCCACGCGAAGGCCGAGAGCAGCGAGCCCGCCGGAGAGGACATCGTGGAGGGCAGGATTCACGTCTTGCGAGACGAGAGCGGCGGGGGAGCGGGCGAGGTCGGCGAGCTGCACCGTCTCCTGCGCCGCGAGGGGATGATGCTCCGGGAGCGCGGCGACGAGTTCGTCGTCCCAGACGTGGTGCGCAATCAGCGAGCCGCGGACGCGCCCGCGAATGAACGCGGCGTCGAGATCACCGGCTTCGAGGAGGGCGGACCGCTCGCGGGGCGGCACGGAGACGGTCCGGACGGAGAGACCGGCATGTGCCAGCCGGCGCAGGATGAAGGCGAGCCTGCGCCCCATGCCAAGACCGATGCCGAGCCGGAGGACGCGACCTGGATGCTCGTGGGCGCGTGCTCTCTCGATGAAGCATTCGGCGTCGTGGAGGAGGGACCGACCGAGAGACACAAGTTGGCTCCCGGCCGAGGTAAGGGCAATCGCGCGATGGCTGCGGTCGAAGAGTTCAACGCCGATCAGCCGCTCGAGTTTTTTGACCTGCTCGCTGACAACCGACGGGGGAAGTCGTAGATGTGCGGCGGCGCGACCGAAGTGCAGTTCATCGGCGACGGTCACGAAGATCCTGACCTGGCGCAGTTCCAGCGGCATCGCGCACCTCTTTTTCTGATCGTTGAGCGCAAACCGTCCATCGAGCGCAGACCGTTCGGCTGCGACGTTAGCTCACTTCGCGAACTCGGTCTCGTTCGCGGCGCGATGCGCCTCCACGATGGTGACAGTCCACCGACCCACGAGAACGGAAGTTAGATCTATGAGTGTTGTAGCGATCATCGGAGACGGGAACGTCGGGGGTGCCCTCGCTGGCGCGGCGCGTCGAAGCGGTCACGATGTCCACCACGTCACGCGGAAGACGGAGCAGGCGGCGGCGGCGGGCACGCTGGCGGGCGCGGACCTGGTGGTTCTCGCCCTGCCCTATGAGGCTGCCCTCGAGATCGCGCCGGACCAGGTAGCGGCCCTCGCGGGGAAGATCGTCCTCGACGCCACCAATCCTCTTTCCCCGGACTTCAGCCGGCTTACGGTCGGCTTCAGCACGTCCGGCGGCGAGCAGATCGCGGCCCACCTTGGTCGGTCGAAGATCGTCAAAGCGCTGAATGCGGTGCTCGCTCCGAACCACGACCCCGCTGCCTTCGAGGCCGGCTCGCTCTTCGTGCCGGTGGCCGGAGACGATGACGAGGCCAAGTCCACGGCGATGCGCTTCCTCGTTTCCCTCGGGTTTGATGCGGTCGACGTTGGGCCGCTTGAGACCGCCCGCTATATCGAGCCGTTCACTGAGCTCCTGGTCCAGCTCGCATACTTCAAGGGCGAGGGGACCGCGATCGGCGTCTCCCTGCTTCGGGCCTGATAGCGGCGGCGACGAGCTACCGCGATGAACGCAGTCGATGACCAACCGGTCTCGCCGAGCATCGGCACCACGTCGGATGCCGAAGTCCCGCCCCGCGTGGCGCGGCTTCCCTCGCTCACTGCTGCGCGTTTCCCTGCCGCACTAGCGGTGTTCGTCTTCCACGCGGCGCTTCCTCAGGCAGCCTTCCTGGCCGGTTCGCCGCAGGTCGCGAGCGCTCTCTGGCGGATTTCGGAGCACCTCGGGGCGGCCGCGGTGTCCTTCTTCTTCGTTCTCAGCGGTTTCGTGATCACCTGGTCGGCGCGGCCCGGCGATCGAGCTGTGGACTTTTGGAGACGGCGCTTCGTCAAAATCCTCCCCGTCTACTGGGCCTGCGGGCTTATTGCGGTCCTGGTAACCCCGAGTGCGGCCCACCTCCTGCCCGGATTCCTCGTCATGGCACAGGCGTGGTCGACCGATCCCGCGGTCTACTTCGGCCTCGACGCGCCAGGCTGGTCGCTCTGCGCCGAGGCGCTCTTCTACGCGCTCTTCCCGCTCGCGATGCGAGCTCGCCTCGCGTCAGCTTCTCGCCGATTAGTCATCGTCATCGTGGCTCTGGCGCTGCTCGTCATTATCAGCACGGTGCTCCTCGCGCAGGTGCTGCCGGTCGGCGAGCCGATGGCGCACGACACGTCGCTGCGCAGCGTCCAGTACTGGACGCTGTACGTGTTCCCGGTGCTGAGGCTGCCGGAGTTCGTCCTGGGAGTGTGCGCGGCGGTGGCTGTGCGTGACGGCTGGTTTCGGCCCGGTTCTCCCGCTCTTCCCGCGATGGCACTCGTTCTCGCGTACGTCGTCGCGCTGTTCCTCCCGTCGCTCTGGTCACAGAAAGCGGTCGTCGTTCTCCCCTGTGCGTGGTTGATCGCTGCGTGGGCCACCCGCGACGCGTATGGCCCACGCATGACGGGATCGGAGTGGTCACGGCGCCTCGGAGAGTGGTCCTTCGCCTTCTACCTTGTCCACCAGCCCATGCTTGTCCTCTTCGCCCGCGCTAGCCGTTCCTCCGCCGTGGTCGAGTTGCTCCTCCTCTTTGCCGCCGCCCTCGCGTCGGTGGTGGCCGCTGCCGCCCTTCACTATGGGCTCGAGAGGCCGCTGATGCGGCGCTGGGGCTCACGGCAGCCAACCTGATCTTCCCTCTTGCCCCCGGGTGCGCCCTACACCCGGAATCCACCTCTACCCAGGGTCCTCCCTACACCCAGGACCCGCCCTCACTCAGAAGGAACCATGAATCCGACTCTCCCCCTTGCCCGTCCCGCCCTCGATCGCCGACACCCCGCCGCCGTCCCCACCGGCCTGATGCAGGTCGTCGAACTCACCGGCCCTGGCGATCTCCGCGCGGCCACTCGCCCGATCCCCTCGACTCCGGCCGACGGCGTTCTCCTGCGCACGCGTGCCGTCTCCGTCTGCTCCACCGACGTCTCCTTCTTCGAGGGGCATCTTTATCCCGATGCCTACCCTGTCGTGCTCGGCCACGAGTACGTCGGGGAGGTCGTCGATGTGGGGCCGGAGATCGCGAAGACAGAGACCGTGTCGATCGGAGATCGCGTCGTCTACTGGGGCCAGACCGACTTCGACGGGCTCGCCGAGTACCGGAGCTTGCGTCCCGTATTCGCTGGCGAACACAAGACCGACCAGTTCGCTGCCGAACGCTCCTTCGTCGACGATCGGCGTGCGGCAGCGGTCGTGGTCCCCTCCACACTGCCGGATATCGGCGCCTCGCTCATCGAGCCGACGACAGGGGCGCTCCGCTCGATTCTCGCGAACCCGCCGGTGATCGGCGACCGCGTCCTGATCCTGGGAGCAGGGCCGATCGGCATCATCGCCGGGAGCATCCTCCGGAAGATGTTTGCCGTCAGCGAGGTTGTGGTCCTCGACACGAACCTCGCGAGGAACGCGCACGCGGCGGTGATCTTCGCCGATCGGGCGATCACGCCCGCCGAACTCGCCGACATCCGCGCCGACCACTTTGATTACGTCTTCGACACCCTTCCGACCATCCGCATCGACGACGACGAGGTCGACCCTCGGCGTCAGGCCATGAGGCGCCTGCGACCGCAGGGACGCTATGTCCTCTACGGTGCGTCGCAGGAGATGCAGAAGTTCGATACCTGGCTCCTGCTGGCCAAGGGCATCAGGATTGTCTCGGCACCGTTCGACGTTCGCGTCTTCCCCATGCACCGCAGCGCCGCCGTCATCAGGGCAGCACTTGGGGCGATCACCTCCGGAGTGGTCGACATCGACTCGCTCGTCACTCGCGTCCACCCGTTCGCAGACGTCGAGGGGATGCGCGCGATCTTCGCCGACTACCGCACCACGACCGATCTGAAGATCGTCATCGACTTCTCCGGGTGACACCGCGCTAAAAAGCCCACCTCGCCGTCGGCGTCTCGCTGTTGACGAGACGTCTGGAATGCGTGGGCTGAGGAGAGTGGGGCCTTGGGCCCCTCTCCTGCGCGCAGTGGAGGCGCGGGGGAACGAAGACAGGGGAGGTGGTCAATGAGGATGCTCGCGCTGTCGAGCAGATCCATGTTGACCCGAACTCGAGGAGGATCGTGGTCTCGGCCGAGAACGTCGGTGAGACCGACGAGACGGCGGTGCCACGTCCTCTTCCCGTTCTCGGTCGACACCGAGCGCCTCTCCTGCCACGTTCTCCCTCAACTACCTCGAGCAGGTGCGGTGATCTCACCGGCCACCTCGCCCACCCTCCGGCTCAGGGCACCCGCCGCAGAATGACTGCGCAAGGACGAGTCGGAGGAGCGACAAGATGCGCTCTGGAGCGACCCGAGCAAGAACTTGAGCCGAGATGACTCAACTCTGCGGCAATCGACTTGACGTGACGGCCATGATGACTAAACTTGAGCGTGCGGGACTCAACCCCCGCAGAGGTTTCGATTCACCAGTCAGTCAATCGACCGGCTAGCCGCCTGCGCGGCGGTCGATCGCGAAGGAGAGCAACGCATATGTCCCGTGCCGTAGGCATCGACCTGGGAACCACCAACTCGGTCGTGGCCGTCCTCGAGGGTGGCGAGCCCACCGTCATCGCGAACGCCGAGGGCTTCCGCACCACTCCGTCTGTCGTTGCGTTCGCCAAGGATGGGGAGGTGCTTGTCGGCGAGACCGCGAAGCGCCAGGCCGTCACCAACGTCGACCGCACCATCGCCTCCGTCAAGCGCCACATGGGCACGGACTGGACATTCGGCGTGGAGGATAAGAAGTACACCCCGCAGGAGATCTCGGCCCGCATCCTGGGCAAGCTCAAGCGTGATGCTGAGCAGTACCTGGGCGACACGGTGACCGACGCGGTCATCACCGTTCCTGCGTACTTCAACGACGCCGAGCGCCAGGCCACGAAAGACGCCGGCGAGATCGCTGGCCTGAACGTCCTGCGCATCATCAACGAGCCGACCGCCGCCGCCCTCGCCTACGGGCTCGACAAGGGCAAGGAGGACGAACTCATCCTCGTCTTCGACCTCGGCGGCGGAACGTTCGACGTCTCCCTCCTCGAGGTGGGCAAGGACGACGACTTCTCCACCATCCAGGTCCGCGCGACCTCCGGCGACAACCGCCTCGGCGGTGACGACTGGGACCAGCGCGTCGTCGACCACCTGGTCAAGCGCTTCAAGGACTCGACCGGCGTCGACGTCTCCAAGGACAAGATCGCCCGCCAGCGTCTCAAGGAGGCCGCGGAGCAGGCGAAGAAGGAGCTCTCCTCGAGCACCTCGACCAGCATCCAGCTGCCCTACCTCTCGCTCACCGAGAACGGTCCCGCAAACCTCGACGAGACGCTGACGCGCGCGAAGTTCGAGGAGCTCACCAGCGACCTGATCGAGCGCACCCGCAAGCCGTTCACCGACGTCATCGCCGAGGCAGGCGTGAAGGTTGACGACATCGCGCACGTCGTGCTCGTTGGCGGGTCCACCCGGATGCCGGCCGTGGCCGAGCTGGTGAAGAAGCTCACCGGCGGCAAGGAGCCCAACAAAGGCGTCAACCCGGACGAGGTGGTCGCTGTCGGTGCCGCACTACAGGCAGGTGTCCTCAAGGGCGAGCGCAAGGACGTCCTCCTGATCGACGTGACCCCGCTCTCGCTGGGCATCGAGACCAAGGGTGGGATCATGACCAAGCTCATTGAGCGCAACACCGCGATCCCGACCAAGCGCTCCGAGACCTTCACCACCGCCGACGACAACCAGCCGTCCGTCGCGATCCAGGTCTTCCAGGGCGAGCGCGAGTTCACCCGCGACAACAAGAACCTGGGCACCTTCGAGCTGACCGGCATCGCGCCGGCCCCGCGCGGCATTCCGCAGGTCGAGGTCACGTTCGACATCGATGCCAACGGCATCGTGCACGTGTCGGCGAAGGACAAGGGCACCGGCAAGGAGCAGTCGATGACGATCACCGGCGGTTCGTCGCTGCCCAAGGACGACATCGACCGCATGGTCCGAGAAGCCGAGGAGCATGCCGCCGAGGACAAGGCACGCCGCGAGGCCGCCGAGATCCGCAATAACGCCGAGACCCTCGCGTACTCGGTCGACAAGCTGATCAAGGACAACGAGGACAAGCTGCCCGAGGACGTCAAGTCCGAGGTGCAGGGCGACGTCGACGCGCTGAAGACTGCGCTAGCAGGCGACGACGACGCAGCCGTCAAGACGGCGTTCGACGCGCTCAACGCCTCGCAGACCAAGATCGGCCAGGCGATTTACTCGCAGGACCAGGGTGCGCAGGGCACTCCTGCCGACGCTCCGGCCGGCGGGGAAAAGAAGAGCGATGAGGACATCGTCGACGCCGAGGTCATCGACGAGGACGAGCCGAAGGGCACCAAGTAGTCATGGCAGCCGAGAATGAGCCCCAGGACGTCCCCGAGGAGCAGCCGGCAGCCGGCGGCGACGAGGCGGGGGCCGAAGCGGCGCAGGATGCCCAGGATCAGGAGGGCCTCATTGAGGCTGAGGGGCCTGACGTCGAGACCACCCTCTCGGACGCCGATCTCTCGTTTCTCTCGGGTCAGTCCAGTGCCGAGGCCCTCGCAGCCGAGCACCTCGCCGACCTCCAGCGAGTTACGGCCGAGTACGCGAACTACCGCAAGCGCACCGAATCGAACCGTCAGGTCGACAAGGAGCGGGCCATCGGCGACGCCGTGAAGGTCATCCTCCCTGTGCTCGACGATCTCGACCGCGCCGAGAAGCACGGTGACCTCGCCGAAGGCGGGCCCTTCGTGGCCATCGCGCACAAGCTGCGCGGGGGAGTCGAGAAGCTGGGCCTGGTTAAGACGGGCGCGGTCGGCGACCTGTTCGACCCGAACATCCACGAGGCGATCTTCCAGCAGCCCACCCCCGGCGCCGAGACCTCCACGGTCGCGGACGTCGTCGAGTCTGGGTACTACCTCGGAGGCTCGCTGCTGCGGGCCGCCAAGGTGGTCGTCGCAGTCCCCGCCGACTAACCCGCTACCAGCACCACTGCGGAGGACCCCGCCCCGCTCGGCAACACGCCGCCGGGCCGAGGCGCGGTCCTCCGCCGCATTTGACACAGGAAGAGGCACATGGCCAGCCAGGATTGGTTCGACAAGGACTTCTACCAGGTCCTCGGCGTATCCAAGGACGTCTCCGCGGCGGACCTCAAGAAGGTCTACCGCAAGCTTGCCCGCCAGTTCCACCCCGACTCGAACCCGGGAGATGCGAAGGCCGAGGCGCGATTCAAGGAGATCAGCGAGGCGTACACCGTCCTCTCGGACGCCGACCAGCGCAAGGAATACGACCAGATCCGTGCAATGGGCGGCGGCGCTCGCTTTACTGCCGGTGGCCAGGCCGGAGGTTTCGACGACGTCTTCGGGGGAATGTTCGGCCAGGGCGGGCGTACCTCCTACAGCACCCAGCAGGGCCCGCCACCCGGCTTCGAGGACATTCTCGGCGGGGTGTTCGGTGGCGGCTCCCGGTTCGGCCAGCCCAGCGGTGGTTACCGCGGCTTCGGCGGTCCGCAGAAGGGCGCCGACGTCACCGCCAGCACCACCATCGACTTCCGCACGGCGACCCGGGGTGACACCGTGCAGCTGCAGACCGGTGACGGACGAACTCTCTCGGTGCGTATCCCGGCCGGAGTAGCCGACGACCAGAAGATCCGCGTTCGCGGCAAGGGCCGCCCGAGCCCAGACGGCGGCGAGCCCGGCGACCTCGTGCTGACCGTCTCCGTCCGCAAGCACCCCGTCTTTGAACGCGACGGGCTGAATCTCCGCGTCACGGTCCCGGTCACCTTCGTTGAAGCGGTCTTCGGCGCGACGATTGAGGTGCCGACCCTCGGCGGCGATCCGGTCAAGCTCCGAGTCGCCCCCGGGACGCCGAGCGGTCGGGTCCTGCGGGTCAAGGGCCGTGGAGTGACGACGTCGAAGGGCACCGGCGACCTGCTTGCAGTCCTCCAGGTCGCGGTTCCGAGCCATCTGTCCTCCGCCGCTCGTGAAGCACTCGCGGACTACGCGGCGGCCGAACCCGCCGAGGACCCGCGCGACGACCTTCTCGAGAAGGCTCGCTCGTAGCAGCGGAACATCGGCGCGGTAGGTCGGAGGGGTACAGGCATGGACGAGAACACGCCCGTCTTCGCGATCGCTGTCGCCGCCGATCTCGCAGGGATGCACCCGCAGACGCTCCGCCAGTACGACCGCCTCGGCCTGGTGCGCCCGACCCGTACGGCGGGCAGGTCGCGCCGCTACTCGATGCGCGACGTCGTGCAGTTGCGGGAGGTAGCGCGGCTCTCCTCCGAGGGAGTTTCCCTCGAAGGCATCGCGCGGATTCTTCAGCTTGAAAACCAGGTGCAGTCACTCTCGCAGCGGGTGCGCGAACTCGAGTCGGCGCTCGCGGATGAACTCCTCAACCGTCCAGGACGGCGGGTATTCGCCGCCGGGCTCGAGGGCGATGTGGTTACCCTCCGTCATGGGACACGAGCGCAGCGCCGCACCGAACTCGTCGTCTGGCGCCCGGTCCCGCGATCCAGCGCCACCGAGACCGAGTCGACGTGATCGAGGGCTACCCTGTCGGAGCGCCGGTGCACCGTCGCCGCGCCCGTTCCGAAGTCACGGAGCGGAGATAGGAGGACGACGTGGACCACGACAGCATTGACGAGCGGGAGCCGCACTCGGAGATCGATAGCGCGCAGGAGGGGAACCACGACGTTGATCCGCAGACCGACGTTGATCCGCAGACCGACGTTGATCCGCAGACTGATGTAGATCCGCAGACCGGCGCCAAGGATGCAACGGATGCCGAGCAGACGGTCGAAGCCCCCTCCGGGCGTATTCCTGCGGAGGTTTCCGAGGTACTCGAGACTGACGACTCCGCCGGGATCGACGAGACCGACAACACCGACGACATCGCGGAAGCCTCTGACATCGCGAAGAGCCGTGAGACCGCTGAGAACGACGAAGCTGCGGAGAACGCTGAGACTGGCGATGTCGTTGACGTCGCTGAGACTGGATCCACCGGCGGCTCCAGCGACGCTGCCCACTCGGCCGAGCCCGACGACCTGCCACACACCCCTGTCACGCCCGACAATGGCTACAGCCGCGAGTCCTACGCGATCCACGCGACGCGCAGCGAACTTCCACTCTTCAACGACGCGCTCAAGGGCGGTCGAAATGACCTCAGTTGGGTTTCGTCGCTCTCGAGCGTGCTTGGCGGATCGAACGGGCCTGTCGGTTCTGCGGAGGGGGCCGCCGCGGTGGCGCACGCCGCGATCGACCGCCGAAACGCCTCCGACGAGCAGGCCGACTCCGCCTCCTGAGCGGCCTGCGACCGGCCTTCGGACTGCTCGCTCCGCGGCCGTCAGTGGCGGGAAGGCGTCCGAATGAGTTGTGTGCTGCCTAGCGGGATGCCGCCGAGGCGCCCACCACTGAGGTAATGCAGTATCTCGGAGCCGAAGGGGACGGCGCGCGCCAGCGAGCCTCCGTCGACCCGCTCCTCGTCGGTGTAACCGAGCAGCATGTACAACCCGATGACAGCGATCGCGGCGATCGTGGCGACGCGCGCGGGAATCTGGTCCATCGTCCCGCCGCCGCCACCGTCGATGGGTTCGGCGACGGTGACAGTCATGAGGAAGATCGAGGCGTAGACCGCCAGGTGAACGTGTGCGCTTCGCCACGGCCGCGACAGAGCTGCGATCGGGAGAACCCACAGCGCGTACCACGGGTGGATCGCGGTCGACGCGGTGACGAAGGCCAACAGCGCGCCGGACAGCCGAGCGAGCGGATCTATCGCCCGCCGCGACAACATCAGCCACGCAGTAACGATTCCGGCGAGAGCAAGCGCGAGGAGTTTCACGAGGGCAATCGCTGCGGCCGGATCGTGTCCGGACATCTCGACGGCCGTAGAAGTAGCCACAGAGACAAACGACATCGGCGCGTACCAGTGCAGGATCGAGCCGGGGACGACCATCGCGCTGACCCAGCCGATCCCGACCCCCGCGATGAGTCCGACAGCGACAACGAGCCCGAGAGCGCCTGCACCCGTCCACATCCAGGCACGGATGCGCTCACGCAGCGTCGCGTCGTGGCGGAGCCAGAGCAGCGCCAGCACCGGCAGGGCGATGATGGCGATCGGCTTGATCGCGATCGCCCCCGCCATCAGCACAACCGCAGCGATCCGACGGTCGGTCTGTGCGTAGTAGATCGAAGCCAGGATGAGCGCCAGCATGACGGAGTCGTTGTGCCCCGCGACGATGAACAACACCAGCGTGAGCGGATTGGCCACCACGGTCCAGGCGGTCAGTGGGGTCGAGAGGCCGCGCAGACGGGCCAGACGGATTGCGTAGACGGCGAAGACGACGACTCCCGCGACGGAGACAGCTCGCAGCATTGCAATCGAGAGTTCGGGGGAGCTGAAGCCGGCGAGTTGCACGGCAGTGCGCTCGATGAGCAGATAGAGCGGGCCGTACGGAGTCGGCGTGTTGGCCCAGAGCGGATCGACGCCGAGGGCGAACCAGCCGGGCAGCGTCGACACTCCGTTCGTGTACGGGTTGATGCCCTGCGACATCAACCGTCCCTGCGCGACGTACGAGAACATGTCGTGGCTGAACAGCGGCACGGTCACGAGCAGTGGTGCTGCCCACGTGAGTGCCGCCGCGATGATCGTGCGCAGTGCACCCGGACCAGCGACGAGTGCGACCGTGCGCAGCCGCAACCAGGCGACCAGGAGCAGCAGTCCTCCGCCAATCACGAGTGCTGCGCTCAATTCGACCAGCCAGCCGGTCGCTCGGATCGACGCGATGAGCGACCAATCCCGGATCGGGGAGTCGTGCGGCAGATAGCCGACCCCGAGCGAACCGAACAGGATTGTCAGGGAGCCGAGAAGACCGGTGGCGAGTGGAGCAACCTCAATGAGGCGGAGGCGGACACCTCGTGTCCGCCCCGCTGTGCCGGTCATCGCCGACTGCTCGATCGTCCCCCGTGAAGCCATTCCTTCTACGCTAGGGGTTCCTGCTCGAAAGCGCATGGACGGGCGTTGAACGATTGATCAGCTGACGCGGAGGTGGCACGGGGTTTCGACCTTCGGGGCTCTCGAGGTGCAGAGCGTCGATCACGGCGCGGTGGGCTCTGGAGCAGGTTCGGCGAAGCGGAGCTGATTGCCGAACGGGTCGATCACGTTCAGAGTGAATCCGAACGGCGAGCGCGTGATGCGCGGATTCAGATAGGGGTAGGACTTGGCGTCGAGTTCCGCGTGGAGTTCGCGGACGCCGCGGAGGGCCACGTGCACGGCCGCGCCAGGACTGCCATCGCGGTGGTGCTCGCTGAGGTGCAGGCGCAGACCCGAGCGCGAGACCTGGAGGTAGAGCGGCGAATCCGGTGCTGTGCGGTGTTCCCAGTCGACCTCGAAGCCGAGGTAGTCGACGTAGAACTCACCCGCCTTCTCGACGGAGAAGATGCGCAGGATCGGCACTGCCGCCTCCAGCTGCACAGGTTCGAGACGTCCGGGCTCGTCGGACGCCGACCGGTACCTCGCGCGCCGTCTCGACTCCACGTCCTGAGGCTAGCGGCCCTGGCATCGCCGTGACACAGAGGGGCGTCAGTCGATGAGGCCGAGGGCGCGGAGCCGTTCCAGCGTTGCGACTCCAGCGGGTGGGCAGCGGTGGGCGTCGTCACCGTCGATCCAGTGCAGCGAGTCGATCTCGCCGCTCGGGCGTGGCTCCCTGTCGAGTTCGGCGGCGAACACCGTCATCCAGACTTCACGCCCCTCGGGCTCGCCGTGGGCCTGCGCGCGGATCGTGAACAGCTCCTCCAGACGGAGCGCCGACACGCCGAGCTCTTCCCGCGTTTCGCGGTCCGCCGCCTGAGCCGACGTCTCACCCGGATCAACCTTGCCGCCCGGGAGGTACAGCACATCGCGGCCGCGAGCGGTGACCATCAGCACCCGCCGATCGCGAAGGACGGCAACGGCGGAGACCACGATCGGCGGGAGGGGGAGCATCCGCTCATCATGCCCGCCACGGGCAGCTCGGTGCCGCGAGGCCGCGGCTAGCATGGGGGCACACCAGAAGGACGCGTGCAGCCGGCGCGCGCCGGGGCCCCGTGCGCCCGAACAGCTGAGGAGCAACCCGTGGCAGAAACCACCACCCTCGATAAAGTCATCACCCTCGCGCAGCACAGGGGATTCGTCTTCCCCTCGGGTGAGATCTACGGGGGCACCCGCTCCGCGTGGGACTATGGTCCGCTCGGCGTGGAGTTCAAGGAAAATATCAAGCGTCAGTGGTGGAAGACGTTTGTGCAGGGGCGCGGCGACGTCGTCGGCCTCGACTCAGCGGTCATCCTCCCCACGGCGATCTGGCACGCCTCCGGTCATGTCGGCGTTTTCTCGGATCCGCTGACCGAGTCCTTGATTACCCACAAGCGCTATCGCGCCGATCACCTCTTCGAGAAGTACGAGGAGGTCAACGGCCATCCGCCCGTCAACGGCCTCGATGACATCCCCGATCCCGAGCACCCGGACACGGTTGGGCAGTGGACTGAGATCAAGCAGTTCTCGGGATTGATGAAAACCTATTTGGGCGTGGTCGACGACGAGTCGGGACTGCATTACCTGCGGCCAGAAACCGCACAGGGCATCTTCACGAACTTCGCGAATGTGTTGCAGAGTGCGCGCCGCAAGCCGCCGTTCGGCATCGGCCAGATCGGCAAGGCGTTCCGCAACGAGATCACGCCCGGCAACTTCATCTTCCGCACGCGCGAATTCGAGCAGATGGAGCTCGAGTTCTTCGTCGAGCCCGGCACGGACGAGGAGTGGCAGGAGACCTGGATGCAGCTCGCCTGGGACTGGTTCGTCGGCCTCGGGATGAACCCCGAGAACATCCGCCAGTACGAGCACCCGAAAGACAAGCTGTCCCACTACTCCAAGCGCACCGTCGATATCGAGTACCGCTTCGACTTCGCCTCGGGCGAGTGGGGCGAGCTGATGGGGGTCGCGAACCGTACCGACTACGACCTCAAGACGCACATCGAGCACTCGGGTAAGGACCTCTCCTTCTTCGACCAGAACAAGAACGAGCGCTACGTGCCCTTCGTGATCGAGCCGTCGTTCGGCCTCACGCGAGCTCTGATGGCGTTTCTCGTCGACGCCTACGAGGAGCAGGAGCTGCCGCCGAACGCGAAGGGCAAGGTCGAGACGCGCACCGTGCTGCACCTCGACCCGCGCCTGGCGCCGGTGAAGGTCGCCGTCCTCCCGCTCTCGCGCAACGAGGCCCTTTCGCCGCTCGCCCGCCGCGTCGCAGACCAGCTGCGTCAGCTCTGGAACGTTGACTTCGACGACTCTGGAGCGATCGGCCGACGTTATCGCCGCCAGGACGAGATCGGGACGCCGTACTGCGTGACCGTGGACTTTGACTCGCTTGAGGACGACGCGGTGACGGTGCGCGATCGCGACACGATGAAGCAGGAGCGCATCCCGCTCACCAATCTGGAGTCGTACCTCCTCGTGGGGCTGCGCGGCGCCTGATCCGCCCCGCGAGATGCCACTTGTGACACTCTGCGTCGGGGCGTCGCGTACCGAAGAGGCATCTCGCGGGGTCGGCGGGCTCCGTCGGACGGCAGCGGCAGAGACTTACGCGGTCGCCGCGCCGGTGTCGGGGTGGGCGATCGAGGCCGGCTCGGCAAGCACCTTGATGCCGAAGAGAGCCTCGAGACCGGTGAGGTACGCCTCCTGAGCCCCGGCGCGCGCGTAGTCGCGGGCACGCACGCTCGGTGTGTGCAGCAGGACTCCCGCGAGGTGGCGGAGCGCCTGCTCCGTCCGGCCGTCCTCGTCGCCGCGCGAACGTGCGCGCTCGATCTCGGCGTCGAGCGCGTCGAATACGTGCGAGCGCAACGCCACGACGGCCGGGGTCAGGCTCTTCTCGTCGGCGACGTCCGAGAACTTGCGGACGGCCTTGTCGACGAGGGCCCGTGCGTGCTGGGAGGCGTCGAGGACTTCGAGTGGTGCGTGCAGGCTGATGGTCTCGAGGTCGAGTAGCTCGACGCCGGTGACCGAGGTGACGTCGGCGGCGACGTTGCGCGGCAGGCCGAGGTCGATGACGAGCTGGCGCTCGCGGGAGAAGCCCTGGAGGCGTCCAGCGGCGAGCAGTGCCGCGTCGAGCACCGGCTCCTGTGCCGTGGTGCAGGTGATGACGATGTCCGAGGAGACAGCTTCGAGCGCCAGGTCGTCGCCGTGAATCGGACGAAGGGAGCGTCGCGCAGCGAAGCCTTCCGCCCGACCGGACGGGGAGTGCACGGCGATATCGACCACTCCGCGGTCGCGAAGCGCGGCGACGGTCGCCCGGGCGTAGCTGCCGGTGCCGATGAGTAGCACGCGCGCCGCGCGCCAGTCCGTGACGCGGCTCGCGGCCAGGTCGAGTGCGAGGCGCACGATCGATCGGCCGGCGCTGCCGAGGCCGGTGCGGTTCTTAATCCCGCGCGAGGTCTGTGACGCGCGTTGGAACAGGCGCTCGAGCTCGGAGGACGTCGTGCCTAAGCGTCGCGCCTCCTCGAGCGAACGGCGGACCTGACCGGCGATTTCCCCCTCGCCGACGACGACAGACTCGAGGCCGCTGGACACGGCGAACAGGTGCTCGGCAACCCGGTCGCCCGAGACCACGTCGACGCTGCCGCGCAGCTCATCTTGCTCGACCCCGGTCGCGGCGCTGACGGCGGCGGTGGCCGCTTCGACGGCGACGGCCTGGGCGGCGGTCAACGGCTCGTCGATGTCGAGGTAGGCCTCGAAGCGGTTGCAGGTGGCGACGACGACCGCTCCGGAGACAAAATCGATGCCGTCCGAGAGCGCCGACGTAACGACCGCGGAGTCGACGGAAAGCTTCTCGAGGAGATCGAAGCTGGCGTTCTTGTGCGACGCCGTCAGACACAGAAGCACCACGTCAGTCTACGCGTGGTCTCAGGTGGCGAGGTCGTGAGCTGGGGAGGATGCACGGATGCGCCTGGACGACGACTGGACGTGGTGCGTTCCGTTCCCAGGGCCTCGGAACACGACCTGGAACCAGGAGGCTTATTCAGAGCAGATGATCCATCGTTTGGAAATGAACGCTGATCAGGGATTGTGTAGCGACCTGGCAGGGCTCTGAATAAGCCTCCAGGTGTCCTCGTGATGCGCCGATCGCTCAGCGGCGCCGGTCGGCGCTGTATGCTCCGACCGACGAGAGGTGGAGTCGTGAGTAGTGCGATCGATCGTGTCCAACGGAGTATCCCGGTTTCTCGAATCCATGCTCAAAATTTTCGGTCTTTCCGTGATGTGGACGTTCAGCTCGGACCCTTGACGGTCCTCGTGGGGCCGAATGGATCTGGAAAGTCCAATTTGTTGAAAGTATTGCAATTCATCTCGACTGCCGCTCGTTTCGATCTCGATGTCGCGCTGAGTCAGTGGGGTGGCTTCGATCATGTGCTCAGGCAGTCCACTCGCGCTCAAGCCCAAAGCGTTGAACTAGAGATTGAAGGTCAGGTGACGCGCCTTGCTAGCGAGAATGCCCCGGACCACTATCGTCTATTGGTGACACGCAAGAAAAATGGCGAGCTCACGCGTACCGAGGAATTGGCCTTCAAGCGGCTCGAAGGTCGCGGTCGGCGAATCAAGGTCCGCGATTCTGCCGTCACGATCGAGGCTGGAGAATTACAGACTCAACGAAATCTCGCGTCGCGAACGACAACCGGTCTCGGTGCCTTGGCACAATTCGCGCAGGACGAGGTCGGCCCGCAGCCGGCCGCCTATGTTCGTTTCCTGACCTCGATGCGTGTCCTCGAACCAGATGTGGCGGCAGCGCGCGAGCCGAGCCGATACTCTGAGGGGCGGCTCGCAGACGATGCGCATAACCTTGCTTCTGCGCTAGCAAACCTCCAGGCGGCATCCACTGACGCTTTTGCCGCCCTCGTTTCTGATCTCGCGGCATGTCTTCCTGGTCTTGAGCGAATTGAACTCGCACCCATTGGCGGCGCTGGGCGCGCCTTCGTTGTTCAATTGCACGAGCGCGGAGTGCGTCGGCCCATCGAACTCGCCGATGCCTCCTACGGAACGGTTCGGTTGCTTGCGCTCCTCGTCGCGCTCCACGAGCCCGACCCGCCTGCCTTCACGGCGATCGAAGAGCTCGACCACGGGCTGCATCCCTATGCGCTCGAGGTGTTGGTCGATCGTATGAGGGCCGCAAGCGCAAAGACTCAGATTCTCGCGGCTACTCATTCTCCCACTCTCGTTAATCGCCTCGAGCCGCACGAAGTTCTCATCGCGGAGCGCGATTACGAGACCGGAGAATCGATAATTCCTGCTCGCAACGCCGAGGAGATCGCTTCTGCCATTCGTTCGACCGTGGATGAGGATTCGGGCTCTTCGCGCGGAATCGGCGAACTCTGGTTTGCTGGTGCTCTCGGAGGAGTGCCGGCATGAGGAGTGCGAAGTCATCTAGTAAGCGAAAGCCTGTGGTCCTCGTTTTTGGCGAAAACCTCAACGACTCGGCCGCAATCTCGCATCTCGCATCTTTCTCGAATCCGAAACTCAAGGGCCGAGTTCGCGCTCGACCCAAGCCGGTGTCGTTGACCAAGGATGCGGGTCCGCCTGCGGTCACGAGGTGGCTAAAGGATCTCCTCGCTACAGTCGTTGCGACCGAGGCGGGTGGGCAGCCCGTCGCGGCAGTGCTCGTCCATCGCGACTCGGACGGCGTTGATCCTGACGGGAAAGTGGAAAAGGCCTTGCAGATGCAAATTCAAGAACTTCCCGGAGCGGTCGCGGTTGTTCCCGTTCAGGCAACGGAGTCCTGGTGGCTCCTCTACCCGACGGCCGTCGAATCGCTGAGCCCGCTCCGGTGGAAAGGTAGACTCTCTCGAAAGTCGCGGGAGGTCGATCTCATTCCTCATCCAAAAGATGAGCTGAAGCGTGCAACCCGTCCTTACGAGTACAGCGAGGCCGATTCTCGGAGGATTGCTGAACGGATTGCGAGTGGCGCTCACGAGCAATGTGGCACATCGGGGTCGTTCGCCCGCTTCCAAGCTAGGTCGAGGGAGATTGACCTCCGTCCCTGAGTCGTCGGCCGGCCCGCCCAGCGAGCGAGGTCGTGAGCTGGGGAGGATGCACGGATGCGCCTGGAATAATGCCGCGGTGACCTCCACTCTCGACGGCCTCCTCGATCCGCTGCATCCCCTCACAGCCGGGCGCACCGCCAACTCGGCGCTGCTGCGGGCCTACCGCTCCGAGCGCGGCGAGCGGACGCCCGTGTGGTTCATGCGTCAGGCGGGCCGCAGCCTCCCGGAGTACCGCGCGTTGCGCACCGATACCGCAATGCTCGATGCCTGCCTCGATCCCGCCCTCGCGAGCGAGATCACCCTGCAGCCGGTGCGTCGCCACGGAGTGGATGCGGGCATCTTCTTCAGCGATATCGTGATCCCGCTGCGGTTGGCGGGTGTGGGAGTGGACATCGTCCCGGGCCGCGGCCCCGTGCTCGAGAAGCCGGTGCGGACGGCCGCGGACGTCGCTGAGCTGGCCGCAATCGATCCCGCGGTGCTCGACGAGACGCTCGAGCCGATTCGCGAAGGCGTGCGCCGCACCGTGGCTCAGCTCGGCGACACTCCGCTGATTGGATTCGCCGGCGCTCCCTTCACCCTGGCTGCATACCTCGTCGAGGGCGGCCCGTCGAAGGACCACCTCCGCGCCCGCACGATGATGCACGCGGACCCCAGCGCCTGGGCTCAGCTGATGGAGTGGACGGCCGAGGTCACTGGTCGTTTCCTCCGCGCGCAGGTGCTCGCTGGAGCGAGCGCCGCCCAACTCTTCGACTCGTGGGCGGGCGCCCTCTCGCTCGCCGACTACACGGCGCACGTGGCCTCCGCCTCCACTCATGCTCTGACGCACGTGCGCGACCTGGCCTTCGATCACGGTGAGACACGGCGCAATGTGCCGATCGTGCACTTCGGAGTGGGCACGGGTGAGCTGCTCGGTGCGATGCACGAGATCGGTGTCGACGTGGTGGGAGTCGATTACCGCGTTCCTCTCGACGAGGCGAACCACCGTCTCGGCGGTTTCGTGCCGATACAGGGCAACGTCGACCCGGCGCTGCTGACCGCGCCCTGGGAGGTGCTCTCGGCCCACGTCGATGACGTCCTCCGCCGGGGGCTTAGCGCGCCGGCGCACGTGCTGAACCTCGGACATGGCGTGCCGCCCGAGACCGACCCCGACGTGCTGACGCGCCTCGTCGCGTTCGTGCACGACTGGCGTCCGTGAGCGCCGACCACTCGCGCGACGGCGCGCAATACGACGTCGCGGTGGTCGGTGGCGGAGTGGCGGGTCTCGCCGCTGCCGCCGAGTGCCTGCGCATCGGACTTCGAGTCGTCGTCCTCGAGGCTGGAGAGCGAGTGGGCGGCTCCGTCGCACCGCTCGACATTGCCGGAGTCACGCTCGATGCGGGTGCCGAGAGCTTCGCCACCCGCGGCGGCACCGTCGAGCGGGCGCTCGCCGCGCTGACGCTCGACGGCCGTCCGCTCGCCGAGTCGGTTGTCGAACCGCGGACGCACGGCTCCTGGCTGCACCTCTCGGGCGGCCGCTCCGTCCCCTCGCCAGGAGCCGGAATTCTGGGGATCCCTGGTTCCCCGTTCGCTCCCGATGTCGTGCGGGCGATTGGCCGCCGCGGCGCCTGGCGTGCCTGGCTTGACACGATGATGCCCGTGCTGCGGATTGGACGGGCTCACTCGCTGGCCGAACTCGTGCGCACCCGGATGGGCGAGCGCGTGCTCGAGGATCTGGTCGCGCCGGTCATCTCGGGTGTGTACTCGAGTCGCCCCGATGACATCGACGTCGATCTCGCCGCTCCTGGGCTCAACGGCGCGATCACCCGCGCCGGCTCCCTCGCTCGCGCGGTCGCGGCTCTGCGCGCCAACCTTCCGGCGGGTGTCGCCGTCCGCGGGATCGAGGGCGGGATGCACCGCCTCGTCGCCGCGCTCGTGCAGCGGATCGACTACCTCTCGGGCGAGATCCGCACGGGTGCCTCCGTCGTGAGACTCGGGGGCTCGGACGGGGCCTTCGTCGTGACCCTGGTCGACGCCGCGCTGGCCGCCCGCGCGGTGATCGTGGCGACACCGGAGTGCGACGCGCGCGAGCTGCTGGCCGGCCTCGCGCCCACAGTCCACGAGCGCACGGAAGAGGCACTGCACGACTCCGTCGAGCTGGTGACTCTCGTCATCGACGACACGCGCCTGGACGCGGCGCCTCGCGGTTCCGGAGTCCTGGTGGCGCCGACGTCGCGCGATGTCGTTGCCAAGGCGCTGACTCACGCGACCGCGAAATGGGAGTGGCTGGCCGCTTCCCTTCCTCCCGGCCGACACGTGCTCCGCCTCTCCTACGGGCGCCCCGGCGAGCACCCACCGCTCGCAGGGCGGGGAGACTCGGAGGTCGCGGCGATTGCGCTCCGCGATGCGTCGGTCCTGCTCGGGGTGCCGCTCGACCCGGATTCGGTGGTTGACACAACCCGGGTGAGTTGGGCGAACGTCCGCCCTGCCGCGGCGCTGGGGCGCAGGGCTCACCTGGAAGCGTTTCGCCAGGCGCTCGTGCCGGTCGAGGGAGTCGCCGTGACGGGCACCTGGATCGCGGGCACCGGGCTCGCGTCGGTACTGCCGCACGCCGCCGATGCCGCCACCCTTATCCGGCGCCGACTGGTGCGTCAAGGCGTCGAGTTTCCGCGCGAAGACCGGGACGCCGACGGCTACTCTTAGGCCGAGGCATCCGCGCGTGTGCGGCGTGCCCCGGCACGAGTGGTCGGCGACCGCGTGGACGATCGCGAAAGCGACCCAGGACGAGGAGTAGGCGTGAAGGGCAAGATTCTTTTCGTGGCAGGAGCTGCAACCGGTTACGTGCTGGGAGCACGCGCCGGCCGCAAGCGATACGAGCAGATCGCTTCGGCGGCGAACAAGTTCTGGAAGACGCAGCCGGTGCAGGATGTCGCGGGAGCCGTCGGCGGCGCCGCGAAGACGCAGCTGAGCAGCGTGTCAGACAAGGCGTACGAGGTCGTGCGCTCGGTGGTCGTCAAGGCGGTGTCCGGAGGAAAGAAGGCCCAGGGCGCGAGCGACGCGGAGGCCACTGCAGCGGCGCGCCAGGCCGCCACCAAGGTCGACGAGGCCGCGGCATCAGCAGGCTCCGGAGGATCGGCGTCGTCGACCTCCACCAGCAAGGCGTAGTGCTCATCTCTCCGGCCTCGTCCGCCCGGCACCGTCCGGCACGTCCCACCCTCGAGGAGCTCCCGTGGTGAACGAACGCAATCCTAAGAACGCCCGATCACTGGGAGAGCTGGTCAGCGACCTTCCTGGCCTGGTGATCGAGCTTGTCAAGGCCGAGGTTGCCTCGCTCAAGAACGAGCTTGCTGGCAAAGCCAAGAATGCGGGCGTGGCGGTCGCCCTGTTCGCGGTCGCGGCCTTCCTTCTCCTCACCGCGTGGGCGACGCTGGTCACCTTCGCGATCATCGGCATCGCTTCCTGGCTACCGGCCTGGCTGTCCGCGCTCATCGTCACCGTGTTCTTCCTGCTCGTGGCGGTGATCCTCGCGCTGGTCGGCGTGCGGACGATCAAGAAGGCGGTGCCGCCGGTGCCGCAGGAGTCGATCGACAGCATCAAGAAGGACGTCCAGGCGTTCAAGGGAGTGGGCAGCTATGACAACTGAGCGTTCCGTCAGCAGGAGCACGCCCCGCTTCATGGACCCGGCCGAACTCAAGCCCGGCCAGCTCAAGGCCGACATCGAGCGGGCGCGGTCCGAACTCGCCGCAACACTCGACGCGATCGAGTACAAGGTCAACGTCCCCCGCAAGATCCGCATCGCCCAGCGCACTGTGGGGCGCAAGCTCCAAGTCGTCCGCCGCCGGAATCCCTCCGCGCTGGTCGCGGGTGCGGTCGGCGCTGTTGCCGCCCTCGGCCTCGTCGCGTGGGGCATTGCCCAGAGCGTCATCGAGGACTAAGACGGCGGGGGGCTCCAGACCACTAGCTGTCTGGAGCCGGTGGCGCCAGAGCTCCTGCCGCTTTTGTGCATCGGCGCGAGCGGAGGGATGATGGGTCAATGACCGATCAGACCGCCGGTACGGCGGGTTCCGTTCAGTCCGCCCCCACGAGCGCCGTCGCTCCGGCGCCGCAGCCCCCCGCCGATCAGGATCACTCCGATCAGGCCCTGGGATACACGCTCTGGGCGGTTCTTCGCAGGGATCCCGTACGTCCATTCACCCTCTCGAGCGATGCGGTGGATCCCGCTGTCAAGCAGTACGAGCATCTCATCGCTCGGCTCGCCGGTCAGGACGTGACCGTTCGCGGCACGTACGACGTGTCAGCCCTGCGCGCCGACGCCGACATCATGCTCTGGCTCACTGGGCCCGCTCCCGAAGAGTTGCAGCGGGCCTACCGCGAGCTGCGGCGCTCCGAGTTGCTGGTCGGCCTGCTGCCGACGTGGAACGCGATGGGCGTTCACCGCGACGCGGAGTTCAGCGCGAACCACCTGCCCGCCTATCTGCGCGGCAAAGCGCCGGCCCGCTGGCTGACGGTCTACCCCTTCGTCCGCTCCTATGAGTGGTACATCCTGCCCGAGGACGAGCGTCGCGCGATGCTCGCCCAGCACGGGCGGCAGGGTTCGCGGTTCCGCTCCGTGCTGACCAATACGGTTGCCTCGTTCTCGCTCGGCGACTACGAGTGGATCCTCGCGCTCGAGGACGAGGAACTCGTCAACCTGGTCGACTTGATGCGCGACCTGCGTGCGACGGAGGCCCGCCGTCACGTGCGCGAGGAAGTCCCGTTCTACACAGGTCGGCGTATTGAGGCCGATCAGATCGCCGAGGTGCTCCGATGACTGACACGACCAGCGACCCGCAGATCCTCGTCCGCGCAGCGACGCCGGCGGCAGCCTCCGGGCCCGAGCACGTTGAGGTTCCCGTCGCCTACGACGCGATCCTCCTGGCTGGCTTCGGCGGTCCCGAGGGTCAAGACGACGTCATTCCGTTCCTGCGCAACGTCACCCGAGGCCGAGGCATCCCCGAGGAGCGCCTCGAGGAGGTCGCGCACCACTACCGTCACTTCGGCGGAGTGAGCCCGATCAACGCGCAGAACCGCGCGCTGAAGGCGGCGCTCGAGGCCGAACTCGCGAACCGCGGCATCGACCTGCCTGTGCTCTGGGGCAACCGCAACTGGGCGCCCTATCTGAGCGAGGCCGTGACGGAGGCCAACGAGCGCGGCTTCTCGAACCTCCTCGCGATCGCGACCAGCGCCTACTCCTCCTTCTCGTCCTGCCGCCAGTACCGCGAGGACTTCGCGGCCGCACTCGACTCGACCGGACTCGACGGTCAGCTGCGGATCGATAAGGTCCGGCAGTTCTTCGACCACCCGGGGTTCGTGATGCCGTTCGTCAAGGCGGTGCACGATGGCCTCGACGAACTTCGTGAGCGGATGCCGGATCTCGACGTCACGACCGAGGTCGAGGTACTGTTCGCGACCCACTCGATCCCTACCTCCGATGCCCAGCGCAGCGGGCCACACGAGCGCCACGACGACGGCACGGTCATCGACGTGCACGACTTCGGTCCGGGCGGCGCCTACGAGGCGCAACATCTCGCGGTCGCCGAGGTCGTGATGGCTGCGGCTACCGCGGAGGACGTGCCGTGGCAGCTCGTCTACCAGTCGCGCTCCGGCCCGCCTACCCAGCCGTGGCTCGAGCCCGACATTAACGACGCCATCGCCGAGCTTCCCGTTCGCGGCCGTCGTGCGCTGCTCATCGTGCCGCTGGGCTTTGTGTCCGACCACATGGAGGTCATGTGGGACCTCGATAATGAGGCCCTCGAGACGTCCGAGGAGCACGGTCTCGTCGCGCTGCGCGTCGCCACCCCCGGCACTGACCCGGTCTACGTGGCCGGACTGGTCGACCTCGTGCTCGAGCGGGTGAACGGCACGCCCACCGAAGACCGTCCGTCGATGACGGCGCTCGGTCCCTGGTACGACGTCTGCCGTCCGGGGTGCTGCGAGAACGTGCGAGCGGGGTTCAAGCCGGCTCTGGCCGGAGTGGCGCCGTGATCAGGAGCCCGGGGTCGTGAGCATCCGCGTCGGCACCCGTGCGAGCGCGCTCGCGGTGGCGCAGACCCGGATGACAGCCGACCTGATGTCGGCGGCGGCGGGCGTTCCCGTCGAGCTGGTGCGCATCGAGTCCGACGGCGACCGGATGCGCGGATCGCTCGCGTCACTCGGGGGCACCGGTGTTTTCGTGAGTGCCCTGCGGGACGCGTTGCTGGCCGGGCGCTGCGACGCCATCGTGCACTCGCTGAAGGATCTCCCCACGGCGCCGGTCGAGGGGCTGCTGCTCGGTGCGGTGCCCGAGCGCGAGGATCCGCGGGATGCCCTGTGTGCGCGCGACGGCCTGACGCTGGCGACCCTGCCCGTCGGCGCTCGCGTCGGTACCGGGTCGCCGCGCCGGCGCGCTGCTTTGCTCGCAGCGCGTCCTGATCTGGCGGTCGTCGATATCCGCGGGAACGTCGACACTCGACTGCGGCGTGTGTTGCCGGGGAGCGAATCACCGCTGGACGCGATTGTTCTTGCCCTCTCGGGTCTGCGCCGCCTCGGCCGGGTTGACGCGATCACCGAACTGCTCGACTTCGCTGTCTCGCCACATGCGCCGGGTCAGGGGGCCCTCGCGATCGAGGTCCGTGACGAGGAGCCGTCAGAGGAACTCCGCGCCGGCCTCGCGGCGGTCGAGCACCTGCCCACGCGCGCGGCGATCACTGCCGAGCGCTCCCTTCTTGCGGCCCTCGAGGCGGGGTGCGCCGCTCCGATCGGAGCCTCGGCTGCACTTGTCGGCGACCGGATCGTCCTGCACGGAGTGGTCTTTGCCGTTGATGGCAGTGCGTCTCTTGCGCGGGAGGTAGAGGAGGTGATCGGCGACGGCGATGATCGACATTGGGCGGATAGGCAGTATGGTGGTCGCGAACTGCCCGTCGTCGAAGCCGCGTTCCGTAGCGGGTCACTGCTCGCCGACGCGCTTCTCGATGCGGGTGCCGCCGAACTCGCACCTCTGGGAGCCCCGTCGTGATCGTCCCCGCCGCCTACTCCCAGTGGGAGAAGCCGTTGCAGGGGTGGCGCGTCCTCGTCCCCCGCGGAGGGCCATGGGGAGACGGTGTCGCTGCTGCCCTCCGCGCGAAGGGCGCGTCTCCCGTCGTCGCTCCCATGATCAACTTCGCGCCAACCGACGACTTCTCGACGCTGGAGCAGGCCCTCGCCGATCTCGAGGCCGGAGCGTTCGACTGGATGACGGTCACGAGCGCCACCACCGTCGATGTTCTCTCGCTGCTGCGCACGACAGTCCCCGCGACGACCAAGGTGGCTGCTGTCGGCGAGACCACCGCTGCTGCGCTCGTGGCGGCCGGCTACTCCGTCGACCTCGTCCCCTCCGAGGACAACTCCGCTCGGGGGTTGCTCGCCGAGTGGGAGCAGGCGACCGGCAACCGGCGGCCGCTGCGTGTGCTGACCCTGCGGTCGGAGATTGCGAAGCCGCTCCTCACCGAGGGGCTCACCCGCATCGGGCACGATGTGCGCTCGGTTGTGGCCTATCGCACGGTCGGAGTCCCGGCAGAGGATCGCGTCGTCGCCGATGTCGCCAGCGGCGCGGTGCACGCCATCCTGGTCACGTCGGGGAGTGTTGCCGAGCAGGTGCAGAAGCAGCTCGGACCGGTCCCGGAATCCACTCTCGTCGCGGCGATTGGCCCGCAGACAGCGAAGGACGCGCGCGCCTTTGGCCTGCGTGTCGATGTGGTGGCTGACGAGCGTTCGGCTGCCTCTCTCATCGACGCGGTCGCGGCCGTCGCCTCCGAACGCGCTTCCCGCTGAGGCCGCCGACGCAACGGCGCTGCCTCCGAGCGGGTGTCCGTAGGACCCGTGCCGCCTCCTGCTTACCCGGATTCTTGATCTAAGACCGGACTGGCTGTGCCCGTCGAGGAGATGTGGAGGAGCGTTCCCGGGAGGCGCGAGAGGCGGGATTACGCTGGAAGGCATGACTGCCATCCGCCCGCGGCGCCTCCGCACCACCCCCGCACTCCGCCGACTCGTGCAGGAGACGCGCATCCATCCGGCCCAGCTGATTCTCCCGCTCTTCGTCGCGGAGGGAATCACTGAGGCTCGTCCCATCGGCTCGATGCCCGGGGTGTTGCACCACTCGCTCGAGAGTGTGCGCCGCGCAGTGACGGACGCGGCCGAGGCCGGCCTGGGTGGCGTGATGCTGTTCGGCGTGCCCACCACCCGGGATGCGGTGGGCTCGGGTGCGACGGATTCGGACGGCGTGCTCAACGCGGCAACGCGCGCGGTCGTCGAGGAGGTCGGCGACGCTCTCGTCGTGCAGACGGACCTCTGCCTTGACGAGTTCACCGACCACGGGCACTGCGGCGTGCTCGACTCCCGCGGCCGCGTCGATAATGACGCCACGCTCCTCCGTTACGAGGAGATGGCGCTTGCCCAGGCCGAGGCAGGATCGCACCTCCTTGGTCTCTCGGGGATGATGGACGGACAGGTCGGCGCTCTCCGCGCCGCTCTCGACGGGGCCGGGCACCTCGACACCGCGATCCTGGCGTACTCGGCGAAGTACGCGTCGAGCTTTTATGGCCCTTTCCGGGAGGCTGTGCAGTCGACGCTTGAGGGCGACCGGCGGACCTACCAGCAGGATCCGGCGAACCGCCGCGAGGGCTTGCGGGAGGCGACGCTTGACCTCGCTGAGGGAGCGGACGTGGTGATGGTCAAGCCGGCCATGAGCTACCTCGATGTGCTTTCAGACGTTGCCGCCGTCTCGAACGTGCCGGTGTGGGCGTACCAGGTGTCGGGTGAGTATTCGATGATCGAGGCCGCCGCCGCGAACGGATGGATCTCGCGCGAGCCGGCGATCCTGGAGTCGGTGACCGGCATCCTCCGTGCCGGCGCTGACGCGGTGCTGACCTACTGGGCCGTCGAAATCGCCCGCGACCTGCTGCGCTAACCCCATCTCGCGAAATTTCGCGAGATGGGCCGAGGCGGACGAGACGCCCGACTAGAGCGTGGCATCTCGTCCGAATCGAAGGATCTCGGCGGAGCCCGCGGAGCCGGCCCGTACCCTGGTGGGGTGACCATCTCGGCGAACGACACCCTGTACGAGCGTGCCCGGCACGCGATCCCCGGAGGCGTCAACTCGCCCGTCAGAGCGTTCCGCTCGGTGGGTGGGACCCCGCGTTTCATGGTCTCCGCAGCAGGCCCGTACATCACGGACGCCGACGGCCGCGAGTACGTCGACCTCGTCTGCTCCTGGGGCCCGGCCGTGCTCGGCCACGCTCACCCCGAGGTCGTCGCGGCGGTACAGGAGGCGGCCGCCCGCGGCCTCTCGTTTGGCGCCTCGACGCCCGCTGAGACCGAACTGGCGGAACTCGTCGAGGCGCGGATCACCGCCGGAGGAATGTCTCCGATCGAGAAGCTCCGACTGGTCTCGACCGGAACCGAAGCGACGATGACTGCCATTCGCCTCGCTCGCGGTGTCACTGGCCGCGACCTCCTGATCAAGTTCTCTGGCCACTACCACGGCCACTCCGACGGCCTACTCGCCGACGCCGGCTCCGGCCTCGCGACACTCTCGCTGCCCGCCTCCGCCGGCGTCACTGCCGCCACCGCGGCACAGACAATCGTGCTGCCCTACAACGATCTCGAGGCGGTGCGCGCGGTGCTCTCCGCGCGCGGCTCCGAGATCGCAGCGGTCATCACCGAGGCCGCGGCCGCGAACATGGGCGTCGTCGCACCTGAGACGGGCTTCAACGCGGCGCTCGCTGAACTGGTGCACGCCAACGGCTCCCTCCTCATCATGGACGAGGTGCTCACCGGGTTCCGCGTCAGCGCGAGCGGCTGGTGGGGGCTTGAGAACCGGGAGGCGGAGACTCCGTACCGGGCTGACCTCTACACCTTCGGCAAAGTCATCGGCGGAGGGATGCCCGTTGCGGCTCTCGGCGGTCGCGCGGACGTGATGGACCACCTCGCGCCGCTCGGGCCGGTCTATCAGGCGGGGACGCTCTCGGGGAACCCGGTCGCGGTCGCGGCGGGCATCCGAACGCTGCAACTCGCGGACGACGCCGTGTACGCGTCCCTCGACTCGACCGCGCTGACCGTGCAGCGGGAGGTCTCGGCGGCGCTGACGAAGGAGGGCGTAGCCCACACAGTCCAGACCGCCGGCAGCCTATTCAGCTTCGTGTTCACCGATCTGGGGCGGCCTGTGCGCGACTATGCCGAGGTGCAGGCACAGGAGGCGTTCCGCTACCCAGCCTTTTTCCACGCGATGCTGGACGCGGGCGTCTCGCTGCCGCCGTCGGTGTTCGAGGCGTGGTTTGTCTCGGCGGCGCACGACGATGCGGCGGTCGGTCGCATCGTGGAGGCACTGCCGGCGGCGGCGCGAGCGGCGGCAGCGGCGCGAGCGTAGTGCGGCGTCAGCCGCGCCGAGAGACTGACTTCGGCAGCACGAACACCAGCGCGAACGCAGCGACCGCCATCAGGGTGCTCAGCAGCATCGCGGGGGCCGCCGCCTCGAGGAAGCCTGAGGCCACGGTGTCCGGCCCGGTAATGACCAGGCCGCCGAACAGCACGCTGCCGATCACGGCGATACCGACCGCGGAGCCGATCCGCTGAATGGCCGAGATCACTCCGCTCGCCGCGCCCGCGTCCTGCGGGTCGACGGTCGAGACGATGAACTGCACGTTCGGAGCGATGAAGAACCCGTTGCCGAGGCCGGCGATCAGTAGCGGTGCCAGAAGCTGCCAGTTGGTGATCGACTCCGGCGTGGCGGTGAGCAGCACGAGCCACACCCAGCCGAGGCCGATCGCGAGGAGGCCGCTGCCCATCACGAGGACGTTTCGGCCGAGCCGTGCGGTCATTCGATTGCTCTGCGACGCGCCGATGATGCTGCCGATGGCGAAGGGGATCGAGACGAGCCCCGACTCGAGCGCACTGTGGCCGAGGCCGGATTGCCAGAGCAGCGAGATCGTGAAGAAGATGCTGGTGAACGCGGCGAAGTAGACCAGCGCGAGGACCACGCCTCCGGTGAAGGCCGGGTGGCGGAACAGCGACGGCGGCACGAGCGGTGCGCGACCCCGACGCACGTAGAGCACCTCCCACGCCCCGAACGCGGCGAGGAGGAGCACGCCGCCCGCGATGGACAGGAAGGTCCAGAGCGGCCAGCCCTCGTCCTCGCCCTGAATGAGCGGGACGAGCAACGCGACCAGGCCACCCGAGACGAGCACCAGGCCGAGCCAGTCGACGCCTCCGCTCGCGGCCCGCTCGCCGGTCTCGAGATCGCGGCGGGCGGGGAGGAGGATCGCGGCGGCGATCAGGGTCGCGACGCCGATGGGGAGGTTCACCCAGAAGACGAGGCGCCAACCGTTGTCGTCGCCGAAAGCCTGGATGATCAGGCCACCGATGATCGGGCCGAGCGCCGACGAGACTCCGAGGACCGCGCCCATGATCGCGAAGGCCTTGCCGCGCGCGGGGCCCCGGAACAGCAGCTGGATATACGCGTTGACCGCGGGGACGAAGATGCCGCCGGCGAGGCCCTGCACGACACGCGCGATCACGAGCTGCGCGTCATCCGCAGCGAGACCGCACGCGAAACTCGCGACGGTGAACAGTGCGACTCCGCTGACGAAGACCCATTTGTGCCCGAAGCGGTCACCGAGGCGACCCGCCGGGATGAGCGCGAGGCCGAACGCGAGTGCGTAGCCGGAGATGATCCACGAGAGAGTCGACTCGGAGGCGTCGAGCGTGGTGCGGATGGTGGGCAGCGCGACATTCACGATTGTCGTGTCGAGCAGGGCGATAAACATGCCCGCCAAAAGGACGATCAGCGAGCGCCACGCCCGCTTGTCGGGGGCGGGCGGGAGGCTGGTCGATGGGGCGGTCGACGTCTCGGGCATGGCGGGGGTGCCTTTCGAGCGGAGGGGGGACGGGAGGCTGTGCTCCCCCATTTGGGGGCAACGGCCGAATGAGAATGCTCGCAGGAAAAAGTGAATTTCCCCACGTCGGAATCTGTGGGGGCCTTCAGGAGGACGGCGGGATCAGCGCCCGCGCGACTCTGCTCGGCGGGCGCAGTCGATGCAGAGCTCGGCGGTTGGCCGGGCGGCGAGGCGGGCGGCGCCGATGGAGCGACCGCACTGCGCGCAGTCTCCGTAATCACCGAAGACAAGGCGCTTTCGGGCGGCTTCGAGCTCGCTGGCGGAGGCGGCGAGGGCTGTACGTCTCCCGGCGATCCGCGACCACTCCGCCGAGAGTGGGGTGCCCTCGGGATCGTGCTCGTCGTCGGCGGTGCCGTCGGCGCGGTCGCGCAGGAGTTCGGCGAGCGAGGCTTCCAGGCGGGCGACCTCGAGGCGGGTCTCTGCCTGGCGTTCTGCGAGCAGCGCGTCGAGGAGGCGTGACTCGTCCGGATCCGTCGGCATCCCTCCATGCTGTCATCGCCGCGCCTCCCACGGGAGCTGTGCGATCCAACGCTGACCCGGCGGCGAGCCGCGGGGCAGACTAGAGACATGCCCGTCGTGACTGTGCTCCCCGACCGCCTCGAACTCCGTCTCACCGCGGCGGAACGATTCCTGTCCTCCCACCGCAGTGACGTCGTGGTCGACCGCTCGAGTATCCGCTCGGCCACGGTCACCGAGGATCCGTGGATCTGGGTGCGCGGCGTCCGAGCCCCCGGCACCGCCATTCCGCTCACTCTCGCGGCCGGAACATGGAAGTTTCACGGAGGCAAGGACTTCCTGCTGATCAAGCGCACGGCGTCCGCTGTCGTGATCGACCTGGTGGGTGGGGCGTACGCGCGCCTAATCATCAGCACCAAGCACGCGTCTGAGCTGATCGCGGCGCTACAGCTGGGAACGACGACCGCGGCGATCCCGGTGATCGAGACCGACGATCTCGTGATCGTCGCTGAGGTTGCGGAGCAGTCGGAGCGTGTGATGGCCGCGGACGCCGGGACGGAGGCTTCGGAACCGGGGGCAGCCCCCGAGTCGATGCCGAAGGCGACACAGAAGCCCCAGCCTGGAGCGGCAGCGAAGCGGAAGGCCGTCGCGAAGCCGAAGCCCGCCGCCGAGGAAGCTCACCCCGCTCACCCCGCCGAGCCCACCCCGACGTCGAAGCCCCGCTCCGCACGGGCGGACGACGCCGTCGGGCACGCCTCAGCCGAGCCGAGCGGCGCGACCGAGGCTGCCGAGTAGGTCCGCCCCCCGCGCAATGTGCGCTGAGAAGCGACCTCATCGACCATGGTGGCTGAGACAGCGCCTCAACTGACGATGTGCGGAGCTACGCCCGCACGTCGACCAGCGTCCGCCCGTGCGCACGTCCCGCGAGCACGTTGCCGGCCGCGTCGACAGCGTCGGCGAGTGCGACAGTCGTCGTCAGCTCATCGAGCAGCGCGAGGTCGAGGTCGTGCGCGAGGCGCCGCCACGCTTCTTCGCGGAGCGTACGGGGCGCCTCCACCGAGTTGATGCCGGCGAGCGTCACGCCGCGCAGGATGAACGGCATCACGCTGACGGGCAGGTCCGGCCCCTGAGCGAGACCGCAGGCGGCCACGGCGCCACCCCACCGGGTCTGAGCGAGCACGTTGGCGAGCGTGTGAGAGCCGGCCGAATCGACGGCTCCCGCCCACCGCTCGGACTGCAGCGGCTTACCACCCTCCTGCAACTCGGCCCGGTCGATCACGTCGGAGGCGCCGAGACGGCGAAGCAGCGCGCCGTGCTCGTCCATGCGCCCGGTCGAGGCGACCACCTCGTGACCGAGCCGCGCGAGCAGGGTCACGGCGAGCGAGCCCACTCCTCCCGAGGCGCCGGTCACCAGGACCGGACCGGTTCCCGGACGCACACCGTGCCGCTCCAGCTCCAGCACCGCGAGCATCGCCGTCAAGCCGGCGGTACCGATTGCCCCGGCCCGAGCCGACGAGATCGCTCCTGGCAGCCGCAGCAGCGAGGCGGAGTCGACCCGGGCGCGTTCGGCGAGCCCTCCGTCGTGTCGCTCGCCCAGGCCGGCTCCGTTCAGTACAACGCGGTCGCCGGAGTCGAAGCGCTCGGCCGCGTCGCCGTCCGCGTATTCGACGGTACCGACGAGATCGATCCCGGCGATCAGCGGGGTGCGCCGGACGATCCCCGGCCGCCCGGCGAGCGCCAGGGCATCCTTGTAGTTGACGCTCGAATACTCGACCGCGATCGACACATCGCCATGCGAGCGATCGGGGTCGTCGCGTTGGAGGAGGCGGGCTCGGTTCGGGGTCGCGGTGTCGGAGTCGGAGTGCCGCTCGACGACGATGGCTCGGTACATGGGCCCACGCTACGCCCGGGTGCCCGCCGGCGGGATCCTCATGCGACGAGCGGAGGGTCGGCATGGGACGGGCAGGCCACCGCCTCGCAGCCCTCGCAGACCACCAGCTGAGCGCGGCAGGCCGGATCGACGCAGTTGCGCATCCGACTGGTAGGCGCGGTGCATCGCGCGCAGCGCCCCAGCACTTCGGCGTCGGGGGAGAAGGTAACCGAGCCGCGCCCGTCGAACACGTACAGCGCACCCCGCCACAGGCCGCGGTCGCGGCGGGCCTCGGCGTAGCGGGCGACGCCTCCGTCAAGCTGGTACACCTCGCCGAAGCCGCGCGCCGCCATCAGGCTCGAGAGCACCTCGCAGCGGATGCCGCCGGTGCAGTAGGTGACGACCGGGCGTCCCTTGAGATGGTCGAAAACCCCAGCATCGAGCTGCTCGACGAAGTCGCGGGTGCTTGCGACTCCCGGCACCACCGCCCCGTCGAACCGGCCGATCTCGGCCTCGAAGGCGTTGCGGCCGTCGAAGAGCACCACGTCCTCGCGCTCGGCGACGAGAGCGTCAAGCTGGTCCGGGTCGAGTCGCGGAGCCGTGCCGACGACGCCCTCCACGTCGACCCGCAACTCGTCAGGGGCGCCGAACGAAACGATCTCGTCGCGCACCTTGACTGAGAGCCCGGGGAAGTCGACGCTGCGGCCCTGTTCGTCGAGCCCAGAACCCTCGCTCCATTTCACGTCCAGACCGCGGAACGCCGAGTGCTCTCGGGTGCGCCGGACGTAGCGCTTCAGCGCCCCCATGCCCCCGCCGAGAGTGCCGTTAATCCCGTGCTCCGAGATCAGGAGGCGACCGCGCAGACCCAGCGACTCGCAGAGCTCCCGCTGCCACAGCCGCACGGACTCGGGGTCGCGAAGCGGCACGAAGCGGTAGAACAGCAAGATCTTCGGCAGCACCGGCACATCTTACGAGGACGTCCGGTTTGAGACACAGCGTATGGGAGCATTCACGGGTGCCCTCCGCCCCCGTGCCGCACTCCCGCCTCGAGGATGTCTTCGGCCTCGTCACCGGCGCCTTCGTCGTCTCCCTCGGTCTGTACCTGTTGCGGGCGAGCCAGGCGGTCACCGGCGGGACGGCGGGTCTTGCGCTGCTGCTCGGGTATCCGCTCGATATCCCGTTCGGCGTGATCTTGGTGACCGTGAACGTGCCGTTCCTCGCTCTCTCGCTGTGGAAGAAGGGCTGGCGGTTCACGCTGCGCACGATGTTCTCGATCGTGTTGGTCTCGGTGCTGGCGGGCCTGCACCCGCTCGCGTTCGGCGACCTGCGGATCGAGCCCGTCTACGGTGTGCTGACCGGCGATGTTCTGGCGGGCATCGGTCTGCTCATCCTCTTCCGGCATGGGTCGAGTCTCGGCGGATTCAGCATCGTCGCGTTGATTGCGCAGGAGCGGCTGGGCTGGCGGGCGGGCTACGTGATGATGGTGCTCGACGCGTGCGTCGTCGTGGCCGCGCTGCTCGTGGTGCCTCCGCTGAACGTGCTGATCTCGGCCGCGGGAGTGGTGGTGCTCAACCTCGTGCTGGCGTTCAATCACCGGCCGGGGCGCTACCTCGGGTCGTGACCGCCTCCGCGCCTGTTGCTGGGCCGCGACGGATTCCTAGACTGGGATTCGCGCTGTCGCCCTCCCTTCCCGAACACCGCCCGCCCTTCTTGAACGGAGAACCGGATGTCCGACTGGACCTACGACCCCTACGCCCGCCTCGGCGAGGTACCGACCTTCGCGCTCGAGAGCGACGACATCGCCGATGGTGAGCCCCTGGCCGCCCGCCACTACGGCGAAGGTGCGGGCGGGGAGGACGTGTCGCCGCACCTGCGCTGGTCGGGTGCGCCCGCTGGGACGAAGAGCTTCGCCGTGACGGTGTTCGATCCCGACGCGCCCACCGGCTCCGGATTCTGGCACTGGGCCGTCTGCAACCTGCCCGCCGACACCGTCGAGCTACCGACCGGCGCGGGCGCCGCGGGCTTCGAACTGCTCCCGGCCGGTGCGCAGACGCTGCCCAACGATCTGCGGCTGCGCCAGTTCGTCGGAGCGGCGCCGCCGGACCGCGAGCACCGCTACTTCATCGTCGTGCACGCCCTCGACGTCGAGTCGCTCGACCTCGATCCGGAATCGACGCCGGCGATCCTGGGCTTTACCGCGCACTTCCACACGCTCGCGCGGGCTCAGATCGTGGTGACGGCGACGCCGGACGGCGCGAAGGGCTGACGCGTAGCGGGTGGGTCACATGTCCCCCGAGGTGAAGAAGGTCTCGCGCGCCTATTCGGATCGTCGTTACCGACTCACAGCGTCGTGCAATGGATCCGGGTGACGGTGAACTTCGTCTCGCCGGCTGACCCTTGCAAGCGACTCCAGGCGTTACGTCCTTTCAGTCCGGGGGTACTCAGCGTCAGAACATGGGCGCAACGGTCTTCCGTGCCTGCGAGCAAGTCTCCGGCCCGCAGGGGTGGTCGGCGGAGTCTTGATCGTCGAGATGCCTAGCCCGCCGATGGGCGCGGGACGGTGCCTCCCGATAAGGATCCGCTTCCAGAGCCTGTCGGATGTTCGCTCGACTGCGACTTCGTTCGAACGCTGTCCGTCTGCGCGTGTTGCCCGTCGATCGGAGTTGCCAGGATTACGGAAACCTCGAGCGGCTTCGACGGCAGCAGATTGGCGGGCGCCCACCGCAGGTAAACGGCTTTCGCCTCGACCGTCGGAAGTCGCAACTCCTCTCTCAGGCTTTTGCGGAGCGCGTCCATGATGGGCTTCAAATTAAAGCCCTCTTCGTTCCCGGTGTTCTGGATGGTCTCCACCGCTTGAATTTCCTCGCGCTTGCCGAGCAATACGATGTCGATCACGGCGTCTTCCGCCGCCTGGACCTGCTCGCGGGTCACTGCCTCTCGGTCGACGGCGTTGGTGATCGAATGGTAGGCCTGAATGAGGTACTGAATGCGGAGAGTTCGGCGTTGAGACTCATGCTCGCGAGACTTCGTCAGCAGGTGGCCGACGAGAATTCCCACGAGTGCACCAAGAAGCGAGGCCGCGACGGTAAGGATCGTGTTGGTAGTGTTTGAGTCCACCGCGCCAGAGTACGGCCAAGGATCAGTCTAGGGAGGGCAGGCCACCCGGAATGGGGTGTCCGAATACGATCGCGGAGTACTCTACCATCTAGTGGCACTAGAGCGGGTCCGAGCCGGGCGCACAGAGGATCTGCTCAGTCCGTCAGTCGAAGACCGGGCACCATCACTCCACTTTGTACCCCGAATTGTCCCCCTTTAAGACGACATGCCTTCGGTATTGAATCCCCTTATTCTCATGACGTCACCGAACTCAGTTGTGAGAGTGGGTCTAGAAACGCTTCGCGAGTCCTCGCACTTGCGTCAGGCCATTTTTCTTCGATAGTTATCATTTTGGATATGAGAGGTTAATACAATGACGGTTCGTACAGCGGAACGAACGATGGCCGTTCTCGCCGTATCGCTCGGCTTGATCTTCCCGGGAGCAACGGCCGCGGAGGCTGCGACAGGGCCTGGGGGAAATGTGATCACGTGCACCGTCTCGCTAGACAACCCGCACCCGTCCGGCCACGTAAACGGAACGATCAGTGCTCAAGGTCTCGTCACGTGCACCGGAACGGTGGCGGAGATCTACATCAAGACGTCAATTCGGAAGGTGAGCAACAGTACCGTTGCGTCGCAAACCTTCGACAGCTTCAACGTCAGTCGTGGATCCTCCGTTGGAGCGAAGCCATGCTCAGATGGCCCGGCAACATTCAGATCGCAGGCGGATGTCCTGGTTCATTTTCCAGCCGGATATACACCTACTCCGCAGACGGCCAATAGGTATAGCCCTCATACTGCTGTGGCGTGCGGAAACGCGACGAGGCTGACCGAGACGACCAGCGCGGCTGATGGCGTCAGTGACGGTACGACAACCTGGACTATCGTGGGAATCAAGAACTAGCCCACAGGGCTGAACGCAGCCGAACGGGTCGCCCTCACTCAGAGTGCCTGTTCGCGCAGGAGACGGACGCCGGCGCGCAGCCAGACGGTGGTCTCCGCTCCCCAGAAAACTGGCATGACTGTACGTCCTCGATAAGTGAACTCGAAACAATCTATCCGCGCCACCGCGAGCGGGGTCACGCACACGCGAGAATATTTTTCTGCCACTCGTTGCCATTGGATAATGCCATCCGCGCCACTGTACGTGAGTGAGAACTCACACCATTGAGTCGCAGAACGAATGATCAGACTCTTACCGGCCGGCGATCGGGCCACTCTCCACGAGTATACGTCGTCCAAGGTGTCTCTCGCAGCTAAATGGGCGAACCACATCCCCGGGAAGTCTCCGTCGGAGCTGGAGGTATACAGGGCGCCTACCGGCTTGTTTCCCCACGTTGCATCGCCAATATTACGCGTCTCGAATTCAGGCAGATTTGGGCGCTGCGAAAGGTGTCGCTGGTCGCCTGTCTGTCGAATTTTCTCAATCGCCTCATCAAGTAAGCGTATCGAAGGAGGTACTGCAACCCAGGAATCAACTTTCTCGGGATCCACGCCATCTTCCAGGGTTGTTTGGCCGGCGACGCTTTCCGGGTAGAGCGACTCAACGAACGCTACAGACGCCACAACGAGGTCCGACGGCTCGACGCGAGTACTGGCGGCCCCCAGTCCATAGGACGTACTCGCATTCCACGCTTGCATCCTTTCAAGCCGTGCGCAGAACTCCTCCATTGATGACTCTCCGCCTTTTCTTTCCGTGTGGCAGCGATACGCCTCGCGGGCGCCGCACTTCACACCTCGGGCAGGACGACCCGGAGGTTGAGTGAGCGGCTATCCGAAGAGGGTGCGTGCTTCTTCGTAGCGGGAGTCGGGCACCGTCTTGAGGGTGCCGAGCGCCTCGGCGAAGTCGACGTGGTAGATGTCGGTGCCGCGGAGGGCGACCATCCGGCCCCAGTGTTCGGCGACGACGGAGTCGATTGCCGCCATGCCCAGGCGGGTCGCGAGGACGCGGTCGAAGGCGGTGGGGGTGCCTCCGCGCTGGATGTGGCCGAGGGTGGTAGCGCGGGTTTCGATGCCCGTGCGCTCCTCAATCAGCGGTGCGAGCAGTTCGCCGATCCCGCCCAGGCGTGGGCGTCCGAAGGCGTCGAGTCCGCGCTCGGAGTGGGCGTCGTCCATGGTGTCGAGCGAGAAGCCCTCGGCGACGACGACGAGCGGTGCGCGGCCTCGATCCTGAGCACTCTGCACCCACTCCACGATCTGATCGATCGACGTGCGCTTCTCGGGGATGAGGATGACGTGCGCGCCGGCCGCCATTCCGGAGTGCAGGGCGATCCAGCCGACGTGGCGACCCATGACCTCGGCGACCATGCAGCGGCCGTGCGAATCGCCGGTGGTGCGGAGGCGGTCCATCGCGTCGGTCGCGATGCCGACGGCGGTGTCGAAGCCGAAGGTGTAGTCGGTGGCGCCGAGGTCGTTGTCGATGGTCTTGGGGACGCCGACGATCTTCAGTCCCGCATCCGTGAGGCGTTTCGCCGCCGCGAGCGTGCCCTCACCGCCGATCGCGATGATCGAATCGATGCCATTGCGATCCATCATCTCGGCGATCTTCTCGGGCCCGCCGTTCTCGCCATCGAACGGATTCGTTCGGCTGGTGCCGATGATGGTGCCGCCCTGCTTGGCGATGCCCTGAATCTCGGAGCGTCCGAGGGGGACGAGGTCGCCGTCGACCACGCCGCGCCAGCCATTGCGGAAGCCGACGAACTCCTGGTCGTAGACCTTAATGCCCTTGTACACGGCGCCGCGGATGACGGCGTTCAGCCCTGGGCAGTCGCCGCCGGAGGTCAGGATCCCGATCTTCATCCGCTCAGAGTAGAGGACTCGGTGAACGCATGTGCACGGAGACGACGACGGGCCCCTCCTCGCCGCCTCGAGGAAGGGCCCGTCGTCGTGCCTTGCGTTAGTTGGCCTGGCTGGTGTTGAGGTCGCCGTTGACGCCCCGGGGGAAGAATCCGCCGGTGCGCGATGCCTTCGAGTTCAGGTACACGATGTTCAGGACCTGACCGGGAGTGCGGCTGAAGGCGATCGAACTGGCGTCGGTTGGGGCGATGTTCGCCTGTCCGTTCACCTTCGGGCCCTGGTCGAGATCGCTCTTGCCGTCGAGGCTGTCGCGAGCATCCGAGAGCTTGTTTGCGGAGTCAGACAGGTCGGTTGCGTAGATCGCCGAGCGGATAGCTCCGGCGTGATACGCCTCCACCGCGAGAATTCCGGCGGCCGCGTCGAGGTAGGTCTTCGACTGGATAAGAGGAGCGGCGCCCTTGTAGGCCGTCACTCCCACATCCTCGAACACGAATGCGCCGAGGAGGAAGTTTGCCTCGCTCGCGAACGGGTCGAAGGTGCCTCCGGCCTTGATGAGCCCCGCCGCGGCTGCGGCGGCGTTGAAGCTGGCCTTGAGGTCGATCGCTGGGCGGGCGACCGCCGCAGTGCCGAGGGCACCGCGGAGGAACTTGACGTGCGCCTTCTCATCATTCGCGACCTCGGTGGCGAAGCTCTTGAGCCACGGGGTCTTGAAGTCGACGGGACGGCCGCCGATGACGCCACCGGGCGTGCCCTTGCCGGTCACGTCGGAGCCGCCGAGGCCCGAACCGTAGACGGCGCGGAGGTAGAACTCGGCCTCGAGGTACTCGAGATTGAGCGCGAAGTTGAGGATCGAGGCGTCGCTGGGGCCGCTGGCTGCGACCTCTTCAGCGGAGGCGGTCGGAGCGGCGAGGGCCGCGGCACCGATGCCGAGGCCGGCGACGCCGGTGGCCTCGAAGAAGCGGCGACGATCGAGAGCTGTCTCGGAGCTCCGGACGATCGCCTTGCGGATGAAGGTCGTGTCGAACATGTGCACATCTCCAGTGGTAGGCGGTGTCGGACGGCTGGAGCGCCGACGCGACAGCGTGAAACTACGCCCGAGATCGAGCCTCTGACCAGTGAAAATGCGGGATCAGAATTGCGCATGTGTTCTTGTCGGCTGAACCAATCCGCCGGGCGCATCGCTCCGAACACGTCGTGAATGGGAGTTCTAAACTGGCGGCCCCGAACCGGTGTCAGAGGTGGCGGTTACCATCGCTGCGTGTCGATCGCCGTGCCCGCCCCCGCGCCCTGCTGGGCGACGATCTACGCGCCGGTGGTGCCGGTGAGTCTCGCGCTCACGCTGCGGACGCTTCTGCGTGGAGCGGGCGATCCGACGATGCTGATCGACGCCTCCGGATTCTGGCGGGCGTTCCGCACCCCGCTCGGGCCGGGAACCCTCCATCTGCGGCAGGCGGTCGGTGGTGCAGTGCACGCTCGCGCCTGGGGCGAGGGTGCGGAGTGGTTGATCAGTCGGGTACCCGAGCTGCTCGGCCATGGTGACGACTGGAGCGGCCTCGATCTCAGCGGGCACCCGCCGCTGGCAGAGGTGCTCCGCCGATCCCTGGGCCTGCGCCTCACTCGCTCCAACCTCGTATTCGAGATGCTGGCGCCGTCGATCCTCGAGCAGAAGGTCACCAGCACAGAGGCGTGGCGCGCCTACCGCATGCTCGTCCGCTTACACGGGGAGCCGGCTCCGGGGCCCGCCGCCCTGCACGTGGCCCCGAGCGCGGAGCAGTGGCGTCGCGTTCCCTCCTGGGACTGGCACCGCGCGGGCGTCGACCCGCGGCGCTCCCGCGCAGTACTTTCGGCGGCGCTCGTCGCGTCCGGCCTCGAGCGCACCCTGGCGCTGGGCCGGGGCGGCGCGGAGGTGGAGCGCCGGCTTCGGTCGGTGCCGGGGATCGGGCCGTGGACCGCCTCCGAGGTGATGATGCGGGCGCACGGCGACCCGGACGCGGTGAGTGTCGGCGATTACCACCTCGCGTCAGCCGTCGGCTTTGCGCTGACGGGACGGCTCGGGGTCGATGACGACGGGATGCTCGAGTTGCTCGAGCCGTGGCGCGGGCACCGGCAGCGGGTCATTCGGCTGATCGGTTGCAGCGGGGTGCGCACGCCGCGACGCGGTCCGCGGATGACGATCCAGGACCACCGCGGGCACTGAGACGCTCCTCCACAGGCCCGCATCGGTGCGGAGTCCGTCGGAGCACCGCGTCACGCCAGGTCTGGCCGTCGAGTCGGACATACCCTCGGAGGATGGAGCAGTCGACGACCTTAGGTGTGCCCGGCAGCGACCCGGAACGCGAGCCAGACGATGCGGCGGTGACCGACGACGCCGCCGTGACCGGGGGCGGCGGGGCCGCATCGGTGGAGCCTGAGCTGGTCGAGGACGTTGAGCTGGCCGAGGACGTTGATGCGGTCGAGGACGCTGCGCTGGTCGAGGACGGTGCGCCGGACGATTCCGAGCGGCCGATGCCCGAGCGCGTCGAGGCACTGGTGCGCCGCTGGCTCGCACGCAGCGGCGAGTTTCTCGTCGAGCCGACGGCGCAGAGGCTGGCCGGCGTCCTCGAGGATCCGAACGGGCTCGACTTCACCGTCGGCTTCATCGACGGCGTCGCCCGACCCGAGGATCTGACGGTCGCCGCCGAGAACCTCGCCGCGCTCACCGCGAAGACGCCCGCGTTCCTCCCTTCCTACCTGCGCGCCGCGATCAGCGCGGGAGGTGCTGTCGGCCCGGTGTTGCCCTGGGTCGTCGTGCCGACTGCGCGCCGGGTTCTGCGGCGCCTGGTCGGCCACCTCGTGGTCGACGCGTCGGAGGCGCGGCTCGAAGCGTCGATCGCGGCGCTGCGTGAGGGCGGCGATCGTCTCAACCTCAACCTGCTGGGCGAGGCCGTGCTCGGCGAGCGCGAGGCACGCCGTCGTCTCGAGGGCACCCGGCGTCTGCTCGAGCGGCCCGACGTCGACTATGTGAGCATCAAGGTTTCGAGCGTCGTCAGCCAGCTCTCGATGTGGGCGTTCGAAGAGGAGGTCGACCGCGTCGTCGAGCGGCTGACTCCGCTCTATGAGGCGGCATCAGGCCCGGAGCCCACCTTCATCAACCTCGACATGGAGGAGTATCGCGATCTCGATCTCACCGTCGCGGTGTTCCGCCGCATCCTGGAGCAGCCGGGGATGCTGGAACTCGAGGCGGGCATTGTCCTGCAGGCCTACTTGCCCGATTCCCTCCGTGTGCTGCAGGAACTGACGGAGTGGGCGACCGAGCGGCGTGCCCGCGGAGGAGCGCCCATCAAGGTGCGCGTGGTCAAGGGCGCCAACCTCGCGATGGAGCGGGTCGACGCAGCCCTGCACGATTGGCCGCTCGCGACCGTTGGCAGCAAGGTGGAGGCCGATACCAATTACAAGCGGCTACTGGACTGGGCTCTGTGGCCCGAGCGCACGGATGCCGTGCGCATCGGGATCGCCGGGCATAACCTCTTCGACCTCGCCTGGGCCTGGCTGAGTGCGAACGATCGCGGTGTGGCCGATGCCGTCGACATCGAGATGCTGCTCGGGATGGCGACGGGCCAGGCGCGTGCCGTCCGCGAGGATGTAGGACGCCTCCTGCTCTACACGCCGGTCGTGCATCCGCACGAGTTCGACGTGGCGATCTCGTACCTCATCCGCCGGTTGGAGGAGAACTCCAGTCCCGAGAATTTCCTGTCTGCCGCGTTCCGGCTCGACGATGAGGAGGTGCTGCAGCGCGAGTTCGGCCGGTTCCGTGCCTCCCTCGAGGCGCTGGACGACTCGATCCCCACGCCGAACCGTACGCAAGACCGCCTGCGGGAGTGGGCCTCCGGCTCGGGTCGGCGGCTGGTGCAGGAACATGCCCGGGCCGGGGAACGCATCCAGGATCCCGCCGCCGACGGCCTCACGCAGGCGGTCCTTGGCCTCAGCCGCGGCTTAGGCGCCTCCGCCTCCACCACGGGCTTCCACAACGAGCCAGACACCGATCCCGCACTGCCTGGCAACCGCCGCTGGGCGCGTCTGATCACCGAGCACATTGCCGGCTCGACGATCGGCACGAGCACCGCCGACGCGGCGCGAGTGCGCTCCGAGGCCGAGCTGCAGGAAGTGCTGCGCACCGTGTCGCACCGAGCCGAGCGCTGGGGGGATCGGCTGGGCTACGACCGGGCCGCGGTGCTCGATCGGGCCGGACTCGCCCTCGCAGCCAACCGCGACCGCTTGATCGAGGTGATGGCTTCGGAGACGGGCAAGACGATTGCGGAGGCGGACCCCGAGGTCTCGGAGGCGATCGACTTCGCCCACTACTACGCCACCCGCGCCCGCGAACTCGATGCGGTCGGCGGAGCGACGTTCGTCCCCGAGCGCGTCACCGTCGTCGCTCCGCCGTGGAACTTCCCCGTCGCGATCCCCGCCGGCTCGATCCTTGCTGCGCTCGCCGCAGGGTCCGGAGTCGTGGTGAAGCCGGCCCCGCAGGCCCGCCGCTCGGCCGCGGTGCTGGTCGAGGCGCTCTGGGACGCGGGCATCCCGCAGGAACTCCTCGCGCTGGTCGACCTCGACGAGGAGGCGCTGGGACGCGCGCTCATCAGCGACCCCCTCGTCGACCGCGTGCTGCTCACCGGCTCGTACGAGACCGCGACGCTGTTCCGCTCCTGGCGGCCCGATCTCGCCCTCCAGGCCGAGACGAGCGGCAAGAACGCGATCATCGTCACTCCGCATGCCGACTACGACCTCGCCGTCGCCGACATCGTCCGCAGCGCCTTCGGCCATGCGGGCCAGAAGTGCTCGGCCGCATCGCTCGTGATCCTCGTCGGCTCGGTCGCGCGCTCCAAGCGGTTCCGCGCCCAGTTGGTTGATGCGGTCACTTCCCTGCGGGTCGGCTACCCCACCGATCCGTCCACTGCGATGGGTCCGTTGATCGAGGAGCCGACCGGCAAGCTCCTGCACGCGCTCACCACGCTGGGCGGAGGCGAGTCGTGGCTGGTCGAGCCGCGGCGTCTCGATGAGAGCGGCCGGCTCTGGTCACCCGGTGTCCGCGAGGGGGTCGCCGAGGGCAACTACTTCCACGTCACCGAGTTCTTCGGGCCGGTGCTCGGAATCATGCACGCGGCGACCCTTGAGGATGCGATTCGCATGCAGAACGGCACCGACTACGGACTGACCGCCGGCCTGCACTCGCTGCACGCCGACGAGCTCGCGCTATGGATCGACTCCGTCGAGGCGGGGAACCTGTATGTCAACCGCGGCATCACCGGCGCCATCGTGCGCCGTCAGCCCTTCGGAGGCTGGAAGCGCTCGTCCGTCGGATCGGGCGCGAAAGCGGGAGGGCCAAACCACCTCATCGGGCTCGGCTCCTGGAAGCCTTCGCCTGCACGAAGCTCCTCCACGCTGCACCTGCGCGGGCTCGACGATCGCGTCCGCCAGTTCATCGAGGCTGCGCAGTCCTCACTCCGCTTCGAGCAGTTCGATCTGCTGCGCCGCTCCGCTCTCTCGGATCAGCTCGCTTGGGCGACCGAGTTCGGCGTGGTCACCGATATCTCGAAAATCGGTGTCGAACGCAACCTGTTCCGCTACCTCCGGGTGCCGATTGCTCTGCGCCTGGCTGATGGTGGCGACCTCGGCGAACTGCTCCGCGTCATCACGGCGGGGCTGCTCACGCGCTCGCGGATGGACATCTCCACCTCGGTCCCTCTTCCCCCTCGCGTGCAGGAGGTGCTGAGCGGCGATGATCTCGCCGAGATGGCCGGCCTTGTACCGAGCATCGTCGTGGAGTCGGACGCCCAGTGGCTCGAGCGCGCAGCGGCCGGGCGGATCACGGCCTCGCGCATCCGGATCATTGGCGACATCGTCTCCGATCGTGTCGACGGTTTCGGCGCGCAGCAGACCATAGCGGATGTGCCCGGGCAGCAGAGTGTCGTGCGGCGCTCGTCCGACTCGACCGGCTCCTTCACCGACGTCGTTGCAGGCGTGACACGCGGCAGTACCGGAGCGCCAGTCCCGCTGACACGCGCCGACGGTTCCCGGGTGCCCCTCGCGACAGCGCTCGCCGAAGCACTCGGCGGCGCCCTCGACATCGCTATCTACGCCGACACGGTCACTCCGGCCGGGCGGGTGGAGTTGCTGCCGTTCCTCCGCGAACAGGCCATCTCGATCACCAATCACCGCTTCGGCGCCCCGATCGCCCTGAGTGACGACGTGCTGTGATGTCTACCGAGTCGGTCTCGACCAGGGCGGCGCTGGGCGAGAAGGCTGCGCAAGCAGGGCTTACTTGTCGCGGCAACTATTTGCTAGCATTGGAGGATGAGCGCGCCCGAGAACCGTTGGCTGACGCCCGACCAGCTCGACGCTTGGCTGCGCTTCATCGCGGTCGTCGAACTGCTGCCGGGCGCCCTCGACACGCAGCTGCAACGGGACGCCGGGCTCACCCACTTCGAGTACCTGACGCTGGCGATGCTGTCGGAGGCGCCGGATCGTGCACTACGGATGACGACGCTGGCCGCCCGCACCAACGCGACCCTTCCACGCCTGTCGCACGTGGTCACCCGCCTTGTCGCGCGCGGCTACCTCGAGCGGCAACCGTGCGCCTCCGACGGCCGCGCGACGAACGCCGTGCTCACCGTCGCGGGGATGCAGAAGATCGTCGAGACCGCGCCCGGCCACGTAGCCACCGTGCTCGCTGACGTCATCGACCCGCTCGATGCCGAGCAGATCCCGCAACTGGCCGACATCATGACCAGGATGCTGACGCGCCTGGATCCAGAGGGCCGGATGACGGTCGACGCCGTGCGTTCGTCGCTTGGCGACCCTGAGATCCGCGCCTGCTGAGGGCTTAGGAGGCGGGCGGTCCGGCCTCGGCCGCGGCCGGATCCATGTGCAGGAACTCCCAGATGTGCCCGTCCGGGTCCTCCAGGTCGCGGGAGTACATGAAGCCGAGGTCCTGCACCGGCACGGGTTCGGCTCCGCCCGCCTCGAGTCCTCGTTTCAGTAGCTGATCCACTTCTTCGCGGCTTCCGACGCTCAGCGCGAAGAGGGCCTGCACCTCATCCTTCGCGTCGATGATCGTCTTGGACGTAAAGGTCGAGAAGAACGGATGCACGAGGAGCATCGCGTACACGTGCTCGGACGCGACGATGCAGGCGGCGTCCTCATTGCTGAAGAGCGGATTCACGCTCCAGCCGAGCGCGGTGTAGAACGCTGTTGAGCGTCCCAAATCGGTGACGGGCAGGTTCACGAAGATCGAGTCGACGGCCATGGGCGCCAGTATGGCGATGGCCCGCGCGACATGCCAGAGTCCGTGGCATCATCGCCCTGTGCAGTTCGCGACGACGCTCTTCCAGACCGGTAACAACACCGGCATCGAGGTCCCCCCGGAGGTCCTCGAGGCTCTCGGCGGGGGCAAGCGGCCGGCGGTCGCCGTGACCGTGAACGGCTACCGCTTCACCAGCACGGTTGGAGCGATGGGAGGCCGCGCGCTGATCCCCTTCTCGGCCGAGAAGCGCCGGGAGACGCACCTTCAGGGCGGGAATGCGATCGAGGTCGAGATTGAACTCGACACCGCGCCGCGCGAGGTCACCGTGCCCGCCGACCTGGCGGCGGCTCTCGCCGAGGCGGGTGTCGCGGAGCGCTTCGCGGCGCTCTCGCCGAGCGCGCGCAAGGCGCATGTCACCGCCGTCGAGGGCGCGAAGGCCGCCGAGACGCGGACACGCCGCATCGCCGCGGTCGTCGCGGCTCTCGCCGACTGACGCACGCGGGACCCTCGCAGAGCCACCCCGGCGAAGGATAGGCTGCCCTTCGGCGCGCCACGGAGGAGCGCCCGCAGCGCGGAGTCGGGGGACAGCATGGGCACGGTTCGACGATGGGTCTTCCCGATCGTGTGGATGGTGATCATCGGCGCGGCGAGCCTCGCGCTGGTGAAAATCGCGTTCTTCCCCGACGGAGCGGCTGAGGCGGACCCGACGCAGCCGACGGGCGAGATCACCGAGCCGACCGTGGTCGTCGGTCGCGGGACCGTCACCAATGACCTCACTCTGCAGGGCACCGTCGCAGCCGATCCCGCCGTGCCGCTCAAGGCCACCGCAGCCGGCACCGTCGACGACGTGTACGTGCAGCAGGGCGCGAGCGTCGCTCCAGGCGACGTGATCTACGACATCCGTGTCGAAACTCCGCGCGAGCCGGTTGAGACCACCGGTCCGGATGGCACCGTTAGCGTCACCCAGCCCGTGCCAGCCGTGCGCTTCGAGCGTGTCTCTGCCGCGTCCGGCGGTACGGTCAGCTCCCTCAGCGTCATCCATGACCAGGCGGTGACCGTCGGCGAGGTGACCGGCCAGGTCGCTCCACCCAGCTACGCGGTAACCGGTTCGATCGACGCGCAGCAGCTGTACCGCATTCAGAACCGCCCCACCCAGGCGCAGGTCGCCATCACGGGTGGGCCCGCCGGCTTCACCTGCACCGACCTCGCGATCACCACACCGCTCGCCGGTGAGGCCCAGGGCGGGTCGACACCCGGAGGGACGGACGGCGGCGGGACATCGACCAGCTCCGGCACCAGCTTCACCTGCCAGGTCCCCGCCGACATCACGGTGTTCCCGGGGCTCGCCGCCTCTGTCACGCTCGCTGGAGGCAAGGCCGAGAACGTTCTCGTGGTGCCGACAACGGCGGTTGAGGGCACGGCCCAGTCCGGTGTCGTGTTCCGCCGGACGGATGACGGTGGAACCGAGGAGGCGCCCGTCACCCTGGGCCTGACCGACGGCAGCTCCGTCGAGGTCACCGGAGGGGTCGAGGAGGGCGCCGAGCTTCTGCAGTTCGTGCCCGGCGCGGCAGCGAGCACCGGAGAGGTCGCGCTCGACGGGAACTGCGTCTCGCAGGCTGACGGCTCGGTCTTCTGCTCGTGACGATCCTCCGGCTCGAGGGCATCCGGAAGGTCGTCCCGCTGCCCGACGCGGCGCCGCTAACGATCCTCGATGGCGTCGACCTCGAGGTCGGCGAGGGCGATCACGTGTCGGTGGTGGGTCGCAGCGGGTCGGGTAAGTCGACGCTGCTCAACATCCTCGGGCTCATCGACGAGCCGACCGAGGGGCGGATGCTGCTCGAGGACCGTCCGACTGAGACGCTATCCTCGCGCGCCCGCGCCCGGATCCGCGGCGGCAGCATCGGCTTCATCTTCCAGCAGTTCAACCTGCTCGAGGGGCGGACGGCCCGCGAGAACGTGATGACGCCCCTGCTCTACGCGACCGGTTCCGAGTTCTGGCGCCGCCGCGATCTCGCCGCCGACATGCTCGAGCGGGTGGGGCTGGGGCACCGGGTCGACTCCATGCCGGGCCGGATGTCGGGAGGTGAGCAGCAACGGATCGCGATCGCTCGCGCGCTTGTGCGTCGGCCGCGCCTGATTCTCGCCGACGAACCCACTGGCGCCCTCGACACCGACACGGGGGAGAGCGTGATGGGACTGCTCGACGAGATCGCGCGCGAATCTGGCTCGGCCCTCGTGACCATCACCCACGATCCGGCCATCGCGGCGCGCGCCGAGCGGCACTACCGGCTCGACCACGGGCGACTCGGGCCCACGGCTCTCCCGGCGGCAGCGCCCCTGGCGGAGGTCCTCTAATGCGCGGATTCGTCGGGGTCGCCGGCGCGATCGTCGAGGCGTGGACTGAGCTGCGAATCCACCGCGGGCGGGTGCTGCTCTCGCTCATCGGAGTCGCTGTGGCCGTCGCCGCGCTGACCGCCGTGGTGGCCGCCGGCGGTATCGCCCGCCAGGCCAACATCGAGCAGGCTGAGCGGTCGAGCGGTCGCCCGGCCAGTCTCTTCCTCTCGGCGTACGCCGCCGGCGACGGTACCGGCCAGGTGGATGCGACCGCCCTGCAGACGGCCTGGGAGAGCATCCTCGAGCGCTATTCCATCGATTACGCGAGCCGGTCGACCTCTGGCGGCGCCCGTGTGCAGTTCGCCGATGGAGTCGTCGACGTCGGGGTGCAGGCCGTCGATCAGCCATACGCCGAGATGCACCGCCTGAAGATCGCCAACGGCGCCTGGTTCACCGAGCGGGACTCCCTACGCCTCGCTCCCGCTCTCGTGGTCAACGAAGCGTTCTGGCAGCGGCTCGGCAGCCCGGATCTGCGCACTCATCCGGTGGTGAGTCTGCTCGGCAGCGAGCGCGACACCACCGGCGTGGTCATTGGAGTGACCCCCTCCTCGCAGTGGGACACGTCCCCCTCGATGATTATGCTTGCGGACGCCTACCCGGCCGTGGCGCAGGAGGCGGGCCCCGCATCCGGCGCCCCGGCCACTGTGAACTACGAGATGTGGGTGCCGCTGAATCTGGCCGAACCGCTCGCAGCGGCTGTCGAACGCGATATCGCAGGGGTGCTCGGCGAGGGCTTCGACGTGTCGGTCGACCGCCAGGACTACCTCGTCTATGACTCCGACCCGTTCGGCGTGCTGACCTGGGTCATCGGTGGCGTGGCGGGTCTGGTGCTGGCGCTGGGCGCGCTCGGGTTGCTCAATATCGCCCTGGTCACCGTCCGGCAGCGAATCCGCGAGATTGGGATCCGACGCAGCTTCGGAGCCTCCTCCGGCCGCATCTTTTTCTCGATCATGATGGAGAGCGTCGTGGCAACGGTGGTCGCCGGCGTGATCGGCGTGACCGTCGCGGTGATCCTGATTACCAATCCGTGGACAGTCGCCCTCGTCAAGGAGAACGGGATCAGCGACATCCCGTCGTTCCCGGTGGAGGCGGCACTGCTGGGGCTGGGGTCCGCGACGCTCGTCGGCGCACTGGCGGGACTCGTCCCAGCGATCGTCGCCGTCCGTGTGAAGGTGATCGACGCGATCCGCTACTGACGCTCAGCCGAGAGTGAGGACGAACTCGTCGCCCTCGATCGCGGCGCGCGCGGTGGAGTAGTGCGGGATGCGCGGGAGGCCGTGCGTGCTCGGGCTCTCGTGGCTTCCGACAACCACGACGCGCATCCCCGCGTCGAGGCCCGCGCGGATGCCGGCCTCGGCGTCCTCGAACACGATGGCATCGGTCGCAGCGACGCCGAGACGCGCCGCTGCGGCCACGTAGCAGTCCGGAGCCGGCTTCCCGTTCGCCACATCACGTGCCGTGACGACGGTATCGGGGGAGGTGACCCCCGCCGCGGCGAGGCGACCGGCGGCCAGTGCGGGGCTCGCGGAGGTGACCAGGGCGACGCGCTCGCGGGGCAGAGAGGCGAGGAAGGCGATCGCGCCGGGTATCGCGACGGTCCCTTCGGTGTGCTCGAGCTCGTCAGCGTCGAGTTCGGCGACGATTGCCGCGACGTCGCTACCCGCCGGCGCGAAGCGACGGACGCTGTCGGCGGCTCGGACGCCGTGAATCGCACCGAGAACCGTGGCGCGGTCGAGGTCGAAGCGCTCGGCGAAGGCGCTCCACATCACCTCGACGACGGCCGTCGAGTCGACGAGGGTTCCATCCATGTCGAAGAGGGCGGCGCGGGCGCGGAGGGAGTGGGACATGCGTCCATCCTGACCGACGAGGTCGGTGGCGAGGCCGCGATGGCGCCCCGCGGACGCGTGCGGTCAGCGACCCTTCATGTTCCGACCCGGGAGGCGGCACTACGGTGGAGCCTAAATGCGGGCAGAACGCCCGAGGGGAACGGAGGACGCGATGACGGACGACAACGGAACCGGTTTCGGTCAGGGCGCAAGCACGGACGGCGAGTCCACCGGACCCCGCGCGGGCTGGTACCCGGACCCGGCGGGCTCGTCCCGCCAGCGCTGGTGGGATGGGTCTAGCTGGACCGAATCGCTGCGCGACGCCCCGGCGGCCGCTCCGACGACTCCTCCGATCGCTCCCGCGGCGGCGACCCCAATCACTCCGCCCGTCGCGCCCGTGCCGCCGGTGCCGCCCGCTGCCCCCGCCGAGCGACCCGCCTACGGCGAGACCTCGAGCGGAACGGCCACCGGTTACGGGCAGACGGCTTCGGGTCAGTATCCGCAGCAGGCGGCGCCCCTGCCGCCGGCCCCCGGGCAGCAGGCGTACGGGCAGCAGAGCCAGCAGCCGCCGTACCAGCAGTCGTACGCGGCCGCGCCCGTCGCACCGGTTCAGCAGCGCGATTCCAGCATCGTCACCGCGACCCCGTGGATCTGGGTCGTCGTGTTCCTGCCGCTGCTCTCGGCAGTCTCCATCTTCCTGCTGCCGCCGAGCGCCATCATCGACTGGTCGATGGCGTCGACGTACGGTCCCCGTGCGTCGATGAGCGGATCGACCGCTTACCTCGTCGGTATGGGCGCCGTCCAGATCGTCGGCTTCCTGATCTACGCGGCGGAGGTTGTCTTCGCCTTCCTCGACTGGCGCCAGCTGAAGCGGGCCGGTATGCAGCGCCCGTTCCACTGGGCATGGGGGTTCCTGGCCGCTCCGTATGTTTACGTGATCGGCCGGAGCGTCATCGTCAAGCGCGTGACCGGCGGCGGACTCTTGCCGCTGTGGATCTTCATCGCCGTGGTGGCCGTCTCGTTCATCATCGCGATCGGCTGGACCGTGGCATTGGTGACGCAGATGTCGGTGGCCTTCTCTTCGTCGGGCTTCTGACACCAGCGGGTCGGCGGCACCCGCGCACAAGGTGGGCGTGGCCCGGGTGCGGAGGACGCGTCAGCACGAAGAGGAGCCGCTCGCGCTCGGCAGCGCCGTCCGTCACGCCTCGCTGCGCTGGATGAGGCGAGAGAGCACGATTGCCGAGCGGGTGTGGTCGACGTTCGGTGCGATTCGCACCCTTTCGAGAGCGAGCTCGAGGCTCGGTATGTCTCGTGAGCGGATGTGGACGATGGCGTCGGCCGAGCCGGTCACCGTGCCGGCGTCGACGACTTCGGGGACCGCGGACAGGATCCGGCGCAGCTCATCCGGGGCGACGGTGCCTCGGCAGAACAGCTCGACGTAAGCCTCGGTCGCCATGCCGTCGACGGCGGGGTTGACCTTGATCGTGAAGCCCTGGATCACTCCGTCGGCCACGAGGCGGTCGACGCGGCGCTTCACGGCGGAGGCGGAGAGTCCGACGATCCCGCCGATGTCGCCGTAGCCCGCGCGGGAGTTCTGGCGGAGCAGATCGAGGATCGTCCGATCAATGTTGTCCATCTTTCGAGGATAGGGCGGCTGCGAACGCTCCCGGACGGACCCCGCCCGAGCGCTCGCTATTCAGCACGCTTGGCTATATAGTTGCCTGTGGTCAACAGTTGACGACAGTCAACTAGGCCGCAGTCGTGCCGAAGAGGAGCCCATGTCACACCCCGAATACCGCGCCGCACCGCGCGGAACCGCCGCTCGACCCGCGCCAGACGGCGCCATGTCACACCGCCAGGTGCTCGAATCGCTCAGCGGCCTGCTGCTGGGCATGTTCGTCTCGATCCTCGCCGGAACGGTCGTGTCGACCTCACTCCCGCGCATCATCTCGGATCTCAACGGCGACCAGAACGCCTACACCTGGGTCGTCACCGCGACCCTGCTCGCGACGACGGTCTCGACTCCGCTGTGGGGCAAATTCGCCGACCTGTTCAACCGCAAGCTGCTCATCCAGCTCGCTCTGGGCCTCTTCGTCCTCGGGTCGGCACTGGCCGGATTCTCGCAGGACACGAATACGCTGATCGTCTTCCGCGTGTTCCAGGGCCTCGGCGCGGGTGGGCTTGCCGCACTGAGCCAGATCATCATGGCTGACATCATCAGCCCCCGTGAGCGCGGTAAGTACGCCGGCCTCTTCGGTGGAGTGATGGCGATTGGTACTGTCGGCGGCCCGCTCCTGGGCGGCGTTGTGACTGACGCGTTCGGCTGGCGCTGGAACTTCTTCATCGCGATGCCCGTCGCGATCGTGGCGATCGTCCTGCTGCAGGTGACGCTCCGTCTGCCCGCGCATCCCAAGCGCACGGTGAAAATCGACTATGTCGGCGCGGTCCTGATCGCCGGCGGCGTCTCCCTCCTGCTGATCTGGGTCTCGCTCGCCGGAAAGAACTTCGACTGGGCCTCGTGGGAGACCGCGGTCATGGTCGGCGGAGCGATTGTCCTGCTCATTGCCGCCGTGATAACCGAACTCACCGTCGCCGAACCGATCATCCCGATGGGTATGTTCAAGAACCGGACCTTCAGCCTCGCGGTCGTCGCGAGTATCTCGGTGGGCGTCTCGATGTTCGGCGTCGCGGTCTTCCTCGCTCAATACATGCAGCTCGCTCGCGGAGCCACCCCGACCCAGTCGGGCCTGCTCACCATCCCGATGATGGCCGGCCTGCTGATCGCCTCGACGATCTTCGGCGGGATCATCTCGCGAACCGGTAAGTGGAAGGCGATCATGATCAGCGGCGGCGTGCTCGCCGTTGTCGGCACCTTCCTCCTGAGCACGCTGCGCTACGACACGGACCTCGTATTGGTCGGCATCTACATGGCCGTCCTCGGTGCCGGCCTGGGCATGCTGATGCAGAACCTCGTCCTCGTGGTGCAGAACTCCATCGAGGTGAAGAACCTTGGCGTGGCGACCAGCGCGGTCACGTTCTTCCGCAGCCTCGGTGGCACCATCGGCGTCTCCGTGCTCGGCTCAATACTCGGCACCGTCATTGCCGACCGGATGAAGACCGGAATCGCCGGTCTTGCGCCCGCTGATCAAGTCCTTGCTGCGCAGGCGCTCGGCAGTGGCACCATCCCGCAGCCGGCGACTCTGCCGGATGCTGTGCGCGTGGTGGTCGAGAGCGCTTATGGGATCGGCGTGGGTGACGTGTTCCTCTACAGCATCCCGCTGGCCATCGTCACGTTGATCGCCGTCATCCTGTTGCCCAACGTTGACCTCGGGTCTCAGAACGCCGTGCAGTTGAAGGCGTCGCATCCGCTCGAAGACGCGGAGGACGCGCTCATCGCTGCCTCCGACGGGCAGGCCGGGCTGCGCCCCGTCGGCCAGTCCCACCCCACCGGCGCGATCGACGTGATCGAGCGGCGCTGATGCCCGTCGCCACGTCCTCGGCCGGGGCGCTGCGCGAGGTGGAGGAGCGGATCACTGCGCTCGCTGTGCAGGTGCGCCTCGCGGTCCGGGATACGGCGGCGTCGATCGACCCGGCGCTGCCACCCTTCGGTCTGCGACTGTTGCAGATGCTCGAGCGCTGCGGCCCGGTGCACTCCGGTGTCGCGGCCGAGCGGCTGGGCGTCGACCGCAGCGCGATCAGCAGGCAGGCCCGGCAGCTCGCGGAACTCGGCCTGGTCGAAATGACCGCCGATCCGACGGACGGTCGCGCGCGGTTCCTCTCGCTCAGCGGCATCGGTCGGGAGCGGATGCGGGACCTCGGCGGGCAGCAGCGGCAGCGGATGCGGGAGTCGCTCAGCGCGTGGCCCGAGGCCGACCTACTCGCGTTCGCGGGGTTTCTGGAGCGGCTGACCTCCGCGGGCTGAGGTCGGGGGCGATGTGCGATCTCGCGCCAGCGCGGCTTCTGTCTGGCGGCATCTGACTACTGTCCTAGAGCGAAGCTCAGGGGAGGTGGTCAGACGGTGGTCATGGAGACGTTCCGGTTCGATGACGAGGTGGCGGCACAGTTTTCGCGGAACCTGGTGAAGGTGGCGGACTCGTTGAGGTCGCACGCGGTGGTGCATCGCGCGGCTGCCGAGCAGGCGATGCAGGATTTCAAGGGGCCTTTTGCGCGAGTGTTCTGGGTTGCCCATCTGACGGAGACGTCGAATCGGTCGCGTCTGGAAGCTGTGCTCTTCGACCTCTCGGAGATGGTGCTTGCCGCGATTTTGAGGGCGCGTAAGGAGCGGGAGCGGCTGGAGGAGATGGCTGCGTGGGAGGCGCGCCAGGCTGAGCGGGAGGAGCGGCGCCGCGTCGATCCGACGGGCGGTCTGGGTTTTAATCCCGACGAGTTCTTTGATCGGCGTCCGTCGGAGGATCGGTTTCTTCCGCCGACGCTGTCGGCAGCGTATTCGCCGAATGAGCCGCCTCGCACGACGGCCGCTGTCGGGATGACTCCGGCGGCCAGTTTTGGACAGACGTCTGCTGATCCTGATCGTTTGGATGTGTTCGTGTCGGACGCGCGGCAGGCGAATGTCGCGTTGCGGGCGGAGCGGGATGAGCTGGTGAAAGCGTTCGCGACGTTTCAGGATGCGTGTGCGTGGGTGCCGTGGGAGTCGACGACTGCGCTCGGCGGCTTTGAGCAGTTGCTGGCGATTGACCAGTCGCATGCGGACTGGGTCGAGCAGGTCTCTCTCGCCTTTACTGCGGCGGGCGGGGGGCTGTTGTCGACTCCGACTTTGGAGGTGGTGGCGACTGCGGGGCCGCCGAAGAGCGATCAGAGCGTGTTGGATCTGCTGTCGTCGGTGCCTGCCGATGAGCTTGCGGTGCTCTTTAAGACGCGGCCGGAATTGGGTGCGCAGCTGAAACGGATTCCGGCGACCGAGGTGAACGCGTGGTGGACGCGGCTCGGGCCGGCTGAGGATGGGGCCCGGTTTTCTGCGCGGCAGGAGGCGTTGATCGGTGGGCTGCCGGAGGTGATCGGGAATCTCGAGGGGGTGCCGTATGGGGCGCGGGCGCAGGCGAACGAGAGTGTGTTGCGGGCGCGGATCAAGGCGTTGAAGGAGCGGCAGCACGCGATGCTCTACGGTGCGCCTGACCTTGGCGCGGACGACTTCGCGGAGATATCGAAGCAGCTTAAGGTGCTGGAGAATATCGCTGACTCGCTAAAGGTTCGCCCTGGTTTCGATGAGCGGTTCCTCATCTCGCTGACGGACGATAATCCGCCATTGGCGGCTGTATCAATCGGTGATCTTGATACTGCGACGAACGTGACGTATGCGGTGCCCGGGATGGGGCAGACGACGGCGACCATGACCTCGTGGGCCAAGGCTTCGCAGAATGTGCAGTCACTGTTGCCGGAAGGAAGTGCTGTGGTAGCGTGGATCGGATATGAGACGCCTCCTCCGGCGGTCGAGAATGTCGACCCGTCGGTCTTGAGTACCGCTGACGCTGTTGCGGGTGGTGCGGCTCTTGCCGCGTCTATGCAGGGGCTTTCCGCTGTTCGAGGGGATTCGATTCCGAAGCCGGATGTCGTGGGGCATTCGTATGGGACGACGGTCATCGCCGTCGCTGCCTCGCGTTCCGATGTCGAACTCGGGACGTTTGTGGCTCTCGGTTCGGCGGGGTTGCCGGACAGTGTTGATTCCGTGAGTGATTTGCATGTCGAGGGCATGTATGCCGGGCAGGCGCGGGACAAGTATCCGAACGAGGAAGAGAGTGGCGATGAGGCGGCGTGGATCGGGCGCAGATACAGCTTCGACCATCATGTGAATCCTGTTGATCCCGGGTTTGGTGCGCATGCGTTCGGTGTGGAGACTGGCGGGGATGCAGGGCGTGTTGTCACGAACCATGATGCTTTGCGAAGCGATGACGGCGATTCGGCGGGATACTTCGACATCCATACGGAAGCGCTCTTAAATATCGGACGTGCCCTTCGAGGTGAGACGGATCTCATTACGGAGAATAAGCCCCTAGGCCCTACCGAGTTTCAAAAGTTTAAGAAGGCGGTGATCGGCGGTGAGAAAGGCGTTTGGCCTTAGGTGTCGAGCCGGCTTGCGAGTCGGCGCGCTGGTGATGGTGATGATGACGGGTTTGGTATCCGCGTGTGCGGAAAAAGGAGCGAAGCCAGTGAATACGATGAGCCCGCGGGAGGGACGCGACAAGGTGGTCGAATTGGTGATCGACACAACGAAGCAATTGGAGATCACCGGGTGGTGGCCGCGGACTGGTGCGGCGGTACCAGACGTTTGTTCTCTTGCTGGTGGTGCGGAGGGTGCGAGTTACAGTTATGCGCATGAGGCGCCGGAGGGGACAGACTTTTCGGGGGATGCTCGGAGGGTTGCAGCGTATTGGGAGTCGTTGGGAATGTCGGTTCGGGTTGCGGATTCGACTCGGCGACCGACTGTTTATGGTGAGGGTGGTCCCGTGTTGCGGGCCAGTTTCGATACGGGTGCGGCAGCCGGGACGTATCGGGTCGGCGCAGTCGCGCCGTGCGCGCCCGGGAACGCCGCCGGGCTCCTTGATGAGGATAACGTTCAGCGCGCAGCTGGCGTCGTTCTTCCTGGGGACGAGGGGATCGTGACGAAGTCGGATCGAGGGAAGAAGCTAGTGACACCTCCTGCGTATCCGGCGGAGTGATTACTTTGTTCAACTGACAAATTCCTTTCGCATTGCGTGTGGCGAAGGGGCTCTGTCGTCGACTCCGACTCTGGAGATCGCGGTGACTGCTGGGCGGCCGCGGAGGTGATCATCGTGATTCGGCGGGCTACTTTGACGTCGGCACGGAGTCGCTTGCGAATATTGGTCGAGCGCTTCGAGGCGAGGATAATGCCGTGACGGAGAATAAGCCGCTCGGCCCTACCGAGTTTCAAAAGTTTAAAAAGGCGGTGATCGGTGGTGCGAAAGGCATTTGGCCGTAGGGGTCGAGCGGGCTTGCGTGTCGGCGCGCTGGTGATGGTGATGGTGACAGGTTTGATGTCCGCGTGTGCGGAGAAAGGAGCGAATCCCGTGAATACGATGAGCCCGCGGGAGGGACGCGACAAGGTGGTCGAGTTGGTGATCGACACAACGAGGCAGCTTGACGTCGAAGGTTGGTGGCCACGCAATGGTGCATCGAGGCCTGATGTATGTTCCCTTTCCGGTGGAGCGGAGGGTGTGAGCTATTCTTATGAACATTGGGCTCCCTCGGGGGTGGACTTTGAAGGGGACGCGCGGAAGGTTGCCGCGTACTGGCAGTCGTTGGGCATGAGTGTGCGGATAACGGATTCGACGCCGCGTCCGACCGTGTACGCGGAAGGCGGTCCGGTACTCAGAGCGAGCTTCATGACTGGTACAACGGATGACTCCTACCGGATAGGAGCTGTCGCACCCTGTGCTCCCGGGGACGCTGTCGGCATTCTCCGCGAGGACAATGCGCAGCGGGATGCGGGTGTAATGCTCCCGGGCGATGAGGGCGTCGTGCCCAAGCCGAGTTCGCGGCAGAAGTCCGCGACGTCCTTTCCGAGTCCGTCGGAGTGATCGCTTCCAGTCGTGACGGTCGTGTTCGTCACGGCGTCACGGCGTCACGTCGTTGGGCATTCGTATGGGACGACGGTCATCGCTGTTGCTGCTTCGCGTTCTGATGTCGAGTTCGGGACGTTTGTGGCTCTTGGGTCGGCTGGGTTGCCGGACAGTGTTGATTCCGTGAGTGATTTGCATGTCGAGGGCATGTATGCCGGGCAGGCGCGGGATAAGTTTCCGAACGAGAAGGAGAGTGGCGATGAGGCGGCGTGGATCGGGCGCAGATACAGCTTTGACCATCATGTGAATCCTGTTGATCCTGGGTTCGGTGCGCATGCGTTTGGCGTGGAGACCGGCGGGGATGCAGGGCGTATTGTCACGAACCATGATGCTTTGAGAAGCGATTCTGGTGATTCGGCGGGCTACTTTGACGTCGAGACGGAGTCGCTTGCGAATATTGGTCGAGCGCTTCGAGGCGAGGACGACGCCGTGACGGAGAATAAGCCGCTCGGCCCTACCGAGGGTATGATTTTGAAGAAGGCGGTGATCGGTGGTGCGAAAGGCATTTGGCCGTAGGGGTCGAGCGGGCCTGCGTGTCGGCGCGCTGGTGATGGTGATGGTGACAGGTTTGATGTCCGCGTGTGCGGAGAAAGGAGCGAATCCCGTGAATACGATGAGCCCGCGGGAGGGACGCGACAAGGTGGTTGAGTTGGTGGTCGAGACCACGAAGCAGCTGGATGTTCAAGGTTGGTGGCCGCGGGCCGGTGCTGCGAGGCCTGATGTGTGTTCTCTCGGTGGTGGTGTGGAGGGGGCGAGTTATAGCTATTCGCGTGAGGCGCCGGAGGGCACGGATTGTTTGGAGGATGCGCGAAAGGTTGCGGCGTATTGGGAGTCGTTGGGGATGTCGGCTCGGGTTGCGGATTCGACTCCGCGACCGTCTGTTTATGGTGAGGGTGGTCCCGTGTTGCGGGCCAGTTTCGATACGGGTGCGGCTGACGGCACGTATCGGGTGGGCGCGGTCGCGCGGTGCGCGCCCGGGGATTCCATCGCAATTCTTCGTGAGGACAATGCGCAGCGGAAAGCTGGTGCGGTGCTCCCAGGCGACGAGGGCATCGTGGAGAAACCGAGTTCGCGGCAGAAGTCCGCGACGCCCTCTCCGAGTCCGTCGGAGTGATCGCAGTTCTCAACGACCGCTCGCTTTCCCGCCCCCGAGCGAGGTCGGCAGGCGTGTCATAGACGGGGACGCGGAGCAGATCGCGACGTTGCGGGAGCGCACGCTCGGCTTCGTGCGCGAGGTGCTGGGCGGGGCGTGACGAGCGTCAGCGGCGGGTGGAGGCGCGCACGTGCATCCGCTCGCCCTGCCGACCGAACAGGCTGAGGAATTCGACCGGCTGTGCATCGGCGCGGCCGAACCAGTGCGGGACGCGCGTGTCGAACTCGGCGGCCTCGCCCGCGGGTAAGACGAGGTCGTGCTCTCCCAGGAGCAGACGCAATCGGCCGCTCAGGATGTAGAGCCACTCGAAGCCCTCGTGGGTGCGCTGCTGGTCTGGCTCCGGTACCGGGCCGCCGGGGAGGGTGTGCTTGAAGGCCTGCAGGGTGCCCGCGTCGCGGCTGAGCGGCTGGATGATCATCCCGTCCCGCCGCATCGGGCGCCCGTGCACGCGGGGGTCCTCGGGGGCGCCAACGAGTTCGTCGAGTGGCACCTTCAAGGCGCGGGCGATCGGGAGCAGCAGCTCAAGCGTCGCCCGTCGCCCGCCGCTCTCGAGCCGGGAGAGGGTGCTCGCCGAGATACCGGTCTCGGCCGAGAGCGAGGCGAGGGTGCGGTCGCGGCGGGTGCGGAGCCGGCGCAACCGGGGTCCAACGGCGGCCAGCACGTCGTCGTCGGAGGGGGCTGGGGTCTCGTCGTGCATGTGGGAAGCCTGGCACGAGCGGTCGGCGATCGTGCTGAAACGGCACGATTCCTGGTGGCTACTGGGGTGTCCGCGCACGATCGTCAGCATGACCTCCACTGACACCCACGTTCCCGCGCCCGCCGACGTCCTGATCCTCGGCGCCTCCTTCGCCGGCCTCGCCGCAGCCACCGCGCTCGGCCGCAGCCACCGCGATGTGCTCGTGGTCGATGGCGGGCCGCCCCGCAACGCCCCGTCGCCCGGGGCGCACAACGTCCTCACCCGCGACGGGACGCCGCCGACCGAGCTGGTGCGCCTCGCCCGGACGGAGGCGGAGGGCTATGGTGCGCGCGTGGTCGCGGGCGAGGCAGTCTCCGCCTCCGCGACCGCCGACGGCGTCAGCGCAATGCTCGCCGACGGCACGGTTCTTCGGGCCCGCCGCCTCCTGCTCGCCACCGGGGTCCGCGACCTGCTGCCGTCGATCCCCGGGCTCGCCGAGCGCTGGGGCCGCAACGCGCTGCACTGCCCGTACTGCCACGGCTACGAAGTGCGCGGGCAGCGGATCGGCGTGCTCGGCAGTTCCTTTGCCGTGCACCAGGCGCAAATGTTCCGGCAGCTGAGCGAGCGGACCTCGATCCTCCTGAACGGGTATCCGGAGCCGACCGGGGACGAGGCGGCGGCGCTCGCCGCACGCGGGATCGCGCTCGTGCCGGGCGTGGTCGAAGGGCTCATCGTCGAGGACGACCGCGTGGTGGGCGTCAGGATCGACGGCAGGCTGCACCCGCTCGACGCGGTGGTCGTCGGTCCGCGCGTCGAGGGGCGGCTGCCGGTGGGGCTCGGGCTCGAACTGGTCGAGCACGCGTCAGGAGTCGCACAGCACCTCGCTGCGGATCCGATGGGGCGCACCGCAGTGACCGGGGTCTACGCTGCGGGGTCGCTCGTCGACCCGATGGCGCAGGTGCTGGCATCCGCTGCTGACGGGGTGCGCGTGGGCGCGGCGATCAACGCCGACCTGATCCAGGAGGAGATCGCGCGGGCCGTGGCCTCCTCCTGAATCCGCCACACGGACGCCACACGGACGCCGTTCGGCGACCGCTCGCGCTTAACGGCGGCGGTACTCGAGCTCGGGGCGACCTGGGGAGCCGTACCGCGGAGCGCGGCCGGCGACTCCGGTGTCGGCGAGGTACTCGAGGTAGCGCCGGGCCGTCACGCGCGAGATGTCCAGGCGTGTCGCGAGCTCGGTGGCCGAGAGTCCGACCGGTCCGAGCAACGCGGTGACGGCGTCGAGCGTCTCGGCCGAGAGCCCCTTCGCCAGGCCGGGAGCGTTCGAGGTGCGCAGAGCCGCGAACGCGCCGTCCACGTCGTGCTGGCTGGCGACGGCGGCTCCGTGTATCCGCTCGCGGAACGCCCGGTAGCTGGCGAGCTTGTCGGCGAAAGCGCTGAAGACGAACGGCTTGATGAGGTACTGCACGATCCCGGCAGCGACGGCGGCGCGGACGATGGCGGCGTCGCGCACCGCGGTGATCGCGATGACGTCAATCTCGAGGCCCGTCGCGCGCAGGGCCCGGCAGAGGTCGAGCCCGCCCATGTCCGGCAGGTTCATGTCGAGCAGGATGAGTGCGATGCCCGGGTCCGCGCGCAGAGCCCGGATCGCCTCCGCCCCACTGCCGGCGACCGCGGCGACCTCAAACCCCTCGACGCGGCGAACGTAGTCGGCGTGCGCGCTCGCGGTCAGCGGCTCGTCCTCGACGACCAAGACGCGGATCACGGCGCCACCGGTGACGGCAGCGGCAGCTGAACGGTGAAGACCGCGCCGACGTGGCGCGAGACGTCGACCGTACCTCCGAGCCGCTCCGCCACCTGCTGCACGAGCGCGAGGCCGATGCCCCGGCCGAACGCACCCGACTCCTTGGTCGAGTAGCCGCGGGCGAACACGTCTGCTGCCTCCTCCACTCCTGGGCCGCTGTCGGAGACTTGGACCACTAGCTCACCGTCGGCCAGCCCGAGGTAGACCTCGACCCACGGCTCCCTTTCGAGGGCGGAGGAGGAGGCTGCGTCGAGAGCGTTGTCGATCAGGTTGCCGAGGACCGTCACCACATCGCCCGGCTCGAGGCCCTGCGTGCCGGGCTCGAGGTGCGTCTCGAAGTGCAGCTGAACCCCGCGCTCTCGGGCCTGCGCAGCCTTGCCTAGCAGGAGCGCTGCGATCACCGGCTCCTGCACCGAGCCGAGCACGCGGTCGGCGAGCCGCTGGCTGAGGTTCAGCTCGCCTGCCGCGAAGACAAGGGCCTCGTCGGGGCGGCCGAGCTCGATCAGCGACGCGATCGTGTGCAGGCGGTTCGAGAACTCGTGGGTCTGCGAGCGGAGGGCGTCGGACAGGGTGCGCATCGACTCCAGCTCGCCGCTCACCCGTTGCAGCTCGGTGCGGTCTCGCAGCGTCGTCACTGTCCCCAGCGGGCGAGCGCCGGGGGAGGCGGCGGGCCGCTCATTCACCACGAGGATCCGTTCGCGCGCCACGATCAGGCGATCGGCGATCGGCCCGTCGGCCTGTAGCAGCTCCCGCAGGGCGGGCGGGACATCGAGCTCGGCGACGGGCACGGGCGTCTGCAGGCCCTCGAGCCCGAGCAGTTCGAGTGCGTGGTCGTTGGCCAGCACCAGCCGCCTCCGCTCATCGACGAGCAGCAAACCCTCGCGGACCGAGTGCAGAACCGACTCGTAGTACGCGAACACCTGGCCCATCTGCTCCGGCCCGCGCCCGCCCGTGACCCGGCGGAGGTACCGGGCGAGGAGCCACGAACCGAGCGCGCCGAGGGCCACGGCGCCCGCGGCGCCCCAGGCGACGACCTGCACGCGAGCGGCAAAGGAGGCGTCGACCGCCGCGAGCGTGACTCCCGCCGACACCAGCGCGACGACCGTGCCGTCGGCGCTCTCGATCGGAGCGACTGCGCGCACCGACGGGCCGAGGGTGCCTGTGTAGGTCTCGGTGAACGTGCGGCCACCCAACGCGGGCTCGATAGTGCCGCGGAATGGTAGGCCGATCTGGTCGCGATCGCGGTGTGTGTATCGGGTGCGGTCGGGGGCCATGATCGTGAGGAAGTCGACGCCGGTATCGCCCATGATGTTCTCGGCGTAGGGCTGAAGGGAGGCCGACGGGTCCGCTCCGGTCGCGGCCTCGAACACGAACGGATTGTCGGCGACTGTCCGCGTGACGACGAGGCTGCGCTGAGCGGCATCCTCGCTTGCCCGGCCGCGAGCATCGATCGCGAGCGCCGCGACAGCCGTGGCGCCGAGCAGCAGGATGCAGAGCAGCTGCACGATGAACAGGCGGGCGGCGATACTGCCGCGCGGGCCGCGAGCGGTCGGGGTCCTTCGCATCGGCACTCCCTCGGAGACGAGCGCTGGCAGGCGCCCGGCCGTGAATGGGCCCGGCCGTGAACAGGCCCGGCCGTGAACAGTATGTACGCAACGGCATCGAGCGGCGGCGGCGGGGTCACTATCGTTCTACCCCCTCACCTCGACGAAGAGAAGGACATACGCATGCCCACAACGCCCGGCACACCGGCCGACCGGATGATCCCGGCGGTCGCCCCTGTGAAGACTCGCAGACGGATCGACCGCAACCACTGGCTCTACATCGCGGTGATCATCGCCGTGGTCGCGGGAGTGATAGTCGGCCTCGTCGCCCCCGGATTCGCCGCGACTCTCGAACCCGTCGGCAAGGCATTCGTCGGACTGATCAAAATGATGATCGCGCCGATCATCTTCTGCACCATCGTGATCGGTATCGGCTCGATTGCGAAGGCGGCCACGGTCGGTAAAGTCGGCGGCTTGGCCCTTGGCTACTTCATCGTGATGTCGACCTTTGCCCTCGCGATCGGCCTCGTCGTCGGCAATATCCTGCACCCGGGTGAGGGCCTGGACATCTCGAACGCCACCTACGACACGAGCGACCTCAAGCCCGAGAGCACCTCCGACTTCATCCTCGGGATCATCCCCGTCTCGCTGTTCTCGTCGCTGGTGGACGGCAGCATCTTGCAGACGCTCTTCGTCGCGCTGCTCGTCGGCTTCGCCCTGCAGAAGATGGGAGTCAAGGGCCAGCCGATCCTCGGCGCGATCAAGCAGCTGCAGGTGCTGATCTTCCGCATCCTCTCGATGGTGCTCTGGGTCGCTCCGATCGGTGCCTTCGGCGCCATCGCCGCGGTCGTCGGCAAGACAGGCTGGGGCGCGGTCATTGCACTTGCCACCCTGATGGTCGGCTTCTACCTCACCTGCGCGATCTTCGTGATCGTGGTGCTGGGCCTGCTGCTGCGTCTGGTGACCGGGGTGAGCATCTTCTCGCTGATGAAGTACCTGGCCCGCGAGTACCTGCTGATCATCGGCACCTCGTCCTCGGAGGCGGCGCTGCCCCGCCTGATCGCGAAGATGGAGCACCTGGGCGTGTCCAAGCCGGTCGTCGGCATCACGGTGCCGACCGGCTACTCCTTCAACCTCGACGGCACCGCGATCTATCTCACGATGGCCTCGCTCTTCATCGCCTCCGCTACCGGCGCCCCGATGTCGGTTCCGGAGCAGATCGGCCTGCTGGTCTTCATGATGATCGCCTCGAAGGGCGCCGCGGGCGTCACCGGTGCGGGCCTGGCCACGCTGGCCGGCGGTTTGCAGTCGTTCCGGCCCGATCTGGTCAACGGCGTGGGCGTGATCGTCGGCATCGACCGGTTCATGTCCGAGGCGCGTGCTGTGACGAACTTCACCGGTAATGCGGTCGCGACTCTGCTGGTGGGTACGTGGACGAAGCAGGTCGACACCGCGCAGGTGCGGGCGGTGCTCGCCGGGCGTCTGCCCTTCGATGAGAGCACTCTCGGGGCGGACGAGCACGAGGCGCCAGCCGCAGGGACCTCGATCACCGAAGGCATCACATCGACTCAAGACTCGGAGGAGCTGGGGCGGACGCGCTCGGCATCCGCGGGGACGCGCTAGGTCCTCGCCGCGAGAGCTTTGCGTTCATAACCGAGGTCAGAATCATCCAGGAGCCCGCTCAAGCCACGGTGGGGGCCATTCAACCTCGGTTGCGAACGCCGACGCGCCTCAAGCGCAGGCGCGACGACCCAGAGGGAGGTGGACACTCACCGTCGGTGGACTCCGAGCAGGGGGAGCGTCACCGAGCAAAGGGGACCGATCAGTACCGCGAAGAGGAGGGTGCCCAGGCCCACGTCGCCGCCGAGCAGCCAGCCGAGGATGAGCACGGTCAGCTCGACGCCGGACCGGCCGATCCAGAGGGGAAGGCCCGTCCGGGTGTGCAGCCCCAGCATCAGCCCGTCGCGCGGGCCGGGTCCGAGGTGTGCACCGATGTAGATACCGCTCGCTAGCGCAAGCAGCAGCAGCCCGCCGGCGAACAGCAGGCCGCGCGCCCACCACTCCTCAGGTGTCACGAGCACGTGCAGGCCGACGTCGATCATCGTCCCCACGACCAGCACGTTCAGCACCGTCCCGAGACCTGGACGCTGCCGGAGCGGGATCCACAACAGCAGCACGAGCAGGCCGATCATGTTGGTGAGCAGTCCGATCCCGAGTCCGGTCTGGTGAGCGAGGCCCTGCGCGAAGACCGTCCAAGGATCCACTCCGATGGCCGCTCGGATCATCATCGCGTCTGCGAATCCATAGAGGATCAGCCCGATCAGCAGCCGCGGCACGGGTCGGAGGCGCCACTGGCTCGCCGGAGGGGCGGTGGCGGCGGCAGGAGCGGTCAACGTCATGGAGAACATCCCACCGCGCCAGTGGCCTTCTTCGCGCGGTCCAATTCAGCTACCTTGGACGCATGGCTGATGTCCACTTTGGCGCTCGCGCCCTGCACACCCTCCTCGGCGACTGGCGTGAGCAGCGCGGCACCCGCCCTGCCTACCTCGCGCTGGCCGACCGGATCCGCCTCCTGGGCATCGACGGCCGCATTCCCGCCGGCAGTCGCCTGCCCGCAGAGCGTGAACTCTCGGCCCGCCTCGGCGTGAGCCGCACCACCGTCGCCGCCGCATACCGCGAGCTGCGAGAGAGCGGCTACCTCGTCAGCGTCCGCGGCTCCGGGAGCGTGACCCGCCTCCCCGGAGCAGCGGTGCACGCCGTGCCCTCGCTGGCGGCGGACTTCCTCGACTTCACGAAGGCAGCGCTGCCCGCCGTGCCCGAGCTGGCCGAGGCGTACACCCGTGCGGCTCGCCTCGCTCCCGAGCACTTCGACTCGGGCTCCTACGACACGGTCGGCCTGCCCGAACTGCGGCGGGCCATCGCCGAGCGCTATACCGGACGGGGCCTGCGCACCGAACCCGGGCAGATCATGGTGACGATCGGCGCGCAGCACGCAATCGCCCTCGTCGCGCGGACGCTCCTCGCGCGCGGCGACCGTGCCCTGATCGAGGCGCCGACCTACCCGCATGCCTACGAGGCGCTACGTCTGGCAGGTGCCCGGCTCGTGCCGGTCAACGTCGATGGCGCCGACGGTTGGGACGACGAGGGCCTGATTGCCGCGCTGAGGGGGACCAGCCCCAGCCTCGCCTACCTGATGCCCGACTTCCACAACCCGACCGGCCGCTCCATGGCGCCGGAGCTGCGCGAGCGCGCGATCGCTGCGGCGGCGCGGCAGGGCACGCTGATTATCGCCGACGAGACGACGGCTGAACTCGACATCGACCGGCGGATGACTCCACTGCCCTTCGCCGCTTACGGGCCGGAGGGGACGGTGCTCTCGATCGGCTCGGTCGGCAAGACGCTGTGGGGAGGCATCCGCATCGGTTGGATTCGCGCCGAGCGGGCGGTGATCCGCAAGCTCGCGCTGGCCCGCTCGGCGACCGATCTTGGCACTCCGATCCTGGAGCAGTTGCTGGTTGCCGACATGCTCGGGCGGATGGACGAGGTGCTCGAGCTGCGCCGCACGCAGCTGCGGGCGGGCCGCGACCACCTCGAGGCGGCGCTCGCGCGCGCGATCCCGGAGTGGAGCGTGCCGCGGGTCTCGGGCGGCCTGTCGACGTGGGTCGGGCTGGGAAGGCCGGCGAGCTCACAGCTCGCGCTCGCCGCGCGGACAGCAGGTTTGCTGATCACCGCGGGTCCGCGCTTCGGGATCGACGGCGCATTCGAGCGCTTCCTCCGCATCCCGATCGGCTACACCCCGGAGGCGACCAACCGGGCTGTGGAGGCGCTAGCGACAGCCTGGGCGCAGGTCGCGCGGCACCCCGCGGCCGACCCCGGGTACCTCGCCGACGTGGTCTGACTCTCGCGCGTTATCAGGAGCCGGGCTCACTCCGCGCAGAACGTCTGCCAGGCGGTCTCCACCGCGGTTCGGTGCAGAGCATCGAGGCCCGCCGTGTCGCTCTCGCGCTCGGCGGCAACGATGCTGGGGCACTCGGGGCCCTCGGCGACGCTCGCGGCGTCGTGGAGGGCTGCTACGAGGGAGCCGCCGATCTCATCGAGTTCGGATCGGACGGCACCGAGGTCAGGGGCCGCCGTGGGTGCGGCGTCAGGATGCTGCGTCCACTCCTCGATGAGGCCGCGCTGCACCGTCTTACTCGCCTCGATCTGCGCCCGGAAGACGCGTTCGACGAGCGCGGTGTCGGTGCCCTGCTCCGTGGCACGGCGCACGGCGTCGTCGATCACGACCTCCTCGCGGTGCGGATCGTCGATCGGAGTGCCGTTCAGCCACTTCGAGCGGGCCACCGGGTCGGCCAGGGCGATCCGTCGAACGATCAGCGCCCCCGCGTCGCCAAGCCCGCCCCCGTCGTTGGGCGCTCCCGTGGCGTCTGCGGAGTGGGAGAGCACGAAGCCTGCGCCCACCGAGGCTGCGATCAGGACGGCGGCCACGGCAATCACAAGCCGCCGAGGACGGGACATGGCAGTATCGCTCACGGCGATCACTCCTCTCGAATGGTGAGACGCCATCATGGCCGGACGACCGCCGCGCGTCGAGCTCGCGCCACCGCCACACCGCGAGTCGCGCCCCTGCAAAAGGCCGCCGCCATGACGCCCGACTCCCGCTTCGATTCCCGCCCAACGTGAGGTCGCCGTCCTCGCTGCTGCGCACCGAGGAGCAGGGCGGATCGCGGTCCGCGCCGTCGCGGGCACGCTGACGGCCGGCGGAGTGAGCGCCGATGGGGCTCTCTCGAGAGGGTCGTCGACCGCAGCTGTGCGCCTGGCCTGAGACGCGCTGCCCCGTCCGCACAATCAGTCGGCTGATGGAAGACTCCTAGGGTGCATCTCCTCGCGGTCCTCAGCATGAAGAACCGGGCCCTCATCGCGCTCGTCACCGTCGTCATCGCCGTGTTCGGAGGCGTCGCGCTCACCGGGCTCAAGCAGGAGCTCGCTCCGTCGATCTCCTTCCCGCAGCTCGCGGTCATCACGTCCTACCCGGGCGCAGCTCCGGAGGTGGTTAACGACGACGTCTCCACGCCGATCGAGACCGCGATCCAGGGCGTTCCGGGGCTGGAGACCACGAGCGCGACCTCGTCCACGAACTCGTCGCAGATCTCGGCCTCGTTCACCTACGGCACCGATCTCGCGACCGCCGAGCAGAAGATCCTGCAGGCCATTAACCGGATCAGGACCACGCTCCCGGACGGAGTGGACCCGCAGGTGGTCACCGGCTCCTTCGATGACCTGCCGGTGCTCCAGCTCGCGGTCTCCAGTGACGGGGACGCGGATGCGCTCGCCGACCGCCTGCGCACGAGCGTCATCCCGGACTTGGAGAAGGTCGACGGAGTGCGGGAGGTGGCCCTGGTCGGCGAAAGCGCCCAGCGCGTGACGATCACCCCCGACGACGCGGCTCTCGCGGCGGCCGGAGTGTCGGTGAGCGACATCCGCACCGCGCTGCAGCAGAACGGCGTGCTCGTCGCCGGCGGGCAGATCACTCAGGACGGCTCGACATTTTCGGTGCAATCGGGGGTGAAGCTCGACTCCACCGACGCGATCGCGGCCCTGCCGCTGCTGCCCTCGGGAGGAGGGTCGGCGTCGGCCGGTGCCGCGCCCGCCGCCGCTCCCACCGTGACCACGCTCGGCTCTGTCGCGAGCGTCGCCGTGACGGATGCTCCTGTCACCTCGATCTCGCGGGTGAACGGCCAGCCGGCGCTCACGCTCTCGATCACCAAGCTTCCCGCGGCCAACACGGTCGACGTCTCCACCAGCGTCACCGCGCTGTTGCCCGACCTCGAAGCATCGATCGGCGACAATGCGACGTTCACCTCGGTCTTCGACCAGGCGCCCTACATCCAGGAGTCGATCGCCTCCCTCGCGCAGGAGGGTGCCCTTGGCCTCGTTTTCGCCGTGCTGGTGATCCTGCTGTTCCTCCTGTCGGTGCGCTCGACGCTGGTTACCGCGATCTCGATCCCCACCTCGGTGCTGATCACCTTCATCGGCCTGCAGACGGCCGGCTACACCCTCAACATCCTCACCCTCGGCGCACTCACGATCGCGATCGGCCGCGTGGTCGATGACTCCATCGTCGTGATCGAGAACATCAAGCGGCATCTTGACGCGGGGGAGGAGCGGGTCGCCACCATTGCGACCGCTGTGCGCGAGGTCGCCGGAGCGATCACCGCCTCGACGATCACCACCGTCGCCGTGTTCCTGCCGATCTCGTTCGTCGGCGGCACCACGGGCGAGCTGTTCCGGCCCTTCGCGCTGACCGTGTCGATCGCGCTCCTCGCCTCGTTGGTCGTGGCGCTGACGATCGTGCCCGTGCTCGCGTACTGGTTCCTGCGCCCCTCGAAGCGGCCGGCGGTCCGCCAAGCCGCGCAGGCGGCGCTCGCCGAGGAGCGTTCGGCCGCGGGCGAGAGCCTCGCTCCGGTCCAGGAGGCTCCCCACCATGGCGCCCACAGTGGACCACGCCGAGCCCGAGGGCTTCAGGTCGTGTACGGCCCGATCATCCACTGGACGCTGAAACATTCGGTCGTCACGGTGCTCCTGGCGTTGCTCGTCCTCGTCGGGACCGGAGCGCTCTCTCCGCTGATGAAGACCAACTTCCTCGGCTCGAGCGGCCAGAACACCTTCACCGTGACCCAGACCGTCCCGGTCGGCCAAAGCCTCGACGCGCAGGATGCGACCGCTCAGCAGGCCAGTTCCGCGATCCTCGGCGTGGGCGGAGTCGAGACGGTGCAGCTCACCATCGGTTCCGCCGGCGGGCTGCAGAGCGCGTTCGGCGGTGGCGGGGGAGGCGCGACCTCGATCCGCTACTCCGTCACCACCGACGAGTCGGCGGATCAGGAGGCGGTTCAGGCCGGCGTGCGCGAGGCCCTCGCGAGCGTCGCCTCGGCCGACGACATCAGTGTCGCCGCCTCCTCCGGCTTCGGCGCCTCCTCGAACATCGAGGTCGACCTCACCACGGCATCGCAGAGCGACCTGCAGAGCGGGAACGACCAGCTCCTCGCTGCGCTGCGTGGGACCGAGGGGATCAGCCAGGCCGAGAGCAACCTCTCCTCCTCCCTGCCCTACATCGCGGTGCGCGTCGACCGGGACGCCGCCGCGCGCGCCGGGCTCAGTGAGGTCGCCCTCGGCACCCTCGTGAGCCAGGCCCTCCAGCCGACCGCGGTCGGCAGCGTCGTCATCGACGACCGGACGCTCTCGATCTACCTCGCCGACGCGCAGCCGCCCGCGACCGTGGACGAACTCCGGGGCCTCGAGGTGCCCACTCTGGCCGGAACCGTGACGCTCTCGAGCCTCGCCGCCGTCGAGCAGACCGACGGCCCGGCGAGCATCACCACCGAGCGCGGCCAGCGCACGGCCACGATTACCGTCACTCCTCAGGGCGATGATCTGGCCTCGGCGAACGCCGCGGTGCAGGAGGCAATCACCGCGACGTCGCTACCGGCCGGCGTCGACGCCTCCCTCGGCGGAGTCACGGCCGACCAGGCCGACGCGTTCTCTCAGCTCGGCATCGCCCTGCTGGTGGCGATCCTGATCGTCTACGTCGTGATGGTCGCGACCTTCCGCTCGCTGCTGCAACCGCTGCTCCTGCTCGTCTCGGTGCCGTTCGCGGCGACCGGCGCAATTCTCCTGCAGGTTGTCACCGGTGTGCCGCTGGGCGTGCCCTCGCTGATTGGCGTGCTGATGCTGATTGGCATCGTGGTCACGAACGCGATCGTGCTCGTCGATCTGGTCAACCAGTACCGCGACCGGGGGATGCCGGTGCGCGAGGCGCTGCTGCACGGGACCGAGCGGCGACTGCGGCCCATCCTGATGACTGCGCTGGCGACGATCTTCGCGCTGCTGCCGATGGCGCTCGGGATCACGGGTCACGGTGGCTTCATTTCGCAGCCACTCGCGATCGTCGTGATCGGTGGCCTGGTGTCCTCGACGGTGCTGACGCTGGTCGTTCTGCCCGTCGTCTACAACCTGGTCGAGGGGTATCGTGAACGGCGGCGTGCCGTCCGCGCCGGGAAGGCGTCGGCATGACGGACATCAGGGACTCGGTGGAGACGGTCGGCTCGCGCTGGCACAGCGGACCGGAGCGCGCTGCCGCGGTGCTCGCCGAGGTCGGGCCAGAGCGCTTCGTCGCCCGGGATCACCGGCCGGGGACGCTCCGGCACATCGTCCTGATCCGCTTCCGCCCGACCGCACTGCTCGCTGAGGCCGACGAAGTCGTCCGACGCTTCCTCGCGCTCGCGCACGAGTGCAGGCGCGACGGTCGTCCCTATATCGAGTCGATCGAGACCGGTCCGCAGCTGAGCACCGAGGGTGCCGGCGAGGGCTTCGATCGCGCGTTTCTGCTCACCTTCACCTCCGAGGGCGACCTGAACTACTACCTCGGGCGACCCGCCGTAGAGGCTCCCGGGTTCTACGATCCTGCACACGACGCGTTCAAGGCGTTTGTCGGACCGTTCGTCGACACCGCCGGCATCGTCGCCTTCGATTTCCGGCCCGAGCCGCACTGATGACGACGCCTGACTTCGTCCTGCGTCTGCGCGAGCGGATCGGGACCGAACTGCTCTGGCTCACCGGCGTGACAGCCGTGATCGTCCGCGAGGAGCCGGCGCGGCAGGTCCTGCTCGTGCGGCGCGCGGACACCGGCGCCTGGACGGCCGTGACGGGGATCATCGATCCGGGGGAAACGGTTGCGGGTACCGCTCGCCGCGAGGCGCAGGAGGAGGCGGGTGTCGAGATCGAGGTGGAGCGACTCGTGCAGGTGCACACGCTCCCGCCAATGCAGTACCCGAACGGTGACCGCTCCCAGTACCTCGACCATGTCGTGCGCTGCCGCTGGATCTCGGGCGAGGCTTACGTGGCCGACGACGAGTCGACTGAGGTGGGCTGGTTCGCTCCGGACGCCCTGCCGCCGATGTCGGACGATCATCGCGGGCGGATCGAGCGTGCGCTCTCGGACGAGCCGGGCTGCTCCCTCGACTGAGCACCGCGACCCTGGTCGGCGTGCACGCCCGAACTCCGCGATCAGGGAGTGTGAGGTGTCTTTTGCAGGCGCACGAGGACCACGCCGGCGAGGATCAGCACACCGCCCGCGAACTGGATCGGTGCGGGCAGCTCTCCCAGGAGCAGCCATGCCGCGCAGATCGAGAACAGCACCTCGGTCAGGCCGACGAAGGAGGCGATCCGCGTGCCCAATCGAGTGCCGCCCGCGATCCCGAGCAGATAGGCCAGCACCGTCGACATGCCGAGGATGACCGCGGCGGGGAGGAGCCAGGGTACGTCGTTCCCGAGGAAGACGACCTGGTCGAACGTCGCACGGAGCGGAATGACTCCGATCACGCCCAGCAGGGACAGGATTAAGGCGCCGACCGCCATTGCGCCCGCCGTCAACGCGAGTGACGGCAGCTCTGGATCCACGTGACCCGCGATGACGTAGTAGACGCAGAGGCCGAGCGATGCGGTCAGCGCCCAGGCGATCCCGACCAGCTCGGGCGTCGACTCACCGGCGAGATCCAGTACGAGTACCAGGCCGGCGAGCGCGAGCGCGGAGCCGGCAAGCGTGAAGCGACCGGGATGCCTCCGGGTGCGCGCCCAAGAGAAAAGGACCAAAAAGACCGGCGCGAGGTACTCGATCAGCAGCGCGATGCCCACCGACATGTGCTCGATGGCGCTGTAGAAGCAGAGCTGTACGGCGATCACGGCGAAGACTCCGTAGAGCACGATCGTGCCGAGGTTGCGCCGCAGCACGTGCCAGCGTCCGCTCAGGGAGACGACGGCCGGGATGGCGAGGATGACGGCGGCCCCGCCCGTCCGCCAGAGCACGGCGGCCGCGGGAGTCCAGCCCGCCTCCAGCAGCGGCTTGACGAAGGGCCCGCCGAGGCCGAAGGCAGCGGCGGCGGCCAGCACGAGGAGCAGACCAGAGCCGAGTCGACGAGAGGGCTCGGGGGCGAGGGAGGAGGGTGGCGTGACGGTGGCAGTGCTCTCGGTGGTCATGACCGGCTCCTTCAGGAGTCAAAGCGATTACACTCGTGACGGCGAGCTGATCGCACACTACCGAGCCGCACTGTCAGGAGTCAACATGGTGTTCGCCTATGACGTCGAGGCGTCGCTGACCTCGACCGCCATCCTCGTCAACACCCTGCCCGAACTCTCCCCGTCCGGCGAGGACGAGATGGCCACCCTCGAACACCTCGACGATTTCCTCCTGAACAACCGCTACACCGGACGCCGCGACGGGTCTCCCGCCGAACTAGAAGCGGTGCAGATGATCCGCTCCCCACTCCGCGCCCTGTGGCTCACCCGGGCCGAGGAGGACCTCGTGCCGGTGGTCAACGGCATGCTTGAGACGGGTCGAGCGCTGCCGCAGCTCGTGCGGCACGGCCCCTACGGCTGGCACCTGCACGCGACGCGCGACGAGAGTCCGCTCGCGACACGCATTCTGGTTGAGGCGGCGATGGCGTTCGTCGATGTCATCCGCGGAGATGAACGCGAGCGCATCCGGATCTGCGCGGCGGACGACTGCGAGGCGGTACTCGTCGACTTCTCGCGTAATCGCTCCAAGCGGTATTGCGACACGGGCAACTGCGGCAATAGGGCAAATGTCGCGGCGTATCGGGCACGGCGGGCGTCGGTCTGACACGGCCGGGAGCCGCGGGCCTGGTGATGGCCGATCGCCGCATGTAGACTCGCTCGGTCGGCTCTTGACACCGCACGTTCTCGTGCGGATGGGTTTGTTAGTCATGTGGGCCGAGTCTCCGACAGTCGTCGTGAGACGAATCACTTGTGTGAATCGGCCCCGGTCAATGACTCGCCCGGGTTCTCCCCCCTGCTGCCCCGCAGTAGTACAGCATTCGGACCCCTCACGACGGGGTTTCTCGGATGTCGCCTTCCTCGCGCACGACCTGAACCCAGGAAGAACTGTCATGCCCAAGAATAAAAAGCCTGCCGGCGGACGCCCGGCCAAGAACTTCGAGCCCAATCGCTTCGGCGCCTCCAGTGGCAAGTCGCAGCTCGGCGGCCGCTCGCGCTTCCCCGCCACCAAGCCCGGCTCGCGCAGCGAGGGCCACCGCGGCTTCCGCCCCGTCGACGAGAACGCGCCCAAGAAGGCGCGCTGGAATGCCGATGAGCGCGCCGCCCGTGCCAGTGAGCGCCCGGCCGGCCCTTACGACAGGGACGAGCGGCCCTCGCGCGGGTCCGAGAGCGACGCGCGTCCTGCTCGTTCGTATGATCGGGATGCGCGTCCTGCTCGCGGTGTCGACCGCGATGCGCGTCCTCGTGACCGCAATGACCGGCCTGCGCGCTCCTACGATCGTTCCGACCGGCCCGCTCGATCGTTCGATCGCAGCGAGCGTCCTGCCCGCGGATACGATCGCAGCGAGCGTCCTGCCCGCGGATACGATCGGGACGCGCGTCCTGCCCGCGGATACGACCGTGACGCGCGTCCTGCCCGCGCCTACGATCGGGACGCGCGTCCTGCCCGCGCCGACGACCGTGACGCGCGTCCGGCCCGCAGCTACGATCGCGACGCGCGACCGGCTCGAAATGACGACCGCGGTGAGCGCCCCGTCCGCTCTAACGACCGTGACGCGCGACCGAGTCGCTCTTCTGACCGCCATGCTCAGCCCGCTCGGTCCTACGACCGTGACTCCCGTCCCGCCCGTAGTCACGACCGCGGTGAGCGCCCCGTCCGCTCCTACGATCGCGACTCGCGGCCCTCGCGTCGCGACTCCGGTTCCGACTTCGCCCCGAGCCGCAATGCTCGCGCACCGCGCCAGGCCGACGATGTCGTGCTCGAGCGCCTCGAAGCGACGGCGACGCTCGCCGTCGATGTCGAGGGCGTGACTTTCGGCGACCTCGGATTGGGTGGTAACATCGTCCGCCAGCTGGCTGAGCTCGGAGCGGCGTCACCATTCCCGATTCAGGCCGCGACCATCCCCGAGGTGCTCGCCGGTAAGGATGTCCTCGGCCGTGGCAAGACCGGCTCCGGCAAGACAATCGCTTTTGGGGCTCCCGTCGTGGAGCGCCTGATGGAGAACAACGGAGCCAAGGGCCGCAAGCCCGGACGGGCGCCACGTGCGCTTATCCTCGCCCCGACGCGCGAACTCGCCATGCAGATCGACCGGACAATCCAGCCGATCGCTCGCTCCGTGGGCCTGTTCACCACGACCATCTACGGCGGCGTCCCCCAGTACAAGCAGGTGGGTGCTCTCCAGCGTGGTGTCGACATCGTGATCGCCACGCCGGGTCGCCTTGAGGACCTCGTCGAACAGGGCCGTCTCGATCTCTCGAACATCACCATCACGGTGCTGGACGAGGCCGACCACATGTGCGACCTGGGCTTCCTCGAGCCGGTGCAGCGGATCCTCCGCCAGACCGCCGATGGCGGCCAGCGCCTGCTGTTCTCGGCCACGCTCGACAAGGGCGTCGCGACGCTCGTCGACGAGTTCCTTGTCGACCCGAGCGTCCACGAGGTCGCGGGCGAGGACCAAGCGTCCTCGACCATCGACCACCGCGTGCTCCTGATCGAGCACCGCGACAAGGCCGAAATCATCGAGCAGCTCGCCGCCCGCCGAGGAAAGACGCTGATCTTCGCCCGCACCCGCGCCTTTGCGGAGCAGCTCGCCGAGCAACTTGACCACGCGGACATCCCCGCGACGAGCCTGCACGGCGATCTCAACCAGTCGCGCCGAACGCGGAACCTCGCCCTGCTGACCAGCGGACGGGTCGACGTACTGGTGGCGACCGACGTCGCCGCGCGCGGCATCCATGTGGACGACATCGACCTGGTGATCCAGGCCGACGCGCCCGACGAGTACAAGACGTACCTGCACCGATCCGGACGCACCGGTCGCGCAGGCAAGAAGGGCACAGTCGTCACGCTCATCACGCGCAACCGCCGCCGCCGCATGGAGGAGCTACTCGACCGGGCCGAGATCGAAGCTGACATGGTCGAGGCGCGACCGGGGGACCGTCTGCTGGATGACATCAGCGCGCCGGCCGAGTAGCCGGCTCCCGCACGACGAGAGGCGCGGATCCCATTACGGGTCCGCGCCTCTCGTCATTCCTGGGCACCGTGACGCAGAGAAACGCCGAAGGGCGGACACCTCGTGGTGCCCGCCCTTCGGCGAGATCAGCAGCCGAGGCTGCGAACGGTCTTAGCTGGCCGGAGGGGTCAACACAGTGTCGATGAGGTACACGGTCGCGTTGGCGGTCTGAACGCCGCCGCAGATGACGGAAGCGTCGTTGACCTTGAGGTCGTCGCCGGAGCCGGTGACGGTCAGGTTGCCGCCCTGGACGGTGGCGTGATCGCCGGCAATTGCGTCAGGGGCGATCTGACCGGGGACGACGTGGTAAGTCAGGATCGTGGACAGCGTGGCCGCGCCCTCGGGGGTCTTCAGGGTCTCGACCGTGGCCGGGTCCAACTTGGCGAATGCCTCATCGACCGGGGCGAAGACGGTGAACTCGCCACTGTTCAGCGTGTCCACAAGATTGACGTCGGGGTTGAGGCCACCGGAGACGGCAGCGGTCAGGGTCTTAAGCAGCGGGTTGTTGGACGCGGCCGTAGCGACCGGGGCGAGGGCCATACCGGCAACCGATCCGTCGCCATCCGGAACCTGCGCGGCGTAGGCGGCGCAGCCGGGGCCCACGAGATTGGCAGCGGGATCCATGGTTGCCATGGGGGTCGAGCCGGCAGAGGTCGACGACGTCGCCATCGGCGTCGACATACCGGTCGCTGCCTCACTGGGAACGGTGGTCGAGCCGCTGCCGCTGGAGCAGGCAGTGAGGCCGAGGGCGGCGGTGCCCAGCAGGGCGAATGCGGCGAGAGCGGAACGCTTGGTGGATCGCATGGGATATCTCCTTCATGAGACGGCCCCCACGTAACGCGGAGGACCTGTTCTGTGTGGACCGTTTCGCGGCCGTTGGTATGTCTTCGGAGCCCTCCCGGAGGGGGTTTGGAAATCTTTCGGCAATCTAGGTAACGGCTTCGTAACGGGACAGGGTGGGGGTCTCCCGCCGGGCAGGGGCGGTTCCGCTGCGTCGATTACCCTGGGATGAGTCGCGCGCGCGCGAAGACGAGTCAGACGCCCACCGGACTCCGAGTTGCCGGGATACGTGATCAGGACGAGAGGATGAGCGAGTGCAGACGCGAGGTGCACGGGTGGCGCGCGGAAGCGTTGCCGCACTCGCCGCAACGGCGACTGCCGCCGCCTCGCACACCCTCGCCGGCGCCAATGCGCCCCCACCCGCGATCCTCGCCCTAGCTGCGACTTTCGCCGTCGTCGTCTGTGTCTTCCTCTCAGGGCGTCGACTGGCGCTGCCACGCCTGACCGCCTCCGTACTGCTTAGCCAGCTGGCCTACCACGCTCTGTTCCTGGTCGCGGGCAGTGGAGGAGTAAGCGTCGTCGGCACGTCCGGCGGCGGAGTGCACGCGCACGATGGATCGACGGTCAGCTTGGTCGTGCTGGGAGGCGGGCACGCCGCGCACGGGCCAGCCATGCTCATCGCTCACTTCGCTGCGGCGGTACTGACGATCGCGATGCTTCGACACGGCGAACAGATCTTCTGGACGCTTGGCGCAGAACTCGAGCGGGTCGTTGTGCACATCGTCGCCTGGGTCTCGGCGCTGATCACGCCGAGGAGCCCGAGCGTCGCCGTCGTCGGAGCGCCGACGCCGCGAACACCGCGTCGGCTTAACACTGTCCTCTCGGTCCTCCGGCACCGTGGGCCGCCGGCCCGCGTCATGTGCGCCGTCTGACATCGCTCCCGTCCGGGAACTGCCGTCGGCGCTTTCGCACGCACCGCAATCCTGCGCTGCGTTCTGATTTTCGGCGTCACGCCGACATGCTTGAGGACTTTATTCTGATGACCACCTACCCTTCTTCCTCCTCCTCGCGCCGCAGACTCGTCGGGAGCAGTGCTCTCGTCGCCGCTGCGTCCATCGCCCTGGCGCTCGCCGCCTCGTCCCCCGCAAGCGCCCACGTGACCGCCGCCGCGAGCAGCACAGCCGCCGGCTCCTACACCGTGGTGACCTTCTCTCTGGCACATGGCTGCGAGGGATCACCGACGACCGGGCTCACGATCACGATCCCGGAGGGCATCAACTCCGTCAGCCCGACCATCAACCCGAACTGGGAGGTCGTGAAAAACGAGGTTGCGATCGCCGCGCCGACGGCTGATGCGCACGGGAACACGGCGACCAAGCGCGTCTCAGACGTCGTCTACAGTGCCAAGGCGCCGCTCGCCGATGGCTACCGCGACACCGTCGCACTGCAGCTTCAGCTCCCGGAGGACGCGGCAGGCTCGACTCTCGCCTTCCCTGTGCTGCAAACATGCGAAATCGGCTCGACCTCGTGGGACCAGCCGACGGTCGAGGGGCAGGACGAGCCCGCGCACCCCGCTCCGACCGTTGCGGTGACGGCGGCGGAAAACGGGACGGGCCACCACGACGGACACGACGAGAGTGACGAAGCGGTGACGACCGCGGCCTCGGCCGGTACTCCCGCTGCGAGCGGTGACGACGTGCTGGCACGCGTGCTCGGCGTTGGCGGACTCGTCGTCGGAGCAGTGGGAGTCGCCATTGGGCTCGCATCCCGTCGGCGCGCGCCTCGGGCGTCCGCGTGACCCGTCGCAGGCTTTTAATGGCTGCCGCCGCGATTGGCCTACTCGGCTCTGCCGCGGTGGCGACGCCCGCTAGCGCGCACAACTATCTTGTGTCGACGACACCCGCCGCTGACTCGACGGTGTCGGAGCAGCCCGGGTCGCTCGTGCTGACGACGAACGACGACCTGCTGGTACTTGGGAACGACGGAGCCGCTGCTGCTCTGCGTGTTGTAGGACCTGATGGCCTTTACTACGGGGACGGGTGCGTGAGTGTCGTCGGTCCAGCGGCGACTATGCCGCTCGAACTGGGCCCAGCCGGAGCCTACGAAGTGACGTGGCAAGTGGTTTCGACGGATGGACACCCGGTCTCAGGACAGTACGTGTTCGATTGGGCACCGGCGGAGGGCGTGGCTCTTGCGGAAGGCGCCACCTCGCGACCGGATTGCAACGGAACCGTCGCTGTGTCGGATGCTCCAGGAGCGACCGCCGAGAACGCTCAGAGCGGATCGGGAGCCGATCTCGCTCTGCTTGGCGATGCCCTGTGGATCGGTGGGGCTCTCGCCGCAGTTGCTGCCGCGATAGGGGTAACGCTCGTCGTCTTGCGGAGGCGGTCGACGAGCTGACGGCGCCGGGCCTCCTGAGCCAACCGCGACTCAGCTCAGGAGGCTCGCCAGCGGGCTGTCGTGAAGACCCGTAAGCACGGAGGCGGCGTCCTCATACACCGCGACTGCACCCGCCTCCAAAAGTTCCTGCTCAGAGGTGCCGCCCGAAAGCACACCGACAGTCGCGACCCCCGCTCGCTTGGCCGCGAGGACGTCCCAGGTCGCATCTCCCACCATGATTGCGTGATCAGCCGAGGTGCCGGCCCGCTTGAGAGCGATGGAGATCAGATCAGGGGCGGGTTTCGCTGTCGAGACATCCGCGCCGCTCGTCACTGCGTGCACCGAACCGCCGAAGTCGAGCACGTCGAGCAGGACGTCGAGCTCGTTCTGGGGCGCCGACGTCGCCAGCACGACATGAACACCGTGACCGACGAGAGTCGCAACCAGTTCCCGAGTTCCGGGAAGGGGAGTGATGCGAGCGATGGTCTCGGCGTAGTTCTTGGAGTGAAGCGTCTTGACTCGCGTTCGCAGCTCATCCGGCACCCCATCATCAAGGAGCAAGTCGAGCAACTCCGATGAGTCTGCCCCGATGGCGCGCTGAATCCGCCATGACGGGACGTCGAGATCGCACTGCCAGAATGCGCGCGACCATGCCTCGACGTGGAGAAAGTTCGTGTCGGCGAGCGTCCCGTCGATGTCGAAGAGGACCGCCGTTGCGTGCCCCGTCGCTTCGCGTCGGCTCTTCCCTGCCGCCATCTCGCTCCTCCTCCTAGTCGATCTGAGCCCGCCTGCCCAGACTTCTCACGCTACGCGGGCGCGCTGAAGTGAACGAGCCCCCTTGACGTCGGTCACTTCCGCAGAACGTGTCCGGTCACGGCCTGGCGTCCCGGCCTTCCCTGTTGTTCGGTTCTGTGTGCGCCGCGAGCTCTGGCTCCACGCTGGAGTTCCCGGTCCTGCAACCCTGCGAGACGGGATCCACTATGTGGAACCAGCCGACCGTCAAGGGCCAGGACGAGCCGGAACTGCCGGCGCCCGCGGTGGCGGTGATGTCGGCCGCCTTCGGCTCGGGCCACGGCCGCGGGATGACGACGACGGGGACGGCGATGTCGCGGCGGCGACAACCGCCTCGGCGACGGCTCCGACCGGCGGAGACGACGCGCTCGCATCACGCCGCCCCCGCACAATCATCTCGTGTCGGCGACTCCCGCGGCCGACTCGACCGTGACCGAGCAGCCGAGCGAGCTCGTACTCACCACCAACGACAATCTGCTCGTCCTCGCGAGCGATGGGGCCGCGGCGGCTTCGCGGGTCGTCGGTCCCGACGGTGGTTATTACAGGACGGCTGCGTCAGCGTCATCCGGCCGTCGGCGTCGATGCCGCTCGAGCTTGGAGAGCGGGCGCCTACGAGGTGACCTGGCAGGTCGTCTCGACCGACGGGCATCCCGTGTTGGGGCAGTACACCTTCGTCTGGGCGCCCGGCGACCGCGTCGCCCTGGTCGAGGGTGCGGAGGCGGTGCCCGATTGCAACGGCACCGTTGTAGTCGGCCAGGGTCCCGTCGATGTCGAAGAGCACCGCGGTGGGAGGTGCGGGCTGGGTGTCGCGGTCTGCCGTCATCTACCGTGTAACGCGCTTCGGAGGTGTGGTGACAGATCCTTGACCCTCTTTCGGTGGTCAATCCGGCGCGTCTGCACGCTGATTTCGCCGGAAGTTGCGAGACCTTAGCGGGGTGCGGCCGGAGCTCGGTGGCGCGACTTGCGGTGCGCCGTTGGCGCACCCTCGACGCGCAATCGACGGCCAGGGATGATGATTGCTCGCGGTAGAAAAGGAGTAATCATCGTGAACGCTATTGCCCCGTCCCAACCTCGTCGACTCCTGGTCGCCGCCACCGGCTTCCTGACTGTCGGCGCGACGGGCGCGGGCGTCGTGCTCCCTCGCGCCGCTGACGGCATAGCGGCAGTCAGCGCAGGGAGCACGCCCACAGGCATCGGCTCGATCGGTGACACCGGAAACTCATCACGTTGTAACCACCGTCGAGAGTCGTCGAACCTGGTTGCTTGGATCGAGGCGCGAATACCCCGGACGGCGACGTGCCACCGGAACGAGGGACAGGCTGTGTCGAAGGTCTCGTCACCTCTTGATCGCGGCCGTAGCGATGGGAGTCACGATCGCGGGACCGCAGGTTCAGCAGGTGAGCAGACCGCAGCGCGCTACCGCGACGCCGTCTTCCCGCTCATCGACCGGGTGGTTCCCAGCGGTGTGCGTTTCCCACCGACCCGCAGCGATCGGTCGCCGAACGAAGGAAGAGCATGAGCACCCTGCGACGACCGGGGACCGAGCCCGCTCCGGCCATCCATCGCTCCTCCGGCAGCGACGTCGTCGTGGAGGTCGAGGGCCTGGTCAAGACCTACGGCGACTTCCGAGTTGTCGCGGGCCTCGACCTCCAGGTGCACCGCGGCGAGGTTTTCGGGCTCCTCGGGCCGAACGGCGTGGCCGCCGCCGCTGGTTTCGTGCGATCGACGACTATCTCGCCGAGGCCGGGAGGCACGAGGTGCCGCGCACCCCGCAGCACCTCGGGTACCTTCCGCCCGAGGAGGCTCTGCTCGGGCTTCACGCGCGTGATTGGATCGCCTCGTCGGCCGATCCGACCACGGCGGCGCCCCGACCCTCTCCCGCACCTGCGTCCCCTCCCGCATTCGCGCCCCGACCCGCACCCGGGTCTACGACGAAAGGACAGAACCGATGATGAACTCGGACACCACCCGGATTCCGGTCGCCGCCCGCACCACCGCTGTCTCGACGGTCGGAGCGCTGGCGTGGATCGCCCTCGGTGCGACCCTGCTTAGCGGCGCCGCCCCGGTCGGAGTCACGATTGCACTGGTCCTCGTCGCGGTTGCGGCGACTGCGTTCGCCATCAGCGGCACCGTTCGAGCCCGACCCGCGGCGGGCCGTAGGCCCCTCGTAGTCGCGCTGATGACGCCGATGATCGCCCTCGCTCCCATGACGCCGATATTCCGCCTCGGTGGCGCTCTAGTCTTTGGCATCGTGTCGTTCGTCTTTGCCGCCGAGCTGGTGGTCCTGGCAATCGTGTCCCTGCGCAGGGGACGCCGCACTGCCTGACCGCGCGATGAATATCGGGCGGCCCATCCGATCGCCGGACGTTGTGAGGCCTATCCAAGCGGCTTGTTTGAGAAAGTGAAGCGCCACGACCGCCGAGATTGTTTGAGGGAAGGTGGAGAAGGTTCGTCGGTAGTCAATGTGGAACAGTAGCCAGTTCTTTTTAATGACGTTTTCTACACCGTTCGCGAACTGATCTTCTTCATCTAGAAAAACTTCTTTTGTAGAAGCTTCGCTGTGCCGTCTGGATGACTCGGTCTGCGTGCCGTGAGCCAGCACTTCGAGCCCGGCTTCCCCGCCGCCCCGGCGTCAAGCGTATGCGCGGACGGTCTCCCTGATCGTCTCCGCGTACGAGTAGATCTCGTCGAGTGTAGAAAGAGGGTGACGCGTCTCGTTCTTCTCCGTGTCGAAGGTCCCGAGGTACTTCTGCTTCCGATTGAAGTGCAAGCGCGCGACGGGCTTTCGGTTATTGTCATCCATGATCACAGCGAAATATGACTTGGCGTCTCGCTGCGTGATCCTGTTCACCTTCACCTCGCTGCAAGCGATCGCTTTGATGATTTGGTAGCCCTCCAGTTCTTCGAGCGTCGTCGCGATATCGCTCTGCTCCTCGAGTTCTTCCTCGACCACTGCCTGGCTGGTGAGCGTTTGTTCGGCGGCGAGAGCTTCCGTCCGTGGGAAGTTCGGCGCTCCGAGGGCGGTCTTCAAACGCTCGTTCACCTGTTCGTTGAGGAACTGCTTCGAGGCCTTGGAGACCAGTGCCGAGAACTGCTCGCGCACCTTTTGTGTGTAGGAACCTTCGTATACGCGCGTCGCGAAGAACTTGATCCATTCGTCACTAGGGTTGGCGAATTGTGCGCCGAGTTCGCGTTTCAGCTGACCAATGTACTTGAGTTCCCCGGCCGCGTTGATGATGGAGTCGAGGTCGAACACCTCCTTTGTCAGCTTCGTCAGCTCGGGAATCAGAGTCTCATCAATGTCTGTCAGGTCCAGGATGAGGAACGGCTTCGCATCCATACGGTTCGGGGCGTCAAGGTCTGTATAGAAGTGGTATTGCTCACCGTTGGTGAGGATCGCTATGCGCGCATTGGTGACTGCAAAGTACCGGAAGAGCTGCGAGGCGTGCTCGATCCGGAGGGGCTCGGAAGATTTCTTGCATTCGATCAGCATCTGCACGTCGCCGTGGTGGACGATCGCGTAGTCGATCTTCTCGCCCTTTTTCACGCCGACATCAGCGACGAACTCTGGAACTACCTCGAGCGGATTGAAGACGTCGTACCCGAGGATCGTCGAGATGAAGGGCATCACGAAGGCGTTCTTCGTCGCCTCCTCGGTCTGGATGACCTCGCGCTGCTGGTGGACCTTGGTCGCAAGAGCGATCAGCCGTTCAGTGAATTCCACGGTTCTCCCCGATGACGGTGCGGTGTACTCGAATCATCGAATAGTCTCCGATGCCTCTCGGACAGCGCCACCCCCCACCCGGGTCGCGCTCACACCCTCCGCGGCACGGTGAACACCGTTTCGACCCCCGCCGAGTACAGCACCGAGTCCGGAGTTCGCGTCGTCAGGTCAGGGAACCCCGCCTGGCTGAGGAGCCCGTCGTCCAGCGCCAGCAACTCCGCACGCTGTAGCGGCCAGGGCCGATGCAGATTGCGTCCGTACCAGGTAGATCCGAGGTGCCGCTCGTGATAAGCCCACCGCGATGTCAGGAACGAGGCAAGCGGATCGTCGACGGCGCCGGTTGTCGGCCGCACCGCGATCCGTGAGGAGGCCGCTGCATTGAGGTGGCGGGCCGTCTCGTAGATGACTGCGCCGTGGCGGCGCTCAATGCTCATTCGCGCCCAATGGTAGGGGAGGCCAAAGACCGACCGCGCAGTGAGCACAGGGAGGAGGCGCGAGGCGTCGAGGGAGACGAAGACGACTCCGCGGCGCCCTTGCCTATCGACCGAGTAGAGCCGAACATTCACCTCGGGGAAGGAACCGAGCCAGGGCACTCGGGGGCCTCCGAGGAAAGCTGTGCGTGAGAGTCTGAACGGGATGAGGCCCACCCAGGACGACCCGTCGTGCTCGTCGGGCCTGACTCCGGGCGGCAGGTGCGGCACGACGAGAGCAGGGTCGACGCGCCAGTGCAGGAAGGTCGCCTCGGTCCAGCGCTGCCGGAGGATGTGCGGTCCGCCGAGCGGAGGCGCGGTACGGGTGACGGGTTCGACTGGGCTCACCTGCCCATCGTCCTCCCGTGCGCTGCGAGGTCGCCCGCCGCACGCCTCGCGTGTCGACGGCGCGCCACGAGGGCCTGCAGCGTCTCGGGTGGTAGCCGCGGAAAACTGGTGCAGGACGGTCCGCACCGCCACGATGGCCTGATGATCAGTGGTACCGCCTCCGCTCCACCCCGTAGGAAGGACGCTCTCCTGCTCTGGGGGGCCGTCCTGGTGACGGTTCTCCTCTGGGCTTCCGCCTTCGTCGGCATCCGCGCGACGACGGAGGATTTCGACCCCGGCGCCCTGACGCTCGGCCGCATTATTGTCGGGTCGCTAGCGCTCACGGTCGTCCGGCTCGTCCTTTCTGCACGGAGGCGCCGCTCGGCTGCCGCTCCCGACCCGCGCACCGCGGTCCCGCGCGGCCGGCTCCTCCTCCTCGTCCTCGGCTGGGGTGTGGCGTGGTTCGGCGTCTACAACGTGGCGCTCAATGCGGCCGAGCGGCACGTCGACGCCGGCACTGCCGCCCTGCTCGTCAACATCGCGCCGATGATCACGGCGGTCCTGGCCGGGCTTGTGCTGGGCGAGGGCTTCCCCCGGCGGCTGATCGCCGGCATGCTCGTCGCCCTGACCGGTGTTGCGGTGATCGCGTTCTCGACGTCCACAGGGCAATTCGACGTCATCGGAGTCGTGCTCGGCCTGGTCGCGGCCGTCGTCTACGGCAGCGCGGCGACTCTGCAGAAGCGCCTCCTCGGGCGGATCGACGCGCCAACGATGACGTGGCTCGGCTGCCTTGCTGGCACCGTCGCCTGCCTGCCGTTCGCGCCGGAGCTGGTCGGATCACTTCAGACCGCTCCTGTCTCCTCGGTGCTCGCTGTCGTGTACCTCGGCGTGTTTCCGACGGCGGTCGCCTTCACGACCTGGGGGTATGTCCTGGCGCGTTCCAGCGCAGGCCGTACTGCCGCCTCCACCTACGCGGTCCCCGCGGTCGTCGTCGTGCTCTCGTGGCTCGTGCTTGGTGAGACGCCTCCGCTCGCCGCTCTACTCGGAGGGGCCCTCGCGCTCGCCGGAGTTGCCGTGGCGACGGTGCGAAGGAGCCCCCGCGCGGCCTGAGTGGGCGAAGGCTCCTCCACAGGGGCGCAATTTTGGCGAACTGTCCGTGCACTCTCCTCCCAGGACTCGCGCGGAAGGCCCCGGGATATGCTGGGCGGACGTTCATCCCAGTCGGCGCCGTGCGCCAGGAACGGTGAGGATCCCGATGACCGAGGCCCTGCAGCAGCCCGTCCAAAACGCCCTCTCGCTGACGCCACCCGAGCCGGTGGCGGCGGTGCCGATGACTTCGGCGCCGTCGATCGCGCCGAAGGTGCCGGAGCAGGCGCTGCCCGGGCTTGAGGCGAAGGTCGACGACTACCTCGAGACGCTCCTGGCCGCCGAGGCGCGCAGCCCCGAGTTCGCAACGAGGGCCAACGACATTCGCACGATGGGCGATGCCGACATCCGCTCCGCAGCCGACTCGTCGAATCGGCTGCTGAACACGCCGGTTCGGGCGCTCAAGGAGGGCGGCCTCTCCGAAGGCTCGACGATCGGCAAGACGCTGCTCGAGCTGCGCCGCACCGTGGAAGACCTCGACCCCTCCGAGGACAACGTCCAGAAGAAGATCCTCGGATTCATTCCCTTCGGCAACAGGGTCACCGACTACTTCCGCAAGTACGAGAGTGCGCAGTCGCACCTTAACGCGATCATCCAGGCGCTGTACGACGGCCAGGACGAGCTGCGGAAGGACAATGCGGCGCTGAACCTGGAGAAGCAGAACCTCTGGGCGACGATGACGCGACTCAACGAGTACATCTATGTCGCCGAACGGCTCGACGTGAAGCTCTCGGCGAAGATCGCCGAACTCGACAGCACCGACCCCGAACGGGCACCGGCCCTTCGAGAAGATGTTCTCTTCTATGCTCGGCAAAAGCACCAGGATCTCCTGACGCAGCTCGCCGTCTCCATTCAGGGCTACCTCGCGATCGACGTCGTGATCAAGAACAACGTCGAGCTGATCAAAGGCGTGGATCGCGCGACGACCACGACGGTCTCCGCGCTGCGGACGGCGGTCATCGTGGCGCAGGCCCTCGCCAACCAGCGCCTCGTGCTCGATCAGATCACGGCGCTCAACACCACGACGTCGAACATGATCGAATCCACCTCGCGGATGCTCGCCGAGCAGTCCGCGTCGATCCAGTCCCAGGCCGCCTCTGCCACGGTCGGGCTGCCGCAGTTGCAGGCTGCGTTCGCGAACATTTACCAGACGATGGATTCGATTTCGGACTTCAAGATCAAAGCGCTCGACAGCATGGCCCAGACCGTCGGGGTACTCCAGTCCGAGACCGCCAAAGCCGGCGAGTATGTGGAGCGGGCCCGCCGCAGCAACGCCGACATCGACGCGACCTCGTCGCTGGATCTCGGCCGCTAGATGGGCTGGTTGTCTCGCCTCTTCGGCGGCGCCCCGGCAGCACCGGAGCAGACCGCGCCAGCACTGCCGCGGGTGCCGACGAGCGACGATATCCTCGCCGCGCTCGATCGGGTGGCGAACTCCACGCAGGGACGCGTCGACCGCAACGTGGCATCTCGCATTCAGCGGATCGACGAGACCGTCCGCGAGATGGTGCCCCGGCTCGATCGTCTCGGCGGGATGAGTCGGCAGGGACACACGGTCGTCGCCACCGCGACCAGCTACCTGCCCGAGGCGGTCGAGGGGTACCTCCGCTTGCCCCGCGACTTCGCCGATCGCCGCGCCGTCTACAAGGGGAAGACCTCGCTGATGATCCTGTGCGATCAGCTCGACCTGCTCGGGGGCACGCTCGACCGGATCTCCGATGCCGTCTCGCGGCAGGACGCCACAGCGCTGGTCGCGCACGGGCAGTTCCTGGCCGAGAAGTTCACCGAGTCCTCGCTCTCGCCGAGTGGACTCGACGCTCCGCCTGCGCCGGGTGCCACCGGCACTGCCCCGGGCTCGTTGACCCCGCCGAGCGCCTCATGAACTCCCTCGCTCCGGCGCTCGACGCGCTCGTGCTGACGGGGACCGCCGCCGGACTCGACGCCGCCGCAGTCCGAGACGAGGGCGCGCGCCTGGCGGCCGCCGTCGCGGAGTCGATCAGGGGAGCGGGCGCCGACTGGCTTGTCGCCACCGGCGCCTCCGGTGGGCTCGAGACCTTCTTTACCGCGGCCGCGAGTGGTCGCCGCTGGCGCTCCGGCCCCACCGATCAGCTCGCGGCGCTCGCCTCGGCTGCATCGCCGCATGCCTCCGCCTACGCCCGCAGCCTCACCGAGGTCGTCTCCGCGGCGAGTGCGCTCGGCGACCCGGGCATCGGAGGCATCGCATCCGCCTCCGCGGCCGCTGCGGCCCAGCTCGCCGCGGTACCTGGAGCGAGGGGAGCGGCGCCGTCTCGCGACCCCGGTTCGAGTGCCGCCCGCTCGACCGGACTACCGGAGGGCGTTCCCGGGGTCGACGAAATCCTCTCGCGCCTGCGCCGCACGGAGCACGCCGGCCCGCAGGACGAGACGCAGCCGGCAGCGCCGATCGAGCCCGCCGCCACGCAAGAGCCCCTCGAGCCGCCGGAGTCGATCGACGACCTGCTCGCCGAGCTCGATGCGCTCATCGGGCTCGAGCGGGTGAAGAGCGAGATCAAGCGCCAGACCCAACTGCTCCGGATCGACTCGCTGCGCCAGGCGGCGGGCCTCAGCACCCCCACCCTCACCCGGCACCTGGTCTTCACGGGCAATCCGGGCACGGGGAAGACGACGGTCGCCCGCCTCGTCTCGCGCATCTACCGCTCGCTCGGCATCCTCTCGAAGGGTGTGCTCGTCGAGGTCGACCGCTCGGAGCTGGTAGCGGGTTACCTGGGCCAAACGGCGACGAAGACCGCCGAGGTGATCGCGTCGGCGCGCGGCGGAGTCCTCTTCATCGATGAGGCCTACGCGCTCGCGCTCGATCAGTACGGGGCAGAGGCGGTGACCACTCTGGTCAAGGACATGGAGGACCACCGCGGCGACCTCGTGGTGATCGTCGCGGGCTACTCCGGTCCGATGCAGGGCTTCCTCGACACGAACCCCGGCCTCGCCAGCCGCTTCTCGACCACGATCGACTTCGCCGACTACAGCGACGACGAACTCTCGGCCATCTTCGGACGCCTCGCCGCTTCGGCCGATTTCGAGCCGACGGACCTGGCGCTCGCCGCGTTCGCGGATCTCGCCTCGGCGCAGCAGCGTACAGAAGCGTTCGGTAACGGCCGCTGGGTTCGCAACGTCCTCGATGCGGCGATCGCGCGCCATGCTTGGCGCCTGCGCGACGTCGAGGAGCCGACTCTGGACGAGCTGCGCATCCTTCTGCCTGAGGACATGACGGAGAGCACCGGCGAGCCAAGCCCCGACGAGACTGCGGAGCGCACCGCCGACGCCGCCGCAGGTCGGTTCGAGGAGGAAACCCGATGAGCACCGCGCCCGCACCGCCCGTGCAGAAGGCTCCCACGCCGCCGCGGGTTCAGGCCGCCACCGGGCCCGCCGCCCGCAAGCCCTCGCTACTTGCGCGGGCGACCGCGACCACTCCTGGAACGTTGCGACTCCTCCTCGCCCTCACAGCCCTGGCCGCCGTGGTGTTCGGCGTTGTCGCGCAGCAGGCCGGCGCGCTCCAGGCCCGAGCAGCGACGACGGCCCGGGAACAGTCGGCCCAGCTTCTCGGCGTGCAGAATGTGCGCACGCTGCTCGTCGATGCGAATGCGATCGCGGCGAACACTTTCCTGGTCGGTGGGCGTGAGCCCGCCGAGCTGCGCGCCTCCTACGTCACGAGCCTCAGCGCCGCCGCGTCGGGGATCGCCGAACTCTCGGCATCCGACTCCGTCGACACCGGGGCCCTCGCCTCGGTAGCTAGCAGGATCACGACCTACAGCGGCCTGATCGAGCAGGCCCGCGCCAACAACCGGCAGGGCTTTCCGGTCGCGTCCGCCTACCTCGACCAGGCGTCCGCCGTCCTCTCCGGCAGCGACGGCATTCTCCGCGAACTCGACGGGCTGGTCACGTCCGGCGCGGATCGGGTGGCCGCGGCCTATGACGCCGTGCGCTGGAGCATCTTGCTGCTGATCGGCTCGCTGGTGATGCTGCTGGTCTTGATCGCGGCCCAGCTCTGGCTGGCTCGGCGCACCCACCGTTACGTCAATCGTCCGCTCGCGACGGGAACCGCGCTGCTGCTCGTGTTCGGCATCGGCGGCGCGCTCGCCTACGGATCGACGGCCGCGAACGTGGGCACGGCACGCGTCGAGTCCTATCGGGAGGCCCTCACGGTCTCGAACGCTCTCATCGCCGCCAGCGACGCCAAGTCCCTCGAGAGCTTCACGCTGATCAAGCGCGGATCCGGCGCGGCGCTGGAGGAGCGGTACCAGGAGGCGGTGGCCTCCGTCAGGCAGAAGCTCACCGGCGAGTTGAAGGACGCCCTCGCTCGGGATCGGCTCGTCACTGAGTTCGAGCAGTGGCAGACGTTCCATCAGGAGATCCGCAAGGCGGACGACGCGGGAGAGTGGAACCAGGCGGTCAGTACCGCGACGGCGACGGGAGCAGGCAGGCCGAACGACCTGTTCACCACCTTCTCGGTCGATGCGCGAAAGGTGGTGCAGGAGAAGGCCGACGCGGCCTCCTCGACCCTCGATTCCGGAGCGCAGTTCTCCTCCGTCGTCTCGTGGATACTGCTCGCCGCGGGCCTCGCCGCGGCCGTGCTCGCCTGGCGCGGGGTCTCGCAGCGACTGGAGGAATATCGATGAACCGCCTGCGCATGACCGCGCTCGTCCTGGTCACGGCGGCGGCGCTCGCCGTTGCCGGTTGTACGACGGGCGCCGACGACCTCGGTGCGCCCCTGGCCGCCGCGACGCCGACCGCGAGCGCGGCGCCTGCCCCGAACGCGACGCCTCCCGCCACGGACTGCTCGCCCTCGGCCGTCACGTCCTACGCACCCTCCGGAGTCACGGAGAGCACGCGCCTGAAGACGATTCGCGACCGGGGGAATCTCCGCGTCGGCGTCTCCGCCGACACTCTGCTGATGAGCGCACGCAACCCGATTACCGGCACGATCGAGGGTTTCGACGTGGACATCGCTCGCGAGATCGCGCGCGCGATCCTGGGCAGCCCGGACGCGATCGACTACGTCGTCATCACCTCGGCTCAGCGCCTCCCCGCACTCACGGGTGGCGACGGTGCACCGCAGGTCGACATGGTTGCGCGCACGCTCACCATGACGTGCGATCGCTGGAACACGATCGCGTTCTCCTCCGAGTATTACGATGCGGGTTTGAAAGTGCTCGTCTCGGATGACCCGAACGCCGTGCCGATCGCGAGCATCAACGACCTCGACGGCAAGCGGGTGTGCGCGCCGAGTGGCACGACCACGCTCAGCCGCCTGCAGAACGACTTTCCGAAGGTGACGGCCGTCGAGGCCGACACCCACTCTCAGTGCCTCGCGCGGTTCCAAGCGGGCGAGGTCGACGCGATCGCGGGCGATGACACGATCCTCGCCGGCTTCGTTGCGCAGGACCCCTATGCCAAGGTCATCGGCGACGCGCTGAGTTCCGAGCCCTATGGTCTGGGCCTACCCGCGGACGACCCCGACTTCGTGCGCTTCGTCAATGCGGCGCTCGAGGCGATGCGCAACGACGGTCGCTGGCAGAGCATCCACGGGCGCTGGCTCGGGGTCCTTGGTGAGGCTTCGCCGCCGGCTCCGGTGTACGGACGATGAGCACCGGTCTCGCGGAAGGGACCCCCGTTGCCCCGGGCCGGCTGGGTGAGGCGGCCCCGCAGCGTGAACTCTTCGACTACCTGGCGGCGCTGACCCGATGGCTCGACCGAACGACACGCGAACTCTCCCGACTCGACGCCGCCGCGTTGGCCTCGCCCCAGTCCGAGACCTACACGGCCGACGTGGTGCTGGCCCAGTCGCTGCGCGAGTCCGTCACTCGCCGTCTGGCCGAACTGGAGACGGTCTGGGACTCCGGTCGGGTCGACGTCGTCGCCCGCGAGCGGATGTCGCAGCTGATCTGGGGGCGCCTCGATGCCTCAGGGGGCGGTGCGGTCTCGCTCGTCGAGGCCGTGCGGCTCTGCGACGCGGTTGTCGGGCAGCTGCGGTCGCGGCTTGAGCTTGATCCGAGCGGCACGGATGTCGCGGGGCGGATCGTCGGCGTGCGCGCCGAGATCGAGCGCTGCCGAGATCTCACCCGCGATGGCGGCAGCACGGTCGACGGCGCGCGGGCCGAGCGCGTCGGGGTGCTGCGCTCGCGCCTCGACGCCCTCGCCGAGAAGGCGGGCCGTGGGGCAGACGTGTCGGGTCCTCTCGGTCAGCTCGAGAGCGACTCCGCCCGGCTGGAGCGTGATCTCATCATTGCCGCCTCCGAGCGCCGCGGCCTGGAGCGCGATCGCCGACGCGCGCGCGAGCTCGCCGAGACGGCCGAGCACCGAGAGGCGCCGCTGCGCGAACTCGTGGCCCGCTGCCGTCGCGAAATCGCCGACCCGCCGCGGCTCGCCGTGCCCGACGTGTCGCGCCTGGGCGAGCCTCCGCTCGAGCGGGGAGCGCTCGACACGCACCTCGCCCGCCTCACCGCCGTCAGCCGTGCCTTCGACGCGGTCGAGGCCGCCTATACCTCGCCGCTGCGCGAGCGCGCGGCGCTCGGCTTCCGGCTTCGTGCCCTCCGGGAGCGCGCCGAGGCGAACGGGCGCGCCGCTACCGCGGTCGGCGCGGCCGCCGACGAGGAGGTGCGCGCCGCGCTCGACGCGGTGCCCTGCTCGGTCGCACTCTCGCGGCACCTGGTCGAGCAGTACGACGTCGTCACCCGGGATCTCCCCTCGTCTGACGTTCAGCACCACCGAAAGGCCACTCGATGAACGGCGACCCCTGCACCTCGACTCCGGGCTGCACCGGGACGATCGAGGACGGCTACTGCAACGTCTGCGGTCTGCCACCTGCGGAGGGCGCAGCGGCATCGACACCGACTGCGCGCCGCCCAGCGCCCGCGCCGGCCACCGCCTCCGCCGCCTTCGGCACCGGCTTCGTCGAGGGCGCGCCCCGTGCTCCCGGCTCCGCGCGTGCCGAGGAGGCCGCGACCGCGCGCAGTGGCCGCACCTCCTCCGCACGCCTGGACACCGCCGCGCTCGGGTCGGCGCGCACGGCGCAGACCGGCTCGAAGGTCACCCGACGCGTAGGGACCACCTCGACCCGTCTGCGCGGTCCACGCCTGGGTGCCGGGCTCACCACCGTGCCCTCGCGCCCCGCCGCCGATCCACTGGCCGCGCTGATGACCGAGGCCGTGCTCCCCGAGCGCAAGCGCTACTGCTCACACTGCGGCACCGCCGTCGGCCGCGGACGCGACGGGCGTCCCGGCCGCACCGAGGGCTTCTGCCCCAACTGCCGCACGCCTTTCTCGTTCACGCCGCAGTTGAAGCAGGGCGACCTCGTCGGCGGGCAGTACGAGGTAGTTGGCTGTCTCGCCTACGGTGGCCTCGGCTGGATCTACCTCGCTCGCGACCGCAACGTCTCGGGCCGCTGGGTGGTGCTCAAGGGCTTGCTCAACTCGGGCGACCCCGATGCGTACGCCGCCGCAGTGACCGAGCGGCGGTTCCTGGCCGAGGTCGAGCATCCGCTGATCGTCGAGATCTACAACTTCGTCCTGTACGAGGGTGCCGGCTACATCGTGATGGAGTACGTCGGCGGGCCGAGCGTGAAGCAGATCCTCAAGGAGCGGTTGGACGCCAACGGGGGTGCTGCCGATCCGCTGCCCGTCGACCAGGCTCTTGCATTCGTGCTCGAGGTCATGCCCGCATTCGCCTACCTACACGAGAACGGCCTGCTGTACTGCGACTTCAAGCCCGACAACATGATCCAGGTGGGCGACCAGGTCAAGCTGATCGACCTCGGAGGAGTGCGTCTGGTCGACGACGAGGACTCGGCGATCTACGGCACGGTCGGATATCAGGCGCCGGAGGTCCCCGAGGTAGGCCCCTCCATCGCCTCGGACGTCTACACGATCGGCCGGACCCTCGCCTCGTTAGTCCTCGACTTCCGCGGCAACCAGACCACCTACGTCGCCTCCCTGCCGCCGGTGTCCGAGACGCCGCTCTTCCAGCGTTACGACTCCTTCTACCGCCTCGTCGCGAAGGCCTGTGCCCTCGACCCGCAAGACCGCTTCGCGACCGTCGACGAGATGCGCAGCCAGCTGCTCGGTGTTCTCCGCGAAGTGGTCGCAACGGACCGCGGTCCCGGCCATCCTGCCCTGCACTCGACCGAGTCGGCGCTGTTCGAGGCGCCCGTCGCCGACGTGGTCGACCGCGTGCCGCCGTGGGACGCGCTCCCGGCGCTGCGTCAGGATGACTCCGACCCCGCGAAGGCCTGGCTCGCCGGGGTCAACGTCGCGGACCCGATCGTGCGGCTGCGCGCGCTCGGGCTCGCTCCGACGCTGACCGTCGAGGTCCGGCTCGCCCGCGCCCGGGCCGCTATCGAGGCCCAGCGCTGGGATGAGGTGTCCCGCGCGACCGGCGAGATCCTCACCGAGGACCCGTGGGAGTGGCGGGCGGTGTGGATGAGCGGGCTCGCGCAGCTCGCGCGCGGTGACGCCGTCGGGGCCCGCGCCTCTTTCAACACGGTGTACGGGCAGGTTCCCGGCGAACTCGCCCCGAAGTTGGCGCTCGCCGCCGCCTGCGAGGCCAGCGGTGAGCCCGAGGTCGCGGAATCGCTTTACGTGATCTGTGCCCGAGCTGACGCAAACTACACGGCCCCCGCCGCATTCGGCCTCGCTCGCGTGCGCCAGCTGCGCTCCGATCTCGACGGCGCTCTCGACGCGCTCGACATCGTGACTCCCACCCGCTCCTCCTACGTCGATGCCCGCCGACGACGAGCTGAATTGCTCGCGGGGTCGGGGCGCGGCCTGCCCTCGCTCTCGGCCGCCCTCGCGAGCGTCGACTCCATCGCGATCGACCAGCGCACTCGGCTGGAGTTGACGACGCAGGTGCTCACGTCGGCACTGGAGCTGGTGCGCCGCGACGGTCCGGCCGAGGGTGCGACCCTCGGCGGGGTCGAGGCCAATGAGGCCGCGATCCGCGACGGCCTCGAAGCCTCCTACCGGGCTCTCGCGGCATCCACGCGGGAGCGCGATCAGCGGCTACGCCTCGTCGACCGGGCCAACGAGGTCCGACGCTGGACGCTGACATGAGCGGCGAGTTGTCGACTCCGTGCCCGGTGTGTGGCGAGCCAGTGACCACGGGAGACGCGTTCTGCGAGGCCTGCGGCACTCCGCTGATCGTCGCAGCCGCCGCCTCCGCCCCGCCCGTCGCCGTCGAGGGTGCTGGCTCTTGCGTCTACTGCGGAGGCGTCGTCGCCGCCGACGGCTACTGCGAGCAGTGCGGCCGGCCCGCGCCGACCGAGCGCGAGCACTGGGCGGAGGCACCGCATCCGCTCGTCGGCGGTGTGTGCGATCGCGGGCTCCGGCACGCCGCCAATGAGGACGCGATGGCCATCGGGGCGAGCACCTGCGAGGACGGTTCGCTGCGCACAGCGCTCCTCGTCGTATGCGATGGTGTCTCGTCGACTCCGGACTCCGACAAGGCCTCGCTGGCCGCCGCCCGCGCCGCGCTCAGCGCCCTACAGGCCGACGTGGGCGATGAGGCACTCGGGGCAGACCGCTGGAGCGCCCTGCTGCAGATGGCCACCGCGCGCGCTTCCGGAGCGATCGACGCCGCGGTCCCCGAGAAACGCGCTAACCCGCCCTCGTGCACGTTCACGGCCGCCGTGCTCGACGGCGCGCTGCTGGTCACCGGCAACGTCGGTGACAGTCGCAGCTACTGGATTCCGGACGCGGGGACGCCTCGGCAACTGACGGTCGATGACTCGTGGGCGCAGGAGCAGATCGCGGCGGGAGTCCCGCGGCAGACGGCTGAGACGGCGCCCGGCGCCCATGCCATCACACGCTGGCTGGGCGCTGACGCGCACGACGAGGAGCCGCGGGTCACCTCCGAAGTTCTCGAGGAACCGGGCTGGGTGCTCGTGTGCTCGGACGGGCTCTGGAACTATGCGTCGACGGCCAAGGACATAGCGACTGTCCTGCACGAGGCGCAGGAGCGGGTCGGGTCGGGTCCGGTCACGCTGGCGGAGGAGCTGGTCGCCTGGGCGACCGAGCGCGGTGGCCACGACAACATCACGGCGGCGCTCGTCCGCTTCGAGCCGGTGGCGTAGGAGGCACGGGCGCCCGGCGGATCCGTCCAGTGGTCCCCTTCTGCGTTGGACGGATCCGCGGCTCGCCGCGCGACCGGGGCCCCTACAGTCGACGCCATGAGCATCGCCGAGCCCGCCACCTCGCTGTCCGTCGTCGGCCACTGGATCGACGGCGCGCCGTCGGCTTCCTCCTCCGGACGCACCGCCCCGGTCTACGACCCGGCGCTCGGGATCGTGAGCAAAGAGGTCGCGCTCGCGGACACCGCCGAGGTCGACGCGGCCGTCGCCTCCGCCAAGGCGGCGTTCCCCGCCTGGCGCGACACGTCGTTGGCGAAGCGGCAGCAGATCGTCTTCCGCTTCCGCGAGCTGCTTGAGGCGAAGAAACACGAGCTGGCCGAGCTGATCACCTCCGAGCACGGCAAGGTCGTGTCCGACGCCCTCGGCGAAATTACGCGTGGACAGGAGGTCGTGGAGTTCGCGACCGGCCTCGCGCACCACCTCAAAGGCGAGTATTCGGAGCAGGTCTCGACCGGAGTCGACGTCTACTCGACCAAGCAGCCGCTGGGCGTCGTTGGGATCATCAGCCCCTTCAATTTCCCTGCAATGGTGCCGATGTGGTTCTTTCCCATTGCCATCGCCGCGGGCAACACGGTGGTCGTCAAGCCGTCCGAAAAGGACCCGTCGCCCTCGATCTGGCTCGGCGCCCTCTGGAAGGAGGCTGGCCTCCCCGACGGCGTCTACACCGTGCTCAACGGCGATAAGGTCGCGGTCGACGGCTTGCTCGATCACCCCGACATCCGCTCCCTCTCGTTCGTCGGCTCCACGCCGATCGCGCAGTACGTCTACGAGACAGCCACCCGCAACGGCAAGCGCGTCCAGGCGCTCGGCGGAGCGAAGAACCACATGCTCGTGCTGCCCGATGCCGACCTCGACCTCGTCGCCGACTCGGCCATCAACGCCGGTTTCGGCTCGGCGGGGGAGCGCTGTATGGCGATCAGCGTCGTCGTCGCCGTCGAGCCGGTCGCTGACGAGCTGATCTCGCGGATTCAGGATCGCGCGGCGAGGCTCCGCACGGGCGATGGCCGCCGCGGCTGCGACATGGGCCCGCTGATCACCAGACAGCACCGCGACAAAGTTGCGTCCTACATCGAGATCGCCGAGCAGGACGGTGCGACTGTCGTCCTTGACGGCCGCGGCGTCGAGGTCGACGGCGATCCCCACGGCTTCTGGCTCGGCCCGACCCTGCTCGACCGCGTGCCGACGACCTCCCGCGCCTACACCGAGGAGATCTTCGGCCCCGTCCTCTCGATCGTCCGCGTCGCCTCCTACGAGGAGGGCGTCGCGCTCATCAACGCGGGCGCCTTCGGTAACGGCACGGCGATCTTCACCAACGACGGAGGCGCGGCCCGCCGATTCCAGAACGAGGTCGAGGTCGGGATGATCGGCATCAACGTGCCCATTCCGGTCCCCGTCGCCACGTTCTCGTTCGGCGGCTGGAAGGCGTCCCTCTTCGGCGACACCAAGGCGCACGGCGCGGAGGGCGTCCGGTTCTTCACCCAGCAGAAGGCGATTACCAGCCGCTGGCTCGACCCCTCCCATGGCGGCATTAACCTCGGCTTTCCGCTCCACTCCTAGCTCGCGCGATCCACCCGCGCACGGCCCTGGCTTCCGCAATTCCTGGTCGCCCCGCGAGACGCCACGTGTGCACGCTCCCACCGGCGTGTCTCGTACCCAAGAGGGCCGCCGGGTCGACGGATCCGCAGCCGCGTCAGCCGGGAGGCGCGAGCACGTAGCCGGGCTGCTCCTCGAAGAGTCGGGCGATGGGGACGTACGCCATCAGGTCGGGTCTCTCGCTGGTAGTCCGTGCGCCGTCGGCGATGATTCCGTACAGCCGTCCGCCCTGGCTCGCTACCGGTCCGCCCGAGTCACCTTGCGTGACGGACGCCAGCCAGGTCGTCGCTCCGAGCAGGTAGGGAGGGGCGCCTGGCGGAAGCACGGCGATGCCCCAGGCGCAATTCACGCCGGACACCGCTCCGCTGGTGCAGAAGACCTCGTTCTCGCCCGGGACTCCGGTGCCGTCGAAGGGCATGCTCACGATCCGGTGAGCGTGGTCACGGAGGAAGATGGTGCCGCTCGCCCGGGGAGTGTAGCTGGTGAACGGGGCGCAGTGGCGGATCATCGAGCCGGTTCCGCAGTTCCAGTTAACCCGGGGGAGCGGGTCGATCTTGGCGATCTCGAGATCGGAGAGCCCCGATTTCCAGATCACTCTGCCGACGACGCCCTGGTTGCCCACGCTGACGGACTCCCCCTCGTCCGCGCAGTGCGCCGCCAGCACCACATACCGGATGGCGCGGATTTGCGGCGCCAGCCGGGCGTACCAGCTGGTCACGCTGAGGACGGCGCCGACCGTGCAGTAGCCGTGCGGTAGCTCCACCCGAGTTCCGGCTTGGAGGGGAGTCTGCTGGCGGAACTCCGAAACGGCGTGAGCGGGCGCTGCGCCGGTGAGGAGCAGTGCGACGCAGGCGGAGAGCGCCGCAAGGGTGCAGAGGATCCGCCTGCCGGCTCCGGGTGCTTGGCGTTCGGGTCGGGTGCGCTGTGGGCGATCTGCTCGCATGGCACCTCCTGATGGGTGTCTAACGGGTGGCCATCGGGGACGTCCGAGCCGCCGTGGACAGGACGTTCGGTCGCTACGCCCACGAGCATGGCAGCGTTCGCCAAGGTGGGGATCCCCGCGAGGAGGAGATTTACTCTCGGTTGCGCTATGACCCTCCGTCCCTCCGCGGGGCGACGGTTCGATGGGTCTGCTCACGCGAGTGCCCGATGGGCGGGGCAGGCGGACGAGTTCAGAGCAGCCGCAGCGCCGTCCACAGCTCCGTTCGGGCGTCCACGTCATCGAGGTTGATGTCGAGCGCGCGTTCGACGGCCGTGATCCTGTTGCGCAGGGTGTGTCGGTGCACGCCGAGTTCTCTCGCTGCCGGTTCCCAGGCGCCGTTGCGGCGCAGCCACACCCGGGCGCTCTCCAGCAGTACCGCGCCCTCGGGCGTCAGGAGCGGCGCCAGGATCCGTCGCGCGAGCGGCCCTGCGCCTGAGGCGGCGAGCGCTCCGAGCATCCCCTCAGCGGCGACATCCTCGAAGCGAGGCAGTGGGTGGGCGGCGCTCGCCCGGTCACCCGCGCGCCGCGCCTCCTGCACGCCGCGCTCCAGTTCACCCCAGCCGAGCGGAGCGGACACGCCGGCGTTCACCCCGTGCCTCGCCAGCACTGCGGCGAGCGGAGTCACGCTGTCGGCCTCGGTGATCGCGACCAGCACCGAGTCCCGCTCCGCGAAGAACAGCCGCGCGTCGTCCTCCTCCGCCACGACTTCGAGCTCGTCGAGCAGGGAATCGCCCCGCACCGGCTCGCTCAGCACGATGACCCGTACGGGCTCGGGCGGAAGGGGACTGCCGAGGCGCCGCGCGGTGCTCTCGGCAACGTCGAAGGCTCCTGCGGCGAGCAGTTCCAGCAGCCCTGAGCGCAACTGACGGCGCGAGGCGTCGAGCGCGCGCCGCTGCTCGAGCGCGATGCTTGCCAGCGCGATGACGCTCGCGACGAGGTCGCTGCCTGCCGGGTCCAGCGGAGTGCCCGTCCCGACCGCGAGCACTCCGCGCAGGTGGTCTCGCCGCCCGATCGTCTGCAGAGTCACGCCGCCGTCCACACGCAGCCCTGTGCGACGACCGCGAGAGAGGGCCTGCCGCACGGCCGCAGAGACGGACGTCTCCGCCGGCACGTCGAGCCGGGTGGGGAGGTGCACGCGCTGCCCGGCCGCGTCGAAGAGCGCGACCCAGCAGTTCAGCTGCCGCTCCAGTTCGATGAGGATCGCCGCCAGCCCGTCCGGGCGCAGCGCCGCACGCGCGACCCGTCGTTGCGCCTCCAGCGACCACTCCAGGCGCTCGCGCTGCTCCCGCGAGATGACATCGGCGACGAAGCGGATGATCCCCATGAACGGGGTGCGATCGGCCACCTCCAGCAGCGGGAGGCCCTGCCGCTCACAGGCGGCGACGAGCGCCTCCGGAACCGTGTTGTGCACGATCCGGGTCGCGAAGCCCAGCGCGCGGATGCCGCGGTCGCGAAGCCGAGTGACGTACTCCTGGGAGAACTCGGCGCTGTCGCGACCCGTGAAGTGCACGCCGTCGGTCAGCAGCAGTTGCCCCTGTTCAAGCCAGGGCGTCGGATCGACGAGGTCGGACGAGTGCACCCACACCAGTGGAGCATCCAGCGCCGCCTCGTCGTGCACCCCGGCGAGCACCCGGAGGTGGAAGGCCGGCTCGGCGAGCAGATCGCGGACGGTCGCAGGCATCTTCGGCTCCCTTCGACGTATGGTCGATCGTAGAGGTGGCGGTTGGACGGATTGGCCCTCGGGGCGGTGCTGCCGGCCGGGCTCCTCGGAGACTCAGCCGGGAGGCGCGAGCTGGTAGCCGGGCTGCTCCTCGAAGACGCGGGAGATGGGGACGAAGCTCATGAAGTCAGGTAAAATATTTCGCACGTCTCCGCCCTCGCTAATGGTTCCGTACAGTTGTCCACTGCGGCTCACGACGGGTCCGCCGGAATCTCCGTCTAAAGTCGCGTTTCGCCAGGTCGTTGCCCCCAGGATGAAGGGCGGAGCGCCATGCGGGAGCGCGTGGAGACCCCAGGAGCAGTTCACGCCGGTGATCGCGCCGCTCGTGCAGAAGATCTCATTGAGTCCGGGAGTCCCCGAGCCTGTGACGGGCACGCTCGCGTAGCGGCCCGCCTGATCGAAGAGGAAAACGTTGCCGACTGCACGTGGTGTGTAGGTCGTGATCGGCATGCAACGGTGCAGCGTCGAACTGCCATCGCAGTCCCAGCTAGTCCTGGCGAGCGGATCGATCCTCGCGATCATAATGTCCGCGGCCACGGCTTTCCAGATCACCGTGCCGACGTTGGCCTGAGAGCCCACGCTGACGGAATCTCCGACCTCGCCGCAATGTCCTGCCAGGACGATATACCGGACCGCCTTCAATCGGGCCGACAGTTGGAGATACCAACTCCTGGAACTCAGAACGGCGCCCGTCGTACATCCCCACTCGCCCAGTCGGACAAAGGTCCCTGCATTGATGGGAAGCTGAAGCCGGAAACCTGAGACGGCACTCGCGGGCTGTGCACTCGCGCTGAGCATTCCGAGCGAGACGGCTAGCGCAGTGAGGGACAGAGCCACTCGTCTACGGCGTGCTGCCTTCCGTCGGTCGCGCTTGTGCTGCTTCGCCACATCTGCTTGCATCTCTGGTCCTCTTTCAGTGGAGATCGGGTAAGAGGTAACACGGCTGCGCTAATTGCTACTGTGCGAAAAGGAGGATGCATTCCATTCCACTTCGGCGATCGCCGCCTGTCCGGCGATGTTCGGGTGGAAGTGGTCGATGGTACTGATGAGGTCCGGGGTGAAGTCGAGCCTGGTGAGTGCGCCGCCATCCCAGTGGCAGAGCGGACCTGCCGTCGAGCACGTCCGCTCCAGCGCAGCGTTGAAGTCCTGCACCCGCTTTTTCGCGGCGGCGACGGAGGCTGTTGCGGCCGGTGGACTGAGGGGTGCCCCGCTCGTGCTAACGCCGCGGGTGGTGCGGCAGAGGCCACCCGAACTCCACAGGTGAGCGCCGGCGAAGCGTTCCGACCTCCACTGCGAAGCAGTGTTTGGCACCGATGAGAGTTCGATCTGTGCCGAGGGCCACGTGCTCCGGATTGTGCTGATTGCCGCCTCTACGCCAGAGCGGAAAGTGCTCACCGGAGTCATGGTGTAACCATCGCTTGCCGCCACGTTCCCCGGGCTGCACAGGTCGTTTCCGCCGATGAGAAGGGTGATGACATCGGGATGCACGCCCGCGGCGACGGCGGCCCGAATGCGCGCCGGGACCTGAGCGACGGTGTTGCCACTCTGTGCGAAGTTGGCGGTGGTAACCGTCGTGCCAGGCCGCGACTTCTGCAGGCGCTGGGCGAAGGAGTTCACGGCGGGAGCGCCGCCGGTCGACCAACTGAAGTCAGGGCAATCGGTGAACGAGCCGCACGCGGCGAAGGCTCGGGTGGTCGAGTCGCCGAGGCTGAGAACGGAGAGGTGCGAGGGAGTTGCCGCCGCGGCAATGCCGGTGGGTGCGAGCGCGCTGACCGCGGCGAGGGCGACTCCGATCGCGAGGGTGCGGGCGCGGGTGAGGGGAGACAGAGTCATAACATTCCGATCCTCGGAGGGGGCGTGGCGGAGTGAGAGTCGCAGCGGTTGCCGTGAGGGCGGCGACGTCCTGATGAGCAAGCTCCCACTCGGGTGCCCACCGAGGACGGTGCACGGCGCAGGGCGCGGTAGTGGCCCGCTTCGACGTTCTGTCCCTCCGAGACGCGACGGTTCGACGGATCCGCCCGCGAGAGACGCGCGCGGGCTGGGCACGATGGACGCCATGACGGCCTCGACCGTTCCCACTGCTCCCACTGTCCGCGACAACGCCTCGGTCACCGCCGCCGACCGCTCCCAGGTTTTTCACTCCTGGACGGCTCAGGGTGCGCTCAATCCGGTGCCAATCGCCGACGGCCTCGGCGCAGAGGCCGGGGATGTCGACGGCACCCGCTAGTGTCCTGCGGTGAGCAGATTGTGCGGACCGTCGACTCAGCCGGGAGGCGCGAGTTCGTAGCCGCGCTGCTCTTCGAAAAGACGGGAGATGGGAACGAAGGTCATGAAGCCGACGAGGCGGGTGCCCGACTTGCCGCCCTTACTGATGAATCCGTAGAGCTGCCCGCCTCGACTCACGACCGGCCCACCCGAATCGCCGTCCAGTGTCGCCTTGCGCTTCGTACTCGCACCGAGGACGAGGGGCTGGTAAAGCGGTACATCCGGATCCAGGAACCACGTACAGTTCACGCCGCTCACGGCGCCGCTCGTGCAGAACGTCTCGTTGGGTTCGGGCGCTCCGAAGCCGGCGACGGGCACGCTCGCGTATTCTCCAGTGTGATCGTAGAGAAAGACGTTGCCAATCGCTCGCGGTGTGAAGGTCGTCATCGGCGAGCAGTTGTGTAGCGTCGAGCTGCCGGCGCAGTGGTAGGAGTTCCTGGCGAGCGGATCGATCCTCGCGATCATGATGTCCGCTACCCGGGCTTTCCAGATGACCTTGCCGACGGTGCCGACCTGCCCCACGGAGACGTCGTCTCCGACGTTTCCGCAGTGTCCTGCGGCGGCGACGTATCGGGTCGCCTTGAGGCGGGCCGATATTTGCATATACCAACTCTTCGAGGCCAAGACCGCGCCCACCGTACAGTTCCCACGGGGTAGTCCGATGCGAGTGCCGGCGTTGAGGGGAACCTCCATGCGGAACTCCGACACGGCATTGGCGGGAACCGCGCCTGAGCTGATCACACCGCCGCAGACGCTGACGGCAGCGAGGGCGAGAAAGAGTCGCCTGACGCGTCCGCGCCTGTTTCGGCCGGGCGTGCGCATCCGCAGTGTTACTTCCAGCCCGCGGCGAAGGACGAAGCGTTCCACTCGACCTCGGCAATCTTCGCCTGGCCGGCGGCACTGGGGTGGAAGTGGTCGACCTCGCTGATGAGGTCCGGAGTGAACCGCATGCGGGTCAGCGCGCCGCCGTCCCAGTTGCACAGTGGGCCATCCGCCGCGCAGGCCTGCTCGAGCACGGCGTTGAAGTCGACGACCCGTTTCGCCGCCGCTGCGACGGAGGCAGACGCGTCTGATGGGCTCAGCGGCACCTCGGTCATGCTGACGCCGCGGGTAGTACGGCAGAAGCCGGCCGAACTCCAGCGGAACTGGCCTTCTGGTCCGCGTGACGCCTCCCACTGGGTGGCGTTGTCCGGCACCGACGAGAGCTCGAGCTTCGCGGACGGCCAGGCGCTTCTGATCGTTGTGATCGCCGTCTCCACGCCGGTGCGGAAGGTGCTCACCGGAGTCATGTTGTAGCCGTCGCTCGCTACGGGGATGCCTGGGCCGCACAGGTCGTTGCCGCCGATGAGGAGGGTGATGACGTCGGGTTTCTCCCCCGCGTCGACCGCTTCCTGGACGCGCGCGGGAACCCCGGCGACGGTGCTGCCGCTCTTGGAGTAGTTCGCGGTGCTGACGCTCGTGTCGGGCAGCAGCTTCTGCAGACGCTGGGCGATGGAGTTGACGACCGGAGCGCTCCCGGTCGACCAGCTGAAGTCGGGGCAGTCCGTCCAGGTGCCGCAGGCGGAGTTCGCCTGGGTGGTCGAATCGCCGAGGCTGAGAAGCGAGAGGTGCGAGGGAGTATTCGCGGAGGGGGTCGCCGCGGAGGGGATTGCTGTGGAGGAGGTCGCCGCGGAGGCGATACCGGCGGGCGCGAGTGCGCTCACGGTGGCAAGGACGGCTCCGATTGTGAGGGTACGGGCGATGAAGTGTGCCCGAGTCGAGGGGCGCGCTGGGGTGTGGGTAAAGAGTTTCATGAGATTCCGATCATCGATGGTTGGCGGATGATTGGCGGGTGGCCTGACAGTTGCAGCGGACTCCGAGAGGGCGACGCTGCTCTCATGAGGAAGTTCTAATTTTGGCGAGAAATTCGCGACTGCGTGGCGCGCGGTCGCGCTCAAGTGCGCGCCGCGCTCGACGTTCCGTCCCGCCCAGACGCGACGGCTCGACGGATCCGCACGCGCTCATCCCCGCGGACGGAGGATCCTGGATCCCATGACGTCCTCGACCGCCTCCACTGTCCGCGACAACGCCTCGGTCACCGCCGCCGACACCTCCCGGGTGTTCCACTCCTGGTCGGCTCAGGGCGCGCTCAATCCGCTGCCGATCGCCGGCGGCCTCGGCGCAGAGGTCTGGGATGTCGACGGCACCCGCTACCTCGACTTCTCGAGCCAGCTTGTCAACGTCACCATCGGCTACCAGCATCCGAAGGTCGTCGCCGCGATCCAGGAGCAGGCCGGCATCCTCGCCACCATCGGCCCGGCCGCCGCGAACGAGACGCGGGCGGAGGCGGCGCGCCTGATCACCGACCGGGCGCCGGAGGGCTTCGAGAAGGTCTTCTTCACCAACGGCGGAGCGGATGCGAACGAGAACGCGATCCGGATGGCACGCCTGTTCACCGGCCGCGACAAAATCGTCTCGTTCTACCGCTCTTACCACGGCAACACCGGCGCGGCCATCGTCTCCACCGGCGATTGGCGCCGCATCCCGAATGAGTACGCGCGCGGTCACGTGCACGCCTTTGGACCGTACCTCTACCGCACCGAGTTCTGGGCCGAGACGCTCGAGCAGGAGTGCGAGCGCGCGCTGCACCACCTCGAACGCGTTGTTCAGGCGGAGGGGCCGGAGTCGATCGCTGCGTTCCTTCTCGAGACCATTCCCGGAACTGCCGGTGTCCTCACTCCGCCGCCCGGCTACCTCGCCGGTGTGCGCGCGATTGCCGATCGCTACGGGATCCAACTGATTCTCGACGAGGTCATGGCCGGCTTTGGCCGCACGGGGGAGTGGTTCGCCTTCGACGCCTTCGACGTGCGTCCCGATCTCATCACCTTCGCAAAGGGTGTCAACTCGGGCTATGTGCCCATCGGGGGCGTCGTGATCTCGGATCCGATCGCGCACCATTTCGACGAGCGTGTCTTTCCGGGCGGACTGACCTACTCCGGGCATCCGCTCGCCGCGGCCAGTGTCGTGGCTGCCCTGGAGGCAATGGCGGAGGAGGGCATTGTCGAGAATGCGCGGACCATCGGCTCCGAGCACCTCGCTCCGGGCCTTGCGGCGCTCGAGGCGAAACACGAGCTGATCGGGGAGGTCCGTGGATCCGGCGTGTTCTGGGCGCTCGAACTCGTCTCGGACCGCGCGGCGCGCACCCCGCTGCCCGCCGCGTCCGTCGCCCGTTTGAAGGCCGACCTGCTCGCCCGCGGACTCCTGCCCTTCACCGCCGATAACCGGATCCACGTGGTCCCGCCCGCCGTGATCACCCCCGCCGAGGTCGCCCGCGGCCTCGGCCTGCTCGACGACGCCCTCAGCGCCTTCACCGGCTGACCTCGCCGCGCCCGCTCCAGGAGGGGACACGTGCGATTTGCAGGGGATTCGCACGTGAGAGCTCTCTCCCGCGCGTCTCCGCTCCGCGAATTGGCGTATCCCCTGCAGATCGAACCAGCCGCCGACCGCGGGACGCTCACCACAGCACGTTGCGTCTTAGGAGACGAAGTGCAGCGCGAAGGCGGTGACGAAGCCCAGCACCGCATATAGCCCTGTCAGCACGTTGTCGCGGTCGAAGGCTTCAGGGATCATCGTGTTGGAGATCATCGCGAGGATCGCGCCCGCCGCGACGGTCGTGACGAAAGCGACCAGCGCTCCCGGGGCTGACGCGAACACGAGGAAGCCGACGAGCGCGGCGATTGCCGAGATTCCCGCGATTCCACCCCACACCGCGAAAACGTAGCGGGCCGAGCGTCCATCCGTCTTCATTCCTACGGTCGAGGAAAGCCCTTCTGGCAGGTTCGAGATCGCGACGGCCGCGACGATGGGCACGCTGATCGCGGCTCCCGCGCTGCTCTGAGCGACCGAGAGACCGAGCACAATCGACTCCGGGACGCCGTCGATGAGGGCGCCGGCCGCGATGACCGCGCCTCCGCCTCCGCCCGAGCCCTTCGCGCTCTTGCGGTTGCCGGCTCCGGCTCGGGTGAGCAGGGCATCGGCGCCGACGAAGACGACGGCGCCCGCGAGCGTCCCGAGCACGGTCGGCAGGAGTCCGCCGTCGTCGGCCGCCTCCTGCACCAGCTCGTAGGCGAGCGCCGAGATCAGCACGCCCGCGCCGAACGCCGAGACCGCGGCGGTCAGCTTGGCGGGCACGTGCAGGAACCACGCGAGCGCTGCGCCGATCAGGAGGGTGGCGCCGCCGATGGCGCCGCTGATGAGGGCGAGGATCCAGGAGGGCACGGCGTCCAGCCTGTCAGCCTCGGGCGCGGCCCGCGGCGGGCTTGACGAGGGACGCCCCGTCGGGTGTCTGTGGCGGGTAGACGACGGTCACCAGTACCACGGAGACGATCATCAGGAGAAACCACGACACGAGCTTCGAGAGAGAGACGAGATGCCAGCCGTCGAGTTGGTCGGGGTAGAGCCAGGCGCCGGCGGATGTCGCGACGTTCTCGGCTAGCCAGATAAAGAATGCGACGAGCGCGAACGTTACCGGTACTGGCATCCGGTGGACACCGCGGTGCACGCGGTAGACCATCGTGCTTCGGATCCAGAGGGCAGCGACCGCCGCGACGAGCAGCCAGCGGGCGTCAGGCAGGTAGTGGTGGCTGAAGAAGTTGCTGTAGATCAGCACGGCGACCACGGCGGTCGCCCAGCGCCGCGGCCACCGTTCGAAGCGCACGTCGAAGAGGCGGTGAATCCGCACCATGTAGGAACCGACGGAGGCGTACAGGAACCCGCTGAACAGCGGCACCGCGCCGATCCGCAGAATCCCGTCGGCCGCGTAGCTCCAGGAGCCGACATCGGTCTTGAACAGCTCCATCCCCGTGCCGACGACGTGGAACAGCACGACGACCCAGAGTTCGCGCCCGGTTTCGAGGCGAGTGGCGATCATCACGACCTGCAGGGCGACGGCGACGAGGGTCAGAAGGTCATTCCGGGCGAGGACCGCATCGTCGGGATACCAGAGCCTGGCCGCGACGATCAACGCGAGCAGCGCGGCACCGAAGATGCACGCCCACGCCTGCTTGGCTCCGAAGACCAGAAACTCGATCGCTGCACCGCGCACTCCGGAGGAGGGACCGCGGGCGAGCAGTCGGTGCGCCGCGTCGTCGATCCGCTGCTCAACCGGCGTGAAGGATCGCATCCGTCCTCCCTCTGCCGAAGCGGCCGATGCTACCGGGTCTGGGCTCCCATAAACTGACGCAATGGCGGAGTTCAGCGCGAGTGTTTTCCAGAACGAGTTCCTCTCGGACGGTGCCACCGATGTGCACGCGATCGTCACCGTCACCGCGTCGGGCACCGGAGTCGCCGGCTCCGATGGCGCCGCGGCGGAGATCATCATCGTCGACTGCTCCGGGTCAATGACCGGCGAGAACATGACCGCCGCCAAGCGCGCCGCCGCGGTCGCCGTCGACCAGATCCTCGACGGTACGTTCTTCGCCGTCGTGGCGGGCTCGGAGCGCGCCGATCGCGCCTTCCCCTACCCCAACGCCTCCGTCTCGATGGTGCGGATGGAGCCGGGAGCACGTACCGCGGCGAAGGAGGCGATCGGCTTCCTCCAGGCCGACGGCGGCACTGCGATGGGCAGTTGGCTGACCCTCGCACGGCAGCTGTTCGCAACGGTCCCCGAGGCCACGCAGCGTCACGCGATCCTCCTCACCGACGGGAAGAACGAGCACGAGTCGCGGATGCAGCTCGACGCTGCGATCAGGGCGGCGGGCGGCGTGTTCCAGTGCGATGTGCGCGGCGTCGGCTCACGCTGGATTGTCGAGGAGGCGCGCACCATCGCGAGTGCGCTGCTGGGCACCGTCGGCCTGATCGCGAAGCCGGCCGACCTGGCCGCCGACTTCGAGTCGCTGATGCGGGCCTCGATGGGGCGCGGAGTCGCCAACGGCGAGCTGCGCGTGTGGACTCCGCAGGGGGCTCAGCTGCTTTTCGTGCGCCAGGTCGCGCCGACGCTCGAGGACCTCAGCTCGCGGCGGACCGCCGTGAACCCGCTCACCGGCTCGTACCCCACCGGTGCCTGGGGGGACGAGTCGCGCGAGTATCACGTGGCCGTTCGGGTGGCGTCGAAGCCGGTGGGCTCGGAGCAGCTTGCCGCGCGGGTCCAGCTCAGCGTGCGCGACGAGGTGGTCGCCTCCGCGCTGGTGAGAGCCCGCTGGACCGATGACTCCGCCCTGACCGCCCGCATCGACCCCGCCGTCGCGCACTACACGGGGCAGACCGAGCTAGCCTCGGCGATCCAGGACGGCCTGGCCGCGAAAGCCGTCGGCGACGACGCGACCGCCACCGTCAAGCTCGGCCGGGCGGTGCAGCTCGCGGCTGTCACGGGCAATGACGAGGCGACGGCGAAGCTGCGCAAAGTGGTCGAGATCGACGATCCCGACGAGGGGACGGTGCGGCTCAAGCGCGGGGTCGACCGTCTCGACGAGATGGCCCTCGACACCGCCTCGACGAAGACCACGCGGGTGCGCAAGTGAGCTACCGCTGCCCCGAGGGACACACGTCGGCGTCCGGCGACTATTGCGACGTCTGCGGAACTCCGATCGCAGCGGCCCCGCCGCCCGCTGCCGCGCCGACTACCGTCATCCCCACCGGCCCCTCGGTGTGTCCGCACTGCTCGTTTCCGAACGAGGCCGGCGCCCTATTCTGCGAGAACTGCGGCTATGACTTCACCACGGGATCCCTGCCCGAGGCTGACCCGTTCACCGAGTCGGGCGCCGTGCGCGCTCCGGCAGAGGTCGGCGGCTCGGCGTCCCCTGCGGGCGACCCGGCCGCGCACCTCGGCGAGGCACCGGACCCGCGAGTCGATCCCGCCGCTCCTACCGAGTTCGTGCCGGAGCAGGACGCGGGCTTTGACGTGCCCGTCGCCTCCGCGCCCCCGACGGAGGTGATCCCGGTTGCGCCGGCTGCGTCTTCCGGTGCCGCGTCATCGCCCGCGGCCACCGAGTCCGGCGACCCCTGGATCGCCGAACTCTGGGTCGACCCCGAGTGGTATGCCGAGCAGCGAGCGGATGATCCGATGCCCTCGCCCGGTCCGCCCGCGACCGTCGTGCTGCGCGAGCGCTCACTGCTCGTCGGCCGCCCCTCCGTCTCCCGCGGCATCTCGCCGCAGATCGACTGCGGTTCCGACTCCGGAGTCTCGCGCCGCCACTGTGAGCTGAGCACCGATGGCTACCGCTGGTGGGTCGAGGACCTCCAGTCGGCGAACGGGACATACCTCGCTCAGGCGGGTGCACCGCTCCCGCAGAAGCCGATCGCCGCGGGTCAGCGCCGCGAGATCGAGGAGGGCGACCGGATTTACGTGGGCGCCTGGACGCGTCTGGTGCTTCGCCCCGCACTGCCCGGCGAGGCGTAGGCGTCAACTCCGGGCGTTCCTGGGTGCCATTTGCAGGGGATACCGCAGCGCGAGGACCCACGTCGCGCCGGAGAGCGCTCCCACGTGAGAAGTCCCTGCACATCGCACCGACCCCTGCGAATCGCACTAGTGCCTGCGAATCGCACCGGCTCCTGCACATCGCACGGCGGCGAGCGCCGCACCACCGCCCGCGCCTCAACGGCCGACGAGCGCTCCCAGCATCCACGAGAGCGCCGCGATGGCCCCCACGCCGACCACGCTCGACCCGATGATCACCGAGCGCCGCACCCGAGCCGAGCGCGAGTCGCCCGCCATCTCGGTCACCCCCGCGGCCATCCCGCCGCGCAGACGGTGCGCGACCTGCTCGGCGGTGGGCCGGTCGGAGGGGTCTCGTGCTGTCATCGCGCTCAGCAGCGAGCGCCACGCGGCGGGCACTGTCTCCGGAATAGCGGGGCTGCGGTGCAGTCGGGCGATCGCCGCCTCCAGGACGGTGCCGGTGTATTCGCGGTGCCCGGTCATCGCCTCGAGGAGCACCAGCCCGAGCGAGAAGACGTCGCTCGCTCCGTTGATCGGCTCCCCGGCCACCTGCTCCGGGCTGACGAAGCTCGCCGTGCCGATGACGATGCCGTCGCCGGTGAGGCGGGAGCCGTCCATGAAGTGCGCCACACCGAAGTCCGCGAGCTTGGCCGTGCAGTCATAGCCGCTGGACGCGATATCGCTGACCAGGATGTTCGCGGGCTTCACATCCCGGTGCACGACGCCCCGCTCATGCAGGTAGGCGAGCGCCTCCGCCAGCTGAGTGCCGATCGCGGCGACCTCGTCGGCGGGTAGCGGACCTGACTCGAGTCGCGCCTCCAGCGTCGGGTCGGCGACGAACTCCATTACGACATAGCGGCGCACCTCGCCGCCGAAGTTGTGCAATCCGGCATCGAAGAGATTGACGATGCCGGGATGAGCGAAGGAACTCAGCATTCGGACCTCGCGCTCCTGGCGGGCGATGTCGTCGGGGTGGGACGCCTCCGCGCGGAAGACCTTCACGGCGACATCGCGCTGCACCGATTCATCGCGGGCCCGATAGACCGAGCCCATTCCGCCCGAGCCAATCCGCTCGATCAGGTAGTAGCGCCCGGCGACCTTCTGCTTCGCGGCACTGGCGGCGATGACACTCACGATGATCCCGCCTTCCGCTCGAAGGGTGCGCTCGAGAGCGCACTCAGTGGGTGCCTGTGATGACCGTACCGCGCAGATCCACCCCGTGGACCAGCGGAACGGGGGATTGACACTTCGCGTCGCAAGCCCGGGACGCTTGGTGCTCCGCCGATGACCGACGCACCGCCATCCAAGTCCGTTACCCGGAGTCGCGGCGCGTCAGTTCAGGCGACCGAGCATGCCCTCGAACGAATCGTCGAGCGCCCACGGGTCGACCGCCGCGTCCGAGCGTGAGGAGCGCGCAGCCTCCACGGCCAGCTCGCGTCCGGCGCGCTCGATCCGCAAGGGCAGGGCCCGCCCGTCCTCCGTCGCTCCGCCCCAGTCGTCGGTCGCCGCGAACACGGTCGTCGAGAGCGGAGCCGCATGAAGGTAGCTGAATAGCGGGCGCATCGCGTAGTCCACGGCGAGCGAGTGGCGGGGCGAGCCTCCCGTCGCAGCGAGCAGCACGGGCAGGCCGCGCAGGGCCTCCGTGTCGAGCACGTCGATGAATGACTTGAACAGTCCGCTGTAGCTGGTGGTGAAGATCGGTGTCACGGCGATCAGCCCGTCGGCTGCGGCGACCGCGTCGAGCGCGGTCTGCAGGGCGGGGCTCGCGAAGCCGGTCAGGAGGTTGTTCGTGACGTCGTGTGCGAGATCGCGCAGCTCGATGACGCTCCGCTCGACCGCGAAGCCCTGCTCGGCGAGGGCCGCCGCGGCGGCGTTCGCCAGGCGGTCGGCGAGCAGCCGCGTCGAGGACGGCTGGCTAAGTCCTGCCGAGAGGACGGTGATTCTACGGGTGTCCATGCGTAGCTCCTGACTAAGCGGTGACGGGCTCGGCGGTGACGGGCTCTGCGGTGACGGGCACTGCCGTGCGGAGCGCGTCGGCGGTCTGCGCGTCGCGCGTCGCGACGAGCGAGGCGTGAGTGGGAGCGTCCGGCACCTGCGCGGGGCGGCCTTCCGCGAAACCGGCACGCAGGGTAGGCAGAATCTCGCCCAGCATGTCCATCTGCTCCAGCACGGTCTTCAGCGGGAGTCCCGCGTGGTCCATCAGGAACAGCTGGCGCTGGTAGTCGCCGACGTACTCGCGGAAACCGAGGGTGCGGTCGATGATCTGCTGCGGTGAGCCGACAGTCAGCGGAGTCTGCTCAGTGAAGTCCTCCAGAGAGGGGCCGTGGCCGTAGACGGGCGCGTTGTCGAAGTAGGGGCGGAACTGCGCGAGGGCGTCCTGCGAGGTGCGGGCCATAAAGATCTGGCCCCCGAGGCCCACGATCGCCTGGTCGGCGGTGCCGTGGCCGTAGTGCTCGAAACGCTGGCGGTAGAGCTGCACCATCTTCTGAGTGTGCGAGGCAGGCCAAAAGATGTGGTTAGCGAAGAATCCGTCGCCGTAGTAGGCGGCCTGCTCCGCAATCTGTGGCGAGCGGATCGAGCCGTGCCAGACGAAGGGTGCGATGCCGTCGAGCGGGCGGGGAGTCGACTGGAAGCCCTGGAGAGGCGTGCGGAACTGGCCCTCCCAGTCAACGTAGTCCTCCGTCCAGAGGCGGTGCAGCAAGTCGTAGTTCTCGATTGTCAGCTCGATACCGCGGCGGATGTCCTTGCCGAACCACGGATAGACGGGGCCGGTGTTGCCACGGCCGAGCATGAGGTCTACGCGGCCATTGGCGAGGTGCTGAAGCATCGCGTAGTCCTCGGCGAGCTTCACCGGGTCATTCGTGGTGATCAGCGCCATCGCGGTCGAAAGCTGGATCCGCTCCGTCTTCGCGGCGATGAACGCCAGCGTGGTCGTCGGCGAGGAGGACCAGAACGGCGGGTTGTGGTGCTCGCCGAGGGCGAAGACGTCGAGACCGATGTCCTCGGCCTTGAGGGCGATCGCGAGGGTCGCCTTGATCTTCTCCGATTCGGAGGGGGTCCGTCCGGTCGTGGGGTCGGTCGTTGAGTCGCTGACCGTGAAGATGCCGAACTGCATCGGACGCTCCTTTTGTCTTCTAGCCCCGCGGGGCCCGGTCCATGCGTTTGCATGTACATACTCCTTCAACCACGCTCGCTCGGATTCATTCCCGGCCCTTGGTCGGCTGCTCAGGAGCGCGTCAGGGAAGGAATGCGGGCCACCCCGTCGACGACCTCCTGGGCGAAGCTCGTCGTGTCGTCATCGACAGTGACGAGGGAGTCGCGGGCGATCTCGAAGGCTCCCACCAGGTCGCGGCGAAGCCGACGGACCTCATCGACGGCTCGACCGCCGTCCACCCCGAGCTTCTTCGCTTCTTTCGCGAAGCCTGCTTCGGACATCGCATCGAAGCGGTATTCACCGTCGATCGACATCGCCGCCTGTGGTGCCTCACCCCTGGCCCCATATCGCGACCGACCGTCAAGGTAAGGGGCGATGGTGTTCAGGTCGTAGAGGGGTGCTAGTTGAGTGTGGGCGCCGTCGAGCATCATCGAATAGTTCTTGATGTGTGCGTCGGTGCAGTAGGCGACGCTGTTAAAGGCAACACCACGGAAGAACTCCCATCCGATCTGCACTCTCCGGCTGTCGCTGAGTGCAAGAGCGCGGATGAGGGTAGCGACGGCGCCGATCCCTGGTCCACCATCCCGTCGCTGGTACTTCTTCGCCGGATCCGCTGACAGGGCCTGTCCTAGGTCTTCCTGATGTAACCGCCGCATTATTCCGTCTGCTCCGGGCTCTCGGTCGTAGCGTTTCGAGACGAAGACTCGGTGCGGCCCGATCTGCTCAATCCAGAACTCGGCAGTCGTGAGACCCAGGTTGCTCGCCGCGGTCAATGTCAAGTATTCAACGATGTCGACGCGCCGGAAACCATCCGGTGGGACCGGCTTGAGGATGTGAGTCGTCGGAGTTGCCCCCAGCGCACGTGCCCACTCTCCTCGATCGCGAACGAGCGCGATCTTAGGTTGCGCTCCAGGGAGAGAGAACCGCTGATCGAGGCGCGCGTCCGGAGTCCCATCGCGGTACTCGTCGATGACCAATCGAAGCTGCTCGGCGACGTCCTCGTCTGCCAATCTCTTTACTGCGGTCCGGTCATTGTGCGCGTCAGTGCATTCTTCTCCGGGAGGAAGAAGCTGAATGGCTCCAGGGGCGTCTGATCCTATGTGTTCGAGGATGGCAAAGGGATTCTTGGGATTGACGTCGAAGCGTTGAGCAATGGCGCTTCGTGCTGCGTCGTTGTCGGGGATGAGCCCGTTGAGCCAGGGCAGGACCTTCCGCTTGTTGTGTCGCTCCACTGCTGTGCTCATTGATAAGGAGAGGGGAGTGCTGAGCGGGTCGCGCCTGTACTCCTCGTCATAGACGAAGACGGTGTTGCCCGTGCTTTCCTGCAGAAAAGTTCCGGCTCTTCTGCCGTCGAGGTACGCGAGGAGCTCACGCGCGGCGGGCATCGAGCGCTGTTTCTTCAAGGCCGTAACCCAGCGCTCGGAGCACGTCGAGCACCGCACCGACTCGCGCATTGGGGTTACCTCGCTCGAACTCGTTCACCCACTTCCTGGAGAGTCCTGCACGCTGGGCGAGCTCGGCCTGGCTAAGGCCGGCGTTCTCTCGCAGTGAGACCACGAGCTGTCTCAGGTCGTTCACTCCGCTGAACATCGTCCGTCTCCTTTAGTAGGTGTAACCGTTCGGGTATACGTCGTAATGTAACCCATTGGGTACTGCTAGCAGTGTAACCGAACGCACCCACGCCGCGATGACACTGAAAGGTTACAGCGCTCACGGGACGAGAGCCGCTCGCGAGGTCTGATGTCGTCGGCGACCGCGAGCCGGACAGCCTCCTGGCTCCGAAACATCCCGGCAATATGCCCCCCACTAGAGTCATGCCATGGGTGACCTTTTCGACGGATACGGGTCCCAGAAGGTCGCGCGGCCCGTCTCGGGTGCCACCCCCTGGGACGAGATGTTCGTCGATGTGGCGTCCGCGAGCGGACCTCACGGGGTCCGGGCGGCCTACCGCGACATCTACTCCTCGCTCGCCCGGATGACCCAGGAGGAGTTGCGCGGCCGCACCGACGCGCTCGCCTCCTCCTACCTCGCCCAGGGCGTCACCTTCGACTTCGCCGGGGAGGAGCGGCCGTTTCCCCTCGACGCCGTGCCCCGGGTTATCGAGCGCGCCGAGTGGAACGAGGTGCAGAGCGGCATCACGCAACGAGTCCGCGCGCTCGAGGCCTTTCTCGCCGATGTCTACGGCCCGCAGAACGCGGTCGCCGACGGAGTGATCCCGGCAGGCCTGATCTCGAGTTCGAGCCACTTCCACCGTCAGGCCGCCGGCATTGTCCCGGCAAACGGCGTGCGGATCCAGGTGTCCGGCATCGACCTGATCCGGGACGAAGAAGGAGCTTGGCGGGTCCTCGAGGACAACGTGCGCGTCCCCTCCGGCGTCTCCTACGTCATCTCGAACCGGCGCGTCATGGCGCAGACCCTGCCCGAGCTGTTTGTCTCGATGCGCGTGCGCCCGGTCGGCGACTACCCGAACAAGCTGCTCCAAGCTTTGCGCGCCTCCGCTCCTGAGGGCGTGGATGACCCGACCGTCGTCGTGCTCACTCCTGGCGTCTACAACTCCGCCTACTTCGAGCACACCCTCCTCGCCCGCCTGATGGGTGTCGAGCTGGTCGAGGGCCGGGATCTGTTCTGCACGGGCGGAAAGGTGTTCATGCGCACCACCTCCGGCCCCACCCGGGTTGACGTGATCTACCGCCGCGTGGACGACGAGTTCCTCGACCCGCTTCAGTTCCGGGCCGATTCGATGCTCGGCTCCCCGGGCCTGATGCTCGCCGCCCGCCTCGGTACCGTCACGATCGCGAATGCGATCGGCAATGGCGTCGCCGACGACAAGCTCGTCTACACCTATCTGCCCGATCTCATCCGCTACTACCTCTCAGAGGAGCCGGTGATCAAGAACGTCGACACGTGGCGGCTGGAGGATCCGGGCGCGCTCGAGGAGGTGCTTGACCGCCTCGATGAGCTGGTCGTCAAGCCGGTCGACGGCTCAGGCGGAAAGGGCCTGGTTGTCGGGCCTGCGGCGTCGGCACAGGAGCTGGCCGAGCTGCGCTCGCGCCTCCAGGCCGACCCGCGCGGCTGGATCGCGCAGCCGGTGGTGCAGCTTTCCACCATCCCCACCCTGGTCGATGACGGGATGCGCCCCCGCCACGCCGACCTGCGGCCCTTCGCCGTCAATGACGGCACCGACGTCTGGGTCCTCCCCGGCGGCCTCACTCGCGTCGCCCTCCCGGAGGGGCAGCTGGTCGTGAACTCGTCCCAGGGCGGCGGATCGAAGGACACCTGGGTGGTCGGCCTTGAGGAGCAGCGCACCGCGGAGCCCGAGGTCCGAGACATCCAGGCGCTCGTCGCCGAGCAGGCCTCGGTCACCAGCTCGATCCCGATCGTGCACCCGGTCAACCACACTCCCGACCACTCGCCGCAGGACGCACCGAAGCGCGACCAGGACCAGCAGCAACAGCAGGCGCTGGCAGCGGAGGAGGACTGATGCTCTCGAGGATCGCCGAGTCACTGTTCTGGATCGGCCGCTACATCGAGCGCTCGGACGGCACTGCGCGCATCCTCGACGTCCACCTCCAGCTCCTGCTCGAGGATCCGTGGATCGACGAGGACACCGCCTGCCGCTCACTCCTCTCGGTGATGGGCTCGACCCCACCCGACGACATGGGCGAGATCACCCGGGCCGACGTACTGACGATCCTCGCCATCGACCGCACGAATCCCGCGTCGATCGCCTACTCCCTCGGCGCCGCCCGCGAGAACGCCCGGCGAGCCCGCGAGATCGTCTCGACCGAGCTCTGGGAGTGCCTGAACACCACGCGTACGCGGATGCCGCGCCGCGTCTCGGGCGAGCGTGTCTCGGAGTTTTTCAGCTGGGTACGTGAGCGCTCCGCCCTCGCCGTCGGCATCATCGAGTCGGCGACCTCGCGCGACGAAGCCTGGCAGTTCTTTACCCTCGGCCGCTCGCTCGAGCGCGCCGACATGACCGCCCGGCTTCTCGCCACCCGCTCGCTGACCGAGGCGAGCGGACCCTCCTGGACCACGATCCTCCGCTCCTGCGGGGCCTATGAGCCGTACCTGCGCACCTACCGCGGAGTGCCGAGCGCCCGCAACGCCGCGGAGTTCCTGCTCCTTGACCGCCTCTTTCCGCGCTCGATCCTGTTCTCGGTCTCGCGAGCGGAGGCCTGTATGCGCGACATCGAGCCGCGTACCGGCCGGGTGGGCCACTCGGGCGACGCGCAGCGCGTGCTCGGGCAGATCCGCAGTGAGCTGGAGTACCGGCCGATCACGGACATCCTCGCGGACCTCCCGCGGCATATGGACAGCGTGCAGGAGGCGACCTCGGCCGCGTCCGAGGCGATCCGGCAGCGCTACTTCCCGACGAACGTCATGCCGAGCTGGATCGGGGAGGCGCTATGAGCAGGCTGCGCATCAGGCACACCACGGGTTTCACCTACGCGGGAGACGTCGTGGCGTCCTACAACGAGGCACGGATGCTGCCCGCCTCCTCTGACGGCCAGCTGGTGTTGTTCTCGAACCTCGACATCCGCCCGGTGACCTCGGTGCACGCGTACACCGACTACTGGGGCACCCGCGTCTCCTCGTTCGATGTGCTCGACGCGCACCGTGAACTCTCCCTGACCGCGACGTCACTCGTGGAGATCCGGCCGAAGAAGCACCCGGACCATCCCACCGGCTGGGACCAGCTGAGCGGGCAGGTCGAGACCCGCACCCAGTACGTGGAGCAGTCCAAGCAGACGAATCGCACGGCGCCTCCCGAGGACCTCGCGGCGTTGGCCCGCTCGCTTGCGGATGCCGCCGACGGCCCGTGCGAGGCCGCACTCGCGATTGCCGAGCGGATCGGCCACGAGATGACCTATCGACAGGGTGTGACCGGTGTCCATTCGACGGCGACCGAGTCGTGGACAGCGCGGGAGGGTGTCTGCCAGGACATCACGCACATCGTGCTCGGAGCCCTGCGCTCGGTCGGTATCCCGGCTCGCTACGTCTCGGGCTACCTCCACCCCAAGCCGCAGGCCGAGATTGGCGAGACCGTGGTGGGGGAGTCGCACGCCTGGGTCGAGTGGTTCTGCGGAGGCGCGTGGCGCGGTTATGACCCGACCAACCTGATCGATATCGGCGAGCGGCATGTCATCGTCGGTCGAGGTCGGGACTATAACGACATCGCGCCACTACGCGGCGTCTTCGCGGGGCCGCGTTCGTCGAAACTCTTCGTGCGGGTGGAGATCACGCGCGAGGCGTGAGTGTGGCGCTGTGCGACGTGCCGGCAGGGAGTTGGCTGCACGCTGCGGTGGTTCCCCCATCGAACAGCTTCTCGGGGCGCCACTTCGAGAAATACACGCCCTGTGCGTGGGGCGGCGAACCCGGGTCGATGGGAGAAGAAGGGGTCTGAGATATTCCCTTCGTTCACTGCGAAGAACCGTCCGGAACAGATCAGAGTGTTCAACGGTCTTTCACAGGTATTGTGCGGTGAAGCTCTTCGTCCAGGTGTGGTCGAGTATTTCTTCGAAAAGTCCCATACACCTGTCCAGGAGAGCGGAAAAGGACAATCATTGCGACGTCACTGCTGAGACTATGCTCACGCGAGAGTGACGTTGTCGCGGAGAAAATGTCTTAGCGTAGCGATCCACTCCGACGGAGGAATCGCAGGTATCCCTAGATGCTAGAGCCGAATCGAGATTCAGCCGCACTCCGGCGTGCGATCAACAGAAAAGGTCTCATGACTATCATCCGCTTACCGCGCCGCATCCTGGCGCTTGTCGCCGGTGCCTGCTGTGCAACGGCGCTCGCAGTATTCGCTCCGGCGCTTCCGGCCGCGAATGCCGAATCGCTCCGCGATCGCATCCCGATCATGGCCGGCACCGCTCTCGAGCTACCCGACCATCAGCAGTGCACCGCCGGTCCTGTGCTCCGGTCGAGAAGCTTGATATCGCGCTTGACATACCTTGGAGCTGCGACTCGCTACGTCATCCTTCCCAAGCACTGCGCTCCCGAAGGCGCTATCGTCAGGGTGGCGGGTCAGATTGTTGGCAGGGTGACGTGGACTTCGCCCAGGTATGACATCGGGATAGTGACGGTCCCGCCATCGACGGTGCAGCGTCCAGTCTGCAGCGGCCCATCCCAGCTCCATCACTGCACTGTTCCCACAGCGACTCCGAAGGCGGTCGGTAGAGTCATCCTCTCGAGGGGCCAGCTTCAGGGAACAGTTCCTCTTTCGCAGACGGGCGAGCCGTCCTCCGGTGAACGTTTCTGCATCAGCGGCGCCGTCACTTTTACCAGCTGCGGGTTCGGTTTCTCCGACGCCGCGCCCGTCGCCTTGCCGTCTGGCGCATTAGGCGCCCGGTCGTATGACGGTCACCTCCCCGAACATGGGGACTCCGGGGGCCCCGTGATCAGCGTCCATGGCACGCTCTACGGCATCATTATTTGTCGAGCAACGCGAGCGGATACGATCATTTTGGGCTATCTGCCTATAGCGTTCGTTCTCCGCGAGATCGGCGAGAATTACGAGCTGGCACCGGCATAGTAGGAAAGCTGCGGCGCAGCGTCACTCGTCGATGTGGCTGCGGCCGAGCGGCTCGACCACCACGAGGAGCACACCCCCCACCATTGGAGGGGATAGCGCTTTCCAACCAGCGTTGAGACGACGCTCTGGCGCAGTGGGGCGTCGATCGTGCGCGCCTTCCCCAGTAGCGCCGAGGGAGCGGCGCGGTCCGTCGGGGCTGGTCGCTCAACTCCGCGCGGTTCGGACCGCTCCGATGCTCGCGGCCACGACGAGCGCAATCCCCACTGCCTCCGCCGCACTGAGCCGCTGACCCAGCACGAGGAACCCCGAGAGCGCGGCGGCGCCTGGCGCCAGCGACATCAGCACCGAGAAGGTCGAGGAGCGCAGTCGACGCAGCGCCAGCAGCTCCAGGGCATACGGCACGGCGGAGGAGAGGACCGCGACCGCGAGCCCGAGGAGCAGGACGGGTGCGGCGACGAGTGCCGAGCCCGCGGAGGTGACGCCGAACGGCAGCGAGAGGACCGCACCGAACGCGAGTGCCAGGGCGAGACCGTCGACTCCCTGGAAACGTCCGCCGGTGCGACCGGCGAAGACGATGTAGGTCGCCCAGAGCACCCCGGCCCCCAGTGCGAAGGCCACTCCGACCGGATCGAGCGAGGCGAATCCGCTCTGTGAGAGCGTGACGACCCCGGCGAGCGCGAGCGCGGACCAGACGAGGCTCGCGATACTTCTTCCGGCGATCACCGAGAGCGTCAGTGGACCCAGCACTTCCAGAGTCACGGCGGCGCCCTGCGGAATCCGGGCGATGGCCTCGTAGTAACAGGCGTTCATCCCGCCGAGAGCAAGGCCATAGGCCGCGACGGTGGCCCAGTCGCTCCGGCTATGGCCGCGCAGGCGCGGGCGAGAGAGCAGGAGCAGCACCGCGGCAGAGAAGACGAGCCGCATAGTGACTGTGCCGATCGGTCCGGCCGCCGGGAACAGCAGCACAGCGAACGAGGCGCCGAGCTGCACGCTGGCGACCGAGCCGAGCACCAGACCGATCGAGCCGGCGCGTCCCGATTCGGACCGCGCTCGGGCCACGTCGCTCAGCTCGAACGCCGCTGGGTCTGCACCGGAGGGACGTTGTAGCCGAGCAGGCCGATGCCCGTTGCATCCCAGCGCAGCGTGGTCAGCGAGACGTTGTCGACGACGGGGAAGGTGTGGCGGTAGGTCTCGGGGTTGATGCCGAGGTAGGCGCACAGCAGCAGACGGATCAGCGTGCCGTGCGCAACGACGAGCACGCGGCCTTCGGGGTGCTCGCGGTGGATGCGGGCGAGCGCCGTGTTGGCGCGGGCGACCGCATCCAGACCAGACTCGCCCTCCGGCATGGGCTGGATCGCTGGAGCGGCGACCCAGGCGCGGTAGGCGTCGGGAAAGCGCTTCTCCATCTCGTCAGTGGTCAGACCCTCGCCCTGTCCGAAGTCGACTTCGACCAGCGCAGGGTCGGGCTGCACCTCGAGGTGCGCAGCGCGCGCGGCGGGCACCGCGGTGCGGACAGCTCGGACCAGTGTCGAGGAGTAGATCGCCTCGAGGTCGGCGTCGACAGCCCAGGCGGCCAGAGTTGCCGCCTGGTCCTGCCCGCGAGGAGTCAGTGCGATGTCGGAGGAGCCCGCAAAACGGTTGTCGGAGTGCCAGACAGTCTCTCCGTGCCGGGCGAGGATCAGAGTCGTCACCCTTCGAGCCTAGCGAGCGTCGAGCGCGGTGCGGTCCGTGGGAGGACGCGACCGGTCAGGCGGCGCCGACGTCGTAGTGCGCATCGACGAGCACGGGGAGGTGGTCGGACAGGCCCTGCGGCAGGGTCGAGACCCGTTGGATCCGAACCGCGTCGCTGATGGCGAAGTCGAAGTGCCCGCTGAAGTATCGGTAGCGCGCATAGGTGGGGGAGTCGCTACGCGACACCACATAGCCGTTCCGCGTCATCTTTCGGTCCAGCCCGCGGAAGAACCAGGGGTAGTTGTAGTCGCCAACCATCAACGAGGGGATGTCGGGCGCGTACTCGCGCAGGCGGTCCAGCGCTTCGTTGATCTGCTTGCGGCGCAGGGCATTGCCGGCCGAGAGCGGAGCGGCGTGGAAGGACGAGACGACGATCGATCCGCCCTCCCGGTCCTCAAGGCGCACGGCGAGCAGCCGTTCGTGTGCGGGAGACATGACCCGATCGTGCATTGATTTGCGAAGCTCGAACGCGGCGCTGCCTGCCAACTCGAAGCGTGCATGGGAGTAGTACACCGCGAGCCCGAGACGATTGCGAGCGGTGACGGAGGCGAGCCGGAGGTCGCCGAGTTCCTGAGGAAGTCGGGTGGTATCGCACTCCTGAAGGCAGAGAACATCGACGTCGTGCCGGGCGGCGAGGGGAGCGATCTCGATGTGCGCCCGGTGTTCTCGAAGGTTGTACGAGATCACCCTGAGGGCACGTTCATTCGGCTGCATTTCGCCAGTGTAGGGCTGCGCGACCGGCGTTCCCGCGACGCTCCGGCGAACGCGGAGGGACCTCGGTGGAACGCGCGCACTCGCGAGGCGGTCTCCCGCTTGGCCGCCTCAGCTGGTGGCGGCGTCCGTGTCGTCGAGCTCGGCGTCGGTGCCGTGGACGCCGTCCGTCGGTCCCCAGTCGGGCAGCGGCGGATTCTGCTCCTCGCCATCGGCACCCACGCCGTCGGCAACCGGGTCGGATGCTCCCCCCACCTCGTCGAGGCCCGCGGAGGTGCGGGTCTGCGTGGCGGGGTCGGGCGTGCGCGACATGCCCTCGGTAGCTTCGGACGCGGTGCCGTTCTCGACGTTGCTCATAGGTTCAGGCTAAGTCGCGCTCCTGGCACGAAATACCCCCTTGCGCTTGCGCTCTCATTGAGAGCGCTCGGCTTGAGGGGAGGGATCCGGTCGTCAGACGCAGTACCCCCATTAGGGTGGCAAGCTGTTGAGTCTTGGCAGAACCCCTCACCAGAGGAGACGATCGGAATCTACTCCGCGTCTTGGCGCGGCTAGCGTCCAAACCTCCGAACGTGCACCAGTACCACTTCTCTGATCGAAAGGCCCACCGTGTCGCACACCTCGACCTTCCGCCCTGACTCCGACCGCGCCGTCACCCGTCGCTCCGTCACCTCCGCCGCCGTATGGACCGTGCCGATCGTGGCTGCCCTTGCCGCCACTCCCTCCGCAGCCGCCTCTCATGGCGACGTCGGAGCCTTCACTCTCGCCGGAACCTGCGGCACGCTGGGAGTCATCGGCCCCGGGTTCCTTCTCAAAGCGAGCGCGAGCGAGCCGCTGCCCGCGGGCACGACCGTGTCGGTGACCGGCTCTGGAGTCGCCAACATCGGTGTGTTCTCGGTCACGGGCGGCACCGCGACCGTGTCGGTTCTCGGTGGCACAAGCAGACTGATCACCCTGACCGCGCCCCTGCCCGCCGGGGCCACATTCGCGATGCGCACGACCCTGTCGATCTCGGCCGCCTTCAAGCTCAACGCCATCGCCACACTCCCCTCGGGCTACACGGGAACCGGCGCGAAGACCACCGCGAGCATTTCGAGCACGCTCATTCTTTGCCAGTCGACCTGACCTCGTGAACGAGCACAGGCCCGCCCCTCCGTCTCGTGGAGGGGCGGGCCTGTGCTCGTTGCGGAGTGGGCTCAGCGTCCGTAGGCCGTGGCGGCGGGGCAGTCGAAGGGGTCGCCGCCGGCCGACAGGCCCACCTTGTTGAGGTAGCGCACCACGATCGCGTACGACTCCATCAGCGTGGTTTCGGTGTACGGGATCTGGTGGGTGGCGCAGTACTCCTTGGCGATGACCTGCGCACGGCGGAGAGCGGGGCGGGGCATGTTCGGGAACAGGTGGTGTTCGACCTGGTAGTTGAGACCCCCCATGTAGAGGTCGGTGAACCAGGTGCTGCGGATGCTGCGCGAGGTGAGGACCTGACGGCGCAGGAAGTCGACGCGCGCCTCCCTAGGCAGCAGCGGCATGCCCTTGTGGTTGGGTGCGAACGAGGCGCCCATGTAGAGGCCGAAGACGCCCATCTGCACGCCGACGAAAGCAAACGCCATCCCGAGCGGCAGGACCCAGAAGACCACGGCGAGGTACAGGCCAACGCGGGTGACGAGCATCGAGATCTCGACCCAGCGCTTGTCGACCTTGCCCCGGCCGAATACGGTGCGGAAGCCGTGCATGTGCAGGTTGATGCCCTCGAGCAGCAGCAGTGGGAAGAACGCGTAACCCTGACGGCGGGTCAGCCAGGCGTACAGGCCGCGCGAACGAGACGCATCCTCCGGAGTAAAGGAGATGACGTCGCGGGCGATGTCAGGGTCTTTCCCGAGCACGTTGGGGTTGGCGTGGTGCCGGCTGTGCTTGGTCATCCACCACGAATAGCTGATGCCGACGACGAGATTGGCGAGGGTGCGGCCGGCAACGTCGTTGGCCTTGCCGGACTCGAACACCTGGCGGTGCGAGGCCTCGTGCGCGAGGAACGCGAACTGCGTGAGCACGATGCCCAGTGCCGCGGCGAGCAAGAGCTGGAACCACGAGTCGCCCAGCAGGATGAAACCGGTCACGATGCCGCCCAGCGCCAGGACGAGAGCGCCGAACATCGTGTAGTAGAAACCGGTACGGCGGCGGAGCAGGCCCGCGTCGCGGACCGTGCTGAGCAGGCCGGAATACTCGGTCGTGGGATTCGTGCGACCGTCGGTGCGGGGCCGCGTACGGACGACGCGCGGTGCGGCAGACGTACTGCTCGGGCTTGGAGTGGTGGTGCTGGCAGGAGTTGTGCTGACTGGGGTGCTCATCGGCGCCTCGCTCTTCGTGGTGGCCATCGGCATCGATGGCCTCTCGGTGAGCGATCCCGACGGGGGCGGTCCGCTCATGGTTCACCGCGTCGGTAGGGGCCGGACGCGGCATCAGGGCTGACCGGGGTCAAGGGCGGCCTGATGTGAACATTACGGTGCCGGGACCGCAGATGCATCAGGGTGATTGTCAGCCTTCGCTCCGAGCGTACTTGGCCTCGTGGCGTGCCTCCGACTCTCTGGCGCGTCGGAGGCACGCGCGGTCAGGAGCCGATTGAGTCCTGCGGGCGTCCCGATTTCAGGGCCGCGAGCCGCGCCTCCACTTCGGTCATCTCGCCGAGGTCTTCGAGCGACTCGAACTGGGCATCCAGGCTCGACGAGGCGAGCTCCTCGGCGCCACGGACTCTCGCCTCCTCGCGGCGGATTTTCTGCTCGAAACGGCTCACCTCGCTGGTCGGATCCATGAGGTCGATGCTCTTCACAGCGTCCTGAACCTGGCTCTGCGCCTCGACCGTTTTCGCTCGGGCATTCAGCTCGTCGCGCTTACTGGAGAGCTGCTGGAGCTTCTCGCGCATTTGGCTAAGGCCCGACTTGAGCTTGTCGACGACCTCGGTCTGCGAGGCGATAGTCGGCTCGGCGCCCTTCGCCTCCTGCTCGGCCTGGATCTGGCGCTGCAGAGCGACCTTCGCGAGAGCGTCGAATTTGTCGGCATCGGAGGCACTGCCGGAGGAGCGCAGCTCGTCGGCTTTGCGGCTCGCTGCCAAGGCTTTCGCGCCCCACTCCTGCGCATTCGCGACGTCTTCGCGGTAGTCATCTTCGAGCAGGCGCAGATTGCCGATGGTGGTCGCGACAGCGGCCTCGGCGTCCCGGATGCTGTCGGTGTAGTCGCGGACCATCTGGTCGAGCATCTTCTGCGGGTCTTCGGCCTGATCGAGGAGTGCATTGATGTTGGCCTTCGCGAGCTGCGTGACGCGGCCGAAGATCGACTGTCTCTGAGCCATGGTGTGTCTCCTTCTGTCGTGGGTGGTGCCGGATGTCGTGGTGGTGCCGGATGTCGAGATGGTGCCGGATCGTGGGCGGGAGGTCGATGTCAGAAGCGCCCGCCGCCGCCGCGACGTCCGCCTCCGCTACTGGTGCGACCGCCGCCGAAGCCGCCGCCTCCCGAGCCCCGTGACGAGCCGCCGCCGCCGAAGCCGCCGCCGAAGCCCCCCGAGCGGTATCCGGAGCGGCCGCCTCCGCCAAGCAGCGACTCGACGAGGATTCCACCGAGGAACGCGGCGGCCGTGCTGGAGCCGTTGCCCGCCGTGCCCGGCGCGGAGTAGGCGCCCGCGTCGGCACGCGCGCTGTCGAGCGCCTGCTGCGCCAGAGAGGAGGCTCGCTGCGCAGAGGCGAGAGCCTCGCGGGGGTCTGTCGCGGCGAGCTGAGCTGCGTACTCGGCCGAGCGCGCGGCCTCGGCGACGCGGGTGCGCGCCTGTGAGCCGACGGCGCCGCGGCGGGCCGCGATGAAGTCCTCGGCGGCCGAGACACGGCTGCGCGCGGCGATGATCTCGGCCCCGAGAGCCGCCCTCTCGCGCTCGCGCTGCGCCTGCGCATCGCGAAACCCGCCCACGGCTGCGTCGATAGTGGCGTCCGCCGCCGCCAGCCTGTCGAGCAGCCCGAGCGGATCGTTCGGTTGCACCGCGGCGGCTCGCTCAACCTCGTCCAGGGCAGCCCCGGTCGAGGCGACTGCTGCGGCGACGTTCTGCGCCTGTGCCTGTGCCTGCGGTTCGCCCGCCACCGCGAGCGCGCGGCCCTGCGCCACGTCGGCGCGGATTTCGGCGATCCGGCCCGCGAGCGCCGCCGCCGCCGTCTGTAGCTCGGCTGCCCGGGTGGTGACCGCGCCGACGAGGCCCGACGCTTGCTCGGCGGCCTGCTGACCAGCCCGCAGGAGGACCGCCGCGCGTCCGGAATCGCCACCCTGCAGACTCTGCTGGGCGGCGGTGAGCTGATCGCGGGTGAAGCGGAGGCGATCCTCCGCCTGATCGGCGTCGTCGCTCACATCGTCGATCGCCGTCGCGGTGTAGCGAGCGGTGAGTTCAGCGAGCAGCACGCGGGTGGGAGCGAGGCGTTCACTCACCTCCGTCGCGCGGGCGGTGAGAGCGGCGATGACCTGCGGCGCGTTCTTCTCCAGCGCCCGCAGCTCCTCGAAGGCGCTCGCGCGTTCATCGAGTGTCTGTTCGGCATCGGCGCAGAGCTGCAGGATCCGCTGGTAGCCGTCGCGGCGCTCCTGGTCGGTGTCGGGCTCGGCATCGTCGAGGCTCTGCTGGAGTGTGAAGGCTTCGCCGAGGAGGCGCTTGGCGGTGACGAGCGCCTCCTGGAACGGGCCGGTTGCGTCGGTGCCGAACTGTGCCTGGGCGAAGCCCACCTCCTGCTCGCTGGTGCGGACGGCGTCGTCGGTGTGCACGAGCGCCGATCCGGCGCGGGTGGCGAGCTCGTCTATGGAGGCTTCGGCCGCCTCCTCGGCGTGACGGCGGCGCGAACGGCGCACGAGGAGCCAGACCACGACTCCGATCACGGCGAGGCCCGCGAGCACGGCGAGGGTGACGAGGAGACCGGAGCCGAGCGCCTGGCCCGCCGTGGGAGCGTCGAGGCGCTGCCCGATTCCCTCCGCCGCGGCGAGAGCCGCCCCAGACCAGTCGCCGGTCGCCAGCCTCGGTTCGATGTCGTTCTTTTGGAGAGAGGCGACCTGGCCGTCGTCCAGAGCGAAACCCTGAGCGACTGACACCTGGTATTGCCGGGCGTCGACGGCGACGGCGAGCAGGACGTCGTCGGTCCCGAGTCCGTTGCGTGTCGCAGTCTCGTCCGCCCAGGCGGCCCGGTCGGCCGGATCGGTGAAGGAGTCGACGAAGGTGACGAACAACTGCACGCGGTGCCGGTCGTAGAGCGCGCGTGCGGCCTGCTCGACCTCAGCGGTTTCGGCGGGGCTCAGCGCGCCAGCGGCGTCCAGAACGGGGGAGGAGGAGAAGGCGACGGGCGCCTCGGCCACCGCCGCAGTCGCCGGGACCAGCGCGAGAGCTGCTGTGATCAGAACGGCCGCGAGCGCCGGCAGGAACCGGGAGCTCACGGGGTGGTGGGGTCTCGACGGCATCGCGCACACTCCTTCGTTGGTCGCCTCCCGAGTGTAGACAGCCCTGGCACCCGAATGCAGGACCGTCACCCTCAGGCCGTTCGGTGGATGCGGGATGGGAGAACGCCGGGAGCCGGAATGCCTCCGTCCCCGAAGTGGTTTCCGCCGGGAGTGCGACGTGTGCGCGCACGACGCTCCCTCCTCAGAAAGGTGATCCCGTGGATCCGTTCTCCCCTCTCACCGCCGGCGACCTCGACCTGCCGAACCGCATCGTCCTGGCGCCCATGACGCGCCTGCGTTCCGACGAGCAGGGCGTGCCTGGCCCGCTCGTCGCCGAGTATTACGCCCAGCGCGCAAGCATGGGCCTGCTGATCAGCGAGGGCGTGTTCCCGAGCGCCGAGTCGAAGGGCTACCCCGGCCAGCCCGGTATCGCGACGCCGGAGCAGGCCAAGGGGTGGCGCGCCGTTGCCGGCGCCGTGCACGCCGCGGGTGGCCGTATCGTCATGCAGCTCATGAATGCCGGCCGCGTCTCGCACACCGAGATCACCGGGACCGATCGGATCGTCGCCCCGAGCGCCATCGCGATCGACGGCGAGGTGCACGTGCCTAGCGGCAAGAAGCCCTTCCCGGTGCCGCACGCCCTGACCACCGAGGAGCTGGCACGAGTTCGCAACGAGTTCGTCGCCGCTGCGCGCCGTGCGGTCGACGCCGGCTTCGATGGAGTCGAGGTGCATGGCGCGAACGGTTACCTGCTGCACGAGTTCCTCTCTCCCGTCTCGAACGTGCGCACCGATGAGTACGGCGGAACGCCCGCTGAGCGCGCTGCGTTCCCGCTGGAGGTGACCCGCGCGATCGTAGAGGAGATTGGTGCCGGACGCGTCGGTATCCGCCTCTCGCCCGCCCACAACATCCAGGATGTCGTCGAGACGGATGCGGACGACGTGCGCGCGACCTATGGGGCCCTGGTCGACGGGCTCGCTCCGCTCGGACTCTCGTACCTCAGCGTGCTGCACGCGGAGCCGGCCGGCGAACTGGTCCAGGATCTGCGCGCCCGCTTTGGCGGTGTCTTCGTGGCTAACAGCGGTTTCGGCTCGCCGACCAGCCGTGAAGAGGCGACAGGGCTCATTACCGAAGGTCACGCCGACGCGGTGGCAGTCGGGCGCCCCGCAATCGCGAACCCCGACCTTCTCGAGCGCTGGCAGGGCGGGCATCCCGAGAACGAGGTCGTCCAGGAGACGGTCTACGGCAGTGGAGCCGAGGGCTACACCGACTACGAGCGCCTCTCGGCGTAGTCGGTTGCGGAGGTAAAAGGCCCGCTCCCTCCTGGGTGGCGGGCCTTTTGCGTGTGGTCAGTTGTCGCTGCCGGCGCTTGTGAGCGCGGTCTCGATGTCCTCGGTCTGCTCGGCCGTCAGTTCGACGTCCTCGTCGTCAGGATTGACGGCGTCGCCGCGACGACCTTCGCCGACGGCGCGGATCGAGGCGAGTTCGTCTGCGAGCGCCGGGTCCTCGCCTCCGCGCTCAGTCACGAGCCGGTCGCGATCTTCCCGGCCGAGATAGCCTCGGCGTACTTGCGGAGGTCGGGGCCGGGCTCGAAGTCGATAAAGCGGTCCTTGAGGCGCGCATTCAGCTCGGCAAAGATGTCCTCCCAGGGCTCGCCCTTCTTACTCGTCGCAAGATCGAGCACGGCCTCCCGGAGGACCCGGTCCGAATCCTCAAGGATCTTGTCGCGGGCTTCGTCGTTCCAACGGATGTCCTGTGGGTCCATGCACCGACCGTAGGTGCGGGGGCCTTGCCCCTGCAGGGACTTGCGGAGGTGCGGTGGGAGGCGTAAGCGGCGAGGGCCCGTCGTAGGCTTCCCTCAATGCTGACGTTCACTGAGGACCTCGGCCTCCCCGTGCTCGCGCTGATGATCCTCGCCGCCTTCGCGGCCGGCTGGATCGACGCGGTGGTCGGCGGCGGCGGCCTGCTCCAACTCCCCGCTCTCCTCCTTGTGCCCGGGATCTCGCCCGTCCAGGCTCTGGCCACCAACAAACTCGCCTCGGTGTTCGGCACCACCACCAGTGCGATCACGTTCTTCCGCCGCGCCAGACCCGATCTGCGCACCGCGCTCCCGATGGCGGGGGTCGCGCTTGCGGGCAGCTACGCCGGCGCGACGCTCGCGGGGCTCCTCCCCTCCGCCGTCTTCAAGCCGATCATCGTCGTAGCCCTGATCGTGGTCGCGGTCGTCACAATCGCTCGCCCCGCCCTCGGCAGCGTCACCGTGCTCAAGCACGCGGGGCGTCGGCATCTCGTGACGGCGGCCGTGCTCGGGTTGTTGATCGGCTTTTACGACGGGCTGATTGGCCCGGGCACCGGCACTTTCTTGATCATTGCGCTGATCACCGCCCTCGGCTACGACTTCCTGCTCGCCAGCGCCAAGGCCAAGATCGTCAACGTCGCGACCAATGTCGGCGCGCTGCTCTACTTCGTGCCGGGCGGCCATGTGATCGGGGTGCTCGGCCTGGTTATGGGTGTCGCGAATGTCGCCGGCGCCTACCTCGGCTCCCGGATGGCCGTCGCGCGGGGCAGCCGCTTCATCCGCATCGCCTTCCTCGTGGTGGTCGGCGCCCTCATCCTCAAGGTCGGCTCCGACGTCTGGACCGAAAACCTGGCCCCGCTGCTCTAGCCACCCTCCACCCTCCCACCTCCCTCCTCCCTCGAAATGTCGCGAGATGCCCTCGATCGGACGAGATCCCACGCCGCGGCAGGGGATCTCGTCCGGGTCCCGCGATCTCGTGGGGCGACTCCGCTCAGCCGAACGGAACGGAGCCCACCAGCACGCCGACCGCGAGCATCACCAGCGAGACGATCACCGCGCGCCAGAGCACCTTGCGGTGGTGATCGCCGAGGTTGACGGCGGCGAGGGAGACGAGCAGCAAGATCGCCGGGACCAGAGGGCTCTGCAGGTGCACCGGCTGACCGGTGATTGAGGCACGCGCCATCTCGACTGGCGAGATGCCGTAGTTCGCCGCGCTCTCGGAGAGGACCGGGAGGATGCCGTAGTAGAAGGCGTCGTTCGACATGAAGAAGGTCATCGGGATGCTGAGCACGCCTGTGATGACGGCGAGGAACGGGCCCATCGCCGGCGGGATCACCGCGACGACCCACTTCGCCATCGCATCGACCATGCCCGTGCCGTTGAGCACGCCGATCAGCACTCCCGCCGCGAGAACCATCGAGACGACACCGACGATGCTCGGCGCGTGCTTGACGATTTCGGAAGCCTGATCCTTCATGGTCGGGAAGTTGATCAGCAGCGCGACCGCCGAGCCGACCATGAAGACGTAGGGCAGAGGCAGGATGTCGGCGACCAGCAGCGTCATCACGGCGAGCGTCAGCACGAGGTTCACCCAGATCAGCTTCGGGCGCAGAGTCTCGCGCTCGGGGTCGAGCATGGTGTCCGCCATCGCAGTGTCGGCGTCGTCGGCCTGGACGCGGGCGGCGACGGCGATCTGGGCGCCGCGGAGGGACTGGGGTCCGCGGAGGAAGGAGAAGCGTTCCCGGGCGACGGTGCGGATGCCTCCGGTCAACGCGGCGAGGCCGCTCGCGCGGGACGAGGTGCCGCGGTCGGCGCCGACGAGTTCGCGCTCGAGCATTGGCTCGGCCAGCGCCAGCGTGCCGAGGCGACGGCGCTCGCCGAGGCCGAGGAACCAGGCGAAGACGAGGGTGACGGCCAGCCCGACCGCAAGCGAGGGCAGCATCGGTACGAAGATGTCGCTCGGTGAGACCTGGAGGGCCGCCGCGGCGCGCACCGTCGGTCCGCCCCACGGAACGATGTTGAGCGTGCCGTTCGCGAGCCCTGCCACGCAGGTCAGCACGACCGGGTTCATCCCCAAGCGGAGGTAGATCGGCAGCATTGCGGCGGTGGTGACGATGAAGGTGGTCGAGCCGTCACCATCGAGGGACACCGCTCCGGCGAGTAGCGCCGTCCCGAGCACGACCTTCGCCGGATCGTCACCGAGCGCGCGCACGATGAAGCGGATGAGCGGATCGAAAAGCCCGACGTCGATCATGATGCCGAAGTACATGATCGCGAACATGAGCAGCGCGGCCGTGGGCGCGAGGCTGCCGATCGCTTCGAGGACCATGTCGCCGATCCCGAGTCCGGCTCCCGCGAAGAGTCCGAAGATCGTCGGCACGACGATCAGGGCGACCATCGGCGTCAACCGCTTGGTCATGATCAGGGCCATGAAGGCCAGGATCATCGTGAATCCGAGTACTACCAACACAACTGACTCCTTGTCGAGTTCCGCCGGTCGAGGACGGCGGAACTTCGGCCGGGGGTGCTCGACACCCTAGGCACCTGGGCTGTTCGCTCTGGGGAATCGCTCATTACTGCGACATCTGCGCATAGTGTGGGTTCTGCGCATTCTGCGCACCAGGAGATCGAGGAGACCGGATGCGTTTCGCGAGCCACGTGCTCGTCCTCCAGCTCGCGACCGTCTCGGCCGCGGTGCTCGTCTGCGCCGGAGTCGTGACCGCGTTGAGTGTGCAGCAGTTGCGCGGCGAGGCGGAGGAGACGGCGCTCGCCATCGCCCGAACCGTCGCCGAGGATCCTGACGTGCGCGAGGCCGTCACCGCCTCCTCCGCCGAGCCCGGTGTGCCGGCTGCCGCCGAGCTGCGCCGGGGTCCGCTCGAGACCATCGCCGCCGCGGTCGAGCAGCGCACGGGCGCACTCTTCATCGTCATCACCGACGACCAGGGCATCCGCCTGGCTCATCCTGACGAGAACCGCCTCGGCGAGCGGGTCTCGACCAGCCCCGACGAGGCTCTGGCGGGGCGCGAGAGCGTGTCCTGGGGGACCGGCACGCTCGGCGAGTCGGCGCGAGCCAAGGTCCCCGTGTTCTCGGAGGGAGAGGGGCGGGTCGTCGGCGAGGTCAGCATCGGCTTCGCGCGTTCCAGCGTCTTCACCGACCTGCCCGCCGCTCTGCTCGGCGTCCTCGCGGCGGCGCTTGCGGGCCTGGTGCTGGCGGCGGTCGCGTCCGTCTTCATCCGCCGCCGCCTGCTGCGCCTGACGCTGGGCCTCGCGCCGGAGGAGTTGACGTCGCTGGTGCAAGACCAGGCGGCCGTGCTCGACGGTGTCGATGAGGGAGTGCTTGCCCTCGACCGCGATGGGCGCGTCGGCGTCTGCAACGCGCGGGCGGCGGCGATCCTCGGCTCTGACGATCCGACCGGACGGGCGCTGCACGGGCGCGCCCTCTCTGAGCTCGCCCTGCCGACTCCGCTGGCCGACGCGATCGACGCGGCCTTGCGCTCGGCAGACCCGCCGCGCAGAGGCGGCGAGGAGGGCTTCGTCATTCGCTCGCGCATTGTCTACGTCGACATCCGGAGGGTCACCCGTGGTGACCGCGATCTGGGCGTGGTCGTCGTGCTGCGCGACCGCACCGACCTCGCCGCGCTCAGCCGCCGACTCGACGCGGTCGGCGCGATGACGAACGCGCTCCGGGTGCAGCGGCACGAGTTCGCCAACCGTCTGCACGTGGTCGCCGGCCTCCTCGATGCGGGGCGGACGGGGTCGGCGCGCGACTACCTCGACGAGGTGCTGACCCGCGGTCCGCTGAAGTACCCGGTGCAGCACGCCGACCGGCTACAGGAGCCCTACCTCCAGGCACTCGTCGGCGCGAAGGGAATCGAGGCGGCCGAGCGCGGCGTGCTGCTCACGCTCGGCGAGGAGACACTGGTGCGTGGCACGGTCATCGAACCGGAGGATGTCGCCACGGTCGTCGGCAACCTCGTCGACAACGCGGTCCGCGCGGCGGTGGAGGGGCGGCGCGACGTGCGGTTCGTTGAGATTGAGCTGCTGGATGACGGCACTGCGCTCTTCGTGACGGTCGCCGACTCGGGCGACGGGGTCGTCTCTCCGGAGTCACTGTTTGATCGGGCCGGCACGAGCGACCCCGTGGCGGACGACGGCCGGGTGCACGGCCGCGGCTTCGGTCTCCGGCTCTGTCGCGAGGTGGCCACCCGACGCGGCGGGGAGGTCTGGTTGGCAGACGCTGGCGGGGTGGAGTCGGGAGCCGTGCTCTGCGCGCGCCTGCCCGGGTCGGTCCGGCCGCCGGAGCGGGACGGGGACGAGTGATGAGCGCGGACACGGCGCAGGAGCGCACGGTGTTGGTGGTCGACGACGACTTCCGGGTGGCGCAGCTGCACGCGGATCTCGTGGCGGCGCGACAGGGCCTCACCGCGCTCGCTCCGGTGCACACCGCCCGCGCCGCCTGCGCGGCTGTCGCCGAGCACGCGCCCGATCTGTTGCTGCTCGATGTGCATCTGCCTGACCAGAGCGGCATCGCCCTGCTTCACGAGCTCGATATCGACGCATTCGTGGTGAGTGCCGCCTCCGACGGGGCAACGGTGCGGCGGGCGCTGCACGCGGGGGCGCTCGGTTACCTGATCAAGCCGTTCGAGGCGCGACTGCTCAGCGAGCGCCTCGACGCCTACGTGCGGTTTCGGAACGTGCTGCGCGAGGATCGCGTGGCCGATCAGGAGGCGGTGGAGCGGGCGCTGCGGATCCTGCACTCGGGTGACACTGCGGCCGCGCAGCCCTCGCGCTCGGCGACCGAGCAGTTGGTCCTCGCGCGCCTCGCGGAGTCGGGGGCCGAGCTTTCGGCACTCGACGTCGCCGAGCGCGCCGGCATCTCGCGGGCCACCGCCCAGCGCTACCTCTCCGGCCTCTCCGGCCGTGGCCTGGTCGAGATGACCCTCAGTTACGGGAGTACCGGTCGCCCCGAACACCGCTATCGGGCGAAGTAGCCGCACAACGAAGGCTGGGACGTGGGATTCGGGGGTTCTCGGCTTCGAAAGGCGTCCTAGCCTTCGTTATGCAGACGACTCAGTGCGGAGCGTCGACGTCGGCCACGCGGTGGCGTGTTGCGGCCTCGGCGGCCATGCGGCGTCCCTTCGGGCTGACGAGGGAGGCGATGACCGTGACCACCAGGACGCCGACGATGACCGAGAGCGAGAGGCCGGTGCCGATCTCGAAGACCTCGACGTGCTCGCCGTTGTTGATGAACGGCAGGGTGTTCTCGTGCAGCGCGTGCAGGATCAGCTTCACGCCGATGAAGGCGAGGATCACGGCCAGGCCGATGCTGAGATAGACGAGGCGGTCGAGCAGTCCGTCGATGAGGAAGTACAGCTGGCGCAGTCCCAGCAGCGAGAATGCGGTCGCCGTGAAGACGAGGAATACGTCGCTGGTGAGGCCAAAGATCGCCGGCACACTGTCGAGGGCAAAGAGGATGTCTGTGCCGCCGATCGCCGCCATGACGAGGATCATCGGCGTGAGAACCTTCTTACCGTCGACCCGGGTGTAGAACTTATCGCCGTCGTACTGGTCGCTCGTCTTGAAGATCCGCTTGGCGAGCCGCACCATGACGTTGTCGCCGGAGTGCTCGTCGCCCGGCTTCACGAGATTGAACGCGGTGAGCAGCAGGATCAGGCCGAAGAGGTAGAAGACCCAGGCGAACGAATTGATCAGCGCGGCGCCGAGGAAGATGAATCCGGTGCGGGCGATAAGCGCGAAGACGATGCCGAAGAGCAGCACCTTCTGCTGATCGGCGCGAGGCACCTTGAAGCTCGCCATGATGATCAGGAAGACGAACAGATTGTCGACCGACAACGCCTTTTCGGTGATGTAGCCGGCGAAGTATTCGGAGCCTGGCGTTGGCCCGCCGAATACGAGGACGCCGAGGCCGAAGACGACGGCGATGCCGACGTAGAGCGCGGACCACAGGGCCGACTCCTTTAGGGTGGGCTCGTGGGCTTTGCGGACGTGGAAGAAGAAGTCGAAGAGCAGGAGCAGGACGATGAAGACGATCGTCAGGGTCCAGATCAGGGGCGACACGGTCATGAAGGGGCTGGCCTCGCTCGAGAAGGGGTGGGGACGGTCGGAGAACTCGCTCGTCACAAGAACGCTAGCGACGCCGTGACGAGAGAACGGCGTCCGCCGTTCAATCATGAGTATCTTCTCAGTGATGAGAGCGCGAGCTGCGCTGGGTGGCCGGTCGGCCAGACTGGACATCATGACCGACGATGCTGTCGACAGGACTTTCGAGGACGCTGACGGCGTCACGATCCATTACCGCTGGTGGACACATCCGTCTCCCCGAGCGATCGTGCAGATCGCGCACGGGATCGGTGAACATTCGGGCCGCTACATCGAACTCGCCGAGGCGCTGCTTGCGGCGGGATACGCGGTGGCCGCCGATGACCATCGTGGTCATGGGCGGACCGGCCTCGAGCAGCACGGTGGCGAGGCGTCCCGGCTGGGGCTGCTCGGCCCGGGCGGCCTGCGCGCGACGGAGGCGGCAATCAGCCGACTCTCGAGCGAGCTGGGCGAGGAGAGCCCCGGCGTGCCGATCGTGCTTCTCGGCCACTCCTGGGGCTCATTGATGGCACAGCGGATCGTTGATCACCACTCCGCCGACTACGCGGCCCTGGTGCTCAGCGGCACGGCCTACCGCCTCCCGGGCTACATGAATGCGGGCGACCTGACGAAGCGCCACCGGGTGGCCGGTGGCCTCGGTCTCGAGTGGCTCTCGCGCGACCCGGAGGTGTGGCAGCGGTTCCACGACGATCCGCTGACCTTCACTACTCCGCTCGCGGCGCGCATCGGACTCACCGAGACACTGCGGCTCATCGGGCGGCCTGCTCGCCGGCCCGCGCACCCGCTGCCCTTGCTGCTCGTCGTGGGGGCCGAGGACACGCTCGGTGGCGAGCGCTCGGTGCGGGCGCTCGCCAACGCCTACCGTCGGCGCGCCGGGTATACGGACGTCTCGGTGCGGGTGTATCCGGAGGCGCGGCACGAGCTGTTCCAGGAGCTGAACCGGGCCGAGGTCACGGCCGATCTGGTCGAGTGGCTGCACGCGCGCTTCCCCGCCTCGTCTCCCGCTTAGGCTGACGTCATGCATGGCGAGTACAAAGTCCCCGGTGGAAAGCTCGTGGTCGTCGACCTCGATGTGGTCGAGGGAAGGTTCGCGGGCTTCCGGCTCGCGGGCGACTTCTTCCTCGAGCCTGATACGGCGCTCGATGACATCGACCGCGCGGTGATCGGACTGCCGGTCGAGACCGACGCGAAGTCGATCGCCGCCGCCATCCGGCAGGCTCTGCCGAGCGACGCGGTGCTGCTCGGCTTCACCCCCGAGGCCGTCGCGGTCGCGATCCGGCGCTCACTGCAGAAGGCGACGAGTTGGCGCGACTACGACTGGCGGATCGTGCACGACGGGGCCGTGTCTCCGGCAACCCACCTCGCGCTCGACGAGGTGTTGACCGCCGCCGTCGGCGAAGGCCGTCGCGAGCCCACCCTGCGCATCTGGGAGTGGGACCGACCGGCTGTCGTGATCGGCAGCTTCCAGTCGCTCCGTAACGAGGTCGACCTCGACAACGCGGCGAAGTACGGGGTCGACGTGGTGCGGCGTATTTCCGGCGGTGGCGCGATGTTCATGGAGGCTGGCAGCGTCGTCACGTACTCGCTCTATGTCCCCGGCGACCTCGTGCAGGGCCTGACGTTCGCCGACTCCTACGCCTTCCTTGATGAGTGGGCGGTGAGCGCCCTGCAGTCGCTCGGGATCGACGCGGTGTACCAGCCGCTCAACGACATCACCTCGCCCTCGGGCAAGATCGGCGGAGCGGCGCAGAAGCGGCTCGGCTCCGGCGCAGTCCTGCACCACGTGACCATGAGCTACGACATCGACGCCGAGAAGATGGTGCAGGTGCTGCGGATCGGACGCGAAAAGCTGTCCGATAAGGGCATCGCCTCCGCCGTGAAACGCGTCGACCCGCTGCGCAGCCAAACCGGGCTCAGCCGCGCCGAGATCATTGAGCGGATGAAGGCGACGTTCGTGCAGCTGCACGGCGGGGAGCCGGACACCCTCAGCGAGGAGGAGTACGCGGCGGCCGAAGAGCTGGTGCGGACGAAGTACTCGACCCCGGAGTGGCTGCGTCGCGTCCCCTGAGGGACGGGTGAGACCGGGTCGGGGGATGCCGCTCAGCCCGCGAGGAGTTCCTGGTAGTCGGGATGCTCGGCGATGAACTCCGCGACGAACGGACACGCCGGAACGATGCGTGGGCCGAAGCGCCGGTGCGCGTCGTCGAGCGCCCCTCCGACGAGTGTCTCTCCGAGGCCCTCGTGCCGGCGCGTCGGAGCGATCTCGGTATGGAGGAACACGACGTCGCCGCCGCGGACGGCGTAGTCGGCAAGCCCGACGTTCTCGCCGTCGACCCAGAGCGTGTAGCGGGAACCGTCCTGATCGTGTCGCACTTCTGAGACCATCGCGCCACTCTACGCCGCCGCCTCCTGGACACCGGCCGAGCGCCATGCGACCCGCGGAGCGTGCCGTCGACTCCTCGCGCACTGGCACAATTGCCGGATGCCCCGGACGATCCAGATTGCGGACGGCGTCCCGCAGACACGGAGCGCGGTGTTCCACGCCGACAACCTCGAGGTTCTGCCGCAGCTAGCCGACGGGGCCTTCACCGTCGTGTATCTCGACCCTCCCTTCAACACGGGGCGGGCGCAGGTGCGGACGTCGACCACCTCCGTGCGCTCGGACACAGGGACGATCGCGGGCTTCAAGGGCCACAGCTACGAGCGGATCCGCGGCGACCTGCTCCGCTACGATGACCGCTTCGACGACTACTGGTCGTTTCTCGAGCCCCGTCTCGCCGAGGCGTGGCGCCTCCTCGCCGACGACGGAACGCTATACCTGCACCTCGACTACCGCGAGGCGCACTACGCCAAGGTGCTGCTCGACGCGCTCTTCGGCCGCGAGTGTTTTCTGAACGAGATCATCTGGGCGTACGACTACGGGGCGAAGGCGACGCGGCGCTGGCCCACGAAGCACGACACGATCCTCGTCTACGTGAAGAATCCGCGCGGCTACCACTTCGACTCCGTCGCCGTCGACCGTGAGCCGTACATGGCGCCCGGCCTCGTCACGCCCGAGAAGGCCGAGCGCGGTAAGCGGCCGACAGACGTCTGGTGGCACACCATCGTCTCGCCGACCGGCCACGAGAAGACCGGATATCCGACGCAGAAGCCGGAGGGGGTCCTCCGCCGAATCGTGCAGGCCTCGAGCCGTGAGGGCGATGCCGTGCTCGACTTCTTCGCCGGGTCGGGGACGACCGGTGCGGTGGCGCACGCCCTCGGCCGGCGCTTCGTGCTCATTGATGAGCACGTCGACGCGATCGCGGTCATGCGCCGGCGGTTCGCGGGCTTTGACCCCGAGCCGCTGTTCCTCTGAGGTCTGGGCGCGTCTCCACTGTCCACAAGTTGTCGCACTCGACGTCGAGTGCGACAACTTGTGGACAGTGGTGCGCGGGATGCTTCCTCCACAGGCAGCGGTTGGAGGAACTGTCCCCAGAAGTACCGGAACGAGGTCCGCGAGGTTCGTGTGCCGTCCAGGCTGGCGGCATGTCCAGCACCGATCTCAACGCCTTCACCCGACGCGCGGCCCTCCGCGCGGGGGCGACGGACGCGCAGCTTCGCTCCCCGGCCCTGGCCCAGCCTTTCCACGGCGTCCGCACCCGCGTCACTCCGGTCACGCATCTCGAGCGCGCCACGGCGTACGTCCCGCGGCTTCGACCCTGGCAGCTCTTCTCGCACCTGACCGCCGCGCATGCGTGGGGAGTTCCTCTCCCCTTGCCGCCTCTCGAGGACGACCCGATCCACGTCTCGGCGCGGCCACCTCATCGACCCCCACGGACTCGGGGCGTCATCGGTCACACGCTCGCCGACACGGATCCAGACGTTGTGGAGCGCCACGGCCTGCGGATCACAGGCGCAGCGTCCACCTGGATTGCCCTGGCGCCGATGCTCTCGGCCCGCGATCTCCTCGCCGCCACCGACTACTTTCTCTTCGTGCCGAGGCGCCCCCGCCGAGACGATCCCCGCCCGTTTGTCACCTTCGCCGAACTTGAGGGGCGGCTCGCGACGCATCGGGGCCGTGGGCGTCGAGGGCTCGTCGTTGCACTGCGGCTCGCCTCGACGAGGGCAGCCTCGCGCAAGGAGTCCTGGCTGCGGTCACTCGTCCTGCGGGCAGGGCTGCCCGAAGCCGAAGTGAACGCCGAGATCCGGGTCAATGGTCGACTCCTCGCCATCGGCGACGTGGTGTTCCGACGGTGGAAAGTGGTGGTCGAGTACGACGGCGGGCAGCACCGCACGGACGATGCTCAATTCGCGCGTGACCGGGAACGGCTCCTTGCCCTGCAGCTCGCCGGCTGGATCGTCGTGGTCGTCCGGGCCGAGGGCCTGAGCCGAGGCCGCGCGAGGACCGTCGCTGAGATCCGAGCCGCCCTGACGGCCCACGGGTGGAGACCGTGATGCATGGATCACGTTCGCCGCGCCGAGAGTCCAGAAGTTGTCGCACTCGGCGTCGACTGCGACAACTTGTGGACACTCGCGGCGCGGCAGCGCGTCGAAGTGCCGCGCCGACGTCCGCGTTAGCTGCTGGCGCGCGCGACGAGCGTCGTCGGCATCAGCGTGCGGTGGTCGACGGGCGATCCCTCGATCCGAGCCGTCAACAGCTCGGCCATGCGCGCGCCGAGTTCGACCGGCAGTTGACGGACCGTCGTCAGCGCCGGCACTGCGTTCTGGGCGAACAGGTCGTCGTCGAAGCCGACGACCGAGACGTCCTCGGGGATGCGGCGTCCGGCCTCACGCAGAGCAGCGTACGCGCCGACGGCCATCTGGTCGTTGGCCGCGAAGACGCCGTCGATCGAGGGGTCACGCGCGAGGAGGCGGCGCATCGCCACCGTGCCGCTGCCCGGCGAGAAGTCACCCCACTCGACCAGGTCGTCGGCAAGACCGACGGCCGAGAGGGCTCCGCGCCAGCCCATCAACCTGTCGACCCCGGGAGGCATGTCGGCCGGCCCGGCGATGGTCGCGATGCGACGCCGTCCGCGCTCGATCAGGTGGGCCGTCGCGACGGCCGCTCCGTCGGCGTTGTCGACGTCGACGTAGTACGAGCCGCGTTCCTCGGGCGAGAGCGGGCGCCCGCCGAACACGATCGGAAGCGAGCCCGAGAGCGCCGCGTAGGAGTGGTCGCCGGAGTGGTGCGACACGACGATCGCGCCGTCGACGTTTCCGCCAAGGAGGTAGCGGCGGGTCTTCTCTCCGTCCGTCTCGGAGGCGATCAGCATCGAGAGCGTGTAGTCGGTGTCGGCGAGGCGCATCGCTGCGCCCTGCACGATGGCGGCGAAAAACGGGTCGGCGAAGACACGGGCCGTCGACTCCGGCACGATCAGCGCGATCGAGTGGGTGCGCCGCGAGGCGAGCATCCGCGCCGCGTGGTTGGGCACGTAATCCAGCTCGCCGATCGCCTTCTCGACGGCAGCGACGATCTCGGCTGCGACTTGCGGCGCTCCGTTGACGACCCGCGAGACCGTCGCCCTCGAGACGCCCGCCCGAGCCGCGACCATCTCGAGGGTGGGAGAGCGACCCCCTCCGCGGATACTCGATCCCTCGCTCACGGCTCAGCTCAGCCCTCTCGCGGCGCTGCCGCCGATCAGGCGCGCGAAAACCAGGCCAGAGTCCTTGACGAGGCGCTCCTGCGACTCGTAGTCGACGCGAACGATCCCGAACCGCTTCTCGTAGCCCCAGGCCCACTCGAAGTTGTCCAGCAGCGACCAGACAAAGTAGCCGCGCACGTCGGCGCCCTGGTCGATCGCCTCGGCGACCTTCTCAATGTGGTCGAGCACGTACTGAGTGCGGTCGGCGTCGTGCACGCGGCCCTCGATGACAACGTCGTCGTAGGCGGCTCCGTTCTCGGTCACATACAGCGGAGGCAGGTTCTCATACTCGAGGCCGAGGCGGGTGAGCAGGTAGCGCAGTCCGTCCGGATGCACCTCCCAGTCCATCGCTGTGCGGGGCAGATGGCGCGAGGGGAAGGTGAGGAACTCCGACCCGACCCACGGGGAGCCCACCTCACGGTCGGTGGCCTGGGCGAAGTCCTCGGTGCCGTTGGGCAGCGGATGCGCCGAGACGTTGTCGTCGTGGTAGTGGTTCACGCCGAGGAAGTCGAGCGGGAGCGAGATCAGGTCGAGGTCGCCGTCGATGATCAGCTCATCAAGGCCGAGACCCGCGACGTCTTCGAGCAGGTCCTCGGGGTACTCGCCGCGCAGCAGCGGATCGAGGAAGATGCGGTTCTGCAGCGCGTCGAAGCGCCGCGCGGCGTCGAGGTCGGCGTCGTCCTCTGGGTCGTCCGGGACGGCGTTAGACAGATTGAGTGTGATGCCCACATTCTGCGCGCCGAGCTGCCGCAGCGTCGAGACCGCGAGGCCGTGGGCAAGGTGGGTGTGGTGCACGGCGGCCAACGCCTTCTGCTGCGAGATCACGCCGGGGGCATGCACGCCCGCGCCGTACGAGAGGAGGGTCGAGCAGAACGGCTCATTGAACGTGGTCCAGTGCTGGACGCGGTCGCCGAGGCACTCGTAGACCGCCTCGGTGTAGTCGCGAAAGCGTTCCGCGGTATCGCGGCTGGCCCAGCCGCCGGTTTCCTCGACCGCCTGCGGCATATCCCAGTGATAGAGCGTCAGCCACGGCAGGATGCCCGCGCCCAGCAGCTCGTCGACGAGGCGGGAGTAGAAGTCAAGGCCCTCCGCGTTTACCGAGCGGTCGCCCGGCTTGACCCGCGACCAGCTCACCGAGAAGCGGTACGAGCCGAGTCCCAGCTCCTTCATCAGGTGCACATCTGCCGGCATGCGGTGGTAGTGGTCGACCGCGACCTCGGGAGTCTCGCCGTTCGCGACCGCGCCGGGAACGCGGGAGAACGCATCCCAGATGCTGTCCTCCTTGCCCGCCTCGTGGCCCGCGCCCTCGATCTGCGCGGCGGCGGTGGCGGAGCCCCACAGGAACCCGGCGGGCCAGTCCCGCACCGCCAGTCGCTCGGCTCTCGCGGTCTGCTCCGCGAGGTGTGGGGTCACGGGGGAGGGGATGCTGGCGGCGCTCATTGCGGACTCCTTCGGCGGCTGTCTGATCAGTCTAGGGCGTCGATGGAGCGCTCTCTCGCTTGTGATCACGGTGCACGCGAGCCGAGGCCGCCGGCCGCCGTTGAGCCGCCGCGGGAGGGACGGCGCCTCGACGGCGCCGGTGGTGTCTCGGGGCTGAGGGGTTCGAGACACCACCTGCGGGTGCTCCTTGGCCAGCCAGCGGCGCGTGCTCGAGCGAGATCAGGCGCCGCTGGCAGGACCCTCGCGAGGCGGAAGCGTCCGCATCGAGTCGGTCCGGACGTCGGGTTCGATGCTCCCGGCGGCGAGGTCCGCTCCGGCGCGCGCGGCGAGCTGCGGATCCGTTCGACGCAGTTGCGCCGCGGCGTCCTCGTTCGCGAGGTCGTGCGCCTCCTGCATCGCCGACTTCGCTCGCAGGGGCGGCGTGCGGAGGAACCAGGAGAGCACGAAGGCGAGCAGCACGACCCCGAGCGCGACCTGGAACACCGTGACCGTCGCGTCGTTGAAGCCCGTCAGGAACGGAGCCGAGAGCGCCCGGTTGGCGGTATTCAGGAACGAGGTGTCGCCGTCGAGCGCCGAGCCGATCGCCGCGGTGTCCTGCGACTGCAGGAGCCTGAGGATGCCCGAGTTTGCGGGGTCAGCGACGATGGTCGGGTCGGTGGCGGCTTGCTGCAGATCCGCCGAGATCGTCGGGTTCCTGAAGGCCGCGGCGATCGTCTCGGGGATCCGGCTGAAGAGCACCGAAAAGATCACGGCGGTGCCCAGTGTGCCGCCGATCTGGCGGAAGAACGTCGAGGCGCTGGTCGCGACTCCCATGTTCGCCACGTCGACCGAGTTCTGCGAGGCGAGCGTGAGGGTCTGCATCATCTGGCCGAGCCCGAGGCCCAGCAGCAGCATGCCGCCCATCATGAAGATCACCGGCTTGTCGATCGTCACGAAGGTGAAGAGGAAGAAGGCGGCCGACATCAGCAAAGTGCCAAGAATCGGGAAGGCGCGGTAGCGACCCGTGCGCGAGATGATCTGGCCCGACACGATCGAGGCGATCATCAGGCCGAGGATCATCGGCAGCATCAGGAAGCCGGACTCGGTGGGAGTAGCGCCGTTGACGAGCTGCAGGTACAGCGGGATCGCCATCATGCCGCCGAACATGCCGAAGCCGACCAGCACACCGAGCACGGTCGCCATCGAAAAGGTGGGCGAGCGGAAAAGCTTGAGCGGGATCAGCGCGTCATCGCCCATCATCCGCTCGGCCGCGATGAAGCCGATGATTCCCAGCGCGCCGACAATGTAGCAGACCCACGCGATGGGCGAGCCCCAACCCCACTCGCGGCCCTGCTCGGCGATCAGCAGAAGCGGACCGGCTGCGACGATGACGAGCGAAGCGCCCCACCAGTCAATCCGCACCGAGCGCTTTCCGGCCGGCGTTGGCAGGTGCAGGAAGCGCACCACGATGAACAGCGCGACGGCGCCGATCGGAAGGTTGATCAGGAATACCCATCGCCAGCCGGTGATGAAGAGAATCTCGGGAGTGCCAGCGAGCAGGCCGCCGATGAGCGGCCCGACGACGCTCGAAATGCCGAAGACGGCCAGGAAGTAGCCCTGGTACTTCGCGCGCTCGCGTGGGGGGAGGATGTCGCCCATCACGGTGAGGGCGAGCGACATCAGTCCGCCGGCACCCAGCCCCTGCACAGCGCGGAAGCCCGCGAGCCCGAGCATCGAGGTCGAGAATCCGGCGAGCGTCGAGCCGATCAGGAACAGCACGATCGCAATCAAGTACAGCGGCCGGCGTCCAAAGATGTCCGAGAGCTTCCCGTAAATAGGAGTCGCGATTGTCGAGACGATCAGGTAAGCGGTGGTCACCCACGCCTGCTGCGAGAGGCCGTCGAGGTCATCCGCGATGGTGCGCATGGAGGTGCCGACGATCGTCTGGTCAAGCGACGACAGGAACATTCCCGCCATCAGACCGAAAATCACGAACAGAATTTGCCGGTGCGACATGATGGCGCCCGAGGGCGTCGGTGTCGATGCGGAAGATGTGGAGGCGGAGTCGGCCACGGTGGTCCCCTTGTCTGGCGGACGCGTCCAGGCACGGCGATCCGCCGCAAACGTTGCGTGCTGCGCAAACTTACATCGTGTGCGGAGTTCGAGGCAGGATATCGGGCGAGCCTGAGCAGGATCTCAGGTCAACGGCCCGTCATGCGCTCGCTGACACCGCCTCGTCCGCCCAGCCGGCCTCGCGGAGCGCAGCGCGCGCCTCCGCTCGCGCGGAGTAAGGGGTGCGCACCCCGAGGACATCGCGGTAGTTCTGGTGGCCTGGACCCGCCCAAAGAATGGCGTCGCCTTCGCCCGCAAGAGAAACCGCAACCCGGATGGCACGCTTGGGATCGTCGACCTCGTGCACCTGCGCATCGGGGCGCGCCGCGAGCGCGGCGTCGATAAGGGTGCGCCGGATGGCGACGGGATTCTCGAAGCGGGGATGGTGGTCGGTGACGACCAGGATGTCGCTTCCTCCCACCGCCGCCTCGGCCATCGCGGGGCGCTTGAGGGCGTCGCGGTCGCCGTCGGCGCCGAACACCATGATCACGCGGCCGGGCGTGACCTGTCGGACCGCCTCGAGCGTGCGGTGGAACGCGTCGGCGCTATGGCCGAAGTCCACGTAGACGGTCGGCCCACGCTCGCCCGACACGCGCTCGATGCGGCCGGGAAGGGACGCGTCGACTCCGCCGTCGCGGTGCAGCGCGGCCCGGATCTCGCCGATCGGCCAGCCCGCCTCGATCAGCATCGCTATCGCGAGCGCAGCGTTGGCAGCCATGTGTGCGCCGATGATCGGCACCGACGTCGTAATGGCGCGTCCCTCGCGGTTTTCCATCCGAAAGCGCGTGCGGCCAAATTCCTGCGTGAGCACGGTCACTCGCCAGTCCGCGTCGACGCCCGGGAGGGAGGCGATGGTCGTCACCGGCACTCCGGCCGCGGTGCAGATCCGCTCGCCGTAGGGGGAGTCGAGTGAGACGACGGCACGGCGGGCTCGATCGGACTGGAACAACTGCGCCTTCTCGCCGAAGTAGGTATCCATGTCCCCGTAGTCGTCGAGGTGGTCGTGGCTGAGGTTGGTGAATCCGGCGACATCGAACACGACGCCGTCGACACGGTGTCGGGTGAGGGCCTGGGCACTGACCTCGATGGCCGCGGCACCGACTCCCTCCTCCTCCATGCGGGCGACGAGAGCGTGGAACTCGGTGGCCTCGGGAGTGGTCAGGCCGCTGGTCACCGACGTGTCACCGATGTGCCGTTCGGCCGTGGAGCTCAGCCCGGGAACCACGCCGAGCTGGCGCAGGATGCCCTCGAGCATGTGCACGGTCGAGGTTTTTCCGTTGGTTCCGGTGACTCCGAAGAGCACCGGGGAGCGCTCGGCGGTGCCGTACACGGCGGCGGCGATGGCACCGAGGCGGGAGCGCGGCTCCGACACCACCAGGACGGGCAGGCCGGTCGTGCGCGCGGCACTCTCGCCGAACAGGTCGGTGAGTACCGCGACCGCGCCCCGGGATACTGCCTGCTCAATGAAGTCCGCGCCGTGGCGATGTGCGCCTGGTAGGGCGACGAAAAGGTCTCCGGGTTCGACGTCGGAGGCAATCAGCGTGACTCCGGTGACCGCCGCGGCCAGCGCGTCGTCGCTCTCGACCTCGAGGGTACGGGCGAGTGCGACGAGAGGAACGGACGGAGCGTGGCGGGGTCGGAGCATGATGTCCTCTCGTTGACGGTCCCTGAGGTCACGCGGCCGAAGGACGCGGGCGCACGCGGGGCCGTGCATGTCACCCAAGATAGGGGGTCCGCTTATGTGAATCCTTAGAGGATATGCAAGACGCGCGTGGAGGGGGACGGGTGGACAGGATCGCGGGTCGGTGCATCCATCTCCCGCGTCGGGTGATGTCCACGGACGAGCGGAGCTCGCTGTCTAGGCTTGGAGGATGACGACGAACGAGAACGAGCCGACCGGCGGGCGCCCCGTCCGCCGCCGCGCCCTGGTCATCGGGGGAGTCGCGGTCGCCGCAGGCGTGACCGCTTTCGGAGTTGGAGCCGCGTTCGGCAGCGGCGGACGCTCGCCCATTGTGTCGGGATCGCCCACTGCCGCGCCGGCAAGTGGTTCCGCCCCGGCCGCTCCGGAAACACCGGCATCGACCGCGGAACCGGTCGCGACGCCCACGCCCGGGTTCGACCTCGCCGCCCACTCCACCGACGATCCGGAGAGTATCTGGGTCGTCGTCAACAAGCTGCGAACGCTCTCGCCGGTCGACTACGTCCCGGCCGACCTGACCTTCCCTGACGTGTCCTTCGTGAATCGCCAGCCGATGCGGAAGGCGGCCGCCGACGCTCTCGTCCCGCTGTTCGCGGCTGCGAGTGCTGAGGCCGGCCTCGCCCTGGCCGTTCAGAGTGCATACCGTTCCTACGACACGCAGGTCTCTGTCTACGCCGGCTGGGTTTCCTCCCGTGGCCAGGCGGGCGCAGACGCAACCAGCGCCCGCCCGGGGCACAGCGAGCATCAGACGGGCTGGGCCGTCGATGTCGTTGGCGCTTCGGGAGCCTGTGCGCTCGAGATCTGCTGGGGCGATACGGCGGAGGGGCAGTGGGTCGGCGCGAACGCGCATCGCTTCGGCTTCCTCGTGCGTTACAAGCCCGAGTCCACTCCGATCACCGGCTACGAATCAGAGCCGTACCACTTGCGCTATGTCGGCACAGAACTCTCGCAGTACCTGCACGACTCCGGAATCGAGACGTTGGAGCGCGCGTTCGGCCTTCCGGATGCGCCCGATTACGCGCCCGGAACCAGCGATTAGCTGCCCGAACGATCCGAAGCGGGCCCGACCGGACGCGACACACGCCGCTCGTTACCGTCCTGTTATTCGGAGCGCTTTCGGAGGTCCGTCCAACAGGTCTCCCACCTTCGCCTGGTGACATTGCCGCTTCCCCCGCTCCCGAGCTCGGTCCCCCTGCCGCGCCGCCGAACCCCGAGATCCCTCTGTGCCCCCTCGCTCCATCCGTTCCACCCTGCCCGCCGGCCTTCGCCAGACCTCTACTCCAGATGACACTCCCGTCGCTGCTCCGCCGCTCACTCGCCGCGAAGCTCGCGAACGCGAGGGCCGAAGCCGGCCTTCCTCCCCGAGAGCGACCCCGGCGCCTCCTGCCGCCGTCGCTCCCGAGAGCCAGACGTCGCCACCTTCTCCGCGCTCGGCGGACGCCGCCGCTTGTCACTCCCGCCGCGACCGCCGTGCCGCAGAGCGCGATCGCGCCGAACCCTCCGCCCGGCGCGGATCGTCCTTCGCTCGTCCGTCGCGGCGCACGATGGCGCTCGCCGTCTCGGGCGGACTCGTCGTCGTGGCCGTCGCCTCCGGTCTTGCCCTGACTGTGGGAACCGCGCCGTGGGCTCGCTCCGCGCCCATCGCGCCGTCCCCGTCGCCGACCAGCGTCGCCGTGCTCCCCGCGACCACCGGCTCGACGCGGGTCGTGCTGAGCGCGGTCTCGACGACCTCGGGAACCGTCGCGGGTGGCACGAGCGTCACGCTCGAAGGCGGCAACCTTGACGCTGTCGCCACGGTCCGCTTCGGCGGGGCCGAGGGCAGCGTCGCAGTCGAGAACCCTGACCAGATCACGGTCACCGCGCCGCCCGCCGCGGAGGAGGCCGAGGGCGTCGTCCCGGTGGCCTTCTTCGATGCAGAGGGCGAGCCGGTCAGGTTCGACGCTGTGACCGACGCCGCTGCTGCCGTGACCGTCGACGGCGCTCCCGCCGAGACTGTGCAGTCGACTCTCGACACGACGACGGCGCAGGAGTCGGTCGCCGCGTCGACCGATCTGGCCGTTCCCACCCCGACACCGAGCGAGGCCGCGACCGGCGTCCTCGCGAGCACCAAGGTGGTCGCCTCCGCAATCACCTTCGCGTACACGCCCGACCCGGCAGTCGAGGCGGCGAAGGCCCAGGCCGCGCTCGATGCCAGCCGCCTCGCCTCGCAGCTCGACTATCTCGGCACGTATTGGAGCGACTACAACTCCGCCCAGTACGGCGTGATACCCGGCAACGACTGCGTCAACTTCACGTCGCAATCGCTGATTGCGCGCGGCTGGGAGATGGACGGCGAGTGGAACTACTCCTTGGCTGGTGGCTATAGCTCGGCGTGGGCGTCGTCGACGGCGTTCAATTCCTACCTCGCCGGGCATCCCGAGCGGGCGACGCCGATTGCCAACACGGAGCGGAGCCGGGTGAAGCCCGGAGACATCGTCCAGTTCGACTGGGACGGCTCCGGCGACTGGGACCACACGGGCGTCGTAACGAGCGTTGTCGGCGGCACGATCCTGTACTCGTCGCACACGATGAACAATCACGACCAGAGCATCGACGCGGCCTCGGCGCAGCGGATCATGTTCTGGGGCGTCTGACCGGGTTCCGGCCAGACAGCAGCAAGGGGCCGCCTCCGCTCAGCGGTGACGACCCCTCCCAGACGTGTCCGTCTCCTCCGCCTTGAGCTGATCGCTCGCCGACAGGTATCGAGAAAAGACGCGAGGCCGGGTTAGGCGACTCGATCCTCTTTGGAGAAGCCGGCGCGTGCGCTCGAGGCGACCTCGAGCACGACGGGCAGGCGAGCGCCGAGCAGGGTGTCGAGAGCCTCGACCTCCCGGTGCACAGCGTCGATCACGGTGCGGGGCGAGACTCCTGCGCGCGGCAGGGCCCGTACCTTCAGCGCGGTGTCTGAGCCGTGACGGTAGGCGGAGACTGTGACGTCGAGCAGCTCGGAGCGACCGGCAAGCGCGTTCTCGAGAACGTCCTCGGCAAAGCCGGTGGCGATCTCGATCCCGCCCGCAGGGCCCTCGTCGGACTCATCGTGGAGCACCGTGTTCACGCGGCCGTGGCCGTGCGCGAATATGAGCACCAGCGCGAGGACGACGCCCAGGAGGCAGACACCGATGATCGCGTAGAGCGGCCAGAGGACCGCGCCGTCGTTCCAGGCCGTGCCCCGCTCGGGCGAGATCCGGGAAACGAGCGCAGCACCCTGGTCGTCACCGAAGGACGAGACAGCGTCGCGCACAGGTTGCGACACGGCGATGAGGACGGCGCCGGCGCTGACTGCGGCGAGGACGAGGCCCACCACGAGCAGGACGAGGCGATTGACGAAGCGGTTGCTCGTGGTCATCAGATCTTCCCGGAGTCGGAGACACGGACGGTGGCGCGAGTGGCCGGCGCCGCCGCGATGCGGGCGAGTTCTTCGTCGACCGCCTTCTGCACCAGATCGCGCTCGACCGCAATGCCGGAGGCGGGAGTCACCTCGACCAGCGCGGTGCGCCGCCCGAGAGAGGCGCGGGTGTCCTCGCGCCGTGAATGAGCGGCGGTCCGCGCGGTCCGCGCGAGAGCGGAGGCGATGACGCCGTCGTCGACGACGACCGCGAGACGGTCGTCCTCGACGGTGTGCCGGGCACGGGCTCCTGGCGCTACGGCAAGCACCAGCAGGATCAGCGCGAGGATCCCCGCGGCGACCGCCACCCCGATCAGGGCGGGCTGAGCCAGCGCCGCGACGGACACGAGCGCGTTGAGCAGCGCTGACGGGGCGAGGAGGAGCGGGGCTGCGCCGAGAACGGCCAGTACCGCCTCCGTGCCGACAGAGGCGGCGAGAAGTGCGATCAGGACCAGTACGACGATCTGCGCGGCCGAGCGCGAACTGTGCGTCTCGCGTCGGAGGTAGCGGCGGTAGCGGGCGCTGGGTTCAGCGTCGCGGGCGCTGGGTGCGGTACTCATGCGACTCTCCTCGTGGTTCGGGTGCGGGTGCCCGTCACTCGGACGTCGACCCGAGTGACGGTGCGGCCGGTGAGCACCTGCATTCGGGAGGCGATGCGCGAGCGGTCGCGGTGGAGGCGATCGAGCAGCGAGTCGCCGGTCTCCTGCTCGAGGACCACGGGAGCGGTGACGGCGAGCGCGAGGCCGCCGCGATCATCTGAGAGTCGGACGCGGATCGCGGAGACCTCGACGCCTAGCTCCTCGTGGACGATCGCCACAGCCGCACGCTCGAGAGAGCGGGTGGTGATGGTGACGGTGCCCGCCACCGGCGAGGCGGGACGCATGTCGAGAGCGGTCACGAGGGACTCCTAGCGGGAAGTCGTGCGGCCGCGGAACACGTCCACGAGGCTGCGCACATCGAGGGAGCCGTCGGCGACCCGGGCGATGGCGACGCCCAGGGCCATGAAGACGGCCGTGAGCACGAAGCCCCAGAATCCGAAGAGCAGGGCCGCGAAGGCGAGGATCGCACCGATCGCCACGCCGAGAACGGTGCTGCGGCCGCCGGGAGCGGTGGGGCGGGAGGAATCGCCGAAGCCGCTCATCGGACGCGGCTCTCGGCCGACTCGTCGTCCTTGTCGGACTTGTCATCGCCGGGGATGTGTACATCGACGATGGCGATATTGATGTCGGCGACGTCCATGCCCACCAGCTCAGTGATCGCGCTGGCCACGGCCGCGCGGACGGCATTGGCAACCTGTTGCATCGGGACCGGGTACTCAACGACGACGGTGACGTCGGCGGCGACCTGCGTCTCGCCCACCTCGACGCTCACTCCCTGGGAGTGGTCGGCGCCGCCAACCGCCTGGCGGATCGCGCCGAACGCGCGGGCGGCGTTGTTACCGAGGGCGTAGACGCCGGGAACTTCGCGGGCGGCAATGCCCGCGACCTTCGCGACGACTCCATCGTCGATGACCGTGGTTCCCTGCGCCGTGCCGGAGCCGGCGTCGCCGCCGAGACTCGTCACCGTGTCGACGGGAGTTGTGGTGCCGGCGGACGCTGTGCCGACGCGGGCGGTAGAAGGAGTAGGAGTGCTGTCGCTCATGATGTCTCCTGAACGTCTTATCGGCCGTACTACGAGCAGACCGGAGTCGAAAGCCCGGCGGTTCTCCGCTCGGGCTGTGCTTTCATGAGTGAGACGGATCCCCGCGCGGCTTCGTCACGGTACGGATCACGATTTTTTCTGACTGTTCCCTGAGAGTCCCATCCCGGCTGCTGTGGCCGGTCCCGCGAACGGAGGCGGCACGTGCCCGGACTGGAGTCGGCGAGCGATGCGCTCCTCGCCGAGCGCTCCGCCGAGGGCGATGTGCGGGCCTTCGAGGTGCTGGTCAAGAGGCACCAGTCGATCCTGCGCGCCTACGCCTGGCGGCTCACCGGCTCGCAAGCGGACGCCTCGGACGCCGTGCAGAACGCGCTGATCACGGTGTGGGCGCAGTTGCCGCAGCTGAAGGAGCCCGCCAGTGTGCGCAGCTGGATGATGCGGATCGTCAGCCGCTCGAGCGTCGACCTGCTGCGCCAGCGCCGCCCGACCGACGACGTGGATGCTGTGGAGCATCCACCGTCGCGTGAGCCCGGCCCGTTCGAGGCCGTCGAACAGAGCGACGCCATGCGGGCGCTCGCGCACGCGCTCTCGGAGCTGCCGGAGTCGCAGCGTCAGTGCTGGTTGCTGCGTGAAGTCGGTGGGGAGTCGTACCACGAGATCGCCGATCATCTCGGGCTGACGCCCACCGCCGTTCGGGGCAAGCTCGCCCGCGCGCGCGACGCGCTGGTCGTGGCGATGGAGGACTGGCGATGAGGGAGCAGACGCGATGAACGCGGATCAGACCCCCGGCGACGGGCAGGGGCTCGGTGAGGAGCACGACGTCGTGCTGCCGCCCGTGCACGAACACGACGGCGTGGGGATCGACGAGTTGAGCGAGTACCTCGATCGCGGCCGTTCTCCCTACGATCCGGCGATCGAGGAGTCCCCCGAGCACCGTCGCACTCTGCGCGCCCTTGAACGAGTCCGCGCGCTCTCAGGCGCGCTAATCGACGACGACGCTGCGCGACTGCCTGCTCCGGAGGCGAGTTGGTTCGGCTCGATCCTCGCCCAGGCTCGGCGGGAGGCTCGCGCGGGCCGCGACATCCCGTTCGCGAGCATGCAGCCGGAGATGTCGCTGACGATCACGGAGGGGGCTGTCCGTGGCCTCGTCCGGGAAGCGGGCGACAGCGTCCCGGGTGTCCTCGTCGGCCGCTGCCGTCTGGTCGGCGACATTGAGGTCGGCGGCGAGGTGGTGGTGGAGATGACGATCTCGGTCTTCTGGGGCGTCCCGATCGCCGAGGCTGCTCAGCAGGTCCGTGAGCGCGTGCACACGCGGCTGCTCACCCAGACCGAGCTGCGGGTCTCGACCATCGACGTCCGCGTCGAGGACGTCTACCTTCCCGAGGCGGAGGAATCGTGAGCCCGCGACCGCCCGCTGCGCAGGGCCCGACGGCGGCGCTCGCCGACGAGTTGCGCCTGCTCGAGGGAGTGGCGACCCTCGTGCCTGTGCGGCCGGAGGTACGGGACGTCCTCGCCCAGGCGGCCTCGGTGTTGAGTGCACGACGGCTCGCGATCGAGGCCCTCGGCACGGCCAGCGGCGGCACGTCCGCCGAGCCGGTGCTGGTGCGGATCGTGGGCGAGGAGGTGTCCGTCTCGGTGGACGTGGGCGTGACGGCCGATGCCTCGGCTCCCGACGTCGCCCGAGCGGTCGGAGCGGCCGTGCGCGAGTGGTGCCGTCGCGAGCATCCGCACCTGCGCCCCCGCGTCGCCGTGCGGATCGCCGCCGTCGACTAGGGCGTGCTCAGTGAAGGCGCTCGCGCTTGGCGAGGAACGCCTCCGTCTCGGTGGCCGTGGGGGCCGAGACCGCCGCTCCGTGCCGCGTGACGGAGATCGCGGCGGCCGCACTCGCCCACCGCACGAGCGCGACGAGGGGCTCGGGGTCATCGAGCCGGACTCCGGTCGCCGCCAGACGGGCGGCGAAGGCGCCGCAGAAGGTGTCGCCGGCACCGGTGGTGTCCACCGCCTCCACCCTGAACGCCGGAGTGCTCTCGGGTCTGCGCCCGCGGATCGCGATCACCACGCCGTCCGAGCCGAGGGTGATGAGCACGAGCGGGACCAGCGTGGTGAGCGCGGAGGCGAGTGCATCGTCGTCCGACGCGGCAATCCCTCGATCAGAGGCGAGTTCGCGTGCCTCGTGCTCGTTCACGATCAGCACATCGAGCGCGTTCAGCAGGTCCGTGGGCAGTGGCCTGATGGGAGCGGCGTTCAGGATCGACACGGTGCCGGCCGACCGGGCGGCGCGCGCCGCCTCCGTCACGCTCGCTAGCGGAATTTCGAGCTGCAACAGGAGCGCGTCGGCGGCTACCACCAGGGCTTCTTCCTCGGCGGAGAGTCGGAGCAGGGCGGTGTTGGCACCGGAGTCGACGACGATCGCGTTCTCGCCGCGTTCGTCGACCGTGATGTGTGCGGTGCCGGTGCGCAGCTCGCCGCGCCGGGCGTGCAGCGTGAGCGGTTCGTCGCCGAGCACGCCCGCGAGTTCGTCGCCCGCAGGATCCCGGCCCAGGCTGGTGATGAAAGCGGTGCCCGGCTCGGTGCGTGCCGCGGCGACCGCCTGATTGAGGCCCTTGCCGCCGGGGAACGTGCGGGAATCGAGCGCCAGCACGGTCTCGCCCGGCGCCGGGATGCGGACGACCCGGTGCACGTGGTCGAGGTTGGCGCTGCCGAGGACGAGGAGAGGCATGCTCTCGACGGTAGGGCATGCGCAAGGGGGTCCGTCGGGTCAGGGGCCGCGCCTACGGTGGAGGCATGGACACTCGAATCCTCGGCCGCACTGGTGCGCCCGTTTCCGTCGTCGGCCTCGGAACCTGGCAGCTCGGTGCCGACTGGGGGGATGTCGCCGAGAGCGATGCCCTCGCCGTGCTCGACGCCGCGGTGGAGTCGGGCGTCACTCTGTTCGATACCGCCGACGTGTACGGCGACGGCCGCAGCGAGCGCACGATCGGCGCCTATCGCGCCGCGCATCCCGACGCGCAGGTCTTCGTCGCCACCAAGATGGGCCGCCGCGCCGAGCAGATCCCCGCGAGCTACGTGCTCGACAACTTCCGCGCCTGGACCGACCGCTCGCGCGCGAACCTCGGCGTCGAGACTCTCGACCTCGTGCAGCTGCACTGCCCGCCCACCTCCGTCTACTCCGACAACGCCGTCTACGACGCGCTGGACACCCTCGTCGCGGAGGGCGCGATCGCGGCCTATGGCGTCTCGGTCGAGCGCACGGAGGAGGCGCTCGCCGCGATCGCGCGGCCGAACGTCGCGAGCGTCCAGATCATCCTGAACGCGTTCCGTCTCAAGCCGCTCGACGAGGTGCTGCCGGCGGCCCGGGAGGCGGGCGTCGGCATCCTCGCGCGCGTACCGCTCGCCTCCGGTCTGCTCAGCGGCCGCTATACGACTGAGACGGCGTTCGCTCCGGACGATCACCGCAGCTACAACCGTGATGGCTCGGCCTTCGACGTCGGCGAGACGTTCTCGGGCGTCGACTTCGCGACCGGCGTCGAGGCCGCGCAGGAATTCTCGCGTCTCGCGGACGACCACGGCCTCGCCCCCGCCGCAGCGGCTCTCGCGTGGATCATCCAGCAGGACGGCGTCACCTCGGTGATCCCTGGCGCCCGCTCGCCAGAGCAGGCCCGTGCCAACGCGGCCGCCGCCTCCGCCGCCCCCCTCGGCCCCGCCTTCATGGAGGCGGTCAACGCCCTCTACGACACCCACTTCCGCCCCACCATCCACCCCCGCTGGTAACCCCGCCGCTGCTGACTCGCCCGAGAAGGCTCGTTCTCGGGGCGGAGAACGAGCCTTCTCGGGCAAGTCAGCGCGGGGCTGTGGAAAGTTTGCGCGGGAGGAGGGGCTCGGGCGCCAGCATGGGGACGTGCAGGAGGGCGTGTTCAGGGTGGCTGAGGGGTCCGCGGCGGGGTTGTCGCGGGCGGCGATGCGGAGGATCGACGCGCCGGTCTACGGGATGCGGTCGCGCACTCCTGCCGTGACGCTGGTTGACCGGTGCTCAGCGCTCCTTGCCCGGCTGGGCGGTCACGCGTTCGTCTGTGGACCGACCGCGGCGCTGCTCTGGGGCGCGCCTCTTGATCGCCACTGGGAGGAGCGCACTGCACTCGACATCGCCGTTGAGGCGCCGGCTCGCGCTCCGCATGCCGCAGGGATCGTCGGACGCTCCGTCCGCCTCGGGCCCGGGGACGTGCTCGACGGGCGGCGCGGGCGCCTGACCGGTCCGGCTCGCACCTGGTGCGACCTGGGCGCGGTCCTGCCACTCGCCGATCTCGTGGCCGTCGGCGACTTCCTCCTGCACGCTGGGTTGATCGACGCGGCTGGCCTGGCGGCTGCGGTCGAGCGCTACCCCGGTCGCCGGGGGCTGCGCCTGCTGCGCACCGCGCTCGCGCTCCTTGACGGGCGGGCCGAATCGCGCCCGGAGTCGCTGGTGCGGGTCGCGCTGGTACTCGCCGGGATTGCGGGCATCGAGGCGAACGTCGTGATCCGCGACGAGACGGGCGGATTCCTCGCCCGCGTCGACCTCTGCATCGCCTGGGCTCGGGTTGTGATCGAGTACCACGGCGACTACCACCGGGTCGAGAAGGGCCGTTGGCGTCGAGACCGCGCCCGCGCCGGGCGCCTCCGGGCCGCAGGATGGAACGTCATCGAGCTCACTGGCGACGACCTCGCCGACCTTCCCGCCGTCGTCGCCGCCGTCCGCGCGGCGCTCCATCCGTGACTCGCCCGAGAAGGCTCGTTCTCGGGGCGGAGAACGAGCCTTCTCGGGCGAGTGAGCGCGGGTTAGGGGTTCAGCGCGGCGTCGACGATCGTTCGGGCCTCGGCCTGGACCTCGTGCAGGTGGTCGAGGCCGCGGAAGCTCTCGGCGTAGATCTTGTAGACGTCCTCGGTGCCGGAAGGGCGCGCGGCGAACCACGCGTCCTCGGTCACGACCTTGACGCCTCCGACCGCCGCGCCGTTGCCGGGGGCCTTCGAAAGTTTCGCGGTGATCACGGAGCCGGCGAGCGTGGTCGCCGCGATCGCGTCGCCGTCCAGCTTGCCGAGCGCCGCCTTCTGCGCCTTCGTCGCCACCGCGTCCACGCGCTCGTAGACCGGGTCGCCGAAGCGCTCGGTCAGCTCGCGGTACAGCACCGACGGGCTCTTCCCCGTGACGGCGACGATCTCGGAGGCGAGCAACGCGAGCAGGATGCCGTCCTTATCGGTGGTCCAGACGGTGCCGTCGAAGCGGAGGAACGACGCGCCCGCCGACTCCTCGCCGCCGAAGCCGACCGAGCCGTCGACCAGGCCGGGCACGAACCACTTGAAGCCCACCGGGACCTCCCAGAGACGCCGGCCCAGCGACTCGGCGACCCGGTCGATGATCGAGGAGGACACCAGCGTCTTGCCGATCGCGGCGTCTTCGCGCCAGCCGGTGCGGTGGCGGTAAAGGTAGTCGATCGCGACGGCGAGGTAGTGGTTGGGGTTCATCAGCCCGTCGTCGGGGGTGACGATGCCGTGCCGGTCGGCGTCCGCGTCGTTGCCGGTGAGGATGTCGAAGTCGCCGGCGCGCGCGACCACCGAGGCCATCGCGCTGGGCGAGGACGGATCCATCCGGATCTTTTCGTCCCAGTCGAGGGTCATGAAGCCCCATGCTGGGTCGACCTCGCCGTTGACGACGGTCAGGTCGAGCTCGTACATCTCGGCGATCAGCTGCCAGTAGTGCACGGAGGCGCCGCCGAGTGGATCGGCCCCGATCCGCACGCCGGCCTTCTTGATCGCGTCGATGTCGATGATGGTCGCCAGGTCTGCGACGTAGTGCCTGCGGTAGTCGTAGGTCTCGACCGCGGAGGGCTCCGCCGAGGTCACGCCGCGGTTGCCGTCGGCGATCAGCTCGTTCGCGCGGTTCGCGATCCAGGTCGTGGCGTCGGAGTCGGCCGGACCGCCGTGCGGCGGGTTGTACTTGAAGCCGCCGTCGCGGGGCGGATTGTGCGAGGGGGTGACCACGATGCCGTCGGCCCGGTCGGTGTGCGAGGGGTCGTTGTTGTAGCGGAGGATCGCGTGGCTGAGCGCGGGAGTCGGCACGAAGTCGTCGAACTCGTCGACCAGCACTCGCACCTGGTTGCCGACCAGGACCTCGAGCGCGGTGGTCAGCGCCGGACGCGAGAGCCCGTGCGTGTCGGCGCCGATGAAGAGCGGGCCGGTGACTCCCTGCTGGGAGCGGTACTCGACGATCGCCTGCGTGACTGCGGCGATGTGGTCCTCGTTGAAGGCGGTGTCGAAGGAGGAGCCGCGATGGCCCGACGTGCCGAACACCACCTTCTGCGCCGGATCGGATACGTCTGGCTTCTGTTCGTAGTACGCCCTGACGAGGGCCTCGACGTCGATGAGATCGGAGGCCTCTGCCGGCTTCCCTGCGCGATCAGTCATGCGGTCCATAGTGGCAGTCGGCCAGCTCCTGGGGTACCGCGGCTGGCTAGGCTTGCGCCATGCCCGACACTGCCTCCGCGACCCGCGCCTACAGCTATCTCGGGCCGAGCGGCACGTTCACCGAGGCGGCGCTCGCGCAGGTCCCGGAGGCGCGCGGGCAGCTGTGGCACAGCGTCGCGAACGTGGGGGAGGCGCTCGCCGACCTCGTCTCGGGCCGGAGCGTGGGCGCTGTCATCGCGATCGAGAATTCTGTCGAGGGCGGAGTGACGGCCACGCAGGACGCGCTCGCCCGGATCCCGGGGCTGCGGATCGTCGGCGAGTACCTCGTCCCCGTGTCGTTCATTTTGGTCGGCCGCCCCGGCACGCGCCTCGAGGATGTGCGCACGGTCTCCGCGCATCCGGTCGCATATGGCCAGTGCCGGGTGTGGCTCGATCGCGAGATCCCCAGCCACGAGCACCTGCCTGCCTCCAGCAACGTCCAGGCCACGGTCGATCTTCTCAGCGGATCGCCCGCGCAGGCCGCCATCGCGCCACCCGGCATCACCGCGCACCACGACGTCGCCGTGCTCGCCGAGCGGATCAGCGACAATCCGAACGCAGTCACCCGCTTCGTGCACGTCTCGCGCTCGCGGGCGCTCCCCAAGCCGACCGGAGCCGACAAGACCAGCGTGATCGCCGAGCTGCCGGCCGACGAGCCAGGCTCCCTGCTCGACATGCTCGAGCAATTCGCGACCCGCGGAGTGAACCTGAGCACCATCCAGTCACGCCCGATCGGTGACGCTATGGGCCGCTACCGCTTCGTTATCGACCTCGACGGACACGTGCAGGACGAGCGGGTGGCGGACGCTCTGATGGGTCTTCGCCGTTTCAGTCCGAAGGTCGTCTTCCTCGGCTCGTACCCGCGCGCCGACCGTCGGCCCGTCACCTCGGTGCGGCGCTACGACGACGAGGTGTTCGTCGAGGCCCGCGACTGGCTGCGTGGCATCCTCTCCCACGAGCCGGAGATCGACGATGACTGAGGACGCCGAGCGGATCGATCCCCGCTATGACCCCGCTTTCCAGCGCGGGTTTTCGGGAGACGTGGAGCGGCTGCGCGTGGACGAGCGGGCCTTCGCCCGGCCCGGGACGGGGGCCGCGGTGTCACCGAGTGCCACGGGCAGTCCCGAGGGGACGCGCTTTCAGCGGAGCACACGGGTGCCCTCCGTCGAGCGGGCGGCGCTCCTGCACGAGCCGGGCAATGGGGCCCCGGCAGCGCCGACGCCCTCCGAGCCGCCTGCCGAGGTGCCGCCCGGTCTCGCCGACACTCCCGACGTCGTCCGCGAGGCTCCGCTGCTGCGCAACCCGTGGCTGCTCGTGCTGCTGTTCGCCGGCCTCGCAGGGACGGTTCTCGGGCTCGCGCTGCTGTGGACCGGCTACTCGTCCCCGCCACCGCCCTACTACGGCGACTCCGATGTCCCGTCGCCCGCGTGGATTCAGCGTCAGCTTCTGTATTACTCCTGTATCCCGCTGCTCGGTTGCCTGCCCGCCGCCCTCCTTCTCGCCGTCGGCGTGGCTGCGTTGCGCTGGCCGGGCGTTCCGGTGCAGCGCCGCGGAGAGGAGGGGCCGCAGCTCCTCGACGCGCAGGCTCGGATTGTGCAGACTCCGAAGCCTCAGAGTCCTGATGCGCCGAACACGAGGCCGAGCAGGTAGGTCACCAGGGCGGCGCCGTAGCCGATCCCGAGCTGCCGAAGTGCGCGCGCTAAAGGCGGCGCCCCCGAGAGCAGACCGACCACGGCCCCGGTCGCGAGCAATGCGAAACCGACGAGGACGCAGGCGAGGACCACCGCCGCGAGACCCGAGAGCCCGATCAGGTAGGGCACCACCGGGATGATCGCGCCCGAGGCGAAGAAGCAGAAGCTCGAGAGTGCCGCGCCCAATCCGGTGCCGACCGACTCGTGCTCGTCGATGTCGGGATCCACCGCTGCTCTGCCGAGCGTGATCGGCGAGGTGACCGCGCCCCCGCGGAGGCCGGCGAAGACGGAGGCGGCGCGCGCATCCGCCTGCTCTTGCGTCATTCCCCGGGCTCGATAGACCAGCGCGAGCTCGTTGGCATCGACGTCCAGGTCGGGCACGATGCGGTTGGCATCGAGGTCGGGGTTGGAAGCCGAAAGCAGCTCGCGCTGCGAGCGCACCGACACGAACTCTCCGGCGCCCATCGACAGCGCACCCGCGAGCAGTCCGGCGATGCCGGTAAGGAGGACGACGCCCGTGCCCACTCCACTCGCCCCGACGCCGAGCACCAGCGCGAGGTTCGAGACCAGGCCATCGTTCGCTCCGAACACCGCGGCTCGGAACGTTCCCGAGAGGCGCGAGCGACCGCGCTCGGCAAGCCCGCGGACCACCTCGCCGTGGATCCGCTCGTCGGCCGCCATCGCCTCGGTCGCGTCGTCGTCGTCGGCGTAGGGAGAGCGTGCCTCGGCACGCTGGATCAGCGCGAGCACGAAGACGGAGCCGAAGCGACGGGTGAGAAAGCCCAGGAGGCGCGTGCGCAGGTCGGCATGCGGCGCCGGGTCGGCTGCCGGGCCGAGCAATTCGCGCCAGTGCTCCTCGTGGCGTCCCTCGGCGACGGCGAGGGCGAGCAGGATTTCGCGCTCCTCTCCCGACCGGCGGCCGGCCAGATCGCGGTAGACCGCCGCCTCGGCGAGTTCGTCGGCGAGGTAGCGGCGCCAGCGGCGCACCTGGGCGGGGCTGGGATGGGTGGTCGCCATGCGATCTCCTAGGGATAGGTCTGCCGACCCACGCGAGAGGACCGGTCAGGACGTGCGTCGACTGACCGAAGGTCTCGTTCGCCCCCGCCGCTCGGGCCGGGGTGGAGCGCCGGGCCCGGATCATCCCGGACCAGCATGTCGACGCGCCTCGTCGTCCGCTCGGCGGACGGTGGGAACTACTCCCCTTCGCGCGACCCACCGTAGCCGAGATCGCACCCGGCCGCCCGCGGCGTCCAGCGATCCGCCGGAGTGGCTTCCCCAGGCCCGTTTAGCGCGATGCCACGGCTCGGGCGGCTCGGCGGAGTTGGCGCTCGTGCTCGACGTCAAGCAGCGTGCGGGTGGCGGGGACGTCGAGGAACTCGACCAGGATTCCGGTCTCCTCCTCGATGCGTTCCGCGCGGTCGAGCGGATCCGTGCGCAGCAAGCGGCGTGCGGCCGCCGCGACGTGCGCGGGCTTGGCGGCGAGAGTCCGGACGCGCTCGTCGACGCGGGCGGCGAGGTCGGCGCGCGGCACGATCTCGGTCACGAGCTGCCACTCCAGCGCCTCGATCGCGCGGACCGGACGGCCCGAGAGCACGAAATCGAGCGCGCGGCGGCGGCCGATCAAGCGGGGGAGAGCAGTGGTGACGCCGACATCAGGGACCAGGCCGACGTCCCCATAGGCGCTGAGGAACAGCGCGGCCGGAGTGGCGACGACGATGTCCGCGGCGAGCGCGAAGGCGATCCCGGCTCCGGCCGTCATGCCGTCGATCGCGCAGACCACGACCGCAGTGCCCTCCTCAAGGAGACGGATGGCCTCGGCCGTCGTGGTTGCCAGATCGCGGAGGTAGTCGCCGGGCCGGGCAGCGCCCATGATCGCCGAGATGTCTCCGCCGGTACAGAACGCCCGACCGGCCGCAGCGATCACGATGACGGAGCAGTCGGGATCGGCATTCAGGTTGGCGACGATGCGCAGCAACAAGCGTGCGGTGCCGAGGTCGATAGCGTTCAGTGCGTCGGGGCGGTCGAGCGTGATCCGGGCGACGGAGCCGTCGCGCTCGAGCACGACGCCGGGGGACGCGTCGGTTCGGACGATGGAGTGCATACAGTGCCTTCGGGGGAGCGGGACAGGGACCGGGGGACATCTGACATTCGCAGGCCTGCCCGTCATCGGATGGCTGTCCACGGCCGATGCTCAGCCGCAGTGGCAGGATCGCGGAAGCCGCGGCCGCTTGCGGGCCTCCCCTAAACTGCTCGGGTGATTGATCCCGTACTTCTGCGTGAGCACCCGGACGTCCTCAAGCGCTCGCAGGAGGCGCGCGGCGACTCCGTCGAACTCGTCGACGAGGCGCTCGAGGCCGACCGCGTGCGTCGCGCCGCGATCACCGAGGCGGAGCGGCTGCGCGCCGAGCAAAACGCCTTCGGCAAGACAGTCGCGAAGGCCACAAAAGAGGAGAAGCCCGCGCTCGTGGTCGAGGCCCAGCGCCTCGCCTCCGCCGCACGGCAGGCGCAGCAGGAGGCGAGCGACGCCGATGATCGCTTCACTGTGCTCGTCAAAAAGCTTGCCAACCCGATCATCGAAGGCGTTCCGGCGGGCGGCGAGGAGTCGTTCGAGCTGGTCAAGACAGTCGGCGAGCGTCCGACATTCGACTTCGCGCCCCGCGACCACCTCGAACTCGGAGAGCTGCTCGACGGCATCGACATGCAGCGCGGCGCCAAGGTCAGCGGCGCGCGCTTCTACTTCCTCAAGGGCCTCGTCGCCCGCCTCGAGATCGCCCTGATGAACCTGGGGCTCGAGAAGGCGCTCGCCGCCGGCTTCACGCCGTTGATCACGCCCACCCTGGTACGCCCCGAGATTATGGACGGCACCGGCTTCCTCGGCGAACACGACGACGAGGTGTACCGCCTCCGCGACGACGACCTCTATCTCACCGGCACCAGCGAGGTGGCCCTGGCCGGCTATCACGCTGACGAGATCCTCGACCTCTCCAGCGGCGCCAAGCGCTACGCCGGCTGGAGCACCTGCTACCGCCGCGAGGCCGGCTCCGGCGGGCGCGATACCCGCGGCATCATCCGCGTGCACCAGTTCAGCAAGCTCGAAATGTTCGTCTACACCCTGCCCGAGGACGCGGAGGCGGAACACGCGCGCCTCCTCTCGTACCAGGAGGACATCCTGCAGAGCCTCGGCCTGCACTACCGCGTGATCGACACCGCGGCCGGCGACCTCGGCCAGAGCGCCGCACGCAAGTTCGACGTGGAAGCCTGGGTGCCGACGCAGGAGACCTATCGCGAGCTGACGTCGACCTCGAACTGCACCACGTTCCAAGCCCGCCGCCTCGACACGCGCTACCGAACCGAGACCGGCAAGACGGCTCCGGTCGCGACCCTGAACGGCACGCTCGCGACGACGCGCTGGATCGTCGCCCTGCTCGAAACTCACCAGCGGGCGGACGGCTCGGTGCTCGTCCCCGAGGCGCTACGTCCCCACCTCGGTGGCCTCGACGTTCTCGAGCCCGTCTCGTGAGCACGCGCTCCTCCGGACGCCGCCTCATCGCCCTCGACATCGACGGCACCGTCATGCACGAGGACGGCACCATCACCGACGCCGTGACGGAGGCGATCACCCGTGTGGCCGCGCAGGGCGACGAGGTCATGCTCGCTACCGGCCGCTCGCCGTCGGCGACCCTCCCGGTTGTCGCGCGCCTGGGCATCGCTCCCGAGTACGTCGTCTGCTGCAATGGCGCCGTCACGCTGCGTCGGGACTCCGACGGCGGCTACCGCGTCGAGGCCGTCGAGACCTTCGACCCGACCGACGTCCTCGAAACCATCCGTCGCTCCCTCCCCGACGCGCACTACGCGGTCGAGGATGCCGCCGGCGCCTTCTTCTACACCGAGGCCTTCCCCGGCGGAGCGGTGATGGGCGCCGAGACCACCCACGTCCCCTTCGAGGACCTGCTCGGTCGGCTCTGCACCCGAGTCGTCGTGATCTCACCCGCGACCGGCATCGACGATTTCACTGCCCTCGTGGAGGAGATGGGCCTGCACCAGGTGAGCTACGCCATCGGCTGGACCGCCTGGCTCGACATCGCCCCGAACGGCGTCAACAAGTCGACCGCGCTCGAAGTCATCCGGCAAGAGCTGGGCATCGAGCGCAGCGACGTGGTCGCGCTGGGCGACGGCCGCAACGACATCGAGATGCTCACCTGGGCCGCCGCGGAGGGAGCGGGCCTCGCGATGGGCCAGGCGCCGGACGAGGTCCGCGCCGTCGCGTCTGCGGTGATACCGACGGTGCACGAGGACGGCGTGGCGGCGGCGCTCTCGGGGCTGCGCTGACTCCGCCCGTTCGTAGCCGAGGTTGGATGGCCTCAGAACCCCCGTCCCAGGCCCGGATCCGGGCTGCCAGCCTCGGTAACGAACGCGCGTCCCAGGGCTGACCTGGGTATTATCGGGTGTCGCTTCCGCGGGAGCGTCGAGGAGGGCTGTCCGAGCGGCCGATGGAGCCAGTCTTGAAAACTGGTGGGCAGAGATGTCTCGTGGGTTCGAATCCCACGCCCTCCGCCAGGAAAACCGTGGGATCGGCTGAGTCGCTGGTGCAGACAGCCCGAAGGCGCCGCACCCGCACCGTGACAGGCCGCAAGAGCGTCGAGGTCGTCTACCTGATCGGTTCCCTCGACCACGCCCAAGCGCCGCCACGGACACTCGCCGCGTGACCTGTCGACAGAGTCGCGCATTGTCCCCCGAACTGTCCTCTAAACGGCCGACATCCAATGTGGAAGAAAAAAGTTAAGATAAACCTAGTAAGTTTCACTCTTCGGGAAGACTGGGATATTTATGAGAAGAAAAACTCGAATGGATCGAGGTTTCGTTGCGGTGATCGCGACGCTGGCCGTAATAGGGGGATCGATCCTGGTCGCGACGCCAGCCCAGGCCGCTGTCGTCGTGGGTGTCTGCACTATGAAGGCGAACATCCCACACCCCTCACACCACGTGGGCGGGATGATCAACGCTCAAGGCACCGCAGATTGCGGAAGTGTTGTGATGAAAGAAATCTATGTCAAGACGACGCTCGAGAAGGCAAATGGCCAAAGGTGGCCTGGCGACGCATACGACAGTTTCAACACCCGAACTGGAAGAAGCAACTCCGCTATCCCCTGTTAGACTGGTGTAGGCGCATATCGCACAGTCACTTCCTGGGTGCTCTACGCTCCTGCAGGCTACAGCCCCTCCTACTCGACAGGAACCACCTACTCGGCATGGACCTCCGTGGCATGCGGCATTTCGTCCCGCGTAGCCCCCCAGGAGACCACCATGAGCGCTGGGGAACCGGATACACAAACAATCTCGATTACTGCCAATTAAGAGCGGCTGAGGCGGCGGGATAGACTTACCCGTCGTCTCAATCCTCGTGAATCTCCACCGAGGAGACGCCAGCGCCTTCGTCTTCATCAAAAAGATCACCAAATATCCGCGTGAAATGGGTCTCATCGAAGAATCCTTGAGGTCCCTCCGCAATGCTCTGTGTGACGACGTACACGGCAAACTGCCCGTCCCTCAACTCCCTCTTCGCCCAAGCGATCACTTCCAGCACATCTTTGACTTCGACGATGTCGTAATCATCCACAAGCCAATTCGTTGCGGATGGAACCGCGTGCCTGACACGAAATCGCGTTCCGCGATCAAAGTCATACGTGGGGTCAGTTGGAGCCGCGAGGGAGACCTTCATGCGCACACCATAGAGTAATCGCCAGCGATGTGCCCACCAACATCTCTCAGGGTTCCGTCGAAGTCTTCGGCGCGTGGTTTGACCGGCGGTTGTGGCGTGTGACACGCCGGTGACGGGGCAGGCGTGGTGTTCGTGCTGAGGACGGAAGTTATTCACGCTCACCATCTGCGAGAGAAACCACGCATACCATGTCATCTTCCCCCGCCCTTGACGCGTCGGTCGGATCGGGATCAGTCGGCTCCGCGCGCCCTCGGCTGATCGAGTCGCTGTCGACGGTTCCTGATCCGCGTCGGCGGCGGGATCCGGCATCGGATCGACGCGATCCTCGCTGTCGGGATCGCGTTGTTTGGCCTGATCGGGGCACCCCGCCGGAGCCGGCGGCGATTCGCTCCCCCGTCCCTCCGGCTGGTCGCCCAACAGCGCCTTGGGCGACGCATTCTGCATGCGTCAACGTTCAAAAGGCATAACAAGACTAATCGGCTTCCTCGTGCGCGCCCAATAAAGCCAACGCGGTGAAGTACGCACTCGATCACGCGGAAAATCGTGCCCCATGGTGGGAGTGCAAATCACTCGATGATGATTGCGCGAACTATATTTCGCAGGTTCTTAACGCAGGTGGATGGCCGAAAGTATACGGGAACCCGTTAGGCCCAAAATGATGGAGATACCCAGTTGTCGATTCGGATACATGGGGTAAAGCGCAGAATCTATTTGATTACGGATTCCACACAACTGGGCGCTTCCACTACGTTTCGAACAGTGCCAAGCCTGCCGTCGGGGACATCACCTTCTGGATTTGGTCGAACGATGAAGACGGCTTAAACTATGTCTTTGACCACGTCTCGATCGTTACTGCTGTAGACTCAACCGGGATGCCTTACTACAGCTACCACACAAGCGACAACAAGAACAAATCACTTGCAGCCATTCTGTCACAAGACCCGGGTGCGACTTATTCGGCATGGGCATGGTGACGCAACCACTACAGGAAGTAGCAGATGGCAATTGAGAGTCATACTAGGCGGATACTCTGGTCGCTTGGAACGGTAGTGGCGATTGGCGTGGTTGCTCTGGGATCTGTACTTCTCTTCCTTGTGCAACAAGATGATACGAAAGGCACAGTTCCTCCCCAAGGTTCAGGGCAATCGGCAGCAGAACTGCTAATGATTGATCTGGCTAAGAGCGATGTGACTTCTGCTCTGACTGATTCGTTTCCACGGTCAGATGCAAGTCTAGTATCGAAAACCGCCGACAAATGCTCTTCCCTAGTTTTGGCTGGTGCGAGACTTTCCGTAGTCGATGACGCAATCCCATCGCCGATCGTTGCAAAGATCGCTGATTCAGCGGCGGGGCAGTGCACCGTCCGCCTCGCGTGGATAGATAAGGATGAGTGGAAAATCGTTACAGTAGATTGACGACGTCTTATGATAGATAGAGGGTCGGGAAATATTCTCGACCCTCTATCTATTGTAGATTCTTGCGTAGGGGGCGCGGCTGATGAAGCGCGTCCTGTGCGCTCTACTCCAACGCCTGCATCGCTGCGTGGCGTCAGGACTGCTTGGCGTGCGCTCGATTCGAGGTCTGCTGGCGTGCTGCTACCTCGGCAGCGCGGTCGAGCAGGCGCTTCGTGGGGCAGTGCTACGCCAACTCTGGGCGGAGCCCGACTTCTTCGTTCGCGAGACTCTCACCGGGCGGCAGTCCGCTCCGGCACTGCGGCGGTGCCGCTGGTCCTCGAGGTGCTCGCTCACAGCCCCAACGCGGTGACGCGAGTGCAGGAGCTGCACGTCTTGAGCAAGATCGCCTATCCGAGCACTGTCGATGACATCGTCCCCCTGATAGACGACGCCGATCACGCGGTCGCGGCGAAAGCCCGGTGGGCTTTGTCGCGGATCGGGGACCAGTGCGCTGTGCCGTTGCTGACGGCCTAGCTTGGCGCTGGCGACGCGGAAGCGCAGAATGCTCTGACTGATGTGGTGGCCGCTTTCGGGGCGGTAGTGGTTGCGGACCTAATCGACGCCTTGAGTCACGACGAGGCAGCTGTCCGCAAGTATGCAGCAGAAGTGCTCGGTTACTTCGGAAGTCCAGACGCAGAGTTCGCAGTGCTTGCTCTTGGCCTGGCTGTTGAGGATCCGGACGCCGAGGTGGCCATTTCCACGCTGGTGGCGGTGGGCGCCCTCTCCGGCAGTGAAGGACACCAATTTTAGTCAACCTTCGTAGGGATCAGCACACTTCAGTCGGAACCGTTCCACTGCACGGAAATGACGGAGGTATCCACTGAGGTCGCGAAGCCCTCGCGCGGTCGGGCGTCGACGTCTCGCCCCGCGGCCGAGGACCCGCTTCAAGCCCCCAACTCGCCACTTCCCTTCGGATCGCGCCACCCTCTGTATAGGATTGCGCGACGCCCGCGGCCGATCCCGGGTTCGCACGACTGACGCCTCAACATCGGGAGACGGATGCGCCGCACGGGCCCCTCGACACTGACTCGCGACTCCGCACGCACTCCGCACCCGTTCGTGCGACACGGCCGCCAGAAGCAGCACTCGCTCGCGCGCACGCTAGTGAAGGGCGCCGTCATGGTCGGAGGAGTCGGCGTCGTCGCCTCCGTGGCGGTCGTCGCGATTGCCGCGACCCTGGTCGTCCAATCGGCCCAACCGTCGGTTGACCTGCACCCGGGCGCCGCGGGCTCAGGTGTGCAGGCCGGCGCGGCGCCCGAGATCGGCGCCCTCGAAGGAGGCTTCAACGTCCTCGTCGTCGGCAGCGACTCCCGGAAGGGGCAGGGCGACGCCTACGGTGATCCCGACCAGGAGACGAGCGTCCTCAACGACGTGAACATGCTGATGCACGTCTCGGCCGACCACAGCAACGCGACGGTGGTCAGTTTCCCGCGCGATATGTACGTCGACATCCCCTCCTGCGTAAATGCCGTGACCGGTGAGACCATCCCGGCCCGGCCGGACATGAAGATCAACGAGGCGATGGGGAGCGATGTCAGCCTCGGCTGCGTCGCGGGAGTCGTCGAGGACCTGATGGGAGTCCGCGTCGATTACGGCGCGGTCGTGCAGTTCAATGGCGTGATCGAGATGTCGAACGCGATCGGTGGAGTCGACGTCTGCGTCGCGACCGAGATCGCCGACCCCTACACCAACACCTACCTCGAGCCGGGCGTGCACTCCCTTGAGGGCATGGCCGCGTTGCAGTTCCTCCGCAGCCGCCACGGCATCGGCGACGGTAGCGACCTCACCCGGATCAGCAACCAGCAGGTGTTCCTCTCCTCCCTCGTGCGAGAGATCAAGAGCGCCGACACGCTGCTGAACCCGGTCGCCCTCTACGGCCTCGCCAAGGCGGCGCTGGGGAATATGACGCTCTCGACCGAGCTGAACAACGTCAACACGATGGTGCAGATGGGTCTCGCCCTGAAAGACGTCGATCTCGCGAACGTTGTCTTCGCGCAGTATCCGACCGGTCCGACGGGAAGCGGCGTCATGCCCGACCGTGCCGCGGGCGACGTCCTTGCTACCGCGCTCCAGACCGACCAGACCATTGCTCTGACCGGCGGCACGGGCGCCGGAGCGAAGACGGAGGGCGAGACACCGGCTCCGTCCGATCCTTCTGCTCCCGCCGGCTCGGCGAGCACCGACCCGCTCGCGACGGCGCAGGCGACGCCCGGCACTTCCGCATCCGCCGCCGAGGACGAATCTAAGGTTGCCCTGCCACAATCGGTGACCGGCCAGAGCGCCGACCAGCAGACCTGCTCGGTCGGGTTCTTCGGCTGAGTCGAGGGCGGGCGCGCACTGCGGGTGCGTACCTCCTCGCACGCTGACTCCGGGACGACCCGCGCCCCGCAGCCGAGAGAGAGTACGACCCGATGAGAGAACGCGCCCCCGGCAGGACCACCGCAGCACGGCACGGCCGCCTGCGACGTCAGAGCGGGCTGCGCTTCCTCGCGCAGGTCCTCGCGGCCTGTGTTGGAGTCGGAGTGGTGAGTACCGTCTGCATCGTCGCTATCGCGGTCTCGATGATCGCGGGTGGCGCGCGGGACGCCGTCGATCTCGGCAGTGGGCCGGCTCCCGAAATCAGTGCGATCGAGGGCGGGGTCAACATTCTGCTCGCCGGTAGCGACAGCGCGGAGGGATCGGCCGCGGGCGCGTTCGGGGAGCGTTCCGAGAACCTCAACGACGTCACGATGCTGATGCACATCTCGGACGATCACTCGACAGTCGAAGTCGTTAGCTTTCCGCGCGACCTCTACGTGCCGATCCCCTCGTGCACGAACCCGGCCACGGGCGCTGTCTCCTCGGCGGTCGACTCCGCCAAAATCAACACCTCGCTCGAGGCCGGAGGATTGGCCTGCACCGTGAAGACGGTGGAGCAGCTCACCGGGCTGCAGATCCCCTATGCCGCACTGATCCAGTTCGAGGGCGTCATCGAGATGTCGAATGCGGTCGGCGGAGTCGATGTCTGCGTCGCCTCGCCGATCCAGGACGAATACACGGGGCTGAACCTCGGCGCCGGGACCCACACGCTGGTGGGAGCCGAGGCGCTGGCCTTCCTGCGCACCCGGCACGGAGTCGGCGATGGCAGTGACCTGACGCGCATCTCGAGCCAGCAGGTCTACCTCTCGTCGCTCGTGCGAAAGGTGAAGAGCGCGTCGACGCTCTCGAATCCGGTCAACCTCTACGGACTGGCGAGGGCGGCGGTCTCGAACATGCAGCTCTCGACGTCACTCGAGAACATCAACACGCTTGTCTCGATCGGGCTCGCCGTGAAGGACGTCGACCTCGCCAAGGTTGTCTTCGTGCAGTACCCGACATTCATCGAGGGCAATGGCGTGTATCCCAGCAAAGAGGCGGCGTCGGCACTGAACGCCGCGCTGCTCGCCGACCAGCCGATTACGCTGACCGGCACGACGGGCGGAGGAGCGCAGGCGCCGGGTGCCACTCCGGCTCCGACCGCCGCGGCTTCTGCGGATCCTGCCCCCGCTGCGCCGACGACGCAGGGCCCGGTGACTCTTCCGACTGACGTCTCGGGCCAGACTGCTCAGCAGCAGACGTGCACGGTCGGTCGCCCGCTCTCGGACCAGTAGGGTGGCGGCGCACCGCTGTCGGCGCACCGCGACGGTCCGCTGGTGCGAAGACACCGTCGCCGCCGGGCCGTCTCGGTTGGCCTCGCGGTGTCGGACCGCTGCTGCCGAACGCCGGTGTCGCAGGCGTCGCGTACGTGCGGTTATGATGGTCGTCGTGCGTCCGCCAGCGGGCGCTCAGGAGTCGTCGCATAGTCCGGCCGAGTGCACCACCCTGCTAAGGTGGAGAACCCTTTATTGGGTTCCGTGGGTTCAAATCCCACCGACTCCGCACTTCCCGAATGCCCCGCTCCGGCGGGGCATTCGCCGTTTTTGAGCGTGTCGCCTGGGGGCCGCACGACCTCGCGGTCGGGCCTGGCGTCGGATGGACCGGCTACCCTAATCGAATGCCCAGCCCGATCCTCGACACCCTGTCCGCACCTCCCGCGCGGAGGGACGTCGCCTCGATCCGCGGCGCGCTCGCGGAGGTCGCGATCGGTGACTCCGTCCGCGTCCTCGTCCGCTCGCCGCGCTACGGTCTCTACGGCATTGAGGGTGTCGTCAGGCAGGCGGTTGGCGGCGAACTTGTTGTCGCTGACGTGTTCCTCGGCACCGGCACCGAGATTCAGAGCATCGCTCTTGCGCCGGTTGCCGACGAGGTGGGCGGAGAACGCTCGGTCGAGGGGCTGCAGCACGGGGACTTCGTGCGGGTCGCCTTCTCCACTCCCGCGCTCGGCTCTTTCACGATCACCGGTCCGCTGACGGCCGGTGGTCGCGATCCGCTCCTTCTCGTGGGCAGCTGGATCGTCGCCGATGGCTCAGACGTTGGGCGCCATGTCGACCGCATCGAGCGTGTAACCGCATCGAGGATTCACGAGAAGCACGTCCCTGGGCACCGGTCGGCGGTCGAGGAGTAGCCGCCGTCAGCTTTGGTGGTTCTGGTGCTCGGTCAGCTCTGACAGTGCGGGCACCAGTACGTGACTCGCAGCTGTAGCTCGTCGTCGCCGAGTTCGCCGCGCTCGATCGGGGTGCCGCACCGACGGCACGGCTTTCGGTCGCGCCCGTACGCCCAGAGCTGCTGACCGGGGCGCAGGTTACCGGTGGTGGTGCGCTCGATGCGCTCGCGGTTGACCGTGATGAGGCGTTTCGCGAGCGCGATGGTGCGCACGAGGTCGCCGCTGTCGCCGACCGGGCGAGTGGGGAGAACGCCACGAAGGAAGCAGAGTTCGGCGCGGTAGACGTTGCCGAGTCCGGCCATGATCCGCTGGTCGAGCAGGGCCAGTCCGATCGGGCGATCGCGGTCGGCGGAGAGACGGCGCAGCGCCTCATCGGGGTCCCAGTCCGGGCCGAGCAGGTCGGGGCCGAGGTAGCCGACGACGTCGTCCTCCGCTGAGCGCGGCACGATCTCGAGCAGACCGAGCTCGAAGCCCACGGCTTGCCAGCGCTCGGTCTCGAGGATGATCCGCGCCTGGAACGCCGGCCGATGCCATTTCGGCTGCCGGTCGTCGCTCCGCGCATAGAGGTGCCAGCTGCCCTCCATCTTGAGGTGGGAGTGGATCAGCGCGTCACCCACCCGCATCAGCAGATGCTTGCCGCGGGGGATGACCTCGTGGATCGTCTCGCCGGAGAGATTGATGGTCGCGTACTTCGGTACGCGGACGTCGCAGCGGGTCAGCACATGGCCATCGAGCGCTTCGGCGAGGTTGCGGGCGGAGCGGTAAACGGTGTCACCCTCGGGCACGGCTGCCCCTTCCTGCGCTCACGAGCGCATCCTCAGGCCGCGGGGGTTGGCGACGAAACCCGCGGCGACGAGCGCGTCGCCGAAGGGCGTACCTAGTGCGAAGACACCGTCGATCTTCTCGACGGTGAGTTTGTCCACTCCCCGGGAGCGCACGAGCTGCGAGAGCGCTCCGGCGGCGTCGGCCAAGACGGCCTGGTCGTCGCTGAAGGTGAGCGCGGTCTTCCCGCCGCGCTCGAGGTACACCGCGAGCGCGCCATCGACCACGGCGACGAGGGCGCCCGCTTTGCGGCCAGGACGGTGGCCCTCGCTCTGCGGCCACGGGAGCGCTGCTCCGAAGGGGTTGGCCGGGTCTGTCGCGGCCAGCGCGAGGACCGGCCATGGTCGCTCCTGGGCCTCGTCCTGCGGCGCGAAGGTGCGGAGGCGGTCGACGCTGCCAGCGGTGCCGAACTGGGCCGCGCCGAGCTTCTCGATGAAGTAGCCGCGGCGAGCCCGGCCCTGCTGCTCGAAGCCGCTCAGCACCTTGTAGGCGAGCGCGAAGCCGCCAAGAACCCCCTCGGCCTGCACGGAGCCGCGAGTCACGATGCCGTAGCGCTCGAGCAGGGTTTCGCCGAGCGCGTGCCCGCGGACCGTCGCGTCGGACTCGGCCAAGGGCACGATCGACCAGCGACCGCCCGCAGTTGGGGGACCGACCCGGGTGGCCATGGTGGGGCGCACGGTCATCCGGCCTCGGGGGGCGCGAGCCCGGGCAGGTGCGCGCGGCTGCCGATGCGCACCCCCGGTCGATCCGACGAGCGTGCGCAACGGCGCGAGCGTGTCGTTGGTGACCAGCCCAGCCCATACCAGCTCCCAGAGGGCCTGGACGAGGCCGGCGTCGTCAGTTGAGCCCACCGCGTCCGAGAGCTGGCGGAAGAAGTAGCCGCCACCGGAGCCGAGTACGCCGACGATCTCCTGCTGCAGATCGCCGAGCGGCACAGTCTCGGCGGCGGGGACAGGCAGGGTCAGGCCGGCGGTATCGGCGAGGTGCAGGCTCACCCAGCCGTCGTTGCCGGGGAGGGTGCCAGCGCCGGCCCAGAGCACCTCGCCAGTGGCGGTCAGCTCATCGAGCATGGCGGGAGAGTAGTCACGTACCCGCGCGGGTAAAATCAACGACTCCCAGGCCGAGGCGGGGATCGGTGCGCCAGCGAGCTGGTCGATGACGGACGCGACGCCGTCGACTCCGCGCAGCGAGCCTCCGACGTGCTGCCAGGCGGGGAGGAAGCGGCCGTACACGGCGGCATCGACCGGCTCGACCTCTTTGCGGAGCGCGGCGAGCGATCGGCTGCGCAGGCGCCGCAGCACCTCAGCGTCACACCACTCCGTGCCGGTGCCGTTCGGCCTGAATTCACCCTCCGAGACGCGGCGCTCCCCGGCGAGCCGGCGCAGGGTATCGGTGACGACCGCGACGCCGAGGCCCAGCCGCGCGGCGACTGCGGCAGCGGTGAACGGGCCGTGGGTGCGGGCGTAGCGGGCCGCGAGATCGCCGAGCGGATCACGGACCGGGTCGATGAAGGCGACGGGCACACCGATCGGGAGGGGCACGCCGAGTGCATCGCGCAAGCGCGAGGCGTCCTCCATCGCGGCGTAGCGCTGCTCGCCGCCGAGGCCGACCGGCAGCACGCGCTTGGCGCGCACGAGTGCGGCGACCTGCGTCTCCAGGACTTCGCGGTCGATCGGCGCGGCCTTCGCGACGTCGGCGGAGGTGACCGACTCGTCGACCAGCCGCTCGCCGAGTTCGTCGATGGTCAGGGGTCCGAGCAGGCGGAGGAGATCGGCGGCCCCTTCGAGGCCGCGCAATCGGCGTTCCGGCTCGACGCGCTGCAACTCCCGCTCGATCTGCGCGAGGACGAGCGGATCAAGCAGCTCGCGCAGTTCGGCGCGGCCGAGGAGTTCACCCAACAGGGTGGCGTCGACCGAGAGCGCGGCGGCGCGGCGCTCGGCCAGCGGGCTGTCACCCTCGTACATGAAGGCGGCGACATAGCCGAACAGCATCGAGCGGGCGAACGGGCTGGCGGTTGGAGTCTCGACCTCGAGAATTCGCAGCTCGCGGCCGTCGAGACGTGCCGCGAGGCGCAGCAGCGCGGGCAGGTCATAGACATCCTGGAGACACTCGCGCACGGTCTCGAGGATGATCGGGAAGGTCGGGTAGGTGCGCGCGACGTCGAGAAGCTGCGCCGCGCGCTGACGCTGCTGCCAGAGCGGGGAGCGCTTGCCGGGGTTGTAGCGGGGGAGCAGCAGTGCTCGGGCCGCGCACTCGCGGAAACGGGCGGCGAAGAGCGCCGAACCACCGACCTCGCTGGTCACCAGCTGCTCCAGCTCCTCGCGCTCGAACAGGAACAGCTCGGCGCCGGGCGGCTCGGATTCTGTGTCGGGGATCCGCACGACGATGCCGTCATCGCCGGCCATCGCCGCTCCGTCGACCCCGTGTCGCTCGCGGACGCGGGCACCGATGGCGAGTGCCCACGGCGAGTGCACCTGCATGCCGTAGGGCGAGTGCAGGATGAGCCGCCAGTCGCCCAGCTCATCACGGAAGCGCTCGAGCACAAGGGTGCGGTCGTCAGGGATCTGCCCGGTCGCGAGTCGCTGCTCGTCGAGGAAGGAGAGCAGGTTGTTCGTCGCGAACTCGTCGAGACCTGCCGCGATGCAGCGCTCGCGGGCCGTCTCCGGCGCTGATCCGCCGACCTCCCGGGTGAAGGCTCCGATTGCCTCGCCGAGTTCGGCAGGGCGGCCCTGCGAATCGCCCTTCCAGAAGGGGAGGCGCCCCGGCTCGCCGAATGCGGGCGTCACGATCACGCGGTCGTACGTGATCTCTTGAATCCGCCAGCTCGTCGCTCCGAGCGCAAAGACGTCGCCTACGCGCGACTCGTACACCATCTCCTCGTCGAGTTCGCCCACCCGGTTGCCGGTGGAGCCCGGCTCGCCGACCATGAATACGCCGAAGAGCCCGCGATCGGGGATGGTGCCGCCGCTCGTGACGGCGAGGCGCTGGGCGCCCGGGCGGCCCGTGAGCGTGTTCGCATCGCGATCCCAGACCAGGCGCGGACGCAGTTCGGCGAACTGATCGGAGGGATAGCGGCCAGAGAGGAGGTCGAGGGTCGCCTCGTACGCCGATCGCGGGAGCGACACGAATGGGGCGCTGCGGCGGACGGTGTCGAACCACTCATCGACATCGAGACTTTCGAGTGCGGTTGCCGCGACAGTGTGCTGGGCGAGGATGTCGAGCGGGTTCGCCGGCACCGAGAGGGACTCGATCATCCCTGCGCGCATTCGCTCGGTGGTGACGGCCGTGTGGAGCAGGTCGGCGCGGTGCTTGGGGTAGAAGGAGCCGCGCGAGACCTCGCCGACCTGGTGCCCGGCGCGGCCGACGCGCTGCAGAGCGCTGGCGACCGAAGGCGGCGTCTCGACCTGCACGACGAGGTCGACCGCGCCCATGTCGATGCCGAGCTCGAGGCTCGAGGTCGCTACCACACAGCGCAAACGACCCGACTTGAGGTCGTCCTCGATGATCGCCCGCTGCTCCTTGCTCACGGAGCCGTGATGCGCGCGGGCAAGCAGCGGTTCGTCTTCTAGAGCCGACTGTCCGATTCCGCTGGTGCCACCGGCAGCGCCCATCAGCTCGGCAGGTGGGCGGCGGGTAGAGGAGGAGACGGCTTCGCCCAGCAGCGTGCCGACCGCGACCGGTTCGCTCGCCTCGCGCGCCCGCTCGGCCTCTGCCTCCCGGCGCTCAGCGTGGATCTCGTTTAGCCGGGCGGTCAGCCGCTCGGCAAGCCGTCGGGAGTTGGCGAAGACGATGGACGAGGTGTGCGCGAGCACCCGGTCGACGATCGACTCCTCGACGTGCGGCCATATCGATCCACTCTGCGGGCCGGTCGCCCCCATCGTCGAGCCCTCCTGCGGCGTGGCGGCGCCCAGCTCGGACATGTCTTCAACGGGGACGACGACGCTGAGGTCCCATTGCTTCTCGGAGGCGGGCGCCACGATCGCGACGGGCGAGCGGCCTGCAAGAAACCGCGCCACCTCCTCCCGGGGTCGCACGGTCGCGGAGAGGCCGATCCGCTGGACAGGCTTCGGGAGTAGCGCGTCGAGCCGCTCGAGCGAGACGGCGAGGTGCGCACCGCGCTTGGTCGACGCGACGGCGTGCACCTCGTCGACGATGACCGTCTCGACCCCGCGCAGCGACTCCCGCGCCGCAGAAGTCAGCATGAGGTACAGCGACTCGGGCGTGGTGATCAGGATGTCGGGCGGCGTCTTCTGCAAAACCCGACGCTCGGCAGCCGGAGTGTCACCGGAGCGGACGCCGACCGTGACAGTAGCCGGCTCTGTGCCGACGCCCTCTGCACTGAGCCGGAGCGCGGTCTGCGTGACGCCGACCAGCGGAGAGCGGAGATTGCGCTCGACGTCGACCCCGAGTGCCTTCAGTGGCGAGACATACAGCACGCGTGTGCGGTGCTGCGGATCCTCCGGAGGTGGGCCCTGCACCAGCCGGTCGATCGCCCAGAGGAACGCAGAGAGCGTCTTGCCCGAGCCGGTGGGAGCAACGACGAGGGCGTGCGCTCCGCTCGAGATGGCCGACCACGCCCCCACCTGAGCGGCGGTAGGAGCCGGGAACGCGCCCTCGAACCATGCCCGCGTGGCGGGGGAGAAGCGATCGAGGACGTCCGGCATGCGTTTATCCTCTCTGCCACCACCGACATTGCCCGGCGCGTCCGCCGGGGGCGAGCCCTTGACGGCGGGTCTGGAGCGCTCGGTGGCGTGCGTCAGGCGAAACCGAGGCGGATAAAGGTGCCGATGTCGGCGAGCTCCGCCTGGCTCACGCCGTGGGCTACTCCCTCGTAGACGCGCGCGTCCAGGGCCGTGTGCTCAACAAACCACGCTCCCGCGTCTCGGACGAGCTGCTCGGGAATCACGGAGTCGAGCGTGCCGCGTCCCCAGAAGACCGCAGGACGGTCGCGGGCGAGACGCTCGTCGGCGTCGTCACCTTCGGCGAGCGGCACGACGAAGCCAGAGAGCGCGACGGCGAAAGCGAAGCGGCCGGGCGCCCGCCGCAGCAGCTGCACCGCGAGGGCCGCGCCCTGCGAGAAGCCGAGCAGCCCGACCGGACCCGAGTATTCGAGGGCGTCGAGCCAGTCGAGGACCCCGCCCACTGCCTCCTCGACCGCGGTGGGGTCCGCGCGCGGCTGGTCCGGATCGAGCGGAACTTGCAGTGACCACCAGGCGTTCGCTCCGCCGCCCAGAGGCAGGGGCGCCCGCAGCGATGCGAGCACCGGCTCTAGCGGCAGGTAGGCGCCGAGCGAGAAGAGATCGCCCTCGTGGGAGCCATAGCCGTGCAGCAACACCAGGAGAGGACGTCCCCCGTGATCGCGTTCGGACGAGGACCACAGCACTGCGTTCGCGTCAATTCCCACCTGACCATCCTCTCCCGAAGCGCCCGAAGCGCCCGTGGCGGATGTGGCCCGAAGAGCCTTCGCGTCGGGTAAGAATGGCACCATGAGCGTGCGAACCCCTGACCCGAACTCTGGGTGGCTGTCTGACGATGAACTCGCCGAGATCCGCCGTCGGCTCCCGCTGCTGTACGTCGAGGCGGTGCCGGTGCGGGTCGACGGACTCGGGCAGGTCATTGAGGTTGGCATGCTGCTACGCGCGACGCCCTCGGGCCAGATCACGCGCACGATCGTCTCGGGCCGCGTGATGTACGGGGAGACGTTACGCGACGCGCTCTTCCGCCACCTCGAAAAGGACCTCGGCCCGATGGCCTTCCCCCTCCTTCCGGCGAGCCCCCTGCCCTTCCACGTCGCGGAGTATTTCCCGATGCCTGGGATGGGCCCGTTCACCGACGACCGTCAGCATGCGGTCTCGCTCGCCTACGTGGTCCCGGTCACCGGCACGTGCGACCCGCGTCAGGACGCGCTCGAACTCACCTGGATGACCCCCGACGAGGCGTGCTCCGAAGCAGTCTCAGCCGAGATGGAGGGCGGCCGCGGCGCCCTGCTGCGCGCCGCACTGGCGTCCGTCGGCAAGCTGAGCTGACCATCGTGGACGCTGGTTAACAGACCTGGTAGCCGTCGGAGGCCCGCTCGTAACCGAGGTTGAGAATCGGTTTTCGGGGGATTCCGAGAGGTGTGGCCGCGACCAGCCTCGGTTACAGACACGAGTGACTGCTGCATCCGATGCCGCAATCGAAGATCGCGGTGGATCACGACAAGCTCGACGCCGTGGTTCTTACTCGTGCGGGCGGATCGGCGTGGCCCGCTGCACCCCGCTCCGCAAGAAGCAAGAAACACCGACAAGCGGCGTTGGTGCGCCGCCTCGCGGCGCACCAACCCGTCAGCCCTGCGCGCGTCGCCCTCCGCGGCGCTGACCGCCGGCAGACTCGCGGGCGGGTGCAGCCGAGGAGGCACCGCCCGTGGCGGTGCTATAGAACGAGCGCGATCCACCTGAGGTCGAGGGTGCGCCGGCCGAACGACCGCGGCCACCGCGCGCACCCCCGCGAGCGGCTCCCTCGGTGGCGCGGTCGCGACGGGGACGGTCGGAGTCCGCGTTCGAGCGTCCTCCGCGGGATGCCATGGTGCCCTCGGTGCGTGCAACGCGCTTGCGCTGAGCGTTCGCGCCCTGAGAACGGCCGCCCTGCGACTGGCCGCGGACAGGCTCGACGACGGCGGTCGGTGTGACGTAGGCGGCGACGTCACCGACGAGCTTCGCGACGGCGGCCGAATCGGCCGTGACCTGCTGAGGGGCGACCTGGATCGCGGCCTTGCGCAAGAGCGTCTTCACGTCGCCGCGCTGCGTCGGTAGAACGACGGTGACGACGTCTCCCTCGCTGCCGGCGCGGGCGGTGCGGCCCGAACGGTGCAGGTACGCCTTGTGTTCCATCGGCGGGTCGACATGGATCACGAGCTCGACGTCATCGACGTGCACGCCTCGAGCGGCGACGTCGGTGGCGACGAGGACCCTCACGGTGCCGGCTCCGAACGCCGCGAGGTTGCGGTCGCGAGCAACCTGCGAGAGGTTGCCGTGCAGGTCGACGGCGGGGATGCCCTGGCCAGTGAGCTGCTTGGCGAGCTTCTTCGCGTGGTGCTTGGTGCGCATGAAGAGGATCCGGCGGCCGGTACCCGATGCGAGCGTCTTCACGAGCGCGTTCTTGGCGTCGAGACCATCGACCTCGAACACGTGGTGGGTCATCAGAGCGACCGGCGAATTAGCCTCGTCCACCGAGTGCAGTACCTCGTTCTGCAGGTACTTCTTCACCAGCTTGTCCACGCCGTTGTCGAGCGTGGCCGAGAACAACAGACGCTGGCCACCACGCGGGGTCTTGTCGAGGATCCGCGTCACGACGGGGAGGAAACCGAGGTCGGCCATGTGGTCGGCCTCGTCGAGCACGGTGATCTCGACGGCGTCGAGGTTGACGAAGCCCTGCTTCATCAGATCCTCGAGGCGCCCGGGGCAGGCCACGACGATGTCGACGCCCTGCTTGAGCGCGGCGACCTGACGCTGCTGCGACACGCCTCCGAAGATCGTGGTGGTGACGATGCCGTAGGCGTCCGCGAGGGGCTGCATCGCCGCGGTGATCTGCGTCGCGAGTTCGCGGGTCGGCGCGAGGATCAGGCCGAGCGGACGGCCCGGACGGCGGCGACCACCGGAGAGGGCTCCGCCAAGTCGGGCGATCATCGGGATGGCGAAGGCGAGGGTCTTGCCGGAGCCGGTCTTGCCCCGGCCGAGGACGTCGCGGCCGTTCAGGGTGTCTGGCAGCGTGTCGACCTGGATCGGGAAGGGCTCGGTGATGCCGCTCGCGGTGAGCGCCGCCACGAGCGGGGCCGGAACGCCGAGAGCGCTGAAGGAGGGGATGTTCGACATGGAGTGGTGCCTTTCAGGGGCATCATGCCGATCGGGAGTCGCGCGGGCGGTGGCCGGGGCGCGGTGATCGGCGTTCGGGCGAAGGTGACGGTGGTCACATCCGTTCGCCGTACGATTCGGTGCGCGCGGCCGGGGGCCTCATGCACGTGCGCCAGATGGTCGGGACGGATCCTCGACGGTCAGAGTCCTAGGGGACAAGGGGCGTTCTACGACGCGGGGGAGCGCAGTCGTCGCGCTCGCACCGCTCCACTCTAGCGCGTGGCGATCCATCCGCGCATCGCCGCCTGCACCCGGGAGCCGTCGATGTCGCTCAGCTTGGTGCTGACGAAGCGTTCCGCCCAGTCCGAGGTCTGCACCCGGAACGGCGGCATCTCTTCGCGCAGGGTCCTCAGGATGACGGCGGCGACGTCGCCCGGATCCTGCGCGTGTGTCGAGGAGAAGGTGGACGCGGCACGGTCGAGGTACGCGCTGAGTGCGGACGCGTAGGGGCCGGCCTGGGCGAGCATCGCGCTCGCGTCGATGCCTGCGTTCTCGACAAAGCTGCTCCGCACGGCACCCGGTTCGACAAGTGACACCTGCACGCCGACCGTGGCGGCGACCGGAGCCAGCGACTCGAAGAAGCCCTCGACGGCGAATTTTGCGGCGCAGTACGCCTCGGCGAACGGTTGGCCGACCGCGCCGCCAATGCTCGAGACCGTGACGATCCGCCCGCGCGAGCACCGGAGCATCGGTAGTGCGGCGCGCGTAACCGCGACCGTGCCGAAGAAGTTGACCTCCATCACCCGGCGCAACTCTGCCGGGTCCTCGTGCTCCGCCGTGCCGAGGTGACCGACGCCGGCGTTGTTGACGAGGGCGTCGAGTCGGCCATGCTCCTTCTGCACGGTGTCCAGGCATACAGCGACGGAGTCCGCATCCGTCACGTCGAGTTCCCGGATGTCCATGTCGACCCGGGCTTCTGCGGCCGCGGCGCGAAGTCCCTCGGCCCGCTCCGAGTCGCGGACCGTCGCGACCACCTGCCAACCGGATCGGGCGGCCTCGACCGCGGTCACGCGGCCGATCCCGGTAGAGGTTCCGGTCACGAGGAGGACGGGACGGGGCATGCGAGGTTCCTGCTTCCCGGCGCTCGGCAGCACCGCGAGGAGGCTAGCGGCCGAGGCTCCGAGCGCGTCCAGCCTCAGGCCGGGCCGCAGCATTCGATGCCCGAATCAGCCGCGGTAGCGCTCGCCCACCGGCACCTCGACCGCAAGCGTGTTGCCCGCCGGGGCGAGAGGGCACGCCCAGGCCGGGTCATACGCGCACGAGGGGTTGTAGGCAAAGTTGAAGTCGAGCACCAGGGTTCCGGGCGCGGCACCCGGTCCGAGATCGGCTCCCTTGATGGTGTCGAGAAGGTAGCGCCCGCCCCCGTAGGTGCCCCCGGGCGTCCCGGCCAGGGCGTCCTTGACCGGGAGAAACAGCCCGCCGCCGTAGGAGGCGAGCCGCCACACATCGAGGCTGCCGACGTGAGGCACCTCGACCGTGCCGACCAGCTCGAACGGTACGGTGCCGTCGGTGCCGGTCTCCACCTCCATCTGGCGTGCTTCCTCAGCCGGAGCGATCGCCAGCTCGAATCGCCAGGCAGCGTCGTAGGGCGCGATCGGGAGGGAACGGAAGTGCGCTCGATCGCCCGGTAGGAGGGGAGTGGCTGGATGCTGTGCGAAGAGCGCGTTCCGCCCGCGGATCCACGAGGCGTGCGCGGCGAGCAGGTCGACGTTCGAGAGACGACGAACCTCGGCGTAGAGGGCCTGCGTGCGGCGGCGCCAGTCCGTGACCTCGATCGCGCTCGCCAGCGTCCTGCTCGGTGAGGCGATGCCGGTGTCCTGCTCATCCTCTCCGGCCGAAGGCCAGTGCAAGTGCAAGAGCTCAGAGCGCGAGATCTCTTCCGTGCCGTCGGGACTCATTCTGCGGCCTCCCCACGCGCGCGGGTGTCGGCGCCGACGTCGTGCCGCCACGAGGGCGCGAGCGAGCGGATGCGGATGCCCCGCCACTGCCAGAACGCCCACACAGACGGCCAGAGCGCCGCGGAGGCAAGGCCCGCCGAGAATTCGAGCCGGTCGCGGAACAGGGTGCGTCCGTCAGCGAGCGGTGCGACGGCCATGCGGTGATCCCAGGCGGTGATGAGGCGGAGGGAGCCCGAGAGCGGACCGCCGCTGTCGCGGAGGATCCGCACGTGAGGCATCGAGGGCACGCGGCGGTAGGAGAGGTCGATTTCCTGCGCGCCCATCGGCAGGATCCCGAGCGCGTCGATCGCGACGTCATGCGGGCCCAGCCCCCAGGTCGGCCGGAAGCCGCCCTCGTCGAGCGAGGCAGCGCTGAGGAGGGGGGACATCACCTCGCGGAATACGGCCGGACTCTGCAGGGCGCGCCAGGCGGAGTCGGCGTCGGTATCGAGCACGTGCTTGAGCATCACCTTCACGAAGGACATCCTCCTCTGCCGGCCGCCGCGCGGGAACCGGATGCGCACGCGCGCTGCGACGTGTATGCGCCGCGTGCTCGGTAGCGTGGCAGCGTGATCGCCGCTTCCCTCGACCAGTCGACGTACCAGATCCGCTTCGACTGGGGAGCTCGGGCGCTGCGCGTGCTCGCCCCCGCCGCTGTCACTGTCGTCGTGGATGCTCTGCCGGGCGGTCGCGAGTTCGACGCGGGCTCCGTCGAGGGCTCCGTCGAGGGCCGGATAATCCGCGCCGGGCTGACCGACCGCACCGCTGTCGCCCGCTGGATCCTAGCCCGTCAGCACGAGAACGGTGGCCGCATCAGCATCAACGTCGTCGCGATGGGTGATGTCGACGAGAGCGGCGAGGTGCGCTTCGCAATGGAGGACCAGCTCGCCGCCGGTGCCGTCATCGACGCCCTGATTGGCCTCGGCGTCGACCACGTGTCGCCCGAGGCGGCCGTGGCCTGCGCCTCCTATGACGGACTGCGCCGCGCCTGTGCGCACCTGCTCACCGCCTCCGCCTCCGGTCGGCTGCTGGCTGCGGAGGGACGCGCCGATCAGGTGCGCGCCGCCGCTCGCGTCGACACGGTCGATGAGGTGTCAGTGCTGCGCTGATCCGCGCGCGCCTCCCTCGACTCCGGCCTCGTGCGATTCGCAGGACGACGTGCGATTCGCAGGACGACGTGCGATTCGCAGGACGACGTGCGATTCGCAGGGGATCCATGCCTCGACATCGCGATCGTGCGGTGGGATCCACGTCCGCGGACGCATCCCCTGCAGATCGCACCGTCCCCTGCAGATCGCACCCGTTTCCTGCAGATCGCACGAGTTCCCGCGCCCCCTGCAAGCCCCGCGGATCGCAGCCCGCCCTCGACCACCGCGCCCGCATCGGCGTAGCGTTCGGACGGGAGCGGATACTCCGCCCCTGCGCCCCGACCGAAAGCTGGCCCCATGAAAGCCGTCCTCCACGACGTCGTCCTCGCCGACGCGCCCGACTCCGACCTGATCTCAATTGAGGGCAACTGGTACTTCCCGCCGTCGAGTATCGCCGAGGGCGTCCTCGTCGAGAGTCCCACCCCCTACACCTGTCCCTGGAAGGGCGAGTGCCAGTACTTCTCGGTACAGACCAGCGACGGTCTCGAAAAAGACAAGGCCTGGTCGTACCCGCACCCGTACCCGACTGCGTTCGACCGCGTCGGCAAGGACTTCTCGGGCTACGTCGCTTTCGACGCCTCCGTCCGCGTCTCCGACTGACCCGCTTGCCGTGGCGTCGACGCAATCACTCGGACGGCGCCACGGCAGGTCGCTGGGAGGCGGCCGCACGCTCGCGATGGGCGCGCACCTTCGCCCGGTTCCCGCAGCGCTGCATCGAGCACCAGCGCCGGGATCCCGCGCGCGACGTATCGAGGTACAGCATCCGGCACTCGGGAGCCGCGCATCGCCGCAGCCGGTCGGCCGCAGACCCCAGCAGCTCGACCGTCTCGCGAGCGATGGTTGCTAGCGCTTGCCCGCCCGACGCGCTTGCGCGCCCCGCCTGTCGCGAGCCGCCGCTGAGCGTGGGTGGGATGTCGGGCATCGCCGCGACGAGATTCACCACGTCGATGTCGCGCGGGTCGAGTCCCGTCGCAGCCTCGGCCGCCTCTGCCAGCCGAGCGATCGCCGAGCGGAGCATCAGGGCGTCATCGAGCCGAGCGTCGCGGCTTCCCGTGTCCACCGCATCGAAGTGCTCGGCGAGCCAGAGAGTGAGCGCAGCGTCGGAGCCAAACTGCTCGGTCGCCCCGAAAGTGAGGGCTCCGGTCGTCGCAAAGTCGAGCGCGAGGCTTCCGGAGTCGAACCACCAGCGCCGGCCGTCCGCCTCGGCGAGCCATTGCCCGGTGCTCGGAGCGTGCCCGCGGATCGTCCGTAGCTCCCTGCTCATGGAAGCTGCACCGTTCGTCGCCGCCACTGGATCGCGTTCGCCGCGTCGAACCTGCGCGCGCACCTTCCGCAGGCGAGCGGCCGGGTGGGGCGACGGTGGCGGTAGAAGAGGTGCCCGCCCGGGCAGCTGCCGATCCACGGGGCGAGTTCATCTGCGGTCGGGCTGTTGTGTGTGCGCCCTCCGGTATAACCCAGGCGATCCGCGATCCGGCGCCACTGGCTGCCGTGCGCCGCATCCGGTCCGGCGAGTGCGTGCGCGACCTCGTGCAGAAGAGTCTGGTGTACCTCCTCGTCGCTCCAGCGTGCGGCGAGATGGCGGGAGACGGTGATGCGGTGCCGCGTCCAGTTGCAGGCTCCTGCTCGGGTGCGCGCGTGATCGAAACCGAAGCTCCACGAGTCGTCGAGGTGCTTCTGGATCAGTGCGTGCGCCCAGCGGGTGACGTCGTCGAGGTCAGCCACGCGGCGTCTCTTGAAAGGTCAGGACTCGTCGGCCCGGCGGCGGCCGCGGAGACTGCCGTCGGCGCGCGAGCCGCGCTCGGACTCGGACTCCTCCTGGAACTCGGAGGCAGCGGCGAACCCCAGCCGCGCGACTTCCAGATCCGCCTCGGAGACGCCGACGCGCTCGCCGAGGGCCGTGGCCGCGTCGAAGTCGCGGACGGCCCGGCCGTACTCACCGAGCTCGAAGAAGGCCAGCCCGCGGTGCTTGAGCGCGAAGGAGTGTTCGAGGTGCCACTCGTGGGTACGCGCCTCTTCGACGCACAGGGCGAGTTCGGAGAGTGCCTCGTCGGGGCGGCCGCGGAGCTGCATCAGGCGGGCGCGGCGGACGCGCGCGGTGAGCAGCTCGGCGCGGTCGCCCGAGAAGCGGGTGCGGCGGACGGCCTCGTTGGCGATATCCCATGCCTCGTCGATCCGGCCCAGCAGGCGCAGCAACTCTGCCTTCTCGGTGAGTGCGGCGAGGCTGCGCAGCGCTCCGATTTCCTCCAGGCGGTCCTGGGCGGCGTCGGCGTCGATCTCCTCGCGCAGTGTCGCGGGGTCGTGGCGGATGATGATGCTCAGGGCGATGCTTCCTCGTGGAGTGCGGATCCGGGTCATCGCGCACGGTGGACGGGAGGATGGGCGGCGGCGCGTGGGGACGCCGACCCCCCGGCGTCGAGTGTACCGGCGGGTCCGGCGCCCAGATCCCGGCGTGCGGCGCGTTCGGTTCCGCTTGCTGCCTGCTCAGCCGCGACGAACCTGGAAGACGCTGCGCGCCGGTAGCGGCGAGGGAGTTGCCGTCTCATCAGTGACGGCGAGGGCGCCCGCCACGAAGTTCGCGAGTTCGTGCCCGTGCACCAGCTTCGATGGCGCGGGGTCGGCGGCGAGGCGCCGCGGTAGCGCGTCGAGCGGCAGCGGGTTGGCGGAGGCGAGCATCACCACATTCCCGAATCGCTGTGCCTTCAGCATCTGCGTGTCGGTCATGATCGCGGTGTGCGCGAAGACGGAGGCGAGGGTCGCCGCCTGCGCGCGGGCGAAGGCGAGCGCACCCCCGTCCGCGACGTTGACCGCCACAACGCCGCCCGGTGCGAGCAGCGGTCCGATCGCTCCGTAGAACTCGGCGCTGGTCACGTGCGCCGGTGTGCGGGCGCCCGAAAAGATGTCCACGACGACCACATCTACTGCGCCCCGGAGGCCGGGCGGGAGCGTGCCGAGCACCTCGCGCGCGTCACCCTGCCGTATGCGGATCTGCGCACCGCGCGGCAAGGGCAGCTGGGCGCGGACGAGTTCCACGAGTGCCGCTTCGATCTCGATGACCTGCTGGCGTGAACCTGGCCGCGTCGCGGCGACGTAGCGCGGGAGGGTGAGCGCGCCGGCTCCGAGGTGCAGCGCCGTGATGCTCTCGCCCTCGGGAGCGAGGAGGTCGATCGCGTGCCCGATGCGCCGGACGTACTCGAACGAGAGGTGGGTGGGGTCGGCCAGGTCGACGTGCGACTGCGGCGTGCCGTCGACGACCAGCGTGGCCGCCTGGGCCGAATACCGGTCGGGCTCGATCTGCGCGGTATAACCACTCGCGAGTACCGCGCGGGGGTGATCGGAGTCGTCCTTGCGTCGGCGTCCGGTGCGTTCCTGCATCCGATCAGTGTGCCGTGGGAACGACGTGTGCCGCGGGAACGACGAGTCGCGCCGCCCGGGAGCCAGCCGTATACCCGACCCCGGGGAGCGACGCAAGCATCTGCACTTGCGCGGCGTGGCGCCGTGCGTCTATAGTCGTACTTTGCGCTCCCGAGTACCCATGCCCTCATATCGCGGTCGGCAGGTCACCGGAACCCGGCATCAGATGGTGGATGCCGTTGCCACACTCTAGCTCCGCTCCGAAGACCGAGTCACGTCGGTCCGCACGGCTCGGCAGACGAGTGTCGGCCCGCGACGGCGGGAGCCCACTCCACACATCCCACAGATTGAGACCCGCGAGGGTCTACGGAGGTTCCTTCCTTGGCTGCTGCGTCCACCGCGACCACCACCTCACCCAAGAACGGACGCGGAGCATCGCGTCTTTCGTTCGCCAAGATCAGCGACACCCTGACCGTTCCGGATCTGCTCGCGCTGCAGACCGAGAGCTTCGACTGGCTCGTCGGCTCGGAGGCGTGGAAGACCCGCGTGGCCGAGGCGAAAGCCGCGGGCAGGGAGGACCTTCCTGCCAACTCCGGTCTAGACGAGATCTTCGAGGAGATCTCCCCGATCGAGGACCTCAGCGAGACGATGCAGCTGAGCTTCACGAACCCGTACCTCGAGCCCGAGAAGTACACCATCGGAGAGTGCAAGGAGCGCGGTAAGACCTATGCCGCCCCGCTCTACGTCGAGGCTGAGTTCATGAACCACCTCACGGGTGAGATCAAGACTCAGACGGTCTTCATGGGCGACTTCCCCCTGATGACCGAGAAGGGCACGTTCATCATCAACGGCACCGAGCGTGTCGTGGTGTCCCAGCTCGTGCGTAGCCCCGGTGTCTACTTCGAGCGTCAGCAGGAGAAGACGTCCGATAAGGACATCTACTCGGCCCGAGTCATTCCGAGCCGCGGTGCCTGGCTCGAATTCGAGATCGACAAGCGCGACCAGGTCGGCGTGCGTATCGACCGCAAGCGCAAGCAGTCGGTCACCGTGTTCCTCAAGGCTCTGGGCCTGACGAGCGAAGAGATCCTCGAGCAGTTCGCCGGCTACGAGTCGATCGAGCTGACCCTCGAGAAGGACAACATCCTCACCAAGGAGGACGCGCTCCGCGACATCTACCGCAAGCTGCGCCCGGGCGAGCAGGTCGCCGCCGAGGCCGCGCGTGCGCTGCTCGATAACTTCTACTTCAATTCCAAGCGCTACGACCTCGCAAAGGTCGGTCGCTACAAGATCAACCGCAAGCTCGGCATTGATAAGGCGCTGTCCGACTCGGTGCTCACGGTCGAGGACATCATCGCGACCATCAAGTACCTGGTCGCGCTGCACGACGGCCGTACCACGCTCCCCGGCGTGCGCGACGGCGGCGCTGTCGACCTGCGCCTCGATGTGGACGACATCGATCACTTCGGCAACCGCCGCATCCGCGCGGTCGGCGAACTGATCCAGAACCAGGTCCGTACCGGCCTATCCCGCATGGAGCGTGTCGTCCGCGAGCGCATGACCACGCAGGACATTGAGGCGATCACCCCGCAGACCCTGATCAACGTTCGCCCCGTCGTGGCTGCGATCAAGGAGTTCTTCGGGACGAGCCAGCTCTCGCAGTTCATGGACCAGAACAACCCGCTCGCGGGCCTGACCCACAAGCGCCGCCTGTCGGCGCTGGGCCCCGGTGGTCTCTCCCGTGAGCGCGCCGGCGTCGAGGTCCGCGACGTCCACCCGTCGCACTACGGCCGGATGTGCCCCATCGAGACTCCCGAAGGTCCGAACATCGGCCTGATCGGTTCGCTCGCCTCCTTCGCGCGGATCAATTCGTTCGGCTTCATCGAGACCCCGTACCGCAAGGTCGTCGACGGCACCGTTACCTCGCAGATCGACTACCTCACGGCGTCGGAGGAGGACGAGTACCTGGTTGCCCAGGCGAATGCTCCCCTCACCGCCGATTTCCGCTTCGCCGAGGGCAAGGTCCTGGTTCGTCCGAAGGGCGGAGAGGTCGAGCTCGTCGATGCCGACCGCGTCGACTATATGGATGTCTCCCCGCGCCAGATGGTGTCGGTCGCGACCTCCCTGATCCCGTTCCTCGAGCACGACGACGCGAACCGCGCGCTGATGGGCGCCAACATGCAGCGTCAGGCCGTCCCGCTGCTGCGCAGCGAGTCGCCCGTGGTCGGTACCGGCATGGAGGGCTTTGCGGCCGTCGACGCCGGCGACGTGATTACCGCCGACAAGGCGGGTGTTGTCCAGGAGGTCTCCGCCGACTCCGTCACTGTCCAGCTGGACGAGGGCGGCACGCAGACCTACTTCCTCCGCAAGTTCGACCGCTCCAACCAGGGCACCTCGTACAACAACCGCGTGGTCGTGTCGGCCGGTGAGCGCATCGAGGTCGGCGAGGTCGTCGCCGACGGTCCCGCCACCGAGAAGGGCGAGCTCGCACTCGGTAAGAACCTGCTGGTCGCGTTCATGCCGTGGGAGGGCCACAACTTCGAGGATGCGATCATCCTCAGCCAGAACCTGGTGAAGGATGACGTCCTCTCCTCGATCCACATCGAGGAGTACGAGGTCGACGCCCGCGACACCAAGCTGGGCAAGGAGGAGATCACCCGCGACCTCCCGAACGTCAGCCCCGAACTCCTCGCCGATCTGGACGAGCGCGGCATCATCCGCATTGGAGCCGAGGTTCGCCCCGGCGACATCCTCGTCGGCAAGGTCACGCCGAAGGGCGAGACCGAACTCTCCGCTGAGGAGCGCCTGCTCCGCGCCATCTTCAATGAGAAGAGCCGCGAGGTCCGTGACACGTCGCTGAAGGTGCCGCACGGCGAGCGGGGCACGATCATCGGCGTCAAGGTGTTCGACGCACAGGACGGCGACGACGAACTCGGTTCGGGCGTCAACCAGCGCGTGGTCGTCTACATCGCCCAGAAGCGCAAGATCACCGAGGGCGACAAGCTCGCCGGCCGCCACGGCAACAAGGGCGTCATCTCGAAGATCCTGCCGGTCGAGGACATGCCCTTCCTGGTCGACGGCACTCCGGTCGACATCGTCCTCAATCCGCTCGGCGTCCCCGGTCGGATGAACTTCGGCCAGGTCCTCGAGATCCACCTCGGCTGGATTGCGAAGCAGGGGTGGAAGGTCGAGGGTCAGCCGGAGTGGGCTGCGCGCCTGCCCGAGCACGCCCGCGAGGCGGCGCCCGGTACCAAGGTCGCGACTCCCGTCTTCGACGGTGCGGCGGAGGAAGAACTCGCCGGCCTCCTCGACTCGACCATCCCCACGCGGGATGGCGAGCGCTTGATCGGTTCGTCCGGCAAGACGCAGCTGTTCGACGGCCGCTCGGGCGAGCCCTACCCGGACCCGGTCTCGGTTGGCTACATGTACATCTTGAAGCTGCACCACCTTGTCGACGACAAGATCCACGCGCGCTCGACAGGCCCGTACTCGATGATCACTCAGCAGCCGCTCGGTGGTAAGGCGCAGTTCGGTGGTCAGCGCTTCGGCGAGATGGAGGTGTGGGCCCTTGAGGCCTACGGCGCTGCATACGCCCTCCAGGAACTCCTCACCATCAAGTCGGATGACATTCTCGGCCGCGTGAAGGTGTACGAGGCCATCGTCAAGGGTGAGAACATCCAGGAGCCGGGCATTCCGGAGTCCTTCAAGGTCCTCATCAAGGAGATGCAGTCGCTCTGCCTGAACGTCGAGGTCCTGTCTGCCGACGGCACCGCGGTCAGCCTGCGCGACACCGACGACGAGGTCTACCGCGCCGCGGAAGAGCTCGGGATCAACATCTCCTCCCGGTTCGAGTCGTCCTCCGTCGACGACATCTGATCCGCGCCAGCCTCCGACGACTCCCGTCTCTACGAGACACCCTGTTTTCCGACAAGGAGAAAACATTGCTCGACGTAACCACATTCGATGAGCTGCGCATCGGCCTCGCGACGGCCGATGACATCCGTCGCTGGTCGCACGGTGAAGTAAAGAAGCCCGAGACCATCAACTACCGCACCCTCAAGCCCGAGAAGGACGGTCTGTTCGGCGAGCAGATCTTTGGACCTTCCCGCGACTGGGAGTGCTCCTGCGGCAAGTACAAGCGAGTCCGCTTCAAAGGCATCGTCTGCGAGCGCTGCGGGGTCGAGGTCACCAAGTCCTCGGTCCGCCGTGAGCGGATGGGCCACATCGAGCTCGCCGCCCCCGTCACCCACATCTGGTACTTCAAGGGCGTTCCCTCGCGCTTGGGATACCTCCTGGACATGGCCCCGAAGGACCTCGAAAAGGTCATCTACTTCGCGGCATACATGATCATCGACGTGGACGACGACGGTCGTCACGCCGACATGCCTGGCCTCGAGAACGAGCTCCGGCTCGAGATCAAGACCCTCTCGGATCAGCGCGACTCCCGCATCGCGGACCGTCTGGCACGCCTCGAGACCGACCTCGCCGCCCTGGAGGCGGAGGGCGCGAAGAGCGACCAGAAGCGCCGCACGAAGGATGGCGCCGAGAAGGAGATGGGCCAGATCCGCAAGTCCTTCGACGAGGACATTGCGCGACTCGAGAGCGTGTGGGAGCAGTTCCGGACCCTCAAGGTCGGCGACCTCAAGCCCGAGGACGCCGTCTTCAACGAACTCGTCGACCGCTACGGCATCTACTTCGAGGCGTACATGGGCGCCGAGGCGATCAAGAAGCGCCTCGAGCAGTTCGACCTCCAGGCCGAGGCCGAGACGCTGCACCTGCAGATCGCCGAGGGCAAGGGTCAGAAGAAGATCCGCGCCATCAAGCGCCTGCGCGTCGTCAACTCGTTCCTCGCCACCGGTAACTCGCCGGCCGCGATGGTCCTCGACGTCGTCCCGGTCATCCCGCCGGAACTGCGCCCGATGGTGCAGCTCGACGGAGGCCGCTTCGCCACGAGCGACCTGAACGACCTCTACCGTCGCGTCATCAACCGCAACAACCGACTTCGCCGCCTGCTCGATCTCGGTGCCCCCGAGATCATCGTGAACAACGAAAAGCGCATGTTGCAGGAGGCGGTCGACGCCCTCTTCGACAACGGTCGCCGCGGTCGCCCCGTCACCGGTACCGGCAACCGTGCCCTCAAGTCCCTGAGCGACATGCTCAAGGGAAAGCAGGGGCGCTTCCGCCAGAACCTGCTGGGCAAGCGCGTCGACTACTCGGGCCGTTCGGTCATCATCGTCGGCCCGCAGCTCAAGCTGCACCAGTGCGGTCTGCCCAAGCAGATGGCGCTGGAGTTGTTCAAGCCCTTCGTCATCAAGCGCCTGATCGACCTCTCGCACGCGCAGAACATCAAGGCTGCCAAGCGCATGGTCGAGCGTTCACGCCCGCAGGTGTGGGATGTGCTCGAGGAGATCATCCGCGAGCGCCCCGTCCTGCTGAACCGTGCGCCCACCCTGCACCGACTCGGCATCCAGGCCTTCGAGCCTCAGCTGGTCGAGGGTAAGGCGATCCAGCTGCACCCGCTCGTCTGCGCCGCGTTCAACGCGGACTTCGACGGCGACCAGATGGCCGTCCACCTGCCGCTGTCCGTCGAGGCCCAGGCGGAGGCGCGCATCCTGATGCTTGCGTCGAACAACATCCTCAAGCCCTCCGACGGTCGCCCGGTCACCCTGCCCACGCAGGACATGATCATCGGCCTGCACCACCTGACGACCCTCCGCGAGGGGGGCGCCGGTGAGGGCCGCGCGTTCTCCTCCGTCTCGGAGGCGATCCTCGCGAAGGACCAGGGCTCGCTGCACCTGAACTCGAAGGTCAAGATCCGCATGTCGGATGTCTACTTCGCGCAGGGCCAGGCTCCCGAGGGAGTCGAACTCGACGAGAGCGGCAAGGTCACCGCACCGATCCTGCTCGAGACGAGCCTTGGCCGCGCTCTCTTCAACGAGGCGCTGCCTGAGGACTATCCCTACTTCGAGCAGGTCGCCGACAAGACGACCATCTCCGGGATCGTCAACGACCTCGCGGAGCGTTACCCGAAGGTAGAGGTCGCCGCCTCGCTCGACCGGATCAAGGACGCTGGCTTCTACTGGGCCACCCGCTCGGGTGTCACCGTGGCGCTGTCCGACATCCTCACGCCTCCGTCGAAGCCCGAGATCATCGCGGGCTACGAGAAGAAGGCCGCGAAGGTCGAGACCGAGTACGACAAGGGTCTGACCACTCAGGCCGAGCGTCGTCAGGAGCTCGTGAAGATCTGGACCGAGGCGACCGACGAGGTCGCCAAGGCGATGCGCGCGAACTTCCCGAAGGACAACACCATCAACCGCATGGTCACCTCCGGTGCCCGCGGTAACTGGCTGCAGGTGCGCAACATCGCCGGTATGCGAGGCCTGGTGAACAACCCGAAGGGCGAGATCATCGCCCGACCGATCATCTCCTCGTACCGCGAGGGACTCTCGGTCGCCGAGTACTTCATCGCCACGCACGGTGCCCGCAAGGGTCTGGCCGACACCGCGCTCCGCACCGCGGACTCGGGGTACCTGACACGTCGACTCGTCGACGTCTCGCAGGACGTCATCATCCGCGAGGACGACTGCGGCACCACCAAGGGCCTCGATCTGCCGATCATGCTCCAGGACGCGACCGGCACCTGGATCCAGGACTCGAACGTCGAGAACTCGGTCTACGCCCGTTCGCTCGCCACCCCGGCGACGAATGAGGCGGGCGCCGTCATCGCTGCCGCAGGCGAGGACGTGGGCGATGTGCTCATCGAGAAGCTGGTCGGAGCAGAGGTGCGCCACATCAAGGTGCGCTCCGTTCTGACCTGCGAGTCCGCCGTCGGCGTCTGCGCGGCCTGCTATGGCCGATCGCTCGCCACCGGCAAGCTCGTCGACATTGGAGAGGCCGTTGGCATCATCGCGGCCCAGTCGATCGGTGAGCCCGGCACCCAGCTCACGATGCGTACCTTCCACACCGGCGGATCGGCGTCGGCCGACGACATCACGCAGGGTCTGCCCCGCGTGCAGGAGCTCTTCGAGGCCCGTACCCCCAAGGGTGCGTCGCCGATCGCGGAGGCTGCCGGTCGCATCACGATCGAGGACACCGACCGTGCTCGCCGGGTCATCCTCCAGCCGGACAACGGCGACGAGGCGGTCATTTACCCGGTGCTCAAGCGCTCGCAGCTCCTCGTCGAGGACGGCCAGTCGGTCACCCTCGGGCAGCAGCTGCACGTCGGAACGGTCGACCCCAAGGAGGTCCTGCGTGTGCTGGGCGTCCGCGAGGTTCAGAAGCACCTGGTCGGAGGCGTCCAGGGCGTCTACCGCTCGCAGGGCGTGCCGATCCACGACAAGCACATCGAGGTCATCGTTCGTCAGATGCTCCGCAAGGTCACCGTGGTCGACCACGGCGACACGGAGCTGCTGCCGGGTGAGCTCGTCGACCGCTCGCGTTACAGCGAGGTCAACCGTGCGGCTCTGACCGAGGGCAAGCGGACCGCGTCCGCCCGCCAGGAAGTCATGGGTATCACGAAGGCCTCGCTCGCGACCGAGTCGTGGCTGTCAGCCGCGTCCTTCCAGGAGACCACCCGCGTCCTGACGCAGGCGGCCATGGAGGGCAAGCGCGACCCGCTGGTGGGCCTCAAGGAGAACGTGATCATCGGAAAGCTGATCCCGGCGGGGACCGGTCTGCCGAAGTACCGGAACGTGTCGGTCGAGGCAACCGAAGAGGCGAAGTCGGAGCGGTACCCCAACCGCATCTTCGCCGACGACGCCGCCTTCAGCGATGCCGATCTGTCCTTCGTCGACTTCGACTCATTCTCGAGCGACGGTTACGAGCCGGGCAACTACAGCTGACTCCAGTGAGCTGACTGATCGAGGGCCCCGCCGGCATGCTGGCGGGGCCCTCGTCGTACCTGGTCGCGATCAACCGCACGGACGGCGGAAAAGCTGGTTAGGGCTGGTCGTCACTGATGACGTTTCGGTGACGTGAGGTGGGGAAATGTGGGCCCTTCCCGTATCGAACTGCCGTACCGCGTGTCTGAACAGAGGTCCTCACCAGGATCTCCTGACCTACGAGTTCTTGAAGTATGTCGCGAGACGTGTAGACATCGACGTCGAAAAGCCGCTGAATTGTCGCATTGTTGATGGAGTCGTATTCGCGGACATGGTCGACTATCTTGCGGTTTCGATCGCTAGCCGACCGTGTCTGGTACGACAGCGCTGGTCCGAGTGCTGCGATGGCTGTGGCGCGTAATCGGTAATCAGGGTACAAGCGGGAGGCCGTGCGGGACGTCGGTTCGATAAGACCCACCTCGTCGGCCGCCAGCCTCAGGAGGGTCGATTGCGCAGCTGGTGCATCGCGTTGGGCGATGGGGGCAAGCTTCGTCGCGTTGGTCCACCGTTGATGTGTCAGGATCGTCACGACGAGCAGACCGTTCGTGTCGTCCTGCGCCTGTTCCGGCAGGGAAGAAATGAACTTCGCGATCCTGATGTTCGGCGGGCCGCCGAGGAAGCGCACAATCGTCTCCGAACCTTCTCCGACTGATTCCGAGAATGTCGGCGTGGATCTGCCGTTTCGAATCGTCTCTCGATACATCCGACGCGAGCGAGAGTGTGCGTGGCCGTCCTCGACGCCGATTCCACGTGAACTCTTTCTCGATCCGTTCTGCGAGGATCGCGTAGTGCTCGGCCGTCATTCCCGTAGTAGTCTGTGTGCACACCGGCTGGTTCCTTTGCGAAGAGTGTCTGTCAGATGTTGCTCTTCAAGCACAGCGGACCAGCCGGTGTTAACCGTGAACGACACGCACAAATCCATCTCTATGAGGCTTATGCAAAACGGAATCACGCGCTTAACGAAGGTGCCTTTGACCTGGGGTTTTGTGACGCTCAAGCGAGTTTTGCATAAGCCTCTATACAATGGCAACAAATGACCAACCGGGTTCGAGATCGAGTAGGAGATCGACGGGGATTTTGTTTCTGATACCATTTCGGATTCTTAACAGGAGGATGAGCGTGGAAAACGAAACCGGTTTTGAGAGGCTTTCGCACCTTCAGGGATCCTCAAGAGGCGCACCGACGCGAAGTTGAACTCAGAAACCCGGACATCCAGCCCTGGATCGGTGATCTCGAAAATCCGGCGCCGGAGGACGGAGGCATCCAAGGCGGTACCGAGGAACGCGTCAGGGCCAGCACTGCGATCGCCGATTCCTACGACGATCGTTCCGCCCCCGGCATTCGCGAAGCAGGCGGAAGCCTCAGCGAGGACGTGGTGCGTGTCCTTTAGGCTGGCTGCCTCCCGCTTAAAGTCGAGCGACTGCCCCTCGAGGTCGTCGGCGACCGCGTGGCCGGCCAAAATCTGCCGCAGCGCCTCATCAATGGACATCCTTTGGTCCTCCTTTGGGGTTTCTGCAACTCGTGCACGTTCCCCAAAGGGACGCCACACTCCGGTCGAGACATCCGGCGGGGGCCTTCGTTGTGCCCGGACGCGGTCACCCGCACGGGGGCTCCCTGTCTCGCATCGCTGATGCCCCCACTCGGGGGAGGGGTGATTAACTTATGGGGGCTTGCTCGGTCGAGCCTGTACCCGTTCCCCGTCATGCCGAGGCACGGGAGGAGACGCGCGGATGAGAGTCGTGATCATCGTGCTGGCCGCCCTGCTCGTCGTGGTCGGTGCTGTCGTGGTGCCCCTCAGCCGAGCCGATGCAGCGGAGGCAGTTGCGCCCGCGTCCTGCGGCGTAGCACAGCTCGCTCCGGTCCTCGCCGGCGACGACGTGCAGCCGCGCTCCGTCTCCGCTGTGGTTCCGATCGTGCTGTTGCACGGCTGGCTCGGTACCGCGACCCACGACGTGAGCCGCACCGGTGCCTTCTCGCACCTCGTCGACCTGGTCTCGTCGGAGTCGCCGACCGCTCCGCTTGGCGCGCCCGAGCCCTCCCTCCTCGGCCGTCTGCAGCAGATCGAGGGCGCCGCCGTGTACACCTTCGACTACCGTCGGCTTGCGGCGCGCTGGGTGACCGACCCTGGGATCAGCGACGCTCTGGCCGCCTCCATCACCTGCGTCGTCGCGGCGACCGGGCATCGCGCGATCATCGTTGCTCACTCGATGGGTGGTCTTGCAGCCCGGCAAGCTCTGAGCGCCACCGTCGACGGCACAGCGGTGGCGTCGATGGTGTCGACCGTGCTGAGCTTCGGCACGCCGAACACCGGGTCGGACGTGGCGGCGCAGCTTGGGCGGATGGTCGATGCCTCCCCAGCCGCGAGCCCGGCTGCCACGGCGGGGCTCGACCTGCAGAGGCTCGGGTTGTCGTCCCCTCTGGCGTCGTGCGGCGACGCGGTGTCTGAGAATGCGGCCTCCGCGGGCGAGTGCACTGGAGTGCCGATGATCGACGCTCTCTCGTCGGAGGCGGGGCTCGGCCTGCGGACAGGATCCGCTCAGCTCGGTTCACTGCCGCCGTGGCCGGCCGGCGTGCATGTGCTCGCCCTTGTCGGCGACATCCAGGTCACGGCGGGTGTCGTGCTCGGTCAGGCGACGGAGCCGGTCGACCTGGGCGACATCATGGTCGCAACCGGCTCGGCCGCGGCGGGGGTCGACGACTCCGTCGTCTCGACCTGTCGCTACACGCTGCTCGCCGTGCCGGACGTCCCCTCGGTGGTCGCCGAGATCTCGCCGCTCGCGCGACTTGGTACGAGCCTGCGCTTCGCAAAGCTTGTCATCGACGTCGATGCGAGCCCGTGTCATCACGCCCGTCTCACCCGCAACGTCGACCTGGTCCGGCACGCCACGTCGGCGGTCGCGGAGGCGATCGCTGCCGAACTCTCGGCGCCCCGGCTGGACAATCCAGGCACCAAGGGCGCGCCTCCCGCGCCAGAGCCGAGGCGCGTTCGGTGCCCGGTCCGCGACGAGTCGTCGTGCGCGACGTGACGGAGCGGCGTCGGGTATCAGCCTGTTCCGGAAGGTGGACGGGCAGGGGACGGGCAGCGCGGCCTTCGCGGCAGTCGAGTGCGCGAAAGACCCCCGTTCGCAGGCCACGACTCCCCTACCTGCTCTCCTGCCCGGTACGCTCACTGCACACCAGATGTCGGGGGGATCCCCGCTTGTCCCGGCGCCGGAGGCAGAATGAGCGACAATCCCCTCGAGGCGCAGGCGAGCGAGCGTAGCGCCCGCCTCAGCCGCGAACAGGTCCGAACGAGGCTCCTCGATGCCGCTCTGGCGGTGGTGCGGGTCGAGGGTCTGCGGGTCGGAGTAGGGCACCTTCCGCTCGAGGAGGTGATCCGCTCCGCAGGCGTCCCACGGAGCGCCGTCTACCGGATCTGGCCGACTCGGCAGTCTTTCTACAACGACCTCATCGCCGCAGTCCCCGAGCGCGTGCTCGCGACCCGGCTCGATCAACCATCGTTGACGGCGGGGGACTCGTTCCTGCACCGCCACCGCATCGAGGAGCCGACCGCCGAGCAGCGTCGAGCGACGCTGGTTGCCTCGGTGCGAGTTGCGGTCGACGCGAACGTCGAGAATGTCTTTGCCTCGCAGCACTGGCGCAACTTCATCGCGCTGGCTGGGGCGGTCGAGTCGCACCAGGAGCCGGCGCGTACCGGCATCCGGACGGCATTGCGAGTACGGCAGCTGCACTTCATCGACAACATGGCGAAGTACTACCGACACACGCTCGAGGAGGCGGGCCTACACCTTCGTCCGGGGCTCGGCCATGCGGAGCTGGCCTCCGCAGTCTCTGCGCTGGTGGAGGGACTCTGCATTGCACGGATCGCGGCGCCAGAGCTGGTCACAGGCCCGGTCGACCCCGACGATCCGGACTCGCCCTCGCTCGCCGTCACTGCGGTGCTGATGCTGATTGACGGCTTCACGGAGCCGACGCCCTAGTCCTCCGGGTCGACCGGCTCCAGCATCCCGTCGACGATCGAGCGGATCGTCCAGGCCGCAAGAGTCCACTCCACCGGCTCGCCGTCGAGGCCGGGAGCCGTGACCGGGGAGTCGAGGTCGTCGTCGAGGAGAAGGCCGCGATGCGCGAGCCCGTCCACGACGATCGCGGTGAGGTGGGCGAGCTGCAGCGTCGTGAATCCGGGCCGCATCGAGCTGCTGAACACTGCCAGCATCTCGTCGTAGTAGGCCTGCATACGGCGGGTCAGCATGCTCTCGATGCGCTTGGCGGTCGCGCGCACCGCATCCCGAGCAGGACCTTCCTCCATGGAGAACGTGCAGGCGAGCAGTGCGTTGTATGACGACCAGTCGACGGAACGGCGCAGCGTCTCTGCATTGGAGTTGGCGCCGATGCGGATGGTTTCCCAGGCCACCCGGCGACGACCCGCAGCGGTGAGGAGCAGGTCGCCGGAGCGCTCGTACACCTCCCGGATCCGCTGCTGAGCTTCGGGGTCCACGCCGTCGGCGTAGCGGTCTCGCTCGAACACCTCGCCGATCAGGTCGGCGACGAACTCCTCGCGGGTGCTCCAGATCCGGTAGACGGAGCTGCGGGGGACTTCGGCGAGGCGGATGTACTCCTCCATCGGGAGATGCGCGAAGCTGACCGTCAAGCCGTTGGTGGAGATGACCGCACGCGCCGCGTCGATCATGCGGCTGCGGACCTGGTCCGCAGGGATCCTCCTGGCGCGGTTCGGGCCTGGTGCGCTGTCGCTCATGCGTACGGACACTAGTCGGACGCGTCTCTGCGCAACCTCCACATCTGTCCTCTGGGACGCCTCCGTCGAGTCGCGAAATTGAGACGGAATGTCGCAAAACGTGCGGATCGCGACACAGAGCCGCTACCGTGCAGCCGGGGCGGACCTGACCTGTCCCTGCAAGGGGATACCTGTGACCGAGTTTCATCGCTTCGCGTTGGCCGTCGTCGACGGCCCAGCGATCAGCCGTGCGGCGTTGCGCGCGCTGCTCCTGCAACTGCTGCCGCAGTTCTCCCGCGCGGAGGGTGAGGCTGGCATCGAGACGATCGCGGTCCTCGACCTCGATGGCGTGCCGGGTGACGAGGTCGCGGCCGCGATCGAGCGCGCCGCCGAGCGCGCCGTCGGCCTCGTCGTCCTGTCCTCATCCGACTCCATGCAGCCGGCGCGCGCCGTGCTGCGCCGCGAGCGTTCGGCCTTCGTCTGGAAGGGCGATGACCCTACCGAGCTCGCCGCCGCCGTCGTCTCCGTGGCATCGGGCCGGACCTGGGTCTCGGACACCGCCCGCCATCGTCTGGTGCACGGCCTCGAGGAGCGTCGTCCTGTGCTGAGTCCGCAGGAAAGCCGCGTCATGCGTGCCTACGGGTCGGGCGCCGCGGTGCGGACGGTCGCGCTCGACCTCGACGTCGCGGAGCACACCGTGCGCACCTACATTAAGCGGATCCGCGCGAAGTTCCTCGAGGCCGGGGTTGTCCTGGATTCACGGATCGACTTCTACCGGCACCTCGGCGAGCACGACGTCGCGATCCGGCGCAGCAGCGACCGGGTGCGGCCCGGCGCGCAGCAGATGGCCGGCGATGCGCGAGGCGCGTCCGGAGCGTGAGCCGAGCAGGATCGCGTTGCCGCTCGTACGTCCCTCGAGGAATGCCGTCGGAGCGACCGCGACCGTGACAGGGAGCGCCGTCCTCAGGGCCGCGCGCAGCCGCTCGAGCCGGTGGTGCTCGGCATCATCGGCGACGTTGATCGCGAGCACGCCTCGCGGGCCACAGTGTGAGGCGAGGTGCGCGAGGAGATCGGCGTCGTAAAACACCTCGGGGATCTCGTCGCCGTCGTAGACATCGAGCACAACGAGGTCTGCGTCCCACTCAGGAAGCGGGCTCGCCGCGTCGCCGGTGACCAGCTGCAGTCGGGTGCCGCGAGGCAGCGGTGCGTGGGCGAGCACGAAGTCAACCAGGCCCTCCGCCCGCTCCACCGCGAGTTGCTCTGACCCGGGACGGGTCACCGCGACGTACCGGACGAGCGAGAGACCGCCCGCGCCCAGGTGCAGCACGCGGAGCGGGTGCTGTGCGGGCGCGAGGGCGTCGACCACCGCGCCGAGTCGCGCCATGTACTCCAGGGGGAGTGCCCGTGGATCGCGCGGGTCGATCAGCGACTGCTCCGCGCCATCCACGGTGAGCAGCAGGGCAGTGGGGCGTACCGGGTCCGGCTCAAGCGCAGCGACGCGGCCGTCCGGGAGCACGAGCGACGGAGGCATCCCGTCACGCTAGCGCGCAGCTCGCGGTCTGCGCCCCGCCGCCACTACGGTGGCAGGCATGGCCGCGCTGATCCTGCTCGACGTTGACGGTGTCCTCAACCCCTCCGTTCGCAGTGACCGCGCCGCGAGCAGCCATCGTCTCGAGCTTGCGCCCGCTCGGGAGGAGTTGGTCCGCCGCCTCGCCGCGGTGGGGACCGTCGTCTGGGCCACGACCTGGCCACCCCGGCTCACCTCCGTCCTCACCGAGGATCTCGGCCTCCCGAGCACCACCGAGGCGATCGTCTTCGACGGCGGTCTCCCGCACGACCCGCGCTTTCCCGGGCAGACCGGCAAGCTGGAGCCGGTCGCCGCCTGGCTCGACGCAGCACGCGGACGCGGGCCAATCGACGCGGTGGTCTGGATCGACGACAATCTTCGTGAGGACGCCTACGCCTGGGCGCGGGAGCAGAGCACGCCGTTCCACCTTGTCCGGCCGGACTCGGCCGCGGGTATGACGAGCGACGAGGTGGCCGGTGCGGAAGAGTTCCTTGCCGCGCTGCCGCCGTCACACAATGACATCCGGGAATAGGCGTGACCCCTCCGCCGGTTAGTGTCACTCTGGGTGGTACCGCCACGAGGTGGTCCGCTCCCTGACGACCCGCTCCGTCGTCGCCCCTCTCGCCCCTCCGTGCAGGGGGATCGCGACTCCTCTCGTATTGCACTGAAGGACAGATACTGTGACTCTCTCCGCCCGCGCGTCTGTGCGCGTCCTACTCGGCACGACCATCGCCGCAGCCGCCCTGGTCCTCGCCGGCTGCGCCCCTGCCTCCACGAATGATGTCGTGCCGGGGTCCTCGGGAGAGAGCACGACCTCTGCGAACGCCGGACTGACTCTGGCGGAGGTCAAGGAGGCCGGGAAGCTGACCATCGGCACCGAGGGCACGTACCAGCCCTTTTCATTTCATGCGGACGGCGGCACCGGCGCGCTGACCGGCTATGACGTCGACGTCATCACCGCGGTCGCCACGAAGTTGGGCGTCGAGCCCGAGTTCGAGGAGACGCAGTGGGACGCAATGTTCGCGGGTCTGGACGGCGACCGCTTCGATGTGATTGCGAACCAGGTTTCGATCAATGACGAGCGCAAGGCGAAGTATGACCTTTCGAAGCCCTACTCCCTCAGCCCCGGAGTGGTGATCGTGCCTGCCAGCGACACTTCGATCACCGACCTCGCGGGTTTGTCGGGCAAGACCACTGCGCAGTCACTCTCGAGCAATTGGTCCACCGTGGCGAAGAAGAACGGCGCCGAGGTCGAGGGCGTCGAGGGCTGGGCTCAGGCCATTGCCCTTGTCGAGCAGGGTCGAGTCGACGCGACGGTCAATGACCGCCTCACCTGGCTCGACTGGTCCACGAACTACCCGGATCAGGCCGCCGGTCTCAAGGTCGCCGTCACGATCGACGACACCTCTGCGAGTGCTTTCGCCTTCCCGAAGGGATCGGATGATCTCGTCGCCGCTGTCGATTCCGCCCTCGACGAGCTGCGGGCCGACGGCACCCTCGCCTCCATCTCGACGCGCTACTTTGGAACCGACATCACCCAGTAGCCCCTGTGCCGAGCGATTCCGAGGATGCGCGTGAGCATGTCACGGGAAGCGGACTCGAACCGTTGTGCTCATCACCATCACCCGACCAAACCGACCGCGGTCTTGTCCCGTTTCGGTGGGAGAAGACATGGATCTAGCACTGCGGTCGTTTTGGCCGATCCTCTCCGGGGGAATCGTCGGAACAATTCCGCTTGCTCTCGCAAGCTTCGTTCTCGGTCTGGCGCTCGCGTTAGCCGTGGCGCTGATGCGCCTCTCGCGGGTGCGGATCCTGGCATGGATTGCCCGGGCCTACATCTCTGTCATCCGCGGGACGCCACTACTGGTGCAGCTGTTCGTGATCTTCTACGGCCTGCCGAGTCTGGGAATCAAAATCGATCCGTGGCCGAGCGCGATCATCGCCTTCGCCCTCAATGTCGGCGGCTACGCAGCTGAGGTGATTCGCGCTGCCATTCTCAGCGTCCCGAAGGGGCAGTGGGAGGCGGCGCACACCATCGGCATGGGCCGTTCGCTGGCGTTGCGGCGGATCATCCTGCCTCAGGCCGCGCGAGTCTCGGTGCCGCCGCTGTCGAACACGTTTATTTCACTGGTGAAGGACACCTCGCTTGCGTCCCTGATCCTGGTGACCGAGCTCTTTCGGCAGGCGCAGCAGATCGCGACTGCTTCCAGCGAATTCATGCTGCTCTACCTCGAGGCGGCTCTGATCTATTGGTTGATCTGCCTGGTGCTCTCGAGCGGCCAGGGTCTGCTCGAAAAGCGATTGGACCGCTATGTCGCCCGCTGAGACTCCGAGCGATGCGCGCCCCGTTCTGACTGCCCGCGGCCTGCGCAAGTCCTTCGGTGGCGTGGAGGTGCTGCGTGGCATCGATATCCAGGTGCGCCGAGGCGAGGTTGTCGCCCTGATTGGTCCCTCTGGGTCGGGCAAAACCACCGTGCTGCGTTCCCTCAACAGCCTCGACGTACCCGACGGCGGAGTCGTCGAGCTTGCTGACGGCACCGTGCTCGACTTCGACCGGGGCGTCGGCAAGAAGGCGCTGACCGCGTTGCGCGACCGCTCCGCGATGGTCTTCCAGCATTTCAATCTCTTCCCGCATCTGACCGTGCTGCAGAACGTGATCGAGGGCCCAGTCCGCGTGCAGCGCCGTCCAGCGGCAGAGGTCGTCGCCGAGGCGGAGCAGCTGCTCGAGAGAGTCGGTCTGGGCGGGCGCGGCGGCGCGTACCCCTTCGAGCTCTCCGGAGGCCAGCAGCAGCGCGTGGGCATCGTCCGCGCCCTCGCGCTGCGCCCCGATCTCCTACTCTTCGACGAACCTACGTCCGCACTCGACCCGGAACTCGTCGGCGATGTCCTGTCGTTAATGCGGGAGCTGGCGGGGGAGGGCTGGACGATGCTCGTCGTCACCCACGAACTCGAGTTCGCTCGACAGGTGGCGTCGGAGGTCGTTTTCATGGCCGAGGGCGTGGTCGTGGAGCGCGGTACCCCTGCGCAGGTGCTCAGGGAACCACGCGAGCCGCGGACCCGCCAGTTCCTGCACCGCCTCCTCCACCCCCTGGAGTAGGCACCGGAGGTTCTCTCCTCGTGAGGCGCGAAGCCGCGCGGCGCGCCGGGCGGGCGAGGGACCCGTGCCTATGCTGTCCGGGTGACCTGGAGCAGCGACGCCGAGACCACGCGGATACCCTCCGCGACCGACACGCCCGGCGGAACCGGGCCCGAGCCGACCCGGGAGTACGTCTGGCCCGAACCCGAGACGGACCGACCACCGACTACCGAGCCTCCTGAGGCGACGGCGTCTGCCGGTGCCACCGCTCTCGGTGTCGTGGAGGCGGAGCCAGAGCGGGTGGTGCGCTCCGGGAATCGCCTCGCGGGCGTCGCTCTCGCCCTGCTGACGACAGCGTTCTTCGCGGGGCTGTACCTCGTCGCCCTTACCGCGATCCGCGTCCTCGCCGACCAGACCGGCGCAGATCCCGTCGCCCTCGGCCTCGCTCAGGCGCCGACGGCCCTGTTCCTCGCGCCGGTGGCCGCCTTCTTCGTCGGCCTCGCCCTGATCGTGCTAGTCGTGAACCGCGCCGGATGGTGGGCGTACGTCCTTGGCGGGTTCCTCGTCGCCGTCCTCACCGCCGCAGCCGCTTTCGTCGGCAGCTGGAGCGGCGTCGGTGGACTCGCTGTCCCGGCCGCCCCCTCACTGCTCGCTGACCACCTCCGCGATCCGGTCGTCCTCGCGTCTGTACTCGCGGCGGGCGTCCTCGGGCGTGAAGCCACTGTCTGGGGTGGCGCTCTCATCGCCGCTCGCGCTCGCGGCGTCAAGCGACGCAACGCCGAGCGGGAAGCCGCCGCCTCGTCGTGACTGCCCAGGGGCAGGGTCGCGGGTCGGGGCTGGGCTACGGCCTCGCCCTCGCTGGCTTCGCCGCCTTCCTCTACCTCGCGCTCGTCGTGTGCGCGTTCGGAGTGCTTAGTCTGCTCCTGGATCAGGATGTCGTGCCCGAGCGCGACGCCGGGCCGATTCTCGGGCCGGTGTCCGTCGCCGTCTGCGTCGTCGCCGTGCTGATCGCGATGATCACGCTCGCCGCGCGCCCGGCGGTGCACCGCGTGGTCGGTCCGTCGCTGCTCACAGGATTCGTGGTCTACCTGCTCTTCCTCCTCACTGGAGGCGCGCTCTACGGCCTCGGGAAGCAGGAACCGAGCGAGATCCTCGGCTGGGTGCTGCACCACGCATCGACCGTCTTCGCCCTCGCAACGGGAGTGCTGGCTGTGGCGGTGCAGATCGCCTTCCTGCTGCTCCTCGCGCGCCGTGACGCGGGTGGCGGGACTCCGCGCTGGGGCTGGGAGGGCGACGAGCGCGAGTGACCGGCCCGGACGCGGTGCTCTCCGCAGGCGAACGCGCGTCGGTTGACCGGCCCCGTCACTCCCCGTAATATTCTCTTGGTGTGCGCTGTGTCGTGCGCTTGTGTCGTGCCTTCGGGCCGACGTGATCGCCGCATAACGCTCCACCGGGTCCGTAAGGATCCGCGGGTTCGTCCGATCGGGCGGCCCCCACGGCATACCCCTCATTCTCCTCGAACCCGCTTGCGGGCTCAGAGGAGCGCGGTGGGTCCAGATGAACTCGGCCGTCCCGGAGACGGGTAGGCCGAATGTCGACCATCGATCCGCTGTCACCGTGCAGCATCCAAGGAGCAAACCAGTGCCAACGATTCAGCAGTTGGTCCGCAAGGGACGCACGCCGAAGGTCACCAAGACCAAGGCTCCCGCCCTGAAGGCCAACCCCCAGCAGCGCGGCGTCTGCACGCGCGTCTACACGACCACGCCTAAGAAGCCGAACTCGGCCCTCCGCAAGGTGGCCCGCGTGAAGCTTTCCAACGGCACCGAGGTCACCGCCTACATCCCCGGTGAGGGCCACAACCTGCAGGAGCACTCGATGGTGCTCGTGCGCGGCGGTCGTGTGAAGGACCTCCCCGGTGTCCGCTACAAGATCGTTCGCGGCGCCCTGGACACCCAGGCCGTCAAGAACCGCAAGCAGGCTCGCAGCCGCTACGGCGCGAAGATGGAGAAGAAGTAATGCCTCGTAAGGGCCCCGCTCCCAAGCGCCCCGTCGTCGCAGACCCCGTCTACGGCGCACCGATCGTCAGCCAGCTCGTCAACAAGATCCTTCTCGATGGCAAGAAGGGCCTCGCCGAGCGCATCGTCTACGGTGCCCTCGAAGGCGTCTCCGCCAAGAATGGCCAGGATGCGGTCGTTACCCTCAAGAAGGCGCTCGACAACGTCCGCCCGACCCTTGAGGTCCGCAGCCGCCGCGTCGGTGGCTCGACCTACCAGGTCCCGGTCGAGGTCAAGCCGCACCGCGCCAACACCCTCGCGCTGCGCTGGCTCACCAGCTACGCGAAGGCTCGTCGCGAGAAGACGATGACCGAGCGTCTCATGAACGAGATCCTCGACGCGTCGAATGGTCTGGGTGCCGCTGTGAAGCGTCGCGAGGACACCCACAAGATGGCCGAGTCGAACAAGGCCTTCGCGCACTACCGCTGGTAGCGCGCACCGCGGCCGTCCCTGGCGACCGCGACCGCCGGGTCCGCAGTGGCAGCGCTGCGGACCCGGTCCCGGCGGCGGATCTTCCGATCCCCGCGACCGGGAGATCCGCCACCACAAGACCCCCAGCCATTCGGCCAAGAACCCGGTGCGCTGGCTCCATCACCTATCGGAGGAACTCCGTGGCACAAGATGTGCTCACCGACCTGAACAAGGTCCGCAACATCGGCATCATGGCCCACATCGATGCCGGCAAGACCACCACCACCGAGCGCATCCTGTTCTACACGGGTATCACGCACAAGATCGGCGAGGTCCACGACGGCGCCGCAACGATGGACTGGATGGCGCAGGAGCAGGAGCGCGGCATCACGATTACGTCTGCCGCGACGACCTGCTTCTGGAACAAGAACCAGATCAACATCATCGATACCCCCGGACACGTCGACTTCACGGTCGAGGTCGAGCGCTCGCTCCGCGTCCTCGACGGCGCCGTCGCCGTCTTCGACGGCAAGGAGGGTGTCGAGCCCCAGTCCGAAACCGTGTGGCGTCAGGCCGACAAGTACGACGTTCCCCGGATCTGCTTCGTCAACAAGATGGACAAGCTCGGCGCCGACTTCTATTACACGGTCGACACCATCGTCAACCGCCTCGGTGCGAAGCCGCTGGTCATCCAGCTTCCGATCGGCGCCGAGTCGTCGTTCGAGGGAGTGATCGACCTGGTCGAGATGCGCGCGCTCACCTGGCGCGGCGACTCTAAGGGAGACGTCGCTCTCGGCGCCAAGTACGAGATCGAGGAAATCCCGGCGGATCTCGCCGATAAGGCTGCCGAGTATCGCCACAAGCTCCTCGAGACGGTCGCCGAGACGTCTGACGAGCTGCTCGAGAAGTACTTCGGCGGCGAGGAGCTGACCGTGGCCGAGATCAAGGCCGCGATCCGCAAGCTCACCGTCAACTCGGACATCTACCCCGTTCTCTGCGGCTCCGCGTTCAAGAACCGCGGAGTGCAGCCGATGCTCGACGCGGTCGTCGACTACCTCCCCTCTCCGCTCGACGTCCCCGCCATCGAGGCGCACGACGTCCGCGACGAGGAGAAGGTCATCCTCCGTCACGCCGACTCGACAGAGCCCTTCTCGGCGCTCGCGTTCAAGGTCGCGGTGCACCCGTTCTTCGGGCGCCTCACCTACGTCCGCGTTTACTCGGGCAAGCTCGACTCCGGCGCTCAGGTCATCAACTCGACCAAGGGTAAGAAGGAGCGCATTGGCAAGATCTTCCAGATGCACTCCAACAAGGAGAACCCGGTCGACTCGGTCACCGCCGGCCACATCTACGCCGTTATCGGCCTCAAGGACACCACCACCGGTGACACCCTGAGCGACCCGCAGGCGCAGGTCGTGCTCGAGTCGATGACTTTCCCGGAGCCCGTCATTGAGGTCGCCATCGAGCCCAAGACGAAGGCCGACCAGGAGAAGCTCGGCACCGCGATCCAAAAGCTCGCGGAGGAGGACCCCACCTTCCGCACCGAGCAGAACCAGGAGACTGGTCAGACGGTCATCAAGGGAATGGGCGAGTTGCACCTCGACATCCTCGTGGACCGCATGAAGCGCGAGTTCAATGTCGAGGCGAACGTCGGCAAGCCTCAGGTCGCGTACCGCGAGACGATTCGCCGCACGGTCGAGAAGTACGACTACACCCACAAGAAGCAGACGGGTGGCTCCGGTCAGTTCGCCAAGGTGCAGATCACCATCGAGCCGATGGAGGTCGACGCCGACAAGACCTACGAGTTCGTCAACGGCGTCTCGGGTGGACGCGTGCCCCGCGAGTACATCCCTTCGGTCGATGCGGGTATCCGCGACGCCATGCAGGTCGGCGTCCTCGCCGGCTATCCAATGGTGGGCGTCAAGGCGACCCTCGTGGATGGAGCCGCTCACGACGTCGACTCGTCTGAGATGGCGTTCAAGATCGCCGGCTCGATGGCGTTCAAGGAGGCTTCGCGCAAGGCGCAGCCCGTCCTCCTCGAGCCGCTCATGGCCGTCGAGGTCCGTACTCCCGAGGAGTACATGGGCGACGTCATCGGCGACCTCAACTCGCGTCGCGGGATGATCCAGTCAATGGAAGACGCGACCGGCATCAAGGTCATTCGGGCCAATGTCCCACTGTCTGAGATGTTCGGCTACATCGGGGACCTGCGCTCGAAGACCTCGGGTCGGGCCGTCTACTCGATGACCTTTGAGACCTACTCCGAGGTCCCGAAGGCCGTGGCCGAGGAAATCGTTCAGAAGAACAAGGGCGAGTAGCTCCGCTCTGGGGCCACCGCCGTTCCCCGGAGCGGCGGTGGCCTGGTAATGTCGTGCGGGTTTGCTGCCGAGTGCAGCGCGCCCCCTGTCGCAGCGGGACGGCCGCACGACCACTGCCGGTAACATCACTACACAAACCCCCGCAAGTCCTCCTGTCCTCATGCCGCCCTGTGCGGTGGTCGGATGCGGATGCTTGCACCTAAGTCCTGAGGAGGACCCACAGTGGCTAAGGCCAAGTTCGAGCGGACCAAGCCGCACGTCAACATCGGAACCATCGGTCACGTCGACCACGGAAAGACCACGCTCACCGCGGCGATCTCGAAGGTTCTTGCCGACAAGTTCCCGTCCGCGACCAACGTCCAGCGTGACTTCGCGTCGATCGACTCCGCTCCTGAGGAGCGCCAGCGCGGCATCACCATCAACATCTCGCACGTCGAGTACGAGACGCCGAAGCGCCACTATGCGCACGTCGACGCTCCCGGCCACGCCGACTACATCAAGAACATGATCACCGGTGCGGCGCAGATGGACGGCGCGATCCTCGTGGTCGCCGCCACTGACGGCCCGATGGCTCAGACCCGTGAGCACGTCCTCCTCGCCAAGCAGGTCGGCGTCCCCTACCTCCTGGTCGCCCTGAACAAGGCCGACATGGTGGACGACGAGGAGATCCTGGAGCTCGTCGAGCTCGAGGTGCGCGAGCTCCTCTCGTCGCAGGGATTCCCGGGCGACGATGCTCCGGTCGTCCGTGTCTCCGGACTCAAGGCCCTCGAGGGCGACGAGGCCTGGACCCAGTCGATCCTCGACCTGATGGACGCGGTCGACGAGTCGATCCCGGACCCGGTGCGCGACAAGGACAAGCCGTTCCTCATGCCGATCGAGGACGTCTTCACGATCACCGGTCGTGGAACCGTCGTCACCGGCCGTGCGGAGCGTGGAACCCTCGCTCTGAACTCTGAGGTCGAGATCGTCGGAATCCGCCCGACGCAGAAGACCACGGTCACCGGCATCGAGATGTTCCACAAGCAGCTCGACGAGGCCTGGGCCGGCGAGAACTGTGGTCTGCTCCTGCGTGGCACCAAGCGCGAGGACGTCGAGCGCGGTCAGGTCGTCGTCAAGCCGGGTTCGGTCACGCCGCACACGGACTTCGAGGGCACCGCGTACATCCTGTCCAAGGATGAGGGTGGGCGTCACAACCCGTTCTACGCGAACTACCGCCCGCAGTTCTACTTCCGCACCACCGACGTCACCGGCGTCATCACGCTGCCCGAGGGCACCGAGATGGTCATGCCCGGCGACACCACCGACATGACGGTCGCGCTGATTCAGCCGATCGCCATGGAGGAGGGCCTCGGCTTCGCCATCCGTGAGGGTGGACGCACCGTGGGTGCCGGAACGGTCACCAAGATCGTCAAGTAGGTTCGTCCTACCGATCTCGGGAGAGGGGTCGTCCGCGTGATGCGGGCGGCCCCTCTTCGTCGTTCGTGATCGATGCGGCGACGAGCCCGGCTAGCGTAATCGGATGCCTTTCGTGAAGAGCGACCCCGACGCGCACCCGCTGTTCTTTGAGTGGGAGGCAGCCGGCCTTGATTGGCTGCGCGAAGCCCGCGGGGGAGCGGCCTGCGTCACCGTGCTCGCGGTCTCCTCGGGGCGGATCGAGCTGGAGGAGGTTCGCTCAGTGCGGCCTACGGCGGCGGCGGCGCGGGCGTTTGGTCGGGCGCTCGCCCGGACCCACGATGCCGGCGCGGAGGCGTTCGGGGCTCCTCCCGAGGGTTGGTCCGGCCCCACCTACATCGGTCGGCGGTCGATGCCGTGCGTGCCCGATACGTCGTGGGGTCGCTTTTATGCGGAGCAGCGGGTGCGACCGTTCCTCGCTCCCGCCGTCGACGCGGGCAACCTCGCCCCGGCTGCGGCTCGGATCGTCGAGCGCGCTCTGGACCGGGTGGCCGACGGCGCCCTCGACGACGACTCCACCCCCGCCCGCATCCACGGTGACCTGTGGTCCGGCAATGTGCTCTGGTCCGCCGAGAGCGTCGTGCTGATCGACCCCGCCGCGCACGGCGGCCATCGCGAGACCGACCTGGCGATGCTCGCCCTGTTCGGGGCGCCGCACTTCCGCGCGATCCTTGAGGGCTACCGCGACGAGCATCCGCTCGCTGCGGGTCTGGAGGAGCGGGTGCCGCTGCACCAGCTTCATCCGCTGGCGGTACACGCTGCTGGTCACGGCCCCTCCTATGGCCGTGCTCTGTCCCAGGCCGCGGCCCGCGTGCTCGCGCTGGCGGGCTGACCGGCGCGCCGCCCCATTCGCTCAACCGGTGCGCCACACTGAGGCACGCGCCACTGTCGTGCGCGTCGACAAGGAGGCACCATCGTGGATCTGGGAAAGCTCGGACAGCAGGCCGGCGAACTGCTGAACAGTGAGAAGGCGCAGGAGGCTCTGCGGAGCGAGAAGGCTGAGGAGGTCTCTGACCAGGTGCTCGAGAAGACCAGCGAGATCGCTAGTCGCCTCACTCACGGCCAGTACGACGAGCGCATCGAGGATGTTAAGCGCCAGGCCGACAAGCGGGTCGGAAACGACTGACTCCGCTCCTCCTGCTAATCCGCCCGAGCGTCAAGTGGGTGCGGCCGTCTGTTGCCGCGTTCTAGGGTCGCAGCGATGGCTGACACTCGTGCTCAACGACTCCGCAGGACCGACTCAAGCGGTCGTGGCTACACCCGGGTCAGGGCGGGATCCGGGTTTAGCTACCGCGACCCTCGGGGCGCGACGGTCACCGACCAGGAACTTCGCTCGCGGTTCGATGCGCTGGGTATTCCGCCGGCCTGGAAGGACGTCTGGATCGCGCCGTACCCCAACGGCCACATCCAGGCGATGGGCATCGATGCGGCTGGGCGACGGCAATATGTCTACCATCCGACCTGGCGCGAGCAGAAGGATCGGCTCAAGTTCGACCGGGCGCTGAGGCTCGCGGAGGCCCTACCCGGTGCCCGACGCGCAGTCACCCTGGCACTGCGATCCGAGGGACCGACGCGCGATCGCGCTCTCGCGACCGCCTTTCGGATGCTCGACACGGGTTCTCTCCGTGTCGGCAGCGAGCGCTACGCGAAGGAGCACGGCAGCATCGGCCTCTCGACGCTGCTGTGCTCGCACGCCACCACGCACGGCGACCGGGTCGCGCTGGCGTTCCCCGGCAAGAGCCATCAGGCCTGGACGAGCGAGATTCTCGACCGCGATCTCTCGCGAGTCGTCCGGGCGCTGAAGCGCAGAGGACCGAACGCGCGCCTGCTGGCCTGGAAGGACGGCAAGCAGTGGCGCCCGATCTCGGCGCCGGAGGTCAACGACTACGTGCGGGAGCGGGCGGGCGACGACTTCACGGCCAAGGACTTCCGCACGCTGCACGGCACCGTCGCCGCCGCTCTCAGCCTCGCCAAGGCAGGCCCGCAGTCCACTCAGCGTGCCCGGAACGCTGCGATCGCGCAGGCCATGCGCGATGCCTCAGAGGTGCTCGGCAACACCCCCACGGTCGCCCGCACGAGCTACGTCGACCCCCGCCTGCTCGACCACTTTCGCGCTGGCGAGACGATTGACCCCTCGCGCCCCGCCTCCGCTGAGACAACGCTCCGCGCCCTCCTCTTCGAGTAACCCCCGCCTCTCGCGAAATCTCGCGAAATGTCGCGAGATGTGCCCGAACGGTCGAGATGAGGCGCCGCGGCGGGTGATCTCGTCCGTCCTCCCCCATCTCGCGGATCGCAGGAGCGTCCTCCACAGGAAGGGATGGCGGGACACTCTCCACGGGAACGCGGAATCGGCGAGCGGACGACGTAGAGCGCGTCAGTGTGCCGTCATGACTCAGATACCTGAACTTCTCGTCGCCCGTGAACTGAGCAGAGTCGGCAGCGATGCGCGCCGCCTCCGACCGGACAGGTCGAAGGGGAGGCACCGACGTCTCGCTCCTGGCGTCTTCGTCGAGGCGCGGGCGTTCGGGGAGCTCCCCGACCGGGACCAACACCTGCTAAAGGCCCGCGCGATCGTCCGGACCCGCGGCGAGGAAGCGGTCCTCGCCCTGCACTCCGCAGCCGCGGTGTGGGGGCTCCCCCTCCTTTCGCGCAGCCCACCTCAGGTGCACTTGCTCGGTGCGCCGGGTGTCGCCGATGGTGTAGATACCATTCGGCACCGAGAGCGAATCCGCGACGGCGATGTCGTCGAGCATGACGGCCATCTCGTCACCAGTCTCGAGCGGACCGTGCTCGACCTCGCGCGGCTCGCGTCACGCGAGGACGCCATCAGCGCCATCGACCACTCACTCCGCAAGCCTTTGGGCGGGCTCGCGCAGGGTGATCTTCTCGAGCGGATCGAGGACTTCCGCGGATACCGGGGCGTCAAGCAGGCACGCCAGCTGATCGCCCTGGGTGACGGAGCCGCAGAGTCGACGGGGGAGAGCGTCAGCAGACTGAGAATGTCCGACTGCGGCGTTCCCACTCCGGTGCTGCAAAGCACCTTCCGCGACCATCGCGGCTTCGTCGGCCGGGTCGATTTCGACTGGCCGGGGTGCGAGGCCGTGGGCGAATTCGACGGTCTCGGGAAGTACCGCGACCCCCGACTGCTCGCGGGAGCCGATCCCGCGGACGCCGTCATCAGGGAAAAGCTCCGCGAGGACCGCCTCCGCGCGCTCGGGCTTCGCGTCATCCGGTGGACTTTCGCCGACCTGCACGGACTGCACACTCTGTGCGCACTCCTGGGCTCCGCAGGCCTCCCGCCGACCCACACCGGCGTCGCCGCTTCGAGATAGCGAGGACCGGACGAAACAACCCGCTGTGGCGCGGTAGGTCGTCCGGAGGGTGGGATGTCGCGACATTTCGCGGAGCAAGGAGAGCGAGGGGGGTGGGAGGGCGAGGGGGAGTGAGGGGAGGGGGTGGGAGGGCGACACGCCCGGGTTGCAGGGGTGGCCCATGTGTGGGAGACTCGTCTAGTTCAAAATTTCTTCCTGGGCGGTATGCCGCACGTGGAGGGACACTGCCAGGCAGTGCCGAGACCGCATCGCGGAGGCTCGACCCGAGAGGGCGGCCCGGCGGGTGCGACGTCGAGGCGGCGGGTAGCAGAACGACAACAACCGACATTTCCACGGGCTCTTCGCGCGTCGTGCTATTTGCATGACGATCGGAGCGCTCCAGATGCGGTGATTTTGACAGAAGAACACTGGTTGCACGTATCCGGGTTACCGGAGTTCCTTCGCGAGCGCGTCCAATGCGAGACGAGTCCGGCTTCGGTCGGAGGAGTCGCGTACGACGCAATAACAAGAGAGTGAGAGATCACACATGGCGGGACAGAAGATCCGCATCCGACTGAAGTCGTATGACCACGAGGTCATCGACACGTCGGCGCGCAAGATCGTCGACACGGTCACCCGTGCCGGCGCCACGGTCGTCGGCCCCGTGCCGCTGCCGACCGAGAAGAACGTGGTCTGCGTGATCCGTTCGCCGCACAAGTATAAGGACAGCCGCGAGCACTTCGAGATGCGCACGCACAAGCGCCTCATCGACATCATCGACCCGACGCCCAAGGCAGTCGACTCGCTCATGCGCCTCGACCTGCCGGCCGACGTCAACATCGAGATCAAGCTCTAAGGAGGAGTGCCACCATGTCTGTCACTGTTTCCCCCACGCTGAAGACCAGCAAGGGCCTCCTCGGCACCAAGCTCGGAATGACCCAGGTCTGGGACGAGAACAACAAGCTCGTGCCGGTCACCGTCATCGAGATCAGCCCCAATGTCGTGACCCAGGTCCGCACGGAAGAAAAGGATGGCTACACCGCCGTTCAGCTCGCCGCCGGTGCCGTCGACCCGCGCAAGGTGAAGAAGCCCGCCGCCGGTCACTTCGAGGCCGCCGGCGTGACGCCGCGCCGCCACCTCACCGAGGTCCGTACCTCCGACGCCTCCACTTACTCGGCCGGGCAGGAGCTGACCGTCGATGCAGTCTTCGAGGCCGGCACCAAGGTCGATGTCGTTGGCACCAGCAAGGGCAAGGGCTTCGCCGGTGTCATGAAGCGTCACAACTTCAAGGGCGTCTCGGCTTCGCACGGTTCGCACCGCAACCACCGCAAGCCCGGCTCCATCGGTGCCTCCTCGACTCCTAGCCGCGTGTTCAAGGGCATGCGCATGGCCGGTCGTATGGGCGGCGAGCGCGTCACCGTGCTCAACCTCAAGGTGCACTCCGTCGACGCCGAGAAGGGCCTGCTGCTCGTCAAGGGCGCTGTCCCCGGTGCCCGTGGTCGCCTCGTGTTCGTTCGCAACGCCGTGAAGGGAGCGTAGTTCCATGGCTACCTCTGTCGACATCGTCGACGTCAAGGGCCAGAAGGCGGGCTCGATTGAGCTTCCCGCCGCGCTCTTCGATGTCCAGACCAACATCCCCCTGATCCACCAGGTCGTCGTGGCCCAGCTCGCTGCGGCGCGCCAGGGAACCCACAAGACGAAGAACCGCGGTGAGGTCTCCGGAGCCGGTCGCAAGCCGTTCAAGCAGAAGGGAACCGGTCGCGCACGTCAGGGCTCGATCCGCGCCCCGCACATGACCGGTGGTGGCGTGGTCCACGGGCCGACACCCCGCAACTACTCGCAGCGCACCCCCAAGAAGATGATCGCCGCTGCCCTGCTCGGTGCTCTCTCGGATCGTGCTCGCGGTGCCCGCATCCACGTGGTCGAAACTCTCGCCCTCGGCGAGACTCCGAAGACCAAGGACGTCCTCGTCCTGCTCGACGCCCTCTCGGTGTCGCGCAACGTCCTCGTGGTCCTCGAGCGCGACGACTTCATCGCCGAGCTTTCGCTCCGCAATGTGCCGTTCGTGCACATTCTGCCGGCCGATCAGCTCAACGCGTACGACGTGCTCGTCTCCGATGACATCGTGTTCTCGAAGGGCGCGCTCGACGCGTTCATCGCGGCCAAGTCGGGCGTCGAGTCCAACAAGGAAGAGGTGAACGCATGAGCCAGTCCGCCGCGTTCAACAAGGACCCCCGCGACGTCATCATCTCCCCGGTGGTGTCGGAGAAGTCCTACGGTCTGATCGACGAGGGCAAGTACACCTTCGTGGTCGACTCGCGCTCGAACAAGACCGAGATCAAGCTCGCCATCGAGAAGATCTTCGGCGTCGAGGTCGCGTCGATCAACACGCTGAACCGTCAGGGCAAGACCCGCCGCACGAAGTTTGGCACTGGCAAGCGCAAGGACACCAAGCGCGCGATCGTCACGCTGAAGTCCGGCTCCATCGACATCTTCACGAGCGTCGGCTGAGCCGAAGAAGCGTAGAGGAAACAGACAATGGCTATTCGTAAGTACAAGCCCACGACCCCCGGTCGCCGCGGCTCCAGCGTTGCCGATTTCGCCGAAATCACCCGCTCGACGCCCGAGAAGTCGCTGCTGCGCCCGCTCTCCAAGACTGGTGGCCGCAACAACTCCGGCCGGATCACGACGCGTCACATTGGCGGTGGACACAAGCGCCAATACCGTCTGATCGACTTCCGTCGCAACGACAAGGATGGCGTCAACGCCAAGGTTGCTCACATCGAGTACGACCCCAACCGCACCGCGCGTATCGCGCTGCTCCACTTCGTGGACGGCACCAAGCGCTACATCCTGGCCCCGAACAAGCTCTCGCAGGGCGACATCGTGGAGTCGGGCGCTGGCGCCGACATCAAGCCCGGCAACAACCTGCCGCTGCGCAACATCCCGACCGGTACGGTCATTCACGCCATCGAAATCAAGCCGGGAGGTGGCGCCAAACTCGCTCGCTCTGCCGGCACTTCGGTCCGCCTCGTCGCGAAGGATGGCCCCTACGCGCAGCTTCGTCTGCCGTCGGGTGAGATCCGCAACGTGGATGCCCGCTGCCGCGCCACGATTGGTGAGGTCGGCAACGCCGAGCAGTCGAACATCAACTGGGGCAAGGCCGGTCGCATGCGCTGGAAGGGCGTTCGCCCGACCGTCCGCGGTGTCGCGATGAACCCGGTCGACCACCCGCACGGTGGTGGAGAGGGCAAGACGTCCGGTGGACGCCACCCGGTCAGCCCCTGGGGTCAGTCCGAGGGACGCACCCGTCGCCCCAACAAGGAAAGCGACAAGCTCATCGTTCGCCGCCGCACCGCCGGTAAGAAGCGCAAGTAGGAGTTGTAGAAGATGCCTCGCAGTCTCAAGAAGGGCCCCTTCGTTGACGACCACCTGCTCCGCAAGGTGTTCACCGCTAACGAAGCCGGCAACAAGAACGTCATTAAGACCTGGTCGCGCCGATCGATGATCATCCCGGCGATGCTGGGTCACACCATCGCGGTCCACGACGGTCGCAAGCACATTCCAGTGTTCGTGACCGAGACCATGGTCGGCCACAAGCTCGGCGAGTTCGCCCCCACTCGGACCTTCCGTGGTCACGAGAAGGACGACAAGAAGGGCCGTCGCCGCTAAGCGGCGACGAGAAGGAGGAGAGAAATGGTGGAGTCGATCGCACGCGTGCGACACATCCGCGTCACCCCCCAGAAGGCTCGCCGTGTCGTGAACCTGATCCGCGGAAAGCAGGCTCAGGAGGCACTCGCCATCTTGAAGTTCGCGCCGCAGGGTGCGTCCGAGCCCGTCTACAAGCTCGTCGCCTCGGCGATGGCGAACGCTCGCGTCAAGGCTGATGCCTCAAACGAGTACCTCGACGACCAGGACCTGTTCGTGTCCCGCGCCTTCGTCGATGAGGGAACCACCCTCAAGCGATTCCAGCCCCGTGCTCAGGGTCGTGCCTTCCGCATCAACAAGCGCACCAGCCACATCACCGTCGTGCTGGCCACTCCTGAGGAGGGGACCAAGTAATGGGTCAGAAAGTAAACCCCTACGGTTTCCGTCTGGGAATCACCACCGACCACGTGTCGCGTTGGTTCTCCGACAGCACCAAGAAGGGCCAGCGGTACAGCGACTACCTCGCCGAGGACGTCAAGATCCGCCGACTTCTCGCCACGCAGCTCGACCGTGCGGGCGTTGCTCGCATCGAGATCGAGCGCACCCGCGACCGCGTCCGTGTCGACATCCACACTGCCCGCCCGGGCATCGTGATCGGTCGCCGCGGTGCCGAGGCCGAGCGCATCCGCGCCGACCTCGAGAAGCTCACGGCCAAGCAGATTCAGCTCAACATTCTCGAGGTCAAGAACCCCGAGGCCGAGGCTCAGCTGGTCGCCCAGGGTATCGCCGAGCAGCTCTCCGCCCGCGTGGCTTTCCGCCGCGCGATGCGTAAGGGTCTGCAGGGCGCGCAGCGCGCCGGCGCCAAGGGTGTTCGCATCCAGGTCTCCGGCCGCCTCGGCGGCGCCGAGATGAGCCGTTCAGAGTTCTACCGCGAGGGACGCGTGCCGCTGCACACCCTTCGGGCGAACATCGACTACGGCTTCTACGAGGCGAAGACCACCTTCGGCCGCATCGGCGTGAAGGTCTGGATCTACAAGGGCGACATCACCAATAAGGAGCTCGCCCGCGAGCAGGCGAACAGCAAGTCGTCGCGCCCCGAGCGCAGCGACCGACCACGCCGTGCCCCCCGCCAGCAGAGCGAGGCGCCCGTCGCAGCAGGAGTTGAGGCATAACCATGTTGATTCCGCGTCGAGTCAAGCACCGCAAGCAACACCACCCGGGCCGTTCCGGCCAGGCCACCGGTGGCACCAAGGTGTCGTTCGGTGAGTTCGGCATCCAGGCCCTCACGTCCGCCTATGTGACCAACAGGCAGATCGAGTCCGCTCGTATCGCCATGACGCGCCACATCAAGCGCGGCGGGAAGGTCTGGATCAACATCTACCCGGACCGCCCGCTAACCAAGAAGCCCGCCGAAACCCGCATGGGTTCCGGTAAGGGCTCGCCGGAGTGGTGGGTCGCTAACGTCAAGCCGGGCCGCGTCCTCTTCGAGGTCGCCGGTGTCGATGAGCAACTTGCTCGCGAAGCCATGACCCGTGCCATCCACAAGCTGCCCCTCAAGGCACGCATCATCAAGCGCGAGGAGGGAGACGCGTAATGGCGATCGGATCCAAGGAGCTCGCCCCCGCCGAGCTCGACACTTTTGAGGACGAGCGTCTCGTCACCGAGCTGAAGAAGGCCAAGGAGGAGCTGTTCAACCTCCGCTTCCAGTCGGCCACCGGTCAGCTCGATACCAACGGCCGCCTCCGTGCCGTCAAGCGCGATATCGCCCGCATTTACACGGTCATCCGTGAGCGCGAGCTGGGTATTCGCGCCACCCCCGCACCCGTCGAGGCTCCGGCCAAGGCGGAGAAGAAGTCCAAGACCAAGAAGGCCGCCAAGGCTGAGGTCGAGGCGACCGAGTCGACAGAGGAGGCCAAGTAATGGCAACCGTCAATGACACCGCCGGCCACGAGTCGGCCGCGCACGACGTCAAGCAGGAGGGCGCTCGCGGTTACCGCAAGACCCGCCGCGGCTACGTCACCAGCGACAAGATGGACAAGACCATCACCGTCGAGGTCGAGGACCGCGTGAAGCACCCCCTCTACGGCAAGGTCATCCGCCGCACCTCGAAGGTCAAAGCTCACGACGAGCTGAACACCGCGGGAATCGGCGACCTCGTCGTCATCAGCGAGACCCGTCCCCTCAGCGCCTCCAAGCGCTGGCGCCTGGTCGAGATCCTCGAGAAGGCCAAGTAGGCCGCGGCCTACTTGAGTTAGCAGGAGAGACACATGCTTCAGCAAGAATCCCGAGTCAAGGTTGCCGACAACACCGGCGCCAAGATGCTCCTCACCATTCGAGTCCTCGGAGGCTCCGGTCGCCGCTACGCCGGTCTCGGCGATGTCATCGTCGCCACCGTCAAGGACGCCATTCCCGGTGGGAACGTCAAGAAGGGCGATGTGGTCAAGGCCGTCATCGTTCGGACCATCAAGCAGACCCGTCGATCCGACGGCTCATACATCAAGTTCGACGAGAACGCCGCCGTCATCCTCAAGAACGACGGGGACCCCCGCGGCACCCGCATCTTCGGACCGGTCGGTCGCGAACTCCGCGACAAGAAGTTCATGAAGATCGTCTCGCTGGCACCGGAGGTTATCTAGTCATGGCCAAGATCAAGAAGGGTGACCTCGTCCAGGTCATCTCGGGGGCTACCCAGGAGCGCGGCGGAGACCGTGGCAAGCAGGGCAAGGTCCTCGAGGTGCTGGTCGAGCGCAACCGCGTCGTCGTCGAGGGTGTGAACTTCGTCAAGAAGCACACCCGCGTCGGTCAGACGCAGCGAGGCTCGAAGGAGGGCGGCATCGAGACTGTCGAGGCGTCCATCCACATCTCGAACGTCGCGATCGTCGACCCGAAGACCAAGAAGCCGACGAGGGTTGGCCACCGCAACGTGGCCGTCACCAAGGATGGCGTGACCAAGACCGTTCGCGTGCGCTACGCGAAGGCGTCGGGTGAGGAACTGTAATGACTGACACCACCGCAGTGGCTGCGAAGGTTCAGCCGCGGCTCAAGGCCAAATACCAGGCCGATATCATCCCCGCTCTCCAGGAGCAGTTCGGTTTTGGCAACGTGCACCAGGTTCCCGGCCTGGTCAAGGTTGTCGTGAACACGGGCGTTGGCGAGGCTGCCCGCGACGGCAAGATCATTGATGGCGCGGTCAAGGACCTCACCGCTATCACCGGTCAGAAGCCGCAGATCACGAAGGCCCGCAAGTCCATCGCGCAGTTCAAGCTGCGCGAGGGTCAGGCCATCGGCGCACACGTCACCCTCCGTGGTGACCGTGCGTGGGAGTTCCTGGACCGCCTGCTCTCGGTGGCGCTGCCGCGCATCCGCGACTTCCGCGGTCTCTCGGACCGCCAGTTCGACGGCAACGGCAACTACACCTTCGGTATCACGGAGCAGTCGATCTTTCACGAGATCGACCAGGACCGCATCGACCGCGTCCGCGGCTTCGACGTCACCGTTGTGACCACCGCGAAGACCGACGACGAGGGACGCGCGCTGCTCAAGCAGCTCGGCTTCCCATTCAAGTCCTCGGACAAGGCGTAAGCAGCATCCTCGAGGCCGGGGGACGGTGAGAACCGCCCTCCGGCCTCGTCGTTCGTCCGCGGATCATCGCGGGCACGATCGGCCCTCGACCGCAGACCATCGGCCATGTATCATGGCACGTTGGCCTGCGCTCGCGCGGCCGCATGGGCGTCGACGTCGTCGGCGCCGTCCCACACCACAGGTCGGCACTCTTGTAAAGGGTGTCGAAACCAGGCGAGAAAGGCACCATCAGCCATGACCATGACTGATCCGGTCGCAGATCTGCTGACCAGAATCCGTAACGCGAACTCAGCGCACCACGACTCCATCACCCTCCCCGGCTCGAAGCTCAAGGCGAACATCGCCGAGATCCTCAAGACCGAGGGCTATATCGCCGACTGGAAGGTCGAGGAGGCGCGCGTCGGCACGACGCTCTCCATCTCCCTCAAGTACGGCCCCAACCGCGAGCGCTCCATCGCGGGCATCAAGCGGGTCTCGAAGCCCGGCCTCCGTGTCTACGCGAAGTCGGCCGAGATTCCCACCGTGCTCGGCGGCCTCGGCGTCGCCATCCTGTCCACGTCGAGCGGTCTGCTGACCGACCGCCAGGCCGAGAAGAAGGGCGTGGGTGGGGAAGTCCTCGCCTACGTGTGGTAATCCCTTATGTCGCGTATTGGAAGACTTCCCATTGAAATCCCGGCGGGCGTCGACGTCTCCGTCGCCGGATCCGCGGTAACCGTCAAGGGCCCGAAGGGCGAGCTGACCGTTCCGGTCGCCAGCCCCATCCAGGTCGCCGTCGAGAATGGTCAGGTCCTGGTCTCGCGGCCTGACGACGAGCGCGTGTCGCGCTCGCTCCACGGCCTCACCCGCACGCTCATCGCGAACGACATCATCGGTGTCACGCAGGGCTACTCCAAGGGCCTCGAGGTCGTCGGGACCGGATATCGCGTTCTGGCGAAGGGCTCGGACATCGAGTTCGCGCTCGGCTTCTCGCACCCGGTCGTCGTGACCCCGCCCGCGGGCATCTCGTTCACGGTCGAGGGCAATAACAAGCTCACTGTGCACGGCATCTCTAAGCAGGCCGTCGGTGAGGTGGCCGCCAACATTCGTAAGATCCGCAAGCCCGAGCCCTACAAGGGCAAGGGCGTGCGCTACGCCGGCGAGGTTGTTCGCCGCAAGGCCGGAAAGAGCGGTAAGTGATCATGGGACTCGGAACCAGAGGAAAGAGCAAGTCCGCTGCGCGCGGTCGTCGTCACGACCGTTTGCGCAAGAGGGTCGTCGGATCCGCCGAGCGCCCCCGCCTCGTCGTCAACCGTTCGGCTCGCCACGTCTTCGTGCAGATCGTCGATGATGCGCAGGGTCGAACCCTCGTGTCGGCGTCGACCCTCGAGGCCGACCTGCGCGTGTTTGACGGCGACAAGACCGCCAAGGCCCGCAAGGTTGGCGAACTCGTCGCCGAGCGTGCCAAGAACGCCGGTGTCGAGGCGGTCGTCTTCGACCGCGGAGGCAATAAGTACGCCGGTCGCGTTGCCGCGATCGCCGATGGAGCACGAGAGGCAGGGCTCAACCTGTGAGCGCGGCAGAGAACAAGGAACCCGAGGTCGCCGCAGTGTCGGAGGCCCCCGTCGAGACCGCTGCGTCCACGCAGCCGCAGCAGGAGGCTCGTGAGCCCCGCCGCGGCGGCCGCGACCGCAACCAGGGTGGCCGCGACCGCGGTGGACGTGACTCCGAGAAGAGCCAGTTCCTCGAGCGCGTCGTGACCATCAACCGCGTGTCGAAGGTCGTCAAGGGTGGTCGTCGCTTTAGCTTCACCGCGCTCGTGGTCGTCGGAGACGGCAATGGACTGGTGGGCGTCGGCTACGGCAAGGCCCGCGAGGTCCCGACCGCCATCTCCAAGGGCGTCGAGGAGGCGAAGAAGAACTTCTTCCGTGTTCCGCGCGTCGGATCGACCATTCCGCACCCCGTCCAGGGTGAGGCCGCCGCCGGTGTCGTGCTCCTGCGCCCCGCCGCGGCGGGTACCGGTGTCATCGCCGGTGGTCCCGTTCGCGCCGTCCTCGAGTGTGCCGGCATCCACGACGTCCTGAGCAAGTCGCTCGGCTCGTCGAACACCATCAACATCGTCCACGCGACCGTCGAGGCTCTGCAGCAGCTCGAGGAGCCGCGCGCCGTCGCCGCTCGTCGAGGTCTCGACTTCGATCAGGTCGCTCCGGCCCGTCTCGTCCGTGCCGAGGCCGACGCTCTCGCCGCCGCGTCCAACGCGAAGGCAGGTGCCTGATGGCCCAGCTCAAGGTGACCCAGGTCAAGTCGAAGGTCAGCGAGAAGCAGTACCAGCGGGACACGCTGCGCTCGCTCGGCCTCAGGAAGATCGGTCAAAGCGTGGTCCGCGAGGACAACGCCCAGAACCGCGGATACGTGAAGACCGTCGCCCATCTGGTGAAGGTCGAGGAGATTGACTAATGGCTGAGACGAACAACGCCGCCGCGGAGTCCACGACTTCCGCGTCGGCGTCCACCACCAAGGGTGCGACGGCGCCGACGACCAGAGAGCATGTGCTCAAGGTCCACCACCTCCGTCCCGCCGCCGGCGCTAAGAAGGCCAAGACCCGTGTCGGTCGCGGTGAAGGCTCGAAGGGCAAGACGGCCGGGCGCGGCACCAAGGGCACCAAGGCTCGCTACACGGTGCGCATCGGTTTCGAGGGTGGGCAGATGCCGCTGCACATGCGCACTCCGAAGCTCCGCGGCTTCAAGAACCCGTTCCGGGTCGAGTACCAGGTCGTGAATCTGTCAGCTCTCGCGGATCTCTACCCCCAGGGTGGGGAGGTCACCGTCAGCGACCTCGTCGCCAAGGGTGCCGTCCGCAAGAACGAGAAGGTCAAAGTCCTCGGGGACGGCGACATTGCGGTTAAGCTGAACGTCGCGGTCGACAAGGTCTCCAGCTCTGCCGAGCAGAAGATCGTCGCGGCGGGCGGATCCATCAAGTAGCACCAGCAGCTTGTCGGTCGAGCTTGCCACGCCGACTCCCTCCGGGAGCGCGTGGCAAGCTCGACCTGTATCCCGCACCACAGAACTGAGCAGGAGACCCTAGGTAGTGTTTGGCGCCGTAGCGCGGATCTTCCGCACCCCCGACCTCCGCCGCAAGATCGGCTTCACTCTCGCGATCGTGGCGATCTTCCGGCTGGGATCTTTTATCCCTGCTCCGTTCGTCAGCTTTAGCGCCGTGCAGGCGTGTCTCGCGGGCAACCAGGGCACCTCAGGGCTCTACGAACTCGTGAACCTCTTCAGCGGTGGGGCTCTGCTCCAGTTGTCGATCTTCGCGCTGGGGATCATGCCGTACATCACGGCGTCCATCATCGTTCAGCTGCTGCGGGTGGTCATCCCGCACTTCGAGACGCTGTACAAGGAGGGGCAGTCCGGTCAGGGCAAGCTCACGCAGTACACGCGTTACCTCACGATCGCGCTCGGTGTCCTCCAGTCGACCACCCTCATCACCGTCGCCCGCTCGGGTGCGCTGTTCGGCAACTCCGGAGTGCCGGAGTGCTCGGCGCTCATCATCACCGACGAGTGGTACTCCATCCTGCTCATGGTCATCACCATGACCGCGGGCACCGGCATCATCATGTGGATGGGCGAGCTCATCACCGAGCGCGGCATCGGCAACGGCATGTCGCTGCTGATCTTCACCTCGATCGCCGCTCAGTTCCCCACGTCGCTCTGGTCGATCGCGCAGTCGCGCGGCTTCGAGACTTTCCTTCTCGTTCTCGGCGTGGGCCTCGTACTCGTGGTCGCCGTGGTCTTCGTGGAGCAGTCGCAGCGGCGGATCCCCGTGCAGTACGCGAAGCGCATGGTCGGCAGGCGCACTTACGGCGGCAACAACACGTACATCCCGATCAAGGTCAACATGGCCGGCGTCGTGCCCGTCATCTTCGCTTCGTCCCTTCTCTATCTGCCCGCGCTCATTGCGCAGTTCAACCAGCCGGGCGCGGGCCAGGCGGCGCCGGGGTGGGTGTCGTGGATCACGAGCTACCTCACCAAGGGCGACCACCCGCTCTACATGGCGCTGTACTTCCTCCTGATCGTCGGGTTCACCTACTTCTATGTCGCGATCACCTTCAACCCCGACGAGGTAGCCGACAACATGAAGCGTTACGGCGGCTTCATCCCCGGTATTCGCGCCGGCCGCCCGACCGCCGAATACCTGAACTACGTGCTCACCCGCGTGACCCTGCCCGGGTCGGTCTACCTGGGGCTCATCGCGTTGGTGCCGCTTGTCGCGCTTGCGCTGGTGGGCGCGAACCAGAACTTCCCGTTCGGCGGCACGTCGATTCTCATCATCGTCGGAGTCGGACTGGAGACGGTGAAGCAGATCGACTCCCAGCTGCAGCAACGCCACTACGAAGGACTCCTCCGATGAGCTCGAATCCGGTCGGCTTCCGTCTCCTGCTGATCGGCCCTCCGGGCGCTGGCAAAGGGACCCAGGCCGCCCGGCTCAGCGACATCCTCGAGGTGCCCGCCATCTCGACCGGCGACATCTTCCGCGCGAACGTTGCGAACGAGACCGAACTTGGCCTCCAGGCAAAGACCTACCTCGACGCGGGCCATTACGTTCCTGATGAGCTGACCAACGCGATCGTGCACGACCGGCTCCAAGAGGCCGACGCATCGACCGGGTTCCTGCTCGACGGCTACCCGCGCACGACGGAGCAGGTCGACGAGCTCGACAGGATTCTCGCCGCCGATCACAACCGCCTCGACGCGGTCGTCCAGCTCACCGCGGACCCCGACGAGGTCGTCGCCCGCCTGCTCAAGCGCTCGCTCGAGCAGGGGCGCAGCGATGACACCGAGGAAGTCATCCGCCGCCGCCTCGCGCTCTACGAGGAGCAAACTGCTCCACTCATCGACGTCTACGCTGCCCGCGGCATCGTCGTCGTGGTCGACGGCCTTGGTCCGGTCGAGGAGGTGACCGAACGAATCGTCGTCGCGCTCGAGGGTCATCGGGTCAGCCGCCTCGATAATCCAGCCGCCTGATCGTGGCGCTACGTTCCTCCCTCTACAAGACGCCCGTGCAGTTACGAGCCATGATCGCCCCCGGGCTGGCGACGGCCGCATCGCTCGATGCGGTTCGTGCTGCGATCCGTCCCGGCATCACGACGCTCGAGCTTGACGCAATCGCCGAAGCGGCGATCGTCGAGCGCGGAGGGCACTCGAACTTCCAGCTCGTCCCGGGGTACCGGCACACGATCTGCGCGTCGATCAACGACGAGGTCGTGCACGGCATCCCCGGCGACCGTGTGCTCGAGCCCGGCGACATCGTCTCGATCGACAGCGGCGCCGAGATCGACGGCTGGAACGGCGACTCTGCGATGACCCTGGTTCTCCCCGATCCTGCCGGACAGCACGAGGAGGTCGCGGCGCGGCTCGAACTCTCGCGGGTCACCGAGGGCTCGCTCTGGCGCGGGATCGCCGCGCTCGCCTCCGCTCGGCACCTCAATGAGGTTGGCGCCGCGATTGAGGGGTATGTCGAGGATGAGGCGGAGCGGACCGGCCGCGTGTACGGGATCCTCACCGATTACATCGGCCACGGCATTGGCCGGTCCATGCACGAGGCGCCGCCGGTCTTCAACTATCGGGTTCGCCAGCGCGGCCCGGAGGTGAAGCCCGGTCTCGTCGTCGCGATCGAGCCGATGGTCACCGCGGGCGGCGCCGAGACCGTTGTGCGTGCGGATGAGTGGACCGTGGCAACCGAGGACGGCACTGCTGCCGCGCACTGGGAGCACTCGGTTGCCGTGCACAGCGACGGCATCTGGGTCACGACGCTTGCCGACGGCGGCGCTGCGGGGCTCGCGCAGTACGGGATCGTGCCAACGCCGATCGCCTGAGGATCGGGTCCAGTCAGCTGTCGATCACCCGGACCAACTCCTCGATGAACGCTGCGAAGTCGGTGGAGCGACGGACCAAGCGCTGCACCTCCGCTCGCTCCGCAAAGACCTCCACGAACTGGTCGAAGACCGACTGGAAGGTGCTGCGCCCCGTCGACGCGAAGGCGATCATCGCGATGACGTTCACCCGCTGCTCGCCCCACTCCATCGGGACGTCGTTAACGACGATCGCGATCGAGGTTCGTTGCGCACTCATTGCCATCGCGTGCGGCACAGCGAGGTTGTCGGTGAATGCCGTCGAACTCATCCGCTCCCGCTCGATCGCCCCGGCGACGTAGTCCTCGTCGATGATGCCGCCAGCGATCATGCGGCCTCCCAGCATTCGGATCATCGCCGCCTCGTCGCGGGCGTGCACGTTGCGAAAGAACAGCGATTCGTCGAAGAACTGCAGGAGTTCGTCCTTGATCTGCGCCCGGCGCCGATGCCGGCGGACGCGCGCGATTGCCCGGCGCACCGTCTCCACATCGTGATCGGTGAGAAAGGGCTGCACAACGACCACATCATCGGCGTAGGGCCGCTCGGCGATCGTCGTGATCACGAGGTCGGCGGTCAGCCGGTCCCAGTCGACATCGCTGCGCGTGATCAGGGAGCGGACCTCGACCTCGGTTCCTAGTGATCGTTCGACCCGAAGCCGCAGCATGTGCGCGAGATCGTAGTAGTTCGGGCACACGATCACGCACGAGAGCCGCTCCGCCCGCCGCGAGACGCGCTCGAGGAACGAGCCGACATGCAAGGCGATGTAGGCGATCTCGTCCTCATTCACCGCGATACCGCGGCGGCGCTGCAGTCCACTGGCGAGGAAGACGGCGATTTCGTAGGTCATGGGGTAGCTGGTCTTGATCGAGCGCGTCAGCGGGTTCCGGGAATAGCCGCCCTCGGAGGCGCGGGCGACGAGATTGCGGACATGGAGGGCGAGCCGCACGATAAAACCCTCGTCGTCCAAGTCGACGAGGTACTCGCGATTGACATCGGCGACGAGCGCGCGGACCACGGCGAGGTCCTCCGGGTCGAGATAGTTTTCGGCGACCGCGGCGACCGGCTCGTTGTGCCCGGGAGTCGCCACGCGGGTCGTCATCAGGATCGCCAGCTGCGCAAGCTCGGCGTCGGTCAAGCGCGTCGCAAAGTGCCGCTCGACCAGCTCAGCCAGCAGCGCGGCCAGCTCGCCGTGGATCGCGGGAGAGGGGTGGGAGCCGGAGGGGTCGCCGATGCCTCGCGCGACCCGATCGACCGCGATCGCGATATGCAACAGGACGCTATTCACTCCGTAGTCATTGATGTAGTAGCCGCGGGTCTCGAGCGCGGCCAACAGCTCGGTCTTGAACGCGCCCAAGCCGGGGGAGGCAAACTCGCGCTGTACATCGTCGAGCGTGAACACACCCTGCGCGCTCTCGTCGCGGAACATCCGTGAGATCAAGCGGCGGCGCGCCTCCTCGCTGCCCTCCAGCCGCACAGAGGGGCCGCGCCGGAGAATGCTGAGTCCGGCCTCGTCGGCGAGTGCTTTCACCCGCCGCACATCCGCATCGATGGTCGACTCACTCACGGACAGCACCTCGGCGAGGGCGGGCACGTCGAGTCCCTCGTTGCCCTCGACCAGCCGACGCACGATGCTGTAGAGCCGGTCGCGCGGGGTGTCCGGCTCGACGTCCCGGCTGCGCTGCGCGTCGAGGAACGCGGCATACGCCTCGCGAGCGAGGCGATAGCCGTTCGCGGAGGACTCGACGGGCTCGAGCGGAGCGGCCTGTGCCTTGACTGCGGTGACGTAGCTGCGGACGCTGCGGGTCGTCACCCCCAGCCGGTCGGCCAGCTCGTGCGCGGTCACCCAACCATCGGCACGGGAGAGATACTCCAGCAGACGTTCGCGGTTGTCAGGCATCAGGCTCCAGGCGTGCGGACCGGGGCGGACGCGAGGAGCGCCACGACCCTGCCGCGGGCCCGCTCGGAGCGGGCAGCGAGTCGTTCTTCCTGGCAGTCAATCACCTCGTCAGCACACGGGGGAGCCCCCGCGCCGCCGCGGCTTCCGCCCCTGCGGAAGATTGTCTACGTCACGCCCGTGCTCCTCGTCACTGATGCTTGGATGGTCCACGACCCGGACGCGAGGAGGCGAACGCGGTGCGGAAGATCCTCATCGTCTGCGGGGCAGGCGCATCGAGCACGTTCCTGGCCCACCGGCTGAGAGCGGGCGCAAAAGAGCACGGCATGGATGCCGTGTTCCGGTCCGAGACCCTCACGGGTCTGGAGGAGTCTCTCCCCGATGCGGACGTCCTGCTGGTGGGTCCGCACCTCGAGTCGCAGTTCGACGTACTCCGCCTCCGTGCGGAGCATGTGGGAGCCGCGGCCGCTCTTCTCCCGCACGACGTCTTCGGAGCGCACGGTGCCGATGCCGTGCTCGAGACCCTGCCCGCCCTCTTCGCCGCTCGCGCGGTCGTCGCGGGAACGGACGAGGACTCCTCCACCCGCCCGGACACCGAGCCCGACTCCGGGCACCACTGATGCAGCCATCGCTGCAGGATCAAGGAGAAACGTTCATGGTCGAGCGCACCGTGCAAGTTGCATCGTCGAAGGGCCTCCACGCCCGCCCCGCCTCGCTTTTCAGCCAGGCCGCGGCGAAGTCGGGTCAGAAGGTCCTGATCGCGAAGGGCGACGCCACGCCGGTCAACGCTGCGTCGATCCTCGGGATCATCTCGCTCGGCATCGAGCACGGCGACGCGCTCACCGTCAGCGTCGAGGGTGACAACGAGGAGGCCGTGCTCGAGGAACTCGCCACGTTCCTCACCACCGACCACGACGCCTGATACCCCTCCGCCCGAATCCCCGCGCACGACAGGAACGAGCACCCATGACGCTGTCCACTCCTCAGACCGCCTACGCCTCCGCCAAGCTTCTCGGCACCGGGGTCGGACGCGGACTGGCCCTCGGGCCTGTTCTGCGCATGCCGGAGCCGCTTCCCGAGCCCGAGGACGTCGCCAGCACTCGGACCGTCGTGCAGGAGGAGGAGCGCGCTGTTTCGTCGCTCTCCGCCACCGCCGCAACGATTCGCCACCGTGGTGAGCGGGCCGGCGGCTCGGCGAAGGATGTCCTCGACGCGCAGGCCCTGATGGCCGAAGACCCGTCGCTCGCCGAGGACGTCAAGACGCGGATCGCCGGGGGCAAAACAGCCGAGCGAGCCGTGCACGAGGCCTTCGCCGGCTTCCGCGACCTGCTTGTGGCGATGGGCGGCTACATGGCCGAGCGCGCGGCCGACCTCGACGACGTTTCGCAGCGCGTCGTCGCCCACCTGCGCGGCGTCGCTGCTCCGGGTGTTCCGGAGTCGGACCAGCCGTTCGTGCTCGTTGCCCGCGATCTCGCTCCGGCCGACACTGCTTTGCTCGATCTCGACAAGGTTCTCGGCCTGATTACCAGCGACGGCGGTCCGACCTCGCACACGGCGATCCTCGCTCGTGAGAAGTCGATCACTGCCATCGTCGGCACAACCGGTGCGCTCGACCTGCGTGACGGCCAGCTGGTCATCCTCGACGCCGCCTCTGGCGTCGTTACGGTGAATCCCTCGGACGCCGAGATCAGTGCCGCGAAGTCGCTGATCGCCGAGCGTGCCGAGATGCTCGCCGCCCCGGTCGCTCCCGGCGCCCTCGCTGACGGCCACGCCGTGCCGCTGCTCGCGAACCTCGGCTCGGTCGACGGAGCGGCGAATGCCGTCGAACTGGGAGCCGAGGGTGTTGGCCTGTTCCGCACCGAGTTCCTTTTCCTTGATGCAACGGAGGCGCCGACCGTCGCCGAGCAGGCCGAGCAGTACACACGCCTGCTCGCCGCCTTCCCCGGTCGCAAGGTGGTCGTCCGCGCGCTCGACGCCGGTGCTGACAAGCCGCTGAGCTTTCTCAACGACAGCCACGAGGAGAATCCGGCGCTGGGTCTGCGCGGATTGCGTGCCCTCCGTGCGAGCGAGCAGATCCTGCGCGACCAGCTCACCGCTCTCGCGCACGCCGACGCCGCCACCGATGCCGACCTGTGGGTCATGGCACCGATGGTCGCGACCGTCGACGAGACCCGCTACTTCACGGCGATGGCGCGGGAACTCGGCATCCGCACCGCTGGTGTGATGGTGGAGGTCCCCTCCTCCGCGCTGCTCGCCGACCGCATCCTCGGAGTCGCTGACTTCGCCTCGATCGGCACCAACGATCTCACCCAGTACACGCTCGCTGCGGATCGGATGCTCGGCACAGTCTCGGCGTTCCAGGACCCGTGGCACCCGGCCGTGCTCCGCCTCGTCGGAGAAGTCGGCCGTGCGGGAGCGGCGCTGGGCAAACCCGTCGGCATCTGCGGCGAGGCCGCCGCTGATCCGCTGCTCGCCGTGGTCCTCGTCGGCCTCGGCGCGACGACCCTCTCGATGTCGCCGTCGGCTCTTGCAGACGTGCGCGCCGAGCTGGCCGAGCACACCCTCGCCGAGGCTAGACGGTACGCCGAACTCGCGCTCGCGGCCGAGAGTGCCGCCGACGCCCGTTCTGCGGTGACGGAGGCGATCGCCGCCTCCTGATCCACGGATCCCCACAACCCACCCCCGCACTACCCAACTACCCCGCCTGCACTACCCCGCCACTCGGGAGTCGGGACGCCTCAGGAGCGTCTCGGTCACCCGGACCTAAAAATCGGAGAACAACCACATGACAACGACGTCAGCGACGTCGACGCGCGGTGGAGCGCGCGTCTACGTCCAGCGATTCGGCACCTTCCTCTCGGGGATGGTTATGCCCAACATCGCGGCCTTCATCGCCTGGGGCTTCATCACGGCCCTCTTCATCCAGACCGGATGGCTCCCGCTCCTCGGCGTCGACGCCACCTGGGTCCAGCAGCTCGGCGGGTGGAGCACCAACCCCGACGTCATCAACGTCGGACTCGTCAGCCCGATGATCACCTACCTCCTCCCGCTTCTCATCGCGAACACCGGTGGCCGCATGGTCTACGGCGCACGCGGAGGAGTGGTCGGCACTATTGCGACCATGGGCGTCATTGTCGGTGCCGGCATCCCGATGTTCATCGGCGCCATGATCATGGGCCCGCTCTCGGCATGGCTGATGAAGAAGATCGACGCGCTTTGGGACGGCAAGATCAAGCCCGGCTTCGAGATGCTGGTCAACAACTTCTCGGCCGGAATCCTCGGTCTGGTTCTCGCGGTCCTCGCCTTCCTTGGCGTCGCGCCAATCATCGCCGCCTTCTCCGGCGCGCTCGGAGTCGGCGTGGAATGGCTGGTCAACGCCGGTCTGCTCCCGCTGACCTCGATCTTTATCGAGCCGGCGAAGATCCTGTTCCTCAACAACGCGATCAACCATGGCGTGCTCACCCCGCTGGGCGTGCAGCAGGCGGAGGAGACGGGCAAGTCCTTCCTCTTCCTCCTCGAGGCCAACCCCGGCCCCGGCATGGGCGTTCTGCTCGCGTTCTCGATCTTCGGCGTCGGCGCCGCCCGCGCCTCCGCTCCTGGTGCGGCGATCATCCACTTCATCGGCGGTATCCACGAGATCTACTTCCCGTATGTGCTGATGAAGCCGGCCCTGCTCGCCGCCGTCATCCTCGGCGGCATGACCGGAGTCGCGACCAACGTCGCCTTCAACTCCGGCCTGCGCGCCCCCGCTTCGCCCGGCTCGATCATCGCGGTGCTGCTGCAGACCGCGAATGACAGCTTCCTCGGCGTGATCCTCTCGGTGATCCTCGCGACCGCTGTGTCGTTCCTCGTCGCCTCGGTGATCCTGCGCGCAAGTCGCAAGCGCGACCTCGCCGCTGCGGAGGAAAACGACGACAAGCTCGCCGCCGCCGTCTCCGCAAACGAGGCCAACAAGGGCAAAGAGAGCGCCGTCGGCTCGCTGATCAATGCCCGCGGCGCTAACGCCCCGCAGGACTCCTCGGGCGCTTCGACCGCGGGGGCCACGGCCACCGCGACCCAGGTCCGCTCCATCGTCTTCGCCTGCGACGCCGGTATGGGATCGTCCGCTATGGGCGCCTCGGTACTGCGCAACAAGATGAAAAAGGCGGGCTATGAGGACGTCACGGTCACCAACAAAGCGATCGCCGCTCTCGAGGACGACGTGGACCTGGTCATCACCCAGGCCGAGCTCACGGAGCGCGCCCGCCAGCGCACCCCGGGCGCTATCCACGTCTCCGTCGACAACTTCATGAACAGTCCGAAGTACGACGAGGTCGTCTCGCTGGTCGCGGAGCAGCACGGCAAGTAGTACGCCACCTCGGAGAAGGGAACCCGTAGGGTGCGACAGAGCGGACACGCTCCGCTCGCCCCCGCGGGTTCCCTCATTGTCAGCACCTTTACGGAAGGACGCACGCCATGAGCGAAGTGCTCACCATCGGACAAATCAACGCCTCCGGCACCGCCACGACGAAGGAGGCCGCCATGAAGGAGGCCGCCGACATGCTGGTGGGAGTCGGCGCAGTCACCACCGCCTACTACGACGCCATGCTCGCCCGCGAGGCGACCGTCTCGACGTACATGGGCAACCTCCTCGCCATTCCGCACGGCACGAACGACGCGAAGGACGAAATTCGCTCGTCCGCCCTTTCTTTTGTCCGCTACGCGCAGCCCATCGACTGGAATGGCAACGAGGTGCGCTTCGTCGTCGGTATCGCTGGCGTCAATAACGAGCACCTCGAAATCCTCTCGAAGATCGCCATCATTTTCTCGGAGGAGGACGACGTGCAGAAGCTCCTCGACGCTCCCGACGCGCAGGCGCTCTACAGCCTGCTGGGTGAGGTCAACTCCTGATGCCCACAGCCGTCCACTTTGGCGCCGGCAACATCGGCCGCGGCTTCGTCGGCCTGATCCTGCACGGTGCCGGATATGAAATCGTCTTCGCCGATGTCAATGCGGACCTGATTAGCCAACTTGCCGCCGCCGACAGGTATGAGGTGCACGAGGTGGGGGAGGAGCCGACGACCCACCTCGTTGATCGCTTCCGCGCGATCGACTCCTCCGCCGACGAGGAGGCGCTCGTGCGCGAGATCGCCGCGGCCGACATCGTGACGACAGCCGTCGGGCCGAACATCCTCCGCTTCGTCGCGCCGGTGATCGCCAAGGGCCTCGCCGCCCGCGCGGAGTCGGCACCGCGACTGGCGGTCATGGCCTGCGAGAACGCGATCAACGCCACCCGCCTGCTCCAGACCGAGGTCGCCGCGAACCTGGGCGCGGACGAGTGGGAGCGTCTGCGCTCGCGCGCTGTCTTCGCCGACACGGCGGTGGACCGCATCGTGCCCAACCAGGCGCCGGGCCAGGGCTTGGACGTCACCGTCGAGACATTCTTCGAGTGGGTCATCGACCGCACCCCTTTCGCGGGGAGTGAGCCGGAGCTCCCGGGCGCGACCTACGTGGACGACCTGGAGCCGTTCATCGAGCGCAAGCTCTTTACGGTGAACACGGGCCACGCGACGGCGGCCTACGTCGGCTTCGCGGCGGGAGCGCACAAGCTCTCGGACGCGCTCGCGCTGCCCGAGGTGCGCGACGCGGTGCAGGCCGCGCTCGAGGACACGAAGGCACTCATCGTCGCGAAGCACGGTTTCAGCGATGCGGAGCAGCAGGCGTACCTCGAGAAGACGCTGAAGCGCTTCGCCAACCCGTACCTGACGGACACGGTCGACCGGGTGGGCCGCCAGCCGCTGCGCAAGCTCTCGCGGCACGAGCGCTTCATCGGGCCGGCGGCCGAACTCGCGGAGCGCGGGCTGGTCCCCGAAGGGCTGCTCGCGGCCATTGGCGCTGCGCTTCGCTTTGACGTGCCGGAGGATCCGCAGAGCGTTGAGTTGAAGCAGAAGCTGGCGGCGCTCTCGCCGGAGGAGTTCGTCGCCGACGTCACAGGCCTTGCTGCCGGGCACCCGCTCTTCCCCCACCTCGTGGCGGTCGTGCGGGGCTAACCCCGCTGCGACGGGCGCAGGAGGTCCCGCCTCGGCCGGGATCTCCTGCGTTCACGGGCATGACGCGCGGTGCGAACTGGCTGTCCTCCCCATCGAGGTCGAGGCGCACCTTTCTTTCTCGTCCGCCGAGGAATTGGTAAGGACGATCTCGAGCTTTTCGTTCACGCTCTAGCCGAAGAAGAGTGGTCCATCTCGGCGCAGTCGTGGTGCCCAGCACAGACGCGGCGGCCAGTCGCTCCGCGGAGGTGGGGACTGTCCGCCAGGCTCAACCTGACGAGGATCGTCTGCCGCGAACAACACACCTCACGCAGAGCGGATAGTCACGCCTCAACTATCGCGCCATCTTGGTTGGCCGTCGCGGAGAGGGTAGCTAAAATCTCACGATGCCTGCCCATTTTGCTCCACTCTTCGACGGCGAGGTCCGGGTGTGGCAGCAGGCCGTCCGCGGAGCATCAGCCGAGGACCGGGCCCTGCTGGACAGGGTCGAGACCGAGCGCGCGGCTCGCTACCTACGAGCGTCGGATCGCGATCGATTTGTGACTGCCGCGGTGACGCTCCGTCGTGCTGTTGCGGCCGTCACGGGGTTCGCAGCGGCGGAAGTCGTCGTGGACCGGACCTGCGTGGGGTGCGGGCGACCGCATGGCAAGACGACGTTGAAGACGTTGGGGATCGAGGCATCGCTGTCGCATGCCGGCGAGGTGGTCGCTGTCGCGCTGACCACGATCGGCCCCGTCGGGGTCGATGTCGAGCGGGTGGCGGAGATCGATTTCGCTCGTCTGGACGAGCAGATCACGGCGCCGGGCGAGTTGGCGTCGGCTTCGCGGCTTGAGGTCTTTCAGCGCTGGACGCGCAAGGAGGCCGTGTTGAAGGCGGTTGGCACCGGTATGGACACCGCCATGGCAGAGGTTCGGCTCGGCCTGGCGGAAGGCGGGCACACTGTACTCGCTTGCCCTGGCGTGGCCGACGTCGCCTTGCGCGACCTGGACGTCGAGGACGGATACGTCGGCGCTGTCGCGGTCGTCGGCCGGGCTGCGCCAATCGTGAGCATTCGACGCGCCAGGCCGACCTGAGATAGATTCCGTTGTGCTACGGTGACACTCGCTCACCTCGACGTTCTGTCGGGGCTGCACTGAAACCGATGGCTTCAGGGGTCAAACCGGATCCGCTCGCCTAGCAGTGACTCACTCCCATAATCTTTGAGGTCTCACCGTGGCTAATCATCCAGCGTCTTCTACCTGCGCGCGCCAACCGAATGCTGATCCGCTCTTCGCGGCTCGGACCGCTTTCGCGGCGGTCTCGAACGGCGTCGCAGCATGAGCGGACTATATGCACGACCCGCCAGGGATAACGATCGTCCACTACGTGTTGCGCTGCTCGGCGCTGGCGCGGTTGGCAGCCAGGTCGCCCGCTTGCTGCTCGAGCACCGTGACGAACTCGGAGACCGGGTCGGCGTAGACGTTGAACTGGTCGGTGTCGGCGTACGCACTTCGGACCCGTGCAAGTATCCCGACATCCCGTCGGTACTGCTCACGTCCGACTTCGAGCAATTGATCGTCGGCGCCGACCTCGTGATCGAGGTGATCGGCGGCATCGACCCGGCGAAGCGTTTGATTGAATTGGCGCTCAGCTCCGGATCAGACGTGATCACGGCGAACAAGGCTCTGCTTGCCGCCTACGGCGCGGAACTTTTTGCCCAAGCCGAGCGGTTCGGAGCTGAGATTCACTATGAGGCTGCCGTGGCCACAGCGATTCCCATTGTGCGCCCGCTGAGCCAATCCCTCGCGGGGGACCGGGTCACCCGAGTGCTCGGGATCGTCAACGGCACGACCAATTTCATCCTCGATCGGATGGACGCTCACGGCGAGAGCTTCGCCGAGGCTCTTGCGACGGCAACGGCCGCCGGCTACGCCGAAACAGATCCGACCGCCGACATTGAGGGTCTGGACGCCGCGAACAAGGCAGCGATTCTCGCCCGGCTTGCCTTTCACCAGGATGTGCCGCTCGAGTCGGTGTACCGGGAAGGGATCACGCGGATCACTCGGGAGCAAATCGACTCGGCACGACTGAACGGCCTGGTGATCAAACTTCTGACCATCTGCGAACAAATCTTCGGTCCGGGCGGAGAACCAGTCGGGATCAGTTCGCGCGTCTACCCGGCGCTGATCAGTCGTGACCATCCGCTCGCGACCGTCCGCGGCGCCTACAACGCGGTGTTTGTCGAGGCAGAAGCCGCGGGAGACCTGATGTTCTACGGTGCCGGCGCGGGCGGCGCCGAGACGGCGTCGGCGATTCTCGGTGACCTTGTCTCTGCGGCGCGTCGGCACGTCGCGGGTGGCCCCGGAATGACGCCGGTCGTTGTCGGCTCCCTTCCCATGGTGCCGATGGGGGATGTTTTCACGCGATATCAGGTTGCTCTCACCGTCGTCGATCGCCCCGGTGTGCTGGCGAGAATCGCGGCAGTGTTCGCGGACAATGACGTCTCGGTGGAGACCCTCACTCAGACCTCACCGCGAGAACGAGGGGCCAGAGCAGATTGCGATCACATTGCGACCCTTCTCATTGGAACCCACTCGGCGCCGGAAGGCAAGCTCCGAAGTACCGTCGCCGCGCTGGATCGACACGAGTGCGTCCGTGCGGTGACGTCGATACTTCGCGTCGAATGACGTTGAACAATCTAAGTGTGAATTGCATTCACCCTTCTCTGGAGCACTCGCGTCTGTGGGGTGTCGTACCGGAGTGTAGCGGCAACGCGGGCGAGCCTCCGATACCCGCCAGCGACATTTCGGCTGCGGCCTTGCGTCTCGCGGGAAATATTTACTTCGTCACAACTTGCGTGTCCCTCGGCAATTAAGATGCGGGCACGCTAATTCACAAACATGGAGGTTTGATGCGAAAATCGCGGGATCAGATCCTTAAGTCAAGCTATAGTGGTTCGGACAATTTTCCGCCAGATCGGTTCAGGCAAGTATTCAGAAGCCACGCTGCCGGCGTCTGTCTCGTAACGGCGGAATCAGGCGGACGGCTGGCCGCTCTGACGGTAACAAGCGTTTCGTCGGTGAGCGCGGAGCCGCCGGTTTTTGCGTTCTCGCTGTCGGCGCTCTCTTCGGCGGCGGTGCACGTGGCGCGGGCCGACAGTGTTGTCGTTCATATGTTGGATGAGCGCAGCATCGATTTGGCGCTTCTCGGGGCGAGAAGCGGAGTCGATCGCTTCGCGAATACCGACGGCTGGCGTCGGCTGCCGACCGGAGAGCCCGTCTTCTGCGGTGCGCGGACGTGGCTTCGAGGGCAGGTCTTCGAGCGAATCATCATCGGGGAGTCCACCATAATTATTGCAGGTGCAGTCGAGAGTAGCTTAGACGACGATTCAGAGCACGAGGAAGAAGCCCGCCCGTTGCCACTCGTCTACTACGACCGGGCCTGGCACTCGGTGGGTGATCACTCGCGGATTAACAACTAAATTTCGGCTTGCGTTACTTCACCCCCATCTTCACACATCCTGCACTCGCCGTGCCGTCGCGGGGGTGAGTTAGTCACGTCCGCACATATACGACGAACGCCAATACTTCATTGAATTCAAGAACATCAAACTGACAGGAATAGTTCTTTGGCACTTAGCATGTGGGTCACCTGTTTCATGGCATCGTGGATATTTTCACTCTCGCCCGGGTCAGGCTCCGTATTCTCAATGACGAATGGATTGAACTACGGCTTCCGCCGCGGATACTTCGGCGCCATCGGCCTCGTTATAGGCCTCTGGGCGGTATTCCTGGTCGTTGTCGTCGGCCTGGGAGCCATCATCCAAGCATCTCCATTGGCCTTCAATGTTCTGAAATGGGCCGGCGTAGGATACCTGTTCTATCTCGGGCTCACGCAGTGGTTTTCCAAGGCGACGCCCATCTCGGTCTCTCGAACCGAAGGATCGATGGCGAGCATTGGCGGATTGATCGGAAAGGGCATCGCCCTGAACGCCATCAATCCAAAGGGCTACATCTTCATGTTGGCGATCATCCCGCAGTTCCTCGTCTCCTCGGCCCCGATGCCACCGCAGTACATTGCCGTCGCCCTAACCTTTGCGTTCACTGATCTCGTCGTGATGGCCGTCTACACTGGACTCGCGGCGAAGGTGGCCGGGTACCTGAAGACCGAGAAGCAGATCAAGTTCGTCAACCGACTGTTCGGCGCTCTCTTCATGGTCGCAGCCCTCGTTCTCGCGACCTTCCAGCAGGTCGGGCACTGACGCGATGATCGACAGGGATGCAAGCGGGGACGCGGAATCGGTCGATAAACTCATCCAGCGTGCGTGCGCCGAATTCTCCGAGGCGGTGGCGATCGAATCGGGGACGGAGCGCATCACCTACACCGCTCTTCTGGTGCGCGCAGAGGAGCTGGCAAGCCGGCTGCGAGGATCGGGTCTCAAGCGCGGAGGTATCGTTGCCATCGTCGGGTGCCGGAGCGCAGCGGTGATAGTAGCCGTGTTTGCTGTCTGGCTAGCGGGTGGCATCGTCCTCCTCATTGACGAGACGCTCCCGGAAACGCGGCGAGAGTTGATGCTCGACAGCGCGGCGGCCAGCTTCGTCGTACAGTGCGGGGCGACCTCGCGCATTCGAACGCGGGCAGGTGGGGTAGGCGCACCTGCGGCGTGGTCCTCCAACGCTGATCACGCTTACGTCGCGTTCACTTCTGGATCGACCGGCGCGCCCAAGGCGATCGTCGGCAGTCATCGGGGGCTTGCGCACTTCTTGAAGTGGCAGGTCGAGGAATTCGCAATCGGAGTAGAAGACCGGTTCGCGCACTTGACGAACATTTCGTTCGATGTCTGGTTCCGCGACGCCCTCTCGCCACTGCTCGGGGGTGCGACGCTTTGCATTCCCATTGAGACCCATCTCGGGGCGGACAACGTGCTCGATTTCATTCGGGGTAATGCCATCAGCGGTCTGCATGTCGTGCCGTCGATCGCGGAGATGTGGCTCGCCGCAGCGGATGATGTGCAGCAGATCGTTGGCCTCGGTCGTGCGTTCTTCGCGGGTGAGCCACTCGACGGTTCGCTCGTTTCCCGCTGGAACGATGTCTTCCCGGGCTGTCAGGTCGTCAATCTGTATGGGCCGTCTGAGACAACACTCGCTCAATACCATCTTAGGGTTCCAAGCGCGCCCGCTCCGGGCATTCAATCGGTTGGCCATGCCATCCCGGGATCCCGCTCGTTCGTTCTCGATGAGAATCAGGCGGAATGCCCGCCCGGTGTGGTCGGCGAGGTGTATATCAATGCGGCGTGGCCGTCGCACGGGTATCTGGTCAAAGGACGGATCGTCAGTCCGTTCGTTCGGATAGAGATCGGTGACGATTCTCATCACTGCTACCCGACGGGGGATTTGGGCAGAGTCTTACCGGACGGTGCGCTCGAGATCTCGGGGCGACGCGATGACCAGGTGAAGATCGGGGGCGTGCGGATCGAGCTGCAGGAGGTTCGCTCCGTCGTTCGCTCCGCTCCGCGCGTTCGAGACGCCTTCATCTGCGCCGTGCCCGGCCTGACGGGAAAGATCCTGGCTGGAGTCGTGCAGATGGACGATCCAGACGAATCCGTGTTACGTAATCATCTTCGCTCGCATCTGATGGGAATGATGATCCCGGCCATGATCGTCTTCGTGCCCGAGTTGCCCATGCTGTCGAACGGAAAGCTCGATCGTCAGCGGCTCGCTGACATGGTTTCGGACCGATTGGCGGAGCAGGCGCGGTCGGCCACGGCTAGAAAAACCTCTGAATCTAGACGCACCGTGCCGGAGCGGCTGGAGGACATCTGGGCCGAATTGGTCGGAACCGATGCGCTCACTGGCGGAAATGCACCCTTGACGTTCTTCGAAGCGGGCGGTACCTCGCTGACGATCGTCGGACTCCACGCGAAGATCCAACGCGAGTTCGGCATCCAGTTTCCCCTGGTTCGCTTGTTCGAGAAGGTGACACTCCATGCGCAATGCCATCTCATCGAGCAATTGATGGGGCGAGGTGAAGCGACAGACGCCGGCCGCGACACCGCGGCACCACGTGCCCCTGGTCGGCGACAGCTCGTCGCCGCGCGGCAGGCACGCCGGATTTAGCTCACCGAAGAAGTCAAGAACGAAGGTTTGAATCATGGAAAACACGGATGAACTTGTCGCGATCGTCGCGATGGAATGCAAACTGCCCGGCATAGCGAATGTTGAAGAACTCTGGCAACGGCTCGTGGACGGGGAATGCACGATCTCCGATCTGACCGAAGAGCAACTCGCTGAGGCCGGCGTCCCGGAAGAGCGGTATTCTGCCTCGGACTACGTTCGTCGGGCCGGGATCCTTGAGGATCTCGACGAGTTCGACTCCGCATACTTCGGCTACTCGCCGAAGGAAGCCGACGTTCTGGACGTTCAGCAGCGACTGACGCTGCAGTTGTGCGTGGCGCTCCTCGAACGGGCGAACATCGATCCGCACCGTACCGACAAGCGCATCGGCGTTTATCTCGGCTCTGCGATGAGCTCCTACCTCTTCGGAGTGTTGCAAGACGAGGACCTGGTCGATTCACTCGGCGAAATGATGGTCCGGCAGGCGAACGACAAAGACTTCCTCGCGACTCGGGTCTCGTACAAGTTGAACCTTCGTGGACCGAGCGTCAACGTCCAGACAGCGTGTTCGACCGGGCTGGTTGCCGTGCATTCGGCGGTGCAAAGCCTGATCCTCGGTGAATGTGACATGGCGATCGCCGGCGCGGTCTATGTTCGGGTGCCGGAGACCGCAGGGTATCGGTATCAGGTCGGCGGAGTTCTGTCACCCGACGGCACCTGCAGGCCCTTCGATGCCGACGCCAACGGAACCCTGTTCACGAACGGCCTCGGCGTCGTCCTGGTTAAACGCCTCGCGGATGCGATCGAGGATGGCGACGAGATCGTCGCGGTGATTGCAGGCAGCGCCGTCAACAATGACGGTGCGGAGAAGGTCAGCTTTACAGCGCCGAGTGTCGTGGGACAGGTAGCCGTACTGCGGGACGCATTGACCGTCGCTGGGGTCGATCCGGCTGATGTCAGCTATATCGAGGCCCACGGGACCGGAACCGCGCTCGGCGACCCGATCGAAATCGAAGCCATCAAGCAGGCGTACGGCTCAGACGGGAGCCCCTGTGTGATCGGTTCACACAAGGGCAACTTCGGCCACCTCAACATTGCGGCCGGCATCATCGGCTTGATCAAGGCAGCGCTCGTGCTCCGCCACGAGTTCATTCCGGGCACCGTAGGATTCAGCAACGAGAACCCGGGGCTCGAGCTGGCGGGAACCCGCTTCAGCGTGCGAGGACAGGGGATCCAGTACGAATCCGACCGTATGAAGTGGGCGGGCGTGAGCGCGTTCGGGATGGGCGGTACCAACAGCCACGTCCTGCTGCGTAACCATCTGGTGAGCGAGAACGCCGTCGACGACGAGGTCGCGGGGCCCCGCATTCTGACCTTCTCGGGGACGTCAGACGAGGCGCTAGCGCGCCAGGCCCGCGTGCTCGGCGAGCATCTCGACACGGATGCAGGACGGATGTCCCTGTCGGAGTGCGCCTCGACGCTGGTAAGCGGTCGCACGCGTCATCCGTTCCGCGGGGCCGTCGTCGCGTCGAGTTCAGTCGATGCTGTGGCGAGGTTACGCTCGGGCAAGTTTCATCGTGGGGGTCCGCGGAAGCGAGAACCAGTCGCGTTCGCTTTCGGCGGGCAGGGCACCCAGCACCCGGCGATGGGCGCCGCGCTTGCGCGCGGGAACCCCGGCTTCGCGAAGGCTCTTGAGCAGACCGTGGAGACGCTGGACAAGTATCTTGACTTCTCGATCATGGATTACCTCTGGTCCGGACGGGACGCGGCCGACCTGAAGGACACATCCGTCGCCCAACCACTGCTCTTCGCGGTGGAATATGCTTTGGCGACTTCGCTCATCAAGGCAGGTGTGAAGCCTGACTACCTCTTCGGGCATAGCCTCGGCGAGGTCGTGGCAGCAGCGGTCTCCGGTGCGTTCGACTTGCGCACCGCCGCAGAACTCGTCGCTCAGCGTTCGCGACTGATGAGCCGGAGCGTTCCGGGTGCGATGCTGGCCATCGACCGCCTCGACCCGTTCCTTGACCTGGTCGCTGATGCGACCTTGTCGATCGCAGCGCGGAATTCTCCGCGGCAGTTCGTGCTCTCGGGGAGCGTCGATGCGATCGACGCAACGATCGTCCGCGCTCAGGAGCTCGGCGTCTACCACCAGCGCTTGGCAACATCGCACGCATTCCATTCGGCGTCGATGCAGGAGGCGAGCGACGCATTCGCTGAATTTCTTACCGGATGCCGGTTCCAGATTCCGACGATTCCGATCATTTCGAACATCACCGGGCGAGTCCTCAGTGAGTACGAAGTCTGCAATCCGCGGTACTGGGCTGATCACATGGTTCGCACGGTCGACTTCTCCGGCTCGGTCGAAACCCTCCTTGCCGCGGGTGTGCGCACCTTCATCGAGATCGGTCGTGGCCGGGCAATGAGTAATCTGGTGCTCTCGTCGTCGGGGGCGATCACTGTGACGACGATTGCCGCACTGGGTGAGCAGGACGACGAATGCGAGTCCTTTGCCGACGCGATCGCGTTTGCATGGGCGCACGACCCGGCGACCGACATTGATGCCTTCACTCCGCGCACCCGCAGCGTCCTGCTGCCGACCTACGCGTTCGAGAAGCGCAAGCACTGGATCCGCCCGATCTCGGGATTCGGACGGAGCGTCAACTCCGACCTGACGCGGCCCGATGAGGCTCCGGCCTGCGCGGACAAACAGCCCGGTATCGTCAGCCTGGCAGCGGACGTGCCGAGTAGCGGCGACATTGGCATTGATGCCGGCGAAGACGTGCTGACCGCTGTGGTTAGTGAGCTGTTCACGAGATTCCTGGGCGGGGACTTGCTCGACGAGGCATCCAGCTTCTTCGACCTCGGCGGCAACTCACTGATGGCGATCCAGCTGATCAACAAATTGCGAGAGACGTTCCAGGTCGACGTCTCCGTTCGCGATTTCTACCAGAACAGCTCTATCTCGGGTGTCGGAGCGATGCTCGAGAACCTTCTCAGTCAGGAGCCTTCACATGCCTGAAAGTATCTACCTCGACCCAGAGCGCCTCGCGAAGCTCACAGAGAGTCTCCGGAAGCGTAAGGCCGTGGTCGGCTCTGCCGACCAGCCAGCACCTGCGCCGCGGAAGACTCCCGATCTCGGCGTGATCTTCTTCTCAGGATCAGCGGACGGCCGCGACCCATACGCGCTACTCCTCGACGCAGCGCGGCTGATCGACGATTCTGGGTTTACCGCGATCTGGACTCCCGAGCGGCACTTCACTGACGTCGGAGGGTCGTATCCGAATCCGTCGGTTCTGGGCGCCGCTCTTGCAATGGTGACGAAGAATGTCCGGATCCGCGCGGGGAGTGTGAACCTGCCCCTCCACGACGTGCTCCGCGTTGCCGAGGAATGGGCGCTTGTAGACAACCTCTCGCATGGGCGAGTCGACCTCGCGGTGGCGCCCGGATGGCATACTCGTGACTTCGTCCTTAACCCTGGTGCTTTCGATGATCGCTCGGGCCGGCTCAACGAATCACGCAAGCAGCTGCAGTCGCTCTGGCGCGGCGACACGCTTAGTCGAACCGACCCTCATGGGGAATCGCACTCAATTGTCACCTATCCGCGTCCGATCCAGCCTGAGCTACCGATCTGGTTAACGACGTCACAGAGAACTGAGGCATGGGAGTTCGCGGGCCGGGAGGGATTCAACGTGCTGTCCGCGCTCATCAACTTTGGACCGAAAGATCTGGAGAAGCGCATCACCATCTACCGCGAGGCTCGAGCACAGGCCGGGTACAACCCCGCGAGCGGGGTGGTGTCGCTGATGCTGCACACTTACGTCGGCCTATCGGTCGAGCAGGCGGTCGAACGCGCGCGCCCGGCAATGACTGAGTACCTGAGCTCGTTCGTCTCCCAGCACTCCACGTCGGGCCAGTCCGGGGCGGAGGCGAAAGCCGAGACGTTGCAGAACCTCGGCGACGATCGGGATGATTTCATGGAGATGGTCTTCCAGCGATACGTCAGCACAAGCTCTCTGATCGGCGACGCCACCAGGGTCACACAACGGATGGAATACTTCCGATCGATTGGCGTCGACGAGATCGCGTGCCTGGTGGACTTCGGCCTGACCAACGACGAAGTGTTGGCAAGTCTGGGCCGACTCGCCATGCAGACGAAGACAGTGGCAGCATCATGAGCGTCTACGGTTTTCACGGGCGCTACCCGCTGATCCATCCGAGCGCCTACGTGTTCGACAACGTGACCGTGATCGGGGACGTCGAGATCGGCCCCGACGTCAGCCTATGGCCGGGCGTGACGATCCGAGGGGACAAGGGGGCGGTTCGGATCGGCGCGGGGGCGAATGTGCAAGACCATGCGATGGTACATTCGGATCCCAATCATCCCGTGATCATCGGTGCTCAGGTGACCATCGCGCACAGCGCAGTACTCCACGGCTGCACGATCGGCGATGGCTCCGTCATCGGTATCGGAGCCATCCTCCTGAACGGCGCAGTCATCGGCGAGCACAGCAGGGTCTCCGCCGGCGCGCTGGTCGGGGCAGGGCCGAGCTATCCGGCGGCGAGCCTGATCGCGGGGTCGCCAGGATCCGTGCTGATGTCACTCAGCAAGAGTGACATTGACGTCCTCTTGGCGACCGCGGGCGAGTACCAGGACCTCGCGCAGGAGTACCGTCGCCACCTCGAAGTCCTTGGAACCTCGGCGACTGCGGAATGACGAGCGTATCCGGCGAAGCTCTCGGCTCGTTCGATGCAAGACTCCTGCGGCTTTTCGACTTCGGGCGCTCGCGAGTGGTCGTGTGTTTTCCCCACGCCGGATCGGGTATATCGGCCTTCCGCTGCTGGCCAGAGGCGCTGTTCGGATTTGCGGACAGCATGCTCGTGCAGCTGAAAGGGCGGGAGGATCGGATCGGCGAGAGCGTCGCTGACGACACGGTGGCCGACGTCGCGGCCACGATCGCGGCCGAGCTGGCTCGTTCGCGGTATGAGCAGGTGGTTCTGGTCGGACACAGCATGGGCGCTACGCTCGCGTGGGCCGTCGCCGAGATGGCATGGCGGCTCGACCGTCGGAAAATGACGGTTGTAGTGTCGTCGCAGCTGCCCCCATCGTCCGCCGCCGACACGGCGGCGGACTGGGACGAGCGCGGCCGATTGGTGCGTTCGACGGCGATTAGCTACCTCCCGGTCGAATCCGAAGTGCGTGCGCTGCTTGCGGAGACTCTTGACGCGGATCTGAGCTGGATCGCGCGGGAGTTCCCGCAACTGCGGCACAATGTCCTTCCGATCGATGTACACGCTGTTTCAGCGGATGACGATCCGCTCGTCGATGTAAGGACGATGGCCAATTGGGCACTGCACACCTCCGCTGGCTTCCAACTCTCACTGATCGAGGGTGGACATCTTCACCTGCTTGAGCAGCCCGAAGCACTGCGCGGGATCGTGATTGACGTGCTGGAATCAGAAGCGACCGAGGGGCGATTGTTATGAGCATGACCGGCGGGCGAGAAGACGGCGCTTTCCGTGTCGGCTATCAGCGTCGCACGGCGCCCTTCTGTTACGCGGTCGGATCGCCGTTTCGGCCGATCGGGTTTTCGGTGGATGTGGCCCGAATCGTGCTCAGCGAGATTCTCGGGGCCGATCGGTTCGCCGCGACGCAGGCTGTTGAAGTCACATCGACCACGCGCGAGTCGTTGCTGCTGAACTCAGCAATCGACATCGAATGTGGATCTACCACAATTACTGAGGCGAGGTTGGAGAAGGTCGCGTTCACGGTGCCGATCTTCGAGACTCGTCATCGGATCGCGGTGAGGACGGGCTCGATGCGGAGGCGAGACGCTGCTGTGTCGGTGGCAGGAATCCGCGGCTCGACGAGCCAGGCTGCGCTCGAAGCGGCCGGCGACCTCGGCTTCCAGCCAACCTTTGTCGGGCACTCGTCTATCGGAGAAGCGTTCGACGCCTTCACCGACGACCCAGCGGTCGGGGGTATCGTGGCTGACGAGGTTATTCTGCGGTGTGCGCTCGCCGCGTCGCCCCGTTCGGACGTCGAGCTCCTCGACATCCGGCTCGGTCTGGATCGTTACGGGTTCATGATGAGACCGCGGGACACAGCACTGCGCAGTGCACTCGACGAGTCACTAGTTCGTCTGCTCGCCTCGGCGAGCTACAAGGCACTTCTCGCGAGATGGTTTTACGACGAGCTTCCCGGCCTTGGCTACGGATTGGGAATGCGATCTGTTGGAGGACAGGTCACGTAGCTCAGCTCGTGTGCGGCCGGGGTGCCGGAGTGCCGTCCGCTCAGCGCGCGTCGTATCAAGGATGCAGATCGGGAAGTTCTTAGTCCGACGTCTCGAGTCGGATCAGATTATAAGGGGGCTTATTCAAAGCCCGTTTGTGAGTCACGGCTCCAAGCGTGTCGCTCACGAATGATACCGACCGACCCGCTTTGCTCGAGAAGTGCATATGAAGAAACCCCTGACAGAAGAACCGGCCGGTGCGCGCACAGACGACTACGGGAATTGCCTCCGAGCAATACGCTCTCCTCGCCGAACGAATCGACAACGAGTTTATCTGGCGCAGACCTACCGGGCGCCCGCGGAAGCTTTCTCCCTCACGAGCACTTCAGATCACGCTTCTCTCCTTTCGCGACAGCCTTACCGAGCACCTGATCGCCGGCCTCGTCGGCGTCAGCCAATTGACCATCTCGCGCACGATCGCAGACGTCGAAGCGATGCTCAAGGTCCCCGCCGAGGACGAGCAGCCCGACGTTGCGGCAGCCCCGGAGGCTTATTCAGAGCACACGATCTACAGATTGGAAATCGGCGTTGATCAGGGCGTTCATGGTGACACTGGAACCTCGGTTACGTGCAGATGGCCTGTTGATATCGCTTCGCGTGCTGAGCGTTTCGCGCCCGACGACCCGGTCGGTGCGGGTTTCGTTGCGCCTGGGGCTCGGACCGCGGCGACGCGGTCGCTGGGCGGTCACTTCGATAACACCTGGGCGCCGACCCGGTCGATCGGCACGGTCTTCACGCAGGAGTCGATCGCCCCTAAGTCCTGTGCGGTCCGCGAGATCGCGGGCTACGGACGAGATCCTCTGCCGGGGCGGGGGATCTCGTCCGTTCGGGGGCATCTCGCGACATTTCGCGGGCGGGAGGGGGAGGGGACGGGGTTAGAAGAGGTGCCAGCGGGTGAGGGGCCAGGCTACGGCGAAGACGCGGCCGGTGACGCGGTCGAGAGGGACGGTCTTGACGCAGGAGTCGACTGGGCCGGAGGTTCCGCGGCACTCGCCGAGGGAGTCGTTCGAATTGGAGCGGTGGTCGCCGAGGACGAAGAGGGAGTTCTCGGGCACCGTGTACTCCTCGAAGCACCGCAAGGAGGCGGGACTGGTCGTGCAGTCGAGGGTTCCTGGTGCGAACGGGAAGTCCTCGAAGACGTAGGACTCGTCGAGGGGCTGACCGTCCACGAGAACGTGGCCCTCCGCGTCGCAGCACGAGACGGTGTGACCTCCGGCTGCGATCGCGCGCTTGACAAGGAACTCCTCGTGCGAGGGGCCGATGCTGGTGACGTCGCCGAAGGTCTTGACCACCTCGGACAGGGGGCTGCCAGGGGAGTCGCTCGCTCCCCATCGCGCGTCGCGCGAGAAGACCACGATCTGCCCCTGCTCGGGGCCGCCCTGGAGGTTCAGGGTCCGGTCGACCAAAATCCGATCGCCGAAGAAGCCTCCGCCCTGCAGAGTGTTCTCCATCGATCCCGACGGGACCGTGTACACCTTCACGAAGAAGGTCTGCACCAGTGCGATCACCACGATTGCCATCACCACGGTCACTACCGGGTGCGCGTACCAGCGTCGTCCACCGGTCGTCCTCGTCCTGCGCGCCATCTGCTGTCCCTCCGCTCGACGGGGCAAGCCTAGGCGGAGCGACCGGGGAGCCCGGCGCGAGGCAGCGGATCGAGCGACGAGGCGCCGTGCTGGAGTGCACTCCGCGCCGCCAGGAGCGGCGACACGCCCGAGCTGGCGGATCGTCGAGGATTCGCGTATTATCGACCCTTGGTGTTTTGCGCGTGCTCCGGCACGCCCGCGAACCCCGATCCAGGCGCTCGCCCGGTGGTGGATCGTCGCGGAAACATTCGCACGACCAGTACACACACTACTTCCGAACGACAGTGAGGCTATGGCCAAAAAAGACGGTGTCATCGAAATCGAAGGTGCGGTTGTCGAGGCGCTCCCCAATGCGATGTTTCGCGTGGAGTTGACCAACGGACACAAAGTTCTCGCCCACATCTCGGGCAAGATGCGTCAGCACTACATCAGGATCCTCCCCGAGGATCGGGTGATCGTGGAGCTGAGCCCCTACGACCTGACCCGCGGCCGGATCGTCTACCGCTACAAGTAGACATCCGCTCCGCTGACGTTCGCGACGTGCGTGTCCTGTAAGGAACGGCCCCGGCATCCGCCGGGAGCACGACGCCAGCGAAATCAAGGACAAGAACAATGAAGGTCAACCCCAGCGTCAAGCGCATCTGCGACCACTGCAAGATCATCCGCCGCCACGGCAACGTCATGGTCATCTGCAGCAGCAATCCCCGCCACAAGCAGCGCCAGGGCTAGTCCCGCCGCTTCGGCAAGGGAGTGCAGGGTGGCACGCCGCCCCGCATGAGCACGACGAGCACGTCAATACCCCCGCTACACCAGAAATCGCGCAGCACTCCGGCTTAGCCGGGATGGACGGCGAGGACACCTTCGGTCGGAGGCCGAGGCACCGGTGTTGCTTCATACCTCCACTCACTCACAGGAGAAGCCACAATGGCACGTCTGGCAGGAGTAGACATCCCGCGCGAGAAGCGCGTGGAGGTCGCACTGACCTACATCTACGGTGTCGGCCGCACTCGCGCGCTCGCGACCCTCAGCGACACCGGGATCGACGGCAACATCCGCGTCAAGGATCTCAGCGACGAGCAGCTCATCGCTCTGCGCGATCACATCGAAGGCAACTACAAGGTGGAGGGTGACCTCCGTCGCGAGGTCGCCGCCGATATCCGCCGCAAGGTCGAGATCGGCTCGTACGAGGGCCTCCGTCACCGTCGCGGCCTCCCGGTCCGTGGACAGCGCACCAAGACGAACGCGCGCACCCGCAAGGGACCCAAGCGCACCGTCGCCGGCAAGAAGAAGGCCGGCCGCAAGTAACGCGGGCGACACGGACCTAGAGGAGATACAGAATTGGCTACCCCCAAGTCGGCTGCGCGCAAGCCGCGCCGCAAGGAGAAGAAGAACATCGCAGTGGGTCAGGCCCACATCAAGTCGACGTTCAATAACACGATCGTCTCGATCACCGACCCCGCCGGTGCCGTCATCAGTTGGGCCTCGTCCGGCGTGGTGGGCTTCAAGGGCTCGCGCAAGTCGACGCCGTTCGCGGCGCAGCTCGCCGCTGAGTCGGCTGCGCGTCAGGCGCAGGAGCACGGTATGAAGAAGGTCGACGTCTTCGTCAAGGGCCCGGGTTCGGGTCGTGAGACTGCGATCCGTTCCCTCCAGGCCGCAGGCCTCGAGGTCGGCTCGATCAACGACGTCACGCCGCAGGCGCACAACGGCTGCCGCCCGCCGAAGCGTCGCCGCGTCTAAGCAGCACTCGCAGCCGTCGGTCGGCCGCACGATCCGCTGTCGTAGCGGGGACTGGGGTCGACCGGCGGATCGCGCATTTCTTTCACAACTCCACACCTCGCAAACGCACGTGTCATATAGCGGACACGTGATCGAAAGGAATCATCAGTGCTTATCGCACAGCGCCCGACGCTCACCGAGGAGAACATCTCGGAGTTCCGTTCCCGCTTCGTCATCGAGCCCCTCGAGCCCGGCTTCGGCTACACGCTCGGAAACTCGTTGCGTCGCACCCTGCTGTCCTCTATCCCCGGCGCCGCTGTCACCAGCATCCGGATCGACGGAGTCCTGCACGAGTTCACGACCGTCCCCGGGGTCCGCGAGGATGTCACCGAGATCATCCTGAACATCAAGGGTCTCGTCGTCTCCTCGGAGCATGACGAGCCGATCACCGCCTACCTGCGCAAGCAGGGCGCCGGTCAGGTCACCGCCGCCGACATCTCGGCTCCGGCCGGCGTCGAGATCCACAATCCGGAACTCGTCATCGCCACGCTGAATGACAAGGCGAAGTTCGAACTCGAACTCACCATCGAGCGCGGCCGCGGCTACGTCTCGGCGACCCAGAACCGCAGCGAGTTCTCCGAGGCCGGCCAGATCCCGGTCGACTCGATCTACTCGCCCGTGTTGAAGGTCACCTACCGCGTCGAGGCCACCCGTGCCGGCGAGCGTACCGACTTCGACCGCCTGGTCGTCGACGTGGAGAGCAAGGCCGCGATCACGCCCCGTGACGCGATCGCCTCCGCAGGACGCACGCTGACCGAGCTCTTCGGGCTCGCCCGTGAGTTGAACAACGCGGCCGAGGGCATCGAGATTGGCCCCGCGCCGGTCGATGCTGTCCTCTCGACCGAGCTGTCCATGCCCATCGAGGACCTCGACCTCTCGGTGCGCAGCTACAACTGCCTCAAGCGCGAGGGCATCAACAATGTGAACGAGCTCGTCGCCCTCTCGGAGACGCAGCTCATGAACATCCGCAACTTCGGTCAGAAGTCGGTGGATGAGGTCAAGGAGAAGCTCACGGAGCTGGGCCTGTCGCTCAAGGACTCGGTTCCCGGGTTCGATGGTGCCCACTTCTACAGCTACGACGACGAGAGCATCTAGGTCTCTCGCCCCGGAGCCCCGGCTTCTCGCGTCCGACCTGCTGACACCCCTTTAGTACTGGAGTAAACCCATGCCCAAGCCCACCAAGGGCCCCCGCCTCGGAGGCGGTCCCGCACACGAGCGTCTGCTCCTCGCGAATCTGGCCGCGGCCCTGTTCACGCATAAGAGCATCAAGACGACCGAAACCAAGGCCAAGCGCCTGCGTCCGCTCGCCGAGCGTCTGGTGACGTTCGCCAAGCGCGGCGACCTGCACGCCCGCCGCCGCGTTCTCGCGACGATCGGCGACAAGTCGGTCGTTCACGAACTCTTCACCGAGATCGCTCCGCTCGTCGCCGAGCGCGAGGGCGGCTACACCCGCATCACCAAGATCGGTCCCCGCAAGGGGGATAACGCGCCGATGGCCGTCATCGAGCTCGTCCTCGAGCCCGTGACGCCGAAGGTGAAGAAGTCGAGCACCACCACGTCGCCCGTGTCCGCTCCGGTGGACGAGGCTCCCGTCGAGGAGGCGTCCGTGCAGGATGCTGCCGCCGACGATGCCGCTGCCGACGACGCCGCAGTGCAGGACGCTCCGGTTGAGGAGACTCCGGTCGCGGAGACCGGCGAGACCAAGTAGTCACATCCACATAACGAGAGCCCTCCGCCCCCACCGGGACGGGGGGCTCTCGTCGTCTCCACGAGCGGTGGCGATGGCGTGAAATGCCGCTTACGATGACATGGCCGGGCTCGACGAGCGTGGTTGCGCCGGAAATAGCGCTTACGGGGAGAACCCTCGTCACCCTCGGAGGAGCCCGTGCGACTGCATCGTCCGGCTCGTCTGGCGATGCTCGCGCTGGTCCTCGGTGCGGTGCTTAGCGGCTGCGCATCCGGCGATGTGATCGACGTGCCGGAGTCGGCGGGCAACGTCATCGCGAACGCCGCGCCGAGGAGCACGCCCTCGGTCGGCGCAACGGTCGATTCGGTGGACTGCGGCGTCGCTCTTCCGGCCATCGTCGTCGAGCACGACCTCGGCCTGCCGGCCGGGACCGTGACCCTCGCACCTGCCGGACAGGTGTGCTCCTACACGATCGCGGGCGACGACTCGGCCGTCGTGCTCACCCTGCGCCGGGGACCGCTCCTCGAGACATTCACGGATGCGGGAGAAGCCGTCGGCGCTGTCCCTCTCTCGCTCGGCATGGCGGGCTATTGGCTCCCCGGGTCGGGATCGGCCCCGTCGGAACTCGCCGTGCTCGCGGGTGGCTGGGAGCTGCACGTCGTCTCCTCTCTCGGTGGACAGTCGACTCTGGTCGGCTGGGCATGCGTCGCGCTGGCCTCGGTCGGGGTGCCGCTCGCGGTGGCGTGAGAGCGACTCCGCTCTAGGATCGAGGGATGCCGCACCGCGTCCGCCTCGATCTGGCCTACGACGGCACGCATTTTTCTGGCTGGGCCAAGCAGCCGGGTCTTCGGACGGTTCAGGGGGTGCTCGAGGAGTCGCTGGCACTCGTGCTGCGCTCCGAGGAGCACCCGACAGTGACCGTCGCCGGGCGCACCGACGTCGGTGTCCACGCGAGCGCGCAGGTCGCCCACGTCGACCTGACTCCCGAGCAGTGGGCCAGGTTGAGCGGCGGAGGTCGTCGCGCAGAGGAGGAGCCGCTGCCTCCTGCCGCGATCCTCGAGCGGCGGCTGCGCGGCATCTTGGGTCAGTACTCCGATGTCTCGGTGCACCGCGTGACGCAGGCAGCGGCGGGATTCGACGCCCGCTTCTCGGCCCGCTGGCGCCGGTACGAGTACCGCCTCGCTGACGCCTCCTCACTGCGGCATCCGCTCGAGCGGGTGTTCACGACCTGGATCACCGAGTCCCTCGAGCTCGACGCGATGAACGGTGCCGCTCGCTCGCTCCTCGGTCTGCACGACTACGCGTCGTTCTGTCGGGCGAGGGAGGGCGCTACGACTATCCGCAGCCTCCTCGACTTCGCCTGGGAGCGGGACGTCGACGGTGTGCTGCATGCGCACGTCCGCGCCGATGCGTTTTGTCACAGCATGGTCCGCGCGCTGGTGGGGGCCTGCGTGGCGGTAGGCGCGCGCAAGCTCGACGCGGCGGCCGTACCCGTGCTGCGCGACGCGGCCCGGCGGACGAACGCGTTCGCGGTCATGCCGGCTCGCGGCCTCATCCTGCGCGAAGTCGACTACCCCGAGGATGCGGCGCTCGCAGCGCGCGCGGTCGTGACGCGCGCCAAGCGCACGGCGCAATCGGAGGGGTCGGAGTAGGAGCACCGAGTCGGAGGCGGGCGGCGCTTCCGAGAATCGTGCTTGGGATCACCTGGGCTTTGCTGTAATGTCGACCCTTGGTGTTTTCGGCCGTGTGTCGAGCGCCCGAAGTTGAGCCCTCCACCGGATCAGTTCGCCCCTTCGCGGGTCGAACAGCCACGGAGCGGGATTCACGAACACCTCACTCCGATCAGAAAGCAGCACTCACGTGACTCGCACTTTTTCTCCGAAGCCGGCTGATGTCCAGCACGACTGGATCGTCATCGACGCGGCCGACGTCGTGCTTGGTCGTCTCGCCACCCACGCTGCGGCTCTCCTGCGCGGCAAGCACAAGGCGACTTTCGCGCCGCACATGGACATGGGTGACTTCGTCATCATTGTCAACGCGGATAAGGTCGCACTGACCGGCCAGAAGCTCTTGCAGAAGAAGGCCTACCGCCACTCCGGCTACCCGGGCGGCCTCTCGGCCACCACGTACGCCGAACTCCTCGAGAAGAACCCGGTCCGCGCCGTCGAGAAGGCCATCCGCGGCATGCTCCCCAAGAACTCCCTCGGCCGTGCGCAGTTGCGCAAGCTGAAGGTCTACACGGGCTCCGAGCACCCCCACGCGGCGCAGCAGCCTCAGGCGTACGCCTTCAACCAGGTCGCCCAGTAGGCTCCGGCCCCTCCCCGACATCTCAGACTTCGAAGACAAAGGATCACCTGAACCGTGGCGCAGATCGCAGACCAGATTGACGTGGCTCCCGAGAGCTACTCCACCGAAAGCCCGGCCACCGAGGCGTCCCCGACGCCGCGCGCCGTGCTCAACGTCTCCGGCGCAGCCGTGGGCCGCCGCAAGCAGGCCATCGCCCGCGTGCGCCTCGTCCCCGGCAACGGTGGCATGACCGTGAATGCTCGCGAGTTCGCGGAGTACTTCCCCAACAAGCTGCACCAGCAGCTCATCACAGACCCATTCAAGGTGCTCGACCTCATCGGCTCCTACGACGTCGTGGCGAAGATCACCGGCGGCGGCCCCTCCGGTCAGGCCGGCGCTCTGCGTCTCGCGATCGCCCGTGCGCTGAACGAGATCGACCGTGAGAACAACCGCGCCGTCCTCAAGAAGGCGGGCTTCCTGACCCGCGACGCCCGCGTCATCGAGCGCAAGAAGGCCGGTCTCAAGAAGGCCCGCAAGGCGTCCCAGTTCTCGAAGCGCTGATCGACGCGGCCGTCCGGCCGTTCGACCAGAAGCTCGAGAAGGGACTGCGCACCATGCCGCGCCTGTTCGGAACAGACGGAGTCCGTGGCCTCGCCAATCGCGAGGTCACGGCAAACCTGGCCCTCGGCCTCGCTCAGGCGGCCGCCCGTGTACTCGGAGCGGTCGCCAGGGCAGAGGGTCGTCGGCCCGTCGCCGTGCTCGCCCGCGACCCCCGCATCTCCGGTCAGTTCATCGGTGCGGCCGTCGCTGCCGGGCTTGCGAGCGCCGGTGTCGACGTGCTCGATGCTGGCGTCATCCCGACTCCAGCCACCGCCTACCTCATCGCCGACGAGGGTGCGGACTTCGGCGTCATGATCTCGGCGTCGCACAATCCTGCTGCCGATAACGGCATCAAGTTCTTCGCCGCCGGTGGACGTAAGTTGCCCGACGAACTCGAGAACCGCATCGAAGCGGCGCTCGGAGTCCCTCCGCTCACGCCTACCGGCGCTGACGTCGGACGCATCCGCCGCTTCTCCGACGCCGAGGACCGCTACGTCCTCCATTTGCTCGGCTCCCTGGAGGGCACGCGGCTGGACGGCCTGCATGTCGTCATCGATTGCGCGCACGGCGCCGCGGCCGGTATCTCGCCCGAGGTGTTCACCGATGCCGGAGCGACCGTGACCGTCATCGGCAACGATCCGGACGGCCTCAATATCAATGACGGGGTGGGATCGACTCACCTCGACACCGTCGCGGCAGCCGTGCTCGCTGCCGGTGCCGACCTCGGCATCGCTCACGACGGCGACGCCGACCGTTGCCTCGCCGTTGACGCCAAGGGTCGTGTCGTGGACGGCGACCAGATCATGGCGATCCTCGCGACCGCGATGGCGCGCCGCGGATCTCTCCGCGACGGGGTGCTCGTCGCGACGGTGATGAGCAACCTAGGCCTCAAGCTGGCGATGGCCGACGCCGGCATCCGCGTCATCGAGACAGCGGTCGGCGACCGCTACGTCCTCGAGGCAATGAACGACGGCGACTTCTCTCTCGGCGGGGAGCAGTCCGGCCACGTGATTATGAGCCGTTACGCCACAACCGGCGACGGCGTCCTCACCGGGCTCCAGCTCGCGGCCGAGATGGCACGCACGGGGCGGAGCATCGCGGAACTCGCCGCCGTGATGGACGTGTTCCCGCAGACGCTCGTCAACGTTCGCGGCGTCGACCGCGAGGGCGTCCACGACGACGACGTGATCGCCTCCGCGATTGCCGATGCCGAGGCCGAGCTGGGCAGCGACGGGCGGGTGCTCCTGCGCCCCTCGGGCACCGAGCCGATGGTGCGGGTGATGGTGGAGGCCAAAACGCAGGAGACGGCCGACCGCCTTGCGGACTCCCTGGCCGCCGTGGTGCTGGAGCGGTTGCGCTCCTAGTCGCCGCGCGTCGGTCGGCGTCTTCCGCGAGGCTCTCGCTCGCGAGATGGGGCGAGTCGGACGAGATGGCCTGCCGCGGCGGCGGATCTCGTCCGTTCGCGCGGATCTCGCGACATTTCGCGGCGGGCGGCGGTCAGATTTTGCGGAGGAGGATGGAGGAGACCGTGTGGTCGGCCTGCTTGCGCAGGACGAGGCTCGCGCGCGAGCGGGTGGGACGCACGTTCTGCACGAGGTTCGGCTCGTTGATGGCTGTCCAGATGCTCCGGGCGCGCTCGCGGGCCTCATCGGGCGTCAGCGCCGCGAAGCGATGGAAGTAGGAGTTCGGATTGGCGAAGGCGCCCTGCTGCAGGGTGAGGAAGCGCTCCTCGTACCAGCGCGCGATGTCGCTGATGCGTGCATCCACGTAGACGGTGAAGTCGAACAGGTCGCTCACCGCCAGGCCGCGCCCGGGAGCTGGAGGTTGCAGCACGTTCAAGCCCTCGATGATGAGCACGTCCGGCCGGCGCACAACGATCTCGGCATCGGGGACGATGTCGTAGAAAAGATGCGAGTAGAAGGGAGCGCGGACCTCCGCTGCGCCGCCCTTCACCTCCGAGACGAAACGCAACAGGGCGCGGCGGTCATACGACTCCGGGAACCCCTTACGGCTCATCAGCCCGCGCCGCTCGAGCTCGCGGTTCGGCAGGAGGAAGCCGTCGGTCGTCACCAGCTCGACCCGCGGAGTGTCCTCCCAGCGCGCGAGCAGCTCCCGCAGCAGGCGGGCAATGGTCGATTTCCCCACCGCGACGGAGCCGGCGACGCCGATCACGAACGGCGTGGGCTGTGCGCGCTCGCCGAGGAAGGTGCTTGTCGCGCGGTGCAGATGCTTCGCGCCCCGCGCGTAGAGGGAGAGCAGGCGCGAGAGCGGCAGGTAGACCTCGGCGACCTCGGTCAGGCTCAGCCGGTCGCCGAGTCCACGCAGTTGCACGACCTCGGTCTCGGTGAGGGGCAGCTCGGTGTTCCGGGCCAGTTCGGCCCAGTCGGAGCGGACGATCTCGACGAAAGGGGAGGGATGGGCGTCGCGCGCGGGATCGCGGAGTGACGACGGCATGACGACCGATCCTAGCGTCCGCCCCGCCGTGCGCTTCACGCCGCGGGAGCGGTCCCTGCGCCGCTTAGAATCGAGCCCATGTGTGGAATCGTTGGATACGTCGGTGCGCGCGATAGCTTGGCCGTGCTGCTCGGAGGCTTGAAGCGTCTGGAGTACCGGGGGTACGACTCGGCGGGCGTGGCCGTGATCGACGCCGACGGACAGATCGACAGCCGCAAGCGCTCGGGCAAGCTCAGCATCCTGGTCGATGACCTCGAGGCGACTCCGCTGGCCACGGGCACGACCGGAATCGGGCACACCCGCTGGGCGACGCACGGCGGCCCCACCGACCACAACGCACACCCCCATCTGGCCGATGACGGGAAGCTTGCGGTCATCCACAACGGGATTATCGAGAACTTTCAGCCTCTCAAGGAGCAGCTGCTCGCTGACGGTGCCGTCTTCGAGAGCGAGACCGACACTGAGGTCGCCGCCCACCTCATTGCTCGGGAGTATCGCCGCACCGGCGACCTCGTGCTCGCGTTCCAGGCCGTGGTCGCGCATCTCGAGGGCGCGTTCACGCTGCTCGCGCTGCACCAGGACCACCCCGGAGTCGTCGTCGGCGCTCGCCGCAACTCGCCGCTCGTCATCGGCCTGGGCGACGGCGAGAACTTCCTCGGCTCAGACGTCGCAGCCTTCGTCGAATTCACGCGCCGCGCGGTCGCGATCGGCCAGGACCAGATCGTCACCATCACTCCTGAACTCGTCACCGTCACCGACTTCTTCGGCAACGCCGTCGAGACCGAGCCCTTCGAGATCGCTTGGGATGCCTCCGCTTCCGAAAAGGGCGGCTGGTCGAGCTTCATGGCGAAGGAGATCACGGAGGGGCCGGAGGCGGTCGCCAACACCCTCCGCGGCCGCATCCACGAGGGCACGATCACGCTGCCCGAACTCGAGGCGCTGGATCCAGTCCTCACCCAGATCGACCGCATCACCGTCATCGCCTGCGGTACCGCCGCCTACTCGGGAATGGTCGCGAAGTACGCCATCGAGAAGTGGGCGCGCGTTCCGGTCGAGGTCGAGCTGAGCCACGAGTTCCGCTACCGCGACCCGGTGCTCTCTCCGCGAACGCTCGTGATCTCGATCAGTCAGTCCGGCGAGACGATGGACACGCTGATGGCGGTCAAATACGCCAGGGAGCACGGCGCCAGAACTCTCTCGGTCTGTAATACCCAGGGGGCGACGATCCCGCGGGAGTCGGACGCTGTGCTGTACACGCACGCGGGTCCGGAGGTCGCGGTCGCCTCGACCAAGGCGTTCGTCGCCCAGATCGCGGCGCTCTACCTCTTCGGGCTGCACCTCGCCACGGTCCGTGGCGCCGCCTCCGCCGAGGTCGTCGCCTCGCAGGCCGCCCAGCTCGCAGCCATCCCTGAGAAGCTCTCGCAGGTGCTCGACGCTTCCGAAGACATCGCTCAACTTGCCGGCTGGATGGCCGACACCCGCGCGGTCCTGTTTCTCGGCCGCCACGTCGGCTACCCGGTTGCGCTGGAGGGCGCGCTCAAGCTCAAGGAGCTGGCCTACATCCATGCCGAGGGCTTTGCTGCGGGCGAGCTGAAGCACGGGCCGATCGCCTTGATCGAGCCGGGCCAGGTCGTCTTCGTGATCGTTCCCAGCCCGAGCGAGTCGTATGAGTTGCAGCGCAAGGTGATCTCGAACATCCAGGAGATCAAGGCCCGCGGCGCTCGCGTCATCGCGATTGCGGAGCAGGGCGATACTGCCGCGATCCAGATCGCCGACGAGGTTGTGCCGATCCCGCTCGCCGATCCGCTCTTCGAGCCGCTGCTGGCCGTGACTCCGCTGCAGATGTTCGCGATGGAGCTGGCGAGTGCCAAGGGTTTGGACGTCGACCAGCCGCGCAACCTCGCCAAATCGGTCACCGTCGAATGATCGTGGCGTGATCGTCGGGATCGGGGTGGACGTGGTCGATCTCGCGCGCTTCGAGCGCTCGTTGCTGCGCACACCCCGCCTCCGCGAACGGCTGTTCGCCCAGAGCGAACGCACACTCCCCGTCGCCTCGTTGGCTGCGCGATTTGCAGCCAAGGAGGCACTGATCAAGGCGCTCGGCGATTCGGTCGGCGCTCGCTGGCACGACATGGTCGTCGAGCGCGACGAGCACGGTAATCCGTCGTTCGCCCTGCAGGGACCCGCGCGCGCTGCGGTTGCGGCGCGCGGGATCACCCGCGTGCACCTCTCAATGACTCATGACGCCGGCGTCGCCTGCGCCTTCGTCGTGGCCGAATCGTGAGCGCGCCGCTGTCGTACCGCGAAGCAGTGATCGACGTGGACGCGATCACGGCGAACGTCGGCCGACTCCGCGAGCTGACAGGGGCCCGACGCCTGATGGTCGTCGTGAAGGCCAACGGCTATGGGCACGGCGCGCTCGCCACCGCGCAGGCGGCGCTCGCCGGGGGAGCCGACGCCCTCGGGACGGCGGAGCTGCGCGAGGCCGTTGCCTTGCGCACAGCCGGCATCGTCGCTCCGCTGCTCTGCTGGCTGCATGACCCGGGCGAGGACTTCGACGCGGCGCTCGAGCACTCGATCGACGTCGCCGTGTCCTCCGTTGCGCAACTCAACGCCCTCGCGCAAGCGGCCGAGGATCGCGGCGTGCGGGCCGCGGTCCAGGTGAAGGTCGACACCGGCCTGAGTCGCAACGGCGCTCCGGAGGGGGAGTGGGTACCGGTCGCCCAGGCGCTGGCCCGGCACGCCGCGCGCGGCACTGTGCACCTCACCGGTCTGTTCTCGCACCTTTCGAATACGTCCCGCGAAGACGACCTCGCCCAGCTCGGGCGCCTCCGAGCCGCGGATGCGGTCCTCCGTCGGTTCGGCATCCAGTCGCCGGTCCTGCACCTCGCGGCGACGGCGGCCGCGCTCCGCATCCCAGAGACACGGCTGGATATGGTGCGGACGGGCATCGGTGTCTACGGCCTGTCGCCCGTCGAGGACGAGACGTCGCTCGGACTCGGCCTCGTGCCGGCGATGACGCTGCAGGGCCGGGTCGCCGGCCTCCGTCGGGTCGCGCGGGGGACCGGGGTCAGCTACGACTACACCTACCGGGCCGGAGGCGAGACAACACTCGCGCTCGTCCCGTTCGGCTATGCAGACGGCATCCCGCGCAGCGCGTCCGGCGTCGCCGAGGTCTCGGTCGGCGGCCGGCGCCACCGCATCGCGGGACGCGTCGCCATGGACCAGTTCGTCGTCGATGTCGGCGACGACCCCGTCCTGGTGGGCGATCCGGTGGTCCTCTGGGGCGACCCCACGACCGGCGTTCCCTCGGTGGACGAGTGGGCGCGCTGGTGCGGGACCATCAACTACGAGCTGGTCACCCGTCTCGGCCCGCGCGTCCCGCGACGGCTGCTCCCTGCGGCGGCGAGCCGTGCCTGATCGATCCTGGTTCGTCGAGCGGACGGTCGAGGCCACCGATCCGGAGGCGATGGCCGCGCTCGGCCGCTCGCTGGGTCGCGTCCTGCGTGCCGGCGACCTGCTGGTGCTCACCGGTCCGCTGGGCGCCGGCAAGACCACCTTCACGCGCGGTCTGGGTGAGGGCCTGGATGTGCGGGGCCCGGTCACGAGCCCCACCTTCGTGATCGCGCGTACGCATCCGCCCCTGCACAACGGGCCTCCGCTCGTGCACGTGGACGCCTACCGGGTCGGCTCACCCGTCGAACTCGATGACCTCGACCTTGACCTCGAACACTCGGTCGTCGTGGTCGAATGGGGCGCCGGGATGCTCGATGGAGTCGCCGAGTCGTGGCTGGACATCGTCATCGAGCGGCCCACCGCTGGCGGTGACGCCGGAGACCTCGAGGAGGGCCAGGAGCCGATAGAACCGCGCACCGTCCGCTTCCGCGGCACCGGCTGGAGCTGATCCCGCCGGTATCCTGAGCGGGTGCTCCTCGCGATAGACACCTCCTCCGGAACCTCCGTCGCCGTCGTCGACGCCGCGGGCGAGGTGCGCTCCGAGCGCACCGAGACCGACACCATGCGTCACGCCGAGGTCGTCGGTCGGTTGATGCAGGAGGCGCTCGACGCGGCCGGAGCGACGCCGGCCGACATGGAGGCGGTCGCGGTCGGTATGGGTCCCGGCCCCTTCACCGGACTGCGGGTTGGCATCGCCGCCGCCCGGGCCTTCGCACTCGGCCGCGGTATCCGGACATTCCCCGTCGTCTCGCACGACGCGATCGCCCTCGAGGCGCTTCGTCACGGTCGGTCAGAGGGCTTCCTCGTGGTCACCGACGCTCGTCGCCGCGAGCTGTATTGGAGCGCCTACGACGGCCTCGACGAGCAGGGCGTCCCCGTGCGCGTCGCCGGTCCCGGCCTCGAGAAGCCCGCCTCCCTCCCGCACCCGGAGCTCCCGCGCCTCGACGCCGACTCAGTGTCCGCCGCCGCACTCGGAGTCGTCGCCGCCCGGCTGCGCGCCGTCGGCCGCATCGGAGCGCCCGACGTGCCCCTCTACCTCCGCTCGCCCGACGTCACACTGTCGGCCGGCCCCAAGCGGGTCACCGCGTGAGTGACGCGACGCTCCGCGAGGCCGCAGCCGGCGACCTCGCGGCGATCATGGCGATCGAGGAGTCGGAGTTCGCGGGCGACGCTTGGTCGCGCGGAACGATGGCGGAGGAGATCCGGAGCCGGCACACCCGCTATCTGGTCGCCGAGCGCGAGGGGGCGCTCGTCGGCTATGCCGGCCTGCTCTGCCCGGTGGGGGCGCACGAGGGTGACGTGCAGACGATCGCGGTCGTCGCCTCCGCACGCCGCACCGGCCTCGGCCGCCGCCTGCTGCACGCACTTCTCGAGGCCGCCGCCGAGCGTGGAGCCCGCGACGTCTTCCTCGAGGTGCGCGCCGACAATCCCGCCGCGCAAACCCTCTACCGCTCCGCTGGCTTCGAGGAGATCGGGGTCCGCCCCGCCTACTACCAGCCCGACGGAGTGGACGCGATCGTGATGCGCCTGCCCCTCGCCCCGCCCCAGGAGGCATCATGAACGCCGGACCCCTCGTCCTCGGCATCGAGACCAGTTGCGACGAGACTGGCATCGGGATCGTTCGCGGCACGACGCTGTTGGCGAACGTCGTCGCCTCCTCGATGGAGGAGCACGCCCGCTACGGCGGTGTCGTTCCCGAGGTCGCCGCTCGCGCGCATCTGGAGGCGCTCGAGCCCACCCTGCACGCCGCGCTCGCCGAGGCTGGAGTCGCCCTTGGCGACCTAGACGCCATCGCCGTGACCTGCGGCCCCGGCCTCTCGGGCGCTCTGATGGTCGGCGTCGGGGCCGCAAAGGCCCTCGCGGTCTCGCTTGGCCTGCCGCTCTATGCGGTCAACCACCTCGTCGGCCACGTCGGCGCCGACGTGCTCCGTGCCGAGGGGGGCGAGGGCAGCCCGGTGGAGGTGCCCACGATTGCCCTCCTGGTCTCGGGCGGGCACACCTCACTCCTGCACGTGCGCGACCTGGTCTCAGATGTCGAACTCCTCGGCGAGACGATCGACGACGCCGCGGGCGAAGCCTTCGACAAAGTGGCGCGGGTGCTCGGCCTGCCCTACCCCGGCGGCCCGCAGATTGATCGGGTCGCGGTCGGCGGCGATCCCCGCGCAATCCGCTTCCCCCGTGGACTGAGCCTTCCGAAAGACCTGGAGCGGCACCGCTACGACTTCTCGTTCTCGGGACTGAAGACGGCCGTGGCGCGCTGGGTCGAGAAGAAGCACGACGCCGGCGAGGAGGTGCCCGTCGCCGACGTCGCCGCGAGCTTCCGCGAGGCGGTCGCCGACATCCTCATTACCAAGGCCCTCGCCGCCTGCCGCGACCGTCACGTCCCGCGCCTCCTGCTGGGCGGCGGAGTGGTAGCGAACGCGCGGGTGCGTGTGCTTGCGGAGGAGCGCTGCGCGGCAGCCGGAGTCGCGCTGCGGATACCTGCACTCTCGCTCTGCACCGACAACGGCGCCATGATCGCAGCGCTGGCGGCCCAGCTCATCGAGGCGGGACAGCCGCCGTCGGGCCTCGAATTCGGGGCCGACTCCACACTGCCGGCGACGCACATTCAGGTGCGCTGAAGCAGTGGCGACAAGCAGCACCTCGCCTTTTGACAGGCCGATCGTTCCGCTGCCACTCTTGGCCCGTCCATTCGTTTCTGATCAGGGGGATCCAGATGACCACTCACTACACGCCCACCACCGAGCGCTACAACGTCCTCGCGATCGTCGGCTTCATCACCTCGTTCTTCATCTCGGTCGTCGGCGTCGTGCTCGGCTTCATCGCCCTTTCGCAGATCAAGCGCACAGGAGAGAAGGGGCGCGGCCTCGCTCTCGCCGCGGTCATCATCGGCTTCGTCACGGTCATCATCTACGCCGTCATCATCGTCGCCGTCTTAGCCATCGCGGCCACGGCGCCTCATCGGGGTTGGTGATGGTGACCGCAGGCGACCACACCCCATTCGGCGGGACACCATGACCGACGAGACAGGCCACGGAGTGCACAGTGCACCGCAGGCCGGATCGACACGGGCCGGATCGACACGGGCCGGATCGACGTCCGTGCCGTTCGCCCCTCCGCTCGGCGAGCCGTCGGCTGCCTACCCGCCGCCGGCGGCTCCCGCTGACCTCTCCCCTCCAGCGCCGCCGCGCCGAGCGCCGCTGAATCCGCTCGCAGTCGCGGCGCTGGTCTGCGGCCTGCTTGGCCTCGCACCGGCCGCGATCGTGCTGGGTCATGTCGGGGTCGTTCAGGCGGGTCGCTCGGGGGAGCGCGGCCGAGGGCTCGCCGTCGCTGGCCTGGTCCTCGGCTACGTCGCAATCGTCCTCATGGTCATCGCCTTCTTCGCCTGGACCGCCTTCGTCGCCGACCTGCGTGACAGCGGCTACCTGCCTGCGTGAGGTGAACTGCCGCCGCTCTCGACGCGCTGGCTAGACTCGGCCCATGAGCGACAGCACCCAGCCCGGCTCCGACGAGCAGCAGGGCTCCGTCCCCGTTCCGCCTCTCCCGCCGGCACCACCCGTCCCGCCCGCTCCTCCCGTTCCTCCCGCACCGCCCTCAAGCGGCACACCCGGGTATCGGCCGGCCACGCCCGGTGCCGACTCCACTTCGCCGAGATACGGCACGCCGCCGGCGGCCGCGGTCGCCTTCGCATACTCGCCGGCCCCGACCACGTCGCGCACGCTGAGCCTCGTCGGGATGATCCTCGGCATCATCGGCTTGGTCATCACCGTCCTCGCCTGGGGCTTTGGCTTCCTCCTCTCGGCCCCCGCGGTCGTCCTCGGTTTCCTGGGTCGGCGCCGGGAGCCAGGCGCCCGCGGCTTCGCGCTGACCGCGATCATCACCGGCTTCGCGGGAATTGTCATCTCGCTGATCTACCTCGCGATCACGATCGTCGTGGTCGCTGTTGCGTTGGCGAACGTCAGCACCAGCTCGTAAGCGTCGGGAGGCTCACGGCGCGGTCGGTCGCTCCACTCGCTCGGCGAGCAGCGCGCGGTGCCTGCCCTGAATCCTGGTGAGGATCAGAACGCCATCCCGGCTGCCCGCAAGCCCCAGCCGCCTGCGGAAGCGCGCAGGATCGACATCGACGCCACGCTTCTTGATCTCGAGCACTCCGATGCCTCGCGCGCGCAGCTCCTTTGCCAGAGTCCGCTCGTCGAGCGGCAGTTCGGCGAGCACGCGGAAGCTGCGCAGGAACGGCGAGGAAGCAGCCTCGTCACCGGTGAGATAGGCGATTCCGGGGGAGAGCATTCGGGAGTCGCTCGCGCGCGCCAGCTCTCCAAGCAGGCGCGCACGGATCGCGGAGCCGTCCGGCTCGTGCACGAAGGCGCCGAGGACGCCCACCTCCTCGTCCTCGCTGTCCGCCGCCGCCGTGAGTTCAGCCGTCCCTCCCGCACCGAGCAGCAGAGCGGAGCGGCGCACGCCCGGTCGCGCCAGTGAACCGAACCAGAGGCCCGTCTCGACCAGCTCGCCGTCGACCGAGATCCACTGTGCCTCCGCCTCGTTGGGCAGGCGCTCGCGGTCGAAGCCGGGGCCGACCTTGACACCGACTGGCCGGTGTTCGGCGAGGCCGAACGCGAACTCGAGCGAGGGGGAGTAGTCGTCAGGATTGTCGAGGCGCCGGGTCTCGCGGTGGCCGGTCGTCCGCCGGGCCGGGTCGAGGTAGATGGCGTCGAAGCCGGTCAGGTCGAAGGACCCCGCGTCAGCGTGCACCGCCCGCGCGGCGGGGAAGGGTGCGAGGTTGAAGCTGGCGAGCGCGGCCGTGACCTCGTCGGCCTCGACGGCGGTCACCTCCAGGTCGATTGCGGCCATCGCGAGAGCGTCGCCGCCGATGCCGCTGCCCAGATCGGCGATACGCGTTGCTCCGGCGGAGGCGAAGCGACCCGCGTGCAGGGCGGCGACCCGTAGGCGGGTGGCCTGCTCGAGGCCCGAGTCGGTGAACAGCATCGACCGCGCGAACTCGCCGAACTTCGCCTCCGCTTTCTGGCGCAGGCGTGCCTGGGTCAGCACAGCCGCGACCAGCACCGGGGAGTGGCCGGCGGAGCGGAGGCGGGACACGGCGCGCACGAGGTCGGCCGACTGATAGCCGTCGAGGGAGTCGAGGAGCCGCAGGCCCTCAGGGGAGAGGAGCTCGACCAGCTCGGCGCGTTGCATCCGGCCATGCTAGGCCACGGTCTCGGACGCGCTTGCCGCGATGCTTGGCACTCTAATTGCACGAGTGCCAGCGATGCCCCTACGATGGAGCTAGCACTCTCGGAGCGTGTGTGCCAATGACCGCGCTCCGCCCACATCGTCGTCAAGAAAGAGGTCAACCGTGTCGGTGTCCATCAAGCCGCTCGAAGATCGCATCGTCATCAAGCAGGTCGAGGCGGAGCAGGTGACCGCTTCCGGTCTCGTCATCCCCGATACCGCCAAAGAGAAGCCGCAGGAGGGCGAAGTCGTCGCGGTAGGCCCCGGCCGCATCGACGACAACGGCAACCGCGTCCCGCTCGACGTCGCGGTCGGTGACAAGGTCATCTACTCCAAGTACGGCGGAACCGAAGTCAAGTTCGGTGGTGAGGATCTCCTGGTTCTCTCCGCTCGCGACGTCCTCGCGGTCGTCGTCCGCTAGTCCGGACTCCTCGAAGGGCCCGGCGACTCAGGTCGCCGGGCCCTTCGTCGTTCGCAGCCGGTCCTCCTGGCGGACACTGGCCTGATTCCGCCTACTTGAGCCGGTACCGATGCCGGTCTCGTGCGTAGCATCGGAGGGGTGTCCACGTCCCCAACCCCAACCTCCTCCGACTCCCTCGAGCCCACGGCCGCAGGCGTAGCTGTCGGCGAGGGGGTAGAGGCGCTCTCGGTGTCCGCGTCCTCACAGGCTCCCTCCGCGGGTGGGATGTCATCGACGGGTCTGCTGTTCGCATTCGGCGCGTACCTGCTGTGGGGTGCGATGCCGCTCTATTTCATCGCCATGGCGCCGGCGTCCCCCTTTGAGATCGTCGCTTTCCGCGTCCTGTTCTCGCTCGTGTTCTGCGTGATTCTGCTCACGGTGACGCGCGGTTGGCACTCGTTCGCGGCGCTGCTGCGCCAGCCGCGGATGCTGGGAGTCATGGCAATCGCGGGCGTGCTGATCTACATCAACTGGCAGGTCTACGTTGCCGCCACCACCACGGGGCACGTGATCGAGGCGGCGCTGGGCTACTTCATGAATCCGCTGGTGACGGTGCTTCTGGGCGTGCTCGTCCAGCGCGAGCGCCTCCGCCCAGCGCAGTGGGTGGCAATGGGTATCAGCGCCGTCGCAGTGCTGGTCATCGCGGTGGGGTACGGAGCGTTCCCCTGGATCTCGCTCGCCCTCGCCTTCTCGTTCGGTTTCTACGGCCTGGTGAAAAGCCGGGTCGGCGGCCGAGTGGACGCGGTGGGCGGGCTGACCTTGGAGACGCTGTGGCTGACTCCGCTCGCCGTCGTGCAACTCGCGGTGGTCGGCTCGACGGTGGGCTTGACCTTGACTACCCATGGGCCGGGGCACGCGCTGATCCTCGCCTCAGCCGGCATCGTCACCGTTGTCCCGCTGCTGCTGTTCGCCGGAGCGGCACGGCGCCTGCCGCTGTCGATCGTCGGCTTCGTGCAGTACCTGACGCCGTTCCTGCAATTCCTGGTCGGGGCGTTCGTGCTGCACGAGGAGATGCCTCCGGAGCGCTGGATCGGCTTCGCGTTGGTGTGGGCTGCCCTGGCTGTTTTCTCAGCCGACCTCATTGCTGCAGAGCGCAGACGACGCCGCTTGTCCGTGTGATCTGCGGAACGCGTCGTGCCGCCGCCATCCAACGGCGGAAAGGTAACGATCCGGTCGCGAAACGTATTGGAAACACCTCTGTATTGTTCACGGGTGCTTCGGAGGTTAGGTTGGCCGAGCGGTTGCCACCGGCGCCGCTCCCACTGACACATACCTCTCAAGGAGCAACATGGGCGTTTACGCGAAGGCCGGTTCGGGCCCCGCGCGGTCCCTCCGGGCAACCCTCGGCGGTGTCGCCATCCTGGGCGCTAGCGCTCTCGTCCTCGCCGGCTGTGCCGGTGGCGGCGGCAGCGGATCGGGCGGCGGCAGCGGCTCGGGCGACCTGTCCCTGAAGATCGGCACGATCCTCCCCCAGACGGGCACTCTCGCTGTGCTCGGCCCGCCCGAGATCGCGGGCGTGGAGGCGGCGGTCGTCGACATCAACGACGCAAAGGCCGGCATCACCATTGAGGCGGAGCAGAAAGACTCGGGCGACACCACGACCGACATCGCGACGCAGTCAGCGACGTCCCTGATCGCCGACAACGTCTCCGCGATCATCGGCGCGGCCTCCTCGGGCGTCTCGAAGACCTTCATCGACCAGGTGACCCAGGCGGGCGTCGTTCAGATCTCGCCGGCCAACACCTCGCCGGACTTCACCACCTACGAGGACGACGGCTACTACTGGCGCACCGCGCCCTCGGATGTACTCCAGGGCCGCATCCTCGGCAATAAAATACTCGGCGATGGTAAGACGAACGTGTCGATCCTCTACATGAACGACGCGTACGGGACTGGACTTGAGAAGAACATCAAGGAGACGCTCGAGGCGGGCGGGGCATCCGTCGTGGGTGAGGAGATCTTCGAGCCGGCGTCGACCGACTTCAACTCGGCGTTGACCTCGGTCCTCGCTCCGAACCCCGACGCGCTGGTCGTCATCTCGTTCGACGAGATCAAGACCATCGCGGAGCAGCTCTCGGCGAAGGGCTTCGACTTCTCGAAGCTCTACGGCACGGACGGTAACTACGGAGTCATCACCGAGGCCGACAGCAATGTCGACATCGCCGGCGCACAGTTCACCAATCCCGGTGTCCAGGCGTCCGACGACTTCCAGTCGAAGCTGCAGTCGCTCGTCAAGTCGCAGGGCAACGACGCGCTGACCGTGTTCAGCTATGCGCCGGAGTCGTACGACGCCACGGTCCTGACGGCTCTCGCCTCGCTCCAGGGCGGCGCGACCGACGGTGCTACCATCCGCGACAACCTCAAGTCAGTCTCGGAGGGCGGCACGAAGTGCACGACCTTCGCCGACTGCGCGACGAAGATCGCTGCCGGGGAGGACATCGACTACGACGGCCTATCGGGTCCGATCTCGTTCGACGACAACGGCGACACCAGCGAGGCGTCTGTCTCGATCTACAAGTACGGGGCGGGCAACACCACCTCGTTCGAGGAGACCGTCGAGGGTTCGCTGAACTGACACGCGAGGACACGGCTACGGCCGTGATCTAGGAGGGGCTCGGTCGCATGACCGGGCCCCTTTGTCGCGTGCGAGTCGGGCGGTGGACACTGAGGCGATGAGATTCGGGCCAGCGGACGAGCCACTCATAAGGCTGCAAAGCCGCCGGTCGTGAGCGCAGATCAGACGGTGCAGTGCCGTTCCAGGTCACGTCGTCGAACTCATCATCGAGATCAGCAGAACCTGGCCGGTACTCAACGCCGGATACTGCCGTCGACTTCCACCGTGTGCAATGCGGATCGCAAGCTGGTTTACATCAGCTAAGAATCGCGTTTATTGTGCGATCCTCAGCCTTAGGTGTTATAATCTCAATTATCGACGGCACCGCCAGTTGACGCGATCCACAACCCGGGAGGTGACCAAACATGGGTAAAGTTGTGCCATGCCATCAAACAAGCCCGGACGCCCGTATGCAACCGGGATTGCAGAGGCGCTCCTTCAAGCGGCCGAGCGCGTCATGGTCGATAAAGGATACTCGGCGCTGACGGTTGATGCTCTTGCCGCTGAGGTCGGCACCACAAGGCCCACCTTCTACCGCCGCTTCCCGAGTGTTGCCCACCTGGCTCTTGCTGTCATTAAGAACCGCTTCGGAACCGGTACACCTCCTGACACCGGCTCCCTTTATAATGATCTCCTCGCTCTTCAGCGTCAAGAAGTTGCGATGCTTGCCACGCCCCTACTTCGCAAGAACCTTCCAGGATTGCTCTACGCTGCACACACTGACAATGAATTCAGCGTGCTTTATGAAGCGGAATTTGTACTACCGCGCCGTGCAAACGTCGTGCACATTATTGACGCAGCGGGTCGTCGAAATGAGATCGGGGTCGAGATACTCGATGTCGACTACGTGTGTGATCTCTTGTTGGGGCCGATTTTTTTGAGGGCGCTCCCGTCGGCGCGGGCACCTCTGGACGACAGATTTGCACGTCAGACGGTGGAGACGGCGATATGTACCCTTGCTGGACATGCGTCCGCGGGAGAGTAATTCCTGCGGTGTCTCCTGTCCGATTCACTGGGTTTTCGGGTCGGAGATGGTGAACTCCCTGTTGATGAGGTCGTGAGCCGGTCGGTGGTCGTCTCCGTGCGTCGTGGTGGCGCCAGGCAGCGGGTGACGGCCGCGCAGTTCTGCGGCTCGTATCGGCCGGTGACCCCGTTTGCGGCTGAGGCGCCCGTCTCTCGCTGACAGCTCAATCGACGAGCGGCGCACTCCGGGGTTACCCGTGCAGGGAGGTGTGTGCACCATGGATGACCGCGAGTAGAGACTCGTCGGCGAGTGCTCGCGCATTCACCGCTTCTCTCTGCCACGCGTAAAACTTCGCTCTTGATACATTCACTTCGAGGCGCATGGAAGCGATAGGGGCGGCGGGCGAAGCAGTTCATTCCGCGAGGGCGGCGAATAGTACTGCTGGCCGCTCTCGAACCAGGTCGATACTCTTTTCGCGAAATCCATCCGTATTCTCAGATGTGCGGTCACGTCGACGCTTCACGTCCGCATGTTCTAATTTTGCTAAAGGCTCGTCATCATCGCCGCCGAGGTCGACGGGGGCGGGAGGATCGGCTCGTACATCAATCTTTTTACGACCTCAGCAACGGAATAGCCGTTGTCACTGAGGTCGCGATCGCGTCGCGCTTGTATTCCTCGGTAAGGCTTCATCGGCTGGAACCCATGGCCTCGTCAAATTCATGGTTAGCTGGTGAGGAGCAGTTTCGCTGGTCGCTGAGGGTTTCTGGCGTGGTGTCGGTGGGCTTGAGGGAATTTGGCGCGAGCGAAGAGTCTAGAAGGCCCGAAGCAGGTCGGCTTCCTGGGCCAGGCGATAGGTGACAAAGGAGCGGCTGTAATTGCGGCGCTTTCCATTGGACGTTTCGGCGATCACTACCTGGGCATACACGCCGATGACACTCCAACGCTCATAGTCGCCGATGGCTCCGGTGCCAAAGCTCGCACCGAGTGTGATGGGGGCGGGGGTGTAACTCTTCATGGACGGCTCCTTCGACGTGGACGACACGGCGCTTGTGGCACCGTCAGCGGGGGGTGGATCGGCAAACGAATGCGACCCTTCCGGGGAAGAGGCGAAAGGATGCTCCCCTCATGAGGGGGAGGAACCATGTCCCCAAAACTACGGCAACGAAGAAGAGAGGGCGTCACCCAGGAGGGGGGTGCCGCCTCGGAGAATGCCTCGTGGCGCACCCGGACAGGAGCAGGACCAACGCGGGTGCGCTGCTTGGGTCGGCAGTCCCTAGGACCACAGATGCGGCTCCATCGCCGTCTTCCGGGAACGACAAAGGGCCCGCCGTCCGACGACGACGGGCCCTTTGCGGCGGTGCTCAGCCGCCGACCGTGGGGGTGTTCGTGGTGACCTCGTTCGTCGTCGCGAGCGTGCCCAGGTAAAGCTCGATCACCTTGGGATCGTTCATCAATTCGCGGCCCGCGCCCTCGTAAGCGTCGCGGCCCTGGTCGAGGACGTAGCCGCGGTCGCAGATCTGCAGCGCCCGCCGAGCGTTTTGCTCGACGATCATGATCGACACGCCCGCGCGGTTGATTCGCTGCACGTTGACGAAGGTCTCGTCCTGACGCATCGGTGAGAGTCCCGCGCTGGGCTCATCAAGGAGAAGCATCGACGGATCCATCATCAGGGCCCGCGACATTGCCACCATCTGGCGCTCACCGCCCGAGAGCGAGCCTGAGCGCTGCTTGAGCCGCTTGCTCAACTCGGGGAAGAGCTCGGTGACGAACTCGAGCCGCTGACGGTACATCTTCGGCTTTTGGTACATGCCCATCTCGAGGTTTTCCTCGATGGTGAGCGACGGAAAGACGTTGTTGTTCTGCGGAACGAAGCCGACGCCCTTCGACACCAGCTTGTCGGCCTTCTGCCCGGTGATGTCCTCGCCATTAAGCAGGACTGTGCCCTGGCGAATGTTCACGAGTCCGAACATCGCCTTCAAGAGCGTCGATTTTCCGGCGCCGTTCGGGCCGATGATGCCGACGAGTTCGCCGCGCTTCACGTAGACGTTCGAGCCGTTGAGGATGTTGACCCCCGGCACGTAGCCTGCGTGCAGATCGTGCGTCTCGAGCGTGTTCGGCGTTTGCTGCGTGGTCCGCGTCTCCTGGCTCACTTCTCGTCCCTCCCCGGCTCCACCGCGTGGGCCGTCGTCCGGTCGTGCTCGTGCGGATGCAGTCCTGCCTGCTCGGCCTGCTTCTCGACGTCCTCCCGCACGAGGTCCGACTCCATCTCCTCGGCGATCTCGAGCTGGCCCTCGATCGTGCCGAGGTCGGTGTCGTGGTGGGCGCCCAGGTAGGCGTCGATAACGGCCTGGTCGTTCATCACGCTCGACGGGGGTCCCTCAGCGACGACCCTGCCCTCGGCCATCACGATGACCCAGTCCGCAATCGTGTTGACCATGTGCATGTCGTGCTCGACGAACAGCACGGTCATGCCTTCGTCCTTCAGATTCACGATGTGTCCCAGGAGCGACTGCGTCAGCGCCGGATTCACGCCCGCCATCGGCTCGTCGAGCATGACCAGCTCGGGCTCGGACATCAACGCCCGCGCCATCTCCAGCAGCTTTTTCTGCCCGCCGGAGAGGCTGGACGCGTAATCATCCTTCTTCGTGTCTAGCTTGAACTTCTCGAGCAGACGGATCGCGCGCTCCTGAATTGACTCCTCCTCCTTCGACCACAGCGGACGAATGAGCGAGGTAAGGATGTTCTCGCCCTTCTGACCCTTGGCGCCGAGGAGCATATTCTCGAGCACGGTCATTCCGCCGAGTGCCTTGGTGAGCTGGAAAGTGCGCACCATGCCCATCCGCGACACCTTGAACGCCGGGACGTTGGCGAGGTTCTTTCCCTTGAAGGTCCAGGTGCCCGTGTTGGGCTTGTCGAAGCCGGTCAGCAGATTGAAGAACGTCGTCTTTCCGGCCCCGTTCGGGCCGATCAGGGCCGTGATGGAGCCGCGCGGAATCTCGACGTGTGCGACGTCGACCGCCGTGAGACCGCCGAAACTGCGGCTGACGTTGTCGGCGACGACGATGGGGTCTTTCTTCTTGACCCCGGGGACGATGTTTTCCTCGGTGATGTCCGAGACGGGCGTTCTCGGGGTTGTTGTCTTAGGCAAAGTGGAGGTCCTTCTTCTTACCGAAGATGCCCTGTGGTCTGAAGATCACCAGGAGCATGAGAGCCACCCCCACCACGATGAACCGGATCGGTCCGGTCTGTACGGTGGTGAGGCGGATGAGGTCGTTGTTGAGGACCCCGGTGTCGATCCCGAGCGTGAGCAGTCCGTCGGTCAGACCGAGGACGACCCAGAAGATGATCGAGCCGGCGACGGGTCCAAAGACCGTCGCGGCGCCGCCCAGCAGCATGATCGTGTAGAGGAAAAACGTGAGCTGGGTGCCGTAATTATCGGGCTGAAGCGAGCGGGGGAGGATGAACAGCGCACCCGCGAGTCCGCCCAAAACGCCTCCCAGGATCAGCGCCTGAATCTTGTAGGAGAAGACGTTCTTGCCGAGCGAGCGCACGGCGTCCTCATCCTCACGAATGCCCTTGATGACGCGTCCCCAGGGGCTACGCATCAGGAGGAAAACCAGGAGGCAGGCCAGCAACACGAGGCTCCAGCCGACGATGCGCACCCACCACTGGTCTTGGGTATAGGTGAGGACACCGATGCCCCAGCGGCCCTCCGGCAGCGGGTTGAGGTCGTTGAACGCCTTTGCCGCGCCGTTGATGCCCTCGGAACCGCCGGTGATCGCCGAGAACTCGGGCGTCTTGACCGAGAGCCGGATGATTTCGGCCGCCGCAATGGTCACGATCGAAAGGTAGTCGGCCCTCAGGCGCAATGTCGGGATGCCGAGGATAAGGGCGAAGACCGTTGCGGCGACGATGGTCGCGAGGAACGAGCCCCAGACGGGCCATTCGAATTTGACCGAGGTGATGGCGAAGGCGTATCCACCCACCGCCATGAAGCCGGCCTGTCCGAAGTTGAGCAGGCCCGTGAATCCGAAGTGGATGACCAGGCCGATGGTCGCGAGCGCGTAGGCCGCGACAGTGGGATCGACGATCTGCCCGATCGCCAGCCAGATGAAGTTGAGATTCATGGTGTCCTAGCCGATCCGTTCCTTGCGGCCGAGGATTCCCTGCGGCCTGACCAGAAGGATGATGATCATGAGGATGAGCGGAGCCACGTACTTGAGGTTCTCCGGGATCCAGATCGTCGAGATGTTCATCATCAGGCCGATGATGAGCGAGCCGATCAGCGCTCCGTAAGCGGAGCCGAGTCCGCCGAGCGTGATCGCCGCGAAGATCAGCAGCAGGATCGACGCTCCGGTGTCCCAGCGCAGCGACTGGTAGTAGCCGATGTAGACGCCCGCCAGTGCGGCGAGAGCGCCCGACATAATCCAGACGACGCGGATGACGCGCTCGACGTTGATGCCCGAGGCGGAGGCGAGGGCCCGGTTATCCGAGACTGCGCGCATCGCCTTGCCGATCTTCGTCTTCGTGAGCACGTATGCCACTCCGACGATGCAGATGACTCCGACGGCCGCGCCGACGAGGTCGGTGAATTTGAGACTGATCCCGAGCGCCGGCACTGTAAAGAATGGCGCGGTGCTGTTCGGGAGCGAGAGCCGATCGGCTCCGAAGAAGAACACGAACGTGTAGCGCAGCGCCAGCGAGAGCCCAATCGTCACGATCATCAGCGGGATCAGCTGGATGCCCTTTTTGCGCAGCGGCTTCCAGAGCAATCCATCCTGGGCGTAGCCGAAGGCCCCGCCCAGGATGACCGCGATGGGGATGGCGAGCAGTGCGGGGAGCCCGAAGACGCCAGAAAAGAGGTAAGCCATCAGCGCGCCGAACGTGACCAGCTCGCCGTGGGCGAAGTTGTTCAGCCCGGTCACGCCATAGATCAACGAGGCGCCGATTGCCGCGAGGGCGATCAGGAGTCCGAAGATCAGGCCGGTGACGACCTTGGGCCAGAAGATGATCCAGAACGTGTCCGCCGAGACGGGTTGATTGACAGTGTTCGACGTCCCGTCGGGGTTCGTCGCGTCGTTGCCGGTGGTGCCCTCTGTTGCGGGACTGGTCGGCGCGGCGGAATCTGTCGGGACAGGGACGCTCGCCCCCGTGCCCTTCGAGTTCGCCGTCGAGACGATGAAATTCACGATCTGGTTCTGCGAGGCGACGATCTTCACCTGCTTGGGGTTTTGACCAGCGGCTGGATAGCCCTTGTCGGCGGCGAGGGATTCTTCATCGACGGTGACCGTGTAGGTGCCCGCGGCCTCCAGGGGAAACGTGGCCCGGCCGTCCTCGCCGGTCGTGACGGTCGCGGAGGCGTCGCCGCCGAGTTCGACGCTTACCCCCGTCAGGTTCTCGTTCGTCCCCTGTACGCGGACCCAGGCGATGATGGATTGATCGGCGGTGGTGGCCGCGAGGGCCGCGGGGGCGGCGACCGCGATGCCGGTCAGGGATGCGGCGAGCAGACCGAGCGCGAGCAGGCGGGCGCGGAGTCTCGAGCGTCTCCTATCCACGGTGCACCTCCCGGTCCGTCGGGTGCAGGGTCGTTGAGCGCTGGCGGCGCATCGAACGGCTGGCTGTGAGCAAGACGTCTACCTCTCGTCAGGGTGCACAGACGGGTGGGGTCTCCGGGCACGCCCGAATCACCGTCGTCAAACAACGTTGGTTGACCATACGTTCCGCGTGTGTCGGCAGTGTTTCACCGTCGGCACGGACGCGTGACGACATTATGGGGGAGAAGAGAGCGCTCCAGCGCGCGACAAGGGCGGAGAAGACGATTCAACAAGGAGGAGACAAGCCCTCAGAACGCTTAAGATCGAACATCCGCGGCGCTCGGGAGCGGACGCACCGTCCCTCCGGAGCCCCGCTCTCGACCTGCTAAGGGGCATTGATGGACCAGCCGGATCCCTTCGGATTCCTCGGACTCACCTACGACGACGTCATGCTCCTCCCCGGGCACACCGACGTCATTCCGAGTGAGGCCGACACGACCTCCCGGTTGACCACACGCATCACCGTGGCGACTCCGCTGCTCTCGGCGGCCATGGACACTGTCACCGAGTCACGGATGGCCATCGCGATGGCTCGCCAGGGCGGGATTGGAGTCCTGCACCGCAACCTCTCGATAGCTGACCAGGCCGACCAGGTCGACCGCGTCAAGCGAAGCGAATCGGGCATGGTCACGAACCCGGTGACCACCACTCCCGACGCCACCGTTGCTCAGGTCGATGACCTCTGCGGGCAGTACCGCATCAGCGGGCTCCCGGTCGTCGACTCCACCGGCGTGCTGGTCGGCATCATCACGAACCGCGACATGCGCTTCGTCTCACCGTTCGAGAAGGCGACGACGCTCGTTCGTGACGTGATGACCAGCGCTGGCCTGATTACCGGCCGCGTGGGCATCCCCGACAGCGAAGTGATCGCCCTCTTTGCGCAGCACAAAATCGAGAAGCTGCCCCTCGTCGATGCGCAGGGCAAGCTCGCCGGCCTCATCACCGTCAAGGACTTCGACAAGTCGGAGCAGTATCCGAACGCGACGAAGGACGACGAGGGCCGCCTGCGGGTCGGTGCCGCGATCGGATTCTTCGGTGACGCCTGGCAGCGTGCTACCGCACTGCTCGACGCCGGAGTCGACGTGATCGTCGTCGACACCGCCAACGGCGACTCCGCCGGCGTCCTCGACATCATCCGCCGGCTCAAGGGTGACTCCGCTTTCTCCGGAGTCGACGTTATCGGCGGCAACGTCGCCACCCGCTCCGGTGCGCAGGCGCTCGTCGACGCGGGTGCCGACGCTATCAAGGTGGGAGTCGGACCGGGCTCGATCTGCACCACCCGCGTCGTCGCCGGCGTCGGTGTGCCGCAGGTGACCGCGGTCTACGAGGCCTCCCTCGCCGCCCGTGAGTCTGGCGTCCCCGTGATCGCGGACGGCGGGCTCCAGTACTCCGGTGACATCGCCAAGGCCCTCGTCGCTGGAGCCGACACGGTGATGCTCGGCTCGCTCCTCGCCGGCTGCGCGGAGAGCCCGGGCGACCTCGTCTTCCAGAACGGCAAGCAGTTCAAGACCTACCGCGGCATGGGCTCGCTCGGCGCGCTGCAGACCCGCGGGGAGCGCACCTCCTACTCGAAAGACCGCTACTTCCAGTCCGACGTTCCCAGTGACGACAAGCTCATCGCCGAGGGCATCGAGGGCCAAGTCCCCTACCGCGGACCGCTCGCGAATGTGGCATACCAGCTCGCCGGCGGGCTGCGCCAGTCGATGTTCTACGTCGGTGCCCGCACCATCCCCGAGCTGAAGGCGCGCGGGAAGTTCGTGCGGATCACGGCGGCGGGACTGAAGGAATCGCATCCGCACGACGTGCAAATGGTGGTGGAGGCGCCGAACTACCGGCGCTGATTGTGGTGCGGGGGCGGCGGCGAGTCGGGATTGCGGCCCCTCTGCCCGATGGGCCTTCGACCCATACGCCCACCACGCCGGAGGGGCCGCAATCCCGACTCGCCGCCTCTCTCCGAGAGTCGAGCGTGGCGCTCAGCGGGCGAGCCCGGGGGCACGGCGCGAGCGGCGCTGTGCGCCGCCGCGACTGCGCCGCCGCTTCTGCATCCCTTCGGACGGCTTCTGCTATCCCGTCGGACGAAGTGGTACCGGCGGACCGTAGGGAAGGAGCGCTAAGCGGCGATCCGCGTGCCAGCGGATCGCCGTGGCGCGGACGCAGGACGCTCCGCGGGACGCGGCCACCCCCGGGAACCGACCGCGGGCGAGCGACGAGCGGAGCGAGGAGCGAGCCACAGTAAACTCAACGCCATGGAAATCGAGATCGGGCGTGCCAAGCGCGCCCGCCGTGCGTACGCCTTCGACGACATTGCCGTCGTCCCGAGTCGGCGGACCCGGGACCCCGAGGTCGTGTCGGTGAAGTGGTCGATCGACGCTTACCAGTTCGCGACGCCGATCCTCGCCGCTCCGATGGACTCGGTGGTCTCGCCGGCGACCGCGATCACGCTGGGGCGGCTGGGCGCACTGGGCGTGCTCGATCTCGAGGGCCTGTGGACCCGCTACGAGGATCCGGAGCCGTTGCTGGCGGAAATTCGTGAATTGCCCGCCGAGATGGCCACACAGAGGATGCAGGAGATCTACTCCGCGCCGATCCGCCCCGAGCTGGTGACCGCCCGCCTGGCCGAGATTCGGGCCGCGGGCGTCACTGTCGCGGGTGCGCTTTCTCCGCAGCGCACGGCCGAACTCCACCAGACCGTGGTGGACGCGGGAGTGGACGTCTTCGTCATCCGCGGAACGACAGTCTCGGCCGAGCACGTCTCCCGCGACACCGAGCCGCTCAATCTCAAGAAGTTCATCTACGAGCTCGACGTACCGGTCATCGTCGGAGGCGCCTCCACTTATACGGCTGCCCTGCATCTGATGCGCACTGGCGCTGCCGGCGTCCTCGTCGGCTTCGGGGGCGGCGCCGCCTCCACCACGCGCGCGACCCTCGGCATCCAGGCCCCGATGGCGACCGCCGTCGCCGACGTGGCCGGCGCTCGCCGCGACTACCTCGACGAGTCCGGCGGACGCTACGTGCACGTCATCGCCGACGGCGGACTCGGGACTTCCGGCGACATCGTCAAGGCCGTCGCGGTCGGAGCGGACGCCGTGATGCTCGGTTCGGCCCTCGCCCGAGCGACCGATGCGCCCGGCGGTGGCTGGCACTGGGGGGCGGAGGCACACCACCCGCAGCTCCCGCGCGGCCGCCGCGTCCAGGTTGGCACCGTCGGCACGCTCGAACAGGTCCTCTACGGCCCGGCCACCGGAGCCGACGGCACCGCCAACCTGATCGGCGCTCTTCGCCGCTCGATGGCGACCACCGGCTACTCCGACCTCAAGGAGTTCCAGCGCGTCGAGGTCGTCGTAGCCCCATACCAGCCCAGCTGACGTTCACCGAACGAGGGGACCCCGGACCGTCGAGGCCGCCACAAACAGCGGGCTCCCTGAATGGGCCAGGGTTCCCTGGGTGGAAGGGGCCGACGGCCGTCTTCTGGGAGCGAACGGGACACGGCGTGTGCAGGAGCGCATCTAAGCTGGAGGTTCTGAGTCAGGAGCGTCGCAGGGCGCGGATGGAGCACGCATGGTCGAGGTCCGCAGGGTCAAGCTGCCCGGAGTCGGCGTTCTGCACACGTTCCTGACCGCCGATGGCGGCAAGGTGGGCGTCATCGCGCACCGGTCCGGTCACAGCGATCTCATCACGTTCGCTGAGGGCGACCAGGACGGTGCGAAGGTCTCGCTCCGGCTCAGCGACGACGAGGCGCACACCCTCGCCGAGCTGCTCGGCGGCACGCAGATCACCGAGTCCCTCACCGCACTCGACCAGATCCCCGGCCTTTCCATCGACTGGTTCACGGTCGACTACGACGACCACATCGCCGGCCAGCAGCTCGGCAAGCCGGCCGACCGCGGGATCGTCGGCCTCACGGTCGTCGCCGTCGTCCGCGGTGACGCGGCCAACCCGGCTCCCGCCCCCGACTTCAGGGTCTTCCCCGGCGACACCCTCGTGGTCGCGGGGAGCCCGGAGAAGGTCGCCAAGGCGTTCGCTTTCTTCCGCACCGGCAGCTTCGCCAAGGCGGTCGACGCCCCGCCCGGAGCCTGAGGATGCATCACGGCGAAGACCTCATCGTCCTCGGGATCCTGTTCGTCGTCGCCTACGTCCTCGGTCGGCTAGGGAGGACGATCGGGCTCCCGGCCATTCCCATCTACATGGTCGTCGGACTCCTGGCGAGCCCGAACTTCCAGCTGTTTCCCCTCGACTTCGAGTCGAGCTACATCGAGCTGACGGCCGTCTTCGGCCTGATCCTCCTCTTGTTCAACCTCGGGCTTGAATTCGACCAGGACGAATTCTTCGGTAACGCCGGGAGGCTGATTCTCTCTGGCGGCTCCTACATCGCGGTCAACATGGCGGTCGGCCTGGTCTTCGGCTTTATGCTCGGCTGGGGGAGCCGGGAGGCGCTCATCATCGCCGGCATCACGGCCACGAGTTCGAGCGCGATCGTCACCAAGCTGCTGATCGAACTGAAGCGGTTGGCGAACCCCGAGACGCCGATGATCCTCGGTGTGACCGTGGTTGAGGACATCTTTATCGCGGTATATCTGGCGATCGTGTCCGTCGTTCTCTCGGGGGAGACGGAACCGTGGCCGGTCATCCTCAAGCTGCTCATCGCCTTCGCATTCCTCGTGGTGATGTTCGCGGTCGCTCGCTGGGGTGGCCGCGTGGTCTCGAGGTTGTTCCGCACCCGCGACGACGAGCTGTTCACGATTCTGTTTTTCGGACTCGCGATCCTCTTCGGCGGGATCGGCGAGGTTCTCGGAGTGACGGACGCAATCGGCGCCTTCCTCATCGGCCTTGTCATCGGAGCGACCCGCTTCCGCTCGCGGGTAGAGCACATCGCGATCCCGCTCCGGGATGTGTTCGGCGCGTTCTTCTTTGTCAACTTCGGGCTGGGGCTCGATCCGGGAGCGTTCCCGAGCGTCGTCGTCCCGGTGCTGATCGCCTCCGTCATGACGATCGTGCTCAACCTCGGTGCAGGCCAGTTTGTCGCCTGGCTGAACAAGCTTGGGCCGCGAGCCGGGCTGAACGCGGCGTTCATCCTGCATAACCGGGGCGAGTTCGCGCTGATCCTGGCGACGCTCTCGCTCTCGGCAGGCCTCGACGAGCGGATCCAACCTTTTGCTGGTCTGTACGTTCTCATCATGGCGATCGTTGGCCCGATCCTGGCCTCGCGCTCCGAGACCATCGGAGCATTCCTGTCGCGGCGTCGGCGCCGTCCCACTCCGGCGCGCCCCGCGATGACCGACGAAAACTTCGCTCTCGTTGAGGCGGCGATGGTGGCTCCCGGGGCCGAGGCGACCGAGGCTCTCGAGGAGCCGACGGAGCCGCCACGGAGGTCGATCGAGCACGACGAACTCGACGACGAATTCCCTGACCCGATGCGACAGGCCCTGATCGACCAGGCGATGCAACAGTCGGACGGGGCGGATAACGGCCGCCCGAGGCGTCCGCGGGAGCCGGACTACTGACCCAGCGGGGCTCCGACACTCGCGGGTTAGGCTTCCTGAGGCTCGTGGGACATCCCGGGGGACAAGCGCGGACGAGGAACGAATGACGCAAAGCACGGTCTGGCAGGTGGCCCGGCGACCGCGCTGGATCGCCGCGCTCCTGCTCGCCCTTGTGATCGCCGGACTGTTCGCGGCGCTCGGGCAGTGGCAGATAGGCCGCGCTGTCGACGCGGCTGCGCCCGATTCCGGAGTGTCGGAGTCGACGCTCGCGCTCGAGGACGTTGCGATGCCCTCGCGCTCGATCACTGCGACCGCTGACGGTCAGCGCGTCGAGGGCAGCTCGAGCGTCGTCGCCGGGGGCGCTGAGATCCTCGGCGGCCGCCTGAACGGGGAGCGGCCGGGCTGGTGGGTCATCGCCCGCACCCGTACGGTCGACGCCGATCTGGTTCTCGCCTACGGCTGGACGGCTCACCGTGACCAGGCGCAGAGCGTCGCCGACCGAGTGAACAGCGGCGAGGAGCGGACCCCTCTTGCTTTCACCGGCCGCCTTGTCGCGAATGAGGCAGCCGAGGTCCCCGCCGCTGGACTGGATCCGATGACCCTCACCGCGCTGTCGATCCCGGCCCTCATCAACCGCTGGCCGGATCCTCCGCAGGACGTCTATCAGGGCTATGTCGTCGTCGACCAGCCGATCAATGGCCTCGAGGCCATTGACTCCCCGGCCCGGGTCAGCGATGTGTCGCTCAATTGGCTGAATGTGTTTTACGCGGTCGAGTGGGTCGTGTTCGCTGGATTCGCGCTCTACCTGTGGTTCCGGCTCGTCCGCGACACGTGGGAGCGCGAGGCAGAGGAGGCGCTGGAGGCCGAAGAGCGGGCACGAAGCGACCGGGCCGAGGCTCCCGCTCCCGCCCCGTAAACTGGGCATCATGCCCCTCGAGCCCAAGCCCGCGCAGTTTCCTGCGATTCGGAGCGCCCTGCGATTCTACCGGGTGACCTCGATTATTACCGGCGTGATGCTGCTCCTGCTCTGCGCCGAGATGCTGCTGAAGTACGTGTTTCACCTGGAGCTGTTCGCGTTCGGACAGCAGGGCGCGCTGCATTTTGCCCCGATGTACGAGGTGCCCGGCGGCGAGTACCGCTCGAGCGGTACCGGTGCGAATGTGTCCACGGGCATCCTGATCGCGCACGGCTGGTTCTACGTCGTCTACCTCTTCGCCGACTTCCGCCTGTGGAGCCTGATGCGCTGGCCATTCGCGCGCTTCGTGCTCATCGCGCTCGGCGGAGTCGTTCCCACCCTCTCCTTCTTCGTCGAGACTCGCATCGCCCGCGAGGTCGAGCAGTACCTCGAGCGCCGCACCGTCGGCACCGACCCGAAGACCCCGTCCGACTCCGTGGAGGCCCCCCATTAGCGAGCACCCCAGCGTTCCTCAGCCGCATCTTGCCGCGCAGCCCGTCCTCGTCGTCGACTTCGGCGCCCAATACGCGCAGCTCATCGCCCGCCGCGTCCGCGAGGCGAACGTTTACTCCGAGATCGTGCCGTCGAACGCTACGGCCGCCGAGATCGCGGCCAAGTCTCCGGTCGGCATCATCCTTTCCGGAGGGCCCTCCAGCGTGTACGAGGAGGGCGCTCCCCAGCTCGACCCCGCTATTTTCGATCTCGGCGTTCCCGTCCTGGGCATCTGCTACGGCTTCCAGGTGATGGCGAAGACCCTCGGCGGCGAGGTCGCCAACACGGGGCTTCGCGAGTATGGAGCGACGGACGCCGCGATCTCGACCGACGGCGGCGTGCTCCTCGGCGAGCAGCCGACCGATCAGACGGTGTGGATGAGCCATGGTGACTCCGTCGCCAAGGCCCCCGAGGGCTTCGACGTCCTCGCCTCCACTACTTCCACCCCGGTCGCCGCGTTCGGCAACGACGCGCGCCGCCTCTACGGAGTGCAATGGCACCCCGAGGTGAAGCACTCCGCGCACGGTCAGGCCGTCATCGAGAACTTTCTGCACCGCGCCGCGGGCATTCCCGCCGACTGGAACTCGTCGAACGTGATCGACGACCAGGTCGCCGTCATTCGCGAGCAGGTCGGTTCCGGCCGCGTCATCTGCGGCCTCTCCGGTGGAGTCGACTCCGCTGTCGCCGCCGCCCTCGTACACCGCGCGATCGGCGACCAGCTGACCTGCGTCTTCGTTGACCACGGCCTGCTCCGCAAGGACGAGCGCCGCCAGGTCGAGGAGGATTACGTGGCCGCCACCGGCGTCCGCCTCGTGACCGTCGATGCCCGCGAGCAGTTCCTCGACGCACTGGCCGGTGTCAGCGACCCGGAGCAGAAGCGCAAGATCATTGGCCGCGAATTCATCCGCACCTTCGAGGCCGCAGCCGAAGCCCTCGTGCTCGAGGCGCAGGGCGAAGGGGAGTCGATCGACTTTCTCGTCCAGGGCACCCTCTACCCCGACGTGGTCGAATCCGGCGGCGGTACCGGCACCGCCAACATCAAATCGCACCACAACGTCGGCGGCCTCCCCGAAGACCTACAGTTCGCGCTTGTCGAACCCCTGCGCACGCTGTTCAAGGATGAGGTTCGCGCAATCGGCCGCGAACTCGGCCTCCCCGAGGCCATCGTCGGCCGCCAGCCGTTCCCCGGCCCGGGCCTCGGCATCAGGATCATCGGCGAGGTCACCCAGGAGCGACTCGACCTGCTCCAGGACGCCGACGCTATCGTCCGCGCTGAACTTACCGCCGCCGGCCTGGACACCGAAATCTGGCAGTGCCCCGTCGTGCTGCTCGCCGACGTCCGCTCCGTCGGCGTCCAGGGCGACGGACGCACCTACGGCCACCCGATCGTGCTGCGCCCCGTCTCGTCCGAGGACGCGATGACGGCCGACTGGACCCGGCTGCCCTACGACCTCCTCGCCCGCATCTCCAACCGCATCACCAACGAAGTCAGCGGAGTGAACCGGGTCGTTCTCGACGTGACCTCCAAACCCCCCGCCACCATCGAGTGGGAGTAACGCCGCAAGCTGATCGCGCGGAGGCCCGCGGTCGCGGGGGATCGGGCGTCGTCGCTGGCTGCGACTCGCTCCTGCATTTCGGAGGGTTGGCTCTTGACGGAGCCGTGCGATGTGCAGGGGATGCGGGGGAATGAGCGGATTCGGCAGCCGAGGACGCGTGGGGAAGCGGCGATCCCCTGCAGATCGCACAAGATCCTGCAGATCGCACGGGAGGTGCCGGTCGAGCAGGGCGGGTCAGGCGGGGGTGTCGACGACGCCGACGAAGCGGGTGCCGATGCCGTCGTATTCGTCGCGGCGGTGGCCCTCGGGATGGGGTGGCCATGCGCCCGCCGGATGGTCTTCGCACGCGAGGAACGTGAAGTCCGGCCACCACTTCTTGGGGCGGGCGGCCTCAGAACGGCCGCAAACGACGCACACGAGGGTCACCCATACCGGTCGTCGCCCCGTACGGTTCTCGCGCGACTGAACCAGCCACGGAGGCGGGTCCTGCTCAAGAGCAACGAACTCTTCCTCCGAAAGCTTTGCGGGCAGACCGTGCCGCACCGCCATCTCAACGGGGATGTCGAGGCGCTGGGCAGCCTCGCGACGCGGAATCACCCGGCCACACTAACCCAGCGCTGGCCGCACGAGCGGCCGCCGCGGCCGCAGCGAGGCACGCGCAATCAGCCACTCCAGCGGTCCCTGCCCAACCAGCCGGCGCCATCCCAGAGCGAAACTGACGGAGCCGAGGACGAAAGCGGTCACGAGCGGCCAACTGCGCCACGCCTCGAAATCGAACGGCTCGTACGGCACCAAATACACGGCGAGAGCGACGAGCTGCACTGAGTAGATCGTTAGCGGCATGGCGCCCACCGCGGCGAGCGGAGCGGTGACTCTGCGCAGGAGCGGCAGCCGCTCGGTGAGCGCCATCGACGCGCCGAGAACGACGGCCGCGAATCCGCCTGCCCCAACCAGCTCAGGAGTGGTGCTGGCATGCGCCTCGACCGCCTCTGGCCCACCAAGGATCAGGCCACCGCCGTACCCGAGAACCACAGCCGCAGCCCCGCCGATCGCGAGCCACCGCGCCGTGGTGTCTGAGCGGATGTTGCACCGCGCGATCAGGAGCCCCAGCACCACGTAGGCCAACCACGACGGGACGGGGTAGTACTGGGTCAGCCAGGTGACCGGCAGGGCGGCCAGCACGGACTCCTGGGGCGGCAGCATCGCGAGCCACCTGTTTCCCGAGATCGTGAGTTCATCGACGAGGAGCGGACCAACGATGGCGATCAGCGCGACCAGCACGGCGAGGACCACCCTCGGTAGGAACAGCAGCAGCGCCGTGACCGCGAACATCAGGCCGTAGTGCGGCAGGATCACCGCGATCGGCGTCCGGAGCAGGGTCAGGGCCAGACCGAGGGTGAGCACGAGGAGTGCACGTAGCAGGATCGACGCGGTGTCGCGCCAGGGCTCCGCGGATCGGCCCGCGCCCCCGGTCATCAGTCCGATCGAGACGCCGGCGAGTACGGCGAAGAGCACCGCACTGCGGCCGTCCCAGAGCATCTCGCGTCCGATCGGAGCGAGGTGGGCGGCGAGCATCCCGAGCACTGCGAGACCTCGCGCGACGTCGAGGCCCGGAAGACGGGAGTCGCGAGCGGCAGCCACCCGCTCATCGTGCCAGTTGCTCCCACGATTGCGCCAGGAATGCGGATAGGCGCCCGACCATGAGGTCGAGCGCCTATCCGCGAGCAGAGGCTCTGCTACTGGCGGAAGATCGCGATGAGGCGCAGGAGTTCGAGGTACATCCAGACCACGGTGACCAGGATGCCGTAGGCGCCGGTCCAGCCGTAGATGCGCGGGGCGCGGTTGCGTACGCCCTGCTGGATGAATTCGAAGTCCATCACGAGCGAGTAGGTCGCGAGCGCGATGGCGATGAGGCCGATCACAATGCCCATGAAGCCGGTCCGCAGACCGAAGCCGCCGCCGACGCCGAACAGGCCGAGGCCGAGGTTCACCAGCGAGAAGACCGCGTAGCTGATCATCCCGATGAAGAAGATTTTGTTCAGCTTCGGGGAGGTACGGATCTTGCCGTTCATGAACAGTGCCAGAGTGACGCCGATCACGACGACCGTGGCCAGGAGGGCTTGGACTACCGCCCCCTCGTACCGGGTTTCGAAGAAGCGCGAGATTGCGCCGACTCCGATGCCCTGGGTCGCGGCGTAGCCGAGGATCAGGGCGGGTGAGGGGATTTTCTTGAACGCGTTCACGATGCCGAGTACCAGTGCGACGAGCACGGCCGGCAGCATCAGTGCCGGAACGAACCAGCCGACGGCGGCACCCGCGAGGAGCACCACGAAGGCGAGAGCCGTCTTCGCGAGGGTGTCCTCAATGGTCATCCGATCGGTCTCGACCGAGCTGGCGGCCGGACGGTTGTACATCTGGTCGAGCGTGCCGGGGGAGACATCCGGGAGGTCCTGCACGCGGCCGGCGTAGCCGCGGTTGCTGAACTCCGGGCGTCCGAACGCCGGATTATTGCTTGCCATGGTTCCTCTTCTCTCAGGTGCGCTGGTCTCCGAGGGAACTCGCGGATCTGAGTCGCTGTGGGTGCGGGAGACGTCAAGAGTCCGGGAGGACTCTTGACGATGCACCCACACTATCTGAGAGCACCTCTCAGAGTCTGGCTGTTCACTCCGAGCGGACCTCGACTCCCCCCAGAACCGGCTTGCCGGGGAATGGCAGTGTGGCGCCCGTAGGATCGCGGCATGTCAGCGCGCCGCACTCCGCTCGTCATCGGTCACCGCGGAGCAAGCGGCTACCGCCCCGAGCACACCCGATCCGCCTACGAACTCGCGCTCGCCCTGGGGGCCGACGCGCTCGAGCCCGACCTCGTCGCCACCCGGGATGGCGTGCTCGTGCTGAGGCATGAGAACGAGATCTCAGGGACGGCGGATATTGAGCGCTACGTCGAATTCGCCGAACGCCGCTGCACCAAGCGGATCGACGGGCGTGAGATCACTGGGTGGTTCACCGAGGACTTCACCTGGGCCGAACTCTCTCTCCTGCGCGCTCGGGAGCGGCTGCCTGCCGTCCGGCCTGCGAGCGCCACCTTCGATGGCCAGTTCCCGCTCCTGCGCTTCAGCGAATTACTCGCTCTGCTTGACCGGGCGGCCGAGGACGCTCCCGATGCGCCGCCGGAACTCGTCGTTGAACTCAAGCACGCCACCTACTTCGATGGTCTCGGCCTCTCGCTCGATGTGCTGCTGCGCCAGGAACTTGCCGCCGCGGGTTGGGGGCCACAGGATCCACGCCTGACGATCGAGAGCTTTGAGAAGACGGTCCTCGAACGCCTCGCGGTGAGCGGAGTCGGTACCCGCCGCATCTACCTCCTCGAGTCGCGAGGCGCACCCGCCGACCTGGTCACGGCGCACGGCGCCCGCGCGACTCCCTACTCCGCTTTCATCACTCCTTCGGGTCTGCGCAACCTCGCCGGCACGGTCCACGGGATCAGCGTCGACAAGAGCATGCTGTTCCGGCGGGACGCCGCGGGCCGCGTCGTCGGGACGAACTCTCTCGTCGCCGATGCGCACGCCGTCGGGCTCGAGGTCTACTGCTGGACCCTCCGCGCGGAGAACCGCTTCCTCGAAAAAGTCCACCGTCGCGGCAAGGACCCCGCCGAGCACGGAGCGTGGCAGGAGGAGTTCGCTCTCATCTTGCAAACGGGGATCGACGGCGTCTTTGCGGATCAGCCGGACCTTGCCCTCAAGGCGCGTGCGACCGATTCCGAGCGCCGGGCGCGGGGATGAGCGCGCCGGTCGCGAGATCGGACATCGATTGACGCTCGGCGCGCGCGGAGGCTCCGCTGCCATCATCGGCAGACCACTTTGCGCTTTCCTACAGCGCCGCCTCCTGATCGCTACCAGCCACACCTGCACCGATGAGCCTCGCCCCCACCACTGCCGCCCAGACTGCTGACGAGAGGAGTCGAGCGATGAGCACCCGCACCCGCATCACCCGCCGCTGGTTCGTCACCGCGTTTCTCGCGGCGCTCGGCGTGGCCGCTGTTTACTGGCTGGCCGTGCTGACGCCGCAGGGGCAGGGCGTCGAGAACTCGGGTCTGCGCGGAGCCGACCAAGTGTTCGGCCGTGCGACCGGCGCCGCGGCCGGTACGCTCGCCGATCTCACGCCGATCTCGATGCTCCTCGGCGCGTTCCTCGTCGCGGTGATCGCGCTGATCCGGAGGCGCCCGGCTCTCGCCATCGCCTCCGTGGGCTCGATCGTTGTCACGGCCACAGTCACGCAAGTGTTGAAGAACGTCGTACTCGAGCGTCCAGAACTGGTCGTTACAGACTCCTGGTACACGGGCGGCAGCTTCCCGAGCGGGCATACGGCCGCCGCGGTCTCGGTGGTCTTCGCGCTGGCGATGGTGGTTCCTGGGCGCGGCCGGACGGTCGTCCTCGCCCTCGGCGGGGTGGTCGTGGTGCTTGTCGGCAACCTGACGATGGCGGCATCCTGGCACCGCGCGAGCGACGTCCTCGGTGCCGACCTCGTGGCTTTGGCGTCTGCCTCCGTTGCCTGCGCGTGGCTGACGGCTCGGGCCCAGGTGGGCCGTGCACCGAAGCGGGCGCCTCACCGTGGTGCGAGTCGGCTCCTGTTGACGTGCTCGATCGTCGTTGTTCTGTTGCTGGCCGCACTCGCCGTGCAGGGGATTCAGTACTACCCCGATGACACCAAGGATCTCGCCGCCTTCGTGCTGCTGCAGCTCTTGGCGGTCTCGACCTCGACTCTCGCCGTGCTCGGCTTCTCGCTGGCCTGGCGCGGGCTGGATGTCGGAGGATCGCTCGCGGCAGCCGTCCCTCGCCGGCGTGCGGCATGAGTCAGCGCCCGGTGTCGGAGGGTCGACCTACACTCGGAGGGACATGAGCTTTCTCTTCGATCCGAGCGACTCCCGCGCCACACCGGTCCTCGTCGGTACTCCCGGCGGCTCCGGCAACGCGCCCCGCAGCGACCCGGCGCACGAGCAGCTGGTCGCGGGGCTGAACCCGCAACAACGCGAGGCGGTCGAGTACCGAGGTGACGCGCTCCTGATCGTCGCTGGCGCCGGGTCGGGTAAGACGAGCGTGCTGACCCGGCGTATCGCGAGTCTCCTGGGCACTGGCGAGGCATGGCCGAGCCAGATCCTCGCCATTACCTTCACCAATAAGGCCGCGGCCGAGATGCGTGAGCGCGTCGAGAAGCTGGTGGGGCAGAGGGCCGAAGGGATGTGGATCTCGACGTTCCACTCCGCGTGCGTGCGGATCCTGCGCCGCGAGGCCGAGAACTTCGGGATGACCGGCTCGTTCACAATTTACGACTCGGGAGATCAGCGGGCGCTGCTCAAGCGCATCGTGAAGGACCTCGAGGCCGACTCGCTCGGAATCACCGTCGCGAGCGCCTCCGCAAAAATCTCGAAGCTCAAGAACGAGCTCGCCGACGTCGACTCCTACGCCAGGACCGCCAACCTGAGCGACCCAAACGAGGAGATGTTCCTCCAGGTCTTCCGGGCCTATTCCCGGGCGCTCGAGGGCGCAAACGCGTTCGACTTTGACGACCTGATCGCTCAGACGGTCTACCTCTTCCGGGCTTTTCCGCACGTCGCGGCGAAGTACCAGCGCCGCTTCCGGCACGTGCTGGTCGATGAGTACCAGGACACGAACCACGCGCAATACTCGCTGATCCACGAGCTCACTCGGCCGGTTTCCCCCGCGACAATGGCGGCCGCGCAGTTCGACCGGCCCTACCGCGGACCTGTCACCGCAGACGGCTCAATTCCGGGGGCCTCGCTCACCGTCGTTGGCGACTCCGACCAGTCGATCTATGCGTTCCGCGGCGCCGATATCCGCAACATCGTCGAGTTCGAGCGCGACTTCCCGGGCTGCCGGGTAATCCTGCTCGAGCAGAACTATCGCTCCACGCAGAACATCCTGTCGGCGGCTAACGCCGTCATCTCGAACAATTTCAACCGCCGCGCGAAAAACCTCTGGTCCTCCAGCGGCGACGGCGAGAAAATCGTCGGCTACACAGGATATTCGGGGCACGATGAGGCGCAGTTCGTCGTCGACGAGATTGCCCGACTCCACGCGGCCGGCACCGGCTACGACCAGATCGCCGTGTTCTACCGAACCAACGCGCAGACGCGCGCGCTCGAGGAAATCTTCATCCGCTCGGCGCTGCCCTACCGGATTCTCGGCGGCACGAAGTTCTACGAGCGTGCCGAGATTAAGGACGCGCTGGCCTACCTGATCGCGGTCGCCAACCCGGCCGACGTGCTGGCACTGCGACGCATCATGAACACGCCCAAGCGTGGCATCGGTCCGGCGACCCAGGCGCAGTTGCAGTCGTTCGCCGACACCAACGTGGTAACGCTGCGCGAGGCCATGCGCAACGCCGGCTCGCTGGGGATGGGGCCAAAGGTAACGAAGGCGATCGTCGACCTCGCGACGCTCCTCGACGAGTGCGCGCTGATGCTCGACCCTGCTCGAGAGGGCGGGGAGGCCAAAGTGCACGAGGTGCTGACCGCGCTGCTCACCCGCAGCGGTTACCTCGACATGCTCCGCTCCAGCCGCGACCCGCAGGATGAGGCGCGGGCCGAGAACGTGGATGAGCTGATTGCCGTCACGAAGGAGTTCGCGCGGAACAACCCCGACGGCGGCCTGGTCGACTTCCTCACCGAGGTCTCGCTCGTCGCCGCGGCGGACGACCTGGAAGACGACTCCGGCACGGTCTCGTTGATGACTCTGCACACGGCGAAGGGTCTGGAGTACGACGCGGTCTTCCTCACCGGGATCGAGGAGGATCTGCTGCCGCACCGGATCTCGGCGAACGAGCCGGGCGGGCCAGCCGAGGAGCGGCGCCTGTTCTATGTGGGCATCACCCGCGCGCGTAAGCGCCTCTACCTCTCGCTGGCGATGACCCGTGCGCAGTACGGCGAGACGTCGGTCGCGATGCCGAGCCGGTTTCTGCAGGAAATTCCGGGCGAGCTGATCCAGTGGCGGCAGTCGCCGGGAGCGGCGACCTCGCGCGGCGGCACGCAGCCGCGGGCGCTCAACGCCCAGCGGCCGGGATTTGGCCGGTCTCGCTCGAACACCGAGTTCCGGGAGGCGCTTGCCGCGGCTCCTAAGGCCAAGGGGGAGTTCCCCAACCGCATCACGGGGATGGTGCGCGACAACGGCGACCTTGAGCTGATTGCGGGCGATCGCATTCGGCACACCGACTTCGGCGAGGGCCGGGTCAACGCGGTGACCGGCGAGGGCAGCAAGCGCGTGGCGCACGTGCTGTTCGACCAGGTCGGTGCCAAGAAGCTGTTGATCAAAGTCGCGCCGATCGAGAAGGTCTAGTCCGGTGGCGGGCGGCTCCGACGCGGCGCGGCTCGCGACGGAGGGGTTCTCGCCCGCCGTGCTCGGGGTCGTCGTGCCCATCGTGGTCGGCGCGCGGGTCGCGGATCCGCCGCTGCTCGGCGTGGCCTGGGGCGCGCTCGCCGCGCTGTTCGTCGGCGCGGTGCCCTACCTGGTGATCCGTGCGCTGATGCGCAGCGGCCGGATTCACGGCGACCACCACGTACCGGATCGGCGCGAGCGGGCGTTGCCGATCGGCCTGGCGCTGGTCTCGATCGTGGTTGGCGTGATGCTGCTCGCCGCTCTTGGCGCCCCGGCCGCGGTAACGACCTTCGGCGTGGTGACCGTTGCGGTGGTGGTCGCGGTGGGGGTCGTGAACCTCGTTTGGAAGCTCTCGGGCCATGCGGCCGTCGCCGCGACCTGTGCGGTGGTCGTCCTGATCGCCTACGGCCCGCTGTCGCTCGCGGTCACCGCGCCGATCGTGCTCTGGGTGCTCTGGTCCCGGGTCCGCCTCGGCGCCCACACTCCCGCGCAGGTGCTCGCGGGCGCCGCGACCGGCGCCGCTCTCTCCTCCGCGATCTGGACCCTCCTGCCCTAACCCGCGCGCCGTCCCCCTGTGAGATGCCTCTTGAGTACGCGACTCGCCGACGGAGGCGTGCCGAAGAGGCATCTCGCGGTCGGTCTGGCGCCTCGCTACAGTCAGGATGTTGCGGGTGATCCCATGGACGCGGCGTCCTGCAGGAGGAACGAGGCGCGGATGAGCGGCGTGGCCACGCTGTACACGAACGCGATGGTGACGGCTCCGTTCGCGCTCGCGGTGATCGCGGAGGCGACCGGGTCGCGGGTGGTCGGCGCGAGGACCGCCGATGCGCATGTGCCGCTGTACAGCGGTCCGACGAGCGCCCGCATCGAGATCGCGGGCTTCGGCGACAGCGTGCCGGTGACCGTCGACGTCCGGGACGAGCGTGGGCTGCAGGAAGCGCGTGCGGCCGCGCAGGCGCTCGGCCTCGAGCTGGCGGCCTACGCGGGCTGGGTTGTCACTCCCGGATTCTGATCAGCCGCGGTGTACCCGGGCGAGGTAGTAGCGGCTCGGCGCCGTGCGGACGACGGCGGGAAGGAGACGGTAGACGGCGAAGGTGCGCCTGAGTGTCCGGGCGAACCGTCGCTCCTGCCGGTCATCCCAGCAGAAGCCGAACGGTGCGCGAAGCGGGGCGGGGAGTAGTCCCGCCGTCAGCAGTCGGAGATACGGGCCGAAAGGGCGCAGATACCACGCTGCGATGCTCGCACCGAGGAGGTCATGGGCGACCCTGCGTGCCTGCGGGGTGACCTCGAGGCGAGCGAGTTGCGCCTCCCAGTAGGTATCGAAGGCGGCACGAGTCTCGGGCCAGAGTTCCTCGGGCATCTGCAGTGCTGTACCGACGACGACCGAGCGGCGCACGATGTCGTCGGCCTCCTCGGGATCCAGTGCGCCGAACGCACCCTCGTAGAGCTGCAGCATCGATTGCGTGAGCGTGGCGGCAACCCAGCGCTGCAGCTCCGGATCGAACGCCGTGTAGCCGGGTCCGTGGACGGGAACGTGGGCGCGGTTCACCCGGCGGCGCACGGCGCGGACGTCCTCCGGTGTGCCGTAGTGCAGCACGTATAAGTAGGAGAGCGTGCCGTGCAGGCGGTTCACCGCGCGATCGACGAAGTCGGAGTGGTCGGCGACCCCTTGCCCGACGGCCGGGTGCGCGATTTGCAGGAGGATCGCGCGTGCCCCCGCGAGCAGGAAGATGCCCTCGCGGAACACGTCGGGTCGGGATCGCGAGCGAGAGGGGCGAGCGAACGGCATGCGCTCCACGCTACGCGGCGGGACGGCGGCGGGCGCAGATTGGCGGGAGGACAGCGCGGAGTGCTCTCGGAGTAGACTCGGCGCGGCCCAGGGACAGTGCCGAGACTCCGGCGACGTCCGGGCCACCTCGACTCGAAATTCAAGCGCGCTCGGCGCGGAATGGGAATGCAGCGTGGATCTCTTCGAATACCAGGCCCGTGATCTATTCGAGAAGTACGGCGTCCCCGTGCTTCCCGGCATCGTCGCCGACACGCCCGAGGAGGTGCGCGCTGCGGCCGAGAAGCTCGGCGGCGTCACCGTCGTCAAGGCGCAGGTCAAGATCGGCGGCCGCGGCAAGGCGGGCGGCGTGAAGGTCGCGAAGACCCCTGAGGACGCGTTCAGTGCGGCGCAGTCGATCCTCGGCCTCGACATCAAGGGTCACGTGGTCAAGCGCGTCATGGTCGCCGGCGGTGCACGGATCGACCGCGAGTTCTACTTCTCGGTGCTGCTCGACCGGGCCAACCGCTCCTACCTCTCGCTCACCTCCTACGAGGGCGGGATGGAGATCGAGCAGCTCGCCGTCGAGCGCCCGGACGCCCTCGCACGCGTCGAGGTCGTACCCGGCCAGGGCATCGATGCGGCCAAGGCCGAGGAGATCGCCCGCGCGGCGAAGTTCCCGGAGGAGCTGATCGCGAAGGTCGCGCCGGTGCTGGTGAAGCTCTACGACGTCTACACCGGCGAGGACGCGACGCTCGTCGAAGTGAACCCGCTCGTGCTGACCGAGGAGGGCGATATCGTCGCGCTCGACGGCAAGGTCTCGCTGGACGAGAACGCCGGCTTCCGCCACGCGGAGCACGCCGCCCTCGAAGACACGGACGCCGCCGACCCGCTTGAGGCCAAGGCCAAGGAGAACGACCTCAACTACGTGAAGCTCGACGGCGAGGTCGGCATCATCGGCAATGGAGCCGGGTTGGTCATGTCGACCCTCGACGTTGTCGCCTATGCCGGCGAGAAGCACAACGGCGTCAAGCCGGCCAACTTCCTCGACATCGGCGGCGGAGCTTCCGCCCAGGTGATGGCGAACGGTCTCGACGTGATCCTCGGTGACGAGCAGGTCAAGAGCGTCTTCGTGAACGTGTTTGGCGGGATCACCGCCTGCGACGCGGTCGCGAACGGCATCGTGCAGGCGCTCGAGATCCTCGGCGACGCCGCCAGCAAGCCGCTCGTCGTCCGGCTCGACGGCAACAAGGTCGAGGAGGGCCGCGCGATTCTCCAGGCTGCCGCTAACCCGCTCATCACGCTCGCCGCGACCATGGACGAGGGCGCCGACAAGGCCGCCGCACTCGCCGCCGCGTAACGGACCCGACGACTCAAGGAATCAGAGAACAAGCATGTCGATCTTCCTCACCAAAGACTCCAAGGTCATCGTCCAGGGCATCACCGGCGGCGAGGGCACCAAGCACACCGCGCTGATGCTCAAGGCCGGCACGAACGTCGTCGGCGGGGTCAACGCCCGCAAGGCCGGCACGACCGTTACCCACGGCGACGTCGAGCTTCCCGTCTTCGGCACCGTGAAGGAGGCGATGGCGGCCACCGGCGCCGATGTCTCCATCGCGTTCGTGCCGCCCGCCTTCTCGAAGGACGCCGTGATCGAGGCGATCGACGCCGAGATCGGCCTCCTCGTCGTCATCACCGAGGGCATTCCGGTGCAGGACTCCGCCGAGTTCTGGGCCTACGCGCAGGAGAAGGGGAACAAGACCCGGATCATCGGCCCGAACTGCCCCGGGATCATCACGCCGGGCGAGTCGCTCGTGGGCATCACTCCTGCGACGATCACCGGCAAGGGCCCGATCGGCCTGGTGTCAAAGTCGGGCACCCTGACCTACCAGATGATGTACGAGCTGCGCGACCTGGGCTTCTCGACCGCGATCGGAATTGGCGGCGACCCGATCATCGGGACGACGCACATCGACGCGCTCGCCGCGTTCGAGGCCGACCCCGAGACGAAGGCGATCGTCATGATCGGCGAGATCGGCGGCGACGCCGAGGAGCGGGCCGCCGACTTCATCGCGGCAAACGTCACCAAGCCGGTCGTCGGCTATGTCGCCGGCTTCACCGCTCCCGAGGGCAAGACCATGGGTCACGCCGGCGCCATCGTCTCCGGCTCGGCCGGAACAGCGCAGGCCAAAAAGGAGGCTCTCGAGGCCGCAGGCGTCCGCGTGGGAAAGACCCCTTCCGAGACAGCCGCCCTCCTCCGCGAGGTCTACGCCGCCCTCTAGCCCCCGCACCTCGCGAAATGTCGCGAGATGCGCTCGAACGGACGAGATCCCTTGCCGCGGCAGGGGATCTCGTCCGTTTCAGCGCATCTCGCCGCTGCGCCTCCGGGAGGCCCGCGCGAGCAGCGCCGCGACCGGACGCTGCACGACCAGCAGGAGCAGCCACCACAAGCCGATGGCCGGCGCCAACAGTGCCAGCGCGAGTGCGAGCAGCAGAAGGTAGAACGGAGCGAGCGCGCGCGCCAGCAACGGCGGCGCGACATCCTCTCGGCGCAACTCAGGGTGCCGCAAGAACCGTGCCTCGATCAGCACCAGCGCCCCGCTCATCGCCGCCATCGTGCCGATATAAAGTCCGATCGTTGCGGGGGAGTCGGAAAACACGGCCAGAGCGCTCGTTGAGAAGGGAAAGAAGGCGAGCGCCACCAGCCAGAGCAGGTCGAGCCAGATCAGCCCACCGTCATAGTCGCCGGCGATATCGAACACCCGGTGGTGGGGGATCCAGAACACGGCGGTCAGCGTGAAGGAGAGCGCGAAAGCGAGCACCTGGTCGAGATGGTCGGCGAGGAGGGTGCCAACTCCGCCGCCCTCCCGGCCGATCTCGGGCGCGATCTCCACGAGCGGGAGAACCAGCACGGTGAGGGCGATGGCGACCGTGGCGTCTGAGAAATTCACCAGCCGATCGAGGCCATGTGCAGTCCGAGTGCGCACTGTCCGGGAGACGGTCTGCCGCCGATGCAGGAGGCGTTCGATCGGTCCCGAAAGCAGCAGCAGGAGCAGCGCGAACATGTTGACGGCAGGGATAGATACCGCGAGCACAAGAGCCACAACGAGGATGCCGATCGCGATCAGCGAGCGCGACAGCGGACGTGGCGGCTCCGCTCGATCCACGAGGAGATCGCGGTCGCGCCGCACGATCAGCTGCATCGCCAGCGTCGCCGAACTCGCGACGATCATCGTGCCGACGTAGAGCGCAATGACGCTCGCATCGGTGTCGAGCACATTCGACATCAGGTTCGCGGTGAACGGGAGGAGCACGACGGCGGCCAGCCAGACGAAGTTCGCGACGACCAGGGCGGGGGAGTGGCTTCCGATTCCCTCGAAAACTGAGTGGTGGACCATCCAGAGCCGCCCGATCACGGCGAAGGTGATGAAGAAGGCGGAGAGCGTGCCGTAGTTTCCGGCAAGGAGCGTCCCCAGATCGGGCGAGCGGCCCTCCTGGACAATGTCGACCAGGGGCAGCACGAGAAAGGTGATCGCGATGGCGACCGTCGCGTCCGTGAGGTTCACCAGGCGGTCCAGGCCCCGCCCGCTCCGTCGGTCCCTGGTCCTCGTCACGGCTCGACACTAGGGGACCAGGCGTCCGCGCGGCGCGCCCCTGCCCGGGCTCGGAGTGACCCGCCGCTAGGCTCAACAGGCCCATGAACCGGATCACCGTCGCCCTCCTCGCCGCCTTCGACGCCGCGCTCTCGGCGCTGATCGGCATCGCGATCCCGCTCGTCCCGCTCACCGTCCTCTGGGCCGTGCAGTACGACACCGCTGTCGACTGGGGCGTGTTCTGGCGCATCGCCGCCGACTTCTGGTTACTCGGCCACGGCGCCGACCTGGAGGCGGGCCTGGCCCCCGACTCGGCCCTCGCCCTGGGGCTGCCGGGGGGCACGGAGCGCTTCGCCGTGACCATCGCGCCGCTGGCCTTCTCGTTGCTTACCCTGGTCCTCGGCGTGCGCACGGGCAGGCGGGCGCAGGAGTCGCCGTTTCGCGCCATCGGAATACTCGTTGCGATCGGTACTTACCTTTTTCTCGCGCTCCTCGTCGTGCTCAGCTCCTCGGACTCCGCGGCAACTATCAACCCCGTGCAAGGGACGGTGCTGCCGCCCCTGGTCTTTGCGCTCGGCGTGCTCATCGGCGCGGCGCTGCACTCCGCAGGCAGTGGCGAGGGCGACCGGATCAGCGAGTTCGCCGCGGAGTCTCTGCACCGCCTCCCCGCGCCCGCGCCCGGCCTGGTACTCGCGTCGCTGCGCGGCGGTGCTCTGGCGGCGGCGGGTGTGATCGGCGCGGCGGCTGTTCTGGTCGCGGTGCTTATGGTCGCGAACTACACCGCCGTCGTCGCGTTGTACGAGGCACTGGGCGGCGAGGCGCTCGGCGGGTTCACGCTGACGCTCGGGCAGTTGGCATTCGTCCCTAACCTCGTGATCTGGGCCGCGAGCTGGCTTATCGGGCCGGGTTTCGCACTCGGAGCGGGCTCCTCGGTGAGCCCCGCGGGCACGCTGCTCGGACCGATCCCGTCGATCCCAATGCTCGCGGCGCTGCCGCAGGGCGATTCGACGCTCGGGTTCCTCGGTCTGCTCGTGCCGGTGCTGGCAGGCTTCGCCGCCGGATGGCGTCTGCGTCGCGTCGTGCTCGACGCCCTCGACGGCCGCTCGCTGCTGCGCTGGGGTGCCGCGGCCGCCGCCGGCATCGGAGTGGTGGGCGGGCTGCTGCTCGGGCTGCTCGCCTGGTTCTCGGCGGGGGCCGCAGGGCCGGGGCGGCTCGCACAGGTCGGGCCGGATCCGCTGGTGGTCGGGGCCGTCGCGGCCCTCGAACTGGCATTCGCGGCCGGGCTAGCGCTCGCCGCCGGTCGCACCGCGCGCGGCTGACGCGGGTGGGGGCGTCCCCCTTTGCTGCGCAGTGCCGAAGTTGGTCGTGCTCCTTACCGGCGGCGGAGCAAACCTCCGTGCTCTGCTGGAAGCCGCCAGCGACGAGGGCTTCTCGGCCCGCAGGTCACGGTCGGCGGTGACACCGAACCGGCTTGCCCGAGTTCGTCCGGTAGCAGAACATACTCGAACATCCGGTCGACATGACGCGCGTCGAACGCGGCCTTGGTCACGTGCGCATCGGCACATCTACGGTCGGGACAGGGCCGCTCGTTCCAGGCGTCAGAGCCCGGTTGGGAGAAGCCCAGAGCCCGGTACGTTACCGCGACATCTGTCTTGTCAGCCGCCACGCGACAGGAGTGCCCAGAAACCTCGGCCCCCTCGCCCCGTCCGCAGGATGGTAGGCGACCGCGCGATCGAACTGATGTCCGGACGATGGCGGGCTTCGGCAACTATTGCGCGCGAGGAGAAGCGCGACGACGGATGCCTTTGCCGCTTTGCCGCTTTGCGGTTGTGGACGATAACTGCTTCGGTCGATCCGGAAGCCACGAGGAACCAGCGTAAGACCGCTCGATGGCGGGCCGCGCAGTCCCTTCGGTAGCGTGCTGTGCCACTACGGACGTTCGTTCCGCCGTCGCTTGTTCGTTGCACGTAACAGCGGCATCACACTTCCGCCAAGCATCACTAACCCGAGGAATGCGGCAGGTTGCGCGATCAGCACTCCGTGCAACGACACGAGAAACCCCCAACGCAATGAGGATGGAATCAGAGACGATTGCAGCCGGCATCGTTACTGGCTCTCTTGTTCTGAGATACAAAGTAACAGTAATCGCCGGGTACCATTAGCGCAAGGCAGATAAATGCCACTAAAGCGTCGAGGGGTTCAGTAACATGAGCGACTAAGTGGACACACCGCCGACGCGTACGCCTTCACGCGCTGCTGCCCGCAGAAAGAGCGAGGCTCCTCCCCTGATGAGTCAACTCGAAGGAAGTTCAAACCTTTCTGCGCCGATAGGCGTGTAATGATCGTTGCTGTTGGCTCTGCGGCGGTCTTGTTGATAGCGAATCGCCGAACAGGATGAGGACTACGTAACCCCTTTCTGTCTGTGATTGAGCTATCTTAAGGACGGAAAATATGCGCGCATTTGCTCTCATTGGTGCAGCGGTGATTTTGACCACAGGGGCGTTTTCCTTCGCTGTGCCCGCATGGGCGGAAAAATACCCTAGGCTGGGACCGAGTGAACGAGTAATGACTCTGGCGAAAGATTTGGCTGCTTCGGAAGAGCCCCTGGCTCCAGGAACGGTGGAGCTGCAAGTGAAAGAGGTGTCGACCTTCGCTGTGAAACTTCACGTCCGAACTGCTGCCGGTACCTCACTGGTTCGATTGGCGGACGGTTCCGTAGCATTTAGCGACGGTGCCAGTATTACCGATTCGCTTCCCCGCCACATCGATGTTGCGGATGGTCCGTCGGTCGACGGAGACTGGACGATAGATACTGATGGAAGTTTGACGTTCTCATTGCGGCCAAGCGATCCTATTCAACCGAACAATACCGCAACGGCTCGCTCGGATGTGCATGTTCTTTCTGACTGGGGCTCGCAGGAATGGGGCCATTGCGTGTCCGGTAATGGTGTCGGCGGAGCCGTCATCGGAGGGTTTGGTGGCACCCTCGTCGGCCCGGCGGGCACCGTTATCGGTGCCACCGGCGGGTTGCTTGGAGGAATCATACAGGGTGCTTTCTCTTGCTAAAGGGTGCTTTCTCTTGCTGAAGGGCGTTTCGTGAACAAGAAAACCAAGAATCTACCGGCCGGGGCTCCTCTGTTGTGGGGGCTTCGACCCTGGGTTTTCGCGGCGGTCATCGGGTTCGGGATAGTTTTGGGGGGCGTGCTTACTGCGCTTTTCAATCTCTCGTTCCCTTGGTCTTTGGTGGTTGAAGCGAGCGCCACCTGCCTCGTACTCGTCGTTGGCGTGGCTGTGTCCAGACGCAAGAATAGGTAAGCGTGAGGCTGAGGAAAAATTGGTTTTTTGGATGAAAAAGATGAGCCCGCGGACGGCGTCGAAAGCTTCCCCGAAGTGTGCAGTGGTCGCCTGTAGTCGGTGTGGAATAGCCGCCAGGTCTCCATGTTAGTGATTGTTCGCTCGATGACGTATCGGTGAGTGTTCGCGAAGCGATTGTGTTCTTTGGCGTAATTCGGCAGATGTTCTTCGCCTGGTTGCTCTTTCATTGGTGTGACCATTCCTGCGCCTTGGTAGCCGTTGTTGGTCAGCGTGTTCGAGGGGTTGAGGAGATCGGCTCACCCAGTTTCTCGAAAGGCGTGAGCATCGTGGTGCTCGCCCGCGATCGGATCCGAGATATGGATCAACCGACCGGAGAGATCCGCGAGGACCTGGCAGTTGTGCCCTGTGGTCTTGTCTGCTCGGGAGTACAGCTCGGGCACGTCTGCCCAGGGAGCAGGGTGTCGTTGATGACGGCCGTCGTCTCACCGAGCGCGGCCTCGACATGCGGCTGCTCGTCATCGACAACGACGTTAAGCATCGCTTTAACCAACGCGATCGTTCCCGACATGGTCGGCTGATGGATACCGACCAGATCGGCGATCAACTGCTCGGTAATATTTTGGCGATAGTAGAGAAGGGTGACATGTTGCTCTTCCATGAGGCTCATGCAAAATTCAGGTTAGGCGCCACAAGCGCCGTGGTCGGAGGTCTGTTCGTTGAGCCTGCATGGGTTTTGAGGCTTATGCAAAACTCGCCGGAGCGCCACAAACCCCTGGACAGGGGCACCCTGGTTGAGCGCGTGAAACTATTGTATAAGCCACTTTGCATAGGCCTTCGTTTCGTTCCGTTCGCGATCGGGTTCTCCGAGATGCTAGGTCCTTCGCGATCTGCGCCATCGGTGTTCTACTTTGTGCCTGAGCGGCGGCGTCTTGGCGGACCTTATCGCGAGACGGCTTTGGCACTAGTTTGGGTGTCCTCCCCGGCAGTAATCGACGGTTGCCCTGCCTTTGGCAGTCAATTGAATTGTCTCGTGGATCGCCGGAATGACGGGGAATCTGGCTATGGGTCACCACATCGAGTTGCGTGCCTGTCGGCGGAGCCATCGAGCAGTACCGCTCGCAGTTCGTGGCTGAGGTGTGGGGGTGGGTAATGGCGTCTTCCGGGGTTCCAGTTTCGTGTGTTCGCTGCGTGCTATGGTCTCGGGCAGTTTCAAGAAAGGGAACGTTTCATGGCTCAGATTAGTGTTACGCCGGAAGAGTTGAAGCAGCAGGCTCAGGTTTATACCCGCTCGAAGGAAGAGATCGAGCAGGCTATTCAGAAGGTGAATCAGATGAATTCGACCATTGGTGAGGAGTGGAAGGGTCAGGCGTTCCA